>NZ_JMLS01000076.1 GCF_000686845.1 Paenibacillus sp. UNC451MF | reverse complement strand
AACAAAGATACATGGAATACCTATGCTTACGTAAAAGATCATGAGGGTCTTGATGCTTTATATGAAGAATTAAAAGCAAATAGAGCTGTTATAGCTAAAGAACCTGTAATTAGTGAACATGACTGGGGCGTATGGAAAGAGTTTTCGGTTAGTGACCTGGATGGATATTTAATTGGCTTCGGCTCTGGGATGAAAAAATAACATCACAAAACAGGCTGCCGACATCAAATGGATCGGAAGCCTGTTTCGTTAACGAGCCGAA
Source organism: Paenibacillus sp. UNC451MF (assembly GCF_000686845.1). GTDB lineage: Bacteria > Bacillota > Bacilli > Paenibacillales > NBRC-103111 > Paenibacillus_S. Next base: position 751 of record NZ_JMLS01000076.1, on the reverse strand, counting down.
ATAATAATTATCTTGGATTGATGGCAGCGGGGTGTGGGAATCCCCCCAACGGTCTCATGACACGACATCTCTTGAAGGCTCAAAGTTTCTTCAATTGATCGATGATTTCCTGAGGCTCCATCCTCACCATGAAGTCCGGGGTGACGTAGACGTGGCGAACGATTCCTTCCTTGTCGATAATGTATGTCGCAGGAACCGGCAGCACCCAGCGTTCGGTTTTATTGAACTCGGTGAGCTCCAGTCTGAGTGTATTTTTGAAGGTGTTTTGAAGGTAATCAGGTAATTCAAACAAAAGCTTATAGCTATCGGCGACACGGCCATCCGGATCGCTCAGCACCTGAAAGGTCAGTTGTTCTTTCTCCTTCTGGGTCAGCGAGTTGTCGGGGCTTTGCGGAGAGATGGCAATCAACTGGCCGCCTTGCTTTTGAATCTCCAAGAGACATTGCTGATAGGCTCTAAGCTGGATATTGCAGAACGGACACCAGCTGCCACGATAGAAGGCCAGGACAACGGGACTTTTGGCAACCTCGTCATATAGGGTCACTTGCTCGCCGAACGGATTGGTCAACGTAAAATTCGGGGCTTTGTCCCCTTCCCTCAAACCGAACACGATACCGGATTGCTGCTGCTCCTTAATGTGGAGAAAAATCTTCTCCTGGGCCTCTGCGGGTACTTTTGCAATGAAGCCCGCCTTAGCTTGTTCCAATTGTTCTTTAACCGACATGATACAACTCTCCTTTTTGAATGAATT
>NZ_JMLS01000075.1 GCF_000686845.1 Paenibacillus sp. UNC451MF | reverse complement strand
TTCATGTTTTGTACGGCTGCTGTCATAAGCGCTTGCTCCGTGACATTTCGAAGCCCCCGCAAACGGCAATAGCGAAACCCATGGAGCTGTTTAGCGTCCGCGAAGCTTCGCTCAATCGTTTCTTTTCGTTTTTGGTAAAGCCGCTTACCGGATCTACTCAACCGGTTTAATCGCACTTGCTCCTTGCTATCTTCCCAAATATGCCGCGTTACGAGTTTGCGGCGGTTTTTGGATCGTGTACATTTCGCTAGCATGGGGCAACTCGCGCAAATCTTAGGGTCTGATGCATAGTGTCGGTAGCCGTGACGATCTGTAGTTCGGTAAGGCAGTTCTTGCTTTTGTGGGCATAAATATACATCTTGTTCTGCATCGTACTTAAATTCCCATTTGTGAAACAGCCCTTGCGTAGGGTGAAACCGACGATGCGCAATTACACCAAATATCTTACGTTCTTCAAGGCCTTTGCAAATCGGAGTGGTTAAATAACCAGAATCTAGAGCTACGGCTTCCACTTGAAAGCCAAAACGTCCACGCTGACGATCGAGGCGAGTAAGATAAGGAACCGAATCATGCACGTTTCCAGCAGTGACGAAAACATCGGTAATGAGATTGTACTTCACATCAACGGTACGGTGATCTAAATAAAAGAAGCCCTCCGGTTTGCCCTCTCGTACCATATAGCCGCTGTCGGGGTCTGTTGTGCTGACCTTCACTTCCTTGTCTTCATTCACCTCCTCTCGTGGTTTTAGAGCTTTTTTCCTTGTGTCTTGCGATCGACTTCTACGGCAGTATTTAACTCATCTAGGTAATCGCGCGTGTTCTGCTTCACAAGCTCTTTGGTGTATTTCTGTTTGTTGGCATTGGCTTTTAAGTGGGTTGAATCCGAAATCAATACACGGCCTCCGACCATACGATGCGAGATGGCCTGAAGCACAATCTCATCAAAGATGTCCTGAAAAACGGTTGTATCTTTAAATCGAGTACGACGATTCCAACTAATCGTTGTATGGTCGGGAACACGATCGGTTAGACCAAGCCCAAGGAACCAGCGGTAGGCCAGGTTCGTTTGGATTTCCCGTTCAAGTTGGCGCTCAGAGCGAATCCCGTAAAAATAACCTAGGAAGATCATTTTGAAGAGAACCAACGGATCGATGGCTGGCCGACCATTATCCTGAGAGTAGAGGTGACGGACCTTTTCATCTATGAAGGAAAAATCGATGTACTTATCAATCTTGCGGAGCATATGATCAGCTGGAACTAAATCTTCAATGGATACCAGCTCGTAGTTTTGTTGTTTATCTCGATTCGAACGCAGCATACCCTACACCTTC
>NZ_JMLS01000074.1 GCF_000686845.1 Paenibacillus sp. UNC451MF | reverse complement strand
AAGGTTTCAACGTATCCATCAGAATCCGATGCTGTCACAAAGAATTTCCAAATGTTGCAGCCTGACCCAAAAGATTGGTGAGTGACCGTGGTGTTGTTTTTTGCTAGAGCAGCGTTTGGAAGGGTAAGAATTACAGCACATAATGAGAGAACAAGTAGCTTCTTTAACATAAGTGCACCTCCTATTGGTTGATTCAAGAAATATTGTAATATATTCCCTTATCGGCAACAATAAGGACATTAAGTAATTATAAAAAGATGCTAACGATATTGTTGATTAAAACAGATTCGATTATAATACGAAATGTAAAGGTTTACATTTTATAGGCTATATATTCAATCGAATATCGGTTTCTTAAGTTGTAAAAGTGCATTATAAGCAGGGGGAGGTCGATGATTGATCATTATGGGGACAAAGAAAGTCAAGTTCGGAATCATTGCTGATATTCATCAGGATTTTATGTATCGGGCTGAGGATCGTTTGAAGACCTTCATCGAGCATATGAACCGGGAACAGGTGGATTTTATTATTCAGTTGGGCGATTTTTGTTATCCAATACCTGAGAATCAGTCCTTCGTAGCCACTTGGGAGCAATTCAACGGGCCTAAATACCACGTGCTGGGTAATCATGACATGGACAAGTGTAACAAAAGAACCATCATGGATTACATCGGGATGGAGCGCAACTATTACTCTTTTGATTCCGGTCAATTTCATTTTATCGTGCTGGACGGCAATAATATGTTTTTGGAAGGTCAATATGTGGATTACGAATTTGGGAACTACCACAAGAACCCGCAGGCTAACAATTATTTGACTCCCGAGCAGCTGGAGTGGCTCCGAAGCGATTTGGCAGCAACCGATAAAACAACTGTCATTTTCAGCCATCAAAATTTGGAATCTATCTATACCGATGTGAATTACGGTGTTCATAATAGTGAAGCGTTCAGGGCTATTGTGAAAGAAGCGAACGCTGCTGCCGGTTTCCGCAAAGTTATCGCATGTATGAATGGACATAACCACCTAGATGGGGTAAAGGTGATTGACGACATCTATTTCATACATATGAACAGCATGTCTTATTTTTGGATGGGCAAGCCTTACAAGCATACGGTGTATTCAGAGGAAGTATCTGAACAATATCCAGTGTTGCAGATGTGCGCGCCTTATGAGGAGCCTTTGTATGCGATCATCACGTTGGAAGACGGAGCTCTCAGCATCGAAGGAAGGGAGACCAGCTTTGTAAGCTCGACCCCATTGGAATGCGGTCACTCCAATTCTTATGGCGGGCACATAGTGACAGCCCGGA
>NZ_JMLS01000073.1 GCF_000686845.1 Paenibacillus sp. UNC451MF | reverse complement strand
GGCCTCACATCTTGGTTATCTTTTGCCTGAATTAATTTGAAGCCTAATCCAAAATCATCTCGGATTGCCCAAACATCATTAACCTCACAGCCCAACGCTTTTTGGTAATATTCCTTCGATTTATTCAAATCAGAAACCAATAGGACGGTAAGAAAATTTTCTATTTTAGCTTTCACTTGCTCACTCATTTCGTTATTCCTCCTTATAATCTCGATCTTTTTTGTTTTCTAACATTAATTCAACAAAACCGCATTTTATCCTTTATATGGAATTTTAAATTGGTGTTTATTCTAGATTATTTCAGCTGCTATCTTCTATTTTTATAATTTCAACCTATATATAAAATAGTATTTTTAAAATATAAGGTGCTAGGAGGAAAGCTATGGCGCAAAGACCGCTTGTCTTGATTCATGGCTACTCGGATACGGGAGAATCCTTCCAAACATGGGTTAAACTACTGAGCAAAAAAGGGAGGGATGTTCGGTCCATTCGCGTTTGTTCTTATGAGTCACTGACTAATGAGGTAACGATTCCCGATATTGCAGAAGGATTCGATCGGGCCCTCCGTGAGGAAATAGGCTTGAAGGGAGACGAACCGTTCGATGCAATCGTCCACTCGACCGGAATGCTTGTTATCAGATCCTGGCTTTCAGCCTATGCCAAAAGACGCGATCGTCTAAAGCATTTAATCGGCCTTGCTCCTGCCAGCTTCGGATCCCCCTTAGCACATAAAGGGCGCAGCTGGCTAGGCGGTATTTTTAAAGGACGCAAGGAGCTCGGTCCTGATTTTCTTGACGCCGGAGATCGTATTCTGGAAGGACTCGAGCTCGGCAGCCGCTTCACATGGGATTTGACGGATAAAGATTTATTCGGGAGTAAGCCTTATTATGGACCAGACGGGGATACGCCGTACGTTTTTATTTTTTGTGGGTCGGAGGCTTATGGCGGTATACGTAGGTTAGTTAATGAACCCGGTACGGATGGAACGGTACGTTGGGCAGGCTGTGCATTAAATGCTCGAAAGATTACCTTGGACCTGACCCGAAATGTAGAGGACCAAGCTCGGATCTCTTTTTCCAATTGGCACAAGGATCATCATGTTGACATTCCCCTCATTCCAGTTGAAGGTTTGAACCACGCTTCGATTCTTGAGAATCCGACGGATGAACTCGTTAATAGCGTTCACACCGCATTGGAGGTAAATAGCAAGCAGGAATTGGATGACTGGTATAAAGATAGCAGTAGCCTTCTAAATGGGAAGCTTACTCCTTGGCAGCAGTTCGTTATCCGTGTGACCGATGAGCGCGGCGATCCGATTACGGACTACTTTATTCAACTAGAGGGCGTACGTAAAGACGGAGGATCGGAAGACCTACATTATTTTGATGTGGATGTTCATGTGTTCAGCGGAGATTCAAGCTTGCGGAATTTTCATATTAATTTGGAGGAACTGCAACCCGAAAACCTTCAGAGTCTCTCACTGAACATCATAGCCTCTTCTGGCTCATCCCTAGTCGCCTATCATGGTTTTACCGCTGGGGACTATGACATGGAGGGTGTGTGGCACGCCACCTTGG
>NZ_JMLS01000072.1 GCF_000686845.1 Paenibacillus sp. UNC451MF | reverse complement strand
AATACTGATATATTGCTGGAGTTATAAAGCTCCAATCCAGGATGAACCTGTGCGTAAGGAATTTGCCCTTTGGGGACGGTAGTAGATGCCGAGTCCTCTCCTCTAAATTCGGAGGCAAGGCTGGCATTAATGCCCCGGTAATCCAGACCGGTCGTACCAATCCCACTGTTGAACACGAGACCCGATACTTCCACGTAGTTTGAATTTTCAATATGCAAGTAGCTGTTTCCTTTAATAATGGCTCCGCCCTGATCTGCTGCCGTAATTCGAATCGGAAGCGCGGCCGTACCTTGCTTGTCCTTGATCACAAACGGACCGTTCTGCTCATAGGACCCGCTCTTCAGTCTAATTTCGATTCCCGGCTTTGCCTGATCCAGAGCTGTTTGCAATTGCTCTGCCGTACTGACATTGATAATTTCCAATGCAGGAGGCGGTCCTTCCGCAACATCGCCGGCTTGTGGTGGACCTGTAGGCTCTTCAGGCTCTACAATGACAGGAGGTGTCCCCGTATACATAGCTAATTCCGTCATGCTGTTCCAATTGCCCGAGCTACCGGCAGCGGTATTGCCGTATCCGACGAACCGCAAATAGCGAGCTGTCGCCGGTTTATCCAACACATAAGGCTGCAGCAAACTATCTGTGGACTGGAGTGAGCGGCTTTTTCTTTTTGCGAGCAGCAAAGTACTTGTTGCAAAATTGGGATCATTCGATTCCAGAATTTCAAAGACGGACTGTCGTTCTCTTGCGTTCAGAAAGGCGATTTGCAAATAGGTAACGGCTTGGGGCTGCCCCATATCGAACTGCAGCCACTGCCCCTGTCCCGATGCCGACCATCGGCTCTCCGGATCCTCCCAATTACCGTCAATCACATTGGCAGGCACGTAGTTCGTGTTCGGCTGGAAGGAGCTTGCTGTCACGGTGCCTCTGTTAAGCTCGATTTTGCCGTCTGATCCGACGGCCAGCTGCCGGATGATATCTACCCTATATACATTGTTAGAGCTTCCGTTCGACAGCTCGATCTTAAGCTTGTTCAATCCCGGCACAATCGGCACTTGGGCAGGGTCTGTGATCACGGAATCTGCCTGTAAATAATTAGTTAAAGTCAGATTCACGCTAATACCGGTGTTCGCTTGCGCAACGATTTTAACGTTATCCGTTTGCTGTGGAACCACAGATTCATACCCGTTTGTTTTACTCGGCAGAAAGCCGCTGAGCACATTCTGGGCTCCGTTCCATATCTCCAACTTCGTCAATTGAATATCGGGCAGCTTTTCCGCAAAGGTAAAGTAGGAACCGTTGGCCAATGATGCTTCGGCAACAAAATATGAAGCCCCATGAAGCGTAGCCTCGACCATTGGCGTTGCTGCTGCATTACCGAAATTGCTATTATCGCTTGTCAGAAGCACGCCGCCGAGCGGAATCAAGCTGGTCGGTACAGCCACTTGAACTACGCCGACACTATCTGTATTTTGCACCTTCCAGGTACGTGCCAGCCGTTTATAACTTGTTCCATACGGAATTCCCTCATCTTGGCTGGCATTATCGCCCCAGATCAAATATTGCTTATCGGACAGAGCTTGCTTGGCAG
>NZ_JMLS01000071.1 GCF_000686845.1 Paenibacillus sp. UNC451MF | reverse complement strand
ATTCGGTGCAAAATTACAAACTTCTACATGCTACGGCGCAAAAATAAGTTTTATACTCCATTGGAACTATGTTACAATAAAACAACGGTTTTATTTTATGAAAATTTTAGAATTATTGGTATCTAAGAACTATTGAAAGGAGAGATAGTCGTTGGAACACGTTGATTTATTAATTAAAAAACTGACTAAATACGTCTCCTTTGGCCAACCGGTATCTTCCGGTTCTGTCTTTAACCAACGAATATCCGATCCCCGAATTCCGATTTCAGCATATTACATGACAATGAAGCTTCACAATGAGGAGGAGCGCTGTTACCACGAGGTATGGCTTACCAAAGAGGGGCTTTTTGCCGTGACAGAGGCTTGGTATACCGAAACCACCGTCACCCGCAAACTGCTCCATAACGACTTAACGTATGAGCAGCTCATGGAAACGTACGGAGAAGAAGAAGCGAAATCCGTCGTTGTCAGAATGACCGAAATCATCAGTAAATCTGAAGCGGATGACTGGAACCGAAGCTTCTTTTCAAAAAGAATGTAAAGCGCATTATAATTTCTTACGATGGGTGCGCCACGAACCACTTGATAGAAGTGGATACCCCCGCCCATCGTTCCATACATAGATCCATCCTTCCCGATCCGGTCGAACCGCATCGTTAATCCATAATCTTTCATAGTCATTGCATAGACCAGGTCCATTATAATCTTCTAGCAGATCCATCTGAACCAGCCCTTCATCCGTCACCTGCAGCCACTCCCCTATTACGATATTCTCACCCTTCAGCACTAAAGCAGGGTAGGGTCCATAATTATACAGTGTCCCCCGAACACATCCCGATTCCAGCTGTACTACATAAGGCGCTGCCACAGCATGATTCACCTCGCCTTCAAGCAATGTTCCATAAACAAACACCCAAATCACAGCACTTCACATCCTATTTCATCATTATTACTCAGCTCAAAAAAGGAACACGTACGCTTATTTCATCTTGTCCTTTAGCCGTTTCCGTTCGAAATTTGCCGCATACTTTGTATTATAGCTACAAAAGCAAACCTGGAAAGAAGGAGATGATCCGATGCTAAGTCAAGAAGATGCAAACAAAATCATTTTGTTTTTATCCGCTGCCTACGGCTGTACGGACTCCGAAGAAGCTCAGGAAGAATTTCACCGGTTAGCCAATGAACTGCGCAAAGCATCCGGGCAGCCGGAGCAATAAATTTTTACATCTATAGCTTCTTGGAATAACGCCGCTCTCCTCAAGTGAGCAGGCGTTTTTTTGCGTGCAGAGCATTCACCTAGGGATATTCGCCCTCATATAGTAAGTTAGCTCGCATCAAAATCAGAAAAAAATCCTAATTATTCAAAAACATATATTGCCGATAATCTTACTTGGAATTATAATAAAGATAATAACTTTCAAAGCATACAAATGCATGGGGTGGAGATCATGGACTGGAGTATTGCATTAATGGGGCTGTTCGTCGGCCTATTGGTCGGCTTGACAGGTGTGGGAGGAGCAGCACTACTAACGCCTCTTCTAGTGTTATTGGGGATCCAACCGACAGTTGCGGTAGCAACCGACTTGTTCTACAACTCGATTACAAAGCTATTCGGGAGCATTCAGCATTACCGTCAGAAAACAATCAATTTCAAAGTCACCAAATATTTGG
>NZ_JMLS01000070.1 GCF_000686845.1 Paenibacillus sp. UNC451MF | reverse complement strand
CTCAAAATTCAATGCTAGCGAGAATTTTCATTCTCTTTAAAACATTCACTCGTTGTTCAGTTTTCAAAGGACAATCTTCGTTCGTTTTCGACATCTGTCGAAAGCGACCTGATTAATATATCACATCCGCCTAATGTATGCAAGCACTTTTTTAAAATTTCTTTTTTAAAGTGTTTATGTCAGTTACATTTATTTAGTAGCTGAACACTTGTTACGTTGGCAGGTACACAATATATCATGAATCGTGTATCATAGCAAGTTTTTTTATATATTTTTTTTTCGATAGCTAACTTGTTGAAATTGAGACTATCCGTACTATTGATGATTTCTATTTATAATCGGGTTTTATGCTGTAGTAGTATTTTCATAACAGCGATCTGCATTGCAGAGAGAAATAGTTATCTACTAATTGAGATAATTATTATAGATACCAACAAATCTATTGGCTATCACTTTTATCCTAACTATGATTAAACTCCATGACGGTACCCTTTCTCACTTCTTATGCTTTAATGCTCCTTATTCAGACTCTAGATTAGGAATTAACTAATGCCTCATCTCCCCTATTTATGCAACACTTATTTATTTTTTTAGACCTCCTTAGTGATGAATCTATTATTACTTCTAATTACCCCCTTCTCCGAAGCTCCCATCAGCCCCAACCACCCAATATCTTAATATAAGCTCTTATTAATTTATTTTACAAACTTCCAGTTCCTCGATTAAAAGTACATTTGACCATAAATAGGGAGTTAATGGCTTTATTTGTGCATTGAACAACCTCATTTTGTATGGTAACTTCTAAAAATGCCGAATCAAACTAAATTACCGTTTGTACGGGGGACGATTTTAATGGGGTGAATGTTTGGTTTAACCAGACTAGGGAGAAACCTCTTCCCGAATCCGTCAACTAACCTCGGAGGCCCAAGGAGGGACTATGAAGCATTTTGCAAAGAGTCTTATTTTGTCATCTGCGTTGTTACTATCGATAATAACGCCCTTATCAGCAGCGCATGCAGCAATTCCGCATGACTACAGCTACAAAGTACAGGTCAACGATGAACTGATTACATTTCCGGACGCTCAGCCCTTTGTAGACAGTTCTAACTCATTACAAGTACCTTTACGCTTTGTAAGCGAGAAACTGGGCTATGAAGCCCACTGGGAGCAGACAGATAACGTACTGAAGGTTACCCTTAAGAACAAACAGAATACGGTTACATTTACTACTGGAGAGACAACTGCAATTTTTAACGGCAAAGCGGTAACTCTGTCAACAGCTCCTCAGATGGTAGAAGGCAGAGCCTACTTTCCGATCCGTATGCTAGCCGATATCCTTCATATTCAAATGCAGTGGGATCCAACTAATCACATTGCCATATTGGATGAGGATGGCCAGTATCATGCTCCAGCCTGGTATGCTCCTACCTATCAAAAAGTAATTGAGGGTAAAGCAACCGCCTACACTGGTTCTCCAGCTGAAAACGGTGGACATCCGAGTATCGATTACTTTGGAAATCCCCTTCAAGTTGGTACAATTTCCGTTGACCCTTCGGTCATCCCGCTAGGCAGTAAAGTGTATATTGAAGGTTATTCTTACGATGGACTCCCTTCTGGTGGGATGTTTGCAACAGCTACCGATACGGGTGGTGCAATTAAAGGAAACAAAATAGACATTTATGTGCCTGACAACAAAGCAAAAGCACAACAGTTCGGTATCCAGCAGGTTAAAATTTATGTTATCAAGTAAGTAATTATTTCCCTTCTCTGGCAGTTGCTCTACAGCAGCTGCTTTTTTGTATATTCAGACTCTTATAAGAGAGACTAAAGGAACATACAGTGTGAGGAGGGACTTCGTATGAAAGCATTGCTGTATAAGTTTGTGCTTTGCTGTACCCTATTGGCACTAACTACAGCGGGCTCCAGCAACCCCAACAGTGAGGTCGTTTGGAATGTTACTACCGACCAAAAGCTCATTGCCCTCACCTTTGATGATGGCCCTAACCCCGTATATACACCACAAATTCTTGATTTACTAAAAGAACATCAAGCCAAAGCCACATTTTTTGTATTAGGCAAAAGAGTACAAATGTTCCCCGCTATTGCTATTCGCGAGGTTAATGAAGGGCATGAGATTGCAAATCATACCTTTGACCACCATTATTTAAAAAATGTTTCGTCTAAGAAATTAATTGAAGAAATACGCCAAACTCAAGAAGTGATTTTTGACATTACAGAGCAAATTCCTCACGTATTTAGACCTCCGGGTGGGTTTTATAACGATGATCTTCTTAATTTGACAAAGGAAGATAAATTAACGGTTGTCATGTGGTCATGGTATCAGGATACAAAGGACTGGAAAAAACCTGGAGTTGATAAAATCGTTCACACGGTTCTATCTAATGTTCATAACGGGGATATTATTTTGTTTCATGATTTAGAAGGTGACTGCTCGCAAACCGTTGAGGCATTAAAGAGAATTATTCCTGAGCTTAAAAAGCAAGGGTTTCAATTTGTTACTGTGACCGACCTTATAGCGAAAAATAAAAGCAAATAAAAAAAGCAGCTGATCTGATTAAAAGATCAACTGCTTTTTGCTTGGCGACGTTCTACTCTCCCAGGACCCTGCGGTCCAAGTACCATCGACGCT
>NZ_JMLS01000069.1 GCF_000686845.1 Paenibacillus sp. UNC451MF | reverse complement strand
AGCAAGGCGTTCAACAAGCCGATGACGGCGCCGATGAGTAGAGGTACCGTTAATACGACGATAAGCGGAAGCTGGTACCATACCATCATCGATGCGACAACGACAGTTGTTAGTGAGACAGTGGAGCCGACAGAAAGATCGAATCCGTCCACGATCTGTGAGAACGTCACTCCGATTGCTACGAAAGTAACAATGGAGATAGACCTGAGAATATCAGCCATATTGTCATAAGATAAGAAGTTTTCGTTCACGACGGAGAATACGACGATAACCGCCGCAATAATAATTAAAGCCCCGTATTTGTATGAATAATCGAGCAGCTTGTCTTTCACTGTACCACAGCCTCCCCTGCACTGGCATAATACAAAATTTGCTCCTGCGTAGCTTCATCGCGCCGCAATTCCTTGACAATCTGGCCGTAGCTCATGACAAGAATCCGGTCGGCAATGCCCAATATTTCGGAGATTTCACACGACAAGTAAAGGATCCCCTTGCCTTCTTGGGCAAGGCGTCCGATCAGCCGGAATATATCGCTCTTGGCACCGACATCGACGCCTTTGGTCGGTTCGTCGAACAAATAAACCTGTGCATCGGTCGGAAGCCATTTGCCGACAGCGACCTTCTGCTGGTTGCCGCCGCTCAAATATTGGACTGTTTGCTCCATATTCGGCGGCTGAATGCCTAACTGCTTAATCATTTCCGCGGCATTGGAAGCTTCTTTGGACCGTTGGACAAAGCCGAAGCTGCTGAACAGCTTCAGCAGCGGCAAGGACAAGTTGTGCTTCACGGACTGCTCAACCAGAATGCCCTGCTTGCGTCGCTCCTCCGGAATAAGGGCGATGCCTTCCCGCACGGCAGCGGTAGGGCTCGCTAGCCGTACCTGCTTGCCGCGTATCCGAATTTCCCCGCGATCCATCGGATCGGCTCCGAACAACACACGGGATAGTTCGGTCTTGCCGGCCCCGACTAAGCCCACGACACCGACGATTTCGCCGCGGTGGACCGTCAAGTTCACGCCGCGAACTTTGGTCGAGAACGTAATGTCTTTGGCTTCAAGCAGCGGCTCGCCGATGGCCACCTCAACTTTGGGAAATTCTTCCTCGAACGTTCTTCCGAGCATTTGCTCGATGACTGCCTGCGCATTCGTATCCGACGCAGATTGGGTACTGATTCGTTGGCCGTCCCGCATGACCGTTACACGGTCGCTGATGCGAAACACTTCATTAAGCCTGTGCGAAATGAAGATACAGCCAACACCCTCTGATTTGAGCCGATCCATAATACGGAACAACTGATCGGCCTCTTCATTGCTCAGAGGAGCCGTCGGCTCGTCGAAAATAATAAATTTGGCTTGCTGAGCCAAGGCGCGAGCAATCAGAACCAGCTGCTTCTGTGCGATGCTGAGCTCAGCGACCTGACGCCGCACATCAATCGATAGACCGATTTCGCGAACGATTCGGTCGGCTTCCTTGTTCAGGCTACTCCAATTTACCCAGCCGCTGCCGTTCCCGTGTGTAATGCGGTCAAGCATAATGTTCTCCGCTATAGTCAGTCTCGACACCAAGGCGGTGTCTACTTCTTGGTACACGCATTGAATTCCGCTGCTCATAGCGTCGCTAGGGCCGTGGATCACAAGAGCCTTTCCGTCAATGGAGATTTCTCCTTCATCCGGGAGGTAAGCACCGGAGAGCACTTTGATCAGCGTGCTTTTACCGGCTCCGTTGGCTCCAAGCAGCGCATGGATCTCACCGCCGCGTACTTCGAAGTCAACCTGCTGCAGCGCCTTAACGCCGGGAAACGATTTGGATATTCGGTTCATTTGCAGTAAGGCGGTGGATAGGGACATCGTTCATCACACTCCTTATTTCAATGGAAAATCCCACCGGGAGATTCCGATGGGATAAAGGACTATGGGACATTGCTGAAATGTATTACTTCGCAGCAGACTGTTTCTCAGCTTGCTTCAACCAGTCAGTATAACCTTGCTGGCTGTTACCCCAGCCTTTAACATGCTCGCTCAGCTGAGCAGTGGAGATTTGAGTGCTAGGCAATTGATCGCGGGATACGAATACAGGATCCAATACGATTTTATCCGGTGTAGAATCGCCATGCAGCTTTTGGTACAGGTAACGAACCTGAATACGTCCGATATCTTTAGGATCTACCGCTGCGGAAGCGATCCACGGGCTCTTAGTATCTTGAATCATTTGCAAATCTTCATCGCTCATATCGATACCGTATACTTTAATTTCAGTACGTCCTGCTTGCTGAATCGCGCGGGAAGCACCTTTAGCAAATTCATCCCAAGCAGCCCACACAGCGGTGATATCGCCTTTGTTCGGGTACTTTTTCAGAATAGCTTCCATTTGAGATTGCGTATCCAGAGCCGTGTTCTGAGATGCTGCACCAAACGCGGCGATTTCTTTAATGTCTTTGTTTTTATCCATGAAATCTTTGTAAGCAATTTGTCTGCGTTCCATTGGAGCGAAGCCGGCTACCCAAATTTTAACGATGTTGCCTTTGCCGCCGATGTCTTTGTTCATTTTGTCCAATGTCACTTCGGCCATTTTTTGGTCGCCTTGCTCAAGTACGGTTACACCAGGCTTTTTAATATCGGCGTCAAATGCGATAACTGGGATTTTCTTATCCAGTGCCTTTTGTACGCCTTGATCCAAAGCTTCAGCTGTTCCGTGGTCGATCAAAATACCGTCAAATTTTTGGTTGATGGCAGCATCCAGATGCGAGGACATTTTAGCCAAATCGCCGTCGGCTGTAAATACGGTAACCTTGCCGCCGAGCTTTTCGGTTTGCTCCTTCACGCCCTCTATGTACTGCGCGGAGAATGTACCTAAATTGATTTGCATAATCAATGCGATTTTTTTATTCTCTAACGGGCCTCCGCTTGCATTGGCAGCAGCACCATTATCAGCCGGCTTTGCTTCCGGTTTGGACCCGCATGCCGCCAAGCTGATTGCAAGAATCAGGACGAGCACGAGAGCTATACTTTGTTTCAAACGCTTCACGATAAATTGCCTCCCCCGAGAAATTAAATATATAATTCCAATAAGATTACTTGGTAAATATATTTTATCACCACACTATGAAAATAGCAATGATTATTGCAAGTTTCGACATAAACCGACTTAGCTAGTCCATATGTTAACACAGCTGTTAGGGAATGAGAATAACCAATTTTTGTGGCAGCTGGCTCAAACGTGCCGGAACGCCATTATTTATAAAAAAAGCCTTC
>NZ_JMLS01000068.1 GCF_000686845.1 Paenibacillus sp. UNC451MF | reverse complement strand
TTTAACTAACGATAATTAAGGTTATATCTTACATTTAAATCAAATACATAACATATATATAACATGTGTTTAACAATTGGTTTTAATTGCATGTTTTTGGTATCATATTGTCATATTATCAGATGTGGGTTACAATGATTACTTTCATCCTTATTACTGAATTCATGAGATTTCATAGACTAAAGATCGCGCAGGTGACTATTATGATTGAGATCAAGACTTCCAAGCTTAGCGATGGAGAATTTAATAGAGGGGTATTCGCAACATGCGATATAGCCAAAGACGCTCTTATACATGAGGCGCCGGTCATTCCTTATCCTAATGAGGAGCATGTCCATATAGAAAAGACATTCCTTGCTGACTATGTGTTCGAATACGGGGCTAATCACACCGCTCTCCTTTTGGGATATGGCATGCTGTTTAATCACTCCTACACACCTAATGCCTTTTACGAGCTGAACTTCGACAACCATACGGTTGATTTCTATGCCTATACCGATATTAAGGCTGGAGAAGAAATATTAATTAACTATAACGGCGAAGTCGATTGCGATGACCCGCTATGGTTTGAGGACAACAATAATAAATCAGAGTAATTACTCTAATGGCTTCCCATTAAAATAACCGTGCAGACCCGTTCTAAAAATCTCCGGGAATGTCACGGTTATGTGGGTTACCATTCTGCTTGCATTCGATTGCGAAAAAAACCACCATTTGGACCTTCTTCATCAAGAGTAGCCAGCCAAACGGCAGTATCCGCTCCTTGTGCAGTCGTTTGCGGGGCATCCGCTCCCCCCATATCTGTCTGAACCCTTCCAGGACATGCCGCGTTCACCTTGATTCCCATCTCGGCCACCTCATGTGCGACTAGACAAGTTAAGGCATTGAGCATTGTTTTAGAAATGCG
This sequence comes from Paenibacillus sp. UNC451MF, assembly GCF_000686845.1. Classification (GTDB taxonomy): domain Bacteria; phylum Bacillota; class Bacilli; order Paenibacillales; family NBRC-103111; genus Paenibacillus_S. The sequence continues at coordinate 2,498 of NZ_JMLS01000068.1, read as the reverse complement.
ATAAGCAGACGAGGAACCTTTTAGACCTAATAAGCCTTGATGAACTTGGAATGATCCTAGAGCAGACGATATATTTACAATACGCCCATAACGATGTTGCTTCATCAAGGGTACGGCTGCTTGAATAAGACTCAATGCCCCATAATAATTGGTCTCCAACGTTTCTTTCATAACAGATTTCTTGACGTCCAAGACAGAAGTTCCCCTATCGAGAATGATCCCTGCGTTGTTCACAAGCACATCAAGACGGCCGTATACATCGGCAATGTTCTCCATCATTTGAACAATACTTTTGCGGTTACTCACATCGACTACCTTGAACTCAACCTTTATCCCTTCCTTGCTTAATTGTTCCATTGCGTCTCGTCCCTTATTCTCGTCGCGGCAACCTATCAAGACTCGTAACCCTTTTAAGGAAAGCTGTCGAGCAACTTCCATTCCGATACCTCTGTTTCCTCCAGTAACCAATGCCATTCGTTGATTCATATTCATTTTATTTCCTCCGTTTGAGCAATTAAGCCTCTCCATCTGGCTATGCTTTCTTCTAGTTGAGCTTCAGCTTTACGTAAAAGCTCAATTTGTTTTTTGATCTCATCCAGTTTTCTTTCTCCAATCTCTATAGCATTAGGAAGACATTGCCGTTTACTTCCGTTTTGAAACAGGCAGTCAAAAAAATCCATGATTTCTTTTACCGTGAGTCCAAGACTAAAGTAAAGCTGGATAAATTCGACTTTTTCAATATCTGACTCCGCATAATCCCGATAACCATTTTCCAGCCGTGATGGATTCAGCAGCTTCCTTTCTTCGTAATATCTTAGAGAGCGCAGGCTCACTCCCGTTCTTTTGGACAACTCGCTTATATGCATATAACCGCATCCTTCATCGATTTATACCGTCATTCTAAACCATTACATCATGTGAAGGTCAAGGCCAAAAAGACCCTCACACCTGCCGCAGGCTGAAAGTCTCTTGATTTACCCTTATTCAATTGGTCAATAAAACATATTAAGCAAGGGATACTTTCTTATCCAGCTCGCGCGGCGTGATGTGCATAAGATGTTTTTTATCACCGGTTTTTATGTACAATAAGAAATAGTAACGATTGCTGTGTGCTGAGAGATTGGTTGGGCTCACTTTCATCTAGGCTACCTCCTTTCTTTGCTTCTCTAGTAATCTAGTATTCTCACAATCTAATGTTTCTATACATACTATTAACATGATTCTACCTTTTCAAAACAAAAACCGACCGGATATTTCAAAAGAGTAGATTCTCCCCTGCAAAAAGAACAGACAGATATGCTTGACTATAAAAGGAGATCACCGCTAATCTAGAAAAGATTAACCGCTATCAGATACCCTAATGAATTTTAAAAATATCATAGAAAGAGAGAGAACTAATTGAAGAACAAGAACTTTGATGCAGGACTACCATTTATCACTTCTTTAATTGCGATATTCTCAATCATTACAACAACTCAGTCATGGGGATATGTCTATAAGTTATTCTCTGATCAACTTTGGCAGTCACTAGGGGCTATACTGGGAGCAATCGGCGTTTTTATTGGAGCAAAACTTGGCTCCAAGTTAGGGTATGAGCAAAACATAAAAATACAAAATAATCAGTTAAAAGAAACCAAGAAATCACTTCTACCTTTAGTAAGAAATGAAATATGGGACAACATTCTTTGCTTGCAAGGAGCAATAGATTTTTTAGAGCAGCCTCCGCCGAATGCCTTAGAGACAGAACAGATCAAAAGTATGTTCGGTGCACTTGAACTCTCAATATCACAAATAAGAACTGTTCATTTTGAAGAAACAGTCAAAGCACATATATTACCGCTAATCGACTCCGAACTCCAAACACTTTTAAGAGGCTCCTCCTCCTCCATTAATCATGTTTGTATCTATCTTAAGATGGAGGCTTATAAATATTACTGCGGCAATTCTAATTACATTAAATTTGAAAATATGGATAATATTGTCGTACTACTCAAAGATTGTGTCAACTTGCTTGAACAAGCGATAATGAGATTTGATGCAACCGAAAACTTAAATGAACTATTAGGCTATTGAAGCTACACTTACAAAAGTACGAATGAGAAGTACCTACCCCATAAGTAAAGGAGCAAATCGGGCATGAAGGTGGTTATTGTTGATAATCCAATCCTTAAAGACAAAATGGAGGATTTGTTGTACACCGAGATGTGGAAGCCATACGGAATGAGTAGAGAAACGAGACAAGCGCTCGCCATGTCCGGAGAAGAAATAAACTTCGTATGCTTGGAGGGTGACGACGTTGTTGGTGCCATGGTCTTGATTGTGAACGGTTCAACCGCAGAAATCCGCTTCGCTGCTGTAGCCTCAGATCATCGAAAGAAAGGGATCGGACGCCGGCTATGGGAAGAAATAGCCACGCACATCACCCAGCATACGAATATTTCAACGGTTGAACTCCACTCCAGGAATATATCGATCGATTTTTGGAGCAGCCTTGGCTT
>NZ_JMLS01000067.1 GCF_000686845.1 Paenibacillus sp. UNC451MF | reverse complement strand
ACGAAGCTTAAGCATTGAATATCCCGCCACTGCTATTACACAGAGTACGGCATCTACGCCAATTAAGATTTGATAATTATGGAATACATCATAGGAGATTCCTCCAATCAACGCCCCCAATATGCCACCGCCTTGATGAAATAGCATTAAATTGCCAACTAGGCTCCCCTTTTTATTCGAAAAATCGTTTGCAATCAATAGTCCTCCTGGAACGGCACCCAAGTATGTCAAACCGAAAGTAATTGCAAATACGATGGGAGACCAGGATGTATGCAGAAGCAGTATCAAAAAACTAAGAACACGAATCCCATACAATAGTGTCATTGCAAGCCTCTTATTCATGGCATCCATCAATACTCCGAACACAAGTGAACCGATGATTTCGGTCACGCCAAGAATGCCCATCGATAGCGCGATCATTTCAGATGTAACGTTGGCCTCTTGATGGATCGCTACCAAGTTCATCTCGACAGTCCCCATATTGATACCGCAGGTAAAGAGGGCAAAAGCAACTATGATAAGGGGCAATTTGAACTGGCTCCGAAGGGGGAGAGTCGGCTGAATACCAGGCTCTGCGGGGGTTTCGGTGTGCTCGGGAGTATCATTCACCGTGCCAACCTTCTCAATTGGCCGTATGATGAATAAAATGAGAGGCACGGTTAATACCAGTCCCAGTAAGGCGGATATTAAAAAAGCGTACTCCCAGGTCAACCTACTATTTGATATGAACAATGGTGTGCAAACTGCAAGACCAACAGAGGATGCACTGCTCAATAGGCCTGCTGCTTTAGCTTTGTGGCGTCCGAACCACTTGAAGAGCAGTACATAAGCCGTCGAAGCTCCAAGGCCAGCTAATCCGGATAAAATTCCATAGCCTACATAGAAAAATATAGGATTGTGACCGACATAAACAAGAGCAGTGCCAGTAATGCTGAATAGACTACCAATCAACATCACCCTCTTGGGTCCATAGCGGTCGACAAGCCAACCCCCTATCGGAGCACAAATGGCGGCGATGAATAAATTAGTCGACCATGCCACCGAGATGAATCCTCTACTGACGTGCAGATCTTCTGACATTTGGACTTGATAGGAGGCCATTATAAATCGGGAGATGGCTCCAATAAATCCGATCACCCATAAAGCTGTTAGTCCGATCCATGCATAGTGACGGACATACCACCGGTCCTGCTTCACTCGCACCCCGCCTCTCACGTAATTCTATATATCATAAAAGATACCGATTGGTATCTTTTATTGTAACATAGATCCAGTGAATGGCAAGGGTGCAATCGTAAATATTTGGTATAATGAATTATCGGAATATAGTTCGTACGGAGGGTTTATGAAAAAAGGGGATAAAACACGGGAACACATCATTATGAAGTCTGCTGAGCTTTTTAACCAGAAGGGATTCGCCGGTTCATCGTTAAACGATATTATTGCAGCCACCGGTATCAAAAAGGGAGGCATCTACCGTCACTTCAGCAGTAAAGACGAAATAGCTCTTGAAGCCTATAATTATGCCGCTAGTTTAGTCGGCAGGAGAATTTCTGAAGCAATCGGTAAAGAGGAGTCCGCAGCAGGTCGATTGCTCGCATTTTTCCACGTCTATGAAGATGTTGTGAACAATCCCCCGTTTATCGGCGGCTGCCCCTTGCAGAACACAGCTGTAGAGAGTGATGACACTCACCCCGCATTGCGTCACCGGGCCGAACGGGGGCTACACAATACATTGGACATGATGAAGAGTATTATTTATGAAGGGATACAAAAGGGGGAATTCAAGATAAACCTGGACGTGGACGCATTGGCCTCGTTTGCCTTATCCTTATTGGAAGGTGGCATTATGCTAAGCAAGCTAGAAGGAAACAATAGGCACATGCAAATGAATATTGTCAGCTTTTCTGCCTATCTCCAGCAATGCTGCTTGAATGAATAGTGAGAAGGGGTAAAGTTTTCATTTTATTGCGTCTCTTTCCTGACAGACAGTTGTCAACAAGGATGGTTTATGATGGATTCATAAGTTAAGCTAACAGCTTTCAACATAAACCTGATCATGGAAAGGAAAGGGATTTAAATGAGTCAAGCACGGAACAAAGTGGGGGTTATCATTGCAGGTCTTCTGCTCGCTATTTTGATGGCCTCAATGGACAACACCATTGTGGCGACAGCCATGGGAACGATTGTTGGAGAGATTGGCGGTTTGGACAAATTCGTGTGGGCTACTTCGGCCTATATGGTAGCTGAGATGACCGGCATGCCGATATTCGGCAAACTATCTGATATGTATGGGCGCAAACGTTTTTTTGTTTTCGGTATTGTCGTATTTATGATCGGATCGGCCCTATGCGGAATGGCGGAATCGATCATTCAGCTTAGCCTTTTCAGAGCAATTCAAGGTATCGGAGCTGGGGCGATGGTGTCGATAGCATTCACGATTATGTTCGATGTCGTCCCGCCTGAGAGTAGAGGAAAGATGACGGGAATGTTCGGTGCTTTATTCGGCTTGTCGAGTGTTGCGGCTCCGCTTCTCGGTGGTTATATAACCGATTATTTACATTGGATATGGATATTTTATATTAATTTACCACTAGGTTTAATCGCTTTCATATTGATCGTGTTCTTCTACAAGGAATCGGCCGAGCACTCTAAACAGAAGATCGATTACCTTGGCTGTTTGCTGCTAGTAGGTGCGATCATCTGCCTTATGTTCGCGATTGAGCTCGGCGGCAAAGCTTATGCATGGGGATCGTCGCAAATATTAGGTTTGTTTGTTGGTTTTGTATTCTTCTCCATATTACTTGTATTCGTAGAAAAGCGGGCGGCTGAGCCCATCATTTCATTCCGAATGTTCCGAATCCGGCTGTACACAACAACCAATCTGGTCGCAATGCTTAGCGGAGCGACGTTTATGACCGCATCGATGTTCATACCGATCTACATTCAGGGTGTATATGGCGGTACAGCGACAAACGCTGGGCTTATCCTGCTTCCGATGATGGTGAGTTCTGTCGTGACTGCAACGGTTGGCGGATTCTTAATGTCCAAACTGCCCTATCGGGCCATCCTAATTCCAACACTTGCCATCCTGGCGATAGGTATGGCGCTTCTGACCACACTGACGACGGAATCGTCGCGTTTTCTAATTACAATTTACATGATCTTGGTTGGTCTAGGGATCGGTGCTTCCTTCTCGGTTCTCAGCAGTGCTGCCATCCATTCATTCCCCGCGGCTCAGAGGGGAGCGGCTACTTCTACGATGAATTTCAATAGGTCGCTTGGTATGACACTAGGTATCACCATATTTGGCATTATACAAAGCCACTCTTTAACAGATAGGTTGACAGAGGCTTTCGGCAAGAGCGGAGGGACGAAAATACTCGCAGATGTTGATTTTAATGATCCGCATGTTTTATTAAATCCCGCAATTCGTCAAACGATGGATGGGAACACATTAAACACGATTACAGAGGGGCTGTCATCTTCAATTGTAGGAACTTTTGCATGGAGTCTCATCCCGGCTGTATTAGCACTGAGTGCCGCTTTCATCATGAGCAGAGAGAAACTGGATCCGAACGTTGAGGCGGATGGTTACGCTGCTTCCCATTAAGCTAAGGCATGTGGAATAATAAAGAACCCGGTAGCCATCGAGTACAATCATTAGGCTACCGGGAAACTAGAACTGAATAGGATCTATGCAAAGCAGGTGCCGCGGCACCTGCTTTATGTATGAGCCTAAGCGCGTTGCTCGAACCGCTTGATAATTTCAATTACCACGTTGGTTGCTTTCTCCATATT
>NZ_JMLS01000066.1 GCF_000686845.1 Paenibacillus sp. UNC451MF | reverse complement strand
GGAGACAAATTCATACCGACCGTGATAGTTCTCTCCACCTGTGAAAATATTTGGAGTTGGCAGTCCCATGTACGATAATTGTGAACCGTCCGTTCCGCCACGAATCGGCTCTACGACGGGTTCAATACCCAGGCTAATCATAGCTTCATGTGCAATGTCTACGATGTCGCGAACCGGTTCAATCTTCTCCCGCATGTTATAGTATTGATCACTAATTTCTACCACGACACGCCCTTCACCGTATTGGCTTTCGAGTTCCTCAGCAATCTTCGTCATAAGTAGTTTTCTGTTACTGAAAGACGTCTTATTGAAATCCCTGATCAGGTAATGCAGCTTCGTCTCCTCCACATCACCCTGCATGGAGATGAGATGAAAAAATCCTTCATACCCTTCGGTATGTTCCGGTGCCTCTTGAGCAGGTAATCTCCTGTTGAATTCCATAGCGATCTTGGCGGAATTGACCATCTTGCCCTTGGCGGTTCCTGGGTGAACGATTTTCCCTTTGCACGTAACGAGCGCCCGTGCCGCATTAAAGCTCTCGTATTGTAGCTCACCGAGAGGCCCACCGTCTACTGTATAAGCATAAGACGCATCGAAGGCGGCTACATCGAAGCGATGCGGTCCTCGGCCGATCTCTTCGTCAGGGGTGAAAGCAACGCGTACTCGACCGTGCTTAATCTCTGGATTCTGCAGCAGTATGTCCATCGCGGTCATAATCTCAGCAATCCCTGCTTTATTATCCCCGCCGAGCAAGGTCGTCCCATCGGTGGTGATTAAAGTGTGGTCTACATAGTTGGCTAGTGCAGGAAAGTCCCTAGGGGAAAGCACAATATGCAGCTCTTCGTTCAAGATGACATCCTTCCCATCATAGTGATCTACGACTTGAGGCTTGACCCCTGCTCCTGTAAAGTCCGTGGCAGTATCCACATGGGCCATAAAACCGATAGTAGGTACATCCTTGTCACTATTTGACGGGAGTGTGGCCATCACGTAGCCGTTCGCATCCATAGTCACTTCCGTCATTCCGATGCTCTTCAGCTCTTCAACCAATAGGTTGGCTAGTGTCAGCTGACCCGGGGTCGTAGGGCAAGTAGTGCTGTTAGCATCAGACTGTGTATCGATTTGGACATAGGTGATTAATCGTTGTATGAGTTGCTTTTTCATGAATGATCAGCTCCTTTTCTTTAATTATAAAGCAAGATGACGCCTAAACAAATTAGTGTACCAAGATGTTGTCTAAGAATGGTTTTGCGATAATTATACCAGGGAAGAGTAGAATCCAATGTCGTTTAAATTCAGTTAATAATTGTATCGTACTATAAATCCAATTCATTGGATCTGAGGTGACTTACCATTCAAAAAACGAATAATAAAACAATGGTTCTTATTGGGCTGATTCTGGGTCTCATCTTTGCGGAGCTGGATGAAACGATCGTATCCACCGCAATGCCCACTATTGTCCGTGAACTGCACGGCTTATCATTGTACGGCTGGGTAGCCGGAATCTACATGCTGGCCCTTACGATGTTCATGCCGATTCTCGGTAAACTGGCCGATTTATACGGTCGCAAAAGGATCTATTTGATCTGTATGGGATTGTTCATCACCGGCTCGATCGTTAGCGGGTTAGCAAATTCCATGATATGGCTGTTGATTGGACGAGGAATTCAAGGTATTGGTGCAGGGGGGCTTATGCCTTTGGCGTTAGTCATTATCGGAGAAACTTACCCGTTGGAGCAACGGGCCAAAATCCAGAGTCTCTTCGGTCCGCTCATGATTCTTCCTCAATTGTTGGGCCCTACAGTAGGGGGATATTTGGTTGGGCACGTCAATTGGCATTGGGTGTTCCTGATTAATATTCCTGTAGGTCTGCTGGCTGCCGCAGTCCTTGCAGCAGGAATGAGTGAATCGGTGGGGGAGGAGAAGCGGCCAATCGATTGGAGTGGTGCCGCGACACTGGTGCTAGCTTTATTTTCACTGCTTCTGGCTCCGGTATTGATTGATAACCAAGGGTATACGTGGTCGTCTCCGGTCATCATCGGTTTGTTGCTCTTTTCTTGCATCATGTTTGCTCTCTTAATCTATATAGAGTCGAGAGCGAAGGAACCGATCATTCCGCTGCATTTGTTTACCAATCGGAATGTAGTCGTATTATCTTTGCTGGTGTTTATTTTGATGATGGGTATCATGGGGGGCATTGCGTCATTTCCGTTCTTCGCGCAGAATGTCATGGGGCTATCTCCGACGGCATCCGGTTATTTGACACTAGCCTTTATGGCGGGAGCTATTCCGTCAAGTATCGTAAACGGATTTCTAATTACGCGCGTTACCTATCGCAATCTATTTATCGTATCGTTCCTGCTGCCGATTATCGGATTCTTTCTGTTGACGCAAATTCAGGTTAGCACGACAGTGCTTTTCATCGCGATCAGCTTCTTTATACTTGGCGTCGGATTGGGTACTCTATTCGGCGGAGATAATCTCATTGTCCAGGAATCTGTAGACTCGAAGGACAGCGGGATTGCTCTATCAACCGTTCAGCTGTTTCAATCTTTAGGGGCTACTATTGGATTAAGTGTTTTTGGAAGCGTGCTGTCTCATCGTATCAAAAACGGTGTTGCAGACCTCAGCGATCAGCTTCCCGCTGGTACGACTGAGCATATTGAAACAGGAGGTCTTCCGCAGGGGATTTCTCCGGAGCTGTTGTTACAAGTTAAGATGGCATTCACTCATGCTTTCCAAAGTATGTTCTCCATCTCGCTGATATTTGTAATTGTCGCATTCTTCATTTGCTGGTTTTTAAAGAAAGAAGTCTTATCCAACAAAGAAACGGAAACCGCAGACGCATAAACTATGCGCCGCGGTTTTTTAATATTTTAAAGATTGAAAAGTTAATAATTTAATGATGTTTTCATTTTTTGTCGATTTTCTTTCCTCTCTTCCTTCTATATAAAGAGGGTATAGGGTTCGACTCTATTATTGTAAACGCTTCATTATAAGGGTTGAAGCAAAAATGAAGGGGAGAGGTGAACTGATTTTGAAATGGAAAAGAACAAAGAAAGGTTTGACTAAAGCAGTTTACATTGGACTTACCCTGGCGCTTATGTTTGGCGGATTGCCTGCTGCGCCTCCGGTAGCCCATGCTGCAGCGGGGACTCCGGGGGGAGTGGACGCTGCCGGACTACGGCTATGGTTGAAAGCGGATACGGCTAACGTTACATTAGATAGCGATTCCGTGACCAGATGGAGGGATAGCAGCCCGAAAGGAAATGATTTTATCAATGATGGTACGGTTGCTGCCATTGCGTCCAGGCCTAAACCGAAATATGTGCAGGCGAACGAGAGCTTGAATTTTCAACCTACTGTGAGGTTTACCCGGAGCAGCAGCGGAAGTATTTTGCAGGATGTTGACGGCTTGTTTACTGAAGGGGAGATAGTGAACAATGCCAGCCTGTTTACGATTACGGGCGGTTCGCCGACAATGGCAAACTCTTCTATATTCAGTCAACCTTTAGCTTCTGGCAATCTCGGGGCTACTATTCCACATACGACCGGGGCTGAAGCAGGGAAGGGAAATGTCCTGTGGGATGTGGGTGCTACGTCAACCCGACTTACAGCAGCGAATATAGTTACTCCGATCGATTACAACATATGGGGGCTGCATTTTGATGCTAATCCTACAGTTGGCTCCAACGTCTATCAGTCTATTGCACGTGATGGAAAGCAAGAAGCCAAAGGTACGCAACCCCGCTCGCCACTGATGGGCAAAGGTAATACCGCCACGTCTCTTGGTTCTGCGGTAGGTGGGGGCTCAGGCTATGAAGGGAATATGGGAGAGCTGATTTTATTTACGAATCCGCTTACAGCGATACAAAAGCGGCAAGTAGAGACCTATCTGGCTATCAAATTTGGTATGACGCTTAAAGAAGGCGATTATCTATCCGCCGGCCCTTTACCACAAGTTGTTTGGGGGGCTGCTGCGAATACCGGCTACAATAATAACATGGCCGGAATCGGCATGGATCAGGTTGGGGCGCTGAACCAGACGGTAAGCCGGAGCAGTCAGAAGGACACGGCACAACAAGTGATAATTACTGCCAAGCAAGCTCTGTCCGATAAGCAATATTTGATCTGGGGCGATAATGCCAGCCAAGATGAGGGAATTCCGTATGGAACAAGTTATAAACGG
>NZ_JMLS01000065.1 GCF_000686845.1 Paenibacillus sp. UNC451MF | reverse complement strand
AGAAACGTTGATATATAACTTGTTTCTCAGAAGAAGGGAGAGCTCCAAATGAACATGAGTCTGTCTCAATCCCCTCAGCTTCAGCTTAAAGCGACGATGACACCGGAATTGCAGCAATCGGTCCGCATTTTACAATTGACTGGTATGGATTTGGTGTCATATCTTCAGGAGCAAGTTATGGACAATCCCTTATTAGAGCTTGAAAGAGAGGCTTGGGTACGAGGTAGTCGTAGGGTTCATTCGTATAGAGAATTATCGGAGGATCCGCTATTTCGGCTGCCTGCTCGAACGGAGACATTGGAACAATCACTGCTAGCTCAATTGCGGTGGACTGGTATAGATGAACCCTGTTATAAAATCGCCGCATTTATTGTAGGCAGCTTAGATAAATCCGGGTATTTGACGATGACGGTGCCCGAAATAGCGGAACTGATTCACAAATCGGAGCAGGAGGTATTATCTGCTTTGCTTGAGGTGCAGAAGTTGGAGCCTGCCGGCATTGGCGCCAGGGATTTAAGAGAATGTCTGCTTCTTCAAATAAGCAAAGATCCCGCGGCTCCCTTCGGAGTTTACGAGCTTGTTGAGGAATGGTTTTCGCTCATAGCTCACGGCAAGTGGGAAGACATTTCTCGGGTTTCAGGGATGACGCTAGAACAGCTTAAGCGCAGCGCTGGATACATCCAATCGTTACAACCTCGACCCGGCTATGATTACGGATACGAGGATGAGCAGCCCCAGTACGCCGTACCGGAAGCGGAAGTGGGCTGGGTTCAAGGAGAACTGGTCATTCTTTGGAACCAAGCTATGACTCCTAGGCTATCACTATCGAGCGACATGGATGGTCTGAGTTTCTCCAGCAAGGAAGCAGCTGCCTATGTGAAAGCTAAGAAAAAAGAAGGCCAATGGCTTATTCGTTCCTTGGAACAAAGGTACAAGACGTTAAAGCGTGTTATTAAAGCTATTCTTGAAGAGCAACCCTGCTTCCGGGAATTAGGTGCACTTGGCTTAAAACCGCTGAAGCTGAGAACGATTGCTGAGAAGCTGCAGCTTCATGAATCGACTATAAGCAGAGCTGTAAGCGGGAAGTATATTCGAACTCCGCATGGCACGTTAGAGCTGAAGTTTTTCTTTTCGGCGATCCAGCTTAACGGGGATGACGAGTCCTCCTCAAGCTTATATATTAAATCGCATATAGGAGAGTTGATTGCAAATGAGAATAAGCTTAAACCTCTCTCTGATCAGAAAATCGTTGATGAGCTCATGAAGCTCGGAGTGAAGGTTGCGCGTAGAACAGTAACCAAATACCGTGAGGAGCTGCACATCGTTTCATCGGCTTTACGCAAAAAAAGGGTCTAAGTCAGTCAAACCCTCTGGTTCATAATAGTTTGGGATTCACTCATTTGGTGTAAAAAGTAATGATACTCAAAATGGAAGGGAGTCCTACACCATGCCGAATGAAGTAAAGCTGGAGCCGGAAGCACAGAAATTCGTGGAGGATACGGCGAATCCGCCATACTTATATGAACTGGGACCGAAGAATGGCCGGAAGAAGGTCGATGAAGTACAGTCGAGTCCTGTTTCCAAACCGGACGTAGATCTCGAGGAGCGTAAGGTACCAGGTGGACCGAATGGAGAGGTGTCGGTAACGATCCTAAAGCCCAAGAATGCCCCTGCGTCGCTGCCCGTCATTGTTTATATACATGGAGCAGGTTGGGTGTTCGGCAATGCGCACACTCATGACCGCTTGATTCGAGAACTGGCTGCAGGATCGCAATCGATAGTCGTGTTCCCGAACTATAGCTTGTCCCCGGAGAGCAAATATCCGACTGCTATTGAGGAGATATATGCCGTTGTCGAATGGGTGGCCAACAGCGGCGAGGAGATTGGCGCTGATCCATCCAGGCTAATTGTTGCTGGAGACAGCGTAGGCGGCAACATGACCGCAGCCGTTACCTTGATGGCCAAGGATCGTGAAGGTCCCACCATCCATAAGCAATTGTTGTTCTATCCGGTAACAGATGCTTCATTCGATACCGATTCCTACAAGCAGTTCGCTCAAGGCTACTTTCTGAGCAGGGAAGGGATGCAATGGTTCTGGGATCAATATACGACCAGCCCAGAGGAACGTGCACGGATTACGGCGTCGCCGCTCCGCGCCTCGATCGAACAGCTCAAGGGACTCCCCCCTGCGTTGGTCATCACCGGAGAAGCCGATGTGCTGCGTGATGAGGGAGAAGCCTATGCTGCGAAGCTCCGTGAAGCAGGTGTCAAAGTAACAGCCGTACGCTTTCAGGGCATCATCCATGACTTCGTCATGCTGAATGCACTCGCAGAGACAGATGCCGCCAGAGGGGCACTGACATTGGCGAATGCCTGGCTGAAGGAAAGCTGAACAGCCGATAGATCATTTGAATAGTCGAGCAGGTGCTAAAAGCAGCCTGCTTTTTTCCATTGAAGACACATAGAGCAACTAAAGAAAAGTTCCTGCGTATAATAGCATACAACCATTTTTCTTCCAAATTATTCCGGATGCTAGCCCGTTGTTCCATATTAAGGTGAGGGGGAATCGAAGCTGCAAGTTATCATTACTACGATAATCTTAGGACTGATGATGATTCAGGATATCTACTTTATGGCTGCACAACCGGCTCACTATAAAGCACAGAGGGCTGTGTTTAATACTATTTTTGGACTATTGTTCCTGATCGGATCGATCATTTATTATTGGGCTGCTTACAGGCCTAAAGTTGGACCGGTAGGAAATGGGCCGAACGATGCTGTAATATGGTCCAATTTTCTTTATACGATGATTGTGGGCGGATGCTTCTTTACTCTGGGGATGGTCGGATGGGTCGTGGTAAGGAGCGTTAGAGCGAAGAATGGCAATGTATCGACAAATGATTAAGTGCTCAAAAAATCGTAATGCCTCCGACTCCAAGAGTGGGAGGCATTTTATATGGATGAAACCGCTATTCGAAGTATCTATTCGTTAAGAGTTCCTAATTCCTTCTGTTTATTAAAGAAACGGATAAGGGGCTGGGCTTGCTCGTAGTCTAATTGTATGCCTGTTAAAAAGTAGGCTTTAACTGAGATCTCCCGTCCCTTCCACGAATAGGTTCGTTTCCAATCCACAGGGGACAAGCTTTGTAAAATAGAATAAAGCTGCTCGCGCTGCTCTACAAATCGTCCGATTAGCTCCGTAGGAGAGGAAAGTGCTTGAGGCTGGCTGGCTTGCCCTCCGACAGCGGCAGTCTCTTGATGTGCGTCCGCCAGCAGCGTTTGAAGAACTTTCGCATCGCGGTTCACCATTCTTGCAAGCAGGTCTAATGGAGAAAGCGAAGTTGCTGACAAGGGATGCTGCCAATACTCCTCACTAATCCTGGTCAGCGCTTTAGCGCTATGATGGAAGGATTGGTAATGGGATAACAAATGGTTTATTTCTTCCGACTCAACGTCTAGAGGAATAAGCTCAGGTGGAGCTTGTACGATGGCTCCGGTTCTCGCTTCAATAATGAGCTGACATAGCCTCAATACCTGGTCACCGGGAACCGTTCGACCGCTGTCCGTGTCTACCCGGTGTACCAGCACAAGGTTTTCCTTAGGGATGATGGTGACGTGCTGTCCTCCGACACCTCTTGCCTCATACATGCCAAGCTCAGGCCAATTACCCGTCAGCGGTCTCCACCACAAGTAGCCGTAGCCTCTACTCAATTCTTCCATGACCGAATGAGGCGCAGTGCTTTCCTGAATCCAGCTTTCAGGGATCAACTGCTGATGGTCAAAGCTGCCGTTCTGCAAATACAGAAGACCGAAACGGGCCAAATCTCTGGCAGACAGGCGGTAATGTCTCGCTCCATGGACGGAAATGTGCTCTTGCTTATTTACTTGGGTATGAAGAGCGGGGATGAAGTCCTCCATGCGAAGCGGCTTAGCAAGCTGCTTCTCAAACTCATCGAACACGGTTGAACCCGTAGCTAGCTCGAGTATAGTCTCCAGTGCATTAAAGTCCCAGTTGTTATAGTACCAATGCGTATCCGGAACATGGCTGCCCCTGACTGGACGTTTTTTTTTCATCGCAACGGTTTCGGAGGCGGCTTCGTGATAAATCCCGGACCTCGCCTTCAGAAGATGGACGACCTTCGCTTGCCTCTCCTGTTCAGTTAGTGGAGGCTTATCATCGACGCCGAGCTCTGCCAAGGTTTGATTGATATCGATGCTGCCCTGCTGAATGTGTATGCCGTATAATGCGCTCAATATACTTTTACGGACGGAGTGACAGCGATAGGGGGTAGTCACGTTGCCCCAAGCAACGGCAACAGCACCGCGGTCAATGACTAGAAGTGCGGAGGAGCCTATTTCATCGAACAACTGCTTGGCATTCTTGAGCTTGTCCGCGGACCAACCGGCTTGAGCCGGATCGGAATAGGTCAGCCACGGTCCGCCTGCCTGTGTACTTCGAGCTTGCTCCCATAGTTGCATACAGATGCACATCCTTCCGATAATTTGCTTTATCATAACATGGAATGGAATAAAATGGATATGCAAAAACTCCTCGTTATTTATCTACATAGTTCGAAAATAAAAAAGGGACACATCCATGTGTGCCCCTCCAGCCTGTTTAGAAACAATATTCTTCCTCGTGAATATAAGCATCTAAACGCCAGTTACTGTTAAGTATCCGTTCTTGAGCAGCTTCAGCTTCTGCCCAATCATTATATGGCCCAAAGGTTTCAACGTATCCATCAGAATCCGATGCTGTCACAAAGAATTTCCAAATGTTGCAGCCTGACCCA
>NZ_JMLS01000064.1 GCF_000686845.1 Paenibacillus sp. UNC451MF | reverse complement strand
AAAATGAGCATCGACAATCAATTCAGCACCGGCGAACAAATCGGTATGGCTACCTATATGGACGGTATTATCCGGGATGTGGAGGATCAATTCGGCTACCGTTTCCCAAGCCGGGCGAAGCTGGTTCAACGGATTAAACGCAACGATTTTCTCATACGCCGTATTGGCGAGGGGCAATCCAGCATGAAGCCGATCGTTGATATGTACTTTACACGTGCAGCAGTTAAAATTGTCGACCTGATTAAGAAACGGTGGAAAAAGCATCCTGACATTCAATGTTTTTATGTTGTGGGTGGCGGAGCCGCTGCTCTGCGACCTTATATCATTGAAGCTGCAGGGCCAATGAAGCTGCGGTTCATGGATGAAAGCGAGCTGTTGAACGTCCAGGGCTATTTGAAACTCGCCAAAAGCAAGGTTAATCAGAACGCTTTCGTATAAACGTGTGATATGGTTCAAGGGCGAAACCCTTAGGGCCAGCTATACTTTATTTCAGCTTACTGCAGGTACATTGTACCTGCAGTATTTTTGTTTATCGGCAAATTAGGCAAAAGCACAGGCCGCTCATCCGCCAATGTCGTATAATATCTCAGATCAAGAGAGGAGCTGATAAGTAATGAGTCGTTCGCACCGTGAATTTTGTTGTCCACCAGCTGATCCGATTGTAACGGATCCGCGCAGAATAGTAAGAAACTTTTATCACCCACAGGTTGTTCAGGTGATTCACCCCATCGAGGTTGTTAACCGCCACCACTGCTACCCGGTTTATCAGCATTCGTACACTTGTTGTGAAAGAGACGAATTTGCAGGTAGTGCACAGCCTTATTTCCGCAAAGATAATTTGTAAGCGCCACGGCAGGCCGCAAGCCTCATTCCATGCAAGCCTCTAACAGGCATTGCACGGAAGAAAGGACCGTCCGCATACCGGATGGTCCTTTCGATAGCCTGGCGCTTGGCTCAGGCATTATTTGGGTTGATAACCTTCAATGAAGCTTCATTCCTTATTAAGCTTTGCCGGCGGAACCCGCCTGACTCTTCACTCCACTTCGGTATAGAGGAAGCATTACGATGACGCCGATAAAGAACAGCACGGCGGCCGCTTCATACATAGCCACAATGTGGAACATATCTTTGAGCCATCCCGCGAGGCTCATCGTCACAACCATCCCTCCCATAAATAGAGGGTTTAAGATTCCGTTCACGCGCCCTACATAGGACTCCTCCGTATTGCTTAGAATCATCGTATTAATCCCGATTTGAATAGCCGGCAGCACAAGGCCGGAGATAAATTGGGCTGTCAAGGTCAGCCAAAGCGAGGTTGATAGTCCCGTAACGATCATCCCGAAGGCACTGACGACCATCCCAATAATGAGCATCGTTTGTGGAGCAAATTTCTTGGACAGCCCCATAGCTAAGGCCCCTCCAATGATCATCGCAACCCCATTTGCAGTCATCAGCCATTGAATATTTTCTTTAGGCAGACCTAAACGCTCCGTAACCAAAAATACACCTAGCGGCTGAATCAAACCAAGAGCAAGACCGGCACTCAAGAAGCAACCTCCAAGAGTAGACAGCACTTGCTTGGACAGCACATAACGGAAGCCTGCGGCCATTTCTTCAGTCAGCTTCGTTGCTGGCTTATCCTCGTTGATCTCACGATCAGGAGGCAGGAACAGGAGCACAGCGGCGGAAAGCAAGAATGCCACACCCATGATACCGATAGCGACTTGAATACCGTAATGCTGGTAAACGAACGTTCCGAGAATCGGACCCAGCACCATAAACAAAGCGAACATCGTTTGATAAATGGACATCCCTGCTTGGATCAGCTCGGCAGGCACATGGATTTTGAACAAACGCATACCTGATGGCTGAGAAAACTGGGACAAGATAGCCGAAACCAGTGTAGCGAAAAAGACGGCCTTCCACGTTGCAAACACGAGTGTCAGAAGTACGGCGAATACGGATACGGCGCTAAGCACATCGCACCAGACCATGGTCCTTTTTGGCTTCCAACGATCCGCGAACGTGCCTCCAATAAACGAAAAAATAAAGATTGGAGCGAATTCCGCGACCGAGATCATCGACACGGCAAATGGATCTCCATTCGTTTGGTCCATAACAAACAACAGTACGGCAAAATTTCTTACCCATATCCCAATCTGCAAAAATAAACCAGACAATAAAATTGCCTGTACGAAACGGTTGCGGAATAACCCGCCCATTCCTTGTGGAGCTGATGACATCTATATTCTCATCCTTCCTTAGTCGTTATTAAACATCCAGCCAGGAGCAAATCAACACTATAATCCATAACGCATACTCTTATACGTGACTCGGATTCAAAAGGTTGCCCAGTTACAAAAAATGTTTTGAAAACCTTGTTTTTCCTCCCTATTGCTATCTAGTAAGCAAGGACAAACACCTGAGCCTTCGACACTTGCACATTGTACCACGTTCATTATATAGTTTCGTCGGAGAAAACCGTTATGGTTATTCTTTCCGCTGTTTGAATGAAGCATCCTCGACCTGCGCATACTACCTCATGGCCCGTATAGAACTTATGAATAAACTTGCATTGGAGGACAACAAAGTGAACAAGCAGCGTGCACAAGAAATAGCTGACTCGCCTATTATGGCTAACGTAACCTGCGATGGCGTTCCCATCTATATTCAGCATGTTGATGAGAACAATGAAACGGCAACCATATACCCGCTTGATCAGCCTGAGAATGAGCAAACCGTTGCACTTAGCAGCCTTCAGGAACCATAATACACAAAAAAAACAGGCTGCGCTTTGGCAGCCTGTTTCTATATAGGATTAGTTGGCGACAGCTAAAATCCATTTATCTACGGCATAAGCAATACCGTCTTCATTTAACGACTTGGTTACATAACGTGCCTTCTCTTTAAGCTCATCTCCAGCATTACCCATAGCAATGCCGCTGCCGACCCATTCAATCATTTCAAAATCGTTATGGCCGTCACCGAAAGCAGCAACCTCCTCAGACGTAAATCCAAGATGATCGATCAGCTTGCGAAGACCTACAGCCTTGTTCATGCCACAAGGATTAATATCCACTGCCCAAGGGCGCCAACGGTGTATATAAAGCTGATTGCGATCTTCACCGGTATAAGCTTCCTCTTCTTGCTCATTACAAAACACGATGCATTGGTATATCTCCGGAACTTCATCTATAGAATTTATCCGCACCGGCTCCATGAAGCCAATTTCCTGCTGCGCCTGGCGAAAATGTGGGTCCTCCTTACGATTCATGAACATAAGCTCAGAGCCGTAGAGCAGAAGCGTATGATTCCTGCGATCGGCTTCCTGAAGCCACGCTCTTACCATTTCCTTAGGAAACGGATTAGCGAACACGGTCTCCCCTTTATAGCCAATATGGCTGCCATTGCACGTAATAGCCCATTCGATGCCAAGCTCCTTGCGCAGCGATTCCATTTCAAATTCACTGCGACCCGTACATAATGCAAGAGCAATCCCCTGCTCCTTCAGTTTAAGGAGCGCCGTTCGCGTTGACTCAGGCAAAAAGTCACGGTCACGCAACGTGCCATCCACATCGAATGCCACCAACTTGATCATTGTAGTCACCTCATTCTAGATTCTGCTTATCATTATAGCAGAGACTTTCTTTTTTGTCTGAATGGCGGAATTTGTTTCTTCTTGAAAAGAAGCAAGGAATACGTTATGATAAGCACTAATTATGAATGACATAAACGAATAGCCATAGTTTTCTAGGGTTCCGCGTTTTCTTCCGAGAAAAACGGTCTGGTCCAAGAGAAAACACACAGGGCTTCCCTGTGGACACGGAGGGATAAAAGCCCGGGAGGATATCATTGATGATATCAATCCCGGGCTTTTTTTCGTTGACTTTGGGTACATTATCCACAATGTACACCAATACTAAGGAGGGTGCTTCATATGAATCGCAATTGGGCTATGGTCTTTATCGCAGGGTTATTTGAAATCGTTTGGGTTATTGGCTTGAAGCATTCTCACAATATGTGGACTTGGGGAGGCACGATTATTGCCATCCTGGTCAGCATGGACTTATTAATTCGAGCTTCCTCCAGATTGCCTGTCGGTACGACGTACGCCGTATTTACCGGAATCGGCACAACAGGAACTGTCATTACCGAAATGCTTGTTTTCGGAGAGCCGTTTAAATTATCCAAGCTGCTGCTTATTTTGCTGCTCATTGCAGGCGTTGTCGGGCTGAAAATGATTACCACGACGAAAAAGTCTGAGGAGGTGCAGTAATCATGGATTGGATTTCTCTTATTTTAGCCGGCTGTTGTGAAATTATTGGGGTTTCGGGGATCAACCGGGTGAACCGAAGCAAAAGCATCACCTCGTACCTTATTCTTATCGGAGGCTTTCTGTTAAGCTTCTTGTTTCTGTCCTTTGCCATGAAAACCATTTCGATGGGAACCGCCTATGCCATATGGACAGGAATCGGAACCGTGGGCAGCGCGCTGCTCGGGATGTTTTTTTACGGAGAATCGAAGGAATGGAAACGCCTGTTGTTTATTGCCATGGTCCTTACCGCTGCTGTAGGTCTGAAGATCATCTCTTGACATCATTGACACACAAAAAAGCCAGGAACCCTTCATACAGGATTCTTGGCTCTCTTTTCCTCTTGCTTCCATCATTATTATTATAAGCGAATCGTTTTCCAATTCCCGCGTTTGAATCTCCAATAGATGAGGTTAGACCGTAAAAATTGATCCAACGCTACAGCGCTCCAGAGTCCGGCCATCCCCCACTCGAAG
Organism: Paenibacillus sp. UNC451MF; assembly: GCF_000686845.1. Classification (GTDB taxonomy): domain Bacteria; phylum Bacillota; class Bacilli; order Paenibacillales; family NBRC-103111; genus Paenibacillus_S. The sequence continues at coordinate 7 of NZ_JMLS01000064.1, read as the reverse complement.
CCTTTGA
>NZ_JMLS01000063.1 GCF_000686845.1 Paenibacillus sp. UNC451MF | reverse complement strand
GCCGTACCCTCCTATTAGAACAATAGTGACCATGGTCACGGTTAATGGGGTTCTTGTGAGCAGCGTCAAAGACATCAATTCTCCGAAATCCCTTACGTTTCGCATCGATTCATAGCTGAAGTAAAGGATGTACAGCAGTCCGAGGATTGAGCCGAGGGTGCGGCCATAATACAGGGTCAACATTTGTATCAGATTGTGTTCAGGCTCTCTGCGCTGGATCAATACAAATAACCACACAAGCAGCAGTCCGAATATCGCAGCGCAGGCCATCGCCAGCCATGCATCCTGCTTGGCCTTACTACCTATGAAAAACAAGGGGGTGCTGCCGATTTCGAACAGGACCATCATGTAGGCGATCTGGTTTTTGGATATGCGTTCGATGTTCATTGTCATCAGGCTGGCTACCCTCCCATAAGTTGTTCTAACCATTTGCCTACAGGCAAAAATACGGCATGGATGGGGGCGACAACGGACAGCTGCGGCCATCCGTATAGCTTCCCCAAGCTTAAATAAGCGCACCATCCGATTATGCAGGCATACAACAGGATCTCCCTCACAGGACCCTTTGCAGATATAGAGCGGATTCCGAGATAAAGAACAAGAGCGTAGAACGCGACCCATAAGAATACAGTCATCTAGGCATCAATCTTTATCATCTTTGTTCAAATTCCTAAACGACTTATTGCTAAGTCCTACCCGATCTATAGAAATTTTTACGTGTGGCTTCAGCTCTATTTGGACAAACTCCGATTCCCATCGATCTTTTAGTGTTTTCCATTCCTTAGGGTAGGTTCGATGAATGATATCCGCGAAGCCCAGAATGTCTACCCGGAGCTTCCGAACGGCTTGCCATGACGTTTTAATCATTAGTGTAACCTCCTTCTGAAGCTGCATTTCAAGCTGGTGGACTACCTCCGGATCGGACAGGTCCAGATTGCAGTCGCTCTCTAGCAGATGTCCGTCCCCTTTAATATCGATATCCATGATAAAGTGTCCGTTCTCCTTGGTGGGACGCAGCTTGGTGGAGGATGACAACAGCCGAAAGGAAGAGTTGTACGATTGATGATCCATCGGCTTGCAGTTGAATGACAGGATGGTCGATTTTACTTTGTCCCTAAGAAAGGATACCCCGAGTCCCTGTTCCTGTGTAATCCAGCCTGCCAGCTTATCCTCCTTCATAACCGCCAGATCCCCTAGCCTTATTTTCGAATTGTATGTCGTTTTTTTGAGCGACTCCATGGAGGTTTCGCCAAGACCGCCGCTAAGCAGAATTTCGGGAATTACGCCGCTCTTGGCATCGCTGGTCAAAGACAGTGCCAGCTCGTACATCATCACGCCTGGTACCATAGAGGAATTGCGGGTTTCGTTGAAAATAATTTGACGCATACTTTGACCTGGGATTTTCTCTACGTGGCTTAACTGCTCAAGAATGGTTCTGGCTTTGCCTTTCGTAATCAGCATACTTACCGTTTCGCGAGCATCCGGATTGCGGTAATGCAGGTCGAGAATTTGGCTCACTCCGCGGCGCGCCACCTCCTCGCTGAGAATGAGAATGTTATTGTGTGCGAAAAAGAGCTGCCGGGGCGTTTCCGTCGTGCTCTGGTTCACCGCATCTCGGATGGTGCGTCCTCGGGTGGAGAAGACAGTGATAGGCGATTGGGAGCTTCCGCTTCCAGTAATGCCGGTGCCGGATGATATGGCAGAAGGAATGATCACTTGATAGGATACGATCCAATCATCCCCCTCTATGTCCATACTGGTTGCCGACGTTATCGATAGCTCGTTCAATTCGGTCCGGTTCCAGCATCCGGATAAAGGAACACATAGCCAAATGAGAAGACAGGATAAGACAAAGGCTTTTTTCATGGAAGCGTTCCTCCTCCCATGGCTTTAGGCTTGAATACGCATAGGCAAAGCCAAATCAGAAGCGGCAGTAAAACATTGAAGGTCACTAAATACGGGGCTAACGGATATTTAGTGAAGTACATGAAGTTCGAGGACTTAGGCCAAAAATAATAAGTGCTCAATAGAGCGAATAGACCCACTGAAAATAAAAACGGCTTCTCGTTACGAATTCGGCACGTTCGGATAAAGCAGTGAAAGGCTCCGAACATAAAAATCGATATTTTGATATACATCAAACAGATCCAGATAGAAATAAACAGGATATCGATTCGTTCCATAAAGCTGCCTAGCTGGATAATACCTATAACATTAAAGGTAGGATAGGCCATAAGCGAAACAAGCCGCGGACCAAACAAGGTCACGGCTGCAACTACGATGAGTCCAAGCTCCGCTCCCGTAAAGATAATCCCCCACATGCCGACCTTCCCTGCTTCTGCCGAATGGGTCAAAAAAGGTGCTATCAGCAGCAGGATAGATACCTCGGAAAGCCAGCTAAATGGAATGAAGCTGCCTTGTACGATTTTGGAGAAAGAATGATCCCAGACGGGAAACAGGAATTTGGGATGAACGTCCTTTATCAGCAGAATGGCTGTAATAAACAAAAAGGCGACGGAGAGTATAAAAACGATCATATTGATTCGGGCGATCACTTCGATTCCACTGCCTACGGCGTACATGACCACGGCCATCGTAACGATGAGCAGAACGTAGATCGGCGTTTTGGTCAGCACATTTTCTGCCAAGAAGTTAACGAATTCGCGAATGATGATTAAAGTTGTATTAAAGTAATAGTAAGTCAGCAGGATGCCGATGCCCATGCCGACCTTAGTTCCAAGTCGCTGGGATAACCAATCCACAAAAGGCATGGTCGAGTTTTGTCTACAGATCAGACCGATTACAAAAGCGACACCGATGCCGACAAAGCTTGCAATTGCTATGGAGATCCACGAATCCTGATTGGTGAATTGAACCACAATATTCGGAACCGTCAATATAGCAGTAGGGATGATGGAGCTCATGACAAGGAGGATTCCTTGAAGCGATGATATTTTTTGGATCATGAGTCCTCCTCCCTCTGTTTTATGACTCTGATTTTGGCCTTGGTGGCTCCGGTTGTTGGTTAGGTCCCTCACGGACAGAATTTTTGGAGATTAGGTTGGGCCGCGTATTCATTTTCCACCAAGGTGCGCGAACGAAAGTGTCCTTCAGGTTTTGCTTAACAAGTGGAGCTATGGGCATTAAGTATGGAATGCCGAAGGAACGCAGGCTTGCCATATGAATAAGCAGCACCATCAAGCAGGACATGATGCCGAACAGTCCGAGAGTTGCGCCTAGGATCATGAGTGAGAAGCGGATTAGGCGTGCCGCAATAGCCATATTAATGGCCGGAATGACAAAGTTGGAAATCGCCGTAAAAGACACTACGATGACCATCGCCCCCGAGACTAAGCCCGCTTGTACCGCAGCCTGCCCTAGAACCAGTGCCCCTACTATCGAGATGGCCGGTCCGATGACCCGTGGCATTCGTACGCCCGCCTCGCGAAGCACCTCGAACGTGAGCTCCATCAGCAGCGCCTCGATCAAAGCGGGGAACGGCACGCCTTCCCGTTGGGCAGCAAGCCCTATCAGCAGCGTAGTCGGCAGCATCTCCTGGTGAAACGTCGTTATCGCTATATAAAGTGACGGCAGAAGCATTGAAATGATAAAGGAGCCGAAGCGAATCAGTCTTAAGAACGATGCGATATCGTACCTTTGGTAATAGTCCTCGCTAGACTGAAAAAATTTAAAGAAGGTGACCGGCGCCAGCAGGACAAAAGGCGTCCCCTCGACGATAATGACCACTTGACCTTCTAATATTCCGGCTGCAGCCGCATCCGGGCGCTCGGTGTTCATGATCGTTGGAAAGGTCGAATAAGGGGAATCCTCGATAAACTCCTCAATATACCCGCTTTCCAGAATGCTGTCCGTATTAATGGCAGCAAGGCGCTCATGGATTTCTGCAACAACCTGATCATTGGCTACTCCATCCAAATAAATGACCGCGACATTAGTCTGCGTTGTGGTTCCAATGATCTTCACATCGATACGAAGCTCAGGCGATTTGATTTTACGGCGTATAAGCGCGGTGTTAATCCGTAAATTTTCGGTGAAGCCTTCCTTGGGCCCTCGGATTACAGTCTGAGAGCTTGGTTCCTCAACGCCCCGGATATTCCCGCCCACGGTGTCCGCAGTCAGCGCAATGCAGCAGCCATCCAACAAAATGACGGTCATGCCGTTAAATAGAGCACGATAGATTTCATCCAGCTTAAGAGCTTCTTTCAATCCGCCGACAGCAATCGCTTGCTGCTTGAGAAATTGATAGAAATCGTTTATGTCGGTAGGAGTCGGTTCTAGCTCCGATAGCTTTGAGATTTCGGCAATCATCTGATTTACTGTAGGGGTGTCTACCAGCCCGTCAACATAAATTAACGCAAAATGCAAGTGAACCCGGTTCGACAGCTGTCGGATGACGATATCGGAGCTTGATCCCAAACGGGAGCGGATCAATTGGAGATTGGATTCCAACTGATTAGACAGCTTCGTATCATGATCATCGGGTTGCTTCTGACTCTCTGCTTTCGGATTATGATGCTGCCGATGGGACGCCCATTTTTTGAAAATTCCCATAAGTACCTCTTTTTTGAAAAAAGATGTATGCTTAATGTTTCCCGAATTTCCAATTTGATGCGTGCTTGTGCAGTACGAATTGGACAACAAGACACAAAAAAGCCTGATCAAGAGAATTCTCTTCATCAGGCTGTGAATGGTATAGGCTTTATCCTAACAACAAAGATGGAAGGATAATCAGCTGCTCGTATCCATGGAGCTGCTTTTTCTTTTCCCCCAAGGGAACTCCTTCTTAACGGCTAATATTTCGATAAGCTGAGTAAGCGACAGAAGCAGCAGCAAACCGCTTAAGGAAATTAGTACGGCTAGAGGCAGCGTCCACAGATGCTCCGGTTGGGCAAAATAAGGGACAAGAGCGATGGCTAGCACAGGCGGAGCATTTAATTTAAATTTTTGGATCAATATAATCGTCAGCAATGTAGATGCCAAAAATGAAATCATCCCTGTATGAGATAAGTAGAGAGCTGAACTGATCAATGAGGCTGCGGACGCGCCGGCAATCATCTTGCCAAAATCTTTAAAGGAAAAGGCTCGGGTGATGAATAAGTAAGAGAAAGCGCCCAGCGTAGGATAAAAAATCATTTTGACGCTAGGGATATGTTGGGAAATCCAATAAATTAGCATTAAGTATAAGCAGATAGCTATAATTTTAAGATTCACGACGGCAGCTTCCTTTGTAAAAAGATGGAGTAAGGGCATCGGAATAGACGAATAACCTCGGACCATCTTACTATGCAGTACAGCTTTTCGTCAATAGTCAGGAAAGATCTTACACCTGAAGTTAGGGCTATACCTGCTTTCGATATTGTCCCGGTGGAACGCCTACAATCCGCTTGAACATACGTATAAAATTGGAGTAATCGTTAAATCCTGATAACTGGCATGTATCGGTAACGTTATGCCCCTCATACAGAAGCTTCTTAGCTCGAGCAATACGCTTGAGCAAAATGTACTCGTGAATCGTACTTCCGATACTGCGGCGGAACAGCCGGCTTAAGTAGTAGCGGTTCATGAAAAACTGCTGTTCCAATGCCTCCAAAGATAAATCGTGATCGAGATGATGATCGATAAAATCGAGCACCGGCGCGAGCTTCTCCGAAACGATGGTCGAAGGCATCGGAGACAAGTTATGTAGGAAGGCGCGATTTAGCAGCACCAGCAGCTCTATAGTATAAGCCGAGAGTAATATATCCGAGCCATCGGAAGGCTGCCGGAATAACGAATCCATCTTTTGATACAAGACCAACAGCTCGTCCAATTGATGGGGATGAAGCTGGATTTTATTTTGTTCCCCCTGCGGACGGTTCGTAAAGCAGTTGAGCAGGTCAAAGGAGAAGGTGGATGTAAGCTGCTTGATGATTTCGGGATCGAAATGAATCACAATATTTTCATAAGGGGCATCCGATTGGAAAGTCGCTTTGTGCAGCTCCCGATTATTCATAATAAGCAGGTCGCCGTAGGCGAGGGAGTAGACCTTCTTCTCAATAAAATAATGGACGTCACCGCTAATAAAGAAATAAATTTCGAACTGGTCGTGCAGATGGAAATCCATTTTCGGAGGGTGCTCCGTACGCCTGTGGCCGTATTGAATACCTTTTATTTCATGGGAAATACGCATGGATGTACACCTCCAGACAAAAAGTCAAAAAAAGCAATAAATACGGCAATTCGTGCAAGGAATTTGTTTTTATTATACCTCATTATAAAATGTGAATTAAAGCGTGTTTTAAATTTCTACACACGCAACCTTTAGGAAATCAGGTGAAAAACGTGAAATCATTGGGAACAGCAATTATCGGCTGCGGTTCTATTTCAAGCGTCCATTTGAAAGCGATCGCAGGATTGGAGCTGGCACAATTAAAGGCCGTTGTGGACGTAAACGAAAGTTTGGCTAAAAAAGTGGCGGCGGAGTACGGCTGCGATTATTACACCGACTACAAGGAAATGCTGAAGCGCGATGATATTCAAGTGGTTCATATTTGTACAGGCCACTATTTGCATGCTCCGATGACGGTGGATGCTTTGAGAGCAGGCAAACATGTACTGACAGAGAAGCCGATGGCGGAGAACAAAGCTTCTGCCCAAACGATGCTGGCTGCGGCAAGAGAGCATACGGACGTACAATTGGGGGTTATATTTCAAAACCGTTACAATCCTTCGTCCAAGCGCATGAAACAAGCCGTCGATTCTGGAGAATTTGGTAAGCTGCTCTGCATGAAAGGCATTGTCACCTGGTCCCGAGGT
>NZ_JMLS01000062.1 GCF_000686845.1 Paenibacillus sp. UNC451MF | reverse complement strand
AACGCTACAGCGCTCCAGAGTCCGGCCATCCCCCACTCGAAGCCTTTGACGAACAGCAGGCTGAGTACAACTCTGATACCCCAAACACCTATTAGGGTGGAGTATAATGGATACTTGGTATCCCCTGCCCCTCTTAACGCGCCACCTAGAATAAATTGCGATGCTTGAGACACCTGAATCACGCCAACGATCCGCAGCGCCAGTGTGCCTGCATCAATGATACTCTGGTCTTTCGTATATAGCATAAGAATATATGGAGCAAAAATCATAAAGACGAGCCCCATCACTCCCGCTACGACCATGCCGAATTTGCGAACCTGCCACACATAGGTTTCGGCAAGCTCGGATTTTTGAGCCCCCAGAGCTTGACCTACCAATGTCGAAGCCGCAACGGCAAAGGCCATTCCCGGCATGAAAGATAGCCCGATCACGCTCGTAACTAGCTGGTTAGCCGCTAGAGCAACCGTGCCGAGTCCCGCCGATATTTTGACGAATGTAGCAATGCCGAGCCTCATAATCAGCTGCTCTCCACTCGTAGGAAGACCGATTTTCAACACCCTCATAATAATGGTTTTATCTATTCGGGATGCATAGTTCCAAGAAATGCGTACGGCGTAACGGCCGCTGATCATAACGGAAACGAACCAAATGGTAGAAATCAGCTGTGCAGTGATGGAAGCAACAGCAGCTCCAGTAACCCCCATTGCAGGCAATCCAAAATAGCCATAAATAAGCGGCAGGCCCAGAGCTACGGCAATTACATTCGAGATTACATTGATTTTCATCGGAGTCCGCGTATCACCTGCACCGCGAAGGATAGCGGATAAGACAGAAGATATCGTGGTGAACCCAATCGATAAAAAAATGATTCTGGCATAAGATAAGCCATGAGCAATGACCTCCGGGTCCGCACCCATGACCCGCAGTAGCCAGCTTGCGTTCAAGAGGCTAAGAGCAACAATAATAACGGATAGTACAATATTAAGCGTAAAAGCTTGCCCTGCCGCGCGGTTCGCTTCATCCACATTTCCTGAACCGACGGCTCTCGCGACGATAACCGTCGTCCCCGTGTTCAGCGCGACAAATAGGACAAGCAGAAGCAAATACGGCTGACTCGTTAAACCGACCGTTGCCACCGCTTCCGCTCCTATTCGCCCAACCATGATCATATTCATCATTTGTGCAAAATTAATCAGCAGCATTTCAACTAACGACGGTCCTGCCAAATTGTAGATCATCCGGCGTATTGCCTTACCGTCATTTGGATCAATAAGCACTGCTTTACTTACCTGTTTAGTCTCTGAATCCCCATTGTAATGCTTACTTTTCGTCGACGACTCTGTGTCCACACTCATCTGTAAACCCTTTCTAAAGTCACAAGCATCCGGCACTGAAGCCCTCAGGAGTCTTGCTGCATTTTTCTAGTATCCGTTCTATCATAAGCGGCTAAAAAAAGTACTGCAACCTGACTGTGCAAGGAATACAGGCTTCATTTCTTTAAAAATCTGCCATATTATCGTTAATACAATTGCATGCGCTGGTTTTCATTTTTTACAGCAATGGCTTGATGAACCGGTAACCCGTAATTTCATAGCCTAGCTCCAAATAGAATCGATGCGCTTCCTCCTTTCTGCCGAAGCCGCTAATGAGATAAGTAGATTTGCATCCCAGCTCCAGAGCCCTCTCTTCTGCAAAGGACATCAGCTTGCGGCCTATTCCACTCCTCTTCGCTTCGGATTTCACAACAAGAATGCATACCTCTCCATATCTGCTTACTTCCCGGATATTCTCGCGAATACGGAATACAAGCAAGCCTAATACCTCGGAATCCTCCTCGTAAACAAAAATTGTGTCTGTTAAGCTTGCGCCAATCATCTCCAATCGATTTCTCATTCCCTCGCAGGATATAGGCTCTCCTCCTAGCTCCTTCATCAGTTCGCAAAGGGCAGGAATATCGCCCTCACAGGCTTCTCTTATTCGTTCTCCGATCAGCATAAGCGTTCCTCCAAATGTAATTTATGTATAGATTGATTACTTCCAAAATAATACAGACGGCAGAAAAAAACTAATATATAATGATAGTCAATTCATAAGTTATTCTAATGAACATGTAGAAAGAGGCCTGCCATCATGAATCTGCTGGCGCTTAAAGTATTTTACTGTGTAGCTCAAAAAGGTTCTGTAACCAAAGCGGCAGAAAACCTTCTTATCAGCCAGCCTGCCGTGACGCAGCACTTGCGAAATTTAGAGAAGGAAATAGGAACTACGCTCGTCCAACCGGAGGGTCGAGGAATTACTTTAACTTATGCAGGCCATGAGCTGCATCATTTGGCAGACAAGCTATTCGCTGTCGAGCAAGAGATCGAGCACAGAATGAAGCAGATTCTTGAGGGTACCCGGGGCGAGCTGACTATTGCAGCCACTTACTTGCCTGCGACCTTGCTGCTGCCCAAATGGATAGCTCATTTCAAAACGGAACACGAGCATGTTGCGCTCAAAGTTACCACCGTCAATAGTCAGGAAGCGTTCGAACTGCTTTATAACAGCAAAGCGGATGTCGCCATTATCGGAGGCGGTTGGGAATTGCCTGATATTCAATGGGAGCATTTGCTTGACGATGAGCTTTGGTTCATCGTCCCGACCCATCACCCCTTCGCTAACCGTGAGGTGACGCTGCAGCAAATGATGGAGGAAACTTTCGTTATACGGGAAGAAGGCAGCTCGACTCGGGAACGTTTTTTATCCATGTGCCGCACTTACAATGTAAGACAACCCAAGATCGGCATGCAGTTTAATGGGCTTTACGAAACGATCAAAGCGGTGCATGCGGGCTACGGAGCCACTCTAATCTCCGCTATGGCCGTACAGGAATATGTAGACCGTGGAGATGTTGCCAGAGTGTACGTCAGCCAAGTTGAGCTCAAACGCCCTATCGCCATATGCACGGCAATAACCTCGACTCTTTCTCCCATTGCAAAACAGTTTTTAGCTTTGATTCGTGAGAAGCTGAAATCAGATGCGCTTTGATGAACTCTCTACCATGATTTTTTTGAAATTCACTGACCGGTTTTGTCAGGAGATTCGGTTTATTATGGAAGCAAGTGAGTAGAAAAAACAATTGGAGGGATTGAATTTGAAAGAAGTATGGGTATTGGTTACCGATGGATTCGCAGATTGGGAGGCAAGCTACGTATCGGCAGAATTGAACAATCCGAAGACGGGCTTTCAAGTTAAAACGATTGCCATTGATAAGTCCCCTAAAGTTTCCATGGGAGGATTTCGTGTCTTACCCGATTATGATCTACACGATGATCCGGCTCAAGTGGATTTGGCGATGCTGATTATTCCAGGGGGAACGGGGTGGAGAGACGACAAGAACCAACAGGCTGCTCAGTTGGTGCAGCACTGCGTGGATCGTGAAATTCCGGTTGCGGGTATTTGCGACGCGACGACATTCCTTGCTAACCACGGGTTTCTGGAAAACAACAAGCATACAGGCAATTCTATAGGTTTATTAAAAGAAGGAGCTCCCCACTACAGTGGTGATCGCCATTATATAGAAGCTCAATCTGTAAGCGACGGCAACATCATTACGGCCAATGGCACAGGTGCAGTAGAGTTTGCCAAGCACATTCTCGAGAAGCTCGGCGTTTATGAGGGAGAACAGCTGGAGGAATGGTATACTTTATTTAAAAAGGGCTATTTGGCTGAGTAAAGCTTTCTGTTCACCCAATGGCGCTCGTGAGTTCTTGCTGCGGACTTTCCAACACAGACAAAAGAGTGCTTCGGCACATAGTAATTGTCCAGTTAGCGGGAGATTGGTTTCTAGAGTACACATAAAAAAGGAAGGCTATCCTTGCGGGCAGCCTTCCTTTTTATTGTGATTAACTATCTCCGTTTATTGGTTACGCTCCAACATACGCATGATGACCGTTATTGCTTCCGCTCTGGTTGCAATGTCACCAGGGGCAAAACGATTGCCTTCCTTGCCCTGTACCAAACCCTCGGAAACCGCGTAGGAAACGGAGGATTGGGCCCAATCTGGAATCTCGTTGCCGTCATCAAAAGCCGGTGAAGCTGCAGCTGCTTGGCTATCTAGCTTTTGTGCTCTTGTCAGCATCGTAATCATTTCAGCTCGGCTGATTTCCTTGTTAGGGCGAAGCGTATCGTCCTCATATCCTTTAATAATTCCAGCCTGAACCGCTGCAGCAAGCTCAGACAATGCCCAATCTGGAATGTCCGATTGATCCGCGAATTTAGTATTCACAGTGCTTGCCGGTACCTTCAACGCACGGACCAGCAGCGCAGCGAATTGCAGTCTAGTCATAGGTTCGTCGGGCTTGAAGCTGCCATCCGGGTAGCCGTTAACAATGCCCAGCTGAGCTGCTTTAATAATCGTACTACCCGCCCAATGACCAGCAATGTCGCTAAGGGTCGTTCCGGTTAATGTAGACGGTGCGCTTGGGGTGGGAGCCCCTGTGTCCGTCGGCACAGTCGGAGTTGCCCCTCCTGGTGCAGGAGTTGATGACGACCCGCTGCCGGCACTGCTTCCACTTCCGCTACCTCCTCTACTGCCGCCACTCGAACCGTTATTACCTGACGAGCTTGTTCTTTGCAAAGTAACTTGGTACACCTTGTTCTTTCCGGACGGCAGTGACACGTCAATCGTAATCGTCCCGCCTCCTGGAGCTAGTTCCAGGGTGAAGGCTTGTCCGCTCAGTACCGTTTGCCGGTTTGTTCCGTCTACGCTGACGGTAATAAGAGAACCGCTCTCCAAAGCGGTAGGCAGCAGCGTAAGCCGGTAAACATTATACGGAACGACCACTTGATAAATCGTCGTATTAAGATTGAAAGCTGGACTCATTGCCACTACGGGATTGATCGTCAAACCGCTCAATCCCGCTTCGCCTTCAACCTTGTCTTCTGTAACAACGACAGTCGCCTGAGCGTTAAATTGGTTGTAGGTAGCGACCACTACAGTAGTACCTGTCGATATGCCTTTCAGTATACCTTGTGAGTTCACCGTTGCGATACCTGGGTTCGCCGTGTAAAAAGACGCCCCTGCTAACAGCCTAGTACTCCCTTGATAAACGGCATGAACGACTGCCGATTGGGTGCTATTTACTTTCAAATTGTAAGTATCCTCACCTAAACGGATGCCATCTATCGGCGTTCCCGGAGGCGTGTTGTCCTCCTCGTGTTGTACGGCAATAGTGTAAGATTTGCTCTTCCCTGAAGGAAGAGACACTTCAACCAGGATGACAGTGCCCCCCTTCGCAATGGATATTGCACTGCTTGGCTGGCCGCTAATCACCGGAAGCCTCCCTGAGCCATCTGAACTTACCATGATCTGGGACCCGCTTGTCTTTGCGGTCGGAATCACCTTCAGGCTGCTAACAGTTGCCGGAACTGTAACTTGGTAATAAGTAACATCCGGATTGAAGCTAGGAACAAGCTCATTGCCTGAATCCAGTGTCAACGCACTTAATCCCGCTTCCCCATCCTCAACAACGGTCCTCCCTGCGTTCGGCCCTACATCGGCAGCAGTTAGCGGTTTGTTGGTAGGAACAACCTGACGGTCGTATTCATCTGCTCCAGCATCCGGCATGTTGTAACGGGTTTGCCCGTCCATATCCTCTTGAGGCTGGAACGGAGCCTTGGAAGCATCAATTGCCGGACTGTTCGCTGACAACCGGACCAAGCCGTCCGCGCTGCGAACGAGATACAGCGGCTTTTTCTCTATGGCACTTGCCGGTACCCGGGCAGCATTGGTAATGTTGGTCGGATTCGCTGTTCCCTCTACCAGATTGCCTACATAAATTTGTCGCTCACTCTCAGGAACGTTCTGAGCGGCAGTTGTTTCGTTAAACATAACGCCCGCATTACTGAAGACGACGTTATTGTAGATCTTCGTTCCGACAGGCTGATAGGTTCTTCCGCCGAAACTGTAGCTGGATGTGTTGTTGCCGACGTTAACCATTGTATTATTGAAAATCTCTACATTATACTGACGCCAATGCCCGCGAAGGATCTCCGTCTGTTTATCTGCCGAGAGGGTGTTCAGTACAGCGGTTTGCTCCGTCGTTCCCTCGAGCCATTTCACCGTCGGGTTCGTCCCTCCATCCGGGCCGCCATCATGCGTACCCCCATCAAGGCGGATCACATTAGTCGTAAGACCCTCCATATAATTGTTGTAAATTTTATGTCCATTGCCATAAATACGGAAGCCGCTTAAGCCGACAGTCTTTCCATCACCTAGTATGAAATTGCCGTAGAAGCTGTTACGGTGCCCGTGACGGGCTACAATGCCGCCGTACGAATTACGAATCGTGTTATAGCGGACGATATTATCGCTACTCTTGACCGATACGATTTCATCTTCTCCATTAAGCCCTTCAAACAAATTATGCTGAACGGTCACATGGCCAGAGGCAAGTGACAAGCCGGATAAACCGAGACGTATCGCTTCAAGACCGTTCGTCACGCGTGGACCGATGTCATGGAAGTAGTTGTACTCAATAACATCATATTCCGAAATGTTATTTCCTGCTGCCCCGTTATAAGTGATCGTGGCGCCAAACCCTTTCTTCCCACCTATATCATTGTACGCGATTCGGTTGTGGCTGCTGATTCCCTCTACGCGGATGAAATGGCGTGCGGTCCCGTTATCAGTTACCAGAGAAGGATTGGTATGCGGAGTATCCCCCGTATATACAGGCCTATCGGCTATATAGCGATCTCCTCCAATCCGGCAGTTCCCTTCGATATTAGTCAAGCACCAGACTGGACCAACGCCATTGGGCGCACTGAACCGGTAAGGCTGTCCGGTTTCATCTAATGCAAACTTATTCCG
>NZ_JMLS01000061.1 GCF_000686845.1 Paenibacillus sp. UNC451MF | reverse complement strand
TTTCGGCAGCTGCATGAAAACAATGTCCAACTAAAGCATATGGGTAAGCAACAGTCGGTATTTAAACTGCTTGGAAAGCTGGCGCGAATCCTAGTCGGTATGGTGCAGCATGATGAGTCGTTTACTCCTGAGAAAACAATTCACACCTACACTCAGGCGGCGTAAGACTTATTGAACGTAAATTGAGTAATTCGCAGGATTTAAACAAAGAAAACACGGAGGACCGAGTTCGTACCTGATAAGGGCATAGACCCATCAGTAAACGCAATCGTTCTCCACACCTTGGATAAGTGTAACGAAGGAATGTTAGGGCATATTGTTCGTTTCTTCTATTTCCGCATGCCCAAAACACTAACCTTACGGATAAAAAAGGTTTATTTCCTACGGACCACTGCATTCCAACGTGAGAAATCCTACGAATGATTGAGTTTACGTGAGATAAACCCTTAAAACCGGGGACGTTAGTTCAACGAGCCACCTGCTTTTTTAAAATTTATCAGAGGCCATGAAATGTTCGTAATCGTCGTTAAACGGATCGACCCAGTCGGCATACTGCTCCCGATACGCTGTCGTCTGCCGGGACGCGTCGTAGCTGGCCGAATCGGAATAGCCATCCGGCCAATCCTCGTTCATCCCCGTGCAGATCCGCGCTGTACCTCAGCTCCTGCAGCGTATCGAGAGCAAGGCGAGTCTGTCCCTCCTGTTCGAATTGAAAATGTATCGGAGCCGTCATCATCCGCTCAATCCTTTCCCTGCCTGGAATGAATTTCGCAATTAATTTGGATAGCTTAGATGAATAGGCGTTGGCACTGCATAATGGCACAGCCAAAGTTAAGACGCAGCTGTATTTTTGATCCCCATAGTAAAGCATACAACGTGAGGTCTTGCTAAAATGATGACAAGCGGAACGAAAGTGTGGATCTGTGACCGCAACAGACCCAGATCGAGTGGAAGCGATATCAGATCGTTTGACAATGGGGAGGTTAACGTGTAATGAATACAAAAAAACTGAAGGTGGCCGCCGCGTGTATAACTGTGATAGGTCTGCTGTCAGCCTGCGGCAGTGCAAGTGGCGGGGCAAAGGATGTGGGAAGCAGCAGCAAGGCGGGGAACACGTCTTCCGCCAGCACTCCGAAATCGTTGGTGGATGAGAAAGTCGATTTGGTTATTTATTGCGAAGGGGGAACGAGCGCGGATAATTTCAACACGACTTACGGTAATGCACTCAAAACCAAGTTCCCGAATTGGACTATTACTTACATTCCACGTTCGACGAACGACAGCCTGGACAAAATGATTACCTCCGGGAGCCAGATCGATATTGTGCTGGACTCCATCGGTTATTTTCCAGACGGAGTGCTAAAAGCTGCTCTACAATCCGATATGACCGAATTGATTAAAAAATACAATGTCGATATGAATCGCTTCGAACCGTCCCTAATTGACGGGATCAAGCTATTCTCGAAGAAAGGCGAGATTTACGGCCTGCCCGTCGCGAACACAGGGCTTGTGCTGTACTACAACAAAGATATCTTTGACAAGTTTGGGGTGACCTACCCGAAGGACGGCATGACTTGGAACGAAGCCATTGACCTTGGTAAAAAGCTCACTCGCCAAGAAAACGGCACGCAGTACCTGGGCCTGGCCGCATCTCAAGGACATATCATGAAACTGAATCCCTTCTCCCTTCCGAGTGTTGATCCAGAGACAAATAAGTCGACGATCAACTCGCCGAAATACAGCTCTAAGTGGCAAGCAATTTATCAAACGGTATACAAAGCTACGACTGAAGCGCCCGGCTATGCCGACTTCATCAAATCGAACAAAGACAAGGTTCCGTTCAGCGACGAATTCGGAAAAAGCAAAAACGTGGCTATGTTCGGGTTCCTGTCAGGACAATATTGGACAGACATGAATTGGGACGAGGTGTCCATCCCGACGTTCAAGGATTTGCCAGGCATCGGCGCCCAATCGTACCCGACCTACGCGGCAATTACGTCTATTTCCAAACATAGAGAAGAAGCGATGCAGCTGCTCCAGTATCTCGTGTCCGACGAATTCCAGATGCAATTGTCGAAGACCGGCGGCATGACCTCGTTGAAATCGGAAGACATCAAGAAAGTTATCGGCCAACAAAGTCCGTATCCAGGAAAAAATTACGCTGCCGCTTATTACAACAAATTCGCTCCCATTTCCCAAAAATCGAAATACGACACAACCGCGGAGTCGGGCTATCGCAAGCACATCACAGACTATATTTACGGAACAATGGACCTGAATACCCTATTTCGCACCGCCCAGGAAGATGCAGACAAGGCGCTTGAGCGGGCGATCGCCAAATAAAGGAGAACTTGACCGATGGCAAAAAGGGGAGAGGCATTCAAGGAAAGCCACTCCCCGTTCAGGCGTTACCACTAATCATTGTCCGCTAAATCAGCTAGACAGCTTGGATTTACGGAATTGGTCTGGGGAGCAGCCGACGAGTTGCTTGAATACCCGGCTGAAGTGGGCATGATGCTTGAACCCGGTCTGATAAGACACGTCCGTAATGGTAAGGGTTGGATCCAAGCTCAGTTTGACCTTGGCATGGTTGATTCGCAAATGGGTCAAGTAATGAAAAACCGTCATTCCGGTAACCTCCTTGAACACTTTAGATAAATGATGACGGTCTAAGTGAAGATGCTTCCCCAAATCATCCAAATGGAGATCCATGGCATAATGCCTATCTAGGTAGGCCATCAACTGCTGAACGTTGTTCTCCTTGGTGGAGAGTACCGGAGAGGATACCGAATCGGGAAGATCGCAAAGCTCGTAAAGGAGCAGAAAAAAATCGAGCAAACTCACGTGGAACCGGTGCTTCTCGATCGGATCGGCGGTATGCTGCATCCGCTCAAGCTTCTGAAGTATGGCCTCAAATTCCTCGCGCATTTGCCCCTTTAAGGAGAAGCGGTAATGCTTGATGCATGAAAACGGTTGCAATATGTTTATGGAGAAAGCCCTCGGAATCCAGCTATGTAAATAGTCCGGATTGAAATGAACGATGGTCCTTTCGTATCCGTAAGCCGGATTGATATTGGCACTGTGCCATGTCAAACCGTTCATGAGAATCAAGTCGCCGGGCTCCAGCGCATAAAATTGACTTCCGATGATGAAGTTGCACTTTCCCGAGTGAAAGTAGTAGATTTCATGATCGATATGGGAATGGGGCATATTCACAGGAGGCATGTAGCTGGCATGCCTAATCCGGATCGGCAGCGAGGAATTTAAATACTCCACGGGCATAACAAACACCATCCTTCGTACAAGTTATGTATCCCTATGATAACATAGGTCTCTTGCTCTGACGACAGGTCGAAGGCCTTCTCATTAGCCAGAGTTAAGCAACCGAACACGCGGCCTGCTTTACCGATAGAACAATTGAGGAGCAGTAACCAATTTTACCTAAGGAAGGAAGTATTGCATCTTGTACCATACATGGGAAGTGTGCTATGCAGAATACAACCAAAAGCGCTGCAGGATCGACTTTTTTCTTCCGACTCAGCGGCTGGCCCCGATTAGTTTGCTTTTTATCCATGGTGGAGGCTGGGAGAAAGGAGGGAAGGAGAGTTGGCGGGATGTGGCGGTTTACTTTGCTGAACGCGGCTTTGCAACTGCATCGACGGGGTATCGGCTCACGCCTGACTATCGGTATCCCGTACAAATAGAGGATGTAAGGCTCGCCATGCAACGGATGAAACAATGGAACCGTGAGCTTGGCTTGGCGGCGGACAAAGTTGTTGCGATCGGTTCTTCATCCGGGGGCTATCTGGCAGCCATGCTGGCCATGATTACGCCACATGAGGAACTCGGCGTAACGGAGAAGCTGGTTGACTTGGAGACAAGGCCGTATGGGGTAATCTGCTATTGTCCGGTTACAACGCTTGAACTTCGAAGGCCATTCGTGGAGCGCTTTATGGGCGGACCGTTCGAGATGATGCAGCAGGCATATCTTGAAGCTTCGCCTCTGCATAGAATTCGAGGAGGGGAGCCCCCGTTTCTTCTCCTCCAGGGGGATTGTGATACGACGACATCTTTGGAGGATACGAAGAGATTCCACGAGAGACTGCTTGTCGCGGGTATTTCCTCCCGCTTGGAGGTGCTGCATGGTGTCGGTCATGGTTTTGGCTACGGAGCAAGTACGGAAGCGCAGGGCAAGTCCATCCGCGCCATCGAATCTTTTCTTGATGATCTCGTCAAGAGATAGAGCGCACGCGGCAGGAGGTCAGCACGGAGCTTATTTCGTGTTACGGAGCGACCTTCGCTTTAAACTTCAGGCTGGCGGTACCAACGTACGTTTTATTTGTAGGGGAGTGAACGGAAGCCGTTCATCTTCCCTGCTTTATTCGATGATGAAAGTAGGTAGGATGATGAGAAGACAGACGGCAAAAATCGTAAGCGCTTTAGTGATAATGGTACTACTTGCTGGATACCTGCCATTGGCAGGGGAAGGGTTGGTTGCCCGTGCTGAAACGAGTAACGATTTTTGATCTGATGAGGTCGAAATGGAAGGAAATTTTGACTGGAGGAGCTTTTAATGATCCGAATGATCCCGATGTCCACAAGCTAATTGACTCAACTGCGGCAGCGGCGACAAACAGCAATGGAACCGGTCAGTGGGACACCATGAATAAATCGCCTCAACGCACCAGTCTTTGGGACGATCTGACGAGCACGACCGCATCGGCTCACATAACAAGCAATTATAACCGGATCAAAACGATGGCGAAGGCCTATGGGGTCATCGGATCGCCTTTTTACGGTGATGAAGCACTACGTGATGACATTGTAAGCGCACTGGAATGGATGTACGTGAACCGTTACAACGAAACGAAAACAGCCTACGACAATTGGTGGGATTGGGAATTGGGAACTCCCATGGAATTGAACGATATTATGGTTATCATGTTTGATGCGTTATCCGTTGAGCAGGTCGACAAGTTCTCACGAGCCGTTCTCAAATTTTCCCCTGCCGTCAAGCCAAGCGATACAGGAGCGAACAGAGTGTGGCGATCCACTGTTCTCGGGCTCAGTGGAGTATTGAATCGAGATGGAGATTCAATCGTCGCAGCGCGCGACGGCCTCAGTGATGTATTCCTGTATGTGAACAGTGGGGACGGTTTTTATGAGGATGGTTCATTCATTCAGCATAACAAGCATCCTTATAATGGAGGGTACGGTAAGGCGTTGCTTGGCACAATCGCCAACATCATGTATATGCTGAACGGTTCACCCTGGGAGATCACCGATCCGAATAAGCAAAACGTGTACCGTTGGGTAAAGGATTCATTTGAACCGCTTATCTATAACGGCGCGTTCATGGACATGGTTCGCGGGCGGGAAGTTTCACGACTCCAGTCGCAGGATCATGTGATCGGCCATTTAACGATTTCAGCCATCATCCAATTAGCAAAATCTGCTAGTCCAGCTGACAAATTAGACTTTGAACGAATGGCGAAAAAATGGATTTTGAATGATGGCTATCGCAATTATATTGGCAATGCAAATCTGGGCATCATTAGTGAAGCTAAAGCGCTGATCCTTAATCCAGCTATCCCAGCGGGGGATAAGCTCATGTTGAACAAAGTCTTTCCAGCAATGGATCGGGTCGTGCATCATACCGAAGACTTTGCGTTTGGATTAAGCCTATCCTCAAGCCGAACGTTCAAATATGAGTCCATCAACAAGGAGAATCTAAAGGGCTGGTATACATCAGACGGGATGACTTATTTGTATAATGGGGATCAGTCGCAGTACAGCGACGACTTTTGGGCAACTGTCAATCCTTATCGACTTCCGGGCACTACCGTAGATACTAGAGAACGGCTCGCTCAGACTTCTGCTAATTACGCCGCTTCGAACCTTTGGGCTGGCGGCTCGGTGATGGAAGATGTGTATGGCATTGCGGGTCTCGACCTAGATGCTGATGGGAACCAACTGACCGCGAAAAAGTCCTGGTTCATGTTTGATGACGAAATCGTCGCTCTGGGAGCGGGAATTACGAGCAATGAGAATCGGACGATTGAAACCATTGTAGAAAACCGCAAATTGAACCAGACAGGAAATAATGTTCTGACGGTCAACGGAGCGGTTAAGCTGGGGACTGAGGGATCTGCTGAAACGATGAGCGGGACGAACTGGGCGCATCTGGCTGGTAAAGCGCCGGACTCGGATATCGGCTATTATTTTCCGGGCGGTGCACAGATCAAGGGATTGCGGGAGAAGCGAACGGGGGCATGGAGTGACATTAATCAAAATTCAGGCACTCCTGCGTCCATCACTAATCATTTCCTGAACCTTTGGTTTGACCACGGGGTCAATCCAAATCGGGAGGAGTATGCCTATGTTTTACTGCCGAAGAGAGATGCTGCGCAAACCGCTGCATATAGCGAGACTCCGGATATTCAGATCGTTAAAAATACGGAAGAGGTTCAAGCAGTCCGTGAGAACAAGCTTGGGATCATCGGCGCTAATTTTTGGGCGCCAGGGCGTGTGGAATATTTAAAGACCTATCAGCCCGCCTCTATCATCGTCAAAGAAGAATCAGACCAGCTTGTTGTTTCCATATCAGATCCGACACAGGCTCAGGAACAAATCATTGTGGAGCTAAGCAAGGCCGGGACCAGTGTGATCAGTCAAGACCCGTCCATCACGGTATTAAATATGTCCCCCGTTAAAATTGCTGTGAATACCGCTGGTTCACAAGGCAGCACACACACGATCAGGATTGCTTATGACCCTAGCCTGATGCGTCCGGATAAGAAGCTTTATCCTGTAGCGGATGCTTATGTGGATAAAGGCAATCCAAACGCGAGCTTCGGTACATCTCCGTTACTCGCTGTGAATGGTGGTGATCCTGTGCAGGAGACCTTCTTGAGATTCAACCTGGATTCCCTTAGTGGTGAAATCGATGCTGCGGCATTGAAGGTGTACGGGGGTGTATCAGATCCTCAAGGTGTAACTGTGCAGAATGATGTTTATGCAGTGCTGCAGAATGATTGGACAGAAACTGGAGCAGGAAGTATTGCTTGGCTCAATAGGCCCCAGTTTGGATTGCGGCTTGGGTCCTTTGACGCGAATGAGACCGCTGGTTGGGCTGACGTTAATGTGACCGACTATGTTCGCACACAGCATACGGGTGATCACAAAGCAGGCTTTGCGATCACTCAAAGCAGCCCTGGTCTATACACGACAATCAGCAGCAAAGAGGGAAGCGATCCGGAGGTTCATCCTTATCTGGCCGTCAAGGAGTATATGTTCAATGGAGCGCAGCTTGATCGCATTCAGGCTTCTATAGTGGGGCCGGATGTGCTAAAGGTTGGAACGAGCACCGGTCTGACGATTAGCGGGACAAAGGAGGACGGTTCGCCGGCCGACCTGACACAAGCTTCTGTCGCGTATAGCAGCAGTGATCCGTCTGTTATATC
>NZ_JMLS01000060.1 GCF_000686845.1 Paenibacillus sp. UNC451MF | reverse complement strand
TTTCAAGGACAGCACTTCCTATAGCTCATTAACAGCCTAGCTTATTGTACAGAAGTTTTCCCTATTTTTCGAATCTTAATATTTTTTTAAACATACGGCGTAGATTTTTGTAGAATGGCGTAGATGCTCTCTTAAAATAAAGAAAACGTTTACTTTACTATCTTTAAGGGAGGCATAGGATAATGAAAAAAATTGGACTGGCACCGCAAATTTTTATAGGTCTGACCTTAGGGATTGTTATCGGTGCTTTGTTTTATGGAAATCCTAATATTGCAACCTATTTTCAACCGGTAGGCGATATTTTCATTCGCTTGATCAAAATGATCGTCGTTCCGATCATCATCTCCACCTTGATCGTCGGGGTAGCTGGAGTAGGGGATATGAAGAAGCTAGGTAAAATCGGCGGCAAGTCGATTCTATACTTCGAAATCGTCACTACCGTTGCTATTGTGGTCGGACTGCTTGCAGCTAATGTGTTCAAGCCGGGCGCAGGGGTAGATATGTCTCATTTGGTCAAATCGGATATCCATAAATATGTAGAAACTACCGAAAAAGTTGGCCATAATTTCATGGACACGATCGTCAACATTGTTCCTACTAATATTATTCAATCACTTGCAGCAGGCGATATGCTCGCGATTATTTTCTTCTCGGTTATGTTTGGACTGGGCCTTGCGGCTATCGGGGATAAAGGCAAGCCGGTCATTCGTTTCTTTGAAGGTGTTGCCGATGCTATGTTCTGGGTTACAAACAAAATCATGAATTTCGCTCCTATTGGCGTTTTTGCTCTGATTGGAGTAACCGTTTCCAAATTCGGTATCACATCACTTATTCCACTCGGTAAGCTGGTTTTGTCCGTGTACGGAGCTATGTTCTTTTTCATCATCGTGGTATTCGGCATTATCGCCAAAATGTGCGGCACCAGTATTTTTACACTCATTCGTATTCTAAAAAGCGAGCTGCTCCTAGCGTATTCTACGGCAAGCTCGGAGAGCGTTCTTCCCAAAATCATGGAGAAAATGGAGAAGTTCGGCTGTCCTAAGGCGATTACTTCGTTCGTCATACCGACGGGGTACTCGTTCAACCTCGACGGTTCAACGCTGTATCAGGCTCTCGCCGCTATATTTATAGCGCAAATGTATGGCATCCATATGCCGATCAGCTCGCAGATTACGCTGCTGCTTGTGCTGATGGTTTCCTCTAAAGGGATTGCCGGCGTACCTGGAGTCAGCTTCGTCGTACTGCTTGCAACACTCGGTTCCGTCAACATTCCAGTTGAAGGACTTGCCTTCATTGCCGGAATCGACCGGATTCTTGATATGGCGCGCACTGTAGTAAACGTGTTAGGCAATTCACTCGCCGCGGTTGTCATGTCCAAGTGGGAAGGGCAGTACGATGCTGCCAAAGGCAAACAATATGTCACCTCGATCCGTCAGGAGCAGGTTCAGCAAGAAGTGGCTTAATAGCACAGCTTACGACATCTCTGATTTTTAGAAGAAATGCACTCTTTGGAATAGACGTTGGAAAAGCCTCCGGTGAATCCGATGTACCCAAGGAGTGCATTTTTTACGTAATAGATTCGCTTAAATACAGATTTCGTGAAAATAGCGGAAGCTATTGTTATAATTCGGGGGTTGAACAATGATATTGGCTAATGAGAATTATCAGTATAATGATACTTACTTTATTGTAGGAAGTCCTGTGCTACCATTGATCCTTATTTTTATATTAATTTCTGTTGGTGTTTCTATTTTTATGATTTTAAAAACAAAAAAGAAAAAAAAGAACTAAAAGTAACCCCTTGTTATAAGGGGATCAAGTGTTGAAAAAACTGGATGAAATCGGGAGGTGGGGTATCCCCTTTCTATGAATTCGAAGGCATCATATAACAGAGGCAGTCTGGGAATTATTTTCGTCCTAAGGCTGCCTCTTTTAGTTATACGAAACCAATGCCGGTACCCTCTACAAACCACTATTTAACCCTTGTTTATTCAGAACAGTTTAATAGGATTCCCCAATTTACAGATCCTTCATTGTTTTTGTTTTGTTTTGTTTTAAGTTAAAAAACATGGTATTCAAAAATAAACAAATATGATAAGATGTAAACAAAACAAAATAAACATCTAAGCGGAGGTATAATCATGGTACAAAGTTTGTGGGAAGCATCTAAAGCAGCAGAACAAGTTACAGGTCTCGATCAATTGGTTTACCGCTCTAATCTGATAGGTACTGATCGTCGTGTATGTAATTACGGTGGCGGGAATACCTCCAGTAAAACGATCGTAAAGGATTTCCGCGGTCGTGACGTAGAAGTTATGTTTGTGAAAGGCAGCGGTTCCGACCTTGCTACTATGAAGGCGTCTAATTTTACTGGTTTGCGCATGGATGATATTCGTCCTTTGTTCGAGAAAGACGAAATGCCAGATGAAGAAATGGTCGCATACCTGGCGAACTGCATGATTGATGCCAAACATCCTCGCGCTTCTATTGAAACTTTGCTTCATGCATTTCTTCCATTTAAGCACGTAGATCATACCCACCCGGATTCCATCATCAGCCTTTGTTGCGCAGATAACGGCAAAGAGTTAGCTAGTGAAATCTTTGGAGATCGTTTCGTATGGGTTCCTTATATCCGTCCAGGGTTCAAATTATCCAAAATGATTGCTGAAGGCGTATTAAATAATCCTAAGGCTGAACTTGTTCTTATGGAGAAGCACGGTCTTGTTACTTGGGGCGAAACTTCTGAAGAGGCTTATGCTCAAACGATTAAAATCATCACTGAAGCGGAAAGCTTTATCGAAGCACGAATTAATGAAGCTAAAGTTTTTGGTGGCGTGAAGCATGGAGCTTTGACTGCAGAGGAGCGCAGAAGCGTTGCTGCACAAGTGATGCCTACAATCCGCGGAGCTGTTAGCGACGCTAAGAAAATGATTCTTTCCTTCGACGATGCTGAAGACGTACTGCAATTCGTAGGCGGACAAAACTCTGCAGCACTTTCTCAAGTTGGAGCTGCTTGCCCGGATCATCTTGTCCATACGAAGGTTGTTCCATTGTTCATCGATTGGACGCCTAACGCGGACGATATCGACGGACTGAAAGCGAAATTAAAAGAAAGTATTGCTGCATATAAAGAAGAGTACAAAGCCTACTTTGACCGCAACAAAAATGAAGGCGACGTTATGTTCGAAGCTGCGCCGCGCGTTATCCTCATTCCTGGCGTTGGTATGATCAATACCGGAAAAAGCTGGGCAATGTCTCAAGTAAGTGGTGCTTTGTATCACCGTGCGATTGCAGTTATGCGAGGCGCTACGGCACTTGGACAATTCGTATCTCTTAGTGAAAATGAATCTTACAACGTGGAGTACTGGCCGCTTGAGCTTTACAAATTGTCCTTGGCTCCAGCAGAAGCTGAATTTTCACGTAAAATTGCTTTCATTACCGGCGGAGCTGGCGGAATCGGTAGCGAAACGGCACGTCGTTTAGTTTCTGAAGGCGCGCACGTTGTGCTGGCAGATCTTAACCTTGAAGGTGCAGAGAATGTAGCTTCCGAAATCAATGCGAAGTATGGCGAGAATCGTGCTATCGCGGTTAAGATGGATGTAACAAGCGAAGAGATGATCAAAGCTGCTTATGCAGAAACGGCACTTACTTATGGCGGTGTAGATATTATTGTTAACAACGCCGGTCTTGCCACCTCCAGCCCATTCGACCAAACGTCCTTGAAGGAATGGAATCTGAACATGAACGTGCTCGGAACAGGCTACTTCCTCGTTGCCCGTGAGGCGTTCATTATGATGAAGGAACAAGCTATCGGCGGTAACATGGTCTTCATCGGCTCCAAAAACTCGGTTTATGCCGGTAAGAGTGCTTCGGCTTACAGTGCAGTTAAAGCATTGGAAGCTCATCTTGCACGTTGTATCGCTGCAGAGGGCGGAGAATTCGGTATTCGCGTTAACACGATTTTGCCGGATGCTATTCTTCAAGGCTCTGCGATCTGGAACGGAAGCTGGCGTAATGAACGTGCCGCTGCATACGGCATTGAACCGGATCAATTGGAAGAGCATTACCGCAAACGCACTACCTTGCTTGTGAATATTTACCCGCGTGATATTGCGGAAGGCATCGCATTCTTTGCTTCTTCGAAATCGGAAAAAACAACAGGCTGCATGCTGACCATCGATGGAGGCGTACCTGCCGCGTTTACTCGTTAATCATCTTCAACCATATCATATGGATATCATTTGAAGGAGGCGTATCACATGCCATCGGCTACAGGGGAAAAGGTATGGATCATTCCTGACGGTTACATCCCGGAGCTCAGCTCCGGGGCGTTGACCAGCCATGAATCGATTTGTGTATTGAACACCGCATCGGAGGATGCCGAGCTTACCATTACCATCTTCTTTGAGGATCGCGATCCGATAGAGAATATCGCGGAAGTCGTTCCAGCACGCCGTACGAAGCATATCCGCACGAGCTCATTAAACAATGAAGGGACGTACATACCCGTCGGCGTTCCCTATGCGATTGAAGTGAAGAGCAACATCCCTATTATTGTGCAATACAGCCGTTTGGATGCGACTCAGGCTGAGAACGCTCTTATGTCGGTCATAGCTTACCCAATCAAATAAACAATGTTGAGGAGTTGTCTAAATGGATAAAAACGTTCAAGCCAATTATGAATTGGCTAAAGAGCTGTACGCGGCCCATGGCATCGATGTCGATCAAGTGCTCGAGCAGCTGGAGAAAATCAAAATTTCCATGCACTGCTGGCAAGGCGACGATGTAAAAGGATTCCTAAATCGGGATCAGGATCTGACAGGCGGAATCTCCGTTACCGGGAATTATCCGGGAGCAGCGCGCACTCCTGAGGAGCTTCGTGCAGACTTGGAGAAAGCTTTCTCTTTAATTCCAGGGAAGCACAAAGTAAATCTTCATGCCATCTATGCGGATACTGAGGAAAAAGTAGAGCTGGATAAGCTGGAACCAAAGCATTTTGAGAGATGGGCAGATTGGGCTAAGAGCCAAGGCTTGGGTTTGGACTTCAACCCGACTTGTTTCTCTCATGAGAATTCCAAGGACGGATTTACACTGAGTCATCCTAATCCTGATATTCGTCAATTCTGGATCGACCATTGCAAAGCCTCCAGAAAAATCGGCGCCTACTTCGGCGAGCAGCTGGGTCAAACTTGCGTAACGAATGTATGGGTACCGGATGGCTATAAGGATGTTCCGGCAGACCGTATGGCTCCGAGACAACGTTTGAAATCGGCATTAGACGAAGTATTTGCAGAAGAAATCAATCCGGCTTACAATCTGGATGCGGTTGAAAGCAAGCTGTTCGGTCTTGGGTCCGAAGCTTTTGTTGTAGGCTCCCACGAATTCTATATGGGATATGGCATTCAAAATAACAAACTGATCTGCCTGGATGCCGGACACTTCCATCCGACAGAGGTTATTTCTAATAAATTATCGTCGCTTGCTTTATTCACGGATGGCATTCTGCTGCACGTGAGCCGTCCAATGAGATGGGATAGCGATCATGTAGTAACCTTAGATGATGAATTGATTGATATCGGCCGGGAATTGGTTCGCGGCGGACTGCTAGAAAAAACACATATCGGCCTTGATTTCTTCGATGCGAGCATCAACCGTGTTGCCGCTTGGGTTATCGGTACACGCAATACGATCAAAGCTCTTCTTCGTGCTATGTTAGATCCAGTGGAAGCATTGAAGAAAGCGGAGCTGGAGGGAGATTACACCACTCGTCTGGCTTTAACGGAAGAGTTCAAATCTTATCCTTACGGTGCCGTTTGGGATTACTACTGCGCCTCCAAAGGTGTTCCTGTACGCGAAGAATGGCTTGCAGAGGTAAAAACCTACGAGCAAGAAGTGCTGCTTAAACGCGGAAACTAATTAACGAATAAGGGTGATACCTTTGGGAAACATTATTGCTTTTGATCTGGGGGCAAGCAGCGGGAGAGCGATGCTTGGCCGTTTGATAGATGGCAAGATCGAGATCACGGAGCTTCACCGGTTTTCCAATGATCCAGTGCAGGTGGGCGACCGCCTGCATTGGGATATTTTACGTTTATACCATGAAATCAAGCAAGGGCTGCTGATTGCCAAGAACAAAGGGATTGAAGTCTCAAGCATAGGGATCGATTCCTGGGCGGTTGATTTTGGATTTATAGGAAAGAATGGTGAACTGATCGGTAATCCTTATCATTACCGGGATCGCCATACGGAAAATATGATGGAGAAGTTGTTCACTGAGCTTCCTGCATCCGAAATTTTCGGCAGAACGGGCATTCAATTCCTTCAGTTCAATACGATCTTCCAGCTCTTTGCTCTCAAACAAGCTAATTCTCCTTGGCTGCAAGAAGGCAACCGTTTTCTAATGATCCCAGATCTGCTGCGGTACTTCTTGACAGGAGAGATGCACAACGAATTTTCCAATGCTACCACAACCCAGTTATATAATCCTGTCCAAGGGAATTGGGATAAGGAGCTTTTGAAGCAGCTGGATTTACCAGACTCTTGGTTCGGCGACGTGTTACAGCCTGGAAGCGAAGCAGGTATGCTGCAAGCTTCGGTATGCGATGAACTCGGAATCCCATCGATCCCTGTCTATGCAGTAGCTGAGCATGATACAGGCTCTGCAGTGGCAGCTGTACCGGCAACGGACCGTTCTTTCGCTTACTTGAGCTGTGGGACATGGTCCTTGATGGGAACCGAAGTTCAAGAGCCCGTTATCAATGAAACGGCTCAGAAGCTCAATTTTACGAACGAAGGCGGAGTTGAGGGGACGTATCGCTTGCTGAAAAATATTATGGGCTTGTGGATACTTCAGGAAAGCCGCCGCGTGTGGGAGAAAGCAGGCCAATCGTATTCGTTCCCGGAATTGGTGCAGCTGGCTGGTGCAGCTAAACCGTTCGGTGCATTCATTGATCCAGATCATTCCTTATTCTTAGCTCCGGGCGACATGCCTGCTCGAATAGCTCAATATTGCCGTGAAACAGGGCAACAGGCACCGGAGACGGTTGGTGAAATCGTTCGATGCATTTTGGAAAGCTTGGCACTGAAATATCGATTTGTATTCGAAATGACCGAACGTTTATCGGAGCAACAATTCAATGGTTTGCACATGGTCGGTGGTGGAATTCAAAATACACTGCTTTGCCAATGGTCGGCGAATGCCATTGGTAAGCCGGTATGGGCGGGGCCTTCGGAAGGCAGTGCTATCGGAAATATGGCTGTTCAGTGGATCGCCCAAGGCGTATTTAACGATATTTGGGAAGCTCGCCAGGCTATCCGTGATTCTTTCCCGATTGTTGAATATAAGCCTGAAGAGCAAGAGCTGTGGGGTCATGCCTATGACAGATTTGTTAAGCTGACACGGATTGCAGAATAAAGTCAGTGAAAAGAGGTCATCTATGCTAGCTGCGGAGCGTTATGAGAAAATTGTAAGTGTGGTTAATCAAAGAGGCGCTATAAGAGTTTCCGAGCTTAGCGAGCTCTTTCAGGTTACGGAAGAAACGATTCGCCGTGATCTGGACCGCTTGGAACAAGCAGGTCGTCTTACCCGCTCGCATGGTGGGGCTGTAAGTATAAAGGACGACCAACAACCGGAAATTCCTTATTTTGAACGGGAAATCACCTACGCCGAAGAGAAGAAAAGGATTGCCCAGGCAGCGATCAAGCGGATTGCCCCGAAGGATCGAATTCTTCTTGATGCCAGCTCTACGGCTTGGTATATGGCTGCGGAAGTACCTGATCATCCTCTGACCGTCCTTACCAATTCAATCAAGGTCGCAACGGAGCTGAGCAGTAAAGAGAAGATCGAAGTGATCTCGACAGGCGGCTTATTGGCTCAGCGTTCTCTATCTTATGTTGGACCATTGGCTGAACGTTCTCTGGATACCTATCACGTAGACAAATTGTTTTTGTCTTGCAAAGGTGTTCATCTTGACCGCGGAATTAGCGAATCTAACGAGCTGCAAGCCCGCATCAAAGAGCGGATGATCGGTATGGCGGATGAAGTCATTCTTCTGGTGGATTCCAGTAAATTTGGGATACAAGCGTTCACGCATGTAGCCGATTTGTCGGAAGTCGATGTCATTATTACGGATCGTCGCATCGCTAAGGATACGCTCGAGCAGTTGCAAGATCGCGGAATTTCTGTAATAACAGTATGAACTAGTAACACGAAAAAGCGGCTGGTCAGATGTTCTCGGGCCTGCCGCTTTTTCGTGTTACGATATATCGGACTTAAGAAACCAACATACCTTGTTGCTTCCTTGCAGTGGAAGTGGCTCGCGGTTGAGCCGCAGCTCTACGAAAGTTGTTGTAAAAGGGTAAAAGAATTTCACGCTGCAATCACCAAGTAAGCTGGTGAGG
>NZ_JMLS01000059.1 GCF_000686845.1 Paenibacillus sp. UNC451MF | reverse complement strand
GAGTCCAAACTCCCCCATTTGTTTATAACTGCGCATCCATACTTTTAGTCGTCCAACATCAGCAATCCCCAACTCTTCCGCCACTTTCGCTTTTGTCATCCCTTGAAGTCGCATTTCTATTGCTTTTTTCCTTATCTCAAAGCTATACGTCGTGAGCTTTTGCCCCTTTTTTGCCATAACGAAAAGCACCCCCTACAGTTTTCATCGGTTAT
Source organism: Paenibacillus sp. UNC451MF (assembly GCF_000686845.1). GTDB lineage: Bacteria > Bacillota > Bacilli > Paenibacillales > NBRC-103111 > Paenibacillus_S. The sequence goes on along the minus strand of NZ_JMLS01000059.1, from coordinate 9,377 downwards.
TAACACCAGGGTATTTTACCAATGTCCACTATAAGGGGTGCAGTTCAGATCTGAGAAATCTTCCAGGGGCTTTTCGTTCATTTGCACCTTGCGGGCAGGTTATCTGCCCCAGACGCGAAGCAGGACCTCAGCTTTATCATTCAGCCACTGCCTGGCGTCCGCTGACGCCAATTCTTGATGTGCTTTATTACCGAGGTGCTTAATAAAGTCCTCGATCTTCTTGGCTGCCTGATCCTGCTGTCCCTTCCGCAAATGGCTCTCCGCCTGACTCAGCGCGTTCTCCAGCTGTATGGCCAGTGGATGGGTAACCTTGCCGGAGGCAATAAAACGTTGTAGTCCTTTCTGCAGAGCAGGCAGGTCGATCGATGTCTTAAAACTTACCGGTTCGCTTAGTGCTGATATCGCTCCCGTCGAATGCACGGCTTTGACCTGGAACGTATACGACGTATCCGGCTCCAGTCCCGTCCAATTGTACACGGTACCTGTCACCGTGGAGATGACCCTATTACTGCCGTACACCTGGTAGGTCACGCTGCTTCCGTCGGAAGCCGTTACCGGGGACCAACTCAGCTGCGCTGAACCCGTGGTCACGTTTTCCGCCTTCACGCCTTGTGGCGCTTCAACGGTAAGGCGGGTGCGGAAAGACCAAATATCCGAGTACGATCGTCCGCCGAAGCTGTCCTCCGCTAATGCGTACCATTCATAATTCGTACTGCCTTTCAGGCCATTCCAGTTGACCGTGGCTGTGGAACCGCTGGTCGCCTGCGCCGATCCGATCGCCTCGTTAGAGTACACTTTTACCGCCAACGAGTCGGTAGCCACTCTTTTCACCATCGGCTTCAGGTCCACCGAAAGCTTGAACTCGTCCTTGCTCGGATCGTAATGATTGTAATCGTCCAAATACGGTGAATAAGTATTAACATAGACGGTATCCGTTTCCGTATCAAAATGCAGAAGCTTCAAATATCCGTTTCCGCCGTTCGGAATACCTTGGTAATCATTAAGAATCTGGTACACTTTGCGATCAGGCTGTCCGTCCTTGTTATCGTCAATCTGGTCGGTACGCAGCGAACTTCCGGTGAAATGACCGCTCATGACCATCCATACGTTAGGATTCGGCACTACTACCTTCTGATAGATCTGGTTGCCGGCTGCGGATCTCGCTGCATTATTTTGCAAATATTCATGAACCACAATGACCGCTTTACGGTCCGGATACTGCTTCAGAACGCTGTTCATCCAGCCCATATCCTCATCATTCAAGCCCCAACCCATATACACGAAAATAAAATCGTTCCCGCCCGCGGAGATCAGGTCATAGTGACCTTTGTTCTCTTTGTACGACTCTCCATAGTAAGGCTTATCTTTAAAGCGGTTCTCTCCGAAATACTTCGAGAATTCTGAGTAATCCGGCACTGACGTCGCTCCTCCGTCGAACACGTCATGATTGCCCGCGACTACGCCCCAAGGAATTTGTGCGTCTTCCACCACCTTCATGAACTTATCCGCTCGTTCCCACTGCCCTTTGATGCCTGCGGAGTTTACAACGTCCCCCACGTGCATCACATATTGAATGTTCATTGATTCTTTGGCATCGCGCAGGAAATTGACTTGAGACTCATAATACTCCGGTTGAATCTCCGCGTAGATCTGTGTGTCCGGTATAGAGGCAAAGGTAAAATCGTATTGCTCACGACGCGGAATCTCGTCCTGAATCAGGACTTGAACTTTGCCGTTTCTTGCATAACTGCCGCCGTCCACCGCTGCAGAGAGGGTAAAGTCTTCCTCGGAAACAGCCACCGTGGACGCCAGTGAATCCCACTTCTCTGCAGTATAATTCCATGCGTACAAACCAACTTTACGACCCTTCAGCGAATGCCCTTCCCAGATTAGCTCGAGACGGTCACCGGCACCGGTTTCCGCCCCCGCTTCCACTTCAAAGCGCTGATAAGGAAACTGTTCAGTCGAGTCCGTAGTGACGTAACGGTCATCGGAGGCTCCGACGACTGTTTGTTCTTCGGCGGTAAGCTGCGTTTCTCCCGGACTCGTCAAGGTCAAAGGAGGCTCCACATCAGCCGTATGCTTGTAAGCGGTCACTCCCGCGTCCGCGGCGGTGATCTTTTGCCCCTTAAAGAACTTCACCTTCAGCGGGTCTCCGGTCGGATCGGAAACCGATACCTGTAGGCTCACGTTCGTGTCCGTATCCTGTGCTCCGTCCGCCGGCGCTGCCAGGAGCGGCATAACCGGAAGCTCTACAGGAGTTGTGAACTTGATCGTTTTCTCCGTCGTTTTGCCCCCGGCGTCTACAGCCTTAAACACAAGATTATGCTCCCCCGGAGTGAGGGCCGCGGAGGAGGTAGAATACGGAACCTCAATGAGCATGTCGTCCAGCTTCACCTCAAAGGATTTGACGGAGGAAGCCGTATCCGATGCGGAAGCTCGTATCTCAAAAGCCCCTTTGTAACTACTGCCTTCCGTAATATTCGTACTCACCACCGGTCCTTGGTTATCTACCTTCACGTTGGCTGTGTTCTTGCTGCCGTCAGGTAGCGACACCTCGACCCGATGCGGTCCATCAGTGGCTGCTGCGGTATTCCATCGGTAAGAGATTCCATCCCAATAGTGCTCGGGAATCGTGAAGTTGAAGTACACTACCGGAAGGAAGCGTCCGTTATCTCCCATGTCAAGTATGGTTGCCGGATTAGCGTACTTCGGGTCGCGGATGACCGTACCGTCCGCCAAAACAAGTCGGACATTGCGGATATTGAAATCATCCAGGCCAGGCTCCGGCTGGTCCTCATAATAAGGCCGGGTTGCTGAACCCGCGCGCAAGGCAATCGGATTCGCCTGACCGTACTTGAACAAATCGGGCCGTACCGCCACTACCATGGTTTTGTAATCCTGGGTTTGGAACGGAATCAAGTGAAGCGTCTCGCTGCCCATGGTGGTCACGTTCTGCCCTATATTGATGTCGTCCGCTTCAAAAACGAAATAAGCCGTTTTCTCGAGGGCTCGTTCCGTTGGACTGACTGGTTGGCCGTCAATCGATAGCGACATGGAGCCTTCGGTAGCAGAAGAACCGATCAGAACCCTCTCACCGGACAGAACATCGCCATCAAGAACGTTCAGTGCTGGGCTTTTCTCATTCCCAGCCAAGCTGAGCGTTCTCGGTGCTGTTGACGTTACGTGGAAGGTATCGGACGCTTGGAAATAGTAGTCGAGCGTCGGGCTCCCGAACCATTCCATCTTCTCCAGCGAGTAGCGGAAGTGTCCGTCCGCGCCGCGCGGTAGGGTTACCATTTTATAATTCGGTGTCTTGTTGGATTTATAGTACAGATTAACGGATGCAAGCAGACGGTCATCCGCCGCTTCAGCCATCAGCTCAATCGGTTTGATCAGGTCAATGCCCGAGGGATCCGTAAGATCTTTGACCGTCGGTGGGGTAGGGTCGTCTACAATGCGGACAGGATCCGCTGGTACGTTGGCCGGGTTGAAGGTTCCCGGGGAGGCCGGCACCGTCTTGGAGCTGAGCTTCTTCATATCAAGACTGCCGGCTTCCGGAACGCCGTACTCTACACTCAGATCTGCTGCCGTATCAATCACGCCCGGATTATAACTGGCGCGCACAATGTCCGTTCCAGTATTAGTCGCCACCACGAGGGTTCTTTCCCTTAGGTTGTTAAGACCACCGGGAATCCGGACAATGTCTTTATTTTCAACGAGTGAGGTTTGAAAATGCTGATTAAAGTCAGCCACCGTCTTGGGCTCCCCTGACGTTGTAACCGCCCAGAAAACCATAGCCTGCTTAGGCTGGATGATAATCTGTGCATCGGTGTAAGGCCGCCAGAACAAATCATGGCCGGGCTCTCCCGGATACCTGTATAAAATGGAATAGTCCTTGAAGTCGATCGACTGGTCGCTGTTGTTGTAAACCTCAAGATACTCGTAGGGATCCTCTCCCAGCGCATCGTCTCCACCCGAATCGGGGACCATTTCAGTAATGAGCATGCGGGGGATTCCAGCTGCCGCCTCGACGGCGGCTGCGCTTTCTGCAGCTGCAGGGCTGCTGAGCGGCAGCAGAGAGCCCGCGGCAAGCTGCACGGCCATCAGGCAGATGAAGCAGCGGGTTAACAGTTTCTTTTTCACTTGTTAGTCATCTCCTTGTTTTCAATTTACAAGCAATGATTTCGAAGTACAAAAGTAGCTCCATCCGTGTAATTAATTTATATATCTATTTGATTTATTAATTACTAATAACTATCATTCGCCATCAAAGCTAAGTCTCCTCTTTGTTTTTTTGGTAAAGAGAAATGGAGATGTGTTAGAGGTCCTGCCCGTTCGCTAAATGGGCTTGACACTTTGCCGGCGGTTGATAAACCCATTTTCTGTTCAATGCGATACTGTTTTAATAACTCCCCTTTTGTTTTGGCCCATACTTTGTATTCGAGCAACTTCCGCAACTAAAAAAATACACCCTCGCAAACATAAAGAGCGTGAGAGTGTATTTTTATGATTAAGCAGTCGGGTCAGCTATTGGTTCGCATTTTTGAGGAATATGAGAGGCCGACTGTGAATAAACAGTGTATGGGGTTCTCCTATGTGTTCCACATGGACGATTATATTTAAATATTGGAGGAATCACTATGAAAATCAGAGGCATTGCACATCGGGGATACCCTGTCAAATATCCGGAAAATACGTTGGTCGCTTACCAGGCAGCTTATGAATTGGATTTCACACACCTGGAGCTGGAGTTTCATTTGAGCAAGGACGGCATTCCGGTTCTAATGCACGATTATACGATCGACAAAATGACAAATGGCAAAGGGTTCATTCGAGACTATACGTTGGAGGAGTTGAAGCAATTCCGCGTCAAAGGAGCAGAGCAAATCCCTACGCTGGAAGAGGCGCTGAATTTGCTCAAATGGAAGATGGACATACTCATCGAGCTGAAGCAGGCTGGCGATTTGTATCCCGGGTTGGAGGAAAAGGTGCTTGAAATTGTGCGACGCACCGATACACTCGAGCATTCGCGGATCATTTCGTTCGACCATTTCTCGTTGATCCGGACGAGGCAGTTGAACCCCGACATTAGACTCGGAGCGTTATGCACCGGCAGCCTGCCTTATGTTTTTCCGTTTCTAAAAGAAATCGATTGCGATTTTCTAGGTATCCATTTCCGTTTCGTGACTCCGCGCTATGCTGAAATGATAGCGGAGAACGGTGTCATTTCAGGTCCTTGGCCGATTGAAACGATTCAAGAGATGGAGATCATTGCCGCACAATACCCGACAGCGCTGATTACGACGAATCATTTGGAGCGATGGGCAGACTTTTACCGTAACCATTCGGAGCTTCATCTCTAATCGATTTATTCCCAGAAAAAGCCGGGCATCGTTTCCCGGCTCTTTGACTTTGCGCCTTGACAATCCCTTAAAGCTTTGCGGGTGGTAAAATCAAATTCGCGTTGTGGAATCATTTGCCGTAGATCCTCGACAGTGTGCCCCTTAGTTATTGAGCTATTGTACCCGTTAGAATAATGTTCACAAGCTGCAAATTATTAGTTCTGATTACGGAGTTCCTCGGCTAACACATATAGTTCGGCTAAATCAGGTCTCCCCTTTTGTTTAAATTTCTCCGCTGCTTCTTCGTCGTCAATAATCCATGAGAACTCTTTAGCAATGGCGATAGCAATGCTTGCAATGGCGTGTTCTAATATGCCGCTAATGTTTCTAGGCAAATCGATTTCAATTAAGTTTATCTCTTCAACACCATCTAATGTATAAATCGCATAGTTACCATCCAGATCAGCGGGAAGGCCTCTTAAACAGATTCGATCTCCATGAAGTTCTTTGCAAAATGTTAGGTGCCTGTCTTTTTCGAAACCCAGATTACTAATTAAGTATTTTTCCAAATACCCCGACTTTACTTTTTTCGTGTAATCACTTGAATGGATGCTTATATAGTCATACATTAAATCACCTCACTAATGTATTCCATATTCGTAATGAACCAACTGAATTCCTTTTTTAACTCCCACTCATTAGCGTAAACTCCCTCTATGGAGAATCACCCAGCTCATAAATGCTCTCGTTTTCTCAGATTTAGACCTTAATTACTCGTTAGCAGATAACTTTCCAATGGAATTAAGTTGTAGGTGAAGAAATATATGGGTATACAGAGGTGAAAAAAGCTCTTCCCTTAAACCACATGCTGTAAATTGTGGTTACTGTGGTAAAGTATGGTTGCACCTTTGGATCTCCACATGTGCTCATGGCGGTAAACCCTCCCATGTCTCGCAGAGTCTACGCTCCCACATTCCTTCATTCAACCTGTCCATGAGGTGGAGGTCAGATATGCTGCCCGACAGGATCTCTTCGTCCGTATGTTAACGTCGTTCCGACTCATCCGTGCTTCTTGTTATCTTTACTTAGGTCGTTATTTCTGAATTTCGTTAGCTAAGCAGCTTGTGGCAACTCTTCAAACCGAGAGATATCCTGCATCATCTTTTCCTCACTAAACTCATGTCCCTTTTTCAATATGCCAAACAGGATTCGAATCAACTTGTTGCATAGCGCGATGAGAGATTGCATCTTCTTAAGTGGGTTCAACTTTCTTTTCGTGTAATACTCATGCAATGCCTTGAAGGCTGCGTTTTTTGCAACTAACGGCATCATTACTCGAAAGATCAAAGCACGAAGACGTTTACGACCTCGCTTGGTTATCTTCGTTTGTCCAGCGTGTGTACCTGATGAGTTAGTTTTCAAGCCTAACCCAGCAAGCTTTGTGATCTGCTTGGGATGACGGTACTGACCGATGTCGCCTACCTCAGCAGAAACCCTGCAACGGTGTCCCTGCCGATCCCTTTTATGGCCAACAACCGCTGTACATGGGGAATCTGCGCGAGCAGTTCATCTAGCTTCGTTTCTAACTCTTCCAGTTTGCTAAACCATTCATACTGGGTCAGCAGTAGCATTAGCTCCATTTTCGCTAGCTCTCCACCTTGTTTTAAGCCTACTGAGCGGCTTGCTGCCTCTTTCAAATTCTTTACTCGAGCCAGGCCAAACCCTCGCTTAGCGACCTCTCTCAGGTGGTGTAGCAGGGTTTCTTCTGGAACATCAACAAGTTCATGCGGTAGTAAATAAAGGCTTAACATTTGGATGGTAGACTTGCACTCCCAGTCCTTAAATACCGTCATAAACTCTGGAAAATATCGATCTAGCCAATTATGGACACGCGCTTGCACAACGCAAAGGTCGGTAGTAAGGTGATCGCGAATTTTCATGGCTTCCCTCAGTTCGGCATAAACGCCTTGAGGAAGGCTCGGTACAGCGTATCTCCCGTCTTTGACCAACTGAGCGATCACTTTCGCATCCTTAATATCATTCTTCGTTGGAGAGTTGTCATCTAGTTCTTTACTTTTCTTCACATGAAGTGGATTCACTACACCGTATTTTACTTGCATTTCTTTTAGAAAGTGAGCTAGGTTTAGCCAGTAATGGCCCGTTGGCTCCATCCCAACAATAATGTCCTAGAAGCCTTGCTCTGCTGAAATCCTCCGGAACCAGTTCACGAATAATTCAAAGCCTTCTCGATTGTTTTCAAACGTAAGGGGCTTCCCGAACTCGACCCCGCGGAAGTCTTGAGCCCTCGCCACATGTCTGAATTTTGCAATGTCGACTCCGATAATTAAGGTAGAATAAGTGATTTGATTAATTCTTTCATTTTGAGTAGAATGCATGTTGTAGTCTCCTTGTTTTGTTTTTGGATCCACTCGCTCGCCAGCTTTGGATCCTTAAACATCATACCAAGGAGCCTTTTTATTTCTCAAACCTCGTATTTCCTCATAATAGGAATGCTGCCCGTTACTTCAATAACATCAAAGAAGAGCTGACCTCGCGGCAGCTCCACACTATCGAACCTTTTAGTTTAATAAAAAATTGTTTTTCAGTTTATCAAGAGAAACAAACGATTCAGCAATTATTTGTACTTGTTCTTCCGACAAATTTCTGTAATCATCCAGGATGAAATACATTCCGTTCATTTGGAATCTAAAGAATCTGTTTTTTGGTAAATAGTCCTCACCATTAATCCATTCTCCAGTTACCCCATTAGCTAGTGTGACTTTCTTAATTTGTACATCCTTAACCTCATCCCAAATCTTCTTGCGTTGTTCTAACGTCATGTATTTGTATTGAAGAATAAGTTTATTATCCCGAACTTCCAAATTGGTAATTGGATTATCTTCAACGGCTAATTTAGGCAGGTAAACATTCTCTAGGCCTTCTTTTTCCACAAGTTCTGATATTTGTGTTAACTGTTCATTCGTATATTTTATGGCCTCTAGTTTCACAGATTGACTTGGACTTTGAGTATTTGTCGGAGAAAGAGACGATGGTTTATTGTTGTTTTTAACTTGTGCTGGGTCTGCCGGTGCCTGAGTGTTTTTCTCTACGTTATCCTTCGAACACCCACTTAAGATTAACACTCCAATAAATACAACAGGAATAATAATTTTTTTTAGTTTATCCATTTGCGGAACCTCTTCATATCGTTCGTTATAAATATTTGACTAAAAATAGATATTAAATGTTACATTCCAATTATTAAATAAATACTGCCCGTCACTAGCAATAAAGCTGCCGTTCAACACAGCAGCTTTGTCATGATGATAATTATTGAGTTATCGTTCTCCGTTAATTAAATCACCTGGCTGACAATCCGAAGTCTTACTTATCCGTTAATCATTCATTTTTTGACTTTATATCAAGGGCATTTTTTATTGGCTTTTGAAGTGTGTCCACAATGGCTGCGATGATACTTGTTGCTAAAATACCCATTAGACATAATGATGTAGGTCCCGCTGCATCATCACTAACTGTAACCTTAGCAAGCACCCTCAAGCTCACTATTCCTAACAAAATGAGGAAAATGACTGTAAAAGCACATTTCTTTATAATCTTCAAAGATTTAAGGGATAATTCAGAGAACGCATTGTTCGTTTCGATGTAGGTTAATAGTTTATATGCTTGATACAACGCAACAGAAAACGCAATACAGAATCCGTATGCACAGACTAAAAAGGGGATTAGGAAGTAAGCTGTATCTGGATGTTCCCTTGCATCTCTAACGGCTATCTCAGGCAACCAGATACACAAAGCAAGCACTGCAATTCCAGCCAGAAAAATAATTACCTTTAAGAAAGTGGTTGAACCTCGTTTTACATTCATTTAAAACACCTCACTTATTAATGACAACATGATTTTAACATGTGATTTATCGTTTTACAATAATTTTGTATTGTTTATTATTATATTATTATTGAATAGTGCTCTTGCTTTAAATGTTAAATTTACAACTTGTTCAATAAAACTGCC
>NZ_JMLS01000058.1 GCF_000686845.1 Paenibacillus sp. UNC451MF | reverse complement strand
CAAATGCCCTACTGCAATAACTGAGCTTGCCCCGACGACCATGACGAGAAAAGGCTGCTGAAACGCTTTGGCGATGTTCCCCGCCCATAAAGGCACGCCGTACTTCAACATTTCCTGCATTTGAGGTATTGAAATGGTACCCAGCCATTTGGGGCGGTGTACCTTTTCCGCCTTCCAGCAAATACAAAGAGCCGTCAGCACAGAACCGACGCCCATCCAGAAAGCTACGCCCCACAGCAAATTATGTCCTATTGGCCACAGAACACCGAGCACCATCCCGAGCGTCGAGAAAATGGTCGTAATTACCATAAAGAAAGCCTGCGTACCAAAGTCCCGGTTTCCGGAAAATGACGATACCCCAATGTTAACTATCGAATTGAATACCAGCATCAAGGAGCTTATGATCAGTGCTCCCTTTAGAGAAGGCAGCTGGTACGTATGCGCGAGAAGAGGCGACAAGACGCACAGAATTATACTGATGAGGATACCGAATAACACACTTCCGACCAACGCCAATCGGAACTTGCTTTGTATTGCTTCCTGTCTGTCGGTAGAAAAGCCGTACACCAAGGCTGCGTTAAAGCCCACATTAAGAAATAAGGTAACCATGCCGAATATTTGCAGAAGCAAATTAATTTCGCCGAACTGACTGGGATCGTTCAACACGCGCGCGAGTACGATACTCCCTACTGTTTGCAGGAGCTGGTTAATAAATAAGCCAAGTACAATAATGGATACATTTCGAAATAAAAACCGTTGATTAGAATTCAAACTAAGCCTAAGCTTATGCATTACAAGCACCTTCTTATGTTCTGGTTGTAGGGCCATGCTCGTTTCCAATATAAAGGCGATTCTATCCGTACGACGTCACTCGCTGTAGTCCATTTCATCCGTCACTGCGTTGTCGGACAACAGCTCTCATGAGTTGATTATAATAATAAAACCGAATATGGCAAGAAAAAAAACAACCACCTACATTCTTAGATGGCTGTTTGCAGCGTTATTCATATACCAAGACGCCAACATCCTCAAACCACAAAAAAAGTCGGTCTCTTATCGCGCACCTAAGTGCGTAATCAGAGACCGACTCTCATCCTACTCCAATGAGCCCTCCATAGAGTGGCTCATTTCATACCACATCTTACTTCACTGAGGCGACAAAGCTGGTGATGGCATCTGCCAACTTTTGCGGCGCTTCCACCATACTCATATGACCGGCGTCCTCGATCAGGCACTGTGTGAACCGCTCTCCACTAATCGTGAACGTACGCTCCACAGGCACGATTTGATCGTGCTTGCCTGCAACGAGCAGCACAGGGACGCGAGCCGTCTCCAGCACTACATTGCGATCCGGCCGCAACCGCATGCCCTCTAAGGTGCTGATAGCCCCTTCAGGACTCGTCCCGTTACCGATACGGATCGCTTCCTGAACCACTTCAGGCATCGATTGAAGATGTGCCGGTGCAAAGAGCTTTGGAATCAAGCCGTCGATGAATACCGGCAGTCCTTTGTCCTTGATTGTCTCCTGGCTTTTCAAGCGCCCCTGCTTTCCTTCCTCGCTATCCGGAAAAGCGGTCGAATGTATCAAGCCATATCCGGCCAATAGCTCCGGGTAATGTTCAGCAAACGCCAATGTGGAATATCCTCCATAGGAATGTCCCAGAACGATAGTCTTGCCGAGATCAAGCTTTTGAATCAACTGGGCAATATCCTCCGCGATCGTCTCCATCGAGTATACTCCCTCAGGTGCACCGGAATCTCCATGCCCCCGCTGATCAGGCACGATAAAGCGGCTGCTCTCGGGCAGCAGCGGCAGCAGCTTGTCCCAGTAAGACGAGCTTCCGCAAAAGCCATGCAGCAGCACTACCGCTTGTCCTTGTCCCTTCTCTTGATAGGCCATCCGGAAGCCGTCCAGCTCCACATATTGTTTATCCATAATAAGCAGCTCCTCTCGTTCACCGCATAGTGTGTCTAACCTCTACAGGTTTATTTTACCACACCTTAGCATATCCCAAACAAAACACCCTATGCCCCACATCGGCATCAAGGGACACCAATAGAGCATAAGGTGATGGTCTGAGACTATGATAGGACTAAGGAGTTTACTGAGCCGGCGCAGCAGCAGCTTCTGGTGCTATGCTCTCTGACGAGGCAGTGGTTCCGTCCGAACCTGGAACGGATACTCCTACAGTCTCCGCAACCGGCTTGTACTTGGAAGCGACATAGGTCTCAACCTTCACATTGGTTATGACCTGCGGATACATCATATCCGGTTTCGGATTCACGACTTCATATTGAATAACCGCAGTGTCATCTGACTCGAAGCGAATCCCGGTTATTCGTAATCCGTAGCCCGGATTCGGCATTTCACGCGACAGGATCACTTTGTTCACATCGTCGTTCACCTTCTCAACGTTAACCGTTATATCGGCTTGCTGAGGCGGCTTCGGTTTGTTGGTATGTGCTTCCACTAATTTGATCCCGTTGTATAACCAGGTCGCAGCTTCACCACGGGTCATTTCCTGCTTCGGATACGCCTTGCGATCTTCGCCAAGCTTAGCGATCTTCAGCAAATAAATGCGCTGCATATCGACTCTATATTTCAAATCCACTTGATCCTCGTCCGCAAGGATAACCGCCATTTTAATAAGCGGCAGCTGGGCTTTGGTATCCATTGCATCATTTAGAAGATTCGCATACTTCTCCCTTGTAATAGGAGCATTAGGATCTACATCCTGTGGAATATCCAGGCCGTTCACCTTAGCGATAATAAACGCTTCAGCATACCAGGCGTCATTTGGAACATTCGTAAAATAGTCGGAGGCTTCCGGCTTCTTAATAAACTTGACGTGATCGGTCGATAGCTTCAATCCCTTTACAAGCATGCTGACACTTTGAGCGAAGCTGATCTGACCGCGAGGAACGAAGTGCTGGCTGTCCACACCGCTTACAATCCCTCTATCTTTTAGCGCAGCTATCGGCTCTTGTTCCGCCGAATCGAGGTCTGTAAAGGCATACACCGATCCAGCGGATACGCTGCACAGCAAAGCGGCCGCAGAAACGAGAGTAACGAATTTTTTCATTATAATATCCACCCTTCCTTATATCGCTTATGACCACATCTATTATTTCCTACTTCAACTCCGGAGTTACCCTTCAGACGGATGTTATTGGCAAAAGGTTGCTAGAAATAAAAAAAACGGCAAAAAGACCGCACAGCCACATCGGAACGATTCCGATAGGAACTTACGTGCGATCTGCTTCAGAAAAAACCGATCATTCTGGACAAAGCCTTTTGCCTTAACCCTTCAAAGCACCCACCATGACGCCTTTGACAAAGTATTTTTGCACGAATGGATAAACGCACAAGATCGGCACCGTGGCTACCATGATGGTCGCATACTTGATTGTTTCCCCAATTTGAAACTTGTCGGCTGCCGCGGCTCCGGAAGACATACTATCCGTCGAGTTGGCAAGCAATATTTCCCGGAGAATAAGCTGCAGCGGATAAAGCTCCCGATCCTTCAGGAATATTGACGCCCAGAACCAGCCGTTCCATTTTTCCACCGCATAATACAGAATCATAACGGCAATGACCGGCATGGAGAGCGGGATAATAATTTTAAACAAGATGGTAAAATGATTCGCTCCATCTATCTTGGCCGATTCCTCCAAGCTATCCGGAACGGACATGAACGCCGTGCGCATAATAATCAGATTAAAAGTGTTCACCGCAAACGGAATAATAGTCGCCCACAGGGAGTTCATCAGACCAACATTTTTAACGACCAGATACAACGGAATCATACCGCCGTTAAAAAACATCGTTAGTATAATCACGAAAATGAATACTTTGTTCCACATTACGTTTTTACGGGAAAGTACATAAGCACCGAGTGCTGTAACAAACAAATTGATGACGACCCCGACCACGACGATGAACAGTGTATTGCCGTACCCTGTCAAAATATCCGGATTGTCGAATACACTTTTGTAAGCTTCAAGGCTGAAGCCGAGCGGTTTCCACAAGATGCCTCGGTGAGCAATAATTTGATTTGCATCACTCATGGACGAGAACGCTACATGCAGCAAAGGATACAACGCGATGACAACCAGCAGCAGCAGTACAATGTGGATGATCCAATCAAAGATGCGTTCCGAAATGTCGTTATCTCGTTTCATAGCGGTTCCTCCTCACCATAAGCTGTTCTCATTGACCTTGCGGCTAATCCAGTTCGCTGAGATCAATAGAATCAAATTAATGACGGAATTGAACAATCCGACCGCCGCGCTATAGCTCCAACCGAACTCAAGCAAGCCTTTCCGGTAAACGAAAGTATTAATAACGTCCGCTGTGTCGTAAGTAACCGGATTGTAAAGCAATATAATCTTCTCGAACCCGACGTTCAGCAGATTCCCCATTCGAAGAATGAACAAAATCGTAATCGTCGGCATAATGCCAGGCAGTGTAATATGCAAAATCTGCTTCCAGCGCCCGGCTCCGTCCATCCGTGCTGCCTCATACTGCTCCTGATCGATACTCATTAATGCCGCAATATAAATGATCGATTCCCAACCGATCTTTTGCCAAATTTCCGAAACGATATAAATGCCCCGGAACATATCTGGCTTCTGCAGCATCGCCTGACCGTCTCCGCCGAAAAATGCAAACATCGTGTTGATGATGCCCCCACTGTTCGTGAAATCCTTGATCATTCCGCAAATAACGACCATCGAGATGAAATAAGGCATGTACGTAATAGACTGTACGACCCGCTTGAATGCCGCATTGCGGACTTCATTGATCAGAATAGCCAAAATGATAGGAGCCGGGAACTCAAAGCATAAGGAATATAAGCTGATGACAACGGTATTTTTCAAGATTCGCCAAAAATAATAGCTGCTGAAAAAATCTTTGAAATTGTCCAGGCCGACCCAAGGACTGCCCAGAATGCCTTTCATCGGGGTATAGTCTTTAAAGGCAATGATGGCCCCGTACATCGGCGCATAATGGAAAATTGCGTAGTAGACGATAACGGGCACCATCATCAAATACAAGTATTTATTGAGAAAAAAATCTTTGACAACCCGGGAAGACCAGCTCGGGCGGCGCGCAGCAGCAGGTTCTGTCGTTTGTACAGCCATCGTCTTGGCCATATCATACCCCTCCTTCCTCAAAGTCCGTTACCCTTGAACATTTCATGTCGGAAGCATACATCCGTTATCAGCTGAACGGTTCGCGAGAAGGGAGGGACTCTTGCAGCCCCGCCCTACTGCGAATTACGTTTTAACGTTTGTTATAACGATCCAATGCAGCTTTCTCGATTTCGATGGCGCGATCCAAATTCAATGTTTTCAGCTTCGCCATGTACTTATCGAAGTTCTCAAGCGGCTCGGTGCCAAGAATAATTTTGAGCGTCATTTCGTCCACCAAAGTGTTGACATCCGTCATAATTTTAGCCAGCTCCGTACTTTCTTGAGGCGTAGCCGTAATTGGTGGCAGCGCATATTTATCTACATCGGTTTTTTGCCATACAGGGATGGCGTCTTTTTGCTGCTGCATCGTCAAGTACTGCTCAATGTAGCGTTTATCTTGGACAAATGGTCCGTTATAGTTACCGCGAATGTAAAGCGACATCGCTTGGGAAGGAGCCAATTTATCCGGATTTTTCATCAGCAGGTCCGTATACTTCGGATATCCGTTTTCCATCTTGTAGCTGACGCCCTCGGTACCGAAGTTGAAGAACATATGCCCTTCGTCACTGTAACCGTAGTCCAGCAGCTTGGCGGCCAGCTCGGCGTTTTTGGAATTCGCCGTAATAGCGACCATCCCGCCTGGAGCGAAGGCCGGGTCTTTTTGACCGAAACGGGCTGTATCTCCTTTTTTCAATACCGGATATGGAGCGGCAACCAGATTCGCCTTAGGATCTTTGGCTGTCAGGATAGGCATCCATTTGCCGATACCTCCGCCTGTGTTGCCGATCGTTGCTCCGGTCGCATTGGATGCCAGGTTAGCATCTAACGTTTTGCTATCAACCGTCGCGATATTTTTATCGATAAGACCTTCTGCGTACCATTTACGGAACGTTGCCAAGAACTCCTTGTATTCTGGCTGTGCAGGACCGAATTTGATTTGACCGTTATCTGTATAGAACAATCGGTTAATGCCATAAGCACCAATAAATGCGCCATTGTAGATCTGCTCAAGCGGACGCGGGACGCTGAAGAAGGATAGCGGTGCGGCTGCGCCTTTCTTTTCTTTGAACGCCTTCAGAACGGTATACCATTCATCAATCGTCGTCGGTACCGGCAGCCCTAGCTCGTCGAGCCAGTCTTTACGCACGATCGGCCCTTGGAACACTTTCAAATACTCATCGCCGCGAATGAATGGGAAGGCAAAATAGTTGCCGTTATCCGTTTTGACCATTTTGTCGACTTCCGGATGCTCCTTCAAATATTTCTTCAAATTCGGAGCATTTTTATCAATTAAATCATTTAACTTCAATATATATCCGTCTTTAATGGCCTTCTCCGGTCCTCCGGGGAAATCCAGCCAGTTGTATTCAATCATATCCGGCAGCTCGCCTGAGGCCAGGAGAACGTTCAAGCCTTCCTTCGCCTGGTTGACGACAGGAGAAGAGAACTTCATCGGAACGCCGGTCTTCTTTTGCCACTCTTGGAAGAATGGCATATCCCCTAATGCGGACTTGATCCCTACGGTATTACCGTTAATTTCGGCCCAGTAGGTTAACGTTTTATCCGTCTTAATCGGATATGTCGTTGCTGTCGCTGGGGCTGTAGTGCTTGTGCTTCCTTGCGGTGCCTTACTATTGTCGGCGGGTGCTGCAGATTGGTTGGAACAAGCTACGGCCAAGCTGCTCATCATGGTGGCGATCGTTACAATAGGGATGATTTTACTTCTTTTTTTCATCGCTAGTGACCTCCCATTTTTCGATTAGGGTATATGTTGCAACTCCTAACCCGATCATAATGGTAACGCTTACAAATAGATATATGCAATTTTTCATTTTTCATCATCAATAGTGATTGTGCGATCTGCAAAAACACCAAATCAATCTTCAATTTATCCAAAAAGCGACCGCTCGCGAGACATTTTGCTGCAAGGGCCGCTTCAAATCAAGCTTCACGCGCTCCAAGTTTCCTTAAACTTACCCGGAGTGATGCCTTCATATTTCTTAAATGTACGGATAAACGCATTCGGATCGTTGAATCCAACAAGTCCCGCCACGTCGCTTATGCTTAGCTTTTGCTCGACGATCATCGTCTTGGCCTTTTCAATACGCACCTTGTTAATGTAATCCAGCAGGCCCCCGCCTGTCTGATCCTTGAACAGTTTGGATACGTAAGCCGGCTTCATGTCCATATGCTCGCCTATCATGGAGATGTTCAGATTCACATCATGATAATGCTCCTCAATAAAAGAGACTACGCTATCGACCAGTCCTTTCAGGGCTTCCTGGCGAGCTTGAACAATATTTTGCTGACGTTTGTCCGAGGTGTACTTACATACCTTCTCCAGCATGCCGATAAGCTCGACCTGCATTTCCTTTACAGTTTCGCAGCTTAACAACCGCTCAATCGATAACGGATAGTTTCTTAAGAAAGGACCTTGACCATCGCCGATTTCATGTGTCGTCTTGATCATCGTGCTGGCCATATTAAACATAAGACACTTGGCAAGTGGAATCGAGAGTGCAGGCTGACGGTTGAAATTGCGATCGATAATGTCCTCCAGAGTCTGCTTGGCCCGATCCAGATCACCAATTTTCATGGCGTTCATCCACTGCTGCTCCACCGATAGTGGATAATAATAACCAGTATGATTGTCCTGCTCCGTCTCTTTGCGAATCATAGGGTAAGCCAGAATGTCGTTGCTTCCCATCACCAGCTTATATTCCATCGCATCAAGCGCCTCGGAATAGGCTTGAGATATCCCGTCAATAGAAGCATGAACACCGCTGATGGATAAAGTCAGTTGAATCTGGTATCTGTCCAGTAAAAAAGCCTGTGCCTCGCCGGCAATCTGAAGCAGCTGCTCCAATCGGCCTTCTTCATCCTTAGAATTAAAATTAATCAGGCAGGCGAAAGTCTCATCGATTTCCACTACATACCCGCGATGCTCCCGGTTGGCCAGCTCCTCCACTACATTCGAAATAATAAACTGCAGAAGCATATGCTTATCTCCGGTTTCCATACCTTGAATGCGTTCGAAGAACGGCCCTCTTTCCTTGACATACAGAAGCATAACCGCGAAACTGCCCGACAGCGGCTGCATATGGTAGGTGGTTAAAGCCTCGTCGATAGGCACCTGACTATCCAGCTTCCCTTTCAACAGCTTCACAATAAAGTTCGATTTCAGCACTTGATGCTGCTGCCTCATCTGTGATTTGAACTTATCCATTTCCCGCAAAGTATTTTGTATCGACTGCTCTATAAAATGAAACTCATTGCCTCCTTCACTCATGGACACTCCGCTTTTCCCTGCAAAGACTTGCATGAGCTGACGAACGGGCACATAATTTTTGCGCAAGAAGAAATAAGTCAGCAGAATACCGCCGAGCAAACTGATCAGGACGCTCATATAAGTCAGGTTGCGGACCTGCTCCGCCTTTTTCCAATACAGCTTGCTAGGAACTATCGAGACATATTTCAATTCGGACCGGGCGGAATGGATATAGAACCCTTCCATCTTCTCTCCGTCTTTATTGTTGAAATAAAAAAGTCCTGAATTGCCTTCCAGCTGCGAGTAAGGGAATTTATCAGGCAGCGTATCGTTCGTGCTGGACACAAGCACCTGATTATCCTTATTGAGAATGAGCACCTGACCTTCACGGTAAAATTGCATGTTCGCAATTGCACCCAAAATGCGCGCTTGATCCAGCAGAATGACATTGGCTCCGATCGGCTGTTCTCCCGGGTCCGTCGCATAAGCGCTCACGTATGCAACCGCTTTCCTCAATTTCCCGTCTTCCCCAAGCCAATGCATCGGAATAAAGCCTTTATAGTTTTTTTGCTGCAAAATTCGGGTCCACTGGTCATACGTTAAATCTCCGCCCTTATGCATCAGCTCGTAGCCGAGTCCCATTTCTCTTGTAAACGTAGGAAGCAGCAGAATATCGTCGGCAGCATAATAAATATAGAAGTAATCTATGGATGGGTACGATGATTTATACAGCTTCAAATCCTGCGTAACCTGAAACATGTCGTACCGCTGATCGTTCGGTAACCGATATTTGTTGGAGTACAGCAAATCCTGCACCTTCACGTTCCACGTCATTTCAAAGCTCAACCGCTCCATCGATTGAAATTGGTTGTCCATGATCTCCCGAACCTGCTTCAGCAGCGCATCGTTAGCCTGGTGGATTTCACTTTCTAATGTCTTGCTTGACGATTGATACACAATAATACTAATAAGGACAGGCAGCAGCAGCACAGCCATATAGGAAAGCAGCCATGTCAGCACGACACTGCGGCGTCTAAACCGAATCGTTCTCCAAAACATCAATGGATCCCTCCCTTGAGAGATTAGCAGAAAACACATTGTAATCTGACATCTATCTACTAACAATACATAGTACAAAGGGCATATCGGCAGGCATATATTAAATTCTGTGCTTTGCAGCTTATC
>NZ_JMLS01000057.1 GCF_000686845.1 Paenibacillus sp. UNC451MF | reverse complement strand
AGGCTGTTGTAGATTCTTCGTACACAGACTAAGACCGATCCAAGAAATGCAAAAATCCGTGCTTCAGCAAAGCTTCTTCCACCCGATCAAGCTTTTCTGCAATATTTTGGAATTGGTGAAGCCTTTTCTGCGCAGCTTCAAGCGAGCCCACTTTAGCGGCATAACGACCCAAGTGGTGAATAAAAGAGCCCATGTACCTCAATTTGATAAGATCCGGAAGCATGCTGATCTCATCAGCACTTAACGAAGCGTGTTCACTATATCCGGAAATAAAGCTTTCCGCGTAAGCAGAGAATGAGCTCTCTTCATGGACATAAGACATTAAGCCAACAGCGAGTTCCATCGCTCTAACATCCGGTGAGCAAAATTCAAAGTCCAATATTCCGGAAATACGTCCGTCATTCAATAATACATTACTTAGCGCTAGATCGCCGTGCACCAGTTGATGAGGCAGCAGGGAGAAAGCCGGCTTCAGCCCCTCCATACGTAGAAGCTCTTTGAGCATAAAATCTGCTGCCTGAACATCGCTTTGTTCCCAAGGATCAGATAACAGATCATGAAGCATTTCTTTAGAAATGAGCGGATGAACCTCGTACAGATGATATGAACCACGATATGGAGGCTTATCAAGAACCATCACTCTGCTAAGAGCGTGTGAAAGTTCTCCCGCCGCCTTACCGAACAAGTATGTATCCTCCGTATTAGGGCGTTCGCCTGGTATGCAATGAAACAATACGCCGATCTGTCCATTGTCCAGACGAGTAAGCAGCTGTCCGTCATGATTGTGCACAGGCACCGGAATTTCGAAGGAAACGGCCTCCTGCTTCAATGCAGCCAGCACTGCAAGCTCGTACTGGATGGGCTGCTCGTCACGACGATTATCATATACCCGGAATACGTAACGATCTTCTCCCGCAAATACATAACAAGTGGTGTTGTTAACCCCATAGGAGACCGGCTTCGTCCATACGTCCCGAATTTCTTTGAAATAAGCATTCTTGATTTCCTTTTGTAAAGCATGGTGCTTATCCACTCTGTTCACCTCAGTTAAGTTGGTCTTCAGTTGTTATGGGAAAGGAGCTCTCAATCCGCTCCATATCCATTCCCTCTAGTTCCCAGCCTATTGCATTCAAATTATCCCGGATATGTTGAATGTTCGCGGCCTTCGGGATCGTCACAACGCCCTCCCTACGAAGTATCCAGTTTAATGCAACTTGATGGGCCGTTTTTCCATACTTGGCTCCGATCTCCTCCAGAACAGTTCTCTCTTCTGTGCCGACAGCGGGAAATCCTCGTTTGCCAAATACTCCAGGAGCATAACCGAACGGCGAATATCCCATGACAGTAATCCCATTACTGAGGCAATAAGGAAGCACATCGTCTTCTATCGCTCTATCGTTCAAGTGATAGCCTACCTGATTGCATACTAACGGATGCTTGCCCAAAGCATTCTGGGCTTCCTTCATAAGCTCCGGACTAAAATTACTAACCCCAATATGCTTGACCCAGCCTCTCTCGACTAGTTCACTCATTGCGCTCATCGTCTCTGCTACCTCGAATTGAGGACTTGGCCAATGCTGCAAATAAAGATCGATATAGGAGGTTTGCAGCCGCTCGAGACTCGACTCCGCTGCTTGCAGCACCCCCTCGTATGAACAATGCTTGGCAGAAACCTTCGTAACAAGGAATACATCCTTACGAACGTCTTTAATAGCCTCTCCTACAATACGCTCCGAGCCTCCTTTGGCATATTCCTCTGCCGTATCGATCAGGGTCATTCCATTTTCCAAGCCTAGCCGTAAAGCTTCGATTTCTCTAGCCGCATTGCCCCTGTCCTCTCCGAACTTCCAGGTACCTTGACCGATCACGGGAATTTGTACATCGGTCACGCCTAATCTGCGATAGAACATCTAGCCTCATCCTTTCAAATGTTTTAAAAACAATATTCACACCTGCGGCTATCCTTGGCCGTCTATGTAATACCTTGTTATCCGCATTGACCTCTTCTCTAAATTCAAGCCCTTCCACGGCTGCATAATTCACGTCCATTTGCCCGATCCGACGAATGATCATAGGCCACTCTAATGTAATTATTTTACAAATGAATCAAACAGGGAGGCAAGTGGATTTTTTATTTTAAACAAACTCCCCTTGAGTAGGAAGCATCAGCGCTTCAATTATAAAAAGAGAGCCACCCAACGCAAGGTAGCTCTCTCCAGGTATCTTAGCTTTCCGGAAGCAGCAGTATTCTTTCCTTTACTTGTGAATCCGGTTCGGGGTATTCCAGCGGGAGGTTCTTCAATGCACCGACTATGATGTTCAGCACCAGATAATCCCGATACCAGCGATGGTTTGAAGGTACAATATGCCAAGGTGCATTCTTGAAGCTGCAATTCTGGAACACATCCTCATAAGCCTTTTCATAGGACTCCCAGAACTTGCGCTCCAGCAGATCGTCGGGATCAAATTTCCATGTTTTAGAGGGGTCTTTTAATCTTTGCTCGATTTTGGAGATTTGAAAGGATTGAGATATATGAAGAAAAATTTTAATGACTACGGTGTTGTGATCGGTCATGAGCTTTTCAAAATGCTTAATATGCTTAAACCGCTGTTCGGCCTCTTCATCGTCAATTTGTTCGTGTACGCGAGTGATGAGTACCTCCTCATAGTACGAACGATTGAACGCGGTTATATAGCCGCGGGCAGGCACTTCCTTGTGGGTTCTCCATAAAAAATCGTGAGCCGCCTCGTCCAAGGTCGGTTTTTTGAAAGATATCGCTTTAAAACCTTGAGGATTGACGCCAGACAGCACCTTTTTAATAACACCGTCCTTCCCGCTGCAATCCATCCCCTGAAAAATAATTAGCACCGAATATTTCTTCTGAGCGAACAAAATGTCCTGCAGCTGCTGCAGCTGCTCCTTAAGCTCCATCACAGCTTCGGCAACCTCTTCCTTGTTAGAGAAAGAGCCGGTATCTTCCGGATCATATTGACCTAACTTTTTCTTTTTTCCACGGGGCCATACATAGTTTTTCATAAAATCAGCCTCCCTGACTATCATGGGGTAACACAGGACTCTACATAAATCTATGTAGCATCAAATCACTATGATTCCTATTACCCTCACAAGCGTATTTGCGAAAAGGGGTTACGGCACGAATTTGTCGTAACCCTTCGGATCAAGGAGTTTGGGATCAAATCCAGTTTGCTTAATGGCCTCACCTTTAATAGACAAATTACAAGATTGGCATACGTACAGTTTCGTTTGCTTATTTTTAATCTTGACGTACTGCGGGTCGCTATGCTCGATTGTAAATTTTCCACTGCAATTAAAGCATTGAACCTCCAGGGACATAGGAATACCTCCTTCGTCAAATACGGTACCCTTTTAGTATCCCATATTATTCCATTCCCTTGTGTGACTAATTATTGAATTGTCCATAAAATAGCAAAACGGAGTGTTCCAAGATGGAACCACTCCGTTGTTCAGCAGCTATCCTAAACGTACAGGCACACCCTGCTCGGCGGATTGAAGCGCGGCTATGGCAATAGCCTGTGTCTTGACCGCATCCTCGTATGAGGACAAAATACCGCTGCTATCACCGCTCCTTACCGCATGCAGGAATGCTTCATGCGCTCGAACATAAGGATTGCTCTGATTTTTGTATTCGCTCACTATCGTCTTCCCGATCTCCTTGAGGCTTCCACTTGTTAACTCCATTATGCCTTGATCGGTATATAGATGCAGACCTGTTGGCCCGCCTACCGGGAGCATGCAGGTGTTCGAGATCGTAGCTACCGCTCCGCTCGCCAGCTTGATCGTGACCGTCCCGACATCCGGGGTCGTTACTCCCTCTTCTATCTTATGCATCAAACGGCTGCCATAAGCAGCGTATACCTCGACCGCCTCCCCCATCACATAGCGCATCAGATCGACGATGTGAGTGGTTTGCTCGACGAACTGCCCGCCGGAGCCGTCCTGCCTACGCCACCAAGCGACACGAGGCATACCGCCCATCCAGTAGCCCAGACCCATCCCGATCGTACGGTCTTCCAGAGCCGCAAGCGCACGCTGCGTCGAATCCATGTAGCGGAAATGATACCCGACGGACGTAATCAGCTTTTTCTCTTGAACCGCTTGAAGGATGGACGTTGGCAGCTCCAAATCTAGTCCTACCGGCTTCTCAACGAAAAAGGGAATCCCCCGCTCGATCAACGCACGCTCGACTTCTCCATGAGCCATCGGAGGTACGCAAATGTAAACAGCGTCCAAGGACGTTGCGTCCAGCATTTTATGAATGCTGTCGTAGCCTGTGGCTCCATCCCACTCCGCAGCTAACCGATCCGCCTTCTCCTGGCTCGTCGCACAGAAGGCCCGTATTTGCACCCCATCCATTTTTGCTAACAAATTGCAGTGAAACTTCGTAAAGCCCCCGGTACCGACAAATCCGATTTGCAGTGACATCGATTAACCCTCCCCATAGTGGTTAGCGCATTCTATTAAATAAGCTGATATTTATCCGAGCTCTGCAGATAGCTTAGTCCATGCCGACCACGTCGCGCCTGGCTCCAGCAGCCTAAACCCCGTTATTTCATTTGGCAGCGGCACATTAGGCGCATTATTCGTCCACGTTTGTGGCTCAGGGCAGGCAAATCCGCTCTTGCCGTCATCGTTCCAAACGGTCCAATGTCCGTATTGAGGATCTACCTCGTACACCAAGCTCGTATTCCGTGCCGTGTCCGTCAGTACGGCCCCGTAGAACGGCTGCCCGTTGCGCTCCATAGCGCTGCTTGTAAAATGCTTTGCATACGGTTCCCCTATAGGAGCAATTCCTTCTCCTCGCAGCTCCTTATCCGATTCGGATAGAGGCAACAGCTTACCGGTAGAAACAAATAGTGGAGTCAGATCCCACTCTTCCCCGACGGAAATGGCAAGACGGTAGTCCTCCTCCCGTCCTTCCGAATGAAACGGAACACGCAGGGCGGTATGAAACCCGACCCCAAGCGGCATCGGTTCGCTGCTGTGATTGGTAATTCGCACCAGCTGGTGAAGTCCTTGCTCGGACAGCGTATACGTCAGTTCATATGTAAATTCGTGAGGGAAGTAAGGGTGCATCTCGCCGTCCTTACCCATTTCCATGACAAGAACAAGCTCAACTGCATCATTATCAAGGACTTTCTCCGATTGGATGCGCCAAGGCCGTTTGTGCAAGATACCATGCATGAAATGCTCTCCATCCGAGCTGTTCAGCGGCAAAACATAATCCCGGTATGGCGTCGAAAACTTTCCTTCAATAATACGGTTAGGCGGAAACAAGGGAGGCAGCCCGTACCGTTGGCTTTTTTGTCTCAGCGTTTCTCCGTTATCCGGAGTGCGAAGGAAGCTTAAGTTGTCGGCAGGCCTGCTCAGCTCAACCATATTACTGCCAACGCTGTGCGCAATAACAGCTTTGTATCCTCCAGCATTTAATTGAATCGCAGGCACATCGTCAAAATGAACATGATAAATCGAAGCTTGGCTCATGAAGAAGCCCTCCTGGGACAATATGTAGTAGTTAATATATAGACAAACATCCTGACTTCATTATCCATTAAAAGAGAAGGAAGCGCAAAAGGGATTTTACAGATTAAAGAAAATAAATGTTATTTTTTTCTTATCCATATATTGACATGATATATATCGAATGTTAATATAACTCCATAATCAATATATCAGTTCGATATAGGAGTGGCTAACATGACAGGTCAAGACGCAATTTTGGGTTTACTAATGGAAAGCAGCATGTCCGGGTATGACATCAAACATCGATTTGAAGAGCTGCTTTCGTACTTTTTTGACGCAAGCTTCGGAACGATCTACCCTACCTTGAGCAAGATGGAGAAGGAAGGACTCATTACCAAGGAAAGCATTGAACAGCATGGAAAGCCGAATAAAAACATGTATACCATCACCGAGAAAGGCAAAGAACAATTCCATAGCTATTTGGACAGCAAGCTGCAAAATAACGTGCTTCGCTCCGATTTCATGGTTCGGATGTTTTTCGGCGAGTTCGCCGAGCCTGCGCTGATCCAAAGCTGGATGGAAGAAGCTATAGCTAGGGAAGAAGCCCACCTCGCCCGTTTGAAAAATGACTACGAACGCTACGGCAAATATATGACCCAGACACAGGAAATCTGCATTCAAATCGGTATCGCCAGCTCGGAGGGCAATTTGAAAATCGTCAGAGACGGATTGGCTAGAATAAAGCAAGCGGAGCAAGGCAGTCAACCCGCCCCGAATCAATAATTAGGAGGAATGTTCATGAGCAAGCAGCATAATGGTTTGATTTTGCTGGCAATGGCGCTGGGATTGCTGATGTCATCGCTAGATAATACGATCACATCGGCCGCGGTCAGCCATATTATTAAAGATATCGGCGGCTTTGAGAACATGAGCTGGGTATTCTCCGCTTACATGCTCGCGGCAACCAGCACGATGCTTGTATTCGGCAAAATGTCCGATCTGTTCGGGCGAAAACGGTTCTACCTTATCGGAATCAGCTTCTTCCTGATCGGCTCCGCCTTATGCGGCCTCTCGCAAAATATTACGCAGTTAATCTGGTTCCGAGCGCTTCAAGGCATCGGCTCCGGAGCCTTAATGCCTATCAGCTTCACGATCATCTACACCCTGTTCGCTGATCCGAAGCAAGCCGCCAAGCTGTCCGGCGTATTCGCCGCCATCTTCGGTTTATCATCTGTCGCCGGGCCGCAAATCGGGACGTTGCTGTCCGACTCCTGGGGCTGGCGCTGGTGCTTTTACGTCAATGTGCCTCTAGGTGCCTTGTCCTTTCTAACCCTTCTGTTCGCCTTAAAGGAGTCCCGCTCCGAACGTCGACCCAAGATCGATTACCTGGGCACTTTCCTGTTGATCATCTCCACCGTATCGTTAATGCTGGCCCTTGAATGGGGCGGCAAAGATTATGGATGGACTTCATGGCCTATTCTTTCATTGATTGCGATTGCTGCTATCGGAGGTATTTTCTTCGTCCGGACCGAGCTTCGTGCAGAAGAACCCGTGCTGCCATTGAAGCTGTTCCGTAACCGTATGATCACAGGAACCAGCATAGCTTGCATTTGCCAAGGAGCGATTATGTTCTCCGCCATTACTTACCTGCCCATGTTCTCCGTAGCTGTGCTTGGCCAGCAAAACTCGAACGGCATTTTGACTCCAATGATGTTCTCCTTAATTGTCGGTTCCATTGCTTTTGCTTCATTCCAAACCGTATTTTCCTTTCGCTCACTTATCATTACATCGATGATATTCGGTGTCATTACCGCCTATTTATTGATGACAGTGCCCAATAATGCTTCCAACGGGTACATGATTTTGCTTATGATACTGCTTGGCTTTGGAGCCATCGGGCCTTTGATGAGCATAGCTCAGAGCGCCGTAGCGTTTAGCGTAGATAAGCAATACATCGGGATCAGCTCCTCGATCGTAGGCTTTTGGAGAAACATCGGAGGTGTACTAGGAGCCACGATTATGGCGTCCATCGTCAACAATAACCTATCGCATATAATCCAAGACGGGGCACAGGCACATCAGATCCCCGCAGATAAGCTGGATACTCTGGCTAATCCCGAGCTGTTGATGAGAGCGGGAGCTACGATTCCCCAGGAAATAAAAGATTTCTTGAGAGAGTCGCTGGCAACCTCCATCAATCACGGATTTATTCTGGCTCTATGTCTGGCAGCTTTGGGCATCATCGCCGGGCTATCTGTAGGACCTGGCAAGCTGACCCGACCCAAAGCAGCTTCTCCGGAAGCAGCCAAGTCAGCTTAACTTTACTTCCTATACACACCAAAAACGGCTCTCCCGTTTTTTTTACGGGAGAGCCGTCAGATTAATGAGAAACCTGGTTTCTAGAAATTTGCTATACAGATAGGTGGGGTATGCCTCGGAGGAGTTTACGTCCGCCTTTGAAATCTTTGAATATACCGCTAAATTAATCAAATTCATAGATTTCAACAGCGGCTGGAGGGGCATACCCCACCGTTGTATACTAGCATATTTCATGTTTTAAGCTTCTCATAAATCAGAAGGCTCTCCCATCCATTGACGGGAGAGCCGTTTTTTCAACTCTTAACTAATACACCGGATACCGGCTTAGCTTCCTTCATTTGCTCAGGGTACCCATAGGTGCCGTGCTCGCTCAAGTCGAGGCCCATCATTTCTTCCTCTTCCGTTACACGGATGCCGATAGTAGCTTTCATAGCATACAGAATCACATAAGAGACAATGAAAGCAAATGCGCCGCATGCGACAATACCTAGTACTTGCACACCCAATTGCTCAAAGCCGCCGCCATATAGCAATCCAGCTTTCCCTACGCCGACTTTCTCAGCCAATTCCGGAGTAGCGAAGAATCCGTTGGACAAAGTCCCCCATACACCAGCCGTTCCATGAGCGGAAAGCGCGTAAATCGGATCATCGATGCGCAGCTTCTCGAACAGTCTCATGCTTGCAAATACGACGATACCTGCAACTAAACCAATCACAATGGCTGCCCACGGCTCAACGAACGCGCAAGATGCGGTAATAGCAACAAGCCCTGCAAGCGCTCCATTCAGCATCGTGCTGATGTCGCTTTTTCCTGTAAACATCCAAGAGATGATCAGAGCAGCTACAGCCCCTGCAGCCGCACCCAATTGGGTGTTGATCGCAATATAACCGAAGAAGCTTCCATCACCTGCAGTAATCGTACTTCCTGCATTAAACCCGAACCAACCGATCCATAGCAGCATCACACCTAATGTTGTGAACACTTGGTTGTGACCCGGAATTTCGTTTGGTGTACCATTTTTGTTATATTTGCCGATACGCGGCTTCAGCAGCAAGGTTGCTGCAAGAGCGGCCATAGCGCCCGTGAGATGAACAACAGTGGAACCAGCAAAATCCTGCTTACCGTGCTGAGCCAACCAGCCGCCGCCCCAAATCCAGTGCGCAATTACCGGGTAAACCACCGCTGAGAACAGCACCGCAAAAATCAAGTAAGCCGACAGCTTCGCTCTCTCCGCGAACCCGCCCCATGCTACAGACATTGAAATTGCAGCAAACGAAAGCTGGAATACGAACATGACTGTAGGTGCCACATTGCTTCCATCCGGCACCTCCATCATGTTGAAGCCGAAATAATCACCCCAACCGATGAGAGAACCGCCTTGCGAACCGAAGATAAAAGCATAACCTACCGCCCAGAAAACCAAAGAAACGATTCCTACTGTAAACACGGTTTTACCGGCAATATGACCGGCATTCTTCATTCGCGTGGAGCCCGCTTCCAGCATAATAAATCCGCATTGCATGAAAAGTACCAAGATTGCGCCCAACATTGTCCATATACCGTTTACGCCAATTTCCATATCGTCAACCTCGCTCGCTAGTCAGTTTGGTAGTTGCTAAGGATTTGATTCAATATCGCCTTCGAATCTGTTGTTCGACCCGTCTCTTTAAGTATGTGCTCAGCCTTCTGTATCCACGGAGCATCAACAAGCTCATGCTGCCATCGCTCCAGCATCGTCGTCATACAGCCTTCCGTAGTTTCCAGATGAAACTGGAGTCCGAGAACCCCTTCGCCATAAGCAAATGCTTGCTGCCTGCACGCTTCCGAGGAAGCCAGCGAAACCGCCCCTTCCGGAATATCGAAGCAGTCGCCATGCCAATGAAAAGAATAAAACTCGTCCGGAACTCCCTTTAATAATGGATGCTGTGTTCCATTTCGCTTCACCTGATGCCAACCGATCTCCTTATATTGGTTGCGGTAAACCTTCCCTCCCAGCACCTCTGCGAGCATTTGCGCTCCCAGACATATCCCGAGCACCTTTTTTCCCCGTTCGACTGCTTCACGTATGAACTTCTTCTCGCTTTGCAGCCATGGATACTCGTTATCTTGATAAGCGCTCATCGGACCTCCCAGAATGATTAGCAAATCGAAGTCATCGCAGGAAGGAGTATAGAACCCGTTAGGAGGAAACAGCACCGTCAGCTCATGTTCATGTCGTCCGATCCACGAGATGAAAAAAGACGGATCATCGAAGTCAAAATGCTTCAACAGCAGCACCCTCATGTAACTAAACCTCCCTTTTCTCTATATAGTATAAAGGTCATGAGCGTATTTTACCGGAATAACATATTATTTGTCAACAAAGTTAACACAATAAACACAGAATTCGATTTAACTAACGATAATTAAGGTTATATCTTACATTTAAATCAAATACATAACATATATATAACATGTGTTTAACAATTGGTTTTAATTGCATGTT
>NZ_JMLS01000056.1 GCF_000686845.1 Paenibacillus sp. UNC451MF | reverse complement strand
GTTCGTTCTTACAACTGCCTGAAGCGCGCAGGTATTAATACGGTTCAAGAATTGATTACGAAAACGGAAGAAGACATGATGAAGGTTCGTAATCTTGGACGTAAGTCTCTTGAAGAGGTACAAGAGAAGCTCGAAGAGCTTGGACTTGGCCTAAGAATGGAAGACTAAACGTCAGGTTATAATTAAGCAGAAGGAGGTTGCACACAAATGGCATACCAAAAGTTGGGTCGTGACTCCAGCGCACGTAAAGCTTTATTTCGTGACCTGGTAACCGACTTGTTCATACATGAGCGCATCCAAACTACTGAAGCTAAGGCTAAAGAATTGCGCTCTATTGCAGAGAAATTAATTACATTGGCAAAACGCGGAGATCTTCATGCTCGCCGTCAAGTTGCTTCCTTTGTTCGTCGTGAAGCAGCAAACGAAAATCAAGACGCGATCCAGAAGCTATTCTCTGAATTGGCTCCACGTTACGCTGAACGTCAAGGCGGTTACACCAGAATCTTGAAGCTGGGTCCTCGTCGCGGCGATGCAGCGCCAATGGTATATTTAGAATTAGTAGATCGTGCATAAAAAGGATGGGAAAGGGTGGACGGGATCTCTTGATTCTGATGAAACCCTTTTTTTTGTAGCCGGAGCTTGAACTGTTTATTGGAGGACGGCCGTGAGAAATATATGCATGACTGTCAGTTATGACGGGACAGCTTACAACGGTTTTCAAACGCAGCCTAGCTTAAACACGATTCAGGATGTGCTGGAGCAGGCCGTGTTCTCTCTAACTGGAGAAAAGGTTAAATTAACATCATCAGGCAGGACGGATGCGGGGGTTCATGCAAGGGGGCAAGTCATTAATTTCTATACTGAGTCGAAGATTCCTATCGATCGATGGTGTATGGCACTTAATACTAGACTCCCTCATGATATCGTCGTAAGCGGTGCGAGAGAGGTCGATCTATCGTTTCATTCTACTAGATCAGCGGTACAGAAGACGTATCGTTACTCCATACGCTGTGGTCGTCATCCTGATTTGTTTAAACGTCATATGGAATTTTACCATCCAACTGCACTTAACACGGATGCTATGGCGGAAGGACTGAAATGGTTAATTGGTACACATGACTTTACGACCTTTTGTTCCGTTAGATCCACGAAATTGTCCCACGTTAGAACGTTATTTGATGCTAGGCTGGAATGTGAACCAATGGACCCGCAGCTTCAATCCTTTACCATTCATATATATTTGACCGGTAACGGTTTTTTATACAACATGGTTAGAATTGTTGCAGGGACCTTGATTCAGGTGGGGGAAGGAAAACGTTCAAGTGACTCGATCCGAGACATTCTAGCAGCTTACAACCGCGCTAAGGCCGGTCCAACTGCTGTGCCTCATGGACTTATGCTCTGGGAAGTATTATATAATCAAGATACAAACATAACTTGATTTGTCCTTGATTTTGTTATATAATATCACTTGGCGTTTCTTGATCGGCTAACCCACGGCCCCGGGTCAAGGAAAAGGCTAACCTTTAATCAACGATAAAAATTAATGTATGATACAGATAGATTTGATGATGGAATGACAGGTGTCTTCGCATTCATCACATGACTGTGTCGTTTCATCAAACAAGTTACAAAAGTGAACAATGTTTAGGAGGAACTATTCATGCGTACCACATATATGGCTAAGCCAAATGAAGTAGAGCGCAAATGGTACATCATTGACGCAACAGATAAAACTCTGGGACGTCTTGCGAGCGAAGCTGCTAGCATTATCCGCGGTAAACACAAACCGCAATTTACGCCTCATGTTGATACTGGGGATTTCGTAATCGTAATTAATGCAGAAAAAATCAGATTGTCTGGTAAAAAGCTGCAAAATAAAATGTACTATCGCCACTCTTTGTACTCTGGCGGTTTGAAAGTAATTTCCGCTCAAGATTTGTTGAACACAAAACCAGAACGTGTACTTGAATTCGCAATTCATGGCATGCTTCCAAAAAATCGCCTTGGCGATAGCATGAAAACGAAATTGAAAGTATATGCTGGTTCTGAGCATCCGCATCAAGCACAACAACCTGAAGTTTGGGAACTTCGCGGTTAATATAAAGGGAGGGCTGTTTTGTGGCACAAGTTCAATATTATGGAACAGGTCGTCGTAAGCACTCGGTAGCTCGTGTACGTTTGGTACCAGGTGAAGGACGAATCATTATTAATAAACGTAACCTTGATGAGTATTTTGGTCTTGAAACATTGAAATTGATCGTTAAACAACCGCTTAACTTGACTGAAACTTTGGGTAAATACGATGTTTTGGTTATTGCTAACGGTGGAGGTATTTCTGGACAAGCTGGAGCAATCCGTCACGGTATTTCCCGTGCATTGTTGAAAGCTGATCCTGAATTGCGCGGATCTTTGAAAAAAGCAGGCTTCCTGACTCGTGACCCTCGTATGAAAGAGCGTAAAAAGTACGGCTTGAAAGCTGCTCGTCGCGCTCCTCAATTCTCCAAACGTTAATATCAAGCTTTATGCTATATACAAAAACCTTTTCACTATTTCGGTGGAAAGGTTTTTTTGTTTTTTTAATCACCATTGCCTGGGCTCACCATATGATAGTTAATGGCCCAACAAAATTTTAAATTGACAAAAAGTACCCTCGCGTTATAATGATATATAATAAAACACATTTATATACTCGGAATTAAAACGATGAGAGGATGGGAAAAACCATGAATTTGTTTGAAAAGGAAAAATTAATTCAAGAAGCGGCAGAACAATTTGAAAATCAAAGCCCGGAATCGCTTATTGCTTGGGCAGTTGAGAAGTTTCCTAATATCACATTAGCCTGTAGTTTCGGGGCAGAGGATGTTGTTTTGGTCGATATGCTCCAGAAGGTAAGCCCGAAAACCGATATTTTCTACTTGGATACAAATGTGCACTTCCAAGAAACGTATGAAACACGTGACAGACTGCAGCAGCACTATGGTCTTGAGTTTGTACAAGTTCTTCCTAAGCTGACTTTGGCAGATCAAACTGACCAATTCGGAGAAGAGCTCTGGAAAAGCAACCCTACGCAATGCTGCAACATCCGAAAGGTAGATCCTCTAACGGATATTTTGAAAAACTATGATGCTTGGATTACGGGAATCCGCCGCGATCAAGCACCAACAAGAGCAAACTCGAAGAAAGTAGAATACGACACGAAATTCGGTTTGGTTAAATTCAATCCTCTTGCTTCTTGGACTTCTGAAGATGTATGGAATTATATCCGCAGTCATAACATTATTTATAATCCGCTACATGACCGTAACTATCCAAGTATCGGATGCGAGCACTGCACACGCCAAGTAGCTGTAGGTGAAGATCCTCGTGCAGGACGCTGGTCCGGATTTGAGAAAACGGAATGCGGCCTTCATAAATAAGGAGGTTTCACGAACCATGGCTGAAACAATTTGTCCACATGGCGGCACTTTAATTAACTGCGTCGCAGAAGGTGCCGAGAGAGAAAGACTATTGGAGCTAGCCAAGAACTTATACCCTTTACAAATTAATGCATGGACGATTTCCGACCTTGATCTCATCGGCGTTGGTGCTTTTTCACCGCTCTCAGGCTTTTTGGGTAAAGAAGATTACGATTCCGTCGTTGAGAACATGCGTCTGGCAGATGGGACCGTATGGAGTATTCCGGTTACATTGTCTGTAGAAGATTATGTAGCAGGGTCTATTAAGGTCGGGGAACAAGTAGCTTTAGTAGGCGAACAGGATGGCGTTACTTACGGTATTTTGAACATTCAAAGCATTTATGAGGTCAACCAGAAGAACGAAGCGGTTAAGGTCTTTAAAACCGATGACGAAGCCCATCCAGGCGTTCAGAAGCTTTTCTCTCGTCCTTCCATCAATGTTGGTGGATCGATCCAAGTGCTGAATCGTCCTAAGCCTGAGAAATTTGAGGAATTTTATTTTGACCCTTCGGAAACTCGCCGTATATTTTCAGAAAAAGGCTGGAGAACGGTAGTTGGATTCCAAACTAGAAATCCGGTTCATCGTGCACACGAATATATTCAAAAAAGCGCAATGGAAATCGTCGACGCACTGTTCTTGAATCCTCTAGTAGGCGAAACCAAATCGGATGATATCTCGGCTGACGTTCGCATGCGCAGTTACTTGGTTTTGCTGGAAAACTACTATCCGAGGGATCGTGTATTCCTTGGAGTATTCCCAGCCGCTATGCGCTATGCAGGGCCGCGCGAAGCGATCTTTCATGCCATGGTTCGCAAAAATTACGGCTGCACACATTTCATTGTAGGTCGTGACCATGCCGGCGTAGGTGACTACTACAGTACTTATGAAGCGCAAGAAATTTTCAGCAACTTTACAATTGAAGAGTTGGGGATTACTCCATTGTTCTTCGAGCACAGCTTCTTCTGCACCAAGTGCGGTAACATGGCTTCCAGCAAAACATGCCCTCACGATAAAGCGGATCACCTTCATTTATCCGGTACAAAGGTAAGAGCTTTGCTGCGGGATGGCCAATGTCCTCCTCCGCAATTTACCCGTCCTGAGGTAGCAGAGATTTTGATAGAAGGTATGAAAGAGCAGCTCGAGCCAACCAATTGATAGCATATTTGTCCACCCTGTCCCATATAGATGATTAAGAGTCTATGGGGATGTGAGGTGGATTTTTTTTATGTTTAAGAGGAGGAAAAGGGTCGTCGTATGGTTAACGATGCACAGCAGCTTGAAGCTTGTCATGTCATTTCTGCTTGTTGTTTTAATGCTGTTTATGTTTACGTACGAGCTGCCTGCGACCAAAACATGGACATATTGGACGATGCCGCTGTCCGGGAAAAAGATTGCTTTAGATCCAGGCCACGGAGGGCCTGACGGTGGTGCGGAAAGCAAGGATGGTATTATTGAGAAAGACATCAATTTGGCGATAACGATGCATTTGAGGGATTATTTGCAGGAAGCCGGCGCTATGGTCGTTATGACCCGGGAGAACGATCAGGATTTGGCCGAGCCGTCAACAAAGGGATACAGTAGAAGAAAAACGGAAGATTTGCTTGCACGGGCACAATTTATAACTCAGCAAAAAGCGGATTTATTCGTGAGTATTCATTTAAACAGTATTCCTTCGGAAAAATGGTCAGGAGCTCAAACCTTTTATTACCCTAATCATCAGGATAATGGAGTGTTAGCAGCATTAATACAGGATGAAGTAAAGAAAAATTTAAAAAATACGGACCGCGTAGCCAAACCCGTCGATAATGTGTATTTGTTAAAGACGTTAAAAATACCAAGTGCATTGGTTGAGGTTGGGTTTCTTTCCAATCCGAACGAAGCGCAAATGCTCAAATCACCTGAGTATCAGAAGAAAGTAGCGGCATCTGTCTATCAAGGTATATTGAGGTATTACTCCGGCGAAAAAGTGGGTAACTTATAAAATTGTGATATAATAATTGAATCAACCATTTTTAACTTCGGCTGGGGTGTGAAAAAATTGCTAACAAAAGAACAATTATTAGATACTGTTCGTCATCTGAATGATCCGGAATTTCAGCTAAGGTTGGCTGACTTGCAACTAATCCGAGACATTCTTATTAAAGAGGACCGGGTTTCTGCAACCGTACTGCTGTCTAATGAAGATGAAACCTATCGTGCCTATATTCAAGAGCAAATAACTTCTGCATTCCAACAAGCAGGTGCAATTGAGGTTCATTTGCGGTTTCGTCCGATGACAGAATTTGATCGTAATGAGGCGGCGCGTAAGCTTCAGGAACATGTGTCTGCACCAAGTCAGGAAGCAGCTCCTGTTCGTAATATACTGGACCCTGATTCAGGCGTACACTTTATTGCTATCGCAAGCGGTAAAGGCGGCGTAGGAAAGTCGACCGTAACGGTGAATCTGGCAGTAGCCTTAGCGCGGTTAGGCAAAAAAGTAGGGCTTATCGATGCTGACATATACGGCTTTAGCGTACCCGACATGATGGGCATTGAAGAGAGACCTCAGCTTGTGGAGAACCGTATTATACCGGTTGAACGTTTCGGGGTCAAAGTGATTTCTATGGGCTTTTTCGTTGAAGAGAATACACCCGTCATTTGGCGTGGCCCTATGCTTGGGAAGATGCTACGGAACTTTTTCCAAGAAGTCAGCTGGGGAGATGTAGACTATGTATTGCTGGATCTGCCTCCAGGTACAGGAGACGTTGCGTTGGATGTCCACCAAATGATTCCTCAAAGCAAAGAAATTATTGTTACGACTCCTCATGCAACGGCGGCTTTTGTAGCAGCTCGGGCAGGAGCTATGGCTAAACATACGAATCATGATATCGTAGGTATTGTAGAAAATATGTCGTATTATCAGTGCAGTGCCTGTGGTCAGAAAGATTTTGTCTTCGGAAAAGGCGGCGGGGCAAAGCTTGCTGAAGAGCTGCACACTGAACTGCTAACACAAATTCCTTTGGGTGCTCCGGATAACCATGTGGCAGAACCGGATTATTCTCCTTCGGTCTACAAATCGAATACGGAGACAGGCTCTCTCTATCTAGAAATGGCTCAAAAATTAATCAATAAGGTCGAATAAAATATAAAGGAGCTGTCAGATGGCAGCTCCTTTTATTTGTAAAGCTATTGCTGTTTTTTCTTCTCGCTATCGCCTTTTTCTTGTCCTTGCTCACCGCCTGAACCCCCGCCGCTGCTTCCTCCTCCGCCTTGATCCTGTCCTTTTGCTTTTGGTTGAGATTCTTCTTCAAGAACTTTTTTCATGAGATTCATCAACTCAAGTCTAAATAAGGGGCTTTGCAAAGATTCCTGCATGACCGTCTTCATTTGCTGGCGGTACTGAGGTCCTTTCATAGAATCCATGAGCATTTTCTCGAAATCAGGGTTTTTCATGGCGTCCATCAATGATTTCTGATAATCAGGATCCTTCATCAAGTCTTTTTGTAATTGCTTGGTATCCTTCTGGATAGCTTTCGCGAATTGGCCGGCGAACTTAGGATCGGTCATAACAGATTGCAAAAACTTATTGTTGTTCGTATCGGTCAGCACATCTTTGACGGCTAACTGAATTTGCTGCGAGTCGCCTGCAGAAAGCAGCTTCATCTGTCCTTCGGATTGAGAGGAGCTCGAGCCGCTGCTGCCACCACTCATTGCCGCTATAATGGCCTTTTTGCCATCCTCGGTTTTAAGGATATCAAGTACCATCGTTTTTGTATCTTTATACCCGCCGCTTTGCGATTGTGAGGCTTGTTTATCGGATCCGCAGGACGTTAAGACCCAGATGATAAGAAGGAAGGAAACAGGACGCAACCATCGCTTCGTCATTACATAAGGCTCCTTTCCAGAAAAGATTATGGCCTTAGTATTTGCCGTTAGAATTACTTTCACTCCGCTTATTTGTTGGCTTTTTTTTGTGAACGTTGGTACAATTAACTTCTGAACAGATAAAGCCGTGGGGGTAGAGTTGGGTGACGTTAAGAAAGTGGTTTTATTTATTTTGGACAACATTACTAATAGGCGCATTTAGCGCATTAGTTATCGGAATCATTTTACAAACCAATGATCAGCAGTTTAGCTTTTTAAATGGAAGTGCGGTTGGCTATAACATTGTTACTATGCTTCTTGGAGGGGCAACGATTAGCGTATTAAGTCAGATGGGCTTTTTTGCCTATTTGATTATTCGCTTTATTGCCATGGGTATTGTAAGAAGTAAATGGGTTTGGGACGTATTACAGATAGTATTAGTTATTATAACTCTTATTGACCTGGTTTATTTAAGGGATGCCAATGCGCAGGAGAGCTGGTTATCGTATACCATTTTGCCTTTACTGATGCTTATTTTGGGCTTAGGCATTGCCTACTGGAAAGTAAAGCTAACCAATCGTAACGGCTTTATTCCCACCTTGTTTTTTATGATCGTCGTTTCTGCTATCGAAGCCGTTCCTGCGCTTAGACTGGATACAGCTGCTTCGACGATATTTATGATGGTGCCTTTGCTTGCAAGTAATGCATGGCAAATATTAATCTTATCTAAAGTGTTGAAAACAAACAAAGAGCCGCTCTAACGGCTCTTCATGTTTTTGATTGAGCTTTTTATTTAATGGACTTCATAGTCTGATCTTCGACTGGAGGTTTGTTGTCAACTTGAGTCTGCTTAAGCATCTCGCTAACCGTGACGAACTCGTAGCCTTTAGCCCTTAATTGGTCAATAATAACGGGTAGAGCTTCATGAGTTTGTTTAACCGAATCGCTTGCATGCAGCAATACGATATCTCCAGGATGAGCCTTAGTAACCACTCGGTTAATGATGTTATCTACACCTTTGTTCATCCAATCTAATGAATCCGTATCCCACTGTATGACGTTGTAGTTTAATTCATTAGCAATACGCAGTACCCTTTTATCAAAATCTCCATTAGGCAAGCGAATTAAATTAGGGGTTTGTCCAGTAACGTCGCTAATAATTTGGTGTGCTGTAGTAATTTGAGATCGAATTTCCTCATCGGTATTCAAGCTGCTGTAGTTAACATGCTTATGGCCATGACTGCCTATTTCCCAACCGCCTTTGACGATATGGCTAACGATTTCCTGATGATCTTTAGCCCAAGGAGAGGATAAGAAAAAGGTTGCTTTTTTGACCCCTTTATCTTCAAGTACTTTCAAGATCGGCTCCGTTCGCGTATCGCCCCAACTAATATCGAACGTTAAAGCAATCACCTTTTTATCCGTTTGTACGCTGTAAATCGCCGCAGGTTCATTTTGAGAAAATACGGTCACATTATCGCGCTCGGAGTAAATAATGCCGATAGCAAAAATAATAGCGATCATAATAATAAAAGTTTGCTTTAATTTTTTTCCGTTAATGACATAAAAATAATTCACGAATCCTGACCTCCTTTTTGCCCAGTATGAAAGGGGCTTGTATAAACTAATTAATAAAATTGTATGCCTGGACAAGAAAGATATGCTAGAAGCTCGTACAAGTTAAACAAAAAATACAGATGTTTCAAACAGACAAGGGGGTTAGATGTTGAGAAATATGATGCTGCAATTTCGGCTGATGAAACACTATTTTATAGCATCGGCGTTAGTCTTTATTACGGGTATGGTATTGGGGATGGGCTTTTCGGATCAATTTCAATCGTTCATCGAAACACAATTGAAGGGATTGGAGCAGCTATCTCAATCGATTAATGATAAAGCCAATCCACAGTGGTCACTGTTTTGGTTGATTTTTTGGAACAATGTGTCGAAATCACTACTGATTATCGGATTAGGAGTATTCTTCGGTATACTTCCTTTATTTTTTCTATTGTCTAACGGATTACTGCTGGGCTACGTTGTGGCGGTATCTACAGAGAAGCAGTCTATTATATATGTTATTAAGGCTATCCTGCCTCACGGCATTATTGAAATTCCGGCAGTTATTTTTGCCTGTGCATTTGGCCTAAGATTAGGAGTACTTGTGTTAAAATCTTTTGGTGCCTTAACGAGCCCAACCAGGTCAACCAAATTTAAAGAGGAGTTTCGCAGTTATGCGAAAGCCTTGGTACCCGTTTTCGTCATCATTGTAGTTACTTTAACAGCAGCGGCGTTAATAGAGAGTACCTTCACTTACTGGCTTGTCAAACCGCAATAAATATTTAGCATAAAAATATCCAAATATGTGCATAACAGTAAGGCGTTCGAAATGCTTTCGACTTAGTATGCATTGAAAAAGCGCAAATCTTCTTGAGTTAACAGAAAATCGCTTTTTCGATGCATGCTTTTTTTGTGTCTGGATCAGCATGTATTTTACATAAGTTGCGGAAGGGGTATTGTGTCGATGCTCGGGTTTTTATTTAATGAAAGAGAGTGTAGAGAACTCGACTATGTTCTGAAAAAAGAATTGGATGAAATGTTATTTGATTTGAACGATAAACGTATAGATCCAGATATAAAAGGGGCAATTGAATCACGATATAGAGTGATCTTCAGAATGTATGCAAGACTTGCATCTCCTAAAGAAATATCCAAATATGCGAGGAATCGAATGCATCATTAAAAAGTTTTAATTAACGCTTGACTTAGTATAAATATATATGGTATTTTATAACTCGTTCCTTTCCAATATGATTATTTTCAATCAAGAAAGAAAGGGTCGAAAAAAAGTTTTTGAAAAAAAAGCTTGCAATCAAGTAGGCGAATGTGATATATTATAAAAGTCGCCGCTAAACAAGACGACACAAAATGACAAAGCGAAAATTACGGAAGTAATAAGGTTTTGTCGAAGAATTGTCCTTTGAAAACTGAACAACGAGTGAATGGTTTAAAGAGAATGAAAATTCTCGCTAGCATTGAATTTTGAGCTTAAGACAAGCTCTGTTATACGATCACTTCGGTGATCACTTTAATGGAGAGTTTGATCCTGGCTCAGGACGAACGCTGGCGGCGTGCCTAATACATGCAAGTCGAGCGGTCCCTTCGGGGATAGCGGCGGACGGGTGAGTAACACGTAGGCAACCTG
>NZ_JMLS01000055.1 GCF_000686845.1 Paenibacillus sp. UNC451MF | reverse complement strand
TTCTTAGACAAAGGAACGCCCTACGGTAAGAGTTTTTCAATCATTCATACACATGAGGGATTACTGCTTTTCCATCAGCTTTTAAGGAATCTTGAAGCCTTCACTGGACAAAAACCAACGGTTATTCTAGAGGCTACGGGCCATTACAATGCCCCTATCACCAAGTTTCTGGATGAACAAAACTACCTTTATGTTGTAGTTAATTCCCTTTTGTCTTATCAAGCGAAAAAGTCTTCTAGCCTACGTAAAGTAAAAACGGATGCTATTGACGCCTATGCCTTATGCGAATTCTTTTACAAGGAGGAATTCGAACATCATAAGACAAGAGGTGTCCAGTTACTGAACCTGCGCAATCTCACAAGACAGCACGAATCGGTAACGGGACAATTCGTTCAAATCAAACTTCAATTTCAAGCGGTATTAGATCAGGTATTCCCTGAGTTTAGGGGCGTTTACGGGGCGTTATACTCTGCGGTTTCTCTGCAAACCTTGTTAGCCTTTCCAACGTCCGAGGACGTTCTCAGTGCCGGTGAAACTAAATTAACCGAGAGGATTGCGGTTTTATGTCCAGGTCGTTCTGAAAAATGGGCTAGAGAAAAGGCCCAGAACCTTATGGCGGCTGCAATTCGAAATCCGTTTCGCAAAGCACCATTTCATAGTCACTTATTTTGCATGAATATGTACATTAGCATGCTGCTCCATTATAAAGAGCATCTATCTACCCTCGAAAAGCAAATAAATGCTCTCGCAAATGAAGTTGAGGAATATGAGATTATCCAATCCATCCCCGGCATCGGAGAAAAAATCGCGGCAACGATTATTTCTGAAGTTGGTGAGATTGATCGGTTTAATCACCCTAAAAAGCTCGTTGCCTTTGTTGGTGTAGATCCCAGTGTTCATATCTCAGGCAAGTTTACGTACGATTAATCGCATCACAAAACGTGGCTCTAGCAGACTCAGGCATGCCCTGTACATGGCAGTACTTTGCGGGCTGAGGCGCTCTGGGAGTAAGAAGCTCAAAGCTTTTTACGATAAAAAAGTGGCTGAAGGAAAACCTCACAAAGTAGCGATGATCGCATGTGTTAACAAGTTACTACATTGGATTTTTGCCATGCTTAAACGAAAAGAAGCATACCTCGAATTAATTTGATTGGCAATCAAACGAAACCCATGAAAAACTTTCCAAAACCACGTCGGAGGGTTATTTGGCATGTTCAGTAATTAGTATAGCACCATCTTCCCCATTTTCTATTGAAAAATCTTGACAAGTTATTAGCTGGTTTAGCTTAAACGCGGCTGCCAATTAATTCCGGCAGCCGCGTCTTAGTAGTTTTTTGATCTATCGTACCCTACTTTAACAAATTTGTGCGAATCTTATAGGTGTTACCGAAAGGACCGAGCCTTTGACCACCGATCAATCGTAGTTTTTTTCACTGAAAACGACACGGCTACTCGAGACCCAAGAAGGCCCGAATCAGCGGCTCTTCACGATGCGTATGGGGCCGAAGGGAGTGTCTACCGGGCCAGAGGCTTCCAGACTGTGCGGCGATATCACCTGTATCTCCCCGTTCGCCGCTTGCACGGTAAGGGACGCATTCCTCCAATTGGCGGACCAATTCAACCGAATGTCGTCATACGCTTGTTCCGGCAAACTTACGACCAGCTCTCTTCTGGGCTTGTCTTTGTAATTCAGATAAGCTCTCTGCTTAAACACCGATTGAATCTGAAGCTCCGCCCCTTTGACATAGGTTTCGAGCGTCCACTCGTCAGCCTTCGCCTTTTCCCCCGAGAGAGAGGCGGCTATTCGGCCATCGTTGCTTTTGCAGACGACCAGGTCCACATCGGTGAGATCCATCACGATTTGCTTCACCGTCTCGCCGGACATCGTCTTGCTCACGTCCACGTTTTCATAGCTCAAATAGTTATACCAGATGGTGGTTGCCACCACAGCCGTTATGATGATTAGCCATACGCCGACTTGTTTTTTCATAGATATCTCTCCGTTCTTAACCTATCCGGTTCATTTCATTATTCATTTAGCCTTTTAATCCTTCCCAGCAAAGCGGCTGTATAAAGAATCAGCGCAGCAGTCAAATAGATCCAGACGTTGTACCCTGCGGTCAAATCCATGAAGTTTAAGAGAGGCGCGCCGTTCAGCGGCCCTAGGTACCACAGCGCCATATAAACGATTTCGAACGTTTTGCCGCTTCGAATCCACACCCCGCAGGCAAGAGCCAGCGTAGGAACGAACACGGCTCCAGCCGCCCATATCGACAGCATCGTCATTTCCTGCTCCATAAGCAGCCGTACGGCAACGCCCGAGCTGATTAGCATCGTTAGAACGATCCCGGCGATCCATTGGACATGAAGCTGTCGGGTTATCGGGCCCGGGGAGGCATAGAGCAGTTCTTCCGTACAAAAGCGGTACTCTCGGGTTCCGGCT
This sequence comes from Paenibacillus sp. UNC451MF, assembly GCF_000686845.1. Classification (GTDB taxonomy): domain Bacteria; phylum Bacillota; class Bacilli; order Paenibacillales; family NBRC-103111; genus Paenibacillus_S. The sequence continues at coordinate 8,725 of NZ_JMLS01000055.1, read as the reverse complement.
GCAGACCAGACGGCCAACGGCCAAAGCCAGGCCATCGGCCAAATGACTCGTTCCACCGCGCCGAAAGGAGCGATAAAGCACAAAATCATAAGTCCGTACGCAACAAAAAGCCACATGCGCGCACCCGAGAGCATCAATCGGAGCTCGGCCCCGAGCAGGGCAAGGAAAAGAGCCCTGCCTGTCACTGGCGTTGCCGGTGTTAACGACCGCCAGGATAGCGCAGTACCAAAGGCTGAATCAGTCTGCCGAATTTCGACCGGCCGGTCCGCTTGTTGTTTGCCACCGATGGATGGGCCGGATCTCACCTGAAAGCGGCGAAAAAAGAACGAGGCGGTCCACGCCAGAATAACTGCCGCCACGATCCATACCATACGCCCGACGATAACCGGGAAGGTCCAATCCACGCCGTACCATAAAAAGGTCTGAATCGGTGCGTCCAGCATCGTCAATCCCTGAGAGAATTGCCCGTTATATTCGGGAAACTGCTCCTTGAGCGACTCCGTGATACTGGCGAGAGGAATCGCCCGGCCGAACGGATCGGTAAACGTAAAGAAGCTTCCTAAGGGAATGGACTTCGTGCCTGCAAATACGGTCAAGAGCCACGCCGCAAAATAACAGACATTCCCCTGTGTCCCCCGTAGCCATGGAATGATTTCAAACCATATGGCTACGGCCGATATCAATGAGATCAGGGGCAAGGTCAAGAACAGAAACGGCGAGACCAGCGCCCATAGATCGACAGCCCGATCTTCCCCTCTCACCCATTGCATGACCAGGGCCGATAGCATCGTAACGACGGCGATGACGCATAAGATGGCCCAATTGCTGAAGAATTTGCCAAGAATGTAGGTGCTCCTGCCCACCCCTGATGCGGCAATGATCGGCCCAGTTCCCGCATGCCGATCGACCCCCACCGCCTTGGAAATGAAATAAAACCCAAGTAGCGAAAAGAACACTGAGAACGATATCGCGACGGACGTCCCCATCCACGCGGAATTGTACAGCCCGACATAATGATCGAAGACCAGAGTGACATAGCTGCCATTGCGCGGAGGTGACAATATATTGCCGAGCAGCACGGTAAGAAACAGAGTGACGAGAAATCCTTGCTGCCGAACCCGTTCCAGAAAGTCGGCTCTGGCTATACTGTATACGGCGGTCATCATATCCGGTCTCCTTCGGAAGAGATAAGCGACAGATAGGCGTCCTCCAACGTGGGCGCAGCAGATCTCGCTCCAGGGCATGGGAAACTGTCAGAGACGACCCGAACTTGAAAGCCGTCGGAGCGGCGAATCATTCCGCTGATCAGCCAATTCCGCTTGGCCTCTTGCAACTCACTGTCTGGGATCGTCGTCTCCCATACCTTGCCCTGCATCCGCTCCAGCATCGTTTCCGGGGCAGAATGGGCGAGCAGCGAGCCATGGTGCATGATCGCGATGCTGGCCGCAGCCGCTTCGATATCCGATACAATATGCGTAGAGAAGATGACGATGCGTTCCCCGGACAAATCGGAGAGAAGATTGCGGAAGCGCACCCGTTCCTCCGGATCCAGACCGACGGTCGGCTCATCGACGATTAGCAACTCGGGGTCGTTCAGCAGCGCCTGTGCGATGCCCACCCGCTGCTTCATCCCGCCCGAGTAGCTGCTTAAACGGCGATTGCCTGCATCCGTCAAGTTGACCAGCTCGATCAATTCTTCAATTCGCCTCCTCGCGATTCTTCCGGTCATTCCTTTCAGCGAGGCCATATACTGCAAAAACTCCACCGCGCTTAAATTCGGATATAGACCGAAGTCCTGAGGCAAATAGCCGAGCACCGCCCTTACCCGGTCCGGCTTGACGGCTGTGCTCACCCCATTCCACAGCACGTTTCCTTCTGAAGGCTTCGTAATCGTAGCCAGTATGCGCATCAAGGACGACTTGCCCGCCCCGTTGGGCCCGAGCAACCCGGTCACGCCCGGCTTTATGTGCAAGCTGATTTGCTTGACCGCCCAGGACGATCCGCCGTAGCTTTTCCCCACATTGTCCAGTATCAATTCCATCCGAATCATCTCCCTATTTAACGACATGTTACATAACGGCCACCCTTGTTTTCATAGTACAGACCCAAAGTAAAATCCAGGTAAACAAGCGGCCAACGGACGGTAAAAGATGGCCGTACATCAAAAAAGCCGCCCCCGTCATCATGGAGCAGCTTCTTAACTGTTTATTATGGTTCAGGCAGGAATGGCAATCGAAATCGCAGTCCCTTCGCCCGGCTTGCTTTGAACCTCAATCTCCCCCCGATGCGCCAAAACCAATTGTTTGGCTACGGCCATGCCAAGTCCAGTCCCTTCAGATTTCTGGTTCGTCGAGCTTCCCCGATAATAGCGGTTGAACAAATGCCGCAGCGTTTCTTCGTCCATCCCTGCCCCGTTATCTACGATCTCAATACGAACCCGCTCGTCGCTGCGGCGGACGGAAATGGAGATGACGGTGCCCGGCGGATTATGAAGCACCGCGTTGATCAGCAAATTGTACAATACTCTCCCGAACAGCTTGGCATCATAAACAGCCTCGATTTTCTCCTCATTCATATCGCAATAGAGCTCATGCCCACTTGCCCGGGGGCTGCTCGCTACATCAGCGGCAATACGCCGCACAAAATCGACCATATCGCCGGTCTCCGCCGATATGGGAATCTTCTGATGATCCATCCGGAAGGAGAGATTCAAGTCATCAATCAATTCTTCCAAATGCTCGGACTTATGCTGAATTTCTTGCATAAATTTCGTCTTTTCCAATTCGCTCCAGCTGTAACAGGAGGAGAGCAGCATGGCGGAGTAGCTTTTGATGTACGTCAGAGGCGTTTTCAAATCATGCGATATGCCTGCCCCCCATTCGCGCTTCAGCTCATCCAGCCGTTCCCGTTCCTCGGCGCTGTGTTTCAAACTCGCGGTCAGCTTCTCCATATTCAAGAGAAGGCTTTCGTACAGCTGATACGGTTTCTTCAGCTTTCCGTTTTTCATATAAAAACTTTTTCGAGCCAACGGCTGTTCGTACACGTCATTGGCCAGACGCATGATCCATTGCATCAGGTAGACCAGAGGTTTGCCTAAATACCAAATGCAATAGATAAAGCAGAGCAGAATACTGCCGAAAACGAATACCAGGAAGATAACGAGCTTCTCCTGCTCCTCGCTCATCCAGGGAATAGGAATCATATGCTTGGCGGTAAACAGGCACGCGATCCCTCCTAAGGTCATGATCATCACCATGCGGACGATCAGACTCCCGACCAGATGGACTCCTAGCTTGAGGTAGATGTTCATCGCACTCCCCTCCCGCCGCCAGGAGGTACGAATTTATACCCGATGCCCCGAAGGTTAACAAGAATTCGGGGCTGCTTGGGGTCTTGTTCTATCTTTCTGCGCAACTTAGAGATATGCATGACGACAGTTTTCTCATCACCGAGATAGACGCTCTGCCACACTTGCTCATACAACTGGCTTGGCGTGAATACGCGATTCGGACGCCGGCATAAAAAAAGCAGTAGCTCGAACTCCTTGGCTGTCGCATGAATATCTGTGCCGTTTACGATAATGCGCCCTTCATCCTTGTAAATTTGGAGAAGTCCGTAATCCCATACGGCGGGTTCGGCTTCCGCTGCGGCAAGTGCCTTGTAGATGCCTTGTCTGCGCAGCTGTGCCTGGATCCGCGCCACAACTTCCAAAGGGTTAAAGGGCTTCGTAATATAGTCGTCGCCACCGATCCCAAGGCCCGTCAGCTTATCTAGATCGCTGGAACGGGCTGTGACGAACAAGACCGGTACCTGTGTATGCCAACGAATTTGACTGCATAGCTGGAAGCCGTCCATATCCGGAAGCATCACATCCAATACAATTAGATCGAAGTCGCTGTTCTGAACGCAGTGTAGTGCCTCCTGGCCTGTCATGGCCTTCGAAATGCGGGTATAGCCTTCTTTTTGCAGCAAAAGCTCCAAAATATCGAGAATGCCCTGCTCATCGTCTACCAACAGAATGTTTTCATGCTTCACGGTTGATCATCCTTTATATCCATACTAAGTCATCTCTCATACTAGCACGATATTGGGAAATCGCGCAAAAAGCGATAGCAACCGCCTCCAGCATGTTAGTTACCAAGCATTCCGAGAAGAACGCATTAGGGGATGAAGATAAATTCTAGTCGGCCGCTGTTGTCTTTAAACTATCGTACCCATTAGCGTAATGATTTACTGTGATACGGTTCACCGCACTAGGTGAAACGGCAAATTTTAAGCCATCCCGTTTAGGATGGCCCTCTCTTGTGTATGGATTACTCCAATTAAAGCAACTTAATCAGCTCTTCTAGCTCATCAACCAATACTTTTGCAAGTTCAAAATTAGTATCTTTTAAAGCCAACTCTATTTTCATTTCAACAGATTTTTTATTTTGTTCATTTTCTAGATAATGTCTATCAAAATGACTCGAATAAATCATCTGTCTAAATTTTCGCATACTCATTTTTCTAATCGTCTTATCGTCAATGATTAAAACATAATCCATCCCATTTACAACAGAATAGAAATCATGAGAAATCATGAGAATCGCACCTTTATAGTCTTCAATGGCCTTCTCCAGTGCTATTTGTGTATACGTGTCCAAATGGCTTGTCGGTTCATCAAGAAGCAAAACGTTTGCTTTACTGGCAGAAACCTTAGCCAATTGAAGCATATTTTTTTCTCCACCAGATAAAGAAGCTATCTTTTGATTAACGATTTCCCCTTCAAAGCCATAGTTTGAAATATACGATCTAATCTCATCATAAGTTTCAAATCCAGCATCGATGAATTCTTCTAGTATTGTATTAGAATCCTTTAGCACTTCTCCTTGATTCTGAGATAGATAAGCCACTTTAACATCCGCATTTATTTCAATTGAAGCATGCTTATTTTTAAAGATATCTCGGAGTAAAGTTGTTTTCCCGGTACCGTTTGGACCTATAATGGCTACTTTATCTGTAGATTTTATCTCAAAGTTAACATTGTCTAAAAGTAATTCATCAAACGTAACACTATAATTATTGACATTTACAACAATGGTGTCTTCAATCTCATTTTCAATACCGAAACTAATATTCGGTTGCTTAATATCAACAAATGGCGCTTTAATTCTACGCGCTTCCAATCTTTCTTGAAACCTAACTCTAGCTTTTAATGCTCTCCCTCTAGATGCTTCTGAATTATACGTTGCGATAGCTCTAAGATTATCAATAATGTTATCGTATCTCTCAATTTCTTCTTGTTCAGCAACTGCGATTTCTTGCAACTCAATTTTTGTCTGAAGTAATGAAAAGTTGTATTCCATATATCGCCCATCAAACTCTTGGATCTCCATGTTTTCAAGGTGTAGAATTTTGTTAAAACAATGATTCAATAAATATCGGTTGTGCGTAACAACTAACAGCATTCCTTTGTGAGAATTAATAAGATTTCTAAGCGCATTTAGGTTTTCAAAGTCTAAAAATACATCGGGTTCGTCCATAATCATTAAGTCTGGATTACTAAGCATTTCCTTCATCACTTGAATAAGTTTGAATTCCCCACCACTCAGGTCGGATACCCTAAGATCCTTTAGCTTCATGAGGTTGGCTAGATTTAATTTCTTATTTATGTTGCTTTCAAAATCAGCCCCACCGATTGAATCAAATGCGTCTAAAGCTAATTGATACTTTTCTAATAACGAATCAATATCCGATGACGTTTCCATTTCCGTACAAATAGATGTTATTTCATTTTGTATCTTAATAAATTCTTCCCCTATATATTCAAAAACTGTTGTTTTTTTCGATTTGTCTAGTTGTGAGAATTGACTCACATGCCCAATTTTGCAAGTCCGGTCTATTTCTAACCTGCCCTCGAACATATATCTTTCTGGATCCATCAGTATATCTATCAATGTACTTTTCCCACTGCCACTTGTTCCTATAAAAGCGCAATGTTGTGCCTCTTCAAGCGTAAATGAAATGTTTGTATATAGTTCTTTTTGCGGAAATGAGAAGGATAAGTTATCAACTATTATCATAGTGTTACCTTTCTTTATAACTAAAATAGCGATTATTAGATGTATTGCAAAACATAGATTTTGAGTTTACCGTTGTTAGAGTAACACTGTTTACAACTAACTTCAATGGGGTCAAATTTCCATGCTACTTCTCAACTATCCTCATAAAAGCGCCGGAATGTACCTTATTCATCTTATCTGGCTCTTTGATCAAATAATGATAAGGCGAGAATACCTCCTGACGAATAGCCAACGGAATAGGTCGGGGTGCTCCTGGTTGTTCCATTTCATTCCATTTTTTGCATAATTGACTCGAGTTGTATAATAAAAACTTGTTGTTACTTGTGATACGGGTGATACGGTTCTCCGTAACTATGCTAATAGCGAAAAAAAAGAATGCTTGTTCAAAGCATCCTTGGTTAGATCAAAGCAAAGGTATCTCATGACGATTCTTTTCTTCAAAATCCTCTACTTCCCTTATCTTAGACTCTACAAATATTAGAGAAGAAAATTGCTTTGACTAGCTTTACATACTATTTGTGATAACTCCAACTATTTCTCTTAGCTTTTTTTCATCTTCGAGTAAATCAATATTTTTTATGTCGTCAATTTCGTATAGACTTATCTCCGTAGCTTCCAAAGAAGAATCCCAATAACCAGTATTTGAATAATATGTTATAACGAGGAGTGCCCAAAGTCATCAATTATTTACTTTATTATTTGATACTTATTCATTCCTTGTTTGCATTACTTATAATAAGGTTCAGTTTAACGATACTATCGGCAAAAAATGCGAAAGGAACTGCTGCTGCGCGGTGATCTGCTTGTTCCGTTCAACTATCGTACCTGTTAGTTGCTCACGCCATATTGAAATGCATGTCGACTTGGGGGGATTCACAGCGGACAACATTATAGTGGTAAAATATAGATATGAAATATTGGAGGTGAAGTTGTGTATGGCTGAGTACAAAGATAATAGGAAGTTGAACTTCCTATTACGGCACCTAGAATATCATAACACCTACAAAAAAACGTTCAATAATGAGGAAGAAAAAGGGAAGAACCCCCCGCCGCCGCTCAGGGTGCGAGTATCTTCCTCGGGAGGGCGATGCCAATGAGGAATGCTGCGGAGGGGCAGCAAGAACATATCGAGACGCTGCCGCTGTTCTCCACCACGGATAAGAACGGACGGATGACTATGCTCCGGCCGGGACGTCGCGTCGGACGCGCGGCTCCGCTGATGCCGTGGCTGCTTACATCCGCTGCACTGTGGGCGCTGACAGGCTCCGTGCCGTTCGGCGCACTGCTCGGCATGGCGCCTACACCGGAGATCAGCATGCTCCTAGGTCATCCGGTCACAGTGGGCATCGCCGTTTTGCTGCTGTTCATCGCGATCGGTACGACCGGTGGAGTGTACTCGCGATCGAATGAGCAGTTCGGACAGACCAGGGTGGCCGGCCTGTTCGCGACGCTATCGGTAGCAGGAGGGCTCGCAGCAGTCTCGGGAGTCCTCCTGCTCTGGACGCTGACAAGTGACCTGTCGCGCCCCTTTGACCTCGAGGCCATAGTGACATCGCCGACGATCCCGCCAGAGCTCGGCGCCGTCGTCGGAGCTAGCTTCGCCCTCTGGGCCGCCATCGCGCTCCTGCGGTTGCCCGGCTCTATCGCCCACGCCCGGCGGCGTCAGGCGGACATCAAGCGACTCCGCGTGGAGGGTTCGTCATGCACCGGGACGTTGACCGCCGTGAATTTTACTAACAGTTGGCTCTTTAATTTCCCGATGTTCACGGTTGAGGTAAATTATATCGTTGACGGTGCTCCACGTGTCGTCTCAGCACACATGCGCACCAGCGCCGACCGCGTTCCCGTTGTCGGGTCGCGAATGATCGTGCTGACCGATGATCGCGGAACCACCTACGTGGAGCTGGACCTGGCGAAAGGAGCGGCATTCGAGCTGGACGTGGGGAAGTACGCCCCGTCGGACGGATGATTTTACGGCCCTGATGCAACATGGTTATGCCGCGAGGGAACAAGCCATCTTAGCGATCCATCTTAAACCATAGCCCGCCCGAGAAACATAATGAAGTTTTAGTTGAAATGGAGGATGCTACACGGGTTTACACGTTGGGTCTTGGCGAGGCATACCGGCAGATGGAGGCCATGAATGGTTTGAACCAGCCAATGGAACAAGATAATTTTAGCAATAGGGTGACGATCACATGGAACAGATTTATGTGAATCAGACGGTAAAGCGTATACAGAAACGGCTGAGCCACAGTGATGACAGAACAGCTTTCGAAAAATCGATTAAGGAAGCCGTCACCATTGGTGTTGATCAGTTTATACCTCATCTTCAGTTAGGGAGAACTCAAGTGAATACGGTGGCTGACTTCGAGAAAATGGTCAAGATTGGGCTTCTTATGTAGGGAGAGCCTGCCGAATGATTAGAACTCACCACCGATATCAGGATGCATGAGATGCAGTGGGAAGCAATTATGAGCATGCCAGAGTTTAAAGCAATAAAAAAACAGATTGGCTGAATTAATGAACATAGTCCATCACAGGTGTTCTCCTTTCGTTAAGTATGAAAGCGTTCCAGATCTTCTTCGGCCTCCCTAAGCGCAGTTGTATCTCCGACACTCTGGCCTGCTCGGGATATGAGTTCGGCAGCTTTCTGAATGCCA
>NZ_JMLS01000054.1 GCF_000686845.1 Paenibacillus sp. UNC451MF | reverse complement strand
AAACGTGAATTTCTAGCCGATGGGCCTATGCAAAAGCTGGTGACAGATATTACGTACCTGCCATATGGCGGAAAAATATTGTACTTGTCGAGCATTCTAGACTTGTACAACGGAGAGATTGTAGCTTATAGTATTGCAGATAAACAAGATACAGCGTTTGTTCTTGACACGTTGAACCAATTACCAGGCGGGTCAGGAATGATGCTCCATAGTGATCAAGGAAGCGTATATACGTCCTGGGCTTACCAGCAAGCCGTAAAAGGAAAAGGCATTACCATGAGCATGTCCCGTAAAGGAACGCCCGCTGATAATGCCCCCATCGAATCGTTTCATTCCACGCTAAAATCTGAAACGTTCTATCTCGAAGGTTTGACCTGCACAACGACGGCAATCGTTGAGCAAACCGTTCGAGACTACATTCACTACTATAACTCAATTCGCATTCAAACGAAACTAAATAACCAGTCACCGATTAATTTCCGACGACTGGCTGCTTAGACTTGCAAGGTGTTTTGATCACTGTCTCACAAACGGGGTGCAGTACCCTCAGATCTTCCAAGGGCTTTTTGTTGATTCCTTTTAGGTATTGCAGATATACCAATGCTCCATTTAGCATAGTGTAAGCTCGGTGTCCCGCACAAGTTCTGCGCCAGGTAAACGACCAGCCCGCCCGAGCCCATTTTGGCCAAGTGGCCGCCACTTTACAGCGACAGGCTATCGAGTGGGATCTTGAACACGCTCTGCAAGACAAGTCCAACGGCCAGCGCAGTCTCGTCTTCCACTTCGGTGAGGTGTAGGAACTCTACGTTCCGGCATGTTTCCGGCACTTGGGCGATCACTCGTGCTTTGAGCTCGTCGACGAACGAGTCCCCCCATATCGGCAGCATAAACCCAGTGAGCAGAACCCGGTCCGGGTTGAGCAGGGTGACGATATTGGCAGTGGCGTAAACGATCGCCGTCTTCACCACCTCGTTCAGTTGAACGGTTTCCGGGTCTCCGGTACGGATAGCTTCGCTGATTTGCTCCCAACTCCTACTGAGCGTCCGCAGCAAGCCCCTGGAGGAAGCCAGAGTGGTTAGGCATCCTCTGCCGCCGCAGTAGCACTCATAATCGTAAGGCGGCATAAACGCCTTATAGTGGCCTACCTCTCCTGCTACAAAGGAGGAGCCGGTGACCAATAGCTTCTCCACGACGATGGCTCCCCCGATGCCACTACCAAATTTTAGCGTCACATTGCTTTTGGAGGAGATCAGAATTCCGCCCATATTCTCGTTGAGCGCAAGCAGGTTGGTGTCGTTCTCCAGAAAGACGGGCAGCCCGTACTCGTCCTCTAGCAGCTTCGCCAGCGGTATCCGCTTCCATCCGAGCCCAGGCGAGCGAAGCAGAACGCCCTCGGAGGAGTCGACGAGTCCATGAACGCTAAAGCCGATTCCCTTCAGGCAGGTAGGGTCCGGGGTCCGGCTAATGAGCTTGTCGATCACGCTGCGGATCACCCGGAGCAAGTCCTCTTCGGACTCGTAGCGCTCTGCCTTCGCTTCGGCTTCCGCCAAGCGGGTGTGCTGAAAATTATAAACCGCTCCTCGTGCCGACGTACCCGACAATTCAACGCCGATCGCAAAGAAGCGGGAACCGTTAAGCAGCAGGGGAACACGCTTACGGCCGCTACCGCTCTCAAGGGATTGCGGCGCGCCTTCAACAATCAATTGATCCTCTAGAAGCCGGCTGACGATGTTGGTGACGGTTTGCTGACTAAGTCCGGTTTTTCGGGCTAGCTCTACACGGGAGATCGGACATTCCGAATAGATCAGATGCAGCACCTTCTGCTGATTAATGGATTTAAGCAGCGTGTGGGATGAATGTTTCAATGTGGACATAAGTCGACCTCTTCCTTGAACTGTACACGTTTATTCTCTTAGTACAAATTAGTTTACCACGCGGTCATTCCCGAGGAAAGGCAGAGGATTTTTGTCGAAAGATTTCTGTTGTATCCTAGAGAATAAACAGGTAATATAATAATAAATAAATTTGATTTATTAATTAGATGTAAATTGTAAGCGCGATCATGTCACGTCAATCAACGATTTTTTACATATCCCTTACAATATGATAATCATCGCTAAACAATTACCCTGTATTCTTAATGTTAATAAATCAATTTTTTTTACTAATTCGAGAGGGGTCTCAGTATGAGATACAAATTTGGAAAGATTACGGCTTTAAGCCTTGCGGTTGCTATGTCGGGTTCGCTGCTTGCAGGATGTACAGGAAAAACGGAACAACCTTCCGCGAGTCAGCCTCAGAATCAGACTAAAGGCGATGTTTACGAAAACGGGCTGTCGAAGACGGAGAAGGTGACGCTCAAGGTCGGTTTCTTCATGGGAGGCTACGGAAGGGAATGGTTCGATTATGCCGTAAAGTCCTTCCAGGCCAAATACCCGAACGTTTCCTTCGACGTCACCGCATCGGCGGATATGAAGAACATGATACAAACGAAGATTTCCGCAAATAACGATAACGATATGTTTGACATTTTCAACACGACGCCTCCTTCCGGAGGGCAGGGTATCATTTCCCTTGCTGAAGCTGGAAAACTCGAGCCTTTCGATGATATGTTCGACAAAAAGCTTCCTGACGTGCCGGACAAAGCACTTAAGGAGCTCATGATGCCGGGCCTCGCCGAATCGTTTACTAGGGTGAACGGAAAGGTATACGAGTTCGCCACCTCGAGCTCTTACGGCGGATTGTTCTTCAATAAGACGCTGTTCGAGCAGAAGGGCTGGAACCAGAATCCGAAGACATGGGCCGAGTTTAACGCCCTGCTTGCCAAAATTAAGGCGGACGGCATAGCTCCGATTACTTTCCCGGGAATTTACCCTAATTACTATGACTGGGCCTTTGGACCGGCAAAGCTGTTTGAGCTGGCCGATATCAAAGGAAACGCCGATAAGGTGATCGAAAATTATAAAACATACAACGGTCCTCAATTTACGAGCGAGGAAAGCTTGGAACACTGGAACCGCCTGTATGAGCTTGGCAAGAAGGGGTACTTCCCGGATGGACTGCCTGCTTTAACGCATACCCAGTCACAGATGCAGGTGATTCAAGGCCAGGCCGCGATGGTTTCCACAGGAAGTCACGTGGAGAACGAAATGAAGAAGACCACACCGGAAAACTTCAAGTGGGGCTATATGGCGGTGCCGTTCAGGGATAAGGCGGAGCAGAAGCTTTGGATCCGAAGCGGAATCACCAACTTCCAATACATGTGGGCCGGCAAGCCGGATTTGAACAAGAAGTGGTCCAAGGAGTTCATTCTTTGGCTGATGACGCTGGATAACCAGCAGTTTGCGGCAGAAAAAGCGGGTGCCCTCCCGATGAGAAAAGATTTGATTGACGATGCAAGTAAAGTCGTTAAGCTGTCCACCTCTGCACAAGCGATATTAAAGTATATTAAGGATAACGATGCCCGATCGTATAAGCCGCACAGAACCGTCAGCATCTCAGATCCGAACCTGGCCAAAGCCAATAAGATGGTAGAAGAAGCCACTACGAAGATCGTACTAGGCAAGCAGGATCCGAAACCGATTCTCGAAGAAGCGGACGCCTTGCTCAAGAAAGCGGTAGAAGCTCAGAAGAAATAAGTTTATAGGCGGGGAGGGAATTCTCTCCGCTTTTCCATTTCCCTTGATAGGAGTTGAATTCCCTTGTCCGAACCCAATGTAGTGAAAGCTAAACCCGCTTCTTCCGGCAGCATGGGACTAGATAAAGCGAGCACGCAGAAGTGGATTTTTCTCACCCTGGCCGTCGTGCCGCCGTTCGGGGGCTATCTGCTGTTCACGCTGTTTCCGAATGTTTTATCCGTTTACTATGCGTTATTGGATTGGGACGGGTTGACGGATCCCAAGTTTGTAGGGCTCAGCAATTTTGTTACCGCAATTCAGGACGAGTATGTATGGCGGGCGCTTAAGCACAACCTTATTTTTATGGTGACGGTGCCGCCGCTGGTCGTGCTCATTTCCTTACTGCTTGCCTATCTGGTCACATACAAGAGTTATATGGAAAATGAGTTCCTGAAAATCCTTTTCTTTTTTCCCAACGTTTTATCGATTGTTGTCGTTGCTTTACTTTGGGCATTCATCTATGACGGTACCTACGGCATGCTTAACAGCGGCCTGAAGCTGCTCGGGATCGACATGAAAAATTTTTATTGGCTGGGAAATGAAAGTGCAGCACTGTGGGCGCTGGTCCCTCCGTGGGTTTGGGGCGGTGTCGGGCTCTACGTCATCATTTTCGTAAATGCTATGTCGGGCATTCCCAAGTCGCTGTACGAATCGGCTATTATCGAAGGCGCTGGACACATGACGCGGTTATTCAAGATTACGCTGCCACTCATTCTGCCCGTCGTCCGGGTCAGCGCGCTGTTCCTTGTGATCAGCACACTCAAGACGTTCGAGCTTATTCTGATTATGACTAACGGTGGCCCGTCCGGCTCCACGGATGTAATCGGTCTTTATATGTTTAACCTTGCTTTCGGAAAAGAGTACATCAACTACGGTTACGCGTCCGCTGTCGGTATGATTCTATTCGTCATCTTGATCACGGCCAAACTGCTGATGGATAAGTTTCTGCCGAACCGGGGCGTAGAGTATTAGAGCATACTTTTTAAAGCGGGGAGAAGATGAGATTGAAGGAAAAAATGACGTTTATGGACGTGCTGTGGCGTCTGGTGCTGTATATTTGGGGTTTGTCGATTTTGTTCCCGCTGGTATGGGTGTTCTATGAGTCTCTGAAGTCCAATCCTGAATTTTTCAAAGACATCTGGAGCCTTCCAAAAAAGATGCAGTGGTCCAATTATACTGCCGCCTGGACGGAATATGGCTTCGGTCGTTCGCTGCTTAATACGCTTTATTATGTAGGCGGAAGCCTTGTTGTCAGCTTGTTCTTTACTACGCTTAACGCTTATGCCTTGACCCGGATGGAATTTAAGGGACGGCAGCTGATCTGGGGCCTCATTATGCTTTCCTTGTTCCTGCCGGGGATTAACGCCCTGGTGCCGCAGTACGTGATCATGAGGGAGCTGCATTTGACGAACAGCTTAACGGGGTTAATCCTATTGTCCTCTCTAGGGGAGAGTGTATTCTATCTAATGCTGCTCGGAGGCTTTATGAAGTCGCTGCCCAAGGATTTGGAGGAATGTGCTCATATGGACGGCGCTTCGATCTTCCAGGTATTCTGGCGGGTGATCGTTCCCCTGTCCACTCCGGGGATTGTTACGGTTGCGATTTTTAAATTCCTGGGCTTCTATAACAACTTCATGGGACCGTTCATCTATTTGAGTGATCCCGATAAATATACGATTGCAGTGCAGATGTACCAAGCCAACAAAATGATGGAGTTTACGTCGGACTGGGTTACGTTGTTTGCAGGGGTGACGATTGCGATGGTTCCTTCGGTCATTGTTTTTATACTGTTCCAGCGGATGATAATGCAGGGTGCCACATTAGGTGCTGTTAAGGGCTAAGCAGATAGAAAAGGGTAGCGATAGGAAGGAGTGCTTCCCATCGGACAAATTTGGTAAAATATACTATATGAATAGTGAATGAAGAATGCTTAAGTATACATCATTGTTTATGGAAGGATTGGTAATGTGGAAAGAAAAGAGAAGAATCCGATAGAGCTGTACGATCCCGGAATGCGTCCCAATGAAACGTACGATGGCTCGATTCGTTGGTATTCCCCTATGGAGCGGCCTTTTCAAATTTCCGGGTTGGCTTGGTTTGCGCAAGAAAGAATCTATCGCAGATTGCCGAATTTGCCGTCCGGAGCCATTCCGGAAGCCGTCGATCGCTTAGCCGATCATACTGCAGGAGGACAAATCCGGTTTCAGTCGGACTCCTCTTCTCTATCGGTAAGGGTGAAGCTGAAAGGCAAAGCCAATATGGTCCATATGCCGGCAACCGGACAATGCGGCATCGATTGCTACGTGGGTTCTCCCGACACCCTCCTTCCCCTGCGGTACTGCAACACAACGAAATATGACCTCACTCTCACCGAGTACGAGTGTGCGTTATTTACCAATTGGAATGCCTCGATGCGTAATATCGTTCTAAACTTGCCGCTCTATCAAGGGGTGGAGGAGATATGGATCGGTTTGGATGAGGGCGCGTCCATAACCGCTCCCCCCAGCTACGCTTCCGGGAAGAAAGTAGTCATCTACGGAACCTCGATTACGCAAGGAGGCTGCGCCTCTCGGCCTGGCATGGCTTATACGAACATTTTGAGCCGAAGAATTCCGCTGGAATTTATCAATCTTGGTTTCTCTGGAAGCGGCAAGGGAGAGCCGGAGGTTGCCAAAATTATTTCGCAGATCAATGATCCTGCGTGTATGGTCATTGATTATGAAGGCAATTGCGTGAGCACCGAACTTTTCCGTAAGACACTTCCGGAATTTATTAGAATTTATAGGGAAGCACATCCGGTAACACCGATCTTGGTTGTCTCACGAATTCGTTACGCACGTGAGGAGCTGACCCCACAACTGTACGAGACCAGAATAGAACGTAAGCGTTTCGAACAGTCTCTCGTTAACGAGTTGCGGGAGCAAGGTGATTTGAATATTTATTTCTTTGACGGCTCCGGATCTCTCGGTGAAGATTTCTTCGAATGCACAGTAGACGGCTCACATCCAACGGATCTTGGTTTTCTGCGGATGGCAGATGCACTTGAACCAGTTCTAAAAACATTGTTTTTATGATAGAGGGAGTATTATTGAAATAGTGGACGTCCAATGTTGCAACAAATGGAGAAGGAGTGATGTCAATGGTCAGAGCACAAATATGGTCTTACTGTGATGAAGATATTTTTTAAAGTGATGAAGGGAATGTAAACGTTTTATCGAATCTTATTCGTGAATCAAACTTTTAAGAGTAGAGAACTGGAGTGAGGTTTTCCCTCATCGGACTTTCTGATGTTCTTCTTCCTTCCGGCCGCAGCCTGGTGAATAGCAGATTTGTATAATAGCAATCGAAAAGAAATCTAGCTTCTGCTTCATGCTATAATAGGTGTAGGTAAGTAGTGTATCTTAGCCACCAAGGAGGTTATGTAATGGGAACAGGTAATCCGGTAACGATAACAGTGGAAACGATCGTTCATTCTCCTGTCGAAAGCGTGTGGAAATATTGGACAGATCCGAAGCATATCACGCAATGGAATAAGGCTTCTGATGATTGGCACACGCCATACGCCGAGAATGATCTGAAGGTCGGCGGTAAATTCCTCTCTAGAATGGAAGCCAAAGACGGCAGTTTTGGATTTGATTTCAGCGGAGTATACGACAAGGTGAGCATTAACGAGAGCATCTCCTATACGATCGCCGACGGTAGAAAAGTGAAAATCGTTTTTATTCGCCAAGACAACGACACGAAAATCATCACATCGTTCGAAGCGGAAGAGACCAACACCGTTGAGATGCAGCAAGCCGGGTGGCAGGCAATTTTAGACAATTTCAAAAAATATGTGGAAACGGCTGAAGAAGAATAAGATCTTTCAACCTTAGAAGCGCATGCCGATATCGGCATGCGCTTTGCTATGTACGCCCTGTATGAGCGTCATCTCTACAGTGAAAGTTGCGGATGGGGTGCCGTCAAGCGCCTCGCCTGCCATTAATTCAGAGCAAGGGTCTTTTATAGTTTCCCGGAATGGGGATTGAAGTAACGGGTAGGATAGTTTAATTGCTCTGCCGATTGTATCCAACAATCATTTTACATGGGGGAGCTAGTAATCGACGGCTGATATAGGGCCATTCTACTTTGATTGGGATAATTACAAATTAGCAATAGAAAAAACTTATGAAATCGGTCGATTAAGCTAACAGGTAACGATAGTTCAGCTGACTAGGGCCATTTGCATCGGCAACTGCTCAGTGAAATTTTGCTGAAATGACACTTTTTATTAAGGATGAAGTAAATGACAATAAACAATAAGAGTTTCAGAAGAATATCAGTCAGAGAAGAAAACTACATATGGACCGTTTCTCCTGGGAGTGGTTATCTTATTGTTATAGCTGAACATGAAATCAGCAGAGGAATACGTCTTCAAGTTAATATTGAATCAGATATCGATAGTGTCTGGGTAAACTTCCCGAATACAGAACATCTGAATATGAAAATTGTTAGACCAAGAGATATTGAATTCTTTATTTGTCAGGCATTAGATCAGGGATGGGATGCAAAAGTAAAAGGAACACCAATTGTTTTTGATTTTGACGGTAGAATTTTGAAAAGAAGATAAAACTAAACGGGTATGCTAGTTTAATAATGTCAGATTAAAACCTTCCATAAGAAGCAAACTAGATTTAATAGCTCTTATGGGGGTTTTTTTATGATTTTAAGTGAGTTATGGCGACTGTATGAAACTGATAAACGTATCCAGGGGTTTAGTCCGAGTAAATTGAAAGCCTACGCATTACAGCTCAAGATGCTGGTAAGAGAGACCGGGGAAAACTCGATGCAAATGTATATCCACATTGCTTTCGTCATACCTACGCGTGCCAGCTCCTAGATATCGAAGCTCCATTAGATTTTATTCAAGGCATGTGGGGCATGAAAAAGCATCAACCACTCAAATTTACGCCCAGCTGTGTGGAGAACGTCGACGAGAACTCAACCGTCGTTACTTTTAAGCGGCCATTCCGCTTTTAAGACCCACTGATTTTGATCGGAGACCTTGGCATCAGTCGAATTCACTGAATAACTACTTTTCGCTGCAGGTCTGATACCTTGGTCTCCGTCCGCATCATACCCATGCTTAGCGTCGCCATTCCAACATCCTTACCGCTACTTTTCCAAGCTTGAACGTCTGGCACGGTGAACATATCTCAAAATTCGGCTTTAGGTACTACATTACCGCTGAACAAAGCTGTCATAAACACATTCAGATCATTTGTTCTAGAAATGATCTCGCCTGCGGCCCAAGTGAAAGACTGACTACCTTCCGTAACGTCCACAAGTTCGGTTTTGTCCCCCAGCTGGACCGCTTGGTATCCATGAGCATGTGTGCCAACGATTCGAATGTCGCTTCCTGGCAGGTAGGTGTTGTATAGATTTAACGGCTGCACGATCCGGGATTGGACCTCAATATAAAGGGTTACCGGTCACTTTCTCAATCAACAAGCCTGCAAGAACATAATTTACATTAAGAAGATATTGCTGCTTAGTGCCGGGATCAAATTCCATAGGTTGACTGACAGCTAAGTATCCTCCAACTGTGCTTCCCGATAGTTCATATTAAATACACAACGAGGCTGCCGTTGAAACGATCGACGGCCTCATTGAACCGTAAAGATTTGATCATTGCTCAATTGCCAGACTCATACGTTTGGTGTGATCTCCCTGGTTGCCGTTTTAATGACTAATCGCATAGTGCAATTGAACGACGCCGCTGCCGAGTGATTTGAAGTTCAACAATTCCACTTCCTTGTATTGGTACTTCTCCGTGTCAATCAATAGATTGAGCCCCTTCCCTTCTAGTACCGGCGCGACATTGAATATGAGCTCGTCAACAAGCCCTTGACCCAGAAAAGCATTATGAAGGTCCGCCCCCCCCGAGATGAAGGCGATTTGATAGCCTTTATCCCGCAGGTAGCTCAAGGCTTCGTGCGGCGAACCGACAACCGTCACACCGGGGATTTCTTTCACGCTCGCCGATACGACAACAATATCCATGCCGGCAAAAGTATCACCGCCGCTGCTCGCCTGCATCCCTTCAAACGTGCGTCTTCCGACAATGAAATTACCAGCTGCCTGAGCATGTGTCGCAAAATCGCCGAGCGCTTCCTTTCTTGGGGGGTTATTCGGACTCGATTGCGCGTAGTTGCCATTACCGGTTAGTGTTGCCCATAGAATTGTTTTCATTGATTAGCCTCCTATTAGTGGATGGAAATTGGATTAATAATTTTATGAATTGCCTAAATAACCGATGATGATAGTTCAGCCTAGCTTTCTTGATAGCAGCGATGTTCGTTCAAGGACTCTGCGGATGGATGCGGTCACCCGGTCCGGCCGATCTTCCTGTACATAGTGGGAGGCATCGCCTAACGACTCGGTTTCGTTTAATTTCAAATAACCCTGCCATTTAGCCATCTCTTCGGGTGGAAAGCCCGCGCTATCCTTCATTCCCCATAAAATCTGTGCTGGCAAATTGGATAGAATCGGCAGTTTCGCCTCGATCTCCGCGAGCCATGGACGCGCCTTTCGGATCTGCCTTGGGAATATCCATGTCGGTTTCCGGGATTTTGGTGTTGGGAATGGATCGGTATAGGCCTTTCTCAAGGTATTCGTGATTTTCTCGGTATGATAGATCCCATGCGGGACAATCTTCTTAGCGAAGAAGTTTAGCCTTGTCTGCAGCCAATATCCGATGGGCCATCCGCCCATGGCAAGCGAGAATAGCTTCATCGCAGGGAGTGTGGCCGGCCATGCCCAGGTATTCATTACGACAATTCCGCGCAGGTTCTCATGGTGTCTTACGGCGTAGTTGAATCCGATCGGACCTCCCCAATCTTGGACTACTAGTACGAAGTCCTTGAGATCTAGTCGCCGAATGAATTCGGTGACAGCCTCAGAATGCTCCTTAGGTGAATAGCCATAATCGGAAGGAGCCCGTGACATTCCGAGTCCCGGGTAATCCAATGCAATCAGACGGCATTCACCGCTCAAATCCTTGATGACGTTCCGATAAAGATACGACCAGGTGGGGTTTCCGTGTAGGAGAAGAATGACAGGCCCCTGCCCCTCGTCAACGTAATGAATCATGCCATCGCCATAAGGCATCCAGTGGTCCTTGAACGGATATTCCGATGCATCTACATCAAACGGTCTTTGCATTTGTGCCTCCAATCTGCTAATAGTTCAAGCAGCGTTTAAGTCGCATGTAATAGTTGTACAAATATTCTGATTATTGTTGTGATTCAAATTCCTGTTAATTTCGATGTAGCGCCCCGGTTGCGCGCACCACTCAGGGGTTGATATCGATATGAAGTAGAGTTTTGTGTTCAGGCTCTTCAATAAGACTACAGCACTGTGGTATATTTGAAAAGTAGTTACAATAAAGTGCAGTAGTTTCATAAAATGAACTATGGAGGAAACGTCAATGTTGGATCGCTCTTGTATCGAAGCCATTGATCCTTTGCTGGAAATCTTGGATGGTAAGTGGACCCTTTCTCTTCTGTTAGAGTTGTTTGTCGGAACCAAGCGATTTGGAGAGCTGCGGCGAAGGCTACACCCGATTAGCCCGAAGACGCTAACAGATCGACTGCGGGTGCTAGAGGAGAAGGGGATTATTACGCGCACGCTGTACCCCGGTGTACCCCTTCACGTTGAATATGAGTTAACTGATCGCGGGCGGAATCTGCAGCCTATTTTTGCGGCTATGTGGGCGTGGGTTCAGGAAAATGGCATAAGCGCCGAACCTGGGGCGGAAGATATGGCATAGACTTGAATGTAATGAAAGCACGGGAGCGCAGACATTTGGGAGAGGACCTAATGACTGGAACGATAGTCTTCACTCTTCTCGAAGATGTGGTAGGCACCTGAAGAAGTTGCGTGTCTGGATTCACGACCAAAAGGTGTTGTCTAAAAAGCCCAGCACATTCAACTAAACATTCCTGTATAGCCTAAGAAATGAGCTTTAGATTCACAGGATAAGACAAAAGGGGATTAACTACAACATAAAGGTAGTTTTGTTCATCCAGAAACTTGGTGATAGGGGCATTGTAATGGCCCGTAGCCTCTAGAATAACCGTTGGTTTTTGTCCAGTGAAGGCTTCAAGATTCCTTAAAAGCTGATGGAAAAGCAGTAATCCCTCATGTGTATGAATGATTGAAAAACTCTTACCGTAGGGCGTTCCTTTGTCTAAGAA
>NZ_JMLS01000053.1 GCF_000686845.1 Paenibacillus sp. UNC451MF | reverse complement strand
AAGCCAATGGCGTCCATATTAGTAGTAGGTGCAGATCATTTGGGGAACATGCCTGAGCAGCTTGCCCATATCGGATTTGATGAAGTTATGCATATGTCTGGCCGTAAATGCCAGATGGTTCGCAAAGGAATTCCAGATAAAGTCGATGCAGTGCTTGTGCTCACCGATTATATCAATCATAACCTGACTAAGGTCATCAAGCAGCAAGCCAAAGACCAAGAGCTTCCGATCTATTATGCCAAAAGATCCTGGTGCTCCGTACAAAAAGCATTATGCTCCTGCGAGCATGTTTGCGAGATGATGAAAACCAAGCAGTAGGGCATCGTTATTTTCCATACTAAAAGCCCAAGCAGGCCCTTTGCGGGTCCGATCTTGGACATGTAGTTGAAACGATGGTTTATTGAAGATTCGGCTTAGGAGCGATAAAGTTCGTCCGTGAACTGTTCTTGGAGGCTCCGAGTGTCTTGTCTGCTGCTTCTGCATACGTTTTATCTTTGTACACAACAGCCGCTTCTCGTAAATAGGAAGCGAATTCGGATTCATTCTCCGCTTTAATTTGTTCACGCTCCCATGGTTTTCCGTTAAAATAAGGCACCAAAAATTGATACGCCTGATGAATACTCTTACCATCCGTTGTTGCATAATTCCAAGCATCGAACCCGACTTTACTCCCGTAAATGGCAAGCATAGAGAAGGCTTCCAGGTTAAATACAGGGTAGTGAAAGGAACGGGTTCTACTCATTTCCAAGGGCATGCTGCCGTCCGGCTGAATTTGTCCAGCCACTCGTTTGGGTAACGTCTCGCGCAAATAGGCTGCCGCAGCATCCTTATCTCCGCTAAATATCATAAGCCCCGTATAAATTGCGTCATACCATGTGCCGTGATTGTTTTTGGCTGCCTTTTCCTCTAAGGCCAGTTTGTTTACCTTCAGCCATCCTACATATTCCTTGACCCAGCTTTTGTAAGCTGCCGTATCGTTCTGCGACCAATTTGGAGAGCCTGCCAGCAGGGCTACCGCATCGGAGGTCGTCAAAAAATGCCGCGAATCGAGAACGCCCTCCTTGCGTCCATCGGTCCGTCCGGGCACGCTTTGTCCAAAATTCATGTTCGGGTTCATCTTGGTCTCTGCATCTAGAAACCAGGTGCGCAGCAGCTTCGCCGCGCGTTCACCGTAAGGCTCATTGCCCGTCAAGTAATAGGCGAGCGCCAATGTCTCTACGGAGGATGCCATGTTGCCGAGGCTTGTTGCATCGTATTTGTTTGTTCCCCGTTCGGGATTCGTTTGCCCGTCCTTCTGGATGTAAGGCTTGCCATCAGGTTTGGCGGGATCAGGCCACCAGTAAGGCGCCATGCTCATGTAGTCGTGTTTATTGCCGCTTGGAGGAGTGCTTTGTTTATTCACAACGGAAAAGGGTCCTGTCTTCAAGGCCGCATCCGCTTCTCTGCGCAGTTGGCTAATAGCTGCTTGAAACTCGGCAGCATTATTGGATTTCACTTTGCTCCGAATATCCTTTAAGACGGAGGCATTCATAATGAGGGTATCCAGTTCGATTGTCTCCTTCTGTGTGGTCTCCACTTTTGTCGCCGTAGCAGGCGGAGAAGCGGGAGGGCTGCTTTGTACAGCAGCTGCCGGCTTGGGTTGCGAGCTTGTGTCCGGTTGAGATGAGCAGCCTGGAAGTGCAGTTGCGGCCAGAGTGACTCCGGACATTATGGCGATCATGAATTTGCGTCCCATCAGGCACGTTCCCTTCGTCAATTTGTACTATTCCATTATAAGGGAACGATTTGGAAACAACATGGCGCGGATACACTTTTATTTGTTTTAATTTCAGTTTTGTAGATCGAAATGTAAAAAAGAGCATACCGCTGAAAAAAACGGTTCTCAGCTTATAAAAGAGACATGTATGCGGTTTATCGGCTATGTTCAGTGTTTGTCAAAATATATAACATGAAATTATGATTACTCTCATGAACGTTACATATGTGTAATGTAACATTACATAATACTAACTTGTGGGAGGAATTCACTATGATGCTCAAATCCAGCTCAGTCATGCTCAAAGTATGTTTAACCTCGGGATTGCTGCTATCCTCGCTGTTATCTCCTGTTTCTGTAGTTCCTTTAGCCTCTAAAGTGCTGGCAGCAGAGAATGTGCAAGCGCCAGCCGCTGCGCTTCCCAAAGTGAAGGTTATCGGTACCGGCGGTACTATATCAGGCAAGTCGCAAGACGAAACGAGCTTCCAAAACTACAAGGCAGGTACTCTTCTGATTCAGGATATGGTCGATGCCTTACCGAATAAAGATAAAATAGCGGAGGTCACGACCTCCCAGTTCGGCAACTCGGGCTCATCAGCATACTCCATGCAGGATTTGTATGACTTATCCCTGCAAGTCGATGAAGCACTGAAGGAACAAGACGGTGTGGTTGTGACTACTGGGACGGATACAATGGAGGAAATCGCGTATTTCCTTGATCTAACGGTACAAAGTCCTAAACCGGTCGTTGTAACCGGCTCGATGAGACCTTGGACTGTAATCGGCAGCGATGCCCAGGCAAACTTATATAATGCGATTAAACTTGCGGGCAGTGGAAAAACCAAATACTTTGGAACGGTGCTTATGTTGAATGACACGATCCACGCGGCAAGGGAAGTAACGAAAACGAACGACTACCGCACGGATACTTTCGAATCGCCTCAGCTTGGCATGTTCGGGTTTATTGACGAGAGCAATATCCGTATTTACCGAGCTCCGGCAAGGAGCTTCAAGCCGGTGGACGAATGGGCGACTCCATTTGATTTGACCAAAATTAAGAAGGAGGATTTGCCTAAGGTAGAGATCGCTGTATCCTATCAAGGGGCAGGAGGAGAAGCGATTCAGGGATTTGTTGACGGTGGCGCTGAAGGTATTGTAACGGCAGGTACCGGTGCTGGTGGTATTTCCAAGGCGATGAGTGAAGCCCGCCAAAAGGCGATTGAGGAGAAGGGCGTTATGTTCGTGACGACAACCCGTACTGGTTCCGGAAGCATTTACTCCGGAAGCAAGGGAGTTATTGCGGGGGATAATCTGAACCCTCAACACGCGCGCATCATGCTGCTGGTTAGCTTGGCTTTCTCCAAAGACTTCGATACGGTTAAGGGCTGGTTTGATAAGTATGGCGCTCCTCAAGTCGATCTAACAAGCAAATAAGACCCCAAAAAAAGATCACTCCGTCGTATGAATGGCGGGGTGATCTTTTTCGTTAGAGCTGCTAAGGAGCGAATGGCTACACATACATTGCGCGTAACGGACGAATCGAAAGCTTAAGCTCAGCCGTTATTAATGGACCTCTCGGCTCTTACGAAAGCAATGAACCGTCTGGCTTCTTCAGGTGTAAGCTTCTCTCCATCGATTGTCAGTGCGAACTTCTCCATAATCTTTTCATTGGAGAGCTCGAGGGCATCGACAAACTCACGCACGTCTTCATCGAGGACGCGGTGAGGATCATCTGTCCTTCCTATCAAGTAATCGATAGATACATTAAATAGATTGGCTATACTCGCGATGGTGTCATAATCCGGCTCTCTCCGGTTGTTCTCATAGTGTGATAGAGAAGCTCTGGTTATGCCGAGCTTGGTGGAAAGCCCCTCTTGGGTCAGGGAATGTTTTTCTCGAAGTGATGCGATCCGCTCCCCGTATTTCATATCATATACCTCCAGTTAATACGACCATAGTTGATGGATTCGGTATTTTTAATGCTTATAATCACGCATGTTGTTAGCAGGCCGTTGAAAGGCTTACGGTCCTATTGACATTGATACAAAATGTATCGTATGTTAATGATAATATATTCCATTTACTAGACTAAATAAGGTTAGGCTCAGTGATGATCAAGCCTTGATGAGGTTCAGCCGCTTTATGTTTTAAAGTACAAAATGTATCGCAATACGTTTATTTTACCCAAAAAACCGAAGGTTGGGAAGATGCCATGTGAACGAAAAACAAAACGAAAGCAAGCAAATTGTTTTGAGGAATGTACTGGGTTCCATGGAATGCCGATTCTCTATTAGCAAAGTGGATGGTAGACCAGTCCAAACGAACTATGCGCTTGTACATGTAACAAATCTGGACTCACGGGAAATTCACTTCACCTCTCCGCTGCTGTTGCCTGTTACGAGGCAAATGACGTTGACATTTAAACTGCTGCTTGCTGATACTCTCATTCATTTTCGAGGAAACCGGATTAAAAGGAAGTATACTGGGTCCGACTACCATTATGAGGTCGAACATGAAATGGATAGCATGGAAAGAGCGTTATTTCTTTCAACAATTAACCACATCATGGGGGAATCTCATTTCGTAACGAATAGAGCCCTTGCGAGCTACTCTTCTTTTTACTCCTACGACCATTGTATCCCGAACCATTATTTTCAAACCTAGGTCACTGCTTCTAGAAACCGACTTTTCCGCTCCTTGCTTGTTGAGCTTGTCGTGATTTGGTTCTATTAACTGGCGCAAGGTGTTGATGCGAGAGTGGTGATACAAATAGTATCAAGCTTTCAAGCTTGTTTTAAAGAGGATTGCAGGCGGTTACAAATGATGTATCGTCACCTCGCTTCTCACCAGAAACCGAATGTTGATACCGGTTTGGCCTATTCCTTTGGAAATATAATATGTTCCATAGTCGTGTTGATGGAGCCCTTTATAAATGCCTTTGGCAGGGAGTTCGCCCATAGGTCTCAGCTTATAAAAGTAGGGAATGCCGAACTGCTTGCCGTGCAGATGACCGGCCATTAAGTAATCGTAGTGATGGCGGATTTTTAATACCACGTTAGGATCGTGTGTAATGATGACGCGTGGTGCTTGAGTATCGGTCATACGAAACGACTGATGGGTGTTGCTTCTACCAGTGTGATGATCGTCAATGCCTACCAAATGAAACTCGGGCAGGCGAATGGATTCATTGCGGAGTAATGTTATGCCACGATACCGGATGAGCCGGATAAGACGGGTTACCTTGCGCTGTTGGTAATCGTGGTTACCAAGTACGGCGTATGTAGGAATTTGATGTCTTTCTAGCATTTGCAAATAGCTGTCCAAGCGAAGCAGGCAGGACTCCTGTTTGGTGAAGTCACCCGTAATGAAAATGTAATCGGGTCTTTCGCGAATAATCAGCTTCGATAATGCCGATGGGGAAATGCGCAGTCGCTCAACATGCATATCGCTAATCTGAAGTATAGTTCTATTGACACCAATGGGATGCCGGATTCGCTCTACTTTTAGCCATTGGGTTGGTAATATGAACAGAGCATACACTAGTCCGAGAATAAGGATGAAGGCAGCAGCGTACAGCAATACGGTTTCCCCCTTGAGCCGATATGGATCATCGTACAACAAAACTTAATAAAAGTGTATGTTTAAGTTGAGATGTACATGCTATGGACGATAACTTAGGCCAGTTCAGTTTAGTCATATAAAAATATATTTAAGTAAACATTTTTTTATGGAATTCGACACAATCTCCTTTGACAAGATACATAACGTATCATACAGTGGATAAGGAAGCTATTTACTGTCATAGAAAGAGCCATAACCATATGGAGTAGAGAAGGAGTGCTATATAATGAGCAGCAGCAACACGCAGCAGGAGAAGAAGAACGTGGATGTATTGAGAATCTTGGCGCAGTTGAACATTGATGCGAGCAAGCTCGCGTCATTCGGTACTCATGGTCCCGGTACGCAGCCCCCAACTCCTGGTTCTTCCTGCTAAAAGCCCCTTATATCCTTAGATGATACCTCTCTTTTTACATACAACTCCCTGCCATCCTCTTGTACAGACCAGACCAATCCCGAGCTTCGCAGCAGCCCCAAGCGATCCTTCCCTGGTCGAGCATTGTCCATACATTCCCATCCGTACCGGGATGCAAAGCTCTTTTTCATGCATTTATGGGGATGATGAATGACGGCAGCTTTTCATACTAAAGTCGCTGACGACAATTATTTTCAATGAACTTATCTAGGACCTCTTGACTGGAGGCCCTTTTTTGTTTATATTGATACAAAATGTATCAATATTCGACTGCACTATGTATATAGTCGCATCACTGATATAGGACTTCAGGAAATCGCCTTAAGGGTCACAGAACGAGTAAACCATACTTTGGAGGGATAAGGATGAAAGTACTAATTACAGGTGGCGCAGGCTTTATAGGGTCCCATACGGTGGATTGCGCTATTCAAGCAGGCTTGGAAGTGGTTGTTGTCGATAATTTGAGTACAGGACGGGAGACGAATCTCCATCCGGATTGCAAGCTGTATCGAATGGATGTGGCCAGTACAGAGCTGAGAGACATTTTTGAGCTGGAGAAGCCGGACTATTGCATTCACTTGGCGGAAAAAACGGATTTGAATGAAGCGATGGTCGTTCGGGGATTAAGTCCTAATTTGCGGGGATTGATATATTTATTGGACCTATGCAAAGAGTTTTCCATTAAAAAGCTGGTTTACGGATCGTCTGCTGAAGTATACGGAAGCTCCGAGCCTAGTCCGGTTGATGAGACGGCTCCTTGCGCTCCGCTATCCACCACGGGAATGTCCAAGCTGGCGCCTGAAGAATACATTAAGCTGTACGGAGCGCTATACGGACTCAACTATACGATCCTAAGGTATGCGAATGTGTATGGGTGCCGGCAAAAACGATATGGCAGCGGAGGCGTTATTTCGGCATTCATGGAAACGTATGTTAGCGGGGAGAGGCCTGTCATCCACAGCAAAGGACTTCAATGCAGAGATTTTGTTTATGTGTCGGATGTAGCAGCCGCTAATGTCGAAGCGCTAAGCCTTGGCAGCAGTGATACCTATAACATAGGAACGGGAAAGGCTACGTCCATACTTGATTTGTTTGATACCATGAATGAGATGACGAATCAAAAAATAAAGCCGGTTTTCGTAACGGCCCGTCCGGAGGATCACCTGCACGTTTGCGTTTCCTACCAAAAAGCAGAGAAGGATTGGGGCTGGAAACCGAAAATTCATTTGCGCGAGGGCTTGACTCAGCTTATTGGGGATTTTATGTATCAGAGGTTTATGGATAAGATCAATGGGGTGAAGGAAATCACTCCGGAACCGATTCCTACCAGCATACTGATTCGCCGTATGGCAGTGAAGAAGGCGGCACGCAGGCTGCAAACCACCTCCTAAAAGTGCGGATTAGGTGAGATTTGAACCCCTTACTAAAGATTTATTTATAATAGCTTATTCGACAAAATGATCGGTGTTTTTAACGAAAAGACTCCCAGTAAGCGACACCTTTTTTTGAACATCTCCGATATAATACTAGACATTGAAAGTCTATGAGACGAGATGGAGTGTGGGTTGCAAATGGAAGAAATGAAGAAAAGCGTGGATATCGCGACCATCCTAAATCAACTCGATATCCCCAAGGAAAAGTATCAACAATGGCTAGCTCTTCAAACAGCGGTTAACGAACCGATCAAGTCCCAATACATGGATATCGATAAACCGCTGTATTCTTATTTATATAGGGAAATGGGCATGATGGAGTACAGCAAGTAGCCGTACTTCATCCATTGGGTCCTAGGTAGGGAGAGAACGCTCCGATCGGATAAAGGCGATGAAGCTTTGAGATTCCTCGTACGTCAGTTCTCTTCCGTCGATGGTCAGTATGAATTTGTCCATAATCGCTTCGTCCGAAAGCTCAAGATAGTTAATAAATTCATCTGTGTAGTCCATATGGCTGCCTGGATTTTCCGTGCGGCCCATCAAATAATCTATCGATACTCCGAAGATATCGGCAATTTTTTGGATCGTTTCGTAATCCGGTTCTCTTCTATTATTCTCATAATGGGAAAGAGCGGAACGGGTTATCCCCACTTTATACGCAAGCTCTTCCTGGGTCATGTACCCTTTGCTCCGCAGTTTGGCTATTCGCTGCCCGTATCTCATAGAGCATCCTTCCACCTTTGCTGTTATAAATCGGCTGTCTTTTATATCTTCCTGCTCACCAAGCAAGCTATATAGTTGGCTAAACTGTTCGTAAGTACCTGTTTTATTTCAAAGGGTATGCAGCAAAAATGAGAACTTCGACCCATAAAGGACTGAAGGTATAACTGCCTTACAATGCGGCAAGAGAGCCACGCAGTTATAGACAAATCTTCGCTTCGGGTGATATGATGGCACTGGACAATCAAATACGGAATGAAATAGGTGCTGGATGAAGTTAGGCTTCATTCGGCTTAAAAGGGAAGCCGGTGTAAAACCGGCACGGACCCGCCACTGTAAAGAGTGCCTTTCTGTATAAGAAAGGCTTGTTATGCCGATATAATTGCCACTGGGACAACGTAGTGTGTCCTGGGAAGGTAATCGGATGACGAAGCTCCAAGTCAGGAGACCTGCCTAATTTCAAAACACTGTTGACCTACGTGGATTTAGGGAGGTGTTAGAGATCGGCTTACTTATTGAATGGAAGATGGCATATGCTAGCGCAGTGCCATTGGATATCGTTGAGAGCGCGGGCTGTAAGAGCATTTCTAACACTTTCTGTAGGAATGCTCTTTTTGTGTTGCTTAGAAATAATGAATCAAGCATGGGTAGCTAAAATAACCATTATTTATATAGGAAGGAAAGGATGTGCGGCGAATGGCGGGCAAACTGTTGATCATCGGCTTCGGACCGGGAAGCTTTGAGCATATTACGAAACGGGCACGGGAAGCCATTGAGGAAAGTGAAGTCATTATCGGCTACAACACGTATGTGGATCTCATCCGGGGACTGTTGACCGATCAGGAAATCGTGCGGACGGGAATGACGGAGGAAGTGAGTCGTGCTCAGGAGGCTGTGCGTCAAGCGGAGGCTGGGAAAAAGGTAGCGGTTATTTCAAGTGGCGACGCGGGCGTATACGGGATGGCGGGACTAGTGTACGAGGTTCTAATGGAGAAAGGCTGGCGCCGCAACGGAGGCGTTGAAGTCGAGATTATCCCAGGTATTTCGGCGATTAACTCTTCGGCTTCACTGCTCGGCGCTCCAGTTATGCATGATGCGTGTACGATCAGCCTAAGTGACCATCTGACCCCATGGGAGTTAATTGCCAAGCGGGTTGAGGCGGCTGCGCAGGCCGATTTTGTTATTGCGCTGTACAATCCGCGCAGTGGGAGACGAACCCGGCAAATTGTGGAGACCCAGCGCATATTGTTAAAGTATCGTTCTCCGGAAACGCCGGTCGGTATTGTGAAAAGCGCTTATCGTGACCGTCAGCATGTGGTGCTGACAAACCTGCGCGACATGCTGGATCATGAGATCGGCATGCTGACCACGGTTATTATCGGCAATGCGTCGACAACGATCTACGATGGACTGATGATTACACCGCGCGGGTATCAGCGCAAGTACACGCTAGGCGCCGACGTGCAGCCGCTCAAGCCGCATCAGCGGCTGCAGGAAGCGGCAGAGCCTTGGGCGCTGCAGCAGTGGGACGAGGAAGCGGATGCCGACGACGAGGACTGGGCTTGGGAAGACGATGACCTCTCGGATGCAAGAAGGGGATCGGAGCAGGCGGCAGGGACGCAGCTTGAGTCAGTGCCTGTGGGCGGAGGCGTGAGTGGCACGGCTCTGGCCGTCAGTGCCGTGAGTGTGGCGGAACGTGAAGAGCCGAGCAGCAGTGTTGGTGCAGGATCGCCGTTTATGCTGGCAATGGAGGCATTGAAGCTTTCCGATCTTAGCCGAGGTGTGGTCACGGAGTCGAGCGGAGCGCCAGTAACGGCAGGGTTGTTTCGACAGCAGGCGATCTTTGAGCTGGCCGTAAGTCCGGGTGTGGCGGAGAAGCGCTTTACCGCCAAACAGATGCTTACGTTAGCCGAGGTTGTCGGCGATAAAGGGTCGATGGAATATACGCCCCATCACCAAATGATTGTACGGGTGCCAACGTCCAATCCGGATGAAATCACATCGAAGCTGCGGCAGGAAGGCTTCTTGCTGGCACCGATCGGAGATGTGGCGCAGTTGAAGGCGTGCGATTTTTGCAATGCGGAGAAAGCGGATGCGATTCCGTATGCGGAGGAGCTGCAGAAGCGTATCGGAGGAATCAATGTGCCGAAGGAGCTGCGAATCGGCTTGAACGGCTGCGGAATGGCTTGCTACGGGGCCGTGCATGAAGATATTGGCATCGTATACCGCAAGGAGAAGTTTGATTTGTTCCTGGGCGGCAAGACGGTAGGACGTAATGCTCATCCTGGGCAGCCGGTTGCGGAAGGCATTGAACCGGATCGACTAGTGGAAACGATAGAACGGATAGTGCAGCGGTATATTTCGGAAGGACATCCGAATGAGCGATTTCATAAATTTTTTAAGCGAATAAAAGAAATTGAAGGTTATAAGCACCAAGAGCTGCCTGTTTTCAAAATTGAAGATGCGGTTTGCGGAGATTAAGCTTAAAAGAAGATAGGGAGGGTACAATGATGAATGCTGTTTTGTTTGTCGGCCACGGCAGTAAGGATGCGGAAGGCAATGAGGAGGTACGGGAATTCGTCCGTTCCATTGCTTCAAAGATGGACCAGCCGATAGTGGAAACCTGTTTTTTGGAATTTGAACGGCCTACAATTGCACAAGGCATTGAGCAGTGTGTACAGCAGGGGGCTACACAGATTGCGGTAGTGCCTATCACATTATTTTCGGCGGGGCATGCGAAAATTCATATTCCTGCTGCGATCGACGAAGCGAAGCTGCGGTATCCATCCGTTCGTTTCAATTATGGACGACCGATTGGAGTACACGAGCAGGTACTGGACATTCTTGCATCCAGATTGGAAGCGGCTGGTACGGGTAGCGGGACGGCTGCAGAATCAGAGCTGGAGCAAACGGCCGTGCTTGTCGTAGGACGAGGCAGCAGCGATGCCGATGCTAACAGCGATTTATTTAAAATCTCTCGGCTGTTCTGGGAAAAGCTGAAAGTGAAATGGGTGGAAACAGCCTTTATCGGGGTTACGGCTCCATTGGTTGATGAAGGCATAGAACGCTGTATCAAGCTCGGAGCGCGTAAAATCGTAATCCTGCCTTATTTCTTATTTACAGGCGTATTGATGAAGAGGATGGAGCAGATGCTTCTTCAGTTTTCGGAGAAATATCCTGAGCAGCAGTTTATATTGGCAGATTATTTCGGGTTCCATCCGAATTTGCAGCTTATTTTACGAGAGCGGGCGTTGGAGGCCGTACAGGGCGAGACCAAGATGAACTGCGATATGTGCCAATACCGATTGGCGGCTATGGAGCATATTGATCATCACCATCATCACGATGATGACGATCACCACCACCATCATCATGGGCACGATCACCACCATCACCACGATCACGATCATCAGCATGTACATAATCATGAACATAACCACGACCATCATGATCACAAACATGAACATGACCACGATCATGACCACGACCACCACCATCATGATCACGATGACAAGCAGGTCGTGAAGAGCGGGAAAGCTTCCCGTTCCATAGGGGATTAAGCTAACGATCATCCCATTAGAAGGAGGCGCAAATCATGATATTGGTTATGGCAGGAACGAGTGATGCGCGAGAGCTTGCAGTAAACATTCGGGAGTCGGGCTATTCGTTGTTGACGACCGTCGTCACGGACAGTGCGGCCAAGTCAATGGAGGATGCAGGCCTCCCCGTATTGACCGGAAGGCTTACGGCTGAGGCATTGGTTGCCTTGGTGCAGGAGCGCGGAATTCGTACTATCGTCGATGCGACGCATCCGTTCGCGGAGGAGGCGTCGAAGAACGCTATAGCGGCTTCGCAGGAAGCCGGCGTGCCTTATATCCGCTATGAACGGGGGCGGATCGCAATCGATCAGAACCCGCTTATCACCTTCGCGGATGACTATGAGCAGGCGGCGGAGCTGGCTGCAGAGCGGCAGGG
>NZ_JMLS01000052.1 GCF_000686845.1 Paenibacillus sp. UNC451MF | reverse complement strand
TCCATACCAATTATGACGTCCTGAAACCCCTGCTCCGTTGAAATCTTCCTAAACCAACTCACGAATACCTCGAAGCCCTCCCGGTTATTCTCAAACGTTATTGGCTTCCCAAACTCAACTCCGCGGTAGTCTTGCGCACGAGCCACATGTTTGAATTTTGCGATGTCGACTCCGATAATTAAGGTAGAAAAAGTGATTTGATTAATTCTTTCATCTTGAGTAGAATGCATGTTGTAGTCTCCTTGGTTTGTTTTTAGATCCGTTCGCTCGCCAGCTCTGGGATCCTTAAACATCATACCAAGGAGTCTTTTTATTTTCACAAACCTCGTATTTCTTCATAATAGGAATGCTGCTCGTTAGTTCAATAATCCAGGATATCGCCTCACTCGTCGGATACTTCACGGTCTCTCCATTTAATCGCGCCTTCAAACGGCAAACCGGGACCACTCCGACCGAGTTCGGCAGGCAACAATAACGTGCCGTCAACGGCAACTAGAAGAAACCCTACAAAGTGACGTGTTTCTTCGGAGCTTATTCTATTACTTTGCGTGGATCTTTTTATATGTTAAAAAAGCAGGAACAGGGTGCGGGCGGTTAGCCGCGGCACTCGTGTTCCTGCTTTCTCGTCCCTTCACTTTACTCTTCAATCGCCTGTTCAGGCAACAGTCTATCCAGCGAGTAGATATTGGCCAATCTCTTCGGCGTGAAATCAGAAGCAAATCCGAAGCTGAGTTCGGCTTTCTGTGGATGCTTCACATCCGGCAGGCGGACAGCCATCCCTTCCGGCTCCCGGAAGGAGAGCGTATCTCCGGCGGACATCAGCTGTTTGTCTGCAACTTCACCCGTATTCAAGTCTACTGCCGTGATGTAAGTGTTGCCCGTAGGGGGGACCGACCCGGTTGAGCCATAAGAGTTGCCCTCCAATAAGTACAGGTAGCCTCCATAAGAAGCGAAGCCTTGGAATGTACCCACTGCCGGCTGAGGCACGTCAGCCACTGGGACGTACTCCCTCCGGTTCACTTGCTCCAACGCATACACCCCGAAGCGGAATGCGCCGTCCTTGCGGTATCGCATCGTGAGCAATCCGTTAGCGGGATCGATATTGACGGTTGTGCGGTCCGCACCCTCGATAAGCCGGTGTTTCTCAAGTTCCGGCGAGCTCGGGGTCATAATCTTCCCGTTCTCGAATGGGAACCGGGCCAACTGCGTGCCCCATCCGCTGCTGCCTTCTGTTACGGAATCCGTTTCCGTCCATAAGTACGCCGTTTCGCCCACCGTTTCCACGCCGATCTGGACACCATGGCCGAATCCCTTCAGAAACATATAGCCAAGCTCGTTTCCTGTCAGATCAAGCTGCGTCAAGGTCAAATCACCGTTCTTATCCCGGTTCGCACCGCTGACTGGTGCGGATTCTCCCGGCAGCTGCTGCCCGCCAGCCATCAGCTGCACGACATAAATGTGCTGATTCACGTTGTCAAAAGCGAACGATTGTAGGACCGTACCATTATGCAGCGCTTTATCCCGGATTAACTCCGCCGCTGGCTCCGACAGGTCGAACATCTTGGATTTCAACGGGGATTTAGCTGCGCTAATGCCGGTCGAGACTAAGGGGAGCAGGCATAAAACGGCGATTCCCGCCACAACCATAAATAGCCTCTTTCCCGTTAACATAGGCCGGACACCCGATTTCAACTTGTTTAGAATCATTCTACACCTCCATGGTTTCGTTTTACGAGCTTTGTTCCAATCGACGGCGCACCTGCAGAGCAGGCAGCGGGTTGTTGACGGTCATGAGCGTGGCGCCATTAAAACAACAACCATGCACTAATTATTACCACTGTGTTGTTATTCCGCCAGTCACTAACAGACTATTTTAAGGGGTCGAATGTCCAGAAGTACACCTACCAATTAATAAACTAATCTCCTTCTATAGAGAATCGCTTATCTCTTAAATGCTCACGTTTTCTTAGATTTTGACCAAGTGTTCATCTTAATAGATAACATTTCGATGGAACTAAGTCACAGTTGAAGAAATTTGTGGGACTGCTAAAGGCACAAAAAGTCTACACCTAAACCACTCACTTTAAAAAGTGGATACTTAGGTAAACTATGGTTGCACCCATGGATCTCCACAAGAACTCATGGCGGTTAACCCTCCCACAGCCTCGCTTGGTTATCTTCGTCTGTCCGTTGTGTATACCTGATGAATTTGTTTTCAAGTCGCCTACCTCAGTTAGAAAGCCTGGGATGGTATCTCTTCCAATCCCTTTCATGGCCAGCAATTGCTGTACATGCGGGATCTGCATGAGCAATTCATCCAACTTTGCCCCCAATTCTTCAAGCTTGTTTTGAAACCATTCTCGAATCCTTCCTGGATGTTGCTCGAGCCATGTTTGAATTTTGCTATGACTACACCGATAAATAGAAGAAGTGAGTTGATTAATTCGTTCATTTTGAGCAGAATGCATTTTGTAGTCTCCTTGGTTTGTTTTTGGGTCAGTTCGCTCGCCAGCTCTGGGACCCATGAACATCATACCAAGGAGCCTTTTTCTTTCTCAAACCTCTTATTTCCTCATAATAGGAATGCTGCCCGCTACTTTAATGAAAACAGGGAGCAGCTGCTGCACGGCGATCTGCTCCCTAGTTATTACTCTATCGTTCTCCAATAGTTGAACAAGGCTACCCCGAATACATTTATCTCATAAATGTAATAAAGTCAATATTAACTGGTTCAATACCAACTGCTCGAAGTCGTGAATTAATCTGTCCTCGATGATACTGACCATGCAAAGCTACATGAGTTAAAATATCCCGTACAGAATATTTAAACTCTTTTCCTTTACTATTTGTGTAGGATATTATTTTATCTAGGTCAGTATTTGCTAAATTAGTAAAAAGAGCTGTGTAGCTCTCTTCATTTTGTTTAACAAGTTCTGCACAGATCTCTATATCGGCCTCCGACCATATGGGAAGTTGTGAACTGTCCATTCCACGCAATCTAGTTATCCATACTTTCTCAGCATTAAGGATATGGGTAAATAAACGCCATACCTCCTGGTTTTCATCTTCAATACTTTGCAGTGTTTCAAAAATACGTTGGTTAGCCCAATTTAAATGCTCATACATCTTTTGGATAGTTTTCAATGCGAATCACCCCTCTACCAATATTAGTAAATCACTTGTGTTCTTTTTCTATAACAAAACATTTTATTCCTTCTTCCATTCTTCTGCCCGTCTGCTATCCTGTCCATTAACTTAACGCGGCTGCTGAATTGTGTCGGAGCCTTGTTTTTGTTGTTTATTGAGCTACTGTGCCCGTTAGTTTAGCGAGCAAACGACCGCAGCAGCATAGGACGCTGCCGCGTGAAGTAAGCGGCTCCTTAACTTTACTCCTGGTTAAGTACATCCCATTCCTCATACCCTACTCTTCATGATCATAACCTGCCGATACTATAACGGAACAAATGGTGTCCGCCATCTGATCGACTGACATGGTAATGGTTTCCCGACTCCACTGGGTAGCCGCTCCGAAAATTGCCCAGCCGATAATGCGTGCCTTCGCATACGATTCCACGGAGGGCTCTGATCGTTCCGATCCGATCAACCGGGCAAGATAGGAGGTTAACTCATCATGAATGGCATTTTCAAGAAGCCCTGAAGGAATGCGTGACGATGGCTGTCGATGGCGGTACTTTTCTTCAAAGCAGTTCAACACCGTCAAGACAAGGAGCCGTATGGTTTCCATATCCCACCGCGGCTGGAGCGGAAGCGTATCTCGCAGCATTTTCTTGAAAGTATCACGGACGATTTCATCCAGCAGCATGTATTTATCGTTGTAATGAAGGTAGAAGGTGCCGCGATTCACGTTTGCCCGATCGGCTATGTCCTGAATGTTCATGGAATCGAAGCCCTTTTCCCTTATTACTTCAATGAAGCCCCTCTTAAGCAACTGACGCGTACGCTGTTTTCGCCGATCCTCTTTCCTTGTTACACCCACCATGGAGGCCTCCTTTGTTTCAACCCGTTTCGCGCTTTTCGACTAAACCCTTTTTTCAACAATTTCTCGTTTTTGTTCAGTATTGGACACATAGGATAGTTTGATTATTGCTTGACAGGTCCTCTATTCTTACTATGAATAGTAGCTCGATTCATTTATTTTGAAAGGAGAGTGTGCAATGAAGTCGTCATTGGAAGAGCCATATGCCGTCGCTGTTGATTCACTTTGCGAAATCACAAAAGCTTATCATTATGCCGGAAATTCATTACACGCATTACAAGTACTGCATGCTTCGTTTCAATTGCCCGAACTAAGCGATACGCACCTGCTCCAGATACTGCTTTTGGAGGGCAAGATTCGTGTTTTCGAATATTTATCTACAAACGACAACCCTGAGCTTATGTTTTCTACTTTGCGAAAGCTCAGGCAGCTCGCCAACGAGGTCGAAGACCGCAAAAGGTATGCGGATTCCTTAAGTTTGCTTGGAATCGCTCATTATTTTGCGGATTTGAACGCGAGTGCGTCCGTATCGAGTACACAGGAGAAGTATAAGGAAGCATTGGACTATCAGCAACAGGCGTTACAGATTCGGGAGATGTTGGGTGATTCGAGGGGGATCAGTGAATCTCTGTTTCATATTGGAACGGTGTACGAGCGTTGGCAGGAGATTGAAAAAGCATTGCATTTCTATACCAAGGCTTTCGAAATTGCCGACCGTTCCGGTCATATATTCGAGAAATCGGAACCCGTCCGTCATTTTGCTTATAATGCCTTGATCAAAGGTGACCTTGATCAAGCTTTGCAACAGGCACAGCTAGCACTGGAGTTACGTCAACAGTCCGGATTCATGCCCTATCAGCCGCTTGACCATTTATTGTTAAGTGATATTTATCTTAAGAGGGAAGACTTGGAAAATGCCCAACTTCATGCAGATAAGGCACTTGCGCTCGCTAATAAAATGGGATATCAAAGATATGTCTCCTCTTCCCTGCTGATTCTCGGGGATATCATGGCATATCGACAAGAAACGGCACAGGCCGTTGCTGCTTATAAAGAATCACTTCGTCTGGCGCAAGAGCTTCAAATTCCTCTGCTCGTTGTCAGAGCAAAGGAGCGTCTCGTGGGTGAAACATAAAAGAAGAAGCCTAGGACAAGGCGGCAGTTAAGAGCGTAAAACAAGCCCTACTGCCGCTGCTTTAATTGCTCGCTATCGTACCCGTTAGTTGAGTCCCTTTAATTTGGTTTTGCATTGATTTCCGTTAAAGTTCATGCATCACGAAGTCCCACCGAGTTAAGGCAGCTTGCTGCCGGCCGCGATGCGGTTAGTCGGTGCGGATGTGTCCCGGCAATTACTTCCTCGTTCCTTGTTTCCGGGACCGAGGGCCGCCCAGACCCGGAGCGTGAATGCGGTGTTTATATGATGCACCCGACTTCTTCGAGATACATTCACACTGCTTTTCTGCTTCTATTTTTACTCTAGTAATGTATATTTCAGTTAAGTCTTCTTTTAAACGTCACTTATTTATTACCGAGTTGTTCCGCCAAACCGATTAGAAGTCCTTCATTTCCACGAATGTAGCAGAGCCGATACGAGTCCTCGTACTGAACCACTTCGCCAACGAGCTGAGCACCATACTTAGTGAGTCTGGATACCATTTCGTCAATGTCTTCAACGGTGAACATGACGCGTAGATAACCGAGGGCATTTACAGGAGCAGTTCGGTGATCTGATATAGTAGGTGGGGTGAGAAATCGCGAAAGTTCAAGTCGGCTGTGGCCATCTGGAGTAACCATCATAGCAATCTCTACACTCTGTGAACCCAGCCCGGTTACGCGACCAGCCCATTCACCTTCGACAGTAGCTCGCCCTTCGAGCTTCAAGCCAATCTCCTCAAAGAAAGAGATTGCGTCATCAAGGGATTCTACAACGATGCCAACATTGTCCATTCTTAGTAATTTGTTTTTTGCCATAGTTTTATCTCCTAATGTGTACAAATTTATTACCTGATCATCTTCATATTTATTCTATCAAGAATTACTAATTCCTTTCAAACGATTAACATCTTGTCACAGTTCATGATAACAAAGATAAGTCACAGTATAGTAAAATGTGAAATTTGGTTTTTCTTCGAGTTTGTTATGAAGCCATTCGTACTGACTTAGCAATATCTTCAGCTCTATTTTAGCTAGCTCAGAGCCTTGTTGAATACCGACAGAACGGTTGGCTGCTGCCTTTAGATTCTTGATTCGTCCTAGACCAAGCCCTCGCTTTGCAGCTTCTCTCAGATGCTGCAACAACGTCTCTTTGGGTACAGAAACCAGTTCATCCGGCAGTAGATAAGGGCTGAGCATTTGAATGGCGGACTTGCATTCCCAATCCTTAAAGACCGTTAGAAACTCTGGAAAATAACAATCTAACCAGTTATGGACCTGTGCTTACACGACACACAGTTCAGTCGTCAGATCGCTTCCCGTAGTTCGGCATAGATGTCTTGAGGAAACGTTGGTACGGCGTATCTTCCGTCTTTGACCAACTGTGCCATGACTTTCGCGTCCTTGATGTCATTCTTCGTCGCCGAATTGTCGTGCCTGTTACTTCAATAAACAAGGAGCATTTGCTGCTGCAATCTGCTCCTTGTTCTGTCGCTCGGCGACTTCTTCTTTTCTACTAGAGTCTATTCATTGGTTCTTTATTCGGAATACTCCTAGTGGTTAATAAGCCTTACAGGTCCTCCTAGATCGGAAGTAAACAAATTAATAAGATAAACTAACAAAACAATATGTATTAAAAACATAATATAAAAAATTTTTATGTTTTTCCTTCTAATCCAATTAAGGAATATACATATTACAATTGAAATAA
This sequence comes from Paenibacillus sp. UNC451MF, assembly GCF_000686845.1. GTDB lineage: Bacteria > Bacillota > Bacilli > Paenibacillales > NBRC-103111 > Paenibacillus_S. The sequence continues at coordinate 5,488 of NZ_JMLS01000052.1, read as the reverse complement.
CACTTCCGATAACCATCATCAGTAAAACATAATTTGTTATGCCCATTTCTATTAATTCTTTAAAAAGGTGCAATAGATTTATAGACAAATATAAATAACTAATAATCCAATATATTAAAAAAATAATCAGATACATTAATACATTTATAGTGATCTTAATTGCTTTCAATGGTCTTTATACTCCTTCATGTTGTTATTACTTTATTTATTTCCGCTGATTTCTGATAACGTGTTATTTGCGAACTTCTTATAATATCGTTTTAAGTATGTATTCGCGAACTTTGCAAAATATCCTTTTTTGGGATTGATTCATAAAACAAGCTATCTAAATTCCCTTTCTCCTTCCATTTAAATAAGACACGAATTGTTGTGATGGTTACTTTAGCTTATTTTCCACTGGGCAAATATAAAAAGTTCCTGGAGGCTTTAAGTCTAATGTTTTATAGTCACAACAAGGACAAGTGTACTTCATGCGCCACATCAAAAATGGTTTATAACAGCGAGAAACTTTGTATCAGCTACTTTAGGTAATTTTTCAACTCTTGTAAATCGTTAGTTCAACAAAACTCCTTTACTTGTGATACGGTTCTCCGCACCGTCTGTACCGGCAAGTTTTCCACATAACCATAACGATGTTGTTCAGGTCGATGAAACCTTCAAAGTGTGCTTGATTATTTTGACCACCCGTACTAAAATTAAACTGTACGTACTAAAATTAAATTATGAGGTTAAAAAATGAACAACCCAAAAAAGATGTCATTCATCGAAGAGGCAAGGCGAATCCAAATCATGACGTGCGCGATAGAGATTATTTCTTCGAGAGGTTATGCACAAACCTCTTTGGCACAAATTGCCAAAGAGGCTGGGATCAGCAAAGGTGTGATTTCCTACCATTTCTCCAGCAAGGACGATCTGATCGAACAGATTGTGTCCGACTTATACGAATCCGGCTCTTCGTTCATGACACCTTATCTTACGGCGCAGACGACAGCATTGGGTTGGATTAACACGTATATCGAGAAGAATTTGGTATTCATGAGATCGCATCGAAAGCATGTTATTGCCGTAACGGAGATTGTAATTCATGCAAGGGATGAGGAGGGGAAGCCTCGCCATTTCAGGAGCATCGATACGGATGCGACAATCAATTTGCTTGTGAAAATGTTGCACCGGGGCACTATGGAAGGGGATTTTCGGGAATTTACCGATTTCTCCGCTCGTGTTTTGGCGGCTACGATCCGATCGGCCATTGATGGACTCAGCTTTCAGTTAGCAGCGAGTCTCGATCTTGATCTGGACGCTTATGCTAAAGAGCTCGTTACTATATTTCAAATGGCTGCACGCAAGGTTTGATCTGCTTTACTCCTTACCATTAAGCAAAGGAGTGGTATTTATCAAGATGAGGTTGAATAAAACATTTGCGGTCGGTATCATCTTGATCCTGATCGGGATCGCGTGGGGTCTGCTTTTGGTCGGAATCGGAATGCTCGAATGGTTATTGTTGCTATCAGGTATCGTCCTCGGGATTATTGCGGGTCTCGTTCAACGCTGGGCAATCGCTAGACAAAGACTCGGGCTCATCACATCTGACAAGAAGAGATTATGGATTATCGGCGTCATTGTTGTGCTTATCGTTGTAAAAGTTGCCATTAACGTCTTCATCCCGTCTTATCTTGCGACGAGCAATAGCGGCATCTACCTGTCCATCGTCTACGCCGTCGGAGGTCTTCTCCTCGGTCATGCATTGTATCTCCGATTCAAACCCATGCCTCAGCAGCATGGTTGAGTTTAATCGAACGTGAACTTAAGCTGAGCTCCCAGAAGCAAAGGTACTTTGTCCTCTACGAAAGCGACACGATCAACATCGATATGCTGGTCGAGCGTAGGTACAAGAACCTTTTTCCCTTCACAATCGTGATCTAGGGGCATATACCCCTTCTTCCAAGCGAAAGACCATCAGAAGCGAAATCTCCATCAGCATCGACACTTCTGACATTGTTCTTTCACAGCTACGCGGGACCTTCTGGTCCATTTTTCTTAGCGCACAGCCTACAAAGACCTTGTACACGAACCATAATTCAATTCCCATATGCAAAATAAAAAGCCCTCTAGGTCAAGCGGATATTAACGATACTGAAGTCTTCTATCATATCGGCGCCCGTGTTCGATTAGAGAATCGATATAATTGCCTGGCTATACCAGAGCAAAATGGCGATCGCTCCAGGTTCTATACCTAGATCGATCGCCATTTTGTCAGATAAACAGTTCTTTTATAGCATGGACAGCACGACTTTTGGAACTTTACAAACGACGCTGTAGGCGGGGTTGAACACATTGGCCACCTCGTATTCCACAGCCTGGCCCAGGAGCAGGCTTGCTTCCGAGGCAGTCAGGTAGTAGTCTTTAGTGAGCATAGCCAGCATTTCCGTCGTTGCATGTTGCAGCGCTTGATCAAGCGACCTGGCGCTGCCGATGCAAAAAGTGCGTGTCCGATTCGCCTCGCGCGGTTACAATATCTTTACAACAAAACCATTTCTTCATTCTTACAACTCTTAGGATGATCGTTATAAAACTAGTATTTTATTGATGTTTAATGATAATTCTTCAATTTAAAAAGTCACCGATCTAACCGTATTTGATTTCTTTCCTCATTAAACTCCCAGCCATTCTGTTTTGCATACTGTATTAATTTTCAACAATTGCTTGGCAAGTTTGGGTTAAAGTGCCAACACCCTTGCCATGAAAAACACACTTCAAAAAAAGATGTTTTAGTATTGTAGGGGTTAATAATTTCGTCTAACTGTTGTTATGCGTAATTAAACCGAGAAACAACAATGAACCTTTTCGGTCTTCTTCTCCTTTTTCCTTTCCTCTTTGTTTTTAGGCATCCGCAGATGTGAAAATAAAGGGATGAGTATCCTCCCATATAAAAAGAAACACTGTTTCCGACAGACCCTAGCGGCAGTATGCTCCCGCTTCTCGCACCTTGACTTCAAACTTCCCTTTACTTGTCTTCACTCCAAGTTTCCGACGTTCATTGTTGACTTCCGATCGATATAAAAAGGGCAAGGCACGTTTTTATGCCATGCCCTCTTTCCCTATAACTCGAGAGCGTTTCTTCACTCGTTTGGTTTTGAAGGGAAATGATCATTCCTTTCATCGCGGACTCACCGGAATAGTTCTTGGTCTATTCGTCGTCTTAGTGACCCGGCGCCGCATGTATGCTGGCGGACAAGCTGACCGGCGGCAACGGAGTTGCCGGGATCGCTGCAGCAACAACCGCGGGCAATGCGGCTGCGGTTGTTGCTTCGGCCAACCCTAAATATGCCGCTGTAGCGCCATCGGTAACCTTCGTCATCGCTTCCTGCGTTATCGTCACGGCGATTCTGGTTCCTATCTTAACAGCATGGTGGGCAAGACGTGTCAATAGGCAAGATAAAAACAACGAAGAGCAGGTTAAAGCAGTAACGATGTGATGCCTTCCTTGGTGAACCTGACAAGAAGATATCCCCCACAGCGGAAGAAGCTCTTGCTGCTGTGGGGGATTGACTATTATTTGGTAATTTGAATGTTCGCGATTTGAAGTTTAGCTTCCGGCATGTTCGTATAAATTTTACGGTAAATTCCCCACTTCGGACGGTTGATTGTTGCCCCGTCTCTCCAGTTATCCTTTTTACCGCTATAGGACATGAGTACGGTTCCGTCTAGCTTTTTCAATATCATGCTCAAATTGCCGTTATCCGTATTTTGAACGGTGACGGTAGCTTCAACCCAGGTTCCATCAATGTTAGAGAAGCTGGTTTTGGCTAGCGTTTCTACTTGATCCATCGTTGCTCCGATCGGGCTGTGTCTGAATAGCAAATAACCGTCTCCAACCGTAAAGGTCAGTATCGGCGCACCGTCATCTCCATCCTGTGCTTTCACCTGAAATATGTGGTGGAAGTTACCAGAAGGAGGCATCGGATACGGGCTTACTGCTCGAAACTGCCATTTGTAGGTAACCGTTTCACCTTGGGTTGCTTTAACGTTGCTCGGGGAGCTTTTGTAAGCTTTGACTTCGACGCGCTGGCGATCCGTATTGCTTCCGTCAAGTGCAGCTGTATCGGAAGCGTCGCCTACTTTGAACTGAAATACATTCCCTACATAGGTGGAAGTAGATTCATACAGGTGATTAGAATCCGTCGGTCCATCAACCGGGTCAGGGCCAAGGTACTGCTTGAAAATTTCCAAGGCCGTCTTACCTGTATTCGGACCGTCGGAATTAATGGTCACCGTAGCTGCAAAAACGGTAGTACCGATAGCAAGTGTAGACGCAAGAGCCAGACCGGTAATCATCGACTTCACGCTTTTTTTCATAAAAGCTCCCTCCCAAAAATGAAATTGGTTTTCATGCAGTTTGTTCCTTGCTCCTCCTTTCGCGCAGCGATGAAATGCATGCGTTTTCATAACTGCTGATTTTATTATAGATTCAGGCTCCGCTATTCTGAATGTAAATTTTTAAGGTGAACTGTGTTTTCTTATGCGGAGGTACAACCATGGGAACATCGGGTAAATAACCAAGTTGGAACAAATCCCATTGCGGCTAATCTAACCGACGCGAAAAAGCCGTATCGCAATCACGACCGGCTGGTCCTGTGAGTGAAGGTATCCGTGAATCTTATCCTACGGATCATTGAGCTAACGATTTCAATATCCAAGGTCCAATCAGCTTGCCTGTATCGTTCAGGATGGTTAAGTGTCTTTGGCCCGGCACGATCTCTGCATACGATTGTTTGCTCACTTGGTTCGCTAAACCCGTAAAAGCAATCACTTTATCCGGATTCATAATTTCATCTTCAACACCTATCCAAAGCCCGAAGGGTCTGTCGATCCGGGCAACCCCCTGTGGCAGATTGACAACAAAATAACACCAAGCATTGCGGTGTTTTAGTTAGATTTGTTTTAAATTGACATTAACCTCATAATTGTTTGTTGTGTTGTGTAATGTGGCAGTCGTGTCATAATTGTTTATAATCTATTGTACCCGTTAGCACAATGACCAGCACCTGTTACTTTAGGTTTGCAATCTAATAATGCTTGATAATTAAGAATTAAGTATGCCTTTTTTCTGTTATCTTCCAAGAAATAACCTCCAAGTAGAAAGCAACTGCGTTTCAGTCCGCTTCTGGTTTCCTTAAGCTAATGTATTTGTTAGTTCCATAATAAAGGTTTATTTGTCCCAAGGAAACTTAAACCCACCTAATCCATATGTACTTTTAATTGATGAGTATTAATCTTGTTTATCAAAATCGAACGTTAATTGCTTATTAAATAATTCTCCTCTGCCATCAATGTAGGACCAAGTTATTATGTCTTTGGTGTTTTCTACAAATAAAGATACAGCCCCACATTCCAGATCAGCACATGCAGGGCATATGATATATGAAATCGGACGCAAAAGAACTTACATATTTCTATTGATTCGTAATCTCAATAGCAAGAAAAATAA
>NZ_JMLS01000051.1 GCF_000686845.1 Paenibacillus sp. UNC451MF | reverse complement strand
AAGCTTTGCTGAAGCACGGATTTTTGCATTTCTTGGATCGGTCTTAGTCTGTGTACGAAGAATCTACAACAGCCTCGACCTCTATTTCAACCATTAACTGTGGGTCTATGAGGGCCTTAACTTCCACCATAGTCGCCACAGGTTGAATATCTCTGAAAAACTCGCCATGTGCTTTTCCAATTTCCTCCCACTTGGAGATGTCCGTAACGAACATTCGTGTTCTAACTACGTGAGTCATGTCCGAGCCCAATTCTACAAGAGCTTTTTCGATGGTTTGCAGTACGAATTTGGTTTGCATGTAGGCATCTCCAATCCCGATAACTTCCCCATCTTTCATAGCTGTCGTTCCAGCGACTTCGATTCGATTGCCCACACGAATGGCACGGCAATAACCTACAATCGGTTCCCAAGGGGAGCCTGTAAAAACCCGTTTTTTGTTCATAGTATCCTCCTCCTGTTCTTCTATCCATTATACTTGTTTGGCGAATCTCGTGTTATTAAATATAAATGCGGACTGATCTTCTTAGTCCTATTGGATAATTGCCGGCAGCCGGGTAACGGTCAAGGATGGAGTTGAGGTACTCAGAGATGTAAAATAGAGGATATATGGATATAGATGGGGCGCGATGTGATTTGAAGCAAAAGGACACCAGAATAGCATTGTTTACGCTCGCAGGAATTGCAACGGCGCCAGGGTTTATGGATGAGTTCCGGGAGGAACTGTCATTACAGCTGAGGCGTTGCGGGTATTTTGTGGAGGCTGATTCTATCTATCCTTTCGGCGATTGGTCACAAAGAACAATGAACCAACTAGCAGCGATCTTCCGTGACTTGACGGATATTCAGGAACGAGTTTGGACCTCCATTGGAGCGGGAGTGGCAAGTGCACGTATTTTCGAGGCGGCGGAAGCCGGACTTAATGTGGTCCTAATCGGGCACAGTGGGGGCGGCGTTAGTGCCGTACAGGTGGCAGGGCAGTTGATTAAGGCAGGTTATTCACCGCCGCTTGTCGTTCAGATCGGATCTCCCAAATGCCCCATTCCTATTAATATTAAAGACCGAGTTCTTTTCTTATCCGCCGTTGGGGCAGGAGGTAAGAGAGATCCGGTTACCCGATTGGGACGCTGGGGAGGTTGGGTGCACGGGTTCGGTCATCTTAAGTTCTGGAAAATGAGAGCTTATCCACCTGGAGAGATTGTCGACATACCTTTAATCGGGAGCCACCCGGACTATTTTCGTACGCGAAGCCCCTACGTGGACGAGCAGGGCAGAACGAATATGATGCGCACTCTTCACCCGCTATTGTCATGGCTCGAGCGTAAGCTTGTGTAACAGAAAGGAGACTCATTATATTGTTTATTCATTGGACTAACATCATTTTATTTTTAGGGATTCTTGCTATATTGATCGTTGGTTTAATACTCTATATCAAAAAAAGATAAGACGCGGATAGACTCGCCACAATCCAATTCGGATGTACGCGAGTTTCTTTGAACCAAATTCCATCTAATATCTGAGAATATTGAACCTATTGGATATAATTCCCCCTGGTATAATAATGATCAAGAAGTAATGGATGACGGGTGAAAATATGAGCTATGTGGAGTCTGTGCAACGGGCGATTGACTATATCGAGGAGCATCTGGATCAGGAGCTTGATCTTCAACCTATGATCCGCTTGGTGCAAGTGGATGATCCAGCGAACCTCCAGCCCATGCACTGGAGCCTGGACGATCGACCGAAGCACGCACTGGAGCTGCACTCGAAGAATATTGGGTTACTGAAGGAGCGAGTGCTGGAGAATGGAGGGGCGGTGTCCGGACAGCTACAAGCCGAAACAGGTACCGGGGCGAAAGCGCTGCATCAACAATCTAAGAGCGAGGTGCTGACCCAAGTGTTGGAGGATATGAAGCCCCATATCGTTGAACATAGCGAACTAAAATTGATCGGAATTCCTTGTATAAGCTTGAAAGATATGAACGGTAAATATCAGCATGCAAAAGAGGCGCTATTGTCCTCTACGAAGCATTGGCCATCTGTAAAGAATGCTTCCGTTCATTATGGGATTTGGCCTGAAGTTTCCACACAGCAACAGTCTGATATGCATGCGTACATACTTTGTGTAGAAGTTGACTCTTTCGTCGATGTTCCGGAGTGGTATTTCAGAACCATATTGCCGCCGCAAAAGTGTATTGTTGTGCCCAACAAGAGCGGGGACTTTAAAGCAGCAGGCCATAGTATAGATCAATATATCAGCGATCACCGGATTCAAGTAGGCGCAAATGACCGAAAGTACGTTATTTGCGAACGATACAATTACGAGAGAGAAGGATTCGCCCGATACTCCCTACCGATTCAGAATATTCCGGGAGGATTAACCATGTACATAAGATCAATTCGTAAAGAGCCGCCGGGAGGTTACCGACCTGTGATGGTTCCGAAAGCGTTAAAAATGATCAATGGAGGAAAAGCGGTGAACAAACAACATCAATCTGAGGAAGGTTTTATACGCAGGAGTCCGATCAAGAACAAAGTGGGAAGCATTTTTGTTCCAGTGCGAGATATCGAAAAGTCCCGTAGCTGGTATTGCCGAGTTCTTGGGCTGGAAGAGGCTGAATGCAAAATTTCTTTTGGTCACTTGTGCACACTGCCGATGGAGGGAACGGGTATTATCTTGGATACAATGCCTAAGTGGGGAGGCGACCAACCAGGCGGAGCGCCGTCCATTGAGACCCCTGCCTTTATGCTGATGACCGATGACCTACAGAGCTCACTTGACTATATGAAAGAGCTTGGCGTTGAGCTTGTAACGGAAATTGAACATAACCATTGGTTTGTTGTAAAGGATCCAGATGGCAATAAATTGATGATCTGTCGTGAATAATGGCAGGACTGAGGTAAGAATAAAAGCTCCGCAATCTCAAGATGCGGAGCTTTGCTAGGAGTCACATTCCGGCAAGCGCGTAGCGAATTAGAAGCCAGAGGCCCAGACAAACAAGGACGAACCGAAACACGTCCTCCGCACGCGAGCCTGTGTCGATAGCAAGAAATTTGGGGAGCAGTCGTATTTTCTTGCGGATGGGCCACAGCAGCGCTACTCCTTGCTCATTGAATAAATCGATGAATGGGTGAGAGGCGTATGCCAGCAGAAAAGTCCAATAATACAGTGGATTAACGGGCTCTATAGCCATCGCAATCAAAATCATAAAAATAATGGAATGCGTCAAAGTGCGATGGTGAATGTTCAACAATTTCAGTAGAGCGGATAACGGGAAAAATAATTTGGCCATGACGGATCCAGGTTTGTCGATATCGGCAAGAGGCCCAGCAAAACAGCCTAGCAGGACGGCACCCGCCGTCTCCCATGACCATAGTGGAACATGGAAGTACTGCAGCACACATTCCGCCGCTACGACTCCAGCCACCCCATGTGTTCGTTGAAGCATGATGATCTACCCTCCGATTGTTCTAAGATGCTGCTCTAAGTACGTACACACGTTCGTATAACTAATTAAGAATATCATAAAAAAAGGGGAGGCGCATCGTTCTCAAGACTTAGTTTTTCACGAACCCTTTATGTTTTATTGTGATTCTCCAAAACCAATCGTGTAGCCTTGAGGATCTTTTATTGGAACCTTTTCCCCTCATGACTTTATCAGTGTTCTATCACACTTCCATCATTTCCATAAATGAAAATAAATGGTATGTTTGAAGAGAGAGAATAAGAGAGACGAGGTGCCCCGCAGAATGCCGCTGCCTATGATTCATTTTCAAGTTGCCGTCAACTATTTTGGTAAAGAAGACCTACCTGCTGCTTTTGTTCTTGGCAGTATTGCACCGGATGCTATTCATATGCGGAAAAATGCGAGCAGGGAAGATAAGAAAAGGTCGCATTTGGACATCGAATCCGAACCGAATAAGTTGGAGTTTGCCCAGAGGATTTATGCACATTACCTCAATAAAAGTACCGATGAGGAATGGAAGTGGTTTGTCAGGGGATACTTTGCTCATTTACTCACGGATTACTTATGGCTGCAGCATGTGTACTACAGGTTTAAAGAGAAAGCTGAGAATGACGGATTGGAAGCCGATCAGATAAGAAAAGCCTATTACCAAGACACGGATACGATCGATTTTTCCTACTACAAAAATAAACAGTGGACTAGCGAGGTTTGGAACAAATTGATACAGTCTAAGTCCTTTTCCCTGGAACCCTATGTTTCCTTGGATGAAGTACACTATTGGCGGTACCGGACAGTCCATTGGTTTGATCTTCTGGCTAAAGAGCCTGGGGGAACTCCACAATATATTACAGAAGCGATGACCGAGGAGTTTTGCGCCCATGCTGCAAACAGTGTAAAGGAAATCATTACCGGCTGGGACGCTAACTCGCTGTCTCCTGATTCTATAGCTAAATAAAAACTAGGTAAGGGCTGCCTCTATAAGGCGGCCTTTATTCATTTAGAGAGCGGGATAAATTCTTATAACGAATTTGTATCTGTCCAGCATTCTGCGGCGGAGATAAGATGAATATATCAACTAAATTGATCTTAAGCAGATTAGTTTACAAACGAAACCCGAAATGAGGGGGAGCTTATGGACATAAGAAAAGTGCAAAGCTTTAAGTTGGAGTCTATTACAAAGGTTAATCATGAGATGACATTCTATTCTTTGGTAGGATTATTGTGAATGGTGGTCACTTTCACGGAGCTGTCATTTATACAGAGATTGTAACTAGGCTTCGGGATGCAGGTTGTGTGTTTGCGGAAGATGAGGCTCAGTTGCTCATTTCAGCGGCACGGACAGCAGCCGAGCTTGCCGCCATGGTCGACCAGCGAGCTGCGGGGTTGCCCCTCGAGCATGTTATCGGCTGGGCAGAGTTCTGCGGTCTGCGAATAGAGGTGGACACAGGCGTCTTCGTCCCCCGCAAACGAACCGAGTTTCTTGCCCGTCAGGGCGTTGCCCTAGCCTGGTCAGGGGCTGTGGTGGTGGATCTGTGCTGTGGCTCGGGTGCTTTAGGGACCGTGCTGGCTGCTGCTTTGGAAAGGATCGAGTTGCACGCTGCCGACATCGATCCCTCTGCGGTGAAATGCGCTAGACGCAACATGGCTGCTGCCGGTGGCCATGTATACGAAGGCGACCTTTACGAGGCGCTGCCCATTGCATTGCAAGGCCGCATTGATGTGCTAGTAGCCAATACACCCTACGTACCCACCGATGTGATGGGGCTGCTTCCTCCGGAGGCCCGCATCCATGAGGCGCGGGTAGCGCTCGACGGCGGAAAGGATGGGCTTGACATTCAGCGGCGGTTGGCAGCCGCGGCTCCACTCTGGCTGGCACCGGGCGGCCACCTGCTGGTCGAAGCCAGTGAACGACAGGCGCCGCAGACGGTTGAAATCTTCGCCAGCGTTGGGCTTATACCGAGGGTGGCCCGTTCAGATGAACTGGATGCTACGGTCGTCATCGGTACTAGACCTGCTCTCCAGATGACATTAGAGAATTTTACGGGTCATCTTCTCTAATGAAAAAGAACCTTGCTGCAAGAGCAGCAAGGTTCTTTGCTATAGCTTTGATTTTGAAATAACGAAAAAAAAGAAGCTAATATCTAATGGTTGCCCGGGTATAGATGAACTAGATACTTTTTGCACCTATGTATCTGGAACCCCAATAGGAGCTGTACAGAGAATCGACATGAACCCCATGGGACGTTGTTGCTGAGATGAATTGCCCGTTACCCAGGTAAATACCGACGTGAGATGTTCCGCTTTTGGAAAAGTAGACTAGATCGCCCGGTGTTGGAGTGGCTACAGCGACTCCTACGCCATAGTACATTGCAGTGGATGTCCGGGGTAAATCAATTCCCCGAGTATGGGTAAATACATAACGTATGAACCCTGAACAATCAAACCCGCTGGGAGTGTCTCCTCCCCATGAGTAGGGTACGCCCAGATAGCTTTGAGCAAACTGGAGCACACTATCTTGTTTCTTAGCCTTGTACCAGGCTGGGGCATGATATTTTCCGTCTGCATCCACAATGGCGATTTGGTTCTCGTCGTCCCATTGAACTTTGTTTCCGAGCGTTTCCGAAATGAATCGGAGCGGTACATATATACTTCCTTTGTCCATCCCGATCAGGGAATTCACATCCGCCTTTTTCCCATTGACCATCACGAATGTATCTCCGGTCTTCAAGGATAAGGTTTGATCGTCTTTTTTCATGGTGACTCGAATTTCTCTACCTTCTTGTGACCAACTGATCTGGTAACCGAGTGATTCCATCAGAGGACGAAATGGCACTTGAAGCTGAGATTGAGTATCCACGACAGGCTGTCCTTCAGGAAAATTAACGAGCGTATCATTAACCTGAATCTTGACTCCTTCATTCGGAGACGCGGCATGAGCATGAGCCGCAGAAAAGAGCGAGCAAGTAAGAAACGCGCACACATAAACAAACTTTTTACCAAACAACTTCAAAAGTTAATTCCTCCTATAAGCCTCCGAGGTTAGTTGACGGGTTAGGGAAGAGGTTTTCCCTTAGTCGCTGCGCAAGACAAGCGAATATTCACCCCAAGAAATATGTCCCCCGTACTAGCACTTATGCTGTGCTGATTCGGCATTTTTTACTAAGAGCTGTCCATTACAATCTATTCGTGATTCAAACCGTGAATCAGTGGGTATCTTTCGAGAGGTTTCCCATCATTTTCCGAATAATATGGATAAATGCTCCTTTTTATGAGTAATTAATAAGATACATTATTGAGTTTGAAATATAAAGGTGCTTTTGACATGTTTTTTTGCCTAAGAATAGGACTTACTTGAAGGTAACTAAATTTCCCTTGACTTCCTATCTCACCTATTTTTGCGTACTGTTAAAAAAAGACAAGGAGCGGTATGATGAGGAAGGTCAGTACCGTAGGATTCAAAATAAGGAGGTATTTATAATGGAGTACACTTATTTAGGCCGTTCCGGATTAAAGGTCAGCAAGCTTTGTTTGGGAACTATGAACTTCGGTGTCGATACGGATGAGAAGGAAGCCTATCGGATTATGGACGCTGCGGTGGATGCAGGTGTCAACTTTTTTGATACGGCCAACGTATACGGTGGGGTAGGAGCACGCGGGAAAACCGAGGAAATTATCGGACGCTGGTTCGCCCTAGGCGGAGGTCGCCGTGAGAAAGTGGTACTGGCTACCAAAGTGTATGGAGATATGGAAGATCCGAACGACGGGCCCAATGCGGCTCGGGGATTATCCTCTTATAAAATACGGCGTCACTTGGACGCTTCACTAAACCGTCTTCAAACCGATCACATTGAGCTGTACCAGATGCATCACGTCGATCGAAATGTCGCTTGGGAGGAACTCTGGGAAGCGTTTCGGGTGCATATTTATCAAGGGAAAATCGGCTATGTTGGTGCCAGTAACTTCGCAGGACGAGATTTGGTGAAAGCACAGTACGAAGCCAAAAACCGTCATTTCCTGGGACTCGTGTCGGAGCAGCACAAATACAGCTTGCTGTGCAGATGGCCTGAGCTGGAGGTGCTTCCAGCGGCTGAGGAATTCGGCATCGGAGTTATCGCCTGGAGTCCGCTTGACGGCGGTTTGCTTGGCGGTAACGCATTGAACCCTGCTCAAGGGTCCCGCAGCGTTCGTAACCAGGCGCGTGCCGAACAGCGCCGCGATCAGTTGGAGGCGTTCAGCAAGCTGTGCAAGGAGCTTGGAGAAAGCGAAGCTAATGTAGCACTGGCTTGGACGCTGGTTCATCAGGCGATGACAGCGCCTATCATTGGGCCACGGACACTGGAGCAATTCCAGAGCACGCTTCGTGTCGTAGATATTCAGCTGAATGAGGATGTGCTAAAGCGGTTAGATGAGATTTTCCCGGGGCCTGGAGGCGATGCGCCGAAGGCTTATGCATGGTAAGGATGACTAGGAGTTGAAAAAAGGCAGCGGTAGCCAAGGACAATGTTAATTTGTCCAACTACCGCTGCCTTTTTAAATGGTATCTTTTATGAAAATGGACTTATTCCGCTAAACTCAGTATTAAAAATCAAAGTTATCTGGGTCAGGACCGACTCGAAGATTTTGATTCAATTGATCTATTTGAGTCATATCTTCTTTCGTTAGCTCAAAGTCGAACAGAGCTGCATTTTCAATAATACGACTCTCTTTAGTGGATTTTGGAATGGTAATCACACCGTGCTGCAAATCCCAGCGCAAGATGACTTGGGCAATAGATTTGCCATATTTAGCTGCGAGCTCTTGTAAGACAGGGTTATCCAATAATTGGCCCTGCATTAACGGGGACCAAGCTTCAAACTGAATGTTTTGTTCCTTGCAAAAGTCCCTTAATGGCTGCTGGGTCAAACGGGGGTGAAATTCAACTTGGTTCACCACAGGTTTAATCTCAGCATCCTTCATTAAGTCCTCCAGATGATGAATTTGGAAATTACTTACGCCGATGGCTTTAACGCGTCCAGCTTTATATAGAGTCTCCAGAGCTCTCCACGCTTCTTTATACTTCCCTTGAACCGGCCAATGGATGAGGTATAGATCAAGATAATCCAAGCCCAGTTTATTTAAGCTTGTTTCATAAGCGGCGAGTGTTGATTCGTAACCAAGATCTGCATTCCAAACCTTTGAAGTAACGAAGAGATCCTCTCTGTTCATATGATTCTCCAGAAGGGCTTCGCGAATACCTTGTCCTACGCTTTTCTCATTTTCATAAATAGCCGCTGTATCGATGCTGCGATAACCATGATTAATAGCTGATTTTACAGCTTGGACTAGCTCGGCGCCTTCTTCTACTTTAAATACGCCAAGTCCGAGCCAGGGCATTTTTACACCATTGTTTAATGTTACTGTATCTTGTGCCTGAATGTTCATAATAATAAAGCCTCCTGTAATTTGTTTTAAAATGTAAGGTCCCAGTGCTATGAAAGGGGGATTAGGCAGCTTTCTCGGTTGTAAGGCGTGCAGCATCTTTCTTTTCCAAGACACGACTCCAGCCTGTTAAAACAACAGCCCCGAGAACCATTAATGCTCCCACCCACGGAGTGTTAATGAGCCCGATTGAATCGGCTACTATTCCTCCCAAGTAGGCCCCTATGGCTATGCCTGCATTAAAAGCGGCAATATTGACCGCAGAAGCGACATCTATCGCTTTCGGTGCAAAACGTTCGGCTAGCATGACCACGTAGACTTGCAGCCCCGGCACATTCATAAAAGCCAGTAATCCCATGAGGAAAATGGTCAGCAAGCCAGCCGCTTTATATGGCGCCGTGAACGTTAAAACGACGAGAATCACGAATTGCAAAACAAACATATAAAACAACGCGGCGACAGGTTTGCGATTAGCCGCTTTGCCTCCAATAACATTGCCGATGGCAATGGCGATTCCATATAGAAGAAGCAGAAGGGCTACCGTTTTTTCTGGAAACCCGGTTATATCGTGAAGCAACGGGGATAAATAGGTAAAGACCACAAATGTACCCCCGTATCCTAATGCGGTAATGGCGAAAGCAAGTAGCAATCGTCCATTCGTAACAATTTTAAGCTGCTCTTGAAAGGGTGTTTTAATACCTTTTCGCAGCCCGGAAGGAACCAAAGCAATATTAGCTACCAAAGCTAGTATGCCAACCGCAGCGATAGCGATAAATGCCGCGCGCCAACCCAGTTGCTGCCCGACAAAGGTACCCAAGGGAACACCAGTCACCGTGGCTACAGTAAGTCCGGAAAACATAATCGAAATAGCGCTGGCCCGTCGGTTCTCGGGTACAAGATCCGCTGCAATGGTAGAGCCAATCGACATGAATACACCGTGAGCAAACGCGGAGATAACCCGCGCCGCTAGCAGTACGCCAATGCCACTTGCCGCGCCTGCAAGGATATTGCCTGTGATAAAAACAATCATGATCCACAGCAGCAGCGTTTTACGTGAAATGCTTGAGGTTAGAGATGTTAAAATGGGTGCTCCGAAAGTGACCCCTAAAGCATATAAAGTAACGGTTAAACCCGATGTTGTAATGGATATTTGTAAATCCTGTGCGATAAGGGGCAGCAGCCCTACACTGATAAACTCTGTTGTACCTATCGCAAAGGCGCTTATAGCTAACGCAAGTAACGCTAGAGTACTTCCCCTTTTATCTATAGTCATTTGTACCACTCCTACACTATGGTCATCACCGGCCGGTAAGTGCTATTATGAATTATTCGAATAGAGTTGGGAAGTACGTACCTTTAAGTACTATAGGTACTTTGAAGTAATATAGGTACTAGATAGTACCTGTAACCGTCATGGAGGTATAAGCTGTGGTCAAAAAGAAATATAACATCTCAGTAGAAGCGACCCTGGAAGTGATCGGGGGAAAATGGAAGTGTGTCATTCTTTGTCATTTAACTCATGGAAAGAAAAGAACGAGCGATTTAAAGCGCCTTATGCCTGGGATTACGCAAAAAATGCTAACGCAGCAATTAAGAGAGCTAGAGCAGGATGGTATCGTCAATCGGATTAGTTATAATCAGGTTCCTCCTAAGGTAGAGTATGAGCTAAGCGAATATGGCTGGAGTTTAAAAACAATATTGGACTCCCTCTGTGCATGGGGCGAGAGACATATTATTAAAGAATACGGGGATAAATTCGCTGTGTTAGAGGATAATATTCTCAATAACCAAACGGAGACAGAACAGGATCAAGTGGTTCATCAGGGTTGACTGCTCAAATATGGAAATGATAAGTATTGGACAATAAAAAGAGGCGGCTCCTCGCAGCAAGAGGGGGCGTCTTTGCTTTGCTGCTGAGACACCTGTACCGATTGTTTAATTATAAAAAAAGTCTCCTATTGTAAGTGTCTTCCACACTGTTTTATAGTTAAGTAAGAATATTAGAAAGTGAGGGATTGCTATGAAAGTCAGAAAAATCCTTATCCATTCAATGAATTTAGAGGTACAGAAGGGATAATAACATGTAAACTGCTTCCCTTCTTGTGCTAACAACTATCCACGGAGGGAATTACTTATGTCTTTTAGTTATTATGGCGAGCTTTGCACGGAGGTCTATGACCTAACGAAGAAAATAGGACACTCTTTTGGCGGAGATGTAGAATATTATCGGGATCGATTGAAGTCTTGTAACGGGAAGATTCTTGAAGCTATGGTTGGTTCCGGACGTGTGATCATTCCGCTTCTTGAATCAGGACTTCGAGTTGACGGAGTCGACTCATCTCCCGAAATGTTGGCTTCCTGCCGCCAACGCTGCGATGAACGCGGCTTGCAAGTCAATTTGTTTGAAGCCAAGCTGCAAGAGTTATCCTCGCCCGATAAATATGAAGCCATCATCATTCCTGGAGGCTCATTTTTATTGATTGAGCAGCGCGAAGAGTCTATTGCAGCTTTAAAGCGATTGTACGAGCATTTGAAGCCTGGTGGGCGTCTCATGCTGGATATCTTTTTACCCAATAGTCTTGAATTTGAAAAAGGTAAAGTTGGAACATCCACGTATAATTTTCCTAATGGCGACACAATTACAATGGAAAGTAAGCGTGTCGAAGTGAATCTGTTCGAACAATATACCATTTCTTATTTTAAATATGAGAAATGGCGCGAAGGGAAGCTCCTTCAGACCGAGCTGCAGCGGTTTGCTCTGCGCTGGTATGGTATCGAGGAGTTCAAGCTCGTCTTGGAAAGCATCGGCTTTTCTGATGTTGTTGTGTCCGCAGATTTCGAATTCGGAAAACAACCGTCGAAAGCGACTAAATCTTACGTTTACGAAGCTGTGAAAAAGTCTTGAGTTAAATGGTGTGAAACGAAGGCTGCCGAGGTTCGGTAGCCTTTTTTTAGAGTGTCACAATGATTGCAGGAGGGGCATTGGAGAAATTAGGTTTTCATAAGCGTTGCTATTCACCAATTCCAAAGACGGACTTCTCCTACGCGGATACTTGAAACCCACGGCTCTGTCTTCAGCTTCAGGAGCTCCTTGGTGGGGCCTGTTAATACGACGCCGTAGAGCTTCACTCCATTTGATTCCAAGTAAGTTACGGTTGGATCGAGCGCAAGCCATGGTGCAAGACGTTTGCTGATGCCGGAGTATTGCTGCAGTAGATGCAGTGTGTCCAGAAAGTTTTTTTCACGTAGTGCCCCATCTCCATGAGTCTGTACAGCTGGAGAAGAGGAGCTTTCCGTCACGATCTTGCCGAACCATCCTCTCTTTTCCTCAGTATGACTAGTTATCTTCATATCCTCAGGATGCCACAGCGGAATTGCAGGGAAACCAACCGGATGCATTACTATGGAAAAATCCCCATGACGGTTCTCTTGACCGGTAAAGGCAGCGAACCAGACAGGCTCCATGGTTTTGCCGTTAAGCATTTGGAGGAGCTCATCGGTCGTTACCATTCGGTTCAATGAAACGAACGCCTCGGCGACGGTTCCTTCTGGCAGCTTCTCGAGTGTTGTCCATGCTTGATCGCTGCTTACAGGCTTAGTATCCGGGAGATCAAACACCTCGGCTCCAAGACTGCTGCTGTCGTTACGCCATGTGGTTTGCTCTGTGCTTGGTAAGCCCAGCAAAAACTTCAAGTTAAAATCCCCAACAGAAGCGAATGTACCACCAATCTTTTTTCTAAAAGTCCCTTTGTAATCCATCGTGAAAAAAGCATTCGAATTCGTGCTGCCGCTTATGGTCATGTTGGGCCGAGATAAGGCAATAGCAGAGGCTATAACATCTTGATAGGTTCTTGCGCGATCGCCTAAGCTATAGAATAGACCGGTCAATATCGCGCTAACCGTGGTAAATGCAATTAAGATTCCAATAGCGGTCAAGGCATTTTGAAGTCTTGCTTTCCATTTGCCCCTGCGCAGTAAGGTTGCTTCTTTGATCGGGAAGGAAGTCGCAAGAGCAGTGCCCTCCTTTAATCGCTGGTTGTCCTCTTCATCCCCCATAAACTCGTTAAGGTAGGCTTGGTAAGATTCCATTTTTTCTAGCTCGAGCTCCAGCTTTTCTTTTTCAATGCCGGTTAATTTTCCGTTCGCATAATCATTTAATTGACGCTTGAATTCTTCGCTCATGAATGATCCGTCCTTTCCTTGCGCTGTCTTAGACTTTGTCTTGCTCGGTACAATAATATTTTGAAGTGGGACAATCGGATCTCCATAATATCTGCTGCTTCCTGATAGGAAAGATCGTGGAAATCGTGAAGTAGAATCGCTTGCTTCTGATTGTCAGGCAAGGCGGATATGGTATCTCCAATATCGTCCCACAGCTCTTTCCTTAGTACGAGCTCGTCAGGGGTTTGGGTATCGGATAATTTCGAGAAAAACAGTGCCCCTGTGGGGGTAGTCCGTCGCTCCTTGCGGTGCGAATCGATAAAAGCGTTATAAGCGACTCGGAGCAACCATGGCTTTACTTTCTCATCCTTGCAGTGGTCCAGGTACAAATAGGCACGATAGAACGTTTCCTGTACTAAATCTTCAGCGGCATGATGATCACGGCAGAGGGATATTAAATACCTGTAAACGTCTTTCACATACATATGATATATGTTATCAAGCGTTTGTCGTTTCAAGCTTGCCGCCCTCCCCTCATCTTATACACGTTTGAGCAAGCAAGAAGTTACAGCTGCTGCAAATTTTTTAGTCATAGGCTAACTAATTATAGATTACTAGACCTAAGACGGGGGATGAATCAATTCGTCGGTCCAGTGTGGTGCAACGAGCGTTCATGGTAAATTAAGTATGCTTATACAGTGAGTAAGAGAAGTTACTTAAGATAGATTGGGGAGAGATACAATGAGTACAGGAACTGTGAAGGGGAAACTGTTTATCGCGGCAGGAGTTGTTATTGTTTTGGCTTTTTTTGTAAATGAGCAGGGATTTGCAAAAAATATATTTTCTTGGAATACAAAACCTGTACATATAGAGAAATCTATAAAGGCAGCCGATATCCACAACCTTATCGTTGATACAGGAAGTACAGATGTGATCGTCAAAAGGGGAAATTCTGATGATATTGAAGTTCAATTAAGTGGAAGTGCTAAACGTGAAACTGCAGATCAAGTTCAGTTAAACGTAGAGCCTCAATCGGACACCTTGAAACTAAAAGTAGAGAATCCGGATGGATTCCATCTAGGTATTAACTTCTCGGAACTGAAACTAACTGTAGAACTGCCGAAGAATTTATGGGAAACTGTTAAGGTCCATACAAGCAGCGGGAACGTTGATTTGGAGGAATTGAGAGGAAATGTGATAGATATATCCGCAAGCAGTGGCGATGTAACTGTGAACGAGATTGAATCAAAGCAAATTACATTACAGGCCAAATCAGGGAATATTGTAACGAAGGATTTCATAGCCGAGCGTTTGATGTTTCAAACGGGGAGTGGGGATGTGAATCTGTCTAACGGGCAGTCCTCTATTAAAGGAGAAACGAAATCGGGCAATATTCAAGTGAAAATGAATGATCTGGTTCAAGATATGGATCTTGAAGCTTCGAGTGGTGATGTTAATGTCTATCTCGAGAATGAACCTAAATCGTTGATGGTTCAATTTAATGGAGGTTCAGGAAGTGGGGAAATCGGCTGGGATGGCGTGACTTATAAGGAAAGAGGTAAAGAGGATCACAAGCTTAAGGGAGTTTTCGGCGCTGGCGAGACTAATTTGAAGGTTCGCACCGGCTCGGGGGATTTTTGGTTAGGGCAAGATTGAGCCGGGAATGTGGAATCATTCACCCTATGGCAATTTAATAGGAAAGACAAAATTGTTTATGAAAGGCTGTTAGCGAAATGGTTATATTGATTGTTTACTTGTTCGTCGTAAATGTTATTGGTTTTTTTATGATGGGATATGATAAGTCTCAAGCCAAACGAAGAGGTCAGCGGATTCCTGAGAAGCGTTTATTCACATTTGCAGCAGTGGGAGGCGCACTCGGTACTTGGGCCGCTATGAGGGTGCACAGACACAAGACCAAACATATGAAATTTGTAATAGGCATTCCGCTGTTATTTGTATTGAATGTTTTTTGCAGCTATTATCTTTTTAAGTTTGTTTCATAGGATCAGTGTGAGGGCCGTGCGTTAGTAGCTCATCATTCTCTCATTATTGTTTTAGAAAGATAATTCTGAGACAATCTATGAATAAAAATGAACTAGGATGATTGCCTGTGCGCACACGCATCAAATACTTGATTGCTATAATAGTCACTATCATTTTAGGCTTAAGCTCAAGAAAATTCTCAGACCTGCTGCCCGTACTTATCGCCAAACATGCCGGGGATATGCTATGGGCCAGTATGGTCTACTTTGGTTTCCGATTTTGCTTAATCAAGGAAAGGTTAATCTGGGCGGCAGGAAGCAGTGTCGTATTCAGCTTTGCTATTGAATTCAGCCAGATGTATCAAGCAGAATGGATCGTAGCCCTAAGAGATACGGTATTAGGTGCGCTAGTACTTGGAAAGGGATTTTTGACGGTTGATTTAGTCAGGTATGTCTTAGGAATTGCCATTGCCTATGGCTTGGATACATATTGGCTGCGCCGAAAATAAAAAGGATTAATGGGGTCACTCGCCCAGAGAGGGAGGAACATCATTGAGCTGCCAGCTTGCATTTTATCGTTCGGAATGGGATTCCATCATTCGAAGCTTTAGTCTGGATGAGGAGCAAAAGAGCTTTGTCGCGCTACCGAGCGCCGTTATTGATTTGTCTCTTGAAGATCCTGATCGGCATGCGGTTGTTATACTTTTTGACAATAAGCCTGTAGGATTTTTTGTTCTTCATCATAGCGTGGAATTTCAGACTTTAGCCGGTAACAGGAGTGCTCTTTTAATGAGAGCTTTTTCGATAGACAGTAAGCATCAAGGAAAAGGCTTTGCACGGTCGGCGATGCGTCTTTTGCCGGAGTTTGTCTCCATCCATTTTCCGCAAATGAATGAGGTCGTTCTTGCTGTTAATGAGAGTAATGTGTTGGCAAAACGGTTATATGAGAAATCAGGCTTTCAATATAAAGGGATCAATAGAGCTGGCAGGAGCGGAAATGAGTTCATCATGCACTATTCGCTTGGTTGAACTAGAATAATTTGGAAGGATATTTAATAAAGACGTCGAAAGCTTTGGGAAAAAGTTTAGGCGTTTTTGTTGTGTCTAGACGCA
>NZ_JMLS01000050.1 GCF_000686845.1 Paenibacillus sp. UNC451MF | reverse complement strand
GAAACTTAAACCCACCTAATCCATATGTACTTTTAATTGATGAGTATTAATCTTGTTTATCAAAATCGAACGTTAATTGCTTATTAAATAATTCTCCTCTGCCATCAATGTAGGACCAAGTTATTATGTCTTTGGTGTTTTCTACAAATAAAGATACAGCCCCACATTCCAGATCAGCACATGCAGGGCATATGATATATGAAATCGGACGCAAAAGAACTTACATATTTCTATTGATTCGTAATCTCAATAGCAAGAAAAATAACACCATAAATAAGTAAAAATCCGTATAAAAGGTATTTTATTAACTTTGCCATGTCTTCCGAAATAATTTGCCTTTCGACTAGAGAGATTTGCTACTGCTTTTAGATGGGTTTAAGTTTCCTTGAAGTAACGTACCCGTTTACTTTATGCACCGTCTGTTCTTAAATACCGAAATGAATTATTAATTGATTATCATTTGAAGCTTTGACAGCTAAACCAATCAAGTGTTCTAATTGACTTTGTATTTTTTCTCTCTGCATCCTACTGCTTGTCTGTTGCCAGTAACCTTCTCCGTTCTCCTCCTCTTTCCAAATGATATCTCCTTTTAAACTAAATGTGTCTGGTGCTTCATCGATTAATTTAATCCACTTATCTAATATCTTTATTAGCTTCTCTAACCCTGACTTATAAATAACTGTTACCCCATAGTAATTCAAGCCTTTCCCACTTTCCTTAGTTGAGGGGTTATATGAGGGCATCCAGTACAAGAAGTCCATCATGTACTGGACCATATCATCTGATAATTCAATTTTATCATTCCATGTATACCGATTAATGCTGTACTATACATATCTGTCATTTAAGAAAAAACTCGTGTGTTAAACTCATCTAAATCACCTTGGGATTTCCCATGTAAATTTATTGGCGTACAGAACTTATTATTAACACATTGGAACTATTCTGACCGTTTGCCCGGTAGCAAAAAGCGGCTGCCGAAATATACCAGCAGCCGTGTTTTAGTTGTTTATTGAGTTAACGTGCCCGTTAGTTGAACCACTTCAACCTTTTTCTCTTTCATATTTAATTTGCTCCAGTTGCTCTTTCCCCACCCCAATTAACTGTCCGGAGAAAATAAAGTATTAGACTGACTTAGTCGTTAAGCTAAACCGAGGGACGGGCAGAATCTTTTAATAGTACACAAAATTATGGAAAATTGTTACAATTATGTTATTACGATTACTTGGGGGTTAAAAAATGAAGAATCCAATGAAGCGGCTAGCCATATGCTGGATAATTTGTATCGTTCCCCTGTTATTGGGGCAGGTTTATCCTCCGGCCTTTCTGCTGTTGCCCACTCTATCCATTGCATTGATGGCGTACAGTTTAAATATGATGTTCGAAAACTCCCATAGGAAGAACTCAGTGCTGGGTACAATTCTAAGTTTCTCAAGTTTAATTGCAAGCGTCAGCTTGTTTTCGGCTATTTTTACATTGATGAACATATTTGAAGATTACAACAAACCCATCTATGTCTGGTTGGTGTTTATAGTGCCATTTATTCTTCTAATCCTATTCTCCATGTTGCAAATAGAGGCGCAATCCAGAGTTACAAAAAGAAATAGGAATTTCAGGAGGAATATTAAATAGAGAGAAATAAGAGTGACAGTTCAAAAGGGTTCCAATCATCCGAGATAGCCCTTCTCTAGAACTTCAAACTCTCGTTATTTCTCAATAATAAGAGGTAGTCTACGACTTTACTTTCCAAGTCAACAGACTACCTTTAGTTATTGCTGAGACTAGTCTAACACTTATTTATTAAAAAGCTGACGGTTCTATATGTATATAAATAGCGTAAAATCAGCGAGCCAGTCTAAAACTTTATTTTCCTCGTACATTAACACCGACATACATCTTCTATGTTGCATTAAACTATCCTCCCTCTATGGAGAATCGCTTAGCTCGTAAATACTCTCGTTTTCTCAGATTTTGTCCACAATTACTTCTTTTTAGATAACATTTCAATGGAATAAAGTTGTAGATGATGTAATTTATGGGTTTTCTACGGTGCAAAAAACTCTTCACCCAAACCACTTGATGAAAGTAGTGGATATAGTGACGAAGTATGGTTGCGCCTTAGATCTCTACATGGGGTCATGGTGGTCAACCCTCCCACATCTCGCAGAGTCTACGATCCCACATTCCTTCATTCAACCTGTCCTTGAGGTGGAGGTCAGATATACTGCGTGGCGAAGCCATCAAGGCGATGGGACTCGTATACGAATTATCAGGAGATACCCAGATACTGGATCGCATGATCTATTTCTGCGACGTGCTTTTACCGCGCTCATTTGAGTGGCCGTTACGGCGTTACGCCTGCAATGCTGCAGCCTCTAGCTAACATGTTCGTCGATGTGATGATCAAAGGGCCGAATTATTTTGCAGGGAGAGTAAATGGGACGGATGGCTCGGGCAACAGCGGTTCCACCTCTTATGCACGGCCAGGATATATTTTCTTGTCGGCTTTGAGACCAGATATGTATTATACGGTTGCCTATGCGAATGTGCCGAATTTTTCAACAACCGGTACAGATTCTTTTTCCAGAATGTTATGGGCGAAAAACTATCGATACGTTAACGGCATTACGGATACACAGCAGCCAAGCGCTCCTAGTAATTTGACGGCATTGGCTGTGACTTCTTCACAAATAAATCTGAACTGGACCGCTTCTACGGATAATAAAGGCATATTCCTTTATGATATTTACCGTGATACGGTTCGCATCGCTTCCACTTCAGCAACATCGTACAGCGATACAGGACTGAACGCATCGATAGCGTAGGACCTGAACCGTTTTCAATTAAAACAGCTTCTTCATTCTTCCGTCTTCGAAAGAAAAAATTCAACATATTGCTGGCAGCACTTCGTTCAATTTTTTAATTCCATTATAGTTATATTTACGTCATTATCCGGTACATTTAACTGTACATTTAACTATCGTTACCCCGCGTATTATGAGGTCAGCCAGTTTTTATTGGTTGCCCACTTTTGTTTTGGTGGTGTATTTATCGGAGTAGATCGGTCGTCCCCTGGGTCAAGTTTTTTTAGTCAAAGGCAAAACGGGGTCAGTTCCAGTCGACGTATAGCTTAACATAAAGAAATATCTAACTCCTCAAAAGATACTGTTTTTGATAACACATAGATTAACATCATTCTCGCAACCGTTTCGAAAATTGACAAATAGACTGGCATCTTAAAACGAAAAGGGGTTATTTGTGCTAACCTTCATAAATATTTTTTGCATGAGGCTTGGCCCCGAGATTCGGCTATTCTGAAAAGCAGCTATCTTCCACTCGCCATTTTGTTTGATGGCGACATTTGTATTGATGGAGTCTCTTTTCTTCGGAGCCGTTTTTTGCCATTTGAGTTTGACAGCACCCAGTCCATGAAAAATCGCTAATTCTGGTGTAATGAAGTGAATCTTCTTTATCTCACCTTCCAAAGTCGATCCCCTCAATACGCTGTTCCAAAGCTCTTGATGCGTATCGGCAATCGCCCTTCTCCCTTGCAAATGATCACCTTGAAACGTCACATAGTCAGCATCCTCCGTGAAACAAGCGCCATAGGCCTCGCCATCCCCTCTGTCCCATGCCAACTTCAGCTTCTCAAAAAAAATTTCGATCTCCCTAACACCGTTTCGAATTATGTTACACCAACTCATTTCTGAAAAATTGGGGTTGAATGCGACCGACCACAAGTGCTTGGATTTTTTGAATCGTACCGGACCTGTAACCGCCGGTCACTTGGCACAATTAACTGGATTGACGACAGGCGCTGTGACCAATGTGATCGATCGGTTAGAGCAGGCCGGTTATGTCATTAGGGATAGTGATCCGAAAGATAGAAGACGTGTTGTGGTCAAACCTGCTGAAGGCAGTTCGGCCCAAATCTCCCCCCTGTTCAATTCGGTTATGCAGTCAACAATTCAGATTCTTTCGCAGTACGATGAGCAGCAAACACTGCTGATTCTTGAATTTATCCGAATGTGCAATGAAATGACATTGGCTGAAATGGAAAAAATGAAGAAATAAGCTGATTACAACAAAACCTCGTCGGAGTAAGATTATCGTCCATTGCAGTTGCTAGAAAAGGCGTACGACAGTCATTGACCTCAAATCAAACGAAGGCAGCTCCGGGT
This sequence comes from Paenibacillus sp. UNC451MF, assembly GCF_000686845.1. Lineage (GTDB taxonomy): Bacteria > Bacillota > Bacilli > Paenibacillales > NBRC-103111 > Paenibacillus_S. The sequence continues at coordinate 12,701 of NZ_JMLS01000050.1, read as the reverse complement.
ACTTCACCCATAGCTGCCTTCTTTCAATGCTTTCGGATTCTGATCCGCGATGATAGTTGCACGCTTATTTCACGAATACACTTGAAGCTTACCAAAAAACCAGCGAATCTTGCTTCGCTGGTTTAATCAGATGGCTTATTAGGTCACATTAAACGACGGCAACAGATGTCAGCTGCAGGAAGAATTTGTTTTTTGCACTACTGCAACAGGAATTTCCGTTTGTGTTGTTGTGCAGCAGCTCTCAGCCTTTGCCTCGCTTGTTGTAGTATTTATAGTACTGGGAGTGCAACAACTTTCGGGGCTTTTTCCGGGTGAATTTTTTATACTACATACACCTGTTTCTGGTAAATCCAGTTCAACCTTCAATGCTGCTTCATAATCACCTGCCAGATATGCTACAACGGATCTTACTTGCTCATAACCGGTTGCCATCAGAAAGGTTGGAGCGCGACCATAACTTTTCATTCCAACAATGTAAAATCCTTTTTCTACATGACGAAGCTCTTTTTCCCCATGGGGGCGCACTGTACCGCAGCTATGAACATTAGGATCGATAAGTGGTGCTAATGTGTCTACACTTTCTGTAGCTTGATCGATGTTTAATCGCAGTTCCCTCAAGAAGGAGAAATCCGGCCTGCTTCCTGTGTTTACAATAATTTCGTCGATGCCGGTTATATCCATAGCTGACTGACTACGTGTTCCACTTATTGTAATCTTAGTATCATTAGATCTTATTCGTTGGATTCTAAATGGAGTGACGACCTCGATTTGTTTTGAATCTACCAGATGATGAATACGTGTCCCAAGCTCACCCCGCGCCGCAAGTTGATCGCTCTCTTCCCCGCCGTATGCATCCTCCACTTTGTTTTTTCGCATAATCCATACAATTTCTGTTTCCGGATGGGATTCCTTCAATTCCGCGAGATCTAATAGCGTATTTAAAGCCGAATGGCCTCCACCGACAACTGCAATACGCTTGCCAATATACTTAGTCTCGTCTTTACCCTTTATATCGGGTATACCGTAGAAAATATGGTTGCTCAGTGATTGTTCTTCTTGCGTCCATACGCCACTTGCGTAAACTGGATTTGAATGTCCCCAGGTTCCCGAAGCATCAATTACTGCTTTAGCCTCATAAACCTGAAGCGTTCCTTTAACTTCTGCATATACCTCAAAAGGAAGACTCTCTCGATTCACAGATTTCATTTTATCTGTATCTTTTCTGCTGACAGCAACTACTTTAGTGTTAAAAACAAGCTGAGATTTGATTTTTGGCAGCTGTGCCAGAGGCAATAAATATCGCTCCAACAATTCACGTCCCGTAGGCAGCTCATCATGCGCAGGAGCCACCCAACCCTGAGCGGATAATAATCTTTTGGCTGCTTTATCAACATTATATTGCCATGGAGAGAATAAGCGAACATGGCCCCACTCAGAAACATTATGGCCAACATGTTCTCCAGACTCAAGTAGAATGAATTTCTCCCCTCTCTCCACTAAATGAGCAGCAGCCGCTAAACCAATTGGGCCTGCTCCAATAATAACGACTGGCAAATGCTTCGAGAATTGTTGGATGACATGTATCTCTTCATTCCTATTCTGCGTTGTGCAGCAAGAACCTGTTTGAGTAAGTTCGATATCCTTCATAATTATTACTACCTCCAATGAAATTTATAATCTAAAAAAAGACTAAGAATGGTTACTTCCAAATACAACTCAATTCATGCCACTCACATTTTCTGAAATATTATCGGTAAGGTACATGGATGTTCAATATTTAAGATGATGTAAGCTTTTGCATAACAAAATTTACGTCTGGCCCCACCCCCCTTAAGGTGGCAGAAGCAAAGGAGCGTTGCCCTTCCAGCCCCACATAATAAAGTCCCGGCACTACACTAATGCCTGCTTTATGTAGTGGCCTTCCTTCTGCGCCCAGTGTGCGCATCGCTTGAAGATAAGGAAGATGAGGCCGATAGTCAGTAGCGTAAATCACCGTGTCCACCGATTCTTTGGTCCCGTTCGGCCAAACGACACCGTCGGCATAAAAGGACGTAAACATCGGCTGTTGATCCGGCTTTCCTGCAGCTACTCGTTCTTTGTATTGACCCGAAAAATATCGAATTGCTTCCTCTCGCTGCGGATAACCATTAGGCTCGCTGGGGAACTTCATTGCCTGCCCTCCTCCAATGACTATTGTATCCAGCACTTCATTCATACAAGCACCTTGATAATGTTTGCATATTGCAAATATTTCAGGAAAGAAATCACCCCAGAGGGGTTGTGCAGCATTGGCTGGACTTCGCCATGGCTTCATTCAAAAGTTTGATGGAGCGAATGACGGTTTCTTTTTCAAACTCGTTCATGTGCGAAAAGACTTCACCTAAATAAGCGCTCATTTGCTGGTCTATCGTTGCAGCAACGTACTTACCTTCTGCCGTCAATGAAAGATTATACACCCTGCGATCGACCGGATCGGGCACTTTTTTCACTAAATTCATTTTAATTAATGATTGCACTTGCCGGCTAAAGGTCGTAATATCCGTACCTAATGCATCGGCTACCTGCTGAATAGAAGGCTTATGCTGATGGTCTATCTCATAAATAATATGGCTTTGAACTAAAGAAATATCTAAGCCTCCGGCAGAACAGCAATTTTTATTCAGAAAACCAAAACGGCGTGTCATGATTTGAAATAGTTCGCGAACGTTCTCCATGTGTTTCACCTCTTAATATAGTTATATACTAAATACTTGCAAATTGCAAGTTAATGCAATTAAAGTTTATACATCAAAAAGGAAACCACTCATCAAGCGGTTTCCTACATACCTATTTTATGGGGATATAGTTTGTTAAGGGATTCTTTTTGTGATGGATTAATATCAATAGCGCTCTGGATGCTCTTTGCTTTGGCTTCTTCACCGTTTCGCTTAGTCCCAAAGCCAGCAACAATTCAACAATAGTACCCGTTTAGCTCAATAGCAAATGAATTACAGCTCATTATTTCTCCCAAAGCTCGACCAGTCGACCTTCAGGATCTTCAATCCAAATAAAATTTCCAAATTCACTAATCTCTTTTTTCTTTGCAAGAGGTACACCAATATGTTCAAGATGCTTAATAGTCTCGTTTAGATTATGTACTTGGAAATTTAACATCACTTGTTGTTCTGTTGGAAAATAACTGTCATTCTCGGTAAAGAAAGAAAAGATAGTCTCGTTTCCTGATTGGGGCTTTATCACAGTCCCATTCCAGTTTTCTATTTCAATCTTCAACACTTCACTGTACCATTTTTTTATAACTTCAAGATTCTTAGTTCGCCAAAATATTCCTCCGAAACCTTTTATCATCGTATCTAACTCCTGTCTATCATCAAATTTTTAGCTACCCGATTTAAATTTAAGTTCCTTTTTCAACTATACTGCCCAATAGCTTAATAAGGTGATTATCCTCGGTAACCTTACTTGAATAATAAGAAACGTTTTAATCAAATTTTATTATATCGCGTTTGCGATGCGATCCGATCCGTGTTACCTCTCAAGCCCATATTTTACGATAAATAAAAAGAGTCCGTTTTGAAAAAAAGATTGATCAAAATAGATTCTTTCTTTGTGAAGTATTGTTCAATTTTTATAAAAAAGTTTGATTATTTTAGGTCGTTTCATCGGTTCAATAGAACCATTTTCCCTTTATTTCTGTTTAAGGATTCTGCAATATCTCATTGATAATTATATAATTCCAAAAAAAGTATACAATATTCCTACTATATTGTTATCACTTCTCCTGAATTTGGCTAAGACAAGATTCTATAGATTTTTTCATATGATTAGCAAGTGCTGTCACCTCAGAATCCAGTCCTTCCCACTTATCAACATATTCTCCACGATAGGCTTTTCTGGCTAAGTCGAGTAAAGTTGAATATTCTTTGGGCAACAGAGGTAAAGCCCAATTTGCAGCCACATCTTTTGGAGAAATTTCACCATTAGACGCTGTCTGCCACATTCGAGCCAGGGTTAAAATCACATTACGCTCATCACCTTTGATACCCTCAATCACCCCTGGTAAAGACTCCTTAATCGCTCTTCGAATATCTGTCATCGGAATAGGGTCAAGTATATCTGAAGCATCAGGACCAAATAGAGAAATGCTATTCTTTCTCGCTTGTAATAAAACAATAGCTAAATCAGGGTCATAGGTTGGTTCCTGGATTTGTCCTTTCTCAAACTCACTCCTGAGCCACTCACCATAAATAAATTCATTTCTTGGTGGATATCGCCAAGGTACAACATCACTATGTTTAATAATCGTGACTTCAAGTGGTCTCACAGAATCTGTATTACCTATTTTTCCAGATATAAGCATTAGTCTGTCTGTTAGTTTTTTTCGAGTTACTTCAGGTAAACTATAATTCACAACTGCTATGATATCTACATCACTATTAATACATAAACCACCATTTACTGCAGAACCAAATAGAAATACCGCGACTATCGAACTTCCAAGCAACTCTTCTACGACTTTTGATGCTTGCATCGCTTGCTTTGGTATTTTTTCGTTAATCAAATCGCTCATCAACTACAAACTCCTCTCCTCTGATTATGTTCGTATAATGTACGTTTATGTTGGTTTCATCAGTGTTCAATTAAATGACCGAAAATACTTCTTCTAATATCCGTCAAACAGGTCAACCAATAAAACAGCGCATGCAATGTATCTTCAAAATCATCTGAAAAGGGCAGCTTTGTTGAACCTGCAAAGATCACTGTTGGTTCATTCTGCTCATAGTCATAAACACAAAATGTTTCTCCAATATCCTTCATTTCAAAACCGACATTGTATTTATCAATGATGGCCGTTATCTCTTGCTCCTCACTATTGGTAAGGTTATGGTTTCTCATACAAGTGTAATAAACAGAAATTCCCATGCTAACATTTCTCCTTTTTTCTTAGTATATCGAAACTAAGGTTCCCATGTATAATTTATCGACGATGATCAGTATTTTTAGCACCAATCCTTCGGCCGCCAGCTTGTCGATTTCGGTGTCAAAGCGGGATCCTGCAATTGCAATTTTGAAGGTTTTACCATGCTTCAGTCATTTATCCTCCTGCTGTTACGTCGTGCGTTGAAATGGCAAATAGTACAACCTCCTTATGGTTATCACGAATTTCTCCGCAGAGGTGTACTTTACTGATATCATGCTGCAGGCCGTTACCATTGCCACAGGATGGGGGTCATGTCTGCGGGATCAAATGGATGATATGAGGTGGATTTGTTCATATATAAATGGTAAATTATTCTATGGTTAATACCGCAGAGTGTTCGTGTTCGATATGTGTTATTGGGAACGCGCAAGTCGGGATATACGTTTAGGCTCATATTATTTATATTTGGGAGGGTGTCTGTATGGACAAGAATTCTGTCTATAGAACAAACACAAATATTATAGGCGGTAGTGAGGTTGGCGCCATCTCGGTCGACATGGATAAGAGTGTTATTCATGAAACAAACAGCTTATTTTGGGATACAAAAGGAAATGATGTTTTAGGAGCAACCTCACTTCCTTTATATGGAGCATTTGTCTCAGAAGAAAAATGCCAGATTTTTGGCGATGTCTCAGGAAAAAAGATGCTGGAAATAGGCTGTGGAAGCGGTCAATCTTTGCAATATCTGGGGGAACGCAAAGCATCTGAACTATGGGGTATGGATATGTCAGAAAACCAAATCGAAAAGACAAGGCAGCATTTGGCGGAGTGCGGTCTTTCAGCAAAATTGATCTGTTCTCCCATGGAAGAGGAATGTGGCCTACCAGTGGATTATTTTGACTTTGTTTATTCGATTTATGCCATAGGTTGGACAACCGACCTTGAGGGTACTTTTTGCCGGATTGCTTCTTACCTTAAAAAAGACGGCGTATTTATTTTCAGTTGGTCTCACCCAATACACAAATGTGTTGTTGCAGAAAATAATATGCTTGTATTTAAAAAATGTTATTTCGATGAATCTTGGTATTCAGTATCTCTTGACGAAAGTACACTAACATTATCGGACCGTAAACTATCAACCTATGTGAATGCGTTGGCAAAAGCAGGATTTGTAATTGAGCAAATGATTGAGCAATCTGATGATGAAATTATGCAATTGCGGGACGAAAACAGCGATTTTGTAAAAAAAGCAAAGATGCTTCCTGTAACTTTTGTAATCAAAGCAAGAAAACTCTAGCATCCAATCGAAATAGGATAAAGATCATTGATTTACTTAAAAACCATTATACTGGCGCTATTATCTAGTCTCCTCTTCTCTGCAGTATTTGGAACAGATTCTTGGCACAGATCGGCAAACTAAATTCTTGACACTCGACAACGGCATGCTGCCAGCAATTTTCTACTTCTTCTTTTGTCTCATACATTATATATTACAATTTTCAGGCTCAAAATAAATAAGTTCGTGAATAATATGCCTGCCAGCATGAATTAAGAATGGCCCGACTAATAAAACGATGTCGGGCCATTCTTTTCAAGGCATAATATTAAGATTCAGCGTTACTTAGTTTCTCACGGATTAGATCAGATACAAGTCGATCAGGGGACCGATTTCCCCTTCCAACCTTCATACGATTACACAGTATCGCTACGGCAAGGCATTTCGATGGGTCGGCATATCCAATCATGCCGCCCAAACCGGCATAGCCGAAAGCCATCGGGTTACCCCCCATGGGATCACCTTCTTGACTAAGGCAATAGCCAAGTCCCAATTTTATGGGAGCAAGCGCAACTTCATCGATGCCTTCAAAATGCAGTGACGTCGCTTCCACTACGGAAGCTGGTTCAAGCAGACGTCTACCACCATCCACACCGTGGCCAATCAGTGAGGCATACATACACGCTAACGCCTGAGCCGTTGCTACAACATTTACGGCAGGTACGGCCGCTGCATGGAACCAGGGTGAATTCCATTCAGGATTTGCAACGGGGACCAGGGCAGGAAGCAAAACTCGCTTGAAAAGCATGTCATCCGGCATGAAAGCAATCGGTACTGCTTCGCCGCTAATCTCAGCGATACGGGATTCTGCTTCCGAAGAAGCGCTTAAGTACAGATCCATTTCGATACCTAAAGGCTTGCATATCTCGTCATGAACAATTTGAGCAAAAGTTCGCCCATCCGCTCGGGATGCGGTTTCCCCCAAAATCCAGCCGAAGGTTAGACCATGGTAACCAGACTTACTGCCAGGCTCCCAGATTGGCTCTAGTTTCTCCATCTCACTGACCATCGCTCGCCAGTCCGTGATGAGCCGCATATCCGCGTAAGTGGGCATCAAGGGAACTCCTGCCGTATGGGTAAGCATCTGACGGAGAGTAATCTGATCCTTGCCATTCGCTCCGAATTCAGGCCAGTAATGGGAAATCCGCTCATCATAAGCCAGTTTGCCCTGTTGGACGAGAATATGAATGGCAGTTGAAACAATGCCTTTGGAGCAAGATTGCACAACGAATAAGGTATCTGAGTCAACGGATCGTCGTCCCGCGGAATCCGCACTGCCTGAAAAAGCATTCAGAACCAACTTCCCATGCCAATAGGCTGCTACTTGAAATCCTGCGCCGATATCGTCTTCCGCGAGTTCATCTAACAACTGCTGGACATGATTTTGAAGATCCACGAGAATTTGATTTTTTCTAATGAATGAATTGGTCAATGCACTCAACTCCCTTATAATATTTATACAATAAGGTGCAGAGCCCATCCTTAGAAACGTCACGCGGGCGAACAGAGTTACTTATGTCTGCCCATGTAAAGGTTCGCCCTAAGAATAGGCTTTGCATGAGCTGCGTAGCATACTGACAAAATGATTTGCCATCAAAATCGACCACCCTTCACTGGGAATTTTAGCAAAAAACCATCAATGCCTCAACATCAAAAAAATATATAAATAAACTTTACAAAAAAAACAACAGTAATATCCGTACTCGGATGCTGAGCCACCTTTTATCATACGCTACCCAGACTCCCATATACCACGACCTTCTCATGTAAACCAATTCTAAAACCGATCGTATGCATAACAGTAGACTGCTCATGAAGCTGGTAGGCTGTTGTTGTGATCTCATCCCGCGACTTTCTTCTCTTGCTATTTAAACTTCTTCTTTGAAGAAGATAAGTAAACATACGTAAAATCTTTATCATCTTGATTTGTAATTTTCATTAAATCCTCCTCTCATCATTTATCGCTAGCATTTGATTCTGCATCTGGCATGCTTAATTTAAACAAATCTCATCTTTCTAGACTTTTTCTTAGAACTACACATCATTCTATTGGGCAAATTGCTTTTGATTGCGGGCTTAATGACATTAATTATTTTTCAAAAACTTTTAAAGAATCAACAGGGCCTTCTCCTCTGCAGTAATGGAAACATCAAAAACGAAAAAGTCCATGATAGCATGGACTTTTTCGTTAACCGAATGATTTATTTTTTTAATTTTTCCTCAATAGCTTTGTTCGCCTTTTCTTCCGTTTCCCGTAAGACCGTATTAACATCTTTCCCTGCTGCCAATTCTTTAGCCCCAGCATCGAGTGCTGAACGAACTAAAGCGTCATATTCAGTAAGAGGGTTGTTTATCTTGCGTGTTTTTGACTTAAATATACCGCTAATGTTTTTTCCTTTGAGATAAGGTACATTTGTACCATACTGTGTTTGAAAATCCGATTTGGCTAAAGCGGAAATTTTTCCACTTTTGCTCAGTTCAGCTTGCACCTCATCGGAAGTAAAGATCGACATCACTTGAAAAGCTTCATTCTTATATTTGCTTTGCTTATTCAGCATGATCGTATGTGGGGTAATGATACGGCCTGTACCGATCGCTTCAGAATAGTTGGGAAGCGAGACAAAATCCCATGGAAATTTATCTGCGATACTCGGGTCCGTGCTCGCTATCATATCGGGAACCCAGGCGGTCAGCATGGCTATATTACCGTTCTTAAAGAAATCACTGCTACCATAACTGAGTTTCTTATCCTCTCCTAGAAATCCAGGAACATCGATCATATCTTTCATCGTGGTGAGAACTTTTTTCCAATTATCGTTATTAATTGTCGTTTTGTTCGTAGCCGGATCAACGTAAGGTAAAGAAAGTCCATAACCTAAACGGGAAACCGTGTCAGGACTGAGTCCAATATATCGGATCCCGTTTTCTGTTTTGGTTACCTTGCGGGCCAACTGGATGATCTCATCCCAGTTCATCCCGTCTTTTGGATACGGGACAGCGAATTTATCAAAGATATCTTTATTATAGAGAAGAGCTGCGATGTTTTGCGCGACCGGTAAAGCGTACATGGCACCTTTTCCACCGCTGTAAACCTTAACAGCGTCTATGGCATTAGCGTCAAAACGGTTCAAATCGAAGTTGTTGCTCTTAATCAGAGTGTTCAGATCCTCTGGTACATCAAGTTCTCGCCAAAGAGGGGTATTAGCATCTGTCGTATAGATCAGATCAGGAACGATGCCTGCAGCCACTAATTCCTCCGGATTGGTGCCTGTCCCTTTTCGTACAATATTAAACGAAATATTAGGATATTTTTTTTGTACAGGCTGAACTATAAATTTATCGATTTCCTCATTGCTAATCGCCGCGTGCTGGTAGAGGGTAAGGGTTATCGGTTCGTTTGTAACTTTTGTTTGAATACTCCCTTTTTCATCCTTTACGCCCGTTCCTTGGCTGCAACCTGCAAGCGCTGTGATCAATACAACTGATGATGCAATTCTAATCAACTTCATATTGTTCCCCTCCTAATTGTCTCACTAACTAATGAAAACTTTAGTAAGCGGTTACAAAATTCGTGATAAATGATATATACACTCTGGCATCACCACATGAGAGAAAGCATATATAATATTTTTTATAAGGCACTTATAAATAGCCACCCTTCTCCTGACAGTTCGTGCCACCCGAGGCATGGAGGAGCATACCTTATCACGATGCAAAATACACATTAATATTAATTTCTAAGTTTTGTTGACGAACCTATGAATGGATTTTCATATATTGTTACACTTGATATGTAGAAATGAAAATATGCTCTTGTCGTCCTACAGTAATATTTTCAACTTGATATAAATGAAATGCTTTGTTTATCTTAACGAACCATGAATACACAATTGGTTTTTAAATATTTACCACCGTTTATGATAACGGCATCTTCTGTATGAGATTCAATAACACCTCCATAGTCAATGACTCTACCATTCTGCAAGACAGATACATGAAATCGAAAATATCGAGCATTATCAAAATCAAACTTATGGTTTAAAATACTCCCCTTTATCGGCATGTATTTGTTCAGTCCTTTACACTAATTATGTGGTTCAATATTAGTCATAATACTAGAAATGGGATGTCGATTGTATGAGAAACGTGATGCAAATGGTGACTATTATTGTCGATCAAACAAATCTTTCAACAAAATATCCGCATCTACTATGCGCATTTTAAATCACTAAACGAACAGTGGTGGTTTTTGTCCGAAGAAATAAATTTTTAGATTGGATTGTTGATCCTGAGTGGTAGACTCCAATTAAAACTAGTGGCAGTCTTTAAGTTCCCAGATTTATGTTTGTTTTGATTCCGTTGAGATTTTCCAGAACCAACTCACAAACAACTCGAATCCTTCCTGGGTGTTTTCAAACGTAATTGGCTTCTCAAACTCGGCTCCGCGGTGATCTTGTGCTCCAGCCACATGTTAGAATTTTGCGATGTCTACACCGATAATTAAGGTAGAAGACGTGATTTGATTAATTCGTTCATTTTAGCTAACATGCCCGTGGCCTCCAATAGGGAGTAGACACCTTTTGACGAAAATCATTCTTCCGACGTAGAGAAGCATTACTTCATTCGTCAACTATTCGTTTTACAAAGTAATTCAGCGCTAACCGGCGGCGGGTACAAACCGTGACTGATAGTGGTTCTACAAGATTCCGCTTATCACTGATTATAAGTAGAAAGAGCCGTCATCCTCACCATTATAGTGAGGATGACGGCTTCAGTAACAATCAGCGCTGTTAGTTCAATAGCGCTCCATCTTCTTCAAGCGTGCGCTGCAGCTCTGCAACGTCAATATCGGCCGGCACCTCGTTGTGCTTTACGGCGAGTCCCGCAGCCGAGCCTGCCGCCTGGCCGGTCGCCATGCAGCTGGGCGTCAGGCGCGTCGTAGCGAGCGCCTCGTGCGTGGTGGAGATGCAGCGGCCGCCTGTAAGCAGGTTATGAACCCGCTTTGGCAGCAAACAGCGGTAAGGGATATCATAGGCGCCGTCTCCATGTACCCATGCAGCCGTCACGCCTTTACCGGAAGGATCATGGATATCGATCGGATAGCCGCTGCGCGCGATCACATCGTCAAACCGGCGGCCCTGCACCACATCGTCTACCTGTAGCGCGTATAAGCCGTCGATGCGGCGTGTTTCGCGAATGCCGATCTGGGTGCCGACCGAAGAAATCGACGCCTTTTCAAAGCCCGGCAGGCTGCTGCGCATAAAGTCGGCGACCGCCAGCACCTGCTTGCGTCCGAGCTCCTCGGCTTCGGTCAAATCCTCGACATTCGTACCGTCCAGCCCCTGCACGCGGGTCGTATTGACTAGCACCTCATCGTCCGCAGGTCCGGTAAAGAATAGCACCTGATCGCGATTGATCGGCAGGTTCGCCGCTTTCCAATGCTTGTAATAGCCAAGCACCCCTGACAGATGAAGTTGAGGCAGTTCTTCAAACGGAGTTTTCTTATAAAACTCATCAGGATGCTCCATCATATACTGCTTCACTCGTGCAAGATCTACCCCCCGCATGCGGAACTTCATCGTCATCGGCTGAGTCAGCCTATCCACGTCCCGGCCTTGAATACAAGGAGCCCCCGCCAAATAGGCTATATCGGCATCTCCGGTTGTATCGATATAAATTTTACCGCGCACTTCGATCCTGCCGGATTTGGAGGTCAGCTGCACCGAATGAATCCTGCCATCAGAAGTCTCCACATGGTCTACGAAGCTATGCAAAAGAAGCTTAACGCCGGATTCCTTCAGCATGTCGAGCGCCAGCACCTTGTAAATCTCCGGGTGATACGGCGTTATCGTATGCACGAATCCAACGGTATCCCTTACGTGGCCGGGGGAAGCGTTTAATTCCATCAGGCGGTCGATGATTTCTTGAGCGATTCCTTTAATGACCTGCTTCCCGTCTATCGTATGGAAAGTCATCCAAGGGTACACCAGCGCCGCCGTCGACATACCGCCGATAAAGCCGTATTTCTCGATAAGCACCGTCTTCACCCCGCTCCTTCCCGCCGCGATAGCCGCATTGACCCCGGCCGGACCTCCCCCTACCACAACGATGTCCGCTTCTATGGTCTGTTTAATGTTCATATCCAGCCTCGCACCTCCTTATATCGATTTTCTGATTTCTATTATTAGGGAATTTCCGCTTCTCAATGCCTCAACTTTTGTTTGCCTGCGACTCCTGTTAGCCCATACTCAACATCGAACGTTTCGCCAACCTGTACACTATCAGTTCCGGATACTCGGGCGCTGATGCCTTCAACAGGAGGTTTGTCTTCCTCTAAGCTATATGTCTGCAGCACTAAATGCGGTCGCTCACTTGTCTTTTCCTTGCTGAAAATGGTGACATACCGGGCTTCTCCCTCTTGGCGCACCAAGAAACTGAAGTTTCCAG
>NZ_JMLS01000049.1 GCF_000686845.1 Paenibacillus sp. UNC451MF | reverse complement strand
TTAAGGAAGACTCGCCATGGTTAGATCATAAGCTGTATACGCCGCATGGAATTCGATTCAAAATCATGAAGTATCACTTTCCCGCTCAGCATTAACCTAGGCTTGGGCTGTTATAGGATGCTTCATGGGAGCAGAAAATGAGACACTCCCCTTTGTTTTGACAAAAAGCACATCGTCACCCTTAAAGCTGCTGGATTCCAATTGAATCCCGTTATAGTCCGGGGTGTAATGGAACACTATCTTTTTAATGCCGTCACCGGCAATTCGGGCCAAGACCCTTTCAATGCCGATTTCTTTCTGGCTGATAATATCATAAATATCCAGGCGTGACGGCTCTGTTTCATATTGCTGATAGATCACAATAACTTCTTCTTGCTCCAAATAATAAATATCCCTATTGAATACGTTCAGGCAATAAAACATCAAGATCCCTTGGTCATTGGCGGTGCCAAACCGTTGAGAGACCGGCAGCCTTTCCACTGCAAAACGAGCTATGAATTGAAAATCCTCCTTTTTGTTCCCATCTAAAGGACGAATCCCCTCCCCCGCCACCGGCCTTTGACTGGATGCCCATTCAATCGAAAAGAGATGCTCGCTTACCGCCTCAAACCCGAATTTAGGATAAAAATTCAAAACACTTTGATTGGCGAAAAGATACATAACATCACACGTAGCTTCGTATTGCTCAATAACTAGATTCATTAATTCGGTGGAAAGCCCTCGATTTCGATACTCCGGGTGCGTCATGACCGTACCGATTTGTATGGCTTTTTTAACCTCACCGTCAATAATCAAATCCAGCAGATTCACCGATACATTTGCTACCGCTTTGTCCTCATCAAAATAAGAAAAAGGGATGTATCTTTTATTCGAAGCACCTAATTGGTACCAGGTCCCAAACTGTATACCAAATACTCGGACAGCAAGTTTAAACAAACTATTGCGCCGCTGTTCATCGTCCAAATAATCTTTAATCAATTGCAGCTCGCTCATCGTCACTATCCTCCCTTAAGTTGCACGACGGTCTCTTTATTGTACCAAAGGGAAGCGTAGCTTTATTGGGTAAACTTTTTTATATATAATTTGTCATCTAAAAGCTGCTTACGTCAACTCGGTTGCCGTCCGGATCATACACATGGAAATAGCAATTCCGTCGGCGAGCTTTCTGCCGTCCCTGCATCTACTTCTTGAAGTGAAGTATGCAATGCTTGCACCTTGTTCCATTCAGTAACAACCTCCGAATCATTTAATTTATCAGAAACCGCATTGAAACAAACAAATCATAACCAAGTGTTATAGGTTAATGGTATTATATTAACGTTTGGAACAATCTGGCGGGAGGGACATGGATGATAAAAGTAGTGCTTGTTGACGATGAGGAACATGCCCTGGAAATGTTGGGTATCCTGCTGAATGAAATCGGAGAAGTGGTTGTGATCGGCAAATATACGAACCCTTTGGAAGCCCTTGACGCAATGAAATACCTGCAAGCGGACGGGGTATTTTTGGATATCGAAATGCCAGGCATGAAAGGTATGGACCTTGCAAGAGCTCTTCAAGTCATTCATCCAAAAATCCAGATCATATTCACGACGGCGTATGCCGAGCACGCTATAGAAGCGTTTGAAATCCGTTCCATGGACTATCTATTGAAGCCTATTCGTGTTGAGAGGCTCCGTCAATCCGTACAGCGAATTCGGGAAGCTTCGTCGATTCCTAAGGCGGTGACAGATGGGCCATCGGTTCAATGCATGGGCGGATTTGCAGTTCATCTCGGGGCCCCGGAGCAGGGAATGCTGTCCTGGCGAACCACCAAAGAGAAAGAATTATGCGCGTTTCTCATTCATCGTGGAGGACAAGTAGTCGAGCAGACTGTTATTATGGAAGCGCTATGGCCAGAATCCGATGTGGACAAAGCTAGAGCCTATCTTTATACATGCATTTCACTATTAAGAAAAAACTTACGTTCTCATCATCTACCTATAAATGTTAATAAAATTGGCAACGGATATGCTCTTCAGCTCGGCTCTCTCCCATGGGATGTGTTGGAAATAGAAGCGCAGCTGGACCAAACGCTGCGGGGGGAAGGGCTCAGCGCCGAACGATTGGAGAGGCTTGCCGCTTTGTACAGTGGCGATTACTTGATGGATAGCGATTACAGATGGAGTTTAATGAAGCGAGAGCAGCTGTCTGGACGCTATACTGAAGCCTTAAGGAGGCTATGCGCTTATTTTTATAAGCACAATCAGACCGCATATGCCATCCAGTGCTTGCACCATGTATTGGCTGTTTCGCCGGACTCCGAGAAGGAAGGACGCGAGCTGATTAAATTGTACCTCGAGAGCGGCAATCGAAGCGAAGCCATTAAAATATTTAAACAGCTGGAACGCGCAGTAAAAGAACGGCTGGATATCGAGCTGGAGGAAGAAACGTCCAGGCTGTACGATGAAATGATATCCTCATCAGGAGGCAGGAGTATCTCATGAAATCTAAATGGTGATAAGGCCGCCGTTTGTTCAGATTTTGTTAAGATCTGATGTGATAGAATATGGTGTCGTTTTAATGTTGAATTTTGTCGTAAACAGGACTTTAGTCATAAAGCCCAAACGGCAAATTAACAATGACACGCCGAACTACTCATCAAGTCTATCATCTTACAAACGGAGGTCGTTCCATGCAAGGCAAGAAACCGTTTTTGATTCTAATGATCCTATCCCTCGTACTAGGCATGCTTCCCATCTCTTCAGCTTGGGCTGGTTCCTCCTCATCCGGACCGAGCACCATAACGGATCCGAGATCCCTGGCCTACCATGACGGTTATATCTATGTAGCCCAACGGGATGCAGACAAAATTTCAAGGATTTCAGTAGCAACCGGTCAAGTCAGCGATGTGTTGGTCATGAGTAAATATGCAAATCCTATGTCTGTTGCTTTTAACAGTCAAGGCGACTTGTTTTATACTAACGACAACTACACTAGCATCGTCTATAAGATTCCGGCGTCCTCACTGACAGATTTGCCCTTAAATTCGGCACAGATAACCAGTAACAGCCAAATATTTTATACGGGTACAACTTTACATTATCCATATGGATTAGCCTTCGACGCCGATGATAATTTGTACATGACGGATTATACGACCAAAGGCATTTACAAGCTGGGTCAAGGCCAGGTTCTTGAACCGATTTTCCTGAGTACTACGCAACCCCTATACGGCATTAATTTCAGCCCTAACGGAGACCTGTACTTCTTTGATGAATGGGGCAAAATTTATAAAATCGCTCAAGCCGATCTGACTGGAAAAATATTTATAGATCCTTCCAAAAGGCAGTTAATCGAAACCGTACCCGGCGGATTTGGTATCGTATTCCTCCCGGATGGTACGCATTACATCTCTACGTCTAATGTGCACAAGCATACTTTTGTGAACGAGGCCACCGCTGCTGCCAAGGCTTTAATCCCGTCAACTCTTACGGTTACTGAAGGAACCTATTCGAACCTGCTGACCTATCTCAACGGTCTGCCCGGGATGGCAGATACGGGTGTGACACTGACGTTGGCGTCCTCTAATTCTAGCATAGCCAATAACGGTGCCATCACGTACTCCAACACAGATGTGAATGGAAATGTCACGGTGAAAATCAATAAAGTCGGCGATACCCAAGATACGAAGACCATTGCCGTAACCGTTGCTTCCATAGCGCCAGTACCTGACGTGGTGAATACGAACTACTCGGCAACTCCTACCAGCATTACATTGAACTGGGACAATCCGTTGATAAATATGAAAGGTATTAGAATTAAAGACGCTAACGATGCAGTCACTTCATCTGTAACGACCAATACCTATACCTTTACGGGTTTGACTCCAAACACGGCATACAGCTACAAAGTCATCGTCATTGACAATCGGAACATGGAAAGTGCTGGCGTTACCATCCATGCAGCAACACTTGAGGCGCCTTCGACGACACTAACAGGCCTATCTGTTAACCAAAGCAGTGTCAACCTGGAAGAAGGCGGAAGCGCACCTGCAGTTGTTACCGCCACATATTCCGATCATACAAGTGCAGTTGTAACTAGCCTATTAGCTTGGAGCTCAGATAACTCTCAAGTGGCATCTGTATCCAATACTGGAGTCATTACGGCTCATTCGGCAGGTTCCGCTACAATTACAGGCGAGCTGAGCCGTTACACGGTAACTATTTCGGTTACGGTATCTCCCGCACCAATCTCTGTCGATGTCGTATCACTGTCCGTTAATCCAGTCAGCATCATCATTAACCTTGGTAACACAAAACAACTTGAAGTCACAGCAACGTATAGCGATAAAACAACAGCGGATGTAGCTGCATTGTCTGAGTACAAGACCGCCAATGAAAACGTCGTAACGGTAAGTCCTGCCGGTCTCATTACAGCAACAGGAATTGGAACTTCGAATGTTACTGTTACATTCCAAAACCAGACCAAAGTTGTTGAAGTAACTGTTTATCGACCAAGCAGCAGCCACAGCAGCAGTTCTTCTTCTGCTGCTGCCACACAGCCTTCAACAGACACCAAACAGCCTGTAGAGACAGATAAGCCATCTGACAAGTCAACCGAACAGTCAGCTCCAAACGTGTTTAAGAATGAAGCTGTGCAAAACGATAGCCATGTAGTAAACAATATTAAATCCAGAATTGAAGAAGCCCAAAAAAACAATGCCATGATACCCTTCTCCGATACCAAGCAGCATTGGGCAGAAAAGACGATTAATACTTTCATTAAGCTCAAAGTGATTGACGGATACGAAAACGGTCAATTCAAACCGGATAGCGAAATCACTCGCGCAGAATTCGCAACGATCATCGATAAAGTGTTCCAAATCGTTGATACGAACAAGCAATCCGTTGAACTTAACGATATTAGCAGCCATTGGGCAAAGGAAGTTATCGATAAACTTGCGAAGGCAGGTATATTGAACGGATATGGACAAGAATTCCGTCCTGATCAAACTATCACCCGTGCTGAAATGGTTGCCATCATTAGCCGAATCGTAAACATGAATGCCGTACAAGGTAATAATACGGTCAGCGAGTTTTCCGACATCAGCCAATCCTTTGCCGCCAAACAAATTCAAGAATCCGCCAAAGCAGGTATCATTGCCGGTAAAGGCGGGAATAAGTTTGATCCGGAAGCTCCATCTACTCGAGCAGAAGCATTGACGATGATTCTGAACACTTTGAATTTGAGTCCACAAATCAAGAACTTACTGGATAGCATCAAGTAATTCAAAAAAATCACTGCCGTATGGTTACTACCAAACAGCAGTGATTTTTTATTAGATTTTATAACGAGGCTTTTCCTCAAATATTTTCCAGATATGATCCGAACCCTTTAATGTAAGGACGTGGCTGTAATGGGCTGATGGAGTATCAGCGACAAACCCTAACGATCGGTAAAATAAGTCGGCTCCAGGATTATCTGTCTTAAGAACAAGTAAGCTATAATGACGCCTTGCTTCTGAAATGACCGCATCCATTAATAATCTTCCAATACCAAGCCTGCGGCTGCCAGATGAGACATACATACGACGAACTCGGCCAACCTTATTCTCTTTGGCATAAGGGTCCTGGTTCAGTCCACAGACTCCAACCACCTTCCCCTGATGGTACGCAATGAAGATTGCCTCCCCCTGCTTATCGAATGTATTGCGGGCACTCTCATAATCATTTACTAATCGTTGAAGATGGCGAAATCCTTCGTTCGTGCTTTCATTAACCAACAAGGATAGCTCCAAAGTATCCAATCGATTCACCTTTTTAATTACAACCTCATCCATTTCCCCTTCACTCCCCTATTCTCAATCATGGAGAAAAAAAGAGCCTGCCTCAAGGCAAACTCCTCCATTGCGATATCGCTATTCAAACGTACTTCTAATGACTTTATCAGGAACTCGTTCAAACAAAGGACTTACAGATTCTCTGTTATGAATTCGACTTATGGCTTCCCCGAATAAAGGAGCTACGGAAACCAGCTTAAATTTGTTCGAATGCACAAGATGAGGGTTGTCCACTGAATCAGTGCTAAGAATCAGCTCAATTGGGCTGTCCTCAATTTTCCGTACAGCGGCTTCATTGAGCACCAAGTGCGATAAGCAGGCCAGTACTCTTGTCGCGCCCCGTTGGACCAACAGCTTCGATAGTTCAATTAAAGTCCCGCCTGAAATGGAGAAATCATCAATGATCAGGGCAGTTTTCCCCTCGACATGACCGATTAGCTCCAAAATTTCAGCTCGTTCATTGTGATCTGTTCTCGTTTTATCTCCAATTGCGAGAGGAGCGCCTAAGTAGTCAGCATATTTGCGGGCTTGCTTTGCGAACCCTGCATCTGGAGAAACGATAACCAGATCAGATAACTGCATGCGAGCGATGGTTTCACACAGCACGGGGAGGGCAAAGAGATGGTCCACCGGTTTTTTGAAAAAACCTTGAATTTGATGGCTGTGCAGATCCATGGCGACAACTCGGTCCGCACCGGCTAATTCAATAGACTCTGCACACACTCTTGCTCGAATAGAAACCCTCGGCTCGTCTTTTTTATCCCCTTTTGCATAACTGAAATAGGGTAGAATGACAGTCACAGTGTTGGCGCTTGCCCTTTTAAAAGCATCAACCCAAAATAAAATTTCAACGAACTCATCATTAGGTTTTAGGCCGATCGATTGTACAAGGTATACATCTTTATCCCGGACCGTCTCCCCGATTCTGACGAATGTGTTACCTTCGGAGAAAGTCAGCGTCTCAGACTTCCCGACTTCGACTCCCAAATATCGGCACATCTTGTCCGCAAAGGCTTTCCCTGAGCTTCCGGCGAATACTTTGATCTCACCAATGTTCATGTGGCCCTCCTTATTTTGCTGTAACTATATTCACGTATGATTATTCCATAAAAATACATATAATGGATTGACAATTTCATGAACTCTGGACAGCTCATAAGGTATCATTACCCAAACTTAGACAATCGTATGGTCCACTTAGCTATATTTTTTAACTACATATTGCACAGCGTTATTAATTACATGTTCATTCATTATGGTCAATGTATAATCTGTATAAAAAGCAAGATGGGGCGTACAAATCACATTCGGCAAATTGCATATGCTGCTTGATCTGACCGGTTCTTCCGGGAACACATCGAGTCCAGCTCCAAACAGCTTTCCCTGAAGCAATGCAATTTCTAAGGCATCGTAATCCAGTAGCTTGCCTCTTGCCGTATTAATCAGTATTGCCCCATCCTTCATCATTGCAATCCTTTCTTTGCTTATAAGCTGCTCATTGCCTGGTTTTGTAGAGGTATGTATTGAAAGGATATCGGACTGCATTAATACATCCTCCAGAGGGAATCGGTCGATCTCTGCTGTATGATTTTTTGATGAGACCAAAATCGTCAT
Organism: Paenibacillus sp. UNC451MF; assembly: GCF_000686845.1. Classification (GTDB taxonomy): domain Bacteria; phylum Bacillota; class Bacilli; order Paenibacillales; family NBRC-103111; genus Paenibacillus_S. The sequence continues at coordinate 13,238 of NZ_JMLS01000049.1, read as the reverse complement.
CCCCAGTGCCGCACCAATCTCCGCGACCTTTTGACCTATGGCTCCATAGCCTATAATCCCTAGTTTTTTACCGGATAATTCGTAGTTTGGCGTTAAGTCGGATCTCCAGCGACAAATTGAATATCTCGAACGGTAGCATCCGGTTCTGCGAAAAGAAGCAGTCGCTCACCTTCCACGGTGAGTTCATCCTTCACGGATTGTGATATCAGTTGGAAAGGTTCGATAATCAGCGTCGCTGTGCTTCCTTTACATTTTATTCTCCAAAGGCCTTGGACGAAGCCGTCGATAAGAATCGTCGCTTTGATAATGCCGTTGACAGTAAAAACACGCTTCCTATAATCATCCGCTATAATCCGGGTGCGATCCTTATACGATAGAAGCATGTTGTCAAACTCAGCCAAAAAACGCACAGGGACTGGAGTATCCACATCTGGCCGTTCCCCTCCGGGAACATCGAACAATTCAATGCCATTATCGTCAACAAAGGTGCACAAATGCGGCCTCAGCCGTTCCATCACCTTGCGAAGCTGGGTCAGACCGGACCATACCTGGACATCGGAGATCGATGCAGGTCCAAAAGCTCTCAGGTAGCGAGTAACCAGACTCTCCAGCGTACCCTCACTGGCAAGAGGACTGCCGATCCAACTCACGGCTGAGGTATGAACAGCCTGGCCGCTTGAACCCCATATGCCGCGGGGAGGAGTCTGCACCAGCGGTACCAGCGTGCGGACTACGGCAGAGAGCGCAGACGGATCACAATCCGGCCATTGTTCTTGCAGCAGCTGACCCATCTCACTAAAGGTAAGAGGCTTCTCTTCTACAAGACGTCTGCCGTAGGCTCCAGCCGCATGGAGGTCTATACCATTTAGATACTTTCCATAATTGCCCTTCAACCCCCGGTCCAAAACAGGCTGTACTAAAGGGCGAAGTGTCAAGCAATCACGACTAGTAACAAGAAAGATCGTTGAACGCATGAGAGCAATGCGTACCGCTTGACGGTTCAACAATAACTGAGATAAGGACTCCTGTGTGAAGTCCTTCAATCGTGTCCATAAGCCAAAATAAGGCGGATTAGGGGCTTGCGACTGCAATCCGATAAGATGCTCAAGAACCTCACCAACAGGTAATCGCGTGCGTTCTATAAGAAATTGCCGGGCTAGAAGCGCACGATTGAGGGCACGTGGTCCCAGTACGTTGTCATGCCTTACACTTTCTTGGATGATGGTGCGTTTTGCGTTCATCCTAATTCACCTCTTCATAAACTTAGACGACTTCGTTTCTTTTCCGAAGGTGCATGTACAAGAAAAGGCAGGTAACCGAGCATAACAGTGCGAGAATCGCAATAAACCCATACCCTGCCTGCAGCCCAATAAGCTGGCTATCCACTTCATTCCTCATGGAGAAGATGCTGCGTACCCTATCGATGATATACCCGATCAGAAGATTGCCGATGACGCTCGCAATTCCCATGAGTGTGACAGTAAACGTGATGGCCGTATCTACTCCTTTAACGTATCTCTTGGCGAGCAAGGCCATAACCGTAGGATAGATGGGCGCAATGCCTATTCCCGCAATCGCAAACAGAATGGCACCCTTTTCACCAATCATTATAGCCGCCAAGCTGCAAATGCCAGAGAAAGCGGAAAAAATCATGATCGACAACGTATATCCTATTTTATCGGTAATAGGTCCAAGAAATAAACGCGAGAGCATGAAGAAAAGAAAGAAGATAGACAGCATGCGTGAAGCCTCATCAATCGGCCATGCATAAGCTTTTTCCAGGAAATACACCAGCCAGCTTCCTACAGCAAGCTCCGATACGACCCCGAAGGATAGAACAGCAACGATTAGCCAGGCGACAGGATCGGACACAAGACTGCGGAAGGAGCTATGCTCCCCCGACTCGTGATTTCCCTTCGGAAACCGTCCCAGCAAAGAAGGAATAACAGGCAGCAGTGATAAAGTAAGCATCACCAAATACATCCCGCGCCATCCTAGCTCGCCGCCCATAACATTCCACCCCATCATCGAAGCCGCAATAATAGGAGCAACCGTCGAGCTGAGTCCATAAAAGAAATGAGACAAATTCATCATCGTTCCTGTGTTCTTGGTAAAAATACGGGCCGCCATAATAGCGAGGCCGATCTCAAGCATGCCGTTGCCGAGATACATAATGAAGTAAGCGACGGACAGAAAAGAATAGGACGTGGATAAATACATCAATACACCGGAAACGGCCATGGATGAGAAGGCTATTATGCCGGTCCATTTAATTCCTATTTTGCTCGACAAAATGGAAGTATAGGAGCAGGCTACCAAGTAACCAAGCGAATTTAAGGCCAGCAGCAACCCCAGCTGAGCTTCATTTAAGCTAAAGTCGGCCTGCATTCTGGGAATTGCCGGCCCTTTAATGTTTTCTGAAAATCCGAAGATCAGAAAACCTCCAAACACAACAATAAGCAGCAAAATGTAATTGTAACGACTGTGATTCTCCAAACGTTATGCCTCTTTTCCTTCACATTGTGGAGCCTTTTTCTGAGCCAAATAAACGGCTGTTACATACTCCTTGTTTACAGGTTCGTTGTGATGACTTAATAATTGAGATAAATCGTTAGAAAGCATCTGTTTGCTTTGATGATCGAGCGATAAATAGGAAGATTGGGACTTAAACGCTTTTATAAATTCATCCGGTGTCTGTTCCGACATCCACTTGTATTCGAATGTTTCAAGTAGAGTGAAGTAACCACTCCGTTTTATTTCGTCTATCCTCCTTTGCCTTCTCTCTAGCCTGGATTGAAAATGAAATTGTTTATCCGAGTAACGTTCCAGCAGCTCATATGATTTTGTTATGATTTCTGGCGTGTCATCCGTGTGCTCGTGCCACATTAAAGCAAGAAACCCATTGTCTGAAAGCAGATCGCCACACTTCTTATATTTAATATTCTTATCTATCCAATGGAAAGCTGCAGCCGAATAAATAAGCTGAGCTTGACTTACCGTATTGGATTGCCATGTTTCGAATGGGCTTACGTCAATAGTTACACGAGGGTATTTTTCACAGTTTTCCTTTAATAGGGATGCAAGCTTCTCACCCAGCTCGACACAATGAATTTTTAGCCCCCGTTGGGCAAATGACAATGTCGCCTGCCCTGTCCCTGGCCCTATTTCGAGCAGTTGGTCATTCTTCGTTATCCTTGTTCTGTTGATGATCCAGTCAATCACCGAGGAATCATAGGCAGGCCTTACCTCATCATATAGTTGTGCGTCTGTGTTGAAGGATTCATTTCTTTTCAGAATCGTTCACCTCGCTACTTGGAAATTCATGGATGGGTCTAATATACAATACGACAAATGACACGTATCTCCTGTTCCAAAATCGTACACGATAGAGTTGGTGTTATTTGTATGCACTAAAAAAGAGTACAGACGCTACCCACATCCGCACTCCCTACACAATAGCCGTAATTTTTATAACCTATTCCATAAATGGTTTTTTAAATAATAAAGCGTCGGCAGCCCCGCAAGTACTAGTATAGCTATAACTTTCATCGCCATCCGTATCACAGCCTTCCAACATTTTATACTAAGAATAGCCTAGATTTACAACTGAATCAGTTCGTTTGTACAAAATTCATAAAACGCCGTCTTATATTTTCCAAACATAACTCTTTCACTAACTTTTTTAAACCCTTGATTCTCATAAAAATGGCATAGTTTAGGCCTGTCGGCAGCACAATCCAGTCTTACATATGCTTTGCCAAGGCTCTTTGCTTGCGTTTTTGCCCAATTCACCATCTCTTCAGCCAAGCCTTGTTTGGCGTATTTCCTGCGAACAGCAAGTTTATGCAGAAATAAGGAGTCGTTTTTTTCCAAGTCAGGCCATAAAACGGTATCCTCTTCCTGAAGAATCATGGTTGCTGCCGCTTCTTGGTTTATATATCCCATGTACATCTCCTGCAAGGAGTGCTTTCTCAGCATGTTCTCGACAGTAAATTGACCTTCGCTCCACATCTCCACCCCGCCAATCTTGATCCATAAAGCCGCTTCTCTTAGAATGGACACGAAGTCCTCTAGCTCGTCTTCTGAAATATTTTTGACCCATAATTCCATGGCAGTCACATCCTTTACGAACAGTTACCCTTCACAAGTTCCCGAACCCATTGATAACCGCTTTGGATGAAATCTTTACTCGGATTACTGTGCGGTGTATGTTCAAAAATAAAAACTACGTCTTCACAACTAGATAAAAAATGAATAAGATCTTTGATTTTATATCGATCTCCGTTATTCTCGTGAGTCGGATGAACAGGTATCCAAATATAATTATTGGGTTGTAACTCCACGTTATGCAGGTGAACCATTTTTATGTATTTCTTCCATTTCGTTAAATAGGTGAAAATGTGCTCTCCTGTCTCCATTAAATAATCACCAATATCGATACACAGTTTAATCCCATACTTATCCCATACCTCAACAGGAAAATGGTGCAAATACTCTATCCCTACGGGAGAACGATGGAGTCCAAGCTTAGGCTCGCATACAAAAGGAATCGAATATTTCTCTTGCAACGAATGTAATCTTCGTAGTCCGTTTTCAATTAGTGTATTTACATTTACGGTCTGGGTTACTTCCTCTTTAAAATATGGAAAATGGACTAAAACGTATTTAGCGCCAAGACGGGATAATAGTCTGACTTCATTCTCAAGACGTTCCCATGCCTCCTCCGGCTCCATATACACGTTTTGAATTAAGTCATATTTACTGCCGCTGCGCAGCAATGGCGAATGGACACCATAGGGAATTTGCCTCGATCTAGTTATTTCCAGAAACCGTCGGAAGGCTGCCTCATCCGGGAATTCACCTATTTCAATTTGATCTATATCCTGCCAAAATAATTCCTCAAACAGCTCAGGGTCGGATAAAATTGTACTTCCTGAAACGCCAAATTTATGTTCAGCCACACCAACCACCTCCACATTCCAAATATACCTTATATTACCACAACCTATAAATCTATTATAAATCTCCTCCTCTATTATAATAAAAACCCTTCATCCATAAGTGGAAAAAGGGTCTCAGTTGCTTTCTTATTTAAAATTTAAATGTATGGTTTTACAGCCAAGTGGTTTTATCGCTGTGAGGCGTTCTTGAAGTCGGTGCAGGAGCATCTGCCGGATAGCCGATGAAAATCGTTCCGATCACTTTCTTATTTTCTGGCGATCCGATAAACTTATGCATCCGATCGTCATGGACCAGTCCAATTCCGCGCGTACGCCACACGAAGCCCAGACCCATCTCCGTAGCCGCAAGCCACATCGAATGAATCGCGCAGGCAGCCGCATATTCATTATCCTTGGAGGAAGCAGGGTCATCAGGAATGACATCCGCTGTAACGACAATGACAAGCGGCGTAGCCGTCAAAACTTTTAAAGATTCCTTCACCAAATTCGGCTTGGTCGGAAAACGCTCCTCTAAATATTGAAGCGCCTCCGCCTCGTAACGCTGCTTCGCCTCTCCACGGATTACATAGAAATGCCATGGCTCACGAAGCCTATCATTTGGAGCAAGGGTAGCCGCATCAAGCAGAGCATGAATCTTCTCATCCTCCACTTCCACAGGCTGAACATTGCGTACCGCTCTTCTTTGCTGCAGCAATTCCATAATAGACATGCAGGTTTCTCCTTCCTATCTTTATTTCTTTTGAAAACTAACACATTGTTCAACCCATCGTTCTACCAATTCAGGCGCTGAGGCAAAATGGATATGAGTATATCCCGCAACTAGCGATCCGCTCTCATTGATATAGCCTTCCTGCTTCATTCCGCGCATCCCTTTTGTTTCATAGGCACTTTGGAACGCTGCATCCTGGTTCGGTTGGAAGGTCGAATAGTGAAACTCATGGCCTTTGGCACGGTCCGACGGTCCAAGCAGGAAGTTGCCTTCCATCCCGGTAATGTCCCGGTAGCCTAACGCCGCAAGCTTCTTCTGCATTTTCACGCTGCCAGGAATAAGACCGAGCATTGTATGCCTCTGCCCATCCGTATGCTCGATAGACTCCGTTAAGTACATGAAGCCTCCGCATTCGGCAAGCGTTGGAAGTCCTTGTTCAATCGCGTGACGTATTGATTGCTTGACCGTCTCATTGGCTGATAACTCCTCGGCGAATTCCTCCGGGAAGCCGCCCCCGATATAAAGGCCTTGAACGCCTTCAGGCAGCGTTTCTCCCGCTAGAGGCGAGAAGAATACACACTCTGCTCCGCAAGCTTCCAACAGCTCGAAGTTCTCCTGATAGTAAAAGTTAAAGGCGGCATCCTTGGCTACCGCGATCCTTACGGGCGCTTCAGACCGGCTAGCTCGGCTGCGGAACACAGAATTTGCTTCGGCATTCGATGCCAATGTGACTGCAGGAGATTGTGCAAGCTCCCAGATTCGCTCGACATCTACCGTAGCAGAGACAAGCTCGGCGAGCTTATCGAAGAAAGGCTGAAGCTCGCCCCGTTCAATGGACGGCACCAAGCCGAGATGCCTCTCAGGCATCTCGATATGATCTTCCCGTTTCATGTAGCCGACGACAGGAATATCACATTCCTGTTCGATGGCCTCGCGTACGAGCTTGTAGTGGCCTTCGCTGCCAACCTTATTAGCGATGACGCCAATAATGTTGACACGAGGCTCCAACAGCTGGAAGCCGCGAACAATCGCAGCAGCACTGCGGGCCATGCTCTGGCAGTTCACCACGAGCAGCACGGGAGCCTCCAGCAAGAGGCTGATCTCGGCTGTGCTGCCTTCGTTAGTCTTCGGGTTCTTGCCATCGTAGAAGCCCATGACACCTTCGATGACGGAGATATCCGCATCACGGCTCGCGCGGGTATAAATTTCTTTGACTGTGTCATGCGACAGCATATAGCTGTCGAGGTTGCGGGAAACGCGGCCGGTTACTGCCGTATGATACGTCGGATCGATATAGTCCGGCCCGCACTTGAAGCCCTGCACTTTGCGTCCGAGACGCTGCAAAGCGGCCATCAGGCCGATCGTCATCGTTGTTTTACCGACGCCGCTGCCTGTTCCGGCAATAACAATCTTGCGACTAACGTCCATCGGCTGCCCCGCTCCCTTCCTGCGGGAACGGGATAACGGCTACGGAAATCGTGACATTGCCCGATTTCTTCTTCACCAGCGCCAGCTCTGAGGCGCCGGAGTACAGCTTCGCCGCCGGCTCGCTCACGCCGTACGCGCCGGTGAATTGGAACACAGTGTCCGATGGGGCTTCCATCGTCACTGTGTTCAGCTCCTCGGGCGCGTAGGTCACGAACGCCCAGCCGTGCTTTTGTACGACAGCGAGGAGCCCCTCCTCGTCCTTCTTCAAATCAATGGTGCAGACAGCTTTCACGCTGCGCATCGAGAACCGCAGCTCGGCTAGCGTCTCCGAGATCACTGATTCGATCTCTTCGGCTGACGTGCCTCTATTGCAGCCGATTCCTAGCGCGATCACCTTCGGCCGATACAGCACTCCGTTGGCGAGGATCGCCTCTTCATCCGCGCTAAGTACGCGGTGCGTAACGACAAGAGCCGCCTGAGGCTTCGCCGCTAATGCATCGGCAACATGGCCGTAAGTACGAATATTCGGAGGAAGAGGTGTGTCATACAACCACCAGCCAAGCTCGCCCGACTCCTGAACGACGGCAACCTGCTCTTCATTCACAACAGAGGCGCTGACCGGCGTCAGCTTATCCGCTGACTCCCATTCCCAGCCGAAGCGGCGGCCGAACAAATCGACTGCTATAGTCCCCTGCACATCCGAAGCCGTCGTAATGATCGGCCTTGCTCCCATTGCTGCAGCTACCTCACGGGTCAGCTCGTTCGCGCCGCCCAAATGGCCCGACAGCACGCTGATCACATTCTCCCCTTTGTCATCGATAACGACGATGCCGGGATCTGTTTTTTTATCTACTAACAGCGGTGCAATCATCCGGATCACAGCGCCTAACGAAATAATGATAATGAGTCCTTTATAAGCCGGAAACAAAGCTGGAAACAGCATTCTGACACTGCCTTCAAACAATTGAATCCCTCGTGCCGCCTCATCCCCGCGCTCGAATTTGGACATGTAGTACAAATCCGAATGGCTGAAGGCTCCATGCAGCTTGCGTGCCATCTCTACACCGTGCTTTGTGATGGCTACTATCGCATAATCACCGTGCTGCTCGATCGAAGGAATTTCGCCCTCGCGCAGTGTGATCATGGTTTCACCCCTCTACGGAATCGGTGCGTGAACTCTTTATCGTACAGCTTGGAGCGATATTCATCCTTACCGTGAATATCCGGATCAAGCGCCCAGCCTGCGAGGATCATCGCATGAGAGCGAATCCCGTTGCTGCGCATATCTTGTTCGAGATTAGCAAGCGTAGTCCGGACAATAAGCTGATCAGGCCATGTAGCCCGCTGTACAACAGCAACCGGCGTGTCCTCGCTCCATCCAGCACTCTTCAGCTCCTCAACCACTTTCTTAGTCAAAGTGGCGCTAAGGAATAAAGCAATCGTGCAGTGGTGAGCCGCCAGATCCTTCAGCTTCTCCAGCTCCGGTACCGGCGTTCTTCCTTCGGCACGGGTCAAAATGAGAGTCTGGGTCAGCTCCGGAATCGTGAGCTCTGCGCCGATAGCGGCAGCAGAAGCGAATACCGAGCTTACGCCAGGAATGATCTCGTAGCCGATGCCTTCTTTTTTCAGCAGCGCAATCTGCTCCATAATCGCACCGAACACGGCCGGGTCTCCTGTATGAACGCGAGCGACCATTTTGCCCTGTTTAACACGATCCGCCATTATAGCGACCATTTCGTCCAGATCCATCCCTGCGCTTTTCAGAACCTCTGCTTCCGGCTTCGCCTTAGCAATTAGCTCCTCATTGACCAGCGAATCCGTATAAAGCACAACATCGGCTTCCTGCAAAATGCGAAGTCCTTTTACCGTAATCAAATCGGGATCGCCCGGGCCTGCTCCGATGATATAAATTTTCATTATTTTCTCACCACCATCAACGTTAAATATTCCAAGCCTTTACCTTGAAGCTCACGAATGTTACGCCAGATCATCTCCTCCGAAGAAGTGACCTTAGTCAATACGGCCGCTTTGTCCGTCAATCCGAGATCGCCCAACACATGGATCATCAGATCGATTACTTTAGCGACTTTAATGAATACGACGCAATCATGATTTTCGATAGCGGTACGCATCTTGTCATAATCCTCTGTTGCGGGAACGATGGCTATCTGCTCATCGCCGTCAGCAAGAGGGATGCCTAGTCGGGATGCCGAAGCGTTAATGGACGAAATACCTGGAATGGAACGAACCTCCACTTCAGGATGACGCTCCTTCATAAGACGCATTAAATGAATGAACGTGCTGTAAATCATCGGGTCACCCTCGGTCACGAATGCCACGTCTTTCCCCTGCTCCAGGTGCTCCCACACCGTGCTGACCGTCTTGCTCCACTGCATTTCCAACGCCTCACGGTCCCGCGTCATCGGGAAAGTCAGCCCTATCATTGTCTTTTCTTCCGTATTCACATAAAGCTCGGTTATTGTAAGGGCGTAGCTTTTGGCCCCCATCTTTTTGCGTGGATAAGCAATGACCGGTGATTCCTTCAAGATTCGGAACGCTTTTACCGTGATCAGCTCCGGGTCTCCAGGTCCAACACCCAATCCGTATAAAACACCTAACTTACTCACTTGCTGCCCCCTCCATTTCCTCTCCGCCGGACTCCTTATGCCTAGCCGTAATAATATAAATCGGGTTAAGACCCTCGAATCGAGTCAAATTCAATATAGGCTTGCTTCGCGCAATCTGTGCCAGCGTTATACTCGTCGTAAATCCTTCTTCTTTAAACGCTTTGTTCGCTTCATACAGATTTTCTATCGTCACGGCATTTAACACAATACGTCCGCCCGGACGAAGACGACTGCAGCAAACATGGAGAAGCTCCTCCATTTCGCCTCCGCTACCGCCTATGAATACGGCATCCGGATCGGGAAATTGCTCCAAGCCTTGAGGTGCCCGACCTTGAATAGCTGTAATATCCGTCCGAAAACGATGCATGTTGTCGAAGCAGTTTTGCAAATCGGCTTCATTCTTCTCGATCGCATACACTTCGCCATACCTTGCAATCCGTGCCGCTTCAATAGCGACAGACCCGGTGCAGGTGCCGATATCCCAGACGATGCTGTCCGGCTGAAGCGCCAGCTGCGCCAAGCTCATGACACGGATTTCTTTTTTCGTAATGAGCCCTTTATCCGGCTTGCGCTGAATGAACATCTCATCATCGATACCCATAGGCCAACGTTTGCCTGCCAATGCATCTTTCGAGGCGCTCAAAATCATCACGTTCAGTGGTGAAAACTCATGCTCTTCAAGCTCCTGCAGCTCATACCAGCCCGTCCGTTCGTCGGAGCCGCCCAAATTTTCCGCTATAAATGCCCGATATTCCGTCATTCCGAAAGACAGCAAATACTTAGCGATTTCCTTGGGACTATTCGTCTCATCGGTCAGCAGCGCTACCTTCGCCTTTCCGTCGATCCGCTGAGCCAGCCCCTTTATGCTCCGTCCGTGAACGCTGGTTACGTAAGCGTCCTGCCAGCTCTGGCCCATCCGTGCAAAAGCCAGCTGCAGCGAGCTAACATTAGGGTAAATCTCCACGTTCAGCTTGGAGGATAAATAGCCCCCGATTCCGTAAAATAATGGATCTCCCGATGCCAGCACGACGACCTTGTGCCCCAGCTCCGCTTCCGATTTCAACCGAGTCACGAGCTCGGACAAGCCACCTTTAATGGCTATGGTTTCTCCGCTGTAATCCGGAAAAAACTGCAGCTGCCGCTCTCCCCCGACCAGCACTTCGCTCTCCGCTATCCATTGTATATATTGAGGCAGCATGCTTCCCTGACCGTCATCACCGATGCCGATCACTTTCAGCGCTGCCAGTTGATTCGTTTGCTTCAACCTGCACTCCCCCGATACCGATTGCTGAATATAAAAGCTTAGACTAACTCCCGCAAGCCTTGGCATTGCAGCTAGTCCCCTATCTTACTGGCATGGCCTAAGAGATTCGCCTTCATCGAGATGATGACGGTTTCTATCTCCATGCCGCCCTGCACTTCCTTCAGTCCGGCTTCACAGCAATAGGCGCACAGTCTCTCAAAAAAGCCGAGATGGCCCCACTCCATCATCAAGTCTCCAACAAGAGCCGCCGTATTCGCATCCAGAATACTGGCTGCCTGCACCTGGGTCGCCCCTGCTTCTTCCGCTACTTGAGCGAGGAAGCCGAAGTCTACCGGAGCGCTTTTGGAATGGACCATCATGACACCTTGCGCGACTTTGGAAAATTTGCCCATCATCCCAACGAGCGTCACTTTCTCGATGCCCTGTCTCTTGCATTGCGTCAGCGCAAAGCCGATAAAGTCGCCCATCTCGACAAAGGCTTCCTCCGGCAAATCCGGGTACATATCGATGCCATACTTCTCCGTACGGCCGCCTGTTGAAAGGACGATATGCTTGCAGCCGCATTTAACCGCTACTCGTATCGCCTGGGCTACACTCGCTTTGTAAGCAGCCGTGGAAAAAGGCACCACAATGCCCCGTGTGCCGAGAATCGAGATGCCGCCAACGATGCCAAGACGCCCGTTCAGCGTCTTCTTGGCAATTTCTTCGCCATCAGGCACAGAGATGACGACTCTGACCCCGCGATGGATGTCGTATTCGTTTAAGACGGAGGCAACCGATTCGCGAATCATCTTGCGCGGAACCGGATTAATCGCCGCTTCTCCGACAGGGACAGGAAGGCCTGGTTTAGTTACCCGACCCACGCCGATGCCGCCATCCAGCTCGATTCCTTCTTCGTCCCGCCAATGAACTTCAGCGATAATCCTCGCATTATGAGTAGCATCCGGATCATCGCCCCCATCCTTGATGGTCTCAGCTTCTGCCCGCTCCGCCGAAAATTCGCAGCGCACCATCGTAAACGTCACATGCTGCCCGATGGGCAGTCTTATCGTCGATTCCGTTTGAAGCTGCTGCTCAATCAAGGCTGTCACTGCCGCTTTGGCTGTTGCCGCAGCGCAGGAGCCTGTCGTATAACCATGTCTAAGCGGCTTGGAATCCTTCGTATCTGCGCCTTTATCCATAGCCATCGTTTAGATCCCCTTAACCGAGACGTTCCGCCATTAAGGAAATGGCGTTCACTGCTGCTACGGCTACCGGGCTTCCGCCTTTACGCCCGATATTCGTAATGAACGGAATATCCAGCTTCGCGAGCTCTTCCTTGGATTCTGCCGCAGACACGAAGCCTACCGGAACGCCGATAACCAGACCCGGCTTCGCTACGCCTTCCTTCACAAGACGGATTAACTCCAACAGAGCCGTAGGCGCATTACCGATGGCATAGATGCCCCCGTCCGCTTCTTGAATCGCCTTGCGGATCGAAATAATCGCTCGGGTCGTGTTAAGGCGCTTCGCCTCTTCCATTACGTCTGCATCGGATATGTATACCTTCACGTCGCCTCCGAATTTGGCGATACGAGGCTTGCTAATGCCTACCTGCACCATTTGCACGTCAGCCACGATCGTTTTGCCTGCACGGATTGCCTGAATCCCCGCCTGTACGGCATCTTTATGGAACAGCATGCTGCGTCCCAGCTCGAAATCCGCCGATGCATGAATAACCCGCTGTACGACCGAATATTGTTCGTCCGTGAAAGGATGCTCTCCCAGCTCCTCAGTAATCATCCGGAAGCTTTGCTCCTCGATCTCTTGCGGCTGTACCGTCAACGGTTTAAACTCCGTTTTAAAATCCATCTTGATTACGCCTCCTGCAGCAGTTCGTTTAGTTTATTAATGACTCCGTCAAACTCGCTAAAATAAGTGCCATAGTCGACCGAAGGACGACCGATGACAATCGTCTCAATCCCAAGCTCCAGCGCGGATTCCAGCTTCTCATCCACCGCCCCGACCTTGCCGCTCTCCTTCGTGATCATCAGGGTAACATTATAATGAGTATATAAAGCCTTGTTCAGTTCCTTGGAAAAAGGCCCCTGCATCGCAACAATGTTTTTTTGCTCCAGCCCTAGCTCCTCGCATTTTTCCATGTTGTCTCTGCGAGGCAGCATACGAGCAACCAATGTTGTATTAGGAAGGCCAAGCAGACGCTTGGCAAAGATGTGCAGCGTCTTGCTGCCTGTAGTCAGCATGACGAC
>NZ_JMLS01000048.1 GCF_000686845.1 Paenibacillus sp. UNC451MF | reverse complement strand
GTTATCAATGTTACAATAATTATACCATATTAACGCGGTGCTGTATTGAATTAACTGAACAAAAGAAAAGCTGTCGAGACTTACTTTCTCGACAGCCTGAGAGGGCATTTCGCCCTCTTTTTTTCATGCTTCTATTTCTTCAGAACCATTTTCTCCAAATCGTCCATCATTAAATTAGCGGAGATAATACTACCGGAAGAGTTCCAAATATCGTCGCTGACTTTATATACATTGCCTTTCTTCACTACGTTCAGGTTTTTCCACAGCGGATCATTGGTCCATTCCTTCTCGACTTGACTCGCTTCTTGCTTGTCGTTATCCCAAGTATAGTAGAACAAAATATCGCCTTCCATATCAGGGATTCGTTCTTTATTGATTTCATCTGCGAACGTTTCTTTGTTTTGCGCTTGAGGGCGTTGGAAGCCAATTTTCTTAAGCATGAATCCTGCAAATGTATCGTTAAAGTAGAGGCGAGTTTTACCAGGAATAAAACGCACTAGAGACACTTTCATGTTCAGCTTGTCGCCGGCTTTGGTTTTGAATTCCGCAATACGTTGGTCCAGCTTGCCAAGCAGCTGATCGCCTTCGGCTTTTTTATTCAAAGCTTCTGCATAAAGCTTGAAATTCTTTTGCCAGTCGGCATTAATTTTTTCAGAAAATACGGTTGGTGCGATTGCGGATAGTTGAGCGTACACTTTTTCTTGGCGCAATTTATTACCGATGATCAAGTCGGGCTTAAGTTTGGCGATTGCCTCTAGGTTAGGCTGATTCTCATCGCCGACAACTTCTACGCCTTCCAGGTCTTTCTTAATATGATCATAGAAAGGAGTCCCAGACCAAGATTTAACGGCTCCGACAGGCTTAATGCCAAGCGATAGCAGTACTTCAGTCCCTTCATTAGTCAGAACAACAATTCTTGACGGCTTCCCTGTAATCTTGGTTTCTCCCATAGCGTGTTGTACGGTGTAAGAGGTGCTGCTGGCTGTTTTATCAGGCTGATTCGTAGGTGCTGGGGCGGTTCCGCTTCCGCCTTCTTTATTAGTAGTGCTTTGGCCGCAGCCTGCCAGAAATATAATCACACTGAGTAAGGATAAGAGCCATACGGAAGGTTTTTTTAAACCCTTGGTTTTGGCAAAGAACAAGACAGATCTCCCCTTAAAAATATTAATAATGAAAATCATTCTCAATGATTTTACTTATTATTTCCTTTGATGTCAATAGAGATTAAGCAACAAAATGATCGCTAAAAGTGGCGAAATAGGGAGTAAATGTAATGAAAACGCTTTAAAAACAGCGCTTTCAACGTTTTTTTAATATTTTATGAAGAAATTTTGAGTTTTTTTCGAAGATTTAGAAGGAATTTTGCGAGATTTGTCGTATTTTTAAATATAACCATATCAAGCCGCGGGGAGAGTTCAAAGATGCTGGTTCGTTCCTTTCAATTGTCCGATTACGTATCCGTTACCGAGCTGTTCAAGAACGTATTGTCAGAAGCCTGTTATGAGGAGACCATGGAGGCATTTGCTAGGCAGCTTTCGTGGGATAGTGAGTTGGTGCTTGTCGCTATTGAGAACGATCAAATGGTGGGTGTCATTGTAGGAACAATAGACAACCATAACGGCTATTATTACCGTATTGCAGTCAGCCAGGAATACCAACGCAGAGGAATCGGAAAAGCATTAATTGAATCGATGAGACAACGGTTTGTTCAAAGAAAAGTACGACGTATCCTGATTACGGTGGACGTGCACAATGAAATGGTTCTACCGGTATATGAATCGGCAGGGTACCAGGCGGAAGACTTTTCACGGACCACGCATCGCTTGAGTATAGTGAACGGCTAATACGCCGATGAGAATGAGCAATTAATACAGCACGGATATCTTCGGCATAGCCCGCTTGCGTCAAGCAAAGGCTGTGCTTTTTTGTTTTTATGAACTATTTTTCAACAAAAGCAACTGGGAGACTTCCCTGGATTTGGGGGAGGCTCTTGAAAGCCATCGAACATAAGTTTATGCTATAACAAAGATTGCTTTCATGACGAACATCCGGTGAATTTCGTTTATTAAGGACACCGGTCGACCGTACGTTAAAATAGAAGGGTTTGGACCTCATGGCGACGTTTTCTTCCTATATAATAAAAAGCTTCAAGCATGATGGGCATTTGCATCGGACATGGCTGGAAAATGCGCGTGTACCCGAATCTCTTCTTCGTGAGCCGCACAAAGCGGAGTCCATGCTGGTCCTTATCAACAGTCAGACCAAGATCATCGAAGCGGATGGGAAGGAATGGGTTAGCCGGATTCCTGGTGTCTCCTTTTTCATCCCTAAACAGTGGTTTAATGTTGTCGCTTTGCTTGAGGACTCCGGTGTACGTTATTACTGCAATATTGCTTCTCCTCCCTATGTTAACGGTAACGTCATTACTTATATAGACTATGATCTGGATGTTATACGGATGCCTGGAGGCGCTGTGCATATCGTGGATCAAGAAGAGTACGAGCGGCATAAAATCTGCTATCATTACTCCTCTATTGTAGATACTAAGGTCAAACAAGGACTTCAGGATTTACTGCAGCGGGTCCAGCAGGGCCATGCGCCTTTTAACGAGGATTGGGTGCTGGACTATTATCACCAATGGGAAAAGTGGAAGGATGAAGGATCGGAGGCGTAGCATGGGCTTGTTCTCTCAGAAGAAGACGGAACGGGAGATGGTCGGAGATTCGTTAACCGTCGATCATCAGGCCGGCTTTTTAGCCGAAGTATGGGAATGGATGAAATCTGTTGTCGTGGCTCTGCTGATCGTACTGCTAATCCATCAATACGGGTTTCATCTTTCCACGGTAAAAGGTGCTTCCATGCAGCCGACGATTGAGGAAGGCGAATGGCTGTTCATCAATAAAACAATACTTTGGATCAGCGGCCCAAAACGCGGTGATATCGTTGTGGTGAAAGAACCGGACGGGAGTGAGACGGAACACCCTTATCTTGTGAAAAGGGTCGTAGCCGTAGCAGGCGACGAAGTATATATACGGCAGGGCAAACTGTTCGTGAATGGGGAAGAAACGGAGGAGGCCTACACGGATACACTTATTGAAGATGGCCGATTCGATTCATATAAAGTAGAAGAAGGACATGTTTTCGTAATGGGGGACAACCGACATCGCCATGCGAGCTACGACAGCCGCAGCTTTGGTGCTGTTGCTTTGAGCCAAGTGGAGGGTCGTGCGGAATGGATCGTGTGGCCGGTAGCTAAGTGGAAGGACCTCTAATATGTTATTTCAGGCGGTGAGGTGAATGCCGATGGGCGCGGCAGAGATAAGCAACATGGATTGGCAGCAGCTGAAGCGTGACATGCAGGAGGCGGCATCACAACTTGGCATTGATAAAATAGGCATCGCAAGCGCAGAGCCCTTCGTGGAGTTGAAATCGATACTGCTGAGGCATCGGGAGCAGGGCTTCGAATCCGGCTTTGAGGAACCGGACCTTGAGAAGCGAACGGAACCGTCTCTAAGCCTTGCGGAACCCCAATCGATTATTTCCATCGCCATCGCCTACCCTTCGAAGCTTCCACATGTCCCCAAGTCTGAGCCTGGAGCTTATCGAGGGATGCTTTCCCGCTCCGCTTGGGGTGAGGATTACCATCATGTGCTGCGAAATCGCCTCCAGCGCCTGGAAGCATGGATTCGTGAACGGGTGCCTGAGGCACGAATGGAGAGCATGGTTGATACCGGAGCTCTTGTTGACCGAGCTGTAGCGGAGCGCGCGGGGATTGGCTGGAGCGGTAAGAATTGCTCTATTATTACCCCCGAATTCGGTTCATGGGTTTACTTGGGAGAAATGATTACGAATCTCCCGTTGCCGCCGGATGCGCCGGTTACGGAAAGCTGCGGCGACTGTACGCTCTGTATCGACGCTTGTCCGACGGGGGCGTTGGTTGGTCCGGGTCAATTAAATTCGCAGCTATGTATCTCCTTCATCACGCAGACCAAAGGGCATGTGGAGGACGACACGATAAAAGAGAAGATTGGCAATCGTCTGTATGGATGTGATACATGCCAAATCGTATGTCCAAAGAACAAAGGCAAGAATTGGACGCATCATCCTGAGCTGCAGCCGGACCCTGAGCAGGCGAAGCCGCTTTTGCTGCCCTTGCTCGATATTAGCAATCGTGAGTTCAAGGAGCGGTTCGGTACGAGCGCAGCCTCATGGCGTGGCAGGAAGCCGATCCAACGCAATGCAATTTTTGGGCTGGGACATTTCAAGGATCAGGAGGCAGTTCCTGCTCTGAAGAGACTTCTGAAGCAGGACGAGCGGCCAGAGATTCGCGGTGCTGCGGCATGGGCGTTGGGTAGGATAGGTGGAGAGGAAGCGTATCAGGCTATTTCTATTGCCATGGAACGGGAACAAGATGAAGTCGTCATTAAGGAGCTGAACAAAGCTTATGCCCGACTTGAACATAAATTACATTGAAATTCAGTCACCGATCGGACCCTTGGTGTTGGCTGCAGCGGGCGAACGATTGTGTCATATTGAATTCGGTTCATTTGCCGATGCAGGATCCAAGCTTGAGACGTGGTCCAAACGATGGTATGGTTCTTCACAGTGGAGCTGTACTCCATCGCCATTGCTTGTGGATGCGGAGAAGCAGATGGAGCAATATTTTGCTGGCGAACGGAAGGTATTCGATATTTCATTGGATTTGCGCGGAACGCCGTTTCAGATTAAGGTTTGGGAAGCATTGACTCGAATTCCGTATGGACAAGTATGCTCGTACAAGGATATTGGACAAGCCATTCAGTCTGAGAAGGCCGTCCGCGCTGTCGGCGGTGCTAATAACCGCAACCCGGTTCCTATTATCGTCCCTTGCCATCGCGTTATTGGCGCTGATGGCTCTTTGGTTGGATACGGTGGAGGATTGAATGTGAAAATACATCTACTTCAGCATGAAGGCTATGCGGTATAATGAAAAGGAAAGTTTTCCTATGGAAAACTCAGCCTATGCTTACGAAGAAAGTTTTCCTTCGGAAAACTCTTAGGAGAGAACAATGAGATACATACATATCGACAGCATCGAACCGGGGCAGTATCTAGGGCGAACCATTTTTTCGGGAAACGGCGCCATACTGCTCTCCGAGGGCGTACAGCTCACGGTTTACATGATCACTACCTTAAAGAGAATCGGCGTCACCATGCTCTATATTAAAGATCCACAGTTTGAGGATGTGGAGATTGTCGACATGGTTTCTGAAGAAACGAAGCGAGCCGTCATGCAAAGGATGGGGGAAACGTTTGAGTCGATCCGTTCGGGAAAAGAGGTCAATACACGCGCTATCAACGGCAGTATAGACAATTTGCTCGATGAAATCATGAAGAACAAAGAGGTACTGATTCAATTGTCGGATATCAGGACCAAGGACAATGAATTGTATGTGCATGCGCTTAATATATGCATGATGTCCGTATTAATCGGCATCCACATGGGGCTGCCTAACCAGCAATTGCGGGAACTAGCTATCGGTGCCATGCTTCATGATATCGGTAAAATCGAATCCATTGCCGATGACGAATCGGATGATCTGCGTAAGCATCATACTTGGCGCGGGTTTGAAATGCTGAAGAATAAACGCGAATTAAGTTTGCTCATTGCTCACGTAGCCTTTCAGCATCATGAGAGAATAGACGGAGAAGGTATTCCGAGACAGCTTCCTGGAGATCAAATTCATCTCTATGCTAAGATTGCGGCGGTTGCAAACACATACGATAACTTATTATTCGATTTATCCCTGGGACGGCGCATGCTGCCTCATGAAGCCTGTGAGCACATGATGGCTCTTGCGGGAACAGAGCTGGATCGTGAAATAGTGATTCACTTTTTGCGTACAGTATCCGTATACCCAACTGGGGCATCTGTGAAGCTCTCCACAAAAGAGACCGGAGTTGTTGTAGGACAGCATAGAGGACTGCCAGGCCGTCCGGTTATACGCGTAATAAAGTCAGATATGGCGGACCGTGAGCTTGAGGTCAAAGAGATTGACTTAGCCAAATATACGACCGTTTTTGTTGATCAGGTGCTGATGTAAACAGCGGCAGGATAAAATATGTATTTGTATGAATGACTAGTATTTGCTATTATGTACAATGATAACTTCCTTATGAGGTGAAAAAGCAGCGATGTGGTGGAACTATGTAATTCCAATTGTAACTTTAATTGTAGGGGCAGTAGGGGGATTTTTTGCCGGTGTCTACTATTTGCGTAAACAACTAGAAAGTATGCAGAATAACCCGGAAATGCTTCAAGAAATGGCAAAAAAAATGGGCTACAACATGAATAAACAGCAATTGCAAAAAGCTCAGCAAATGATGAAGAACCAGAACTTCGGAGGCAAGACAAAAAGAAGATAGGCAATAGGGCTTTGTTCGAAGCCCTGGCAATTATGCTCATTTACTATACACGAAACTCAGATAAGAGCGAGAAGTAAGAAGCACTAAGGAATATCTTACGGACAAGCTTCGCATAAAGCGGAGCTCTGAGGAGGGAATCAAGCATGCCGGCTAAAGAATACAAAAACACCCGAGTTACAGAAAACCGGGAGTTAATAGAAGGTCATATCAGTGAAATTTTGCGTCTGATCGGTGAGGACGTTGATCGCGAAGGACTGCTCGATACCCCTGCTAGGGTAACCCGGATGTACGAGGAAATTTTCGCAGGTTATGAAGCCGATTACAAGGACATTCTCGGCGTAGCATTCGATGAGAAGCATGAAGAGCTAGTTATTGTAAAAGATATCGTGTATTACAGCCAATGTGAGCATCACATGGCTCCATTCTTCGGAAAAATCCATATCGGCTACGTGCCTAGCGGCAGAATCGCCGGACTTAGCAAGTTCGCGCGACTAGTGGAAGCTATTACGCGCAGATTGCAAGTACAGGAGCGTATTACTTCGGAAATTGCCGACATTATCGATGAGGAGCTTGCTCCTCATGGCTGTATGGTAGTTGTTGAAGGCGAGCACTTGTGTATGTGCGCTCGCGGTGTCAAGAAGCCAGGCAGCAAGACGGTCACTTCGGCTGTTCGCGGATTATTCCGTAAGGACCCGGCAGCTCGTGCTGAGTTCCTATCGCTTCTCAAGCAATAATGAATAGCAAAATCCCCCTTTTTGTTGGATTAACCAGCAAGAGAGGGGGATTTTTTTGCCTATTGGCTGTTACTGCGCAGCCTCCAACTTGTCGTGGGAAGAAGATAAAGTTCTCAGAAAGCCCATGGTGAGGCTTAAATAAGTTTTAGGATGTGCTCTGTAGATCAACTCATGACTATCCTTAGGCAGAAGCCATAGCTGCGAGCCAGAATTCGGCGGTTGGTTTTGAAAAATCTCCTGTGCCATTTCATATGGTGCCTTCAAGTCTTGTTTACCGTGAATAAAGAAAATAGGGATATTGTACTTGGTCTCTTTGACCTGATTGTACGGAATCTGATTTAAACTCACCCCATTAATTAACGGGAAGAACAAATAGACGAGCGGCTGGGTTGGAAACTTAGGCAGATCGGCAACCTGCTTCATATTGTGATAAACCGTATCAGGTTCTAGTATGAATGTGCTATCCAGGATCATACCATCGATATCATCGCTCAGCAAAGCGGCTTGCAAAGCCGTTCCGGCCCCCATAGAGAAGCCCCATACATACACTTGCTTTGCTCCATGCTCCCTTGCATATTTTACAGCACCAAGCAGCTCCTGCGATTCACGAATGCCCCCGGTCACACTTTCCTTGGGTTGGACAAAACCATAGTCGAACATTACGACATTATAATTTTGTTGATGCAGCTCTTTGGCCAGATCATAGAGAGGAACCCATATTTCTTCGCGGTTTCCGCCATATCCATGAGAAAATACAACTGTTTTGGTAGAGGCTGTCGATCCGGCAGCTGGGATATACCATCCATCAAGAATCGAGCTATTGTTAAGACTCGGGAACTGGATATTCTGATACGAAACGCCAATAGCGGCGGTCGGATTAGATTTTAACGGATCAATATGCGGCCGGGCCAGCGTCCAAGCAATGTATGCATGAAAAGCCATGACCAGACTGACAAATAGGAGCAGAGCCGATAGAAGGATGATCAGAATACTTTTGACTCTTCGTCTGGCAATGGAGGGCTGTTTGACAGCGATTTCAACTTGAGTTGTAGCAGTAGTTAAAGGAACAGGAGACATAGGGTTCGGTTCCATCGAAATCCCTCCTTTATAGTCTTAGATGACTTGGGTACGAGTAACTCATTTCCATACGGAGAAATAGGGATGGACGTTCATGACTTTACTCTTAATTCTATAGTAAAATGCCAGTGCTATAGCCGTCAATTGTCCGCGAAAAATGTAAACTAGCTGTAATATGGATGTAACAATAGAAAGGAAATACCTCCTTTAAAATGGTTAATATGCAATATAATTCATGTAATTAATAGAATTGACCTTATGATTCGTTTTCCGGATTCAGTCCTAAAGCTTGTTTGTATGAATACAATAATTACAATCAACAGCAAATGGGGGAGAGACAGTGAAGCGGAAAATGGCCAAATGGGGAGGCAGGCTACTTTATTGTCTTCTAATGATTTGTATCCCGTTGATCATTTACTTTGAAATTCAGGGCAGGCTGCTTGCGGGTATACTTCTGGTCGTTCTAATGTTTGTTATAGCTATGAGTAGGCTGTGGTTGTCAGAGTACGAAGACGAGAGTCTGGATGCGCAGAACAGCAATTCATCTCGAATGCGCTCGACAGACAAGGGATAAAAGGACTAAGAAAATAGCCCCTGATCTGCTTTGGTCAGGGCTGTTTGTGTGCCAGAATGGGGAAAGTAGAAGGAAGTCGTTTGATTGGTGTTAATAGGAGCGCTGGATGGATGAATTATATACTTTACGATACGAAGGGATATGAGTTATACTATACGTAACTAAGTTTCATCAAGTGAAACCGAAAGTTGAGGGAATAGCAGATGGAAGATGGCAAATTAACGGTACGTGCGGTGGAACGCGCGTTAGATATATTGCTTTGTTTTGCAGATTCATCGGATTTAAGTTTAACGGAAATAGCATTACGTGTATCGCTGCATAAAAGCACGGTGCATAGGCTGCTGGCCTCTTTGGAAGGCAAGGGCTTCATCATACGTGATCCATCCTCGGATAAGTATCGGCTTGGCTTCCGCATATGGGAGCTGTCCGCCAATTTGACGCATAGCGATGATCCTGCACAGATCTTCTTGCCGGAAATGGAACGGCTTCGCGACCAGCTTGACGAAACCATCAGCCTATACGTCAGCGATCGTTTTGAACGCGTACGTGTCCAAGCTGTACAGAGCAATCAGGCCATTCGGCGTGTAGCCCCAATCGGTGCAAGAATGCCGCTGTATGTAGGTGCATCGAGTAAGATCCTCGTTGCATTTGCAGAGCCTGAGGTACAGGAAGCGCTGCTGACAAGCCCAGGCTGGCCGGCAAGTCTGGATCAAGGATCCTTTAAGCAGCAGCTGGCTGAGGCGAAGATGCTTGGTTTCGCGACAAGCGTAGAGGAGCGGGAACCCGGCGCTGCGGCTGTAGCAGTGCCCATATTGAACGGGGCGCATCGACTTGTCGCCGCCCTTGCGGTGAGTGGCCCATCCAACCGTCTTACCTTGGAGAAAATGATGGAGCATGCGCCGGTTCTAATGGAAGCGGCTCGACGCATGGGTAAGATGGTTATATAAAAGAGATAACGCAGCGGTCGATGGATAGTTCCAAAGGCTGCTGCGTTATTTGCTTGTGTAAGGCGTGGCTGCGATTAGATCTATTACTAGTGATTTATTTTGAACTGGCTCACCGAGTCTGCCAAGTCCTGTGCGATCTTGCTTAACGCGTGAGCGGATGACGCGATTTCATCGACGGAAGCTAGCTGCTCCTCCGTTGAAGCGGCGACCGTCTGAGAAGCTACGGCTGCATGCTTGGCGATGCCGCCCATTTCTGTAACCGATGCCGATACCTCTTCTGAGCTTGCCGCCATTTGCTGTGCTGCCGCGGCAACCTCTTGAATTTTTTCGGAAACCATCTGAGACGCTTGAACAATAAGCTGAAACTTTTGATTGGCGTCCTGCACCGCATCCATTCCTCCATGCACCTGCGCCAAGCTTTGGTTCATAGTACCCACAGCCTTCAACGTATCCTTCTGAATTTGCTCAATAATGTCACTAATTTCTTGAACGGACCTCGTAGATTGTTCGGCTAACTTCTTCACTTCACCAGCAACCACGGCAAATCCACGTCCGTGCTCGCCAGCTCTTGCCGATTCAATAGCGGCGTTAAGGGCCAGAAGGCCGGTTTGCGCCGCTATATCTCCGATGAGGCTGATAATATTCCCGATACTGTCGGAGTGCTGTGCGAGCTGTTTAATGTCCTCACCGGCTTGTTCTACGGAATCGCTGATGGTTTCCATTCGCTGGATAACGCCTTGAATGGATTGATTACCGAGATCAGCTTGATTGGATGCTTCGAGGGACAGCTCAGATACCTCTGAGCTTGTTTCGGCTATCCGCTGAATACCCACAGCCATTTCTTCCATCGCCCGGCTTGACTCCTCGCCGCTCTGCACCTGATTCTCAGAGTCGTGAGCAACCTCCTGAATGGATAAGGCAATATGCTTGCTAGCTTCTGCACTTTGCTCGGAGCTTGCCAATAATTGCTCAGAGGAAGCAGCAACGATGGAGGAGGTATCTTGAATGTTCAGTATGGTTTGCTTGAGATTATTGACCATATGGTTCAACGAGGTGACCAGCAATCCAATCTCATCTTTATTTCTTACATGAACCTTTTCAACGGTTAGATCGCCTTTAGCTACTTTTTGCAGTTGCTCCGAAACAATCCGGACCGGTCTTGAAATATTTCTTGTGATGACAAAGGCCAAGCCTACCCCTAATAAGACGGATAAGATCATAATGGCAACCGAGCCAGTTAACGCTGAACTGTAGATAGTTTGGCTTTCATTTTTTGCTTGGATGGCTCCGTTATGATTAAGCTTAACGAGAAGATCTATTTTTTGCTGCATTTTGTCAAAATGCTCTTGTGATTTATCGATAATAGCATCGATTTCTTTACCTTTATTACCGGAACCGGTAATAAGATTCACTTCCGTCGAGAGGGTTATGGCCTCGGTAAATACCTTGCGATAATTATTCCATTCGTTTTCAAGGGATTCGAACAACTTTTGATCTTCATCGCTGACAAAGCTCTTGCGGTACCGAGCGAAAGATTGGTCAATGGCTTCGAAGGATTGATCCGATTTTTGAATGAGCTGAGTTTTTTGGGTGGAATCCGGTTCGCTCATGATGGCGAATTGCGAGGAGAGAACATGCTCCGTCAAGTAGTTAATATTATTAATCGTTTCTACACCTTCAAGCCAAGAGCTCGTAATCTCATTTGTTTTCGACTGTACAAGTGCAATTTTATTTAACCCTGTAAAGCCCATAACCATCAGTAGTATCAGCATCAGAGTAAAAGAAAGGTACAGCTTTTTACCGACGGATAGAACAAGCAATTTTTTCAGCCACATATGTTTAGTCTCCTCTGGTGTCAATATGTAAATAAGATTTCGTTATTTTATCGACTACTTTAGAAGGATAATGAATAAGTGACTTGAAAAATAGGACAAAGTTCTCATTCATAGGCTGGGTAGAACTTTAAACACGCCTTGAACGCAAAAAAAGCCCCGAAGGGGGCTTTTTCTGTAACTATAGTTAGGCTGAAACTTAAGCCATGATTTGACGCAATACAGTTTGCAGGATACCGCCATTACGGTAGTAGTCCACATCCACCATGCTGTCCAGACGAACGCTAACTTCGAAGGTGAAGCTGCTGCCGTCTTCACGTGTAGCTGTTACAGTGACATTTTGTCCTGGTTGTACATCGTTGTTCAAGCCAGAGATGTCGAAAGTCTCAGTACCTGTGATACCAAGTGTTTTCCAGCCTTGGCCTTCATGGAATTGAAGAGGCAATACGCCCATGCCCACGAGGTTGGAACGGTGAATACGCTCGAAGCTTTCTGCGATAACGGCTTTAACGCCAAGCAGGAATGTACCTTTAGCAGCCCAGTCACGGGAGCTTCCGGTTCCGTACTCTTTACCAGCGATAACAACAAGGTTAGTGCCTTGTTCTTGATATTTCATGGAAGCATCATAGATGGATTCCACTTCACCAGTCGGCAGGTAAGTTGTTACGCCACCTTCGGTACCAGGAGCCACTTGGTTACGAATACGGATGTTGGCGAATGTACCGCGCATCATCACGTCATGGTTACCACGGCGGGAACCGTAGGAGTTGAAATCTTCTTTCTTCACGCCATGCTCGATCAAGAATTTACCAGCAGGGCTATCCGCTTTGATGTTACCGGCAGGGGAGATATGGTCCGTTGTTACGGAATCTGCCAGCAATGCCAATGTTCTTGCACCTTTGATGTCGGCGATATCGGAGATACCTGCACCCAGGTTTTCGAAGAACGGAGGATTAGCGATATAAGTGGATTTTTCATCCCACTCGTACAGCTCGCCTTCCGGTACGTCGATCGCATTCCAACGCTCATTAGCACGGAATACGTTGGAATATTTATCACGGTAAATATCAGGGCTCATTGCAGTAGTGATCGCTTCTTGGATCTCATCTTTAGATGGCCAAATATCTTTCAAGTAAACCGGTTGGTTAGCTTGGTCGTATCCGATTGGATCGTTAGCCAGGTCGATGTTCACAGTTCCTGCCAAAGCATAAGCAACAACTAACGGCGGGGAAGCCAGGTAGTTAGCTTTTACTTGAGCGTGAACACGGCCTTCAAAGTTACGGTTACCGGACAATACAGCTGCTACCGTCATATCGTTGTCGGCAATGGCTTGACCTACTTCGTCAGGCAATGGACCGGAGTTACCGATACAGGTTGCACAGCCGTAGCCTGCTACGTGGAAGCCCAAAGCTTCAAGAGATTCCAACAAGCCTGCATTTTTCAAGTACTCAGTAACAACAAGGGAACCTGGAGTCAAGCTGCTTTTTACGTAAGCTGGTTTTTTCAAACCGCGAGCTACCGCTTTTTTAGCAACAAGACCTGCTCCTAGCATAACGCTTGGGTTGGAAGTGTTCGTACAGCTTGTGATAGCCGCGATAACAACAGCGCCAGTACCCATTTTAGTTACTTCGCCACTTGGATGTTTTACATCAACAACTTCTGCGATTTTTTCGTCGCTCAAGCCGTATCCGCCTTTTTCAATTGGCGTGCGAACGATTGAGTTGAACGATTCCTTCATAGCTGTCAGCTCTACGCGGTCTTGAGGACGCTTAGGACCTGCCAAGCTAGGTACAACGGAGGAAAGGTCAAGCTCAATTTTATCGGAAAATACAGGGTCTGGAGTTTCGTCCGTACGGAACATGCCTTGTGCTTTATAGTAAGCTTCAACCAATGCGATTTGATCTTCTTCGCGGCCAGTGCCTCTCAAGTAGTTCAAGGACTCGGAGTCAACTGGGAAGAAACCGATAGTTGCGCCATACTCAGGTGCCATGTTAGCTACAGTAGCACGGTCAGCCAAGCTGATATTGCTCAAACCAGGGCCGTAGAACTCAACGAACTTACCTACAACGCCTTTTTTACGAAGCATTTGAGTAACAGTCAGAGCCAAGTCAGTTGCAGTTGCACCTTCTGGCAATGTGCCTGTCAATTTGAAACCGATAACTTCAGGTGTTACGAAGTACAAAGGTTGTCCGAGCATGCCTGCTTCTGCCTCGATACCGCCAACGCCCCAACCTACGATACCAAGACCGTTGATCATAGTTGTATGGGAGTCTGTACCTACGAGAGAGTCAGGATATACTTCCATTTCGCCATCTACAACTTTAGTAGCTGCTACGGATGCCAGGTACTCCAAGTTAACTTGGTGAACGATACCTGTTGAAGGAGGAACAGCACGGAAGTTATCAAATGCCGTTTGTGCCCAACGCAAGAAACGGTAACGCTCTTCGTTACGCTCAAATTCAATATTGATGTTCGTGTCCAAAGCGCTTGGAGTTCCGAAAGCATCAACCATAACAGAGTGGTCAATAACCAAATCTACTGGAACCAGTGGGTTAATCCGTTTAGGATCTCCGCCGGATTTTTTCATGGTATCTCTCATTGCCGCCAAGTCAACGACAACCGGTACGCCGGTGAAATCTTGTAGAACGATACGTGCAGGAATGAAAGGAATTTCTTTCTCTTCACGTTCTTTTGCCCAGTTGGCAATTTGTTTTACATGCTCAGGAGTGAT
Source organism: Paenibacillus sp. UNC451MF (assembly GCF_000686845.1). Classification (GTDB taxonomy): domain Bacteria; phylum Bacillota; class Bacilli; order Paenibacillales; family NBRC-103111; genus Paenibacillus_S. The sequence goes on along the minus strand of NZ_JMLS01000048.1, from coordinate 6,834 downwards.
TGCTCTGCCGTCGAATTGGCGGACAGCTGCTTCCAGAAGCACTTTAATGGAGAAAGGAAGTGCGGAAATGTTGCCAAGGCCTTGCTCTTCAAGTCCAGGCAAGCTGTAATATTGGTATGTTTTACCTTTTACATCAAGCGCTTTGCGGACCGAGTAATGGTCTTTTTTAGCCATGAGTGTTTATTCCTCCTTAGGTAGTCAAAAGTAAGCTGAAACCACAAAATGTTTCACTTGATGAAACATGATTTCATAATTGCTATACACTAAGTATACATGCTGAATGGCCCTACGTAAAGGTCAAATTCAATCATTTTTGGCACCAATTGCTCATATATTGAGAGTGATAAACAGGTGCGTCAGAGCATGTCCCATCTGCCTTTTGGATAACTATTCAAGGCATTAGACTTGTTGTTGTTCATACCGGGGGCTGCCTCCAGAAAAAGGGATATCTAAACTCCTTTCGATGCAGAAGAGAAGTTTATCCGAAATCCCCTAGAACGGTAGCTTTAGACGCATATCGGATGTCAGCTTGATGCGAGTTATAGCTCTTATGGTTTGCTTTAGTTCTGGGGGATTTCAGTCAGCCATTTCATATTAATGGAGGTAGCCCGCATGTCATGGAAAACAACGCTCTATGATTATGTTCATCACAAAAATCAAATGGATATGGATTATTCTGTTGAGCCTTTGCTGCCTTTTGTAACAGATAGAAGCTATTTGCAAGCTCAGATTAAACGGCTGGCTCGAACGTCGCATTCCGATCAAGATCGATGTTTCTTTCCAGCTAAAAGCGAGACCCGACTGTCGATATTGCATGCGCATGAACAAGCGGAGAAAGTGATCGCTAATATCAGGCTCCGTCGTACATCGGTAGGTTCTATCGGAACACAGGATCATGAAGAGCAACGACTGGAAACTGAGCGAGTTCAACTAGAAGAGCTGGACGGCAAATGGTATATCGTAAGCATTGAAGCGCTTGGCTCAGAGCGGAATCAGCTTCACTCTGCTGGTCAAGAAGGCTCGTATGAGACTTCGGAATATGTTAATGATTACGGCACAGCCAAATCCCCGTCCATGCCTTATTTGAATTATAATATCCTCCCTTATTTGGAGCCGGGGAACAGGAAAGCGGTCTATGACCGTGCCAAAGCCGTACAATATGCAGATATGTGGTGGGATAAAGGAAACCCGGCCTATATTGAATTTGAAGTTGATTGCAGCAATTATATATCCCAATGCCTCTTTGCAGGCGGGGCGCCAATGCACTATACTGGGAAAAGGGATTCCGGATGGTGGTACAAGGGCCGTTATAACGGTCAAGAGTTATGGAGCTATAGCTGGGCTGTCGCTCATGGTCTGCAGCGATATCTATTGTTGAATCGCAATGGTCTGACCGCTGAGGAAGTGCCTCAAGCTGAGATGTTGGAGCTAGGCGACGTTATAAGCTATGACTGGGACGGCAACGGCCGCTTTCAGCACAGCACGATTGTGACGGCCAAAGACGAGAACGGCATGCCATTAGTCAATGCACATACCACGAGCAGCTTCCACCGTTATTGGAGCTATAAGGATTCAGTAGCCTGGACGGAACGAACCCAATACCGGTTTCTTCATATTGCCGATCTCCTGTAAATGATATTCTTCCTCGAGATTAGCGATTTTACTATGCAGTGAATGACATATCCATTCGGAGGTTATTATGAAAGACAAAATTCGCGTCGGCTTAGTTTACGGAGGAAAGTCGGGGGAGCACGAAGTGTCCCTACAAACAGCTATGGCCGTAATCCAAGCGTTCGATATGAACAAATACGAAATTCAACCATTTTACATAACGAAGCAGGGCGAGTGGCGCTCAGGGCCTATGCTCAATGGACCGGTTCAAAATGTTGCGGCACTGACCTTTCAGGATGAGGCGGATCCAGCTCAGTCCTTTGCGCTCCAGCCCTTCTTTGCGTCGCTTCAGCCGGAAGACAAGGCTTCGGTGAGCTCAGTAGCGGCTGCTAATCCATCAGCAGGTGGGGCATCCCAACAGCTTGATGTCGTACTTCCGCTTCTTCATGGTACTTTCGGCGAGGATGGTACAATTCAAGGCCTGCTGGAAATGGCTAACATCGCTTACGTTGGAGCTGGTGTACTAGCTTCCTCCGTTGGCATGGACAAAGTTATGATGAAAAAGGTATTTGCCCAAGAAGGACTCCCACAATGTGTCTTCCGTCATTTTACGAAAACTCAATGGGAGAAGGATCAGGCGTTCTTTCTAATGGAAATTGAGATTTCCATAGGCTATCCTTGCTTTGTCAAGCCTGCTAATCTTGGTTCCAGCGTTGGGATCAGCAAAGCCAAAAACCGGGATGAGCTGGTTGCAGCTATCCAAACGGCGTTCCAATTCGACCGCAAAGTTATTGTTGAGGAAAACATCGATGCCCGGGAAGTCGAAGTGGCTGTGCTTGGCAATGATGATCCTAAGGCCTCGGTAGTAGGAGAAATCGTCTCATCCAATGAATTTTATGATTATAAAGCCAAATATATTGATGGAAAATCATCCATGGTTATTCCTGCACAGATTCCGCAAGAGCTGTCGGATCAAATCCGTGAGCTGGCAGTCCGCGCCTTCCAGGCTGTGGATGGGTCAGGCTTGTCCCGCGTAGACTTCTTTTTAAGAAGAGAAGACAATCTGATTTATATTAATGAGATCAATACGATGCCTGGCTTTACTCCGTACAGTATGTATCCTCTGCTGTGGAAAGAAACTGGTAAATCCTATCAGCAGCTGCTGGACGATCTTATTACTCTTGCATTGCAGCGTTATGAGGAGAAGCAACGGCTTCAGTATTCTTTCGACGTAGAATAAGTATGCTATCCTAAACGGCACTTAACACTTCATAAGGAGGACCACGAATGGGATTTCAAACGGAATTTAATTCTGTCTGTAAGTTCAAATCCGAACAGGAGCTGTATGAGCTTTTGGAATACGGTAGAGGCAAAATGGTAAAAAGCGGCTTCCGTGTATTTCCGACAGGACAGATGGTTATTGCTTATTCACCCGACAATAAAGCAATCGCAATCGTAAAAATCGTAGCTTCTATCGCAGAAATAAACTTTCAGGGCGAGGAAGTGACTCAAGTCGAAATGGAGCTTGTGCGCAGACTAACTGAGGAAGAAGCGCGGGTTCAAACCGCTTTAGCCCATGAAATGTTTTTTGGCCTGAACCATTCATAATTTCAGTACATTAAGAACATCTTTCCGTACGGGAAGATGTTTTTTGTTTTGTCCGACAACTTTTCAAAAGAAGGGACAATTCCCATTCCTCATAGCCCGGTCGGGTTAAGGGTAACCTAGCTTCTAGTTTAAGTTCATGACTAGGAGTGTGAATAGCTCTATGATCGTTCGTCTTGGCTATGTTGCGATGTCGATGTTCGTATCCAATGCGTCCCCTTCCAAAACCATGACCGCAACGAACTTCAACAAGCTGGAGGATAGAGAAGCTGCGATTCGTAAGCTTGAACGGATAGCCATGGAAAATATCCACAACACTCTCAGACTATTGAAGCATAACCGGGCTTATGATATCGAGATGTACCGCTGCTCCTCCAAGCTGATTCCCCTTCTCGGTCATGAGTCGCTCGAGGGCTGGGACCCGATGCCAGTTCTGCGCGACAGCTTTAATGAGCTTGGGAGCTATGCAAAAGAACATGCCATGCGGCTCAGCTTTCATCCGGATCATTTTACTGTGTTAAGTACCCCGCGTGAGGAGGTGCTTCGCAACTCCTTAGGAGATTTAGATCGTCATGTGACTATGCTGGAGGCTATGGGGCTGGACGAATCGGCCAAGTGCAACATCCATGTGGGAGGCACCTATGGCAATAAAGCAACGGCTACCAATCGATTTATAGAAAGATTCACTAATCTCCCTGGCCGAATTAGCCGTCGACTAACACTCGAGAACGATGACAAAACCTTCACTGCATTAGAGACGCTGCAAATATGCGAGGAAGTTGGAGCACCCATGGTGCTAGATATTCATCATCATCAGGTGAATCATGAAGAAGGACAGGAAGAGCCGGCGGAGCTGTGGCCTCGTGTTCTGCATACATGGCGCAATGAAAAAGCACAAGCCTCGGATCAACCGCTGCCGCCTAAAATCCATGTCTCCAGCCCGAAGAATGACAAAGACCCGAGAAGCCATGCCGACTATATTGACGCACCGGTTTTGCTTGCTTTTCTTCAATCTGTTGCACCGCTCACTCCGAGGCTGGATGTAATGATCGAGGCCAAAAAGAAAGACGAAGCTTTATTAAAGCTTATGGAGGATCTAAGCGTCTATGAAGGCGTTAAAGTATTGAATCAAGCGTCTTTTGAGGTTTGATTCAAGCAGTAAATGGGAATAGCAAAGCCTAATTTCCGTTGTACTTTTAAGCCATAGGGTGAAAAACGATGATAGGTCTCTTTTTGTTCAGGTTCATGCTTTTCTCTCTTGAAATATTGGTAAAAATGGGGTACTTTGAGAATGAAGTAAGATTGACAAGCCTCATTTTATTTCGGAGAGGGGACTTTTGTTTCATGACTCAACTATTGAACGGTAAAAATATACTGGTTATGGGTGTTGCCAATGATCGCAGTATTGCATGGGCTATTGCCCAGTCTTTGGCTGCACAAGGTGCGCGTTTGGCTTTTACTTATGAAAGCGAGAGAGTAGAGGAACGCGTACGCAAACTGGCTGATACGATTCCAAACTCTGTAGTTTTGCCTTGCAACGTAACGGTAGATACGGAAATCGAGACATTGGCTTCAGCAGTAAGAGAGCACTTTGGTGTATTGCACGGACTAGTACATAGTATTGCGTTTGCTAAAACTGAAGAGCTTGAAGGCTTGTTCGTAGGTACCTCGCGTGACGGCTTTGCTTTGGCTCACGACATTAGCGCATATTCTCTTGTAGCTGTTGCACAGCGCTTGTATCCTCTGATGACAGAGGGCGGCAGCATCATGACAATGACTTATCTGGGTGCTGAACGCGCAATGAAAAACTACAATGTTATGGGTGTAGCCAAGGCGGCATTAGAAGCAAGCGTACGTTACTTAGCGAATGATCTTGGTCAATATAATGTGCGCGTCAATGCGATTTCTGCAGGACCGATCCGTACCCTTGCCGCAAAAGGCATTAAAGATTTCAATTCCATCTTGAGAACAGTAGAAGAGAAGGCTCCTATGAGACGCACAACGGAAGTGGCGGAAGTAGGGGATACGGCGATGTTCCTCATGAGTCATCTTTCACGCGGAATTACTGGCGAAGTTATTTACGTAGATAATGGCTATCATATCGTAGGCGTATAATTTATCCGAAAGTACAGGACCCTTTTGCGAATGCAGCAGAAGGGTTTTTGTATTTACGGGAATCTGGTTTGCCTTGGGCTTCAATGTTCTTCCATAAGTAAGGCCAAGAACCGGGGAAGTTTGTTGATTTGTCATAAACACCAGCATTATTTGGGTGAAACTCTGTAGCTTTTAAACCGTATATTAACTATACTGATTGTAATTGCAAACCCTTTATTTATAAGGGAAGAAAAGGAATGATTCTAAAATGGCTAACGAAAGCAATACATCCTTTATTGTAGGAAGTAAAAATTTTACCGCTGTGGCCATTAATACCGCATCCAAAGCTGGTGAATGGATCCAGAGCAAATTAGGGGATTTCAACAGCTTACATATGAAATATTCCCCTCATGATCTTGTTACGGAAGTGGACAAGGGTGCTGAGACGATGATTCGCAACTTAATACAAACTCATTTTCCGCATCATTCCATTCTTGGCGAGGAGGGCGTTGAGCCTGGCCCCGCAGCTTCAACCAAAGCTTTGGAAGAAGTAAGTGATGCCGAGTATTTATGGATTGTAGATCCGCTGGATGGTACGACTAATTTTGTGCATGGGTTTCCATTCTTTAGCGTTTCGATTGCTCTTGCTCACAAAGGTGAAGTCATTGTCGGTGTAGTGTACAACCCGATTCATGACGAGCTGTTCGTAGCGGAAAAAGGCAAAGGCGCTTATGTCAAAGGAAGACGGATGCGTGTATCCTCGGAGAGCAAGCTGTCCGATAGCTTGATTGCCACGGGATTCCCTGCCGATCGTTCACACGCGCTGCCTATTAACCTTCAAGGTGTTCAGGCCCTTACTCCAAAAGTACGCAACATCCGTGTCGCCGGATCTGCGGCTTTGCATATGGCTTATGTTGCGGCCGGACGGCTTAGCGGGTTTTGGGAAATAGGGTTGAATTCCTGGGATATTGCAGCTGGTTCATTGTTAATTAGTGAATCGGGAGGAACGGTTACTGATACTTCAGGTAATCCCTATACATTAGGAGTTCGCAATATCTTGGCTTCGAATGGACATATCCATAATGAGTTTCAACAGGAGCTGGCTGCTGCTCAAGCTATTGGTGTCAGCACGTAGTCAACGTTGGAAAAGACACAGCCTCAGACGGATCCGGTCTTTATGGATTTTGTCTTGAGGCTGTAATTATTTCGGGAAGAATGGTTATAATAAAAAAATGCTATTAAGTACTTGCAATCTGTTTTTAATCGTGCTATATTGGTCTTCCGGCCAAAAGACAGGCTGGCTAGCAAGCAAAGCTTGAAAAAATAATTTCAAAAAAAGCTTGCAAGTGACGAAGGAATATGATATATTGAAATTCCGCGCTGCTAAATTGGATGCGGACAAGCAAGACAAAATAATGCAAGAATTGTCCTTTGAAAACTGAACAACGAGTGAATGTTTTAAAGAGAATGAAAATTCTCGCTAGCATTGAATTTTGAGCTTAAGACAAGCTCTGTTATACGATC
>NZ_JMLS01000047.1 GCF_000686845.1 Paenibacillus sp. UNC451MF | reverse complement strand
GAGCTCTGCAGCACAAGACGAACAAGGGTAATTAAGCAGTGAACCATATAGAAAAATCAGGACAACGTACCTATAATAGGGCGTTGTTTTTTTTATTTTGGAGGCATTTTCTAAGCAAATGATTATTGCGAGACCTATTTGGATCATGCATTTTACAGCATTTGGTTAAAATGTGTTTATTGATGTAATGGACCGTTCAGGATACGTTTAAGATAGTTCATTGGAACGGCAGGCGAAGCCTGACAGGATGCTTCCATGATAAAACTAATATACAGGAGGTGATAACAAGAATAGGTATACATCCTGCCTCGCCTGCGGCAATTCATACCAAGAAGGAGGAATAATTAACGAATGAGAATCGCAAAAAGTAAATATGGTGCCTTACTGCTGGGTTTATCCTTGCTTGTTGCCATGATGGTGTTCAGTACTGCTTCGGCAGCCACATTGTTCAATGATAATTTTGACGATGGAAATGCGGACGGCTGGACAACTCAGAATGGAACCTGGTCTGTCGTGCAGGATGGGGGCTCTTACGTGTACTATCAGTCCAGCACGGATGAAGGACGCGCATCTGCAGGCAGCCAAACCTGGACGGACTACAGCGTGACCGCCAATGTTAAGGTCGACAATTGGAATGGCTCCAATCGTACTTATGTCGCAGGGCGATATAAGGATGGCAATAATTTTTATGCGGCATCCTTATACAACAGCAGCGGTGGAACACTCGAAATCCGCAAAAAAGTAAGCGGTTCTACAACAACCTTAGCTACGAAAACAAACTTTGGACTGGCTTCAGGCACATGGTATACGGTAAAACTTGAAATCATTGGAACTTCTATTAAAATGTATATTAACGGTACTTTACAGCTATCCGCCACGGACTCCAGTTTAACGTCTGGTGGGATAGGGCTGGTTGCCTACAAAACGGTCTCCAAATTTGATAACGTTTCCGTTGCGGACAGCTCGACATCGACTTCGACACCAACGCCAACGCCAACACCGACAGCAACACCGACGCCGACGCCAACAGCAACGCCAACACCGACATCAGGTACTCTCTATGTGGCACCGAATGGTCTGGATAGCAACTCGGGTGCCATCGGCAGCCCGACTACACTGACTTCCGCGATTACGAGAGTGGCTCCAGGAGGTACGATTTATTTGCGTGGAGGGACGTATGCTTACTCCACTCAGATTACAATAGATCGTACGAACAGCGGGACGGCCAGCGCCAAAAAACAAATCGTTGCTTATGGTTCGGAAAAGCCGGTGCTCGATTTCTCATCACAGCCTTATAATGCCTCGGACGTTTCCCAAAATGCCAGAGGACTGCAAATCAACGGCAGCTACTGGTACATCAAAGGGCTGGAGGTTAGGGGCTCCGCGGATAACGGCATCTATGTAGCCGGCAACTATAATCGGATCGAAAATCTTGATGTCCACAATAACAGGGATACCGGTCTGCAAATCGGCAGATACGCGTCATCGGCTTCCAATAGCGAGTGGCCTAGCTACAACGAAATTATTAACACGTATTCTCATGATAATTTTGACCCAGACAATGGGGAGGATGCCGATGGATTTGCTGCTAAGCTGACAGTCGGCCCCGGCAATGTGTTCGATGGGTGCATCTCCGCCTACAACACCGACGACGGTTGGGATCTGTACACTAAGACGGACACGGGAGCCATCAGTCCTGTAACCATCAAGAACAGTATTGCGCATCATAACGGCCAAACCTCGACAGGGAGCAGTACTAGCAACAGCGACGGGAACGGCTTTAAACTGGGCGGAGAAAAAATCGCCGTTAATCACATCGTGATCAATTCAGTTGCCTATCTCAATAAAAAGCACGGGTTCACGTACAATAGCAATCCTGGCTCCATTACTTTGAAGAATAATACTTCCTACAACAATGGACAGAGCAATTACGCATTTGATACCGGCACGCACCAATTTACGAACAACTTGTCTTATAAAGGCTCTTCCAGCGACAAAACGAGCGGAACTGATGTGAGCAGCTCCAACGTTTGGTGGAAAAACAACAAAAGCACCAATGCCAAAGGCTTGGTAGCGGCCGATGACGATTTTGTCAGCTTGACACCTGCACTAACCCGCAATGCAGACGGTTCCCCGAATTTAGGTAATTTCCTGAAGCTGGTATCTGGCAGCGACATGAAGGGAGCGGGAACGCCTAGCGGAACGGATATCGGTCATAATTAAAGTATTGCTTAAGATGGATAAATAAGTAGTGATAAAGCGTTCGGATGCTGCTCCAGCATCATTCGGACGCCTCCTTTTGCAAACGAAAAAGCGGCAATCAGGGGGATTCACTTGATCAATGGGGGCGAAGGAAATCAATTCTACATGGATCTACTGCATGCTCTTCATGCTGCTGTTCGGCTTGGTTTACCGCTATTGGATACGGGAAGGAACGATTCGTCAGGATTCAGCCATGGTCGGGCGAATCAGTATGGCGGTTCTTGGATTAGGTTTGGTCATTCGACTGGTGATTGCATACAGCGTGTACGGATACGATGTGGACATCAACACGTTCAAGGCTTGGGCGGATCACGCTGCCTCAGCAGGACCGATGCGCTTCTATACAGGAGATATGTTCGTCGACTATCCGCCTGGATATATTTATGTCTTATACGTGATCGGCATCCTTCGCAGCGCGCTGCATTTATCCTGGGATTCGCCATGGGTTCTGGTACTGCTGAAAAGCCCTGCGATAGCTGCAGATCTGGCGACGTCCTATCTTATTTTCCGATGGGGAGCGCGTCACGCGGGCAGCTTTATCGCTCTCGGAGCTTCCGTATTGTATTTGCTTAACCCGGCGATTATAGTCAACTCGGCAGGCTGGGGCCAGGTCGATTCCTTTTTTATGCTGTGGATGTTTTTGTTTATTGAGGCTATCATGCGGGGCAAGCTGCGGCAAGGATCCGTTCTGTATGCCGTCGCTTTGCTTATTAAGCCGCAAGCACTTCTGTTTGCTCCGCTATTACTGCTTGTGTTCTTTCGCCGCGGCAGCTGGAAGTCGTTTTTCGTCAGCTTCCTTAGCGGGTTAGCAGTATTCAGCTTGCTGTCAGCTCCTTTTCTTATATTGAAGGGTCCGTTATGGATCTTTAGTTTGTATTTCGGCACGCTAGCGTCCTATCCGTACGCAAGCTTGAATGCTTACAATTTGATGAGCTTGTTAGGAGGCAACTTCGCTCCGATTACAGATCGGGCGCTGTTCCTCACCTATCAGTCATGGAGTATTGTGCTGATGGCCTGCGTGCTTTTGTACGCTGTTTATTTGTACCTGAAAAGCAATAAGGATGAGACGCAGCTCGCCGTAATCGCCGGTATACTCATGACCGGAGCGTTCATTGTTCTGACTAAAATGCATGAGAGATATTTGTTCTATGCGCTGCTATTGCTGCTCATGGGGTTCGTATATCTTCACGACAGGCGGCTGCTGTATAGCTTTGTTGGTTTGAGCCTGACCCATTTCATCAATGTGGATCAAGTACTGCTGGACAGTTTGCATCAGTCCTATCATATACCTGCTGATGATGTTGTTATAACCATCATTTCGATGGTCAACGTTGGGCTGTTCCTTTATTTATGCCGATGGGCTTGGCTAACGATCGTTAGGAATCAGAGGTTCGGATTAGCTGAGGGGCTGGAGGAGGAAGACGTACGCAAGAGCAGCAGCGAAGCTAGAGCGCAAACCAGTGCAGCAGCGGAAACGGGAATGCATCGCACTATGCTATGGCAGCTGCCGGAGCACAAGCCTTTAAATTGGGGACGAAAGGACACGCTCTTGTTGGGTGGCCTGGTATTGATTTATTCGATACTGGCTTTGTACCATCTCGGTTCTATGAAAGCGCCTGAGACAGGCTGGCAAGCATCCAAGGCCGGAGAACAGGTGATCCTGGATTTGGGAGAGAATAAGTTGATCGACAGGATCAACAGCTTCTCGGGAGTCGGTGACGGGAGCTTTACTTATGAGATCAGCGAGGATGGCGAGGCTTGGAGCGCTCCGATTCAGGTGTCGAACGATATCGTTAAAGTGTTTATGTGGCAGATCGTTCCGATAAACCAAACGGGAAGATATATTAAGCTGACCGTTGAACGTCCTACATTCACGCTTAACGAGCTTGCTGTCTACGCGGCAGGCAGTGAAACGCCTGTACCTGTGCTCTCCATTAAGGGAGAGAATATGGACCCTCCGTCCAAAGCAGATACCGTTCGCCAGCTGGTGGATGAGCCTTCTCAAGCTGCTTACAGGTCGACGTTCATGAATGGAACCTACTTTGATGAGATTTATCATGCACGTACCGCGTACGAGCATTTACATCGCATCGAGCCTTATGAATGGACGCATCCGCCACTCGGCAAATTGTTGATTTCCATGGGGATCATGGTGTTCGGAATGAATCCGTTTGGCTGGCGTATTGTGGGCACGTTGTTTGGCATTGCCATGATTCCGCTTATGTATTTGCTCGGCAAGCGGATGTTCGGCAGGAGCGAATATGCTTTTGTATCTAGCTTTTTACTGACAGTGGATGGACTCCACTTTGTACAAACGCGAATCGCTACTATCGACGTATACGGAGTCTTCTTTATATTGCTGATGTTCTACTTCATGTACCGTTATGTCTCAACGAGGATGGTTGAGGCGGACTGGCGGAAGTCTTTGGTACTGTTGGCTCTTTGTGGACTGTTCTTTGGCATAGGAGCTGCATCCAAATGGATTGTACTCTATGCGGGCAGCGGCTTGGCATTGATTTTCTTCCTGTGGCTGTTCTGGCATTATCGTGAGTATGCTGCAGCCGGAAAAGGTTTGGCGACGGCACTTCATTCGGATGATAAGCAGCAAGCAAGGTGGCGGCATATCCGGGATGTATTTCCTAAGAGGACCCTTATTACGTTGGTCGTATGCATCGTGTTCTATGTCCTGATTCCGGCAGCCATCTACGTAATGTCGTATATTCCGTTCATGCTTGTTCCCGGTACAGGGCATGGCTTAGGCGAGGTGTGGTCGTATCAGAAGCAAATGCTCGATTACCATAGCCAGCTTAAAGGCACCCATCCATTCAGCTCTTCTTGGTGGCAATGGCCTGTCATGAGCAGGCCGGTATGGTATTACGGAGCATCCGAGCTGCCACCCGGAACAATATCCAGCATTGTAGCCATCGGTAATCCTTTGGTTTGGTGGGTCGGATTTTTATCCATCCTTATGTTTATTTTCAAAATGATAAAGTCCAGGAACACGACGGTTATTTTTATCGTCATCGCCTTTTTCTCGCAATATATTCCCTGGATGTTCGTACCGCGGATGACGTTTATTTATCATTATTTCGGGATGGTACCATTCTCCATTTTGGCGATCACGTATTATTACAGGCAAATAAAAGAGTCGGAACAGGGAAAAATAGGCTGGCTATATGCTTACTTGGCTGCTGCTGCTATTTGCTTCTTGATGTTTTATCCGGTTTTGTCCGGTCTTATAGTGGATCGGTCGTATGCAGAACATGTGCTGAAATGGTTTCCGCAATGGCAGTTTTTCTAGAAGTCCGGTGAACAACTGGCCGCATTCCATAATTGAAACGAGGGACCTCTATGCAGGAGAACATACGGTATTCCATTATCGTTCCTATGTTTAACGAACAGGAAGTCATTGAAGAGACCTATCGAAGGCTCAGACTGGTGATGGATACGCTCGATGAACAGTATGAGCTGCTGTTTGTAAACGACGGGAGCAAAGATCGGACAGCCGATATCGTAAAAGACTTGTGCCGCGAGGATGCGAATGTGCGCCTTTTGAATTTTGCCCGTAATTTTGGCCATCAGATTGCTATTACAGCCGGGATGGATCACGCGCAAGGGCAGGCAGTTGTCGTTATTGATGCGGATCTGCAAGATCCTCCAGAGGTTATTTTGGAGATGATCGACAAGTGGAAGCAAGGCTACGATGTAGTTTACGGCAAACGCTTGGAACGCAAGGGCGAAACGATGTTTAAAAAATGGACCGCCCATCTCTTCTACCGATTGTTGAAATCGATGACGAGTGTGGATATCCCGGTGGATGCAGGAGATTTTCGCTTAATTGACCGCAAAGTGTGTGACGTTATGAAGGCAATGACCGAAAAGAACCGCTATGTGCGTGGTCTTGTCAGTTGGACCGGCTTCAAGCAGACTTTCGTGGAATATACGAGAGAGGAACGCTGGGCGGGGGTTACCAAGTATCCGCTTCGCAAGATGATCCGTTTCGCTATTGACGCTATCGCCTCGTTTTCCTACAAACCGTTGAAGGCTGCGGCATACTTGGGATTTATTTTATCAGCGGTCAGCTTTATTTATATTTTGATCGTGGTATATCAAAAACTGTTCACGGATACAACGATTACCGGCTGGTCTTCGATTGTTGCGATCAATTTATTTTTCAACGGAATTATGCTGATTATCTTGGGGATCATAGGGGAATATATCGGGCGTATTTATGATGAGACGAAGGGGCGGCCGCTTTATATTATTTGGGAAAGAGCAGGGTATGAACAGGAGAGCAAGCCAAAGACCCATGCCGAGCAAGAGGATCGTTATGAAGCTATCCGATGAGTCTGTCCGAACGATCGGTCAGCTGATCAAGTTTAACCTAGTAGGTATACTGAATACGGCCGTGGACCTTTGCGTCTTCCTGGTCCTGTATTCGGCATGCGAAATTTCGGCTTATGGAGCCCATGGCATCGCTTATTTTGCCGGTGTGTTGAACAGTTATTATTGGAATCGTCGTTGGACTTTTCGACAGAAGGCAGGCTCTGGTACGGGACGAACCACCTTCTTACGGTTCTTGCTGTTAAACGGTGTAACCTTAGGGTTATCGACACTGGGACTAATGCTGCTCACCCAATACGGGCACTTGAATGTGTTATGGGCGAAGCTTGCCGTGACAGGCGGAATGATGGTGATTAATTTTTGCGTTAGCCGGATGTGGGTCTTCACTAAAGCGGCTGAGAGGGGGTGAGGTGAAACAGGAGGCGCATCTCTTCTTTATTTGCTTTCTAACAAAGGCAAGAGGCAGAAGAAAACAATCATTGGGAGGTAAGTTATGAGCTTATTGAAAAGCTTTAACTTCGGTAAAAGAAACGCTGCATTCATTCTTTGTCTATCCCTCATGTTCTCTTTGTTCGTTATGTATCCTGCCAGTGCAGCGACTTTGTTCAGCGATAATTTCGATGACGGCAATTCGAATGGCTGGACATCGACTACAGGCACCTGGTCTGTTGTACAGGATAACGGTAACTATGTTTATTATCAATCCAGCACGGATGAAGGACGCACATCGGCAGGCAGCTCGACATGGACGGATTACAGCGTTGAGGCAAATGTCAAAATCGATAATTTCAACGGCTCCAACCGTACCTATGTGGCAGGAAGATATAAGGACGGCAACAACTTCTATGCTGCATCGTTGTACAACAGCAGTGGAGGTACTCTGGAAATCCGCAAGAAAGTAAGCGGTTCCACGACAACTTTGGCTACGAAGACGAACTTTGGTCTTGCAACAGGGACCTGGTATACGGTCAAGCTGGAAATGGTCGGTTCCTCCATTAAAATGTACGTTAACGGCACCTTGCATCTTACTGCGACAGATACTAGCCTAACTTCAGGGGCCGTGGGGCTTGTTGCCTTCAAAACGACAGCGAAATTCGATAATATTACGGTTTCGGACAGCACATCTTCTTCCTCCACACCAACGCCTACACCAACTGCAACTCCTACACCTACACCAACACCAACGGTAACTCCGACACCTACGCCAACTCCTACATCAACACCAGGCACCCTCAGCCAATATAATCTCGCAGGCTTCTCGGCAGGCAATACAGGGGGCGGCAACATTCCTGAGACGGATTCCCGGTATAAAAAGGTATATAACGCTACCGATCTGGCCGTTGCACTCAAAAAGGGCTCTGGTGTGAAGGTCATTGAGATTATGAACGATCTAAACCTGGGATGGAACGAAATCCCTGCCGCTGCTAAGGTAACTCCTTTCGTGGCCAACAATACGCCGCTGACACATCCGGTTCTCCTAACGACGGGAGTCAGCAAAATCTATATCGACAGCTTCAACGGCTTGACCATATTCTCCGCTAACGGAGCCAAAATTAAGCATGCTTCCTTCGATATCAAATACTGCTCCAACATTATCATCCGCAATCTTGAATTTGACGAGCTCTGGGAGTGGGATGAGTCCACCAAAGGAAACTATGATAAAAACGATTGGGATTATGTAACGATTGAAGGTGCCAGCTCCAAAGTATGGATCGACCACTGCACATTCAACAAAGCTTATGACGGTCTTGTCGATGTGAAAAAAGGCAGCAACGGTGTCACCATTTCTTGGTCTACCTTCAAAGGCGATGACCGTAGCTCCAACAGTTGGGTAACGCAGCAAATCAACGCCATGGAAGCTAATATGTCGGCCTATCCGATGTATGCTTACTTGCGCGGCAGTTCCATAGGTCTTAGCAAAGCCGACATTATCGCCATCGCAGCTTCGCAAAAGAAAGGTCATCTTATCGGTGCAACGGAATTTGCCTCGGATAATGCGAATCTGCAAGTTACGCTGCACCATAACTATTACTTGGACATCCAAGACCGGATGCCTCGTCTGAGAGGCGGCAACACCCACGCGTACAATATCGTCATGGATAATGCGGCTGCTTATGCGGCCAAGCAAAAAATCACTTCTGCCATGGAATCGGCACTTTCTTCCAAAGGCTATCATTTCGGTGTAACGAGTAATGGTGCTATTTCTACTGAAGATGGAGCTGTACTGCTTGAGAAGTCACAAATTATTGATGTTGTTTCTCCGGTTCGCAATAATCAGGCAGATGCTTCCGATGCAAGCTACACAGGCAAAATCCGTGTTCTGGATACGATGTATTCCTTGAACGGATCGTCCTTCAGAGGCAGCAGCGATACTGCAGGCAGCCCTCTTGCTCCGGTTCCTGCGGCAGTCAAAGCGTTTTCCTGGAACGGCTTTACTTCGCTGCCATACAGCTACACAACAGATGATCCTGCGACATTAAAGGCAAGACTCACTGCTTCCAATGGATCAGGCTCCGGTAAGCTGACATGGGCGAAGACAAATTGGCTGTTAACTAGCTATTAAGCATTCCTAACATGAAAAAAGCCGTTCACAGTTCAGTTTGAACTGCGGACGGCCTCTTTCTTTTGGAAGAGAGTCCTTTTAAGGAACCTTTACAACGTAAGGCACAGTAAATACTTTCCCCTCGTGCTGGAATTGCCCCCATATTTTATAGACGCCGCTCTTAGGGAAGGTGGTCATAAATTTGGCGTCGGGTCCGGTCGCCTTTTCCTCCATAGGATGCACATGCAGATATTGCTCCGCATCGTCGCTTAAAATAACGACATGACCTACAGCTCCCAAATATTGCTGCAAGTTTGTCATTGGCTTTTTAGTGGCAGCATCTTTAATTGTGAAGGTAAGCGTCGTTTCCTTGCCTGATTTCAAGGGATCGTAAGCCAGCGTAATTTCTTTGCCGTCAACAACCTTCGTCATATTGGTATCGGGTTGAATGGCTACTGGCTTAGCAGCATTGCCTTGGACCGTGATCCATTGGCTCTTGGTCGTAGAGCTCTTACCTGTCGGAACAAAATCGGCAAACAGCTTGTATTGTCCTCCTGCCGGGAATTGGGTCGTAATATCGAACAACCCATTGCCTTTATAGTCTGGGTGGATGTGATTGAAGTAAGACAAATCCTTGCTTACCACAATCAAATGCATCTTCTTCTCATGAGACAAGTCGAAGTTTTCAATGACTTTATTGCTGTTGTCCGTGATTTGAATCCCGGCCTGCGCATCTTTCTTGGATTGGGGTTTATCCGGGGTGAGCGTAAAGGTCGCCTTTACTTCGTCCGTTTTGGCTGTTTCAGCGCTGTGTCCTGTGTGTCCGCCTGGTTCTGGTGAACTCATATTCATTCCTTCATGACCAGTAGAAGAGGGGGCTGCTTTGCCGCAGGCCGTTAATAGTACCGCGGTCAATACTATGGCTGTAACTGCTTTTTTCATTTGGGATCCTCCTTAGAGTTTTGCGAAGCAAAACTTGCTTCGTAAGCTAATACATCGATTATATCCGGGACTTTTGAAGATCCTGTGTAGATAAGCTGCTCTTTTTCGATTTTATTGGAAAATGGATTTGGACCGTCGTGCCTCGACCAACTTCACTTTGGATTTCAATTTTGCCGCAGTGGGCTTCTGTCAGCTTTTTCGCAATGGTAAGGCCTATGCCACTGCCTCCTGATTTGCGATCCCTCGACTTATCGGTCCGATAAAATCGTTCGAAGATGAAGGGAAGTTCTCGACTCTCGATACCTATACCCGTATCTCGGACGGAGATTGTCGCAGTTGAGCTCCGATGATCGCCTGCCATGGTTACAGCTACAGTTTCGCCGACAGGCGTGTATTTTAAAGCATTGGACAAAACATTTATGATAATTTGACATACTCGCTGGCGATCTACTATCGCGAAGATGTCTTCATTAGGCTTGTGCAGCGTCAGTTGTACGCCTTTTAGCTGAAAGGCTGCTTGCATGGCCTGTACACATTGAGATGCAATGGAAACCATATTTTCCGATTTCATGTGTAATTGAAAATGCGGTGAATCCAAATGGGTCAGCTGCTCCAAGTCGCCAACCAAATGAATTAACCGCTCGATTTCCTCGTGGCAGCTCTTAAGCCTCTTGGCAGACGGCTCCCAGATTCCTTCAATCATCGCTTCCATATGGCTTTTTAAAGTGGCAAGGGGAGTGCGAAGCTCATGAGCAACATCGGCAGTCATTGTTTTTCTTAACTGTTCCTGCTTCTCCAGCTGTTCGGCCAAATGATTGAACGATAGCCCCAGATCCGTAATTTCGTCATTGCCTACGAGCTTCGTTCGTGCCTGAAGATTGCCCTCGGCCATTTTCATGGCTGCAGCCTTCATCTCCAGCAGAGGGGAAGTCATTCGCTTAGCAACGTACAGGCTTACAACAGAGGCTAAAGCTATGCCGCCTACGGCAGTCCAAATGACGGATTGTACAAGGGCTTGTTCGAAATGCGCATTCAACTGCGCGTTATCTGCACCCATGTCCATGGACTGATGCTGATACAATGCAAAGTGGTAGTGGGTTTCAAGAATGAAGACGATGCTTGCGATAAGCAGGATACCGCATGTTATGCAGATAAAGGTAAATGCAAACCGCCGATACAGTCCTCTCATGACTCGATTCCTCCGCCAAATCGATAACCGACGCCATACACGGTAAGGATGAAGATGGGGGCTTTGGGGTCGGCCTCTATTTTGTGCCGAAGGTTTTTGATGTGCTGATCTATTGCTCTGGAATCTCCTTCAAAATCGAAGCCGATAACCTTCTCGACGAGCTCTTCTCTCGTAAAATAGCGCCCTGCATTTCGGGCTAATAGGATGAGCAGTTTGTATTCATTGGGCGTTAAGCTGACACGCTGCCCATTCTTGTAGACTTCATGCTGGTAAGGATCGATAGTCAGCTCGTCATTGTGAAAGGAGAGCCGGTCCGCGAGCGGCATATCGTCTTGAGTTCTTCTCAGAACGGCTTTGACTCTGGCGACGAGCTCGCGGGGACTGAATGGCTTCAATACGTAATCGTCTGCTCCCAAGGTTAGCCCGTGAACCCGGTCATCTTCCGATACTTTGGCGGTTAGCATAAGCACAGGAATAGGAGAGGTAGACCGGATGTGCCGGCATACGTCCTCTCCAGTTTTGTCGGGAAGCATAAGATCCAAGATGACAAGATTGATGATGGAGGAATGAAGCAAAGCTAAAGCTTCCGCACCAGTTGCCGCTTCGAGAGTGAGGAAGCCCTCGTTTTGCAGATACGAGACGACAACTTCACGAATTTTTTCCTCGTCATCCACGATCATGATGGTTTTGCTCAACGAAAGGGCCTCCTTAAACGGCGTTGCGTAAAGTCTCTATAGGAATTCGCTGGATAAACTTAGAGAATTTTTCTTTTTTCTTGGCATTTTGCTGATAATACTCAATAAGCTTACGGACAACAGGGATGACTTTGTCTGCAGGGATATCGGACAGAAATAGCTCGCCAACAGCCGCTTTAATGGATTTAGGCTCACCACCCACATAAATGTCGTAAGTATCCTTCATCTTAACGACCCCGATATCCTTAAGCAGGGGCTCACTGGTACCAAGTGCACAGCCGGCGTATCCGATTTTGAGAGGACTCGGAGTCGGGAGCCCGGATATAGCGTCGTTCAGTGCGGTTGCCATATCCAGCCCGGCCTCCTCGGCCCCTCGGCAAAAGTTACAGGCGATAAGGCTTTTCGTATAGAAGCCAGCAGGGTAGATGAAGAGCCCTTGCTCCTTCAGCTGCCGCTGTACTTCATCGATGCGTTCCTCATCCATTTCCACATACAGTTGTTTGAAGGTCGTCAGCTCGATCTTGGCGTCGCGGCCGATGAGCGATCCAAGAACTGCCAGCTGTTCTGGCTTGAACAGACTTCCTCCTACTTCGAAGCCGGGAGTAACGGCAAATTTTTGAGTGGTCATGGGAAAACCTCCTTAGAGTTTTGCGAAGCAAAACTTGCTTCGAAAGCATAGACTGAGTTTTGCGTAGGTTGGAGGTGGGGTATTCTCTGGAGGAGCGATAGCGCCCGCGTTTGTCATCGGGAAATCACCAATGCTAAAGCGAATTAATTGAAATTTCCCGAGAATAACAGCGGTTGAAGGGGATACCCCACCGGAGTACTACGCATACTGCATCATCGGTTTCTCGACACTCTGAGTTTCGCGAGTCCCTTACAATTTGACCCGCTGGAGCCGGAGTGCATTGAGCACAACCGATACGGAGCTTAGCGCCATTGCAGCTCCGGCTACCCATGGTGCAAGCAGCCCTATAGCAGCGATTGGAATGCCAAGCGAATTGTAAGCGAGTGCCCAGAACAAGTTCTGCTTAATGTTAGCCATTGTTTTATTGCTCATAAGAATTGCATCCGGGATGCTGGTTAACTCACCACGCATCAGAGTGACGTCTGCGGCTTCCATCGCGATGTCAGTGCCTGTGCCGATTGCAAGGCCGACATCCGCTGTAGCCAGCGCGGGTGCATCGTTAATGCCGTCGCCTACCATGGCGACTTTTTTGCCTGCTGCTTGAAGCTTTTTCACTTCGTCTGCTTTGCCTTCAGGCAGTACTTCCGCAAGCACGCGGCTGATGCCAACTTGATCGGCAATGGCGCGGGCTGTCCGCTCGTTGTCGCCGGTAATCATGATGACCTCGATACCCATTTGCTGCATCCGTGCTATCGCTTCACGGGATGTTTCCTTGATCGTGTCGGCTACTGCAACCAAGCCAGCGAATTGCCCATTAATGGCGATCAGCATAGCGGTTTTGCCGGCAGATTCCAGCTGCTCCATCTCGTTAAGAAGTCGAGTGTAATCGATGCTTTCACGGTCGAGAAGCTTACGGGTACCGACAAGAACTTCTTTGCCGGCTGCAACGGCACGGATACCATAGCCCGGAATCGCTTCGAACTGCTCCGGTTCGGACAGTTGAATTCCTTTTTCACGGATACCCTCAACGATAGCTTCCGCCAACGGATGCTCAGACTGTTTCTCAGCCGAGCCTACCAGCTGCAGCACTTCGCGCTTATCCATATCCAAGACTCGAACATCGGTCAAAGCTGGTTTGCCTTTCGTTACAGTTCCTGTTTTGTCGAGGACGATCGTTTGAATCTTGTGCATCGATTCCAAGTGCTCTCCTCCTTTGAAGAGGATGCCGAATTCCGCAGCACGACCGGAGCCGGCCATAATCGAAGTCGGAGTGGCAAGACCCAGTGCGCATGGGCAAGCGATGACGAGCACGGCGATGGCTTTTTCCAATGCGCTTGCAAAATCACCGGGAACAACGGCAAAGTACCAAATCAGGAATACAACAAGAGCGATTCCTACGACAATAGGGACAAAGATCCCGGATATGCGGTCCGCAATCCGTTGAATCGGCGCTTTGGAGCCTTGAGCGTCCTCTACAACTTTAATGATTTGTGCAAGCGCCGTTTCTTTACCGACCTTGGTCGCTTTAACTTTCAGGCTTCCGTTTTTGTTCACGGTGGCCCCGATGACGGCGTCACCGGCTTTTTTCTCTACAGGGAGGCTTTCTCCGGTCAGCATCGATTCATCGACGGAGGAAATTCCGTCCAATACCTCGCCGTCGACAGGAATTTTCTCGCCTGGCTTAACAAGAACTACATCACCGACGATAACATCCTCCACAGCGACACTTAGCTCCTGGCCATCACGTATGACTAGAGCCGTTTTGGCTTGCAGGCCCATGAGCTTCTTGATAGCTTCAGAAGTACGGCCTTTGGCTAGCATCTCGAACAACTTGCCAAGCAAAATGAGCGTAATCAGAATTGCGCTTGTTTCGTAATACATTTCCGGTGCGTGGTGTCCATTAGCGCCAAGAGCCCACTGAATCGTGAGATAAAGACTGTAAAAGTACGCTGCGGAGGTACCTAGAGCGACAAGAACGTCCATATTTGCACTTTTATTGCGTAGTGCCTTGAAGGCACCGACATAGAACTGGCTGCCGATAATGAATTGAACCGGGGTCGCTAATACTAGCTGAACCCATGGGTTCATGAGGAAATCAGGTAAGTAGATCCATGAAGTAAACGAGAAGTGGCTAACCATGGCCCACAGCAGTGGAAGAGATAAAATAGCCGAGATCCACATTTTTCTCTTCTGCGCGGCGATTTCTTTGTGTTTATGGTCGGTATCCGGGGCATGATCCTGCTTAACGCGTGCCTCGTAGCCGATTTTTTGAACCCGATTGATCATGTCTTCGACTGTAACTTCAGCTGCTGAATATTCTACGTGAGCGGTTTCGAGAGCAAAGTTAACGGTAGCCGAGTTGACGCCGGGGAGCTTGCCGAGCACTTTTTCTATTTTTGCCGCGCAGGCTGCACAGGTCATTCCGCTTAGTTCGAAGTCTACGGAGTCTTTTATCGTATCGTAGCCTAAGGCTTGAATTTTTTGTTCAAGGCTGTCGAGGCTTACTTTATTAGGATCGAAAGTAACGGAAGCTCTCTCTAGAGCGAAGTTGACATTTGCTTCAGCTACACCGTCCATTTTCTTCAACCCTTTTTCAATCCGGTTGGCACAGGCGGCGCAGGTCATTCCCGATATTTGGAGGGTAGATTGATGCTGCTCTTGTTCTTGCATGGGGGACAACTCCTTCTTATATACCTCTATGGGGTATATTTATGTGAAAAAAAATAAGTGATGCTTTATACAGATTATTTAACCTCGTAGCCTTGATCTTCAATCGCGTTCTTTATGGACTCCAAGGAAAGGATGGTCTCATCATATTCAATAGATACCGTTTTGGAACCCAGTTCGACACTGCCTTGTGCGCCGAGTTTCTTCAACGCTCCTTCGATCGATTGGACACAGTGTCCGCATGACATCCCCGCTACATTTAATGTAATATGTTTCATCTTTATCATCTCCTTCAACAGGTTATTTATTAAAATTGAGGTTAGATTGTTATTCGATACATTCACTATAATATACCCCCATGGGGTATGTCAATGGGTGAAACGAAATTATTTCCATAAGCAAAAAAACCTCATCCATGAGGGAGAGGTCTTTAATATATGTCATAAAGTAAAGTCAGTGATGCTGCACTTTCAGTTTGTTCATTTTAAAGCTGAGGAAAACAAGGAAGAGCAGAAGGATGCCACCTTGAAAAGCGATCGCACCGGAAATCGATACTCCCATATCGACCGCTGCGTAATACAGCCCCGAGCCTGCCAGCATCAAGATGTTCTCTATCAAGTTTTGAACGGCAATAGTTTTGCCGGCCCCTGTGATACGCAGCCCTTCTTCTTGCAGCACTGTATTCATGGGAACGATGAAGATACCTCCCATACAGCCGACAGCTAACAGCAATAAGATAGCGATCGGAGTGCTGTGAATCCAAGGAAACAGAAAGATCAGCGCTGCCATGATATAACCAAAATGAACGGATTTGAAAAATTGCTTGAGCTGCATCAGCTTAGGAGCAAGGAAGGCCCCGGCGATAATGCCTATGGAAGTCGTTGCAAGGATTAGAGATACTTGAACATCATCGGAACGAAAGCCTAGTGAAACCGGAATCCAGGCTAGGACGGCTGTGCGCAGAACGGCGGAGCTCATCCAGAAGGCACCTGTGCCAATAAGTGAAAATTGCGTTATCGGATTGCGGAACAATTGGGCAGCGCTTTTGTAAAACTGCAAAGCTTCTCGAGTATAGCGGATTGACCGATCACCATGCGTTCTTGGAATCCGAAAGGTCATGCACAGCGATACAGCATACAGGGCGGCGCAGACTAATGATGACCATAACGGAGAAGCCGAGGCAACAATGGCGCCGCCACCGCCGATCCCTGTAAGAATGGCGAGAATGGTGTAAGCCTCGATTCTGGAATTGGCCTTGAAAAGCTCCTGCTCGTTAGCCGTTAGCTCGGGCAGGATACCGTATTTGGCTGGGGAGTAGACAACGGCCCCGATGCCGACGGTAAAATAACACAGCATGAGCATGACAATACTTGAGGAATCTACGATAAGGAGCAAAGCAATCCCAAGCAATTTGAGGGCGTTTCCCGCTACCAGCACCAAGGCTTTGGGGTATTTATCTGCGAAAGGGCCAACGAAAGGTGCCAACAGGATGTAAGGCAGAAAGAAAGCCATGCTCACCAGAGCCAACGATTCAGCGGAAAATCCATTTCGGGTCAGTAGTCCTGAGATGACCAATAGGGACATATTGTCCGCGAAAGCAGATAAAAATTGCGTCACATAAAGCGCGTTCAGCGCTTTATGCCCGGTTGGTTTGGTTGTGGATGCTGGTTTTGTCGGAAGGCTGGGATTCATTATGCTCCGCTCCTTTTTGGGTTACAGAATCAGTATATTTCTTAAGCGCGACATAGTCGGTTTTACCGCTGCCTAGCAGCGGCAGCTTATCTATGGTTTCCAAGCGAGACGGATGCAGCAGCGGCGAATAGCCTTTGGCAGCCATGTAAGTCTTGAGCTCCTGCAGATTGTAACCCGTCTTCGTCAAGTACAGAACGATACGTTCTCCCTTGCGGCCGTCCGCCGCGCTGACTGCAGCAAGAGTGAGCGAAGGATCTGCAAAGCAAGCTGCGGCTACTTCCTCGACAAGCTGGAGAGAAATCATCTCTCCGCCGATTTTGGCAAAACGCTTCAATCGAGCTTGAATCGTCATAAAGCCTTGCGCATCCAATTCTACGATATCTCCGCAGTCGTACCACTCAGGGCATGGGATGAAGCCTTTGCCGTGAATCAGATAACCTTTCATTATGTTAGGTCCTTGAATATGGAGGCTTCCTCCCGATTCGATTCCGGCAACAGGTTCGACTTTGTAACGCAAGCCAGGCAGTATCCGGCCAACCGTACCTTGCTTGTAAGCAAGGGGGGAATTGATAGAAATGACTGGAGCCGCTTCTGTCGTACCATAGCCTTCCAAAATCCGTATACCGAATTTACGGCTCCATAATTCCCTTACCTCATCCTTGAGCTTCTCTGCTCCGGCAACGACATAACGGACCGAATGAAAATCATATGGATGCGCAGCCCGACCATAACCAGCCAAAAAGGTGGATGTTCCAAACATGATAGTCGCATTCCGGTCATACACAATTTCCGGGATGGCCCTATAATGCAGGGGACTTGGATAGAGGATCACAGGCACGCCAGTAAGCAGCGGCAGCAGCGTCCCTACGGTGAGCCCAAAGCTGTGAAACATCGGTAGTGCATTGAACAAAGTATCGGATGAGTTGAAATCGAATGCGGTTTTGGCCTGCTGTATATTGGCATACAGCTGCTCGTGTCCGAGTACGACCCCTTTTGGCTTGCTCTCGCTACCGGAGGTGAACAAGATGACATCGCGGCTTCCCGTAACCGCCTTCTTGCCAGTCATTTGATCCAGCAGTCCTGCGAGCTGATCGCTCCACCCTACGGATGCTTTGACATCCTCCAGGTAGATAAGGCGGCATTTAGCTGCCAAGGCATTCGCGGTTTGTTCAAGCTTTGCAGCAGCGATAAATTGGCGGGAAGTCACAATCGTCTCCAGCCCCGCTGTTTCACAAGCATCGAGAAGGCTTTGCTGCCCGGCAGAGAAGTTCATCATGGCCGGGGTGATACCGAGACGGAATAGAGCGAACAAAGCAATCGCATGACCGATGGAGTTGGGAAGCAGCACCCCAACTGTAGGCTGTTCCTTCAGTACCGGCCGAAGCATGCGAGCGAAAATGTGCGAAGCCGTGATCAGCTTGCCGTAAGTCATGCGCTGCGAGAGATCTTCGCAGATGATTCGACGCTTCCCGTGAAGGGAAGCCTGCAGAAGAAGCTCGTCGAACAGGTTGACTTGCGGCTTTAATCTGCTTTGCAGCAGCTGTTCTTGCAGAGCTAGCAGGATTGTGTCTGCTGCCTGCTCCTTTTGACGTTTCATGGATACATTCGGTTGAGGCTCGATAACGAAAGCGTCGCCGATTTGAATATCGATAACTGGAAACCAGACGGTTTTTATTTTGCGGCCAATGTAGGAGAGCTTGGAGCGTTCCGCACCATTGATAGCGATGGGAACCAGCTGTGCTCCGGTTTTTAGCGCGATATAAGAGATACCGGTGTATATTTTCATCAACCCGCTAGTTGTTGTAATACGCCCTTCAGGGAACAAGACGAGCGGTACGCCGCTTTGGACCGTTTTTACCATTGTCCTTACGGAGTAGGGATTCAACGGATTTACGGTAATGTGCCTGCGCAGCTTGAGGACAAGCCGGAATCGCTTTGCGATTTTGGTGTTGACGACAAACGCGGCTTCTTCCGGCAGGTAGGCAGCCAGCAGGATCGCGTCCAAGAGCGATACATGGTTAGGCATAAGGATGGTCGGTTGGCTGAAGTCCAGCTTGTGCAGACCGGATATTTTGAATTTAAAGCATAGACGGAATACTATCTTCAGGATTGCGATAAGGATGGGCATCGGAATCGACTCCTCTTTTGTTGGACAGGCTCTTAATACCTGGTGCTAAGTTATACTTGTATTGTATACGCAGCGCATGCAAAAAAAGAGTACTAACTTTATATAGTACCCTTGTTAGAAACCTATGAAGCTGATAATTGAAGGTTCGCATTGGGGTATTCCCAAGAAGAATGATCATCAACTTTTGTATGGAGATACCCCGCGTGGGTACTTGTATCCTGCCTCTTAAAGCAGAAGAGAGCAATACTATCTTGCGCTTACTGTAGGCTCCATTACAGTTAATGTAGCATTGAGCGTATTGAGATTGGCGGTAGCGCCTATCGGAACTGCGGCTTTATAGGTACCATGCGCAGCGGAAAGATTCGTAAGCATCGGCTTTCCCAAAGGAACCATAACCTCGTTAATCAGATCGTCGTAAGTTTTGCCATAGGAAGTCTGACAGTCGGTGCATTCTCCCATGACAATCCCGATACAGTCAGCGAATTTGCCCGCCAGCCTTAGATGATTGATCATACGGTACACTCTATTGATCTGCTCGTGCGTTTCTTCAAGAAATAAGATGCGGCCACGGGTATCGATCTCATATGGAGTGCCGAGCGTGTCCACGAGGGAAGTCAGATTGCCGCCTACGATCCGGCCTGTAACGTTGCCAGCTACCTTGGGCACAAGAGGAATGCCCGGTGGATTCTGAATCGGCTTGGGATAGGCGGTGGATGAGATCATTCCGAAAAACTGATTGAAATTATAAGCAGGCGTGTTCATACGGAAGTTGATCAGCATTAAACTGGAGAAAGTAATTAAATCACTGAATTGATACAACGTGTTCAATAGTACGGTAACGTCGCTGTAGCCGGACACAATTTTCGGATTGAGGGAGATAGTGCGATAGTCCAGGTATGGCAGTATTCCCGCAATGCCGACTCCTCCTCGTGTAGGTAAGATCATGCGCACCTGCGGGTTAGCGAACATATTCATTAAGTCGAATGCCCGTTGCTCGTCTGTTCCCGAAAGAAAACCGCTATCCGCATAAACATAGTTGCCTAGTATCACCTGAAACCCCATATTTTTCAGTATGGTGACCGCGCTGTCTATATCGGAGGCAGGGAGCGGGCTTCCCAGACTCACAACTCCAATCGTATCCCCGGGCTGCAAAAGGGGCGGTTGTATGGTCATTCAAATAACCTCCTCCATTATTCTCCTTAAACCGGATCGGCCTATGCTCTCTGTTTCTATATCTATGCTGCTTTATCGTGAATTAATAGTGTTATGGAGCATCATCTGTCGGAGAGAGAAATACAATGGGAATAAGAGCAAATTCACGGATGATCTCGCAGCCCGGACGCGCAGTACGGGTTTGAGAATGGAGGTTATATGCAAATTCATGTTGTGCAATCCGGACAAACGCTGTATGGTATATCCCGCGCTTATGGCGTGTCAATGGAATCGATTACTGAGGCTAATGAATTATCGGCTCCGGAGAGTCTTGTCGTAGGTCAAGCATTAGTCATTCCTATTGTAGGAATGTATTATTGGGTACAGCCAGGAGATAGCCTGCAGTCGATTGCAGCCAAGCTGGGTGTGACGGAAATATCGCTAGCGCAAGCGAATCATTTGGACGGGAGTGTCCCATTGCAGGCGGGAACACGGCTTTATGTTCCTCCGCGGCCGCGTAGAAGTGCAGAGATTAACGCCTATGTAGAACCGAGGGGGGAACAGGTGTCTCCAGCGCTCCATCAGGCTGCTGCTGATGCTGCACCGAATCTTACTTACTTGGCACCATTTAGCTTTCATATCATGAGGGATGGCACGCTTAAGGCTCCTCCGCTCAATGATTTTGCCGCTATTGCGGATCGAGAAGGCGTTACATTGATGATGGTCGTCACGAATTTGGAAAAAGGGCAGTTCAGTGCGGAGCTGGGGGAAATCGTATTGAACGATCCCGCCGTACAAGATCGTTTGCTGGATAACGTGATTAACACGGCGAAGGAGCTCCATTTCCGCGATATTCATTTCGATATCGAGCATCTTCGTCCATCCGACAGGGAGGCCTACAACCATTTTTTGAGAACGGCGGCAACAAGAATTCATGCGCAAGGGTTCTTAATGTCGACAGCGTTGGCGCCTAAAGTAAGCTCAACACAGACCGGAGCATGGTACACAGCGCATGATTATAAGGTACATGGTGAGGTAGCTGACTTTGTCATAATAATGACCTATGAGTGGGGCTATAGCGGGGGGCCGCCGATGCCGGTTTCTCCACTGCCATCGGTACGCAGGGTGCTCGAATATGCGATTACAGAAATGCCGGCATCCAAAGTGATGATGGGTCAAAATCTGTATGGGTATGATTGGACGCTGCCTTATGTACCCGGGGGACGATTTGCAAAAGCGCTCAGTCCTCAGCAGGCGATCAACCTGGCTAGAGAGCGCAGGGTAGGGATTGAATATGATTACGTCGCGCAAGCGCCTCATTTTCAATATACAGATGATGCAGGCAAGCGGCATATCGTATGGTTCGAGGACGCGCGATCCATCCAAGCTAAATTCAATCTGCTCAAAGAGCTGGATCTCCGCGGGATCAGCTATTGGAAGCTGGGACTGGACTTTCCGCAAAACTGGCTGTTGATTCAGGAAAATTTTCGAGTCGTGAAAAAATAACGGTGCTTCCAGTTCAGGTGGACGTTATGCTCTTCCTCTTTTTAATAACCATGGTCATGAAAAGGAATAGAGGAATAATGATTTGAAATATTGGAAACAGCTTGAGACTGAGGTTAAAGCCTAATGAAATATGATAGGTGTAATTAGGCTCCATAAAAGCGGCGATCAAAATAAGTAAGCCCACCGGCCATACCCAGCGTTGGTAAGCAATAGACGTCAAGTTAGCCAGCCCTAGCACCGCGCATAAGTAAAAGGTGACCATTTTCATAAACAGACCAATATAAATCAATAGCGAGACGAATACATCCAGGCGCTCAAAGATGCGCGCGATGGATATGAGCTGCACCGCCTGCAAAAAGGGCAGAGAGCTCATTGCCACAAGGGTGGGGC
>NZ_JMLS01000046.1 GCF_000686845.1 Paenibacillus sp. UNC451MF | reverse complement strand
GGAAGTATCTGAACAATATCCAGTGTTGCAGATGTGCGCGCCTTATGAGGAGCCTTTGTATGCGATCATCACGTTGGAAGACGGAGCTCTCAGCATCGAAGGAAGGGAGACCAGCTTTGTAAGCTCGACCCCATTGGAATGCGGTCACTCCAATTCTTATGGCGGGCACATAGTGACAGCCCGGATATCTGATCGTGTGTTGAAATTTTAACGAGTATAGTTGGAGAGACGGGTGCCGGATGCGCCCGTCATTCTTTTTTTTCGACAAGCCTAATATCCATTTTTTATTTGTTATTTTTCTACCACAGTTTCGTAAGTATTATTAAATTAGGGGGATTCCTATTTATGTTAAAGCGAGTCGATGTAGCCATTGCGCTGATATGGGATGAAGCGGGTCAAAATGTAGTGATGGTCAAGAATAAAAATGGCAACGGAGCGTATTGGAGCTTGCCGGGCGGAGCCGTTGAACCGGGTGAGACTTTGGAGCAAGCTGTACTAAGGGAAACCAAGGAAGAATCCGGTTTGGAGGTAAAAGTAAAGGGTTTACACTCGGTCAGAGAAGTATTTTTTACAGAAGCGGGACATCATGCTTTATTATTCACTTTTGAAGCGGTCATCGTTGGAGGAGAGCTAGAAGTATCCGATCCCGATGAGGAAATTACTGAGGTTAAATGGATGGCAGTGGATAATGCGAATGAGCTGTTTGCCAATCTCCCCGTCAAGATGGTTATAAGCCGAGATTACAAAATTCCTGTGTATTCATTCCATGGAAATGTATAATAGTCTTATTTAAGACTTTAAACACCACTCAGAAGCCCTCTATTAGTGTAACCTTAGTAAACTGTCCGGCACCTTTGTCGGGCGGTTTTTTGTTGTCCTGACGCTCAAATTTAATATGTAAAAATTTATAATAAAAAAATTAAATCGTAAAAAAACACAACGTCCCGTAATTAAGACCGTTTTGGTCGGAGTCGAAAATAGGTTAAGATATGTTGAGATTAAAAATAGAAATAGAGATAAAACATCAGGAGAGAAGGATTACTATGAAAAAAGCAGTAAGTATGGTCATGGTTACAGCGCTTGCAGCCGGTTCCATAGCAGGTTGCTCTACCAAAGGTGAGGAAGCACAAAGCTCGGCAGGTAAAACAGGGGATAAAGGTCCATTAAAATTTTCTATCGCTTATCCGATCACTTCAGGCGACGGTTACGCACAACGTTCCCCTGACTTGAACAAGGACAAATGGATTCAAAGATTGAACAAGCTGACTAACACGGAATTGGATGTACGCCTGATTCAACGTGAAAAAATGAGCATGATGTTCGCTGGTAACGATCTTCCAGACGTGCTTGGAAGCTTGGATATGCCAACAGGGAAAGATATGGCGGGTTCAGTAGAAGCCGGCGTATTTATGCCTTTGGACGATCTTTTGAAAGAATATGCTCCTACCGTGTATAAGAAAGTTCCTAAAGCAGCTTGGGACTCTGTAACGTACAAAGGTAAAATTTATGCAATTCCAAGCTATTTGACGAATCCATCCCGTCGCGGTACTTATATTCGTACGGATCTTTTGGAAAAAACAGGATTGCCAGTACCTACAACGGTTGACGAGTTCTTGAATGTATTGCGTGCATTTAAGAAGCTGGGCGTAGAAAATCCTTACCAAATGCGTGAAAACTTCAAATATGCCGACGTTATTTTGGGCGCTTTTGACGTGCTTCCGTATAAGGATCAATTTGAAAAGCAAGGCGATCAAATCGTGCCGAAGTTTTTTGATGTAGAAAACATGCAGAAAGCTTTGCAAACGTATAAAACCATGTACGATGAAGGCTTGATGCCAAAAGACTTTGCAACGATCTCCTCCACAGATTACAGCAAAAACATTAATGCTGGTAAATCGGGTATCTGGTCGGCTAACGTTGGGACAGGCTTGAAAGACTTCAGAACGAATCTTAAAGCTGTAGATCCTGCCGCTAAGGTCGATGTTATTGCTTCTCCTAAAGGACCTGAAGGAAAATCGGGATACTTCTTGTATTCCCCAATGGTTAGTGCTTACTATATCAACAAAAACGTTGATAAAGAAAAAGCTATTGGCATCATGAAGTTTGTTGAATGGATGGCAACCGATGAAGCAGAAAAATTCTTCAGCTTAGGTGTTGAGGGAGAAAACTATACGGTTGAGAACGGAAAAATCAACTATAAAGTTCCGACGAATAAGGAAGAGACTCAAGAAGAATCTTTCCGTACCACGTTGAAGCTGGCATCGGACTCTACTTATAACAAGCTTCAATTAAGCGTGAGCCAAGATGGTCAAGACATTTTGAAAGCATTTGATACTGTTCTATCCAAAGAGGGCTTGCCAGGTATCGGCTTCAACCCGGATCTGAAAGCATTCTCGAAATATCCAGATTTGACTCCGCTTGGTGATACAGGTCCGAAATTAATCATCGACCATATGGTCAAAATGATTTACGGCAAAGAGCCAATCTCCGATTGGCCGAAAGTTATCGAAGAGTACAAAGCTAAGGGCGGTAACGAAATCGTCAAGGAAGCAACAGAAAGATACAACAACAAAGACGGCATCGCCATCTTCAACAATCAATAACAATAAGCAAAGCTTGGTTCAGTTTTCTGAATCAAGCTTTTTTTGTTTTCTTATGCATTCCCGTAAAATAACAAAAACCACCGGCAAGGGTGGTTATCTTATGTGTATCGAGTTATTAAATATCATAAACCTGTTTTTGACAGATTTTAAGCAAAGGGTGCTATCTTCAGCTCCTATAATAGTAGTATAACCGATTTGAAAATATAAGTCTATATTTTTCCTGTAAAACCTATTATTGTTATTGAAGCCGGCCGGCAAAAGTAATTGTGAAGAGAGGTAAAGGATGGCAGCTAAAAAAATTAGAACGGCATCACGAGCTATCATCATAAAAAACCAATCGCTGCTTGTATTACGGAGGACCGGATTGCAAGGCGAATTTTATGTGCTGCCCGGCGGAGGGCAGATGCATGAAGAAGCGATCCAGCAAACGTTAATTCGGGAAGTACTGGAGGAAGTGAACCTTCATGTCAACCCAGAGCATCTGCTGTTCATTAATGAATTCATTGGGAAAAGAGACTCCAGATTTCCGCACCATGAGCAGGATGTTCACCAGATCGATTTTACGTTCTTATGCAGCATGTCGAACGAGCAAGAAGCCCAGGTAGGCGCACAGCCTGATGTTCATCAAATTGGAATTGCATGGATTCCTTTAGAAGAAATCACAGATTACAGGATGCATCCGAAGGACGATCTGAATTTTATTATGGGTGCTCCTGGACGCGATGCTTTGGCAAGTTGGATTCAGAATGGGTTTGAAAAAAATACTTTATTTCTATAGGAGGCCAAAATGCAGATCTTAATGATCCGACACGGGGAGTCTGAAGCGGATATATTAAAGGTGCACGAAGGAAGAGCGGATTTCCCGCTAACCGAGCTAGGCCGCAAGCAAGTCAGACTTATGGCGGAGAAGGTGAAGAGGCGATTCCCTCCTGAATTCATCTGGGCCAGCACCTTAAGAAGAGCGAGTGAAACGGCGGGTGTGCTAGCTAACACCGTAGGATGTCCAGTTCAGTATGAGGATGAGCTTATGGAGCACAATAATGGAGTATTAGCCGGGTTATCTTATGAAGAGGCCAAGAAGTATCCAAGACCCAAAGAGGCTCATGAACGGATTGAAAACGGGGAGTCGGATATCGAGTTCCGTATGAGAATTGAAGTTATCTTTTCCCGAATACTGAGCTCATCCTCATACGATAGAATTGCCATTGTAGCTCATGGCGGGGTGATCAATAATCTGTTGAGATCTTTTTTGAAAATGCCGGTCACTAAAGAGTTCGGATTTCACAACGGCGACACAGCCATTCATCTTGTGGAAATTACGGCGAGCCAAAGCAGAAGGGTTCATTTCTTAAACGATACTTCGCACCTTGAAGCTTTAGAATTAGAGCTACCTTGACGGGTAAATCTTAGGGGATAAGATAACCTTTAGATCATGATTCCAAGTAAGCGTATCCATTATGAAAGTTTTGTAAAATGCTTATTTTGTACGTGCAATAGGGTTGGAACTGTGCTACGATACCTTGAGTTTAATGGAACGGAACGAAAAAGAGAAGGTGACATCATGGATTCCATTCAAGGGAAGCAGCACGGAGGAAGGACGGAGCAGTTCAATTTATTTTTTCTTACATGGCCGATATTTTTGGAAGTGTTTCTGTTTATGCTTATGGGTATCGCCGATACGTTTATGCTTAGCGCGATTTCGGATAATGCTGTTTCAGGCGTGGGTGCGGCGAATCAATACTTGGGTATTGCCATCCTCATTCTGGAGGTTATCGGCAACGGGGCTTCGATTGTCGTAGCGCAGTATATCGGCTCCCGTAAGCTCATAGAAGCGGCCAAAATATCGGCTCATGCCGTTACACTTAATTTGCTAGTCGGCCTGCTGATCAGTGTAGGGTTTATTTTGTTCAGTGGCAGCATGCTTAAGTCGTTAAACCTAACGGGTGAGATACTAGTTCATGCGCAAAACTACTTGCATATCGTGGGTGGCGGTATTTTTTTGCAGGCGATCATTAATTCGTTGGCAGCGATCATTCGGGTTCACGGCTTTACTAAGCACGCGATGCTTGTGTCGCTAGGCATGAATATTGTGCATATAGTGGGGAACTACACATTGATTTTCGGTCACTTTGGCTTCCCTCAGCTGGGTGTACAAGGTGCCGCTATTTCATCGATAGGAAGCCGTGCCTTGGCAGTGCTTGTCTTTCTATGGCTTTTGTATCGGGTAATGGAAGTGCGTATTGAGTGGAAATATTACTTCTCCTTATCGGTGGAATATATCCGTAATATTTTGAAAATCGGGATTCCCTCCGCTATGGAGCAGGTAATGTACCATGGCTGCCAAACGATCTTCTTATTTTATGCAACCTTCCTCGGGGCGGAGGCGTTGGCGGCAAGGCAATATGCATCGAACATTTCGATGTTCATTTACTTATTCGCTATTGCCATCGGGATGGGTACCTCCATTATCGTAGGTCGATTGGTGGGGGCGAACCGACAAGACGAAGCTTACAGCAGAGTATTATCCAGTGCGCGTTGGGCGAGTGCGGCGACATTGCTGATGGTGGCCGTAGTTATTGTGCTCCGCAAACCTCTTATGGGTTTGTTCACAATAGATCCTGAGATCATACGTCTAGGGGCGAACGTGCTTCTGCTGAGCATAGTGTTGGAAACAGGGCGCACGATCAATATTGTGCTGATCAACTCGCTGCGTGCCGCGGGAGATGCCAAGTATCCATTATGGGTTGGTATCTTTACGATGGTAGGGATGAGTCTATCGTTAGGCTATTTGTTCGTGTTCAAGCTGAACATGGGCTTGGCTGGCATATGGCTTGCTATCGCTTCGGATGAATGGTCGCGAGCAATTATTATGTACTTCCGCTGGAAGAGTCGTGCTTGGGAGAAGCACGGGCTTGTAAGGCACGAGTATAAGGAGCAATCAGCGAGTATATAAGCAGATCAGTTGACGAAAAAAAGGAGCCGCTAGGGCTCCTAAATCTGACGAGAACCTGTTTTACGTGAAATTTGCTATATAGGTAGGTGGGGTATGCCTCGGAGGAGTTTACGTCCGCCTTTGAAATCCATGAATATACCGCTAATTCTAATCAAATTCATGGGTTTCAACAGCGGCTGGAGGGGCATATTCCACTGGAGTATACTAGCAAGATTTCAAGTTTTACATGTTCTCGACAATCTGAGGAGCCACTAGGGCTCCTTTTTTATGTCGAGAAACTCAATTATTCAGAAGCTGGATGAAAGCGTGAGGTGGGGTATTCCTTGGAGGAGCGGAAGCGTCCGCCTTTGTTGTCGGGAAATCCCCTGTAAAGCGAATAAATTGAAAATTTCCCGATAACAACAGCGGCCGGAAGGGAATACCCCACCGGAGTTTCTCGACAGACTTAAGGAGCCGCTGGGGCTCCTTATTTATTCATAGGCCATGACCCAATATTTCTCTTCTCCTGGACGACCTTCCTCAACAACCTTCTTCCAACCGTTACGCTCATAAAACTTCAATGCTTTATGATTTTTAGATACGCATTTTAATCGCAAGGGTTTATTCATATTCTCGGTGGCGGCTTGCAGTAATTGACTGCCGACTCCTTTGCCTGAGGAATCAGGATGAACAAAGAGATTATGAATGAAATTGTCCGGCAAGTACAGCGACATAAATCCCATCATATGGTCATCATCTTCTGCTACAAGGATTAACTCGTCTAGTGTGTGTTTATCAAAGTCTTCTAAGGTCATTTCATTGGCATTTTCCCACTCAAAACTATTGCGACGTGATTCCAGGTATAGCTTTCTTAATTCGGGGTAGTCTACTTCAGTTGCTGTTCTAATATTCAATGGTTCACGCTCTCTTTCATTTGCCATTTTACATGCATCTAACGTTGATAGCTTCATTAATAGTAACACGAAAGATCTGTGTTTTAAAAAAATAAGCAGTAAATTATCGTAGCGGATACGATAACTACTGCTTGTTTTTTTAATCCTCGGCACGAGTTGATACGTTCATATGCAAGGAGCCTCCCTGCTTCTCCGCTCGATATAGCAGAGAGCAAATGATCGCTATAGCTGCAATCACCGTCATTCCCCAAAAAATATTGGCGTAAGCATGTGTGAGTGGCAAGCCTTTCTGCATGGTGAGCGAGGTGCCTGTGACGGCAACACTGAATGCACCGCTAAAAAATTGCAGAAGCTGAAACAGTCCCATTCCTGCGCCGATATGCTCTTTAGGCACGATGCGAGATATTTCGTTGGATACGCTAGTCGTCAGTGCCGAGAAGCTGACGCTGAGCAGCATGTAGGTAACTACAATGGCGTAGACGGAATGAACCGCCAATAACGCGAACAACGCAGCGGCTGCAATGAGCAGCCATGGTGCATAACGGAACAGAACGCTGTTGCCGAAGCGGTCGATCATTTTGCCTATCCAGGTGGAAGCCAGCATCGATAGAACAGCTCCAGGGAACAATACTAGACCAGACTGTCCTGGTGTCAAAGCATATAGATGAGCCAGGATTTGGGGAACAAGGAATAATGTAACGAAGCTGCTCATGTAGGCCATAACTCCGATAGCATTAAGATTCATATACGACTTGTTGCCGAACAGGGATGGCTGAACGAACGGATTGCTCGTGCGTCGGATACGCATCCAGAACAATACCAGGGCAAGCACCCCCGCAGCCAGCATCCACCAGGAACGATTTGTCAAGAATAGTAGCGAGCCTGTAGTTCCGATGGCAATTAGCACGGCTCCCGCTATATCAAATGAACCTCTTTGAGGCTGTTCCTTTGGCAGCAGCTTGTAGAATACGGGAACCAGCAGCAGTGTAACTGCCGTAACGAGAAATAAATCGTTCCACCCGAAATATTGGGTAATGGAGCCACCGATGACAGGGCCAAGTCCAAGACCAAGCGAGCTGGCAGACATCACGATGGACATCGATTTACCGCGTCTCGATAAAGGAATGTAGCGGGTAAGAAGAACAATGCCTAGTGCAGGCACAGAAGCGGCCCCAGAAGCTTGAATAAGACGTGCGATGAGCAGCGGGACAAAATGATGGCTGAAAAAGCCAAGCACGGAAGCTGTACCTAGGGAAAGCAGTCCTATCGTGAAAAGCTTTCGGATAGGTACGAAATCGGACAGCCGAGAATACGTAATGGATGAAATAGCGAAAACAATGGAATAGCCTGTAACAATCCAGGAAGCCGCTACGGAAGTTAAGTCAAAATCCAAAGTGATTTGGGGTAAGGCAAGGTTGAACATCATCGTGTTCATTACTACTAGAATAACGGTAAATCCAAGAAGCGGGATGACCCACTTTTCATTAAAGCTGTTGCCAGTGTCAGCAGCGGATGATTCGGGATGTGTAGAATTGGTATTCATAGAGCCTCCTTAAAGGTAGATATCCGTCCCTTTTATGTGAAAAGCCTATACGTCAAGGTGTTCGGCTTTAAAGTTCGATTGTTATCGAACAATAGAAATATATCATGAGATGTGTTATAATTCAAGAAGAAAAGTGTAAATTTTTTGAAAAACAAAGGGGGAGCGGTCATTGAAGATTTTATTTCATCCCGCCGTTGACGATATACACCTGTGCTCTGTCCTTTATGCTTTAAGCGATCCGGTCCGTCTGAGCTTGGTCAGCAAAGTTGCTCAGCAAGGGGCTCAGCCGTGCAGCTCATTTGAGCTTCCTGTAGCCAAATCAACGGCTTCCCATCATATTCGGACCTTGCGGGAAGCAGGGGTAGTACGCGTTCAAATCCAGGGTACCCAGCACATTGTGGATCTTCGCAAGGACGATTTGGAGGCGCGGTTCCCAGGACTGCTGGATGCCGTTTTGAATGCGGTTACAGTCTAGGCTTATGATATAAAGAAACCCTCTCCGTAAAATGGGGAGGGTTGTTTGGCTTTGATTAGAGTTCTTGTGATTCTGAACGAAACATTTCCATAAAATGAACAAGCGCAGAGGTTAACAATGTATCTTTGCGGCGTATAAAAACGGTTTGAACAAGGGCGTGCTGATTCGGTAAAGGATGCATTTGAAGTGAACCCTCATGAATATAGCGCTCCACAACGGATAAGGGCAGCAGACTGATACCAAGTCCGGCCTTAACGCAGCCCAGTATGGCTTCAAGGGAGCCGAATTCCATGATTTTATCGGGGAATATGCCATCTTGATGCAGCAAGCTTTGCAGTTTGGCTCGATAGGAGCAGCCTTGACGAAAGACCAGCATAGTGCGATTTTGCAGATCTGCAGTAGCGGTGAGGCGCGGGTGAAGAGAGTCTGTAATCAGCGCCAGTTCTTCCTGTAACACATTCATCTGCAGCAATTCAGGATGCTCGACGGGGCCGGCGACAAATGCGCCATCCAACTCATAGTGGAGCACGGCTTGAATATGGTCCTCTGTTGGACCTGTAGTTAGCGTCAGATCAACGTTCGGATAAGTGCGGTGATAGCTTACCAAGTACTCTGGCAGCCGAACCGCAGCGGTTGTTTCCATTGAACCGATACGCAATGGGCCGTTCGGCAACGGATCATCCTGCATCGCTTGGGCAGATTCCTCTATTAGCTGGAATATCCGCTCTGCATAAGCAAGCAGAGTATGCCCCTTGGAGGTAAGAGTAATACCGCGGTTATGGCGGTAAAATAAGGTGGTATGAAAATGACTTTCCAGCTGCTGAATTTTCGTCGTTACATTCGATTGTGCATAATTTAGTTCTTGTGCCGCCTTGGTAATGCTTCCTGTTCGCGAGACGGTTTGAAACACCTTCAGGGCATGAAGATCCATGGTGGGTCACCTTTCTTTTAGATATCTCTATTTCAGATTGCTAATATCTTATATTTATATTATATCAGATGGAAGGTCATCGTTTATGATAAAGAAAGCTTAACGTAGCAGTTATCTTTTCAGAAAACTTTTAGGAGTTGAAACCATGACCAGACATCCGATGTTTCATGTCCTGGGAGGTGTATTAGCTCTAAGCGTCGCGATGGGAATCGGGCGGTTCGCCTACACGCCGATGCTGCCTTTTATGCAAAAGGCTGTGCATTTTTCCGATGCAATCTCCGGTTATCTTGCTTCTAGCAACTATGCAGGGTATTTGCTCGGGGCGGTTCTGGCCGGCATCTTCTCATGGCAAGGGAAACGAACTGTATTCCTCCGACTTAGCTTGTCTGTGAGCGTACTGTCTACAGCCTGCATGGGTTTAACGGATAGTGTTCCGGTATGGTTCGTACTGCGGTTTCTCTCGGGGCTTGTGAGCGCGTTTGTTTTTGTGCTTTCCTCCAGCATTGTGCTCGATGTTCTTGCCTCCAGAGGCAAGATGGTATGGTCGGGGATTCTGTACGGTGGAGTAGGCTTGGGTATCATGGCGAGCGGGCTGCTCGTTACGATAGGCAGCACCTTATGGAGCTGGGAAGGAGTATGGGTAGCCCTTGCAGTAATGGGCGTGGCAGGCACTGTTTTGCCATGGATATGGGTGAAGGAAGAAGCTCCCTCAGAGGCTCCAACTCAGACGAACAACCAGACGAGCCCCCTTCCATCGAGCAAGTGGCTTCCATGGCTGATAGCGGCTTACGGCCTGGAAGGCTTGGGGTACATTGTTACAGGTACTTTTATTGTTGCGATAACAGATCAAATTCCTGCCTTTGCCGGGCATGCGGTATGGGTATGGACCTTGGTTGGCCTTGCGGCAGCCCCCTCCTGCATTCTATGGGCTGCGCTCGCGAAGCGCCGGGGATACGTCCGTATGTTAATCGTATCGATGTTCCTTCAAGCTGTAGGTATCGTGCTGCCAGCTGTATGGCCAACGCCCTTAGGTTCCTCAATAAGCGCAGTCTTATTTGGAGCCACTTTCATGGGAATAACTAGTATGGCTACTACGTTGACGCGGCAGATCAGTCCGACGCAAAGCAGCCGAATGATCGGAATTTTGACGGCCGTCTATGGATTAGGTCAAATGTTAGGACCGACAGGTGCAGGCTTGCTGGCCTCTCTGACCCATAACTACAATGGAGCTCTGTGGGGAGCGGCAGGCGTCGTCTTGTTAGGGGCATGTTTCTTAGGTACGGGAATATCATATGAACAAAAAGAAAAGAGGTAATTGACTATGCCATATGTCAACATTAAAATCACTAAGGAACAAGTTACACCCGAGAAAAAAGCGGAATTAATCCGCGGAGTCACGCAGCTGCTGGTAGATGTGATGGGAAAAAATCCGAACACGACCGTGGTTGTGATCGATGAAGTCGATACGGACAATTGGGGCATTGGCGGGGAAACCATCACGGTTCGCAGACAGCGGGAAAAATAACATTTTTCCGGTTAGCCTTTACTTTTTCAATTTACAGTGTATAATACGAACAACATACACAATATCCCGTAAGAGCAGGGGACGCAAATCACTTGAAGTGATTTTGCGTCCCTTTTTGCTGCTTATCACATTCCGAAAGGGGAACGAACGTTACGTCATAATAAATGCCGATGATTTTGGAATATCCACCTATGCCAATGAGGCAGACAAACAAAAAGACAGCCCCGCTTTCAGCTTAAGCAGTGGGCTGCCTATTGATGAAATGTGAAGCCTTCCATCTTACAAAAAACGAAGCACGGTTCTAATCTCCTGAACGCACATAAAAACGCTTGCGGGATTGACGATGAACCAACCTAAGCCGGTAATAAGCATACATAAGCATGTAGTACGGGTAAGACTAAGCAAAGGGTCTGTTATGCGCAAAGTACTCCCCCTCCGTTCGTGTTCTGCTGCTATAGCATATGCACGAATAGAGAAGTTTGTCCGTGGTGGAGAGAGCTTCAGCTTCCAATTTTTCGGCTTAAATCAAGTACTTGAGAAGACAGCCTCCGCCAGCAAAGCGTAGGATTGAAGCCGCTTCTTGTAGTCCTTGATCATGGTGACGACGATGAATTCGTCCACACCGTACAGGAGCGATAATTGCTTAAGACGAGACGCAATATTGTGCGGTGTTCCTACCAGCCATTTGCGGCTGGAGGCTAGCGATGAAGCTGGCTCGTCCCCAGAGCCCTCCTGACGGAACGCAGTCATGCTACCAGTCGCGGCTAGTTGCTCTGCGTCTTCCTCAGTTTCGGCGCAAATAACCCCAACCGCTACGATGGTCTGTGGAGCCGGGGATAGTGGGGATGGAATGAATGCATCGCGGTAAGCAGCAAGCACTTCCTCTCCATCCACATCGCTCATGAACTGCCCGAACACATAACCGGCTCCGATCTCTGCGGCGTAAGCGGCGCTTTTGCGATTCGTGCCCAGCATCCACAACTCCGGTGGCACAGGGGGAGTAGGGCGTGCGGTCACCTTATGCCCATCAAGCTCGAAGCTGCCCTCTAGCAGCTTAGTCAACTCCTTCAGTGCTTCTGGAAGCAGGCGGACATTCTCAAGGAAATTGCCGCTAAGCGCTATACTTACATGCGCTGACCCGCCTGGGGCTCGGCCAATGCCGAGATCCACCCGTCCCGGGTACAAGCTGGCGAGCAGGTGGAACGATTCCGCTACCTTGAGCGGCTTATAATGCGGCAGCAGCACAGCCCCCGATCCGAGCCGGATGCTTTCCGTTCTCGCTCCGATATGAGCTAAGAGTACTTCTGGAGCGGTGCAGGCCAGGTTAGGCATGTCATGATGCTCTGCCGTCCAATACCGTTTGTAACCCAATTGTTCTGCTGTCTGGGCCAACTCAACGGCCTTGGCTAGCGCGAAGGTGGCATCAGCTTCATCTAGAATGGGAACCAAATCCAATACACTAAGCTTCAATGCCTTCATATATTCTCCTTTCTTGCTTAACTTTTTCCTAGATGCGTCGCAAGACCAGACTCCGATGAGCGGTTCAATAGGCTTATCATATATTCATCTGTGCGCTTCCTCATCATTTCGTCGGTTAATCCATTCATACCGAAAGCTTCCCAGCCCGGGTCTACGGTGGGGGAACCGAAGAGGGTATCCATTAACGATAAGAGATCCCAGTAAGGATCGTAACGAAACCTTTCCCCAGCGTGAAGCATGTACGCGGACAAGAACGCGTCGGCAGCGGGTATTCCATGCAGCAGGGCCAAGTCCCGTCGGCAATGTCCGACATCGATGGCTGCCGGTCCACGGCAGCCATTTGCCCAATCGACGACACCGCTGATTTTCTCACCGATCCACAGAACGTTGCCTGGATGATAATCCCGGTGGATGAAGCAGGGCTCAGCGGCAGGTTGTGGCCCTTGGACGATGCGGATTGCAGCATCCCATAACTGAGGAACATTCGACCAAGAGGGCTTCTCAGGAGAAGCCACATCGATATAGGGAGAATAAATCCAAGGGAAATCGTTCGCCTCCACAGAGTGTATAGCTGCAAGAGTCTCGGCAAGCCCATTCACCCAAGACTTAAGATCAGTTGGCTCCAGTTGGACTCTTCCCTCGATCCATGTCATGAGGACAGCGGGCATGTCGCATTCGCTACCGGTTACGTCACAAGCGATAAGCTGTGGCGTTGGAAGTCCCGCCTTGGCAGCCCATCGAAGACATTCGGCTTCATGATGGGCTGCATCAGGCTCCTCAAGCAGCCATTCGGTATTATCGAACAGCCGAAGGACGACCTCCTGCACCGTTTCTTCCACTTCCAACGATAGGTGGAGTATGAGGGAAGAAGTGCCTCCAAGAAGCTGGCGAACCGAGCGAACGACTGCACGAGAATGGATGGAATGAATAACCCATTTTAAACTGCGTTCAGATAAAGCGTAATCGGACATCAGCTGCTTCTCCTTCATTGGTTTTCAATTATTTGTTATTTATTGTATCATACCCATTTGCAATATCTCAGGAAATGTTCGAGTAAGAAAACGTGTTGACAAACAGGAAAGTTTATCCTATTGTATTAAGTGTACTATATGTATTAATACACGCAGTTATATAGTGGATCCATTTCCAAACAAGGGGTGAACTACCTTTGCCAATTCATATTGATGAGCGCAGCACGACCCCTATATGGGAGCAAATCGTTCAGCAAATTAAGGAACTTATTTTGAAAAAGGTGCTTAGACCTAATGATAAGCTGATGTCTGTTCGCGAGCTTGCATCCTCCTTGCTGATCAATCCGAACACGGTTAGTAAAGCATATCAGGAGCTTGAGCGGCAGCGTATTATTGAAACTCGAAGGGGGAAAGGGACTTACGTTACGGAAGCCTTATCCTCCGTACAAGGAAATGAACAGAAGATCAAGGAAATCCGGGAGTCGTTAAAGCTGCTAGTCATGGAATCATCCTACATCGGTATCAGCCGTGACACGTTGGTCCAATGGATCGACGGATATTTGAAGGAATGGGGAGGAGAAGACGATGTTAACCGTCCGCAATCTTAGTAAGCAAATCGATGGGCAGTCGATTATTGAAGGCGTTGATTTCGAAATCAATAAAGGTACGATCACTGGGCTGGTTGGCCGAAACGGCGTAGGGAAATCGACTTTGTTAAGACTGCTTGCCGGGATTCTGGACCCGGACAACGGCGAGGTGCTGTTGGAGGGAGTCAATCTGACGGCCCATCCGCAGGTCAAGCAATCGATGTACTACGTTCCTGATTCCATGAGCATGTTCAACAACTACAATGTCAAAGAATTGGTCCGGCTGCATCGTCATATGTACGAACAATTCGATGAACAGGCGCTTTACGAATGGATGGAGCGGTTCCAGCTGCCTACTAATCGTTCGATACGCAGTTTTTCCAAAGGCATGAAGGCTTTGCTGTTCATGATTGTGGCTTTGTCGACTCGGGCGAAACTGATATTGCTGGACGAGCCGACGAACGGCTTGGACG
The DNA here is from genome assembly GCF_000686845.1 of Paenibacillus sp. UNC451MF. Classification (GTDB taxonomy): domain Bacteria; phylum Bacillota; class Bacilli; order Paenibacillales; family NBRC-103111; genus Paenibacillus_S. Next base: position 7,984 of record NZ_JMLS01000046.1, on the reverse strand, counting down.
TTATAGTGAAGAAGCAGATCATGCAGCTGCTTATAGAGGATGTATTCGAACGGGGGACGGCTCTTCTGATTTCCTCCCATCATTTGCAGGAGCTGGAGAAAATGGCTGACGTCGTTATGATGATGAACGATGCGGAGATTGAATCTATCATCCGTATCGAAGAGCTTCAGCAAACATTCAAAAAAGTTCAGGTAGCGTTTGCCGACACATCGAGTAATCCATTGAGCACTCTTGGCGATATAGAGGTACTAACGCAAGTCGGAAGAGTAACGACGCTGCTCATCAAAAACGATGTGGACCGGTCGATGCAGGTATTGGAGAATAGCCGCCCGCTGCTGCTTGAGGAGCTTCCAGTAACCATAGAGGATTTGTTTATTACCAAGCTGGGAGGAGATAGGCATGCTTCATAAAGGACTATGGTTTCAAAATTATAAGCAATCCAAATACATACTATGGGCGCTTTGGGTCGTGGCCATCATTAGTGGTTTCCAATTTTATGACCATGCGAGCAATGTGGCGGGGAATGTTCAATACTACTTGGAGCAAGGAAAGAACACTTTTCAATATTATTTTGGTGCCGATCTGGAGACTATTTCCGCGCTTCAGCTTATACTTTGCGTTGGTCTTGCCGCCTTTTTCGTAGGCTTCGGTCGAACGAATCAGACCCTGGAGCTTACCTATGCCATGCCTGTAAAGAGAGAGCATATTTATTTGTCCAAATGGCTGCTCGGTTTAATTCACATCTTCGGTGCATCTACCCTTGGCCTTATTGTTCAATTAGCGGTGGTCCATACGACCATTTTGAGCAGCTACTTGCCTGATAATTTAATATGGATGTACTATGTCCACCAGCTTTTCATTCTTTGCGCAGTATTCAGCTTTTCTCTTTGGATTGGATTTATCGGGGGGAGTGTCTTCTCTCAGGTCATCCTCTGCATCATTATACCTCTTGTTCCCTATGGCTTGTACGGACTAATTAAGGAAGCTGTTTCACTGCACTATTTTGCCCTTGGCATAACAGAAATACGGGAAAATTGGTTATTCCGCCAAGCGACAAGCGCCTGGTTTGAGCAATTATCGTTTCCTATCAAGCTGATTAATATTAGAGAGATATTCCGATTAGCGGAAAGCCAGCAAGGGATTTCAAAGGAACAATTGGAGCAAATTAGGCAATTATACTTTGGAGTAAAAGCGTTAATCGTTCCTCTAATTGTTACAGCAGGCAGCTTATGGGGAATGATACGGATGGCAGGCAGATCAAGAAACGAAAATAACGGTAAACTTTTGTTAAATGATCGCTTTCGTCCCTATTTAATTGCTGGGATCATTGTGTGTGCATTTTTGTTTGGAGGAGCTCTTCTGGAGAACATGCTGGGTACTCATTACTATGGTAAGGAAGGGGAGTACTCACATAGGTATGTAAACAACTTAATTATTTTTTATGTTTCAGGGGCGATCTCTGTGGTTATTGTTTACGGAATTATTCGTAAATGGCTTTGGGGTAGAGTGACACTTACCAAAAGCCGGGGCAGTGCGGGATAGATTATATTAAAAAAAGATATGAAATAGGTAGACAGAAATTAGGACCCGCTGGGGGTCCTTTTATTTTCATACAGCTTAAAAGGAGGAACTTCCCTCTAAACGGGAGCCATTTGTTTTCAGAAAAGCATCCTGCTGAAGCATGCCTGAACTTATCATCCACTCGAATCCTTGTTCGACAACGCTTATCAAATATTCAGCGGCTTTGGGATCTTTGTCATATAATGCACGTAAAGATACGGCAAGATGCTCAATTCGGGTACCTACATCATTCTCGATATACGGCTCAACCTCGTTGGCCTCTATTATTTGAAATTCATTTTGCAACTTATTGATGATTTCCAGCTGAAGCGTCCTCGTTTTACCCGATTCGAGGTTGCTTAAATAATCGGGGGATACCCCCAGCTCTCTAGCAAAATCCATAATGTCCACGCCTCGCTGCTGCCGCATTGTTTTGATATACAATCCAATCTCGTTCATTCCATCACCGCTCTCAGAAAAGGTTATATTGTCCAGTATGGACGGGATTGCTGCCGTATAACCATCAGGTGCTGAATATAAGAGCAGGAGTGGGAGCTCTGCAGATTGGAAAAAATGCGTGTTGACCTTGCCGTTACGTTAAGCTTTATGATGAATGCGAACCGGTTCATTCAACTTAAGGGAGGATTTAATATGCCAGATCATGATGCAATTTATCAACAAGAAGCAGACAAGTATCACTTGATGATTTCCAAACAAAAACCGCTGCTTTCAACCATCGAAGAGCTGGTCGGCTTGGAAGGACTCGATATTCTGGACCTGGGAGCAGGCTCAGGCAGATTTACGGTTGAATTGGCATCGAAAGCCAAATCAATAGTCGCTTTGGATCATTCCGAAGCCATGCTGAAGATAGCCGCTAATCGTTTGCAGGAGGAGGGCTATACTCATTGGAGAACCGTGGTTGCAGACCACAGATCGCTTCCATTAGAGGATCATAGCGTGGATTTCATCATTGCGGGCTGGACGGTGTGTTACCTGACAAATGCCGATGTTCCCGATGCTTTGGACAATTTGAGGCTAATTATTGCGGAGATGAAGCGTGTGCTCCGACCTAACGGCATGATTCTTATATTTGAAACGATGGGCACAGGGGAAGAACAGCCCAATCCGCCGGAATTTTTGAAAACGTACTATGCCGCTCTCGTTCAAGATTACGGATTTCATCATAAATGGATTCGCACGGATTATACATTCGATAATATTCAACAAGCGGAGCAGATAACTAGATTTTTCTTTGGAGAATCCACGGCGAAGCGGGTTGTTGAACGGAATTGGACTCATTTGCCGGAATGCGCGGGAATGTGGTGGCTAACTCTGTAGCAGAATTTTAAGTTCATGGGTTTCGTTAAGAAGCCACTCCATACTAAGGAGTGGCTTTCTCTGTGCTTTCACTTGCATTCCATTTATTATCGGTTCAATTCATTCTCCACTATATTCTAAGATCTCCACCAAGCAAGAGACCGAAGCAGGCTGCGTTCAACAGAAAAGTAATTCCCGCACCAATCAGTAATCCTTGAAGGATGCCTCTATTCTTACGAAAAAGAATTAAAGCGGGAATCAGGTAAACGAGTTGCGCGACACTTATGAAGAAAAAGGCAACAGGAACAATGAACAGTAACAGATGCAGCAGCAGCAACAATCCGATACCCTTCCATACCTGCAAGGCATGGCTTGGCGGGTTAATAGGAGGAGAAGGATTCAGTCCTTCAGGCTCTTGGACACTAGGGATTGGTTCTTCTTCGTGTTGATTGTTATTCGGTGCCTTAATGTCATCTTCACTCATTAGTGATACCTCCTGCCTGTAAATCGAATTCAGCCCGTAGTTCGGCTAGCTTCTTTTCCTGATCTCCACGATAAAACATATTATATGTATCAAACGGGATGATTCTTCCATCAGGGTGAACGATATGGACACAAGATTTTTTGACGGAACGCACATCAAAATTGTATCGATCCAGAAACTGCATAACAATAACACGGAACACATTATCGTAGCTGATATTGTCTGGAACGGCGACCATAGGCAAACAGCATAGCAGGTTTTTAAGTGAAAGTGCTGAAGAGGTTGGAGAATGGGCTGTCGAGAATAGCTCGAAAATTTTCGATTTGAGCGTCTGATCCTGCTCGAATACGATGGTGTTGCGACCGCCTTCCAATAAGATTTGCGGATCCATCAAACCCGTAAGAGGCAGCACTTCTTCACCAAGCTTCAGCGCGTAACCCATCGCTAGGCAATCGGGATGGCATGGAACAGGGATTATATCCTCGGCACGGAAAACGCCAGATTGCTCAATAATGCGTTGACGGACCTCGCTAAGTGTCAGACGATCCTTTGCTGGGTCGTAATCTTCTAAACGTCCTGCAGCTTGAATAGGCTGGAAGGTAACGCCGCGCACTGCAGGCTGCTTCAGGCCGAACTGAATAATGTCCCCGATCTCATTATCATTTAACCCTTTTTTTAAGGTAACGACTAATGTAGTCGAGATGTTGAATTCGTTAAGATGTTCTAACGCCCGGCGGCGAATGTCCCGCAAATCAGCGCCTCGCAACTCTCGTAATGCTTCCTCTTGAAAGCTATCGAACTGTAAGTAAATTTCAAAGCCAGGCATATAGTTCGCTAATTTTTTAGCGAACTCACGGTCTTGGGCAATTTTAATGCCATTGGTGTTAACCATAATGTGCTTAATCGGTTTGCTTTTGGCAAGGTCGAGAATATCAAAGAACTGAGGATGGATTGTCGGTTCTCCACCACTAATTTGCACAATATCGGGTTCACCTTCGTTACGGACGATAGCATCGAGCATTTTCTCGATCTGTTCTAGCGAGCGCCATGATTCCCGGTGCGGCGAAGACTCTGCATAACAGATTGGACATTGGAGGTTACAGCGGTCTGTGACCTCGATTAATGTCAGGCAGCTATGCTGCTCGTGATCGGGACAAAGCCCGCAATCATACGGACAACCATAGCGTATCGGTGTGTTCCAATGCTGGGGCATCTCAGCAGGCTTTAGAAACTCGCGGCACTTCTTGTAATAGGCTGCGTCGTTGGCGATTAATACTTTTTCGCGGCCATGCTTGCCACAATATTTGAGCAGAAATACTTGATCATCCTCTATAATGACCTTAGCTTCCACCTTTCGCAGGCACTGGGAGCAGATGCTGTTCGTAAGCTCGTAAAAGATGTAGGGTCTATTTTTAGTTAACATTGTTGTATTCCTCCTTATGAGTGTTTGGTGATTTTGCGATCCATTTGGACAATAAAACCATGTAATAGATCAAGCCCACGAGACAAGCTAGCTGGATATTATTAAGGCCTAGAAAGGGGTGAGGTGTTGGCTTGATAAAGTCGATCACAAAGCGAAACGAGAGATATCCGGTCATAAATAGTTGAAAAAGAGCTCCATCTGGAATTGTCTTTGAAGTTGGGGGTGTCAGGATTGCACGCATATTCATCCGGTGTTTCCATCTAAGCAGTGAACCGCCAAGCAGGAGCAAGAATGCAATTTCATATAGCTGTGTAGGATGACGGGGGATACCATCGCCAAAATCAACGCCTGTAAGCCAAGATGTAGGAGTGCCATAAGTATGGTCATCAAGTCCAGTCATAAAGCAGCCGATACGCCCAATTGCCATGCCCAAAATAATCGGTAGTGCCATATCATCTCCAGTTGAACGAGTAATGCCAACGCGCTTTTTGATCCACTCCACACCAATCAGACCACCAAGAAGTCCGCCAATAATCGTTTTTCCCTCCATTAAATAGGTGTAACTATGCCAGTTTTCTAAAGATTTCATAGGATCCTCCAGCCAATACAGCACTTTAGAACCAATGGCAGCTCCTAAGATCGCGCCTACTATGACCCACAAGCCTTGTTCTGCCGGAATCTTGTCCTTACTACGAGTGTGTAAGTACACACGAAAACCAATAAAATAAGCTAATGCTTCAAATATCATATGAGGGTGCAGTTTTATAAAACCAAGGTTGATCCAAATGGGGAAAGTCATTGCAGTCTCCAATCATGTCGCTTTTTTTGGCTGTATTGTTCCAGATTAACTATATTATGGAGGAGTAATTCTCTATAAATTCTCTTAATCTATGGGATAATCCTTGTGTTGCGAGGAGGAATTTGGCAAGTAGAGATAAAAAAAGAGGACATTCCTGGTTGAATGTCCTTAGGTGACCCACATCCCTCAATGTATAAGCCGCTTCGCTTCCAAATAAAGCACCTGCACGAATTTCTTCGTGTTGATCTTCGTTTGTGTCAGGGAGGGATCGGCGTCGTTTTGCAGCTCCATCATTTTTTTTCGGATTTCGGTGAAGTCGAAGTATTTCGAAGCGATGTTCTCGAACTTCGGGTTGGAATAATCGGTCAGCCCGAGGGAGGCGACATGGTTCAACGTCTGGGAAAGTGCCCGTCGTACGCGCTGCTCCGAGGCTTTGATCTCTTTGGCGATGTCGGAATCCGATGCCGAGCTTCCCAGCTTGCGTAGGGCTACGCCCCGGAAGATCTCCTTAAGGGACGGAAAGTAATGGGGCTCAACGGCCGTGGTTTCGTATTCATATAAATATTCAAGCATGTCGAGAAGATCCTTGCTTCCGGCTTCTCCGATCATACCAAGCTCGGACAGTAGTGAGCGGCCTGAGGAAGTAATGCCCGGCTGGGCATTGGCCGCATCGGCCCGATCCAGCGACTTGCCCAGGTTCAGGACTTGCAACGATTTCTGGATATCTTGTATCGACTTCTGCAGACGCAACCGCTCTTCAACTTTACGGATGACAGCAATCACCTCCAGCCGATTAATCGGCTTGGCTATATAATACTCGATGCCGAGCGAGTACGCTTCGCCTATCATATCTTTGGTCTCAATCTGCGAGATCATGATGATTTTGCCGCTGAACAACGGCACGAGCTCCCTAACGGTTTGAATGCCGTCACGAAGTGGCATGAGCAGATCGATCAGCAAAATATCGACTTTCTTCAGCTCCAGCAGCTCAGCATATACCTGAGATCCGTCCTCGGCTTCTCCTACAACCTCTCCCAAAGCTTCGTCTTCTATAATATCAAACAGCATGGAGCGGATACCTTGATCATCATCAACAATAAAAAAACGCATGACAATTATCCCCTCTTTGTTACTTGATGTAACGGCAAAATGATGGTAAACACCGTTTCGCCCTCCCCGTCATCTTCTTGCAGTTCGAGCCGGCCTCCCAGAGACTCCGCTACTTCCAGGCTATAGAACAATCCCATCCCTGTAGACGGTGTACCGGAAGGATCGTATTTGGTCGTGTAGCCGGGAGTGAAAATGCGCTCCCTTCGTTTGGCGGGAATACCTGGACCGTTATCGCTCACATGAATCTTTATGTATCCGTCGGAAAGGACGGCCGTTATTTGAATACAACCTTCTTGGTCCATAGACTCGACGCTGTTGGCCACCAGATTGTTTACCAGTGTAAGAATCGTAAATACGTGCAGGGCGGGCAGCGCCGTGTCGATATCGAGGCGGAACCGGATCGATTTGCCCAGCGACTCCGCATATTTCTTATTGGTACTGACGATAAGACGCCCTATTTCTTCAGCATCCATATAATCGGCCGAGCCCTGCTCGTAAATGAGCTTGGACAGACCAGCGTAGATACGTTGGTTGTCTTTTTTGATCTCATGAACCTTGCCGGAAATGAGTAGAGCCCGCTCAGCGAGCGTGCGGATTTGCCCAGGACGTCCTTCCTGTTCTGCTTGAAGCAGACTGCGGTACAACTCATAGCTATCCCTAGTAATATTCTCAGCGTACTGCAGCGTCTTCTTGAGCTGAACCGATTCTTCATACAAATTGGATATGAGCACCAACGTATGTTCATTTTGTTTCCGCTGCTGTTCCTCGCTCAATACGGCCTGCCGCAGTTGAATGATGTTGTACAAGCCAAGCACGAAAAAGCTGCGGACCATCGCGATCAGCACGATTTTCCCATAAGCTTGCCAGTGAATGAAATCTTCAATGATCGTCGGCCTGAACGCCAGCTCGGCGAAAGTAGCTCCGGTTTCGGTAATAATATCCAGGGCGCCGACCCGCAGCGGCTGATAAGGCTGCTTATTCAAATTCAGAATCTGGAACAAGCAAGCGTATGTCGCATAGTAGAAGAAAACCGGGTAATGCAGCAGCAACAACTCTTGAAATGACCGTCCGGTAGGATGCAGAAACCCGTCCCACAGCAGCCGGAATACAACGACATTGAATCCGACAATCAGACCCGACAAGAATGGGGGAATGGTTCGAATCCATAATAAGAAAAAGAAAAAAACCGGCGTTCCCAGACTGATTCGAAACGTATCGTGAAATGGGAAAAATTTGATTTCTCCGGCTAGCGGAACCGCAATCATCATAAACAGCAATGCGGTAATAAGTT
>NZ_JMLS01000045.1 GCF_000686845.1 Paenibacillus sp. UNC451MF | reverse complement strand
GAATTGGAAGTAAAGCTGGATGAACTCATGTAAAGCAAGTGTTGGTCATGAAAGGGATTGGCCGGGACACCATCGCTGGCTTTCTAGCTGAGGTAGGAGATATTGGCCAGTACCGACATCCAAAGCAGATCACGAAGCTCGCTGGACTGAACTTGAAAACAAATTCATCTGGCACACACAGAGGACAAACGAGGATAACAAAGAGGGGCAGGAAACGCCTGCGTGCTTTGCTCTTTAGAGTGATGATGCCGCTAGTCGCTAAAAATTCAGCCTTTCGAGCCCTGCACGAGTATTACACTAAACGTCCTGTGAATCCATTAAAAAAGATGCAGTCTCTCATCGCGTTATCTAACAAGCTCATACGCATCCTTTTCGGTATATTAAAGAAGGGCAATGAGTTTAGTGAAGAAAAGATGATCCGAGATATCCCTCAATTTACGGAGATACCACAGGCAGCTTAATGATCGCTTTTTTGTGATGATGACCTAGGCAGAGCAAGATAACAAGAAGCACGGATGAGTCGGAAAGGCGCTATCCTTACGGACGAAGATCCTGTCGGGCAGCATATCTGACCTCCACCTCATGGACAGGTTGAATGAAGGAATGTGAGAGCGTAGACTCTGCGAGATGTGGGAGGGTTGACCACCATGAGTACATGTGGAGATCCAAGGTGCGACCATACTTTACCACAATAACCACTATTTACAGTTGATGGTTTAAGTGGAGAGCTTTTTGCACCAACGCATACCCATATATTTCTTCACCTACAACTTAATTCCACTAAAAAGTTATTCTGCTAAGAAGTAAATATGGTCTAAATATGAGAAAACGAGAGCATTTTAGAGCTAAGTGATTCTCCATAGAGGGAGTTTAGTTGTAATCAAGGATAGTTCAACATTAAGGGCTCACACTGGCCGTCATCAAAAAATATTGGAAGGAAAATATGACTAGATGTTGAAATAAATATAAATCATTATTTCATTGGGGGAATTATGAAGAAGCTTATTAAGGAGGAAGTAAAAAAGATCGTAGTGGACAACTATCCGTTTCTTTGCTTGAAAATCGGCGAATCGGATTTACGACGTAGCTGATTTTGCTTTATTCACGAATATAGATTCGCTCACCCGTATCTGGATTGTGGTAAACCGCTGCTTCTCCCGTGTAACGGGATCTTAGCTAACTTCCTCCGTACGGATAAACCCATTGGGAATAACCCCAGACTTTCTTTTTTGTAACGTTTGTCATATAAAAGCACAGATAAGATAATGATCACGAAGACGATAACGACCAGAACGCTATAGTAACCAAGGATCCAATTCATTCTCTGTCTTTTCAACCACTACGGCGGTGCCGTATGCTACGATTTCGCCCATCGTTTTCCAATTTCCCCGAAATCAAAGCGGACCATCACAATGGCGTTCGCGCCCATTGGTTGCCCGTCACAGTTTCTGCTTTTTTCATGTTATCGTTTATGGAGGGATTACCACCTTCGTCCCGTTATTCTCTAACTAGATCAATGTCAATCCCAGCACATTCTTTTTGGCATACGCTGCAACACTCTTATTGATCCTTCCCATTGCGGGAAAACTTGTAGACTGGCACGGGGAGACGGAAGTCATTATTCCTGCCTTCGTGAGTGCTGAGTCGGTTACTTTTTCCTTGTTGCTGTTCATTTTCTTGGTGAAACGATTTATTGAGGAGCTTGGGGTATGGAAAAAAATCCCACTCATAGAGCGGGATTATAATTCAAATTATGCGTGAACAGGTTCCGGCCGCTTGACTTGAAGAGGAGGAGGGATTAGCCAACCCTTTTCCTTGCTCATTTGGAGTAATCGCAGGCCAAATGCTGTTTTAGTAAGATGATACTTAGCAAATAATGCTCCAATATCTTCTCTAACTGATTGACCCATTGCTTGGCTACAAGCAACTAGTCCAAGCGATGTATCTGCTGAAATTTTTGCAGCTATCTCAGGATCGGTAAATCTTGCACCAGCAGGAATATCTTCAAGTTTTACTGGTGGTCTCTCAGGCATCGTAGGTGCAGATGCAATGCCATTATCAGTGAGTAATGTATCACACTCTTTAATCTCGAGTTTTGCCTGATCAATAAGATCATCTAATACCTTTTTAAGCTCTTTATCTCCACAGTGATTTAAATACGCTTGATAGCAGGAAACAGCGCCTTTTGCTGTCGTTGAGGCCATCCATACAGCGTGAATTTCACCATAATGCATTGGTTCATCTTTAGGATTACCACTTAAAATACCCATTTTTAAATTATACTCCTTTTCATTCTTAGATTATTTAAGCAGATTTAATATGCTCAGCAACACAGAAATAATGCATTATTCAGATTTTCTATTTTTGTAAACACTTCAAGGAAAGGTGCTGAGAATGAGTGAACACAATGTCATTTCGGGTTAGTGTCTTCCGCAGCTCGAAGGAGAACCCTCTCATCTGAAAGCAGAGGGTTCATAAAAAACTTGCTCAGGTACGATCCCGGTCGCGGCTTCTTAATCCGAACAAGCCTGTTAAGCCAAGCAAGCCGAGCCAGCCCCAATTAGACTTATTACCATCAGTTGCGGCATTTGTTCGGTAGTTATTCGCATTCATATCCATATTAGGTCGACCTGTTCCGTGGCTGTTCATTTGATTGTTATCCATTGTGATCATATCTACTCGACTTGATTGTTGCGCTGAGGCTGGGGTTGACAATACGGATAACAGGATTGTAATGGCGAAAAGTTATTGAGCAGGCTGAGAAACTTGTTTATGTAGCTGCATTTCGGGGTGAGCTAAAGCCTTTCGTAATTTTACCGATTTGCTCAGATACCCAATGGAAAGTTGGAAATGTAAATTTTTGTCCTCGTTGCGACAAGAACATAGTGGAATATTTAAATGATGATCCGGAATTCGCCATTAATAATGAGTATTTTGCTTGTCCTGCATGCGATGCCGCTTGCGAAGTTTCCATCACGGTTCATGGCTGACTAGTATATGTTTTTGTGCTTAGATACATTACGGTGAACCGTATCACAAGTAAAGGAGTTTTGTTGAACTAACGGGTACCGATAGTTCAATCAGACATGACGGCAGCCGGCTAAACGATCGGTTGCCGTTTTCGTTGAAGTAACGAACAGATTAGTTTAATGGGTTAAAGAGAAAATATGGTAATCTGTATTTAGACATTTTAAATCATGAGGAGTTAAAATGATGGGAAAAGTTAGTGCTGTAATACAAGATCCATATTTTGAGCAGCCCTCTTGGATATCAAAAGTTGAATACAAGGAAACCACTTATCTTTCCAGATTTTCTACGTCGGAAGATGCCGCCCTGTTTTTGACGTTGGTTTGCGGGTATAACAACATAGAAGTGGATAGAGAGCCTGCTGAGGTATTAAATGAACTTATAACCTTTGATGAAATTGCATTAAGTGGTGGAATAGCCTTTGAGGATAAAAATAAAGTAATAGTTCCGAGTTGTTGTTGTGGGCTTGAGAATTGGAGAGACGTACTTGAAGCGGTCCAAAGCAAAAAGGATATATGGCTTGGTCATGATCCATTCCCCACTTTGGAATACTTAAATGATTCGGTAAGAGTTTGGTCTGACGATTATACTGGCACATTTAGAAAAGATTTGTCGGAGCGAGAATTACAGAAAATGTTTTATATAGAATACAACCGGAAGGATTTAATTATTAAGCTACATGCCATCGAGACGGATTTGTTGGAGTTTTATAAGCATTCATTGGAAAAGGTATTATGCATGACTGAAGATAACCTTAAAGAAATGTTATTTCTGAAATATTGTAGGTGGTTCAATCTGAAGGTAAGTTAAAAATGATTAAACTCCCTCAGTAAGATTCAGTTTTCTCACGAATGCTCGCTTATTCGCAGGATTTGGCCCTTGCCATAAATGCGGAAAGATAGTAAGAAAGAACCTTTTTAAGACCGGGACAACATGAATGCGTGAGGAAATAGAAGGGGATGTTGCAACCCCATATCTTTCCATATACTGCACGCTTGCTCCACGCCGCCCCTGGAGGTTTTCACTCCCATGTCTCAACGGGTCATTGCCCTCTCATTCCTTCGTTACGCCTGTCCAAGGGGTGGAGGCCGGTCTTGCTAACGGTACGGGTCGGTGCCCTTTGGTTTAATGGATCCGGTACTCCGTGCTTTCTTTTGAAATCCCGCGAATAAGCCAAACTTCGTACAACATAACAATTAGATAAACTTTAGCTGCTAGCTGAAGTGGCATTGTTTTGTGAGGATTGTAAGCTTCACGGCTTCGGGCCATTCCAACGAGAATCCGGGCTAACTTACCACATAGTTTCATGAGAGACCTCATTTTCTTCATCTTTTTAACCTGTACATTGTGAGCGTGCAACGCTTTAAATTCTGGATTGTTTGCAACCAAACTCATTGTCATTAGAAAGATGAAACGTCGGAGTCGGGACCTTCCACGTTTACTAATTTTCATCTGTCCGGTCCATTTACCTGAACTTGCTTCTGCCAGATTGAGGCCAGCATGACGCAGCAGGGCGTTGCCATGAACAAAACCGCTTAAATCCCCGGCTTCGCCAAGAACACCAGCGAGTGAAATGGCGCTAATCCCTTTGACAGCAAGCATTGCTTTAGCGAAAGGAATGCGGTCTAACAAGGCGATTATCTCTGCCTCTACTGCTTTTAGCTGCTGGCAAGCAAGGTCGTATTCATCGAGTAGCTGCTTTAAGTGAAGCTTGTAGGCATGCGTGGCTTGTTTAGAACCTACAGAGCTGCTAGCAAGAGTGATAAGAGCTCGAGCTTTTCGCTCACCGGAATGACGCTTCATCAGTGATTTCCAGCCTTCAATGATGTCTTGAGGCTGTAGTTTCCGGAGTTCTTCAGGTGTAGGGAAAAGACGAAGCGTGGCCAACGAACCTGTACACATCAGGCTCTTAAAGACCTGACGCAACTCGGGGAAAACAACGTCTACCCACCGATGAATTTGGTTTTTAGCACTAACGAGTCTCGTCACGATAGAATCGCGGTTTGAGAGAAAGACACGCAGCTCTTCAAAGGCCTCAGGGGCGTTGCGGACGAACGAGTAGTAGCCGTTTTTGACCATATCCGCAATGACTAGCGCATCTTTTTTGTCGCTCTTGGACGGAGTGTTGTCGCGGTTTTCTTTATTCTTTTTCACGAGATGAGGATTGACGATAACGACTTCAAAATGATGCTCGGAGAGCCACTTGGAGACGTTAAGCCAGTAATGCCCGGTTGGTTCCATACCGATTATGGCTGCAGTTAAGTTATGCGCAGCTTGAAGGGACTGGATCCACCGAAGGAGATTGAGAAATCCGTCTTCATCGTTCGAGAAAGAAAGTGGATGGCCAATTGCGATTCCACGAAAGTTAACGGCGCGTGCGACATGAGTTTGCTGGGCGATGTCGATCCCGACAACAAGGTGCTGAGCGGTAATATTTTCAATGAGTTGATTTTGTTTCTCCTGAGCTTTAAACTTCATAGTAGAGCGACCTCCTGGATGATGGGATTTAAAGGGCTATGACCCGTTACGTACTCCCATCGTACCGAGGCGCTTTTCTTTTTTCAAAGACGAAATTAATCCATCTACAGGAATGCTGACGGGTACGATAGTGTAATCGTTCTAGGAAGCAGTTTACTATCGCAACTGCTCCCTGTTTTCATTAAGCTAAAGGGCAGAAAAACGCAACTTACCATTCCTTTGAATCACATGGATGTTGGCTGTACCTAATTTATACGTGTTTGCAACTTCCAGTACATTCTCCTCGTCAAATGGATGTAATTTACATTTGAAGGGGAGAGGACGAATTGAAAAAACATTTTATTGCAGGTGCGATGTGTGGTGCCTTCGTAATGGCAACAACTTCTATATTTGCTTCGAGTGCAGTTGAAGCAACAATCTTTCCAAGTAAAGTTACTTTTTTTCTAGCTAACGGACTCTACAAAGAAGTACAACTACAGGAAGGCGAAGAGGTGCTTAACTATAGCAACAAGGCATATGTACCTCTTTGTTTATTCGCTGAGAGCAGTAGTGCTCTTGTAAAATACACACAAGCCTCTCCTGAGACGGATAACAAACATATTATACATATTCACTATGATGCTGAAGAGGCTCTTTTAGAGCAAACTTCAAATGCAGCTGGTAATAAGCCACTTGAGGACTCAAAGGAGCTGCAGCTACAGGATATGCTTGTTTCACTTCTACTTCCGCATATGAAAGAGAAGCTTGCAGAGGTATACTCAGATGTAATTTCAATCCCACCAGTTGTAAATCCAGATTCCGTAGATGTGAAGAGCATTAAAAGGGTAGCTGCTTTCCGTGGTTTTGATTTTTTAATCACAATAGATGCTCAACCAATAGTCGGCCCACATATACCTGTCGGCGAAGATGTACTTACATATCGGATCTCGCCGGCTGGAGTTGAGCTTAAAAATTTTGAACATCTTAGAGGACCTAATAAGGATGACTTCCTCCCCAATTACCAAAATCTTTTGAAGTAACGGGTACGATAGCGCAATAGTCACCATCACGAGGCTGCCGTTTTTGAACGGCAGCTTTTGTTGTGTTAACGGATGGGATTTCTGGAATACAGTCATGCGTTTGCCGATCAGAGCGATCGGATGTCCTTATTGTTGAAGTAACGGGCAGCAGTTTACTTTAATACTCCTTCTAAATAAGTTCGGTCTATTCTTACCGTGAATAGACGCTCAGAAATGACTGCAGAGCATGCGTACACTCGGGACGGGTATTCATTCGCATTCTTACATGGAAATAACTTTCTCTCCGATTCTAGTCCTTTGAACCACATGTACAATGTCCGGGGAATTTCTATTTTGGTTTTTATAGAGGATTACACAAACAGAATGTAGAAGTATCATATTTGAGCCTTTTATTTTGGTTTGCAATCAGCGGAGGACTTACACATGACAAATAGAAAAAACAATAACTTTCGAGTTGCAATATTAGGCAATAGTGATGCCGTAATGTCACGAGTTGCAAACGCTCTTCTTGGCTATACACTGCTACCAGCGAATAATATTAAGTATAGCCGTTTCCATATTTCATACGGAGATCGGCCTTTTATGCGGCTAAGTAATCCATCTAATCGATTTGAACCTGACTATGTACCACTAGAAGAAATCCCGACAAAAGATGCTAGGATTCTCCCGAATGATTTTAGTGAATTACTAAAACAAAAGCTTAGTTTGGTATATCGTATTGGACAACATGAATTAGGTGTTTCCTATGACGAAATAACCATTCACTGGAAAAGTGATTTTATTTTACAAGGTGTAGACCTCATTCTCCATGGCGGAATGGAATTTAGCTCCATGCACAAATGGTTTAAAAGTTCTTCTAATGAGGATCTCAGAAGAATCGACTTTTACAAGTTGAACGATTTGTCCGATGTCGACGTAGTCCTATTCTCATTAGATATGGATTGGAAATATTCAAAGGATGATACTTCACTAGATTCCATATTAAAAAACTATTATGGCTCAGAAGATATCTTATTAGAATATATTGAAAAGCTTAAGGGTATGGGATTTGGCTGTAATAAAAAACCGATATTCTTTGTTTATGATACATATCAAGGGAAATCAAACAAGTTACATATACTAAGTATTTACAATAAAGTAATCAACAGAGCGTACGAATTCCCTTCTATCTTTGAAATAAATTCTCACCATGCACTTCTAGCTAAGCAATTAATCCACTCATTTATTGGAATTTCCGATATTCAAGCAGAACAAAACCTTGCTTTCTTTGATAAAGATGGCAGCTATATTACGGCACAAGACTTTAGACCCCAGCATACTCAACGTCTTCTTCAGATTAGTCAGATTGGAGAGCTGGAGGAAGCCATTACGATGCTATCTGAAGCTCGAGAACCGAAAACTTCTCGAAATAAAGATTCCATTCCAAGACCGAGCAGAGAAACTCGAGTTCCTCCAGAGCAATCCAACATTCACGAACTCATTCAAGTACTCCCTGAACAGTTTATTGATATGATAAAAAAACCGGATAAACCTAATAGAAAAAAAAGAAGCAAAGAGACCGTACCATACGCGAACCTGGATATTGAAGGTTTAGTACAATCTATTTCCGAAAAAGTCGTTAGCACCATAAAAGAGGAGCGTGTTATACCAAATCAACGGCCACTGAAGAACCATGAAATTCGTGAAGTGTTCAATGCTGCCCTAAATGATGCACGTGAAGAAATCAACATAGTTAGCCCATGGATTACTAGGAAGGTCGTAGACGAAGAGTTTGTTCGCAGGATCGAAAGAGCATTAAAGCGGGGCGTGTGTGTGAAGATCGTCTATGGGATTAGTGAGCCTTCAATTCAGCAAAACGGTAGGACCGATCAAACGGCAGAGATTGCAGATATTCTGCAAAGAAAATTTAAAAAGTTTGGGGATTTATTTAGGATGAAATACGGTCAGACCCATCACAAACTACTAATTTGTGACAATCGGTTTTACGTGGAAGGTAGCTTTAACTTCTTATCTTTCCGAGGAGAATACGACGAAAACACGCGATCTGAAGGAGGCACTTACTCAGAAGATCGGGAAATGATTAGGATGAAGAAGAGTAGTTGGTTTGATTTTTAGTTGTATTAATATAAGGAGCTGCCGAGTAATCATTACCTTTTTTATGAAGGAAGACAAGGGGATCCTTGCCATGAAGTACAGGGATCCTCTCGCGAAAAGACATTAAATCCATGTTTTTAAATCGGACGGTACTGTGCTGGCAAGGGATTGCCGCTACCCCCTCGCGACAGCTGTCCTGCTCCGTTTTCCCTTTTGCGGACTAGTTTATATTTCTATTGCCGTTTTAACCATCTTACATATTGAAAGGTGATTAATAGTGAGAAAGTTGTTATTCGCAATTATATTGATCGTAATGATCGCCTGTCCTCTACTGCAAC
This sequence comes from Paenibacillus sp. UNC451MF, assembly GCF_000686845.1. Lineage (GTDB taxonomy): Bacteria > Bacillota > Bacilli > Paenibacillales > NBRC-103111 > Paenibacillus_S. The sequence goes on along the minus strand of NZ_JMLS01000045.1, from coordinate 15,458 downwards.
CGGCCGAAGCCGATGCGGCGAGTACAATGTTCACTTCCGTTTCTTCACAGCTGAGCACGACGTTAGCGCTTGATGCCGGCGGTCACATTTGGGCTTGGGGCTCTAACTCATCCGGCCAATTCGGCGACGGAACATGGAATTCGTCTTCTACGCCCAAACGGATTACGGTTACGGATAGCGGAACGGAAGTGCTGTTCAAGGAAGTGAAAGCGAGCTTCAATACGGCTCTTGCTTTGGATCGAGATGGGAATTTATGGTCGGCCGGCACTGACGGGCAAGGCCAGTTGGGACTTGGAGCGACCGTTTCATCAGCGCCTGTCTGGACGAAAATCAGCGTGACGGAAGCGGGCTTGCCGATCTTATTTAAGAAGGTCGCCGTCTCGCGCTATTCCGCCGCGGCCATAGACCAGGACGGGAAGCTGTGGGTATGGGGTCTCCGGACAAACGGAGCCGGAAATTATTATAACCCAACCAGACAACCGGTAAGCAGAGGCGGCATCCCCGTCACCTTTGAAACATTGGAAATGAACGATGAGAACGGGATTGCGATCGATTCCATGAATAATGTGTGGAATATTATGTTTCAACTGATCAATCCGTCGATGTTTATAGTCCAGGATGGTGGTGTAGACGTTAAGTTTAAAACGATCGCTGCGGGGTCTACCTACGGAACGGGTTATTACTTTAATACGGCGATAGATATGAACGGGAATATATGGACATGGGGCTGGGAGGCCGTATCGTATGAAGGGCAGCTCGGAGATGGGCAGCTAATGGGAGCAAGCGTACCAGCTGTGTCGGCTCCTGCCAAAATTTCGGTGTCGGATAACGGGAGCCCGGTCCATTTCGAACGAATCGCCGCCGGGAAGAAGCACGTGCTGGCGCTGGACGATAACGGGAATATGTGGACGTGGGGGCGCAATACTGCCGGGCAGTTAGGGGACAACAGCACAGTAAACACGAACGTCCCTCACAAGGTTCCGATAACGGATAACGGGGCCTCTGTCCAATTCTCGGATTTATGGGCCGGTTATGATGTTTCCTATGGACTCGATGCGAACGGCCGGTTATGGTCATGGGGGACTCAAGGTTTGCTAGGCGACAATACGTCTGGCGGCGGAATGCAGAAGGTGCCGAAAAGGGTGTACATAACCTCGCAAGCATCGCTAACTGCATCCGTAACAGCTTCTACGTATCTTCAGCCCGTAACGCTTACGGCTTCAATCGTCGGCGCCCTCGACACGCCAACTGGAGCGGTGGAGTTTAAGGACGGGGCCGCTGTGCTGGGCAGCGGGACTGTTGCCGCGGACGGAACGGCTCAATTCTCCGCTTCGACTTTGCAAACCGGTATTCATTCTATTACCGCCCAATACAAGGGAGACGATATTTATTTGGCTCACATTTCAGGAGCTGTCAATATTACGGTAAGTATGCCGGCTGCACCTTTCATAACGATCACGCCGTCGGTGACCGCCAATACGTACGGTCCTGTGACGTTAACCGTGGCAACCCAAACGTACGGGAGCGGCAACTCGCTTACCGGGTTGAAGTGGCTTCCGGGTAATAACAATGCCGCAGCATTTGTTAGCGCGGGCAACTATATACAGGCATCCTCAAGTTTCGAAGCCGTCAACAATGGGACTTATACGGTGTATGCTAAAGATTTGGCGGGCAATGCGACGGTACAAACGATTCAGATAACAAACATTAACAGCGCGCTTAACCCGGCAACCGCAAGCTTCGATAAGTATGCGGCATCCGCGGGGAATGCGGATGTGACGACAGCACTGACGTTGAATGGCAGTACACTCTCAAGTATAGCGAACGGGGCGGCTTCGCTTGTAGCCGGAACAGACTATATGATTTCGGGCAGTACGGTGACGATATCGAAAAGCTACTTGCAGAATCAGCCTTTAGGCACGATCACCTTGACGTTCACTTTCAGCGGAGGAGCGTCGCAGACGCTTGCGATCGCAATTACCGACACGACGCCGGCGAACAGTGGAATCAATCCGACTACCGCGAATTTCGACAAGTATTCGGGCTCGCCTGGGAATACGGATGTGACGACGGCGCTGACGTTGAGCGGCAATACACTGACCGGCATAGCGAACGGAGCGGCTTCGCTTGTGGCCGGAACGGACTATATGGTTTCGGGCAATACGGTGACAATATCGAAAAGCTACTTGCAGAAGCAGCCTGTAGGCCCAACCGTCTTGTCGTTCACTTTCAGCGGTGGAGCATCGCAGACGCTTGCGATCGCAATTACCGATACGACGCCGACGAACAGCGGAATCAATCCGACTACCGCGAATTTTGACAAGTATGCGGGCTCGTCTGGGAATACGAATGTGACGACGGCGCTGACGTTGAACGGCAATACGCTGACCAACATAGCAAACGGAACGGCTTCGCTTGTGGCCGGAACGGATTATACGGTTTCGGGAAGTACGGTGATGATATTGAAGAGCTACTTGCAGACGCAGCCTGCTGGTCCGATCAGCTTGACGTTTGCATTCAGCGGAGGGGCTGATCAGACCTTGACGGTTACGGTAACTGATTCGACTCCTGGCAGCAGTGCGATTAGTCCGACCACTGCAACGTTTGATAAATTTTTGTACAGAGTGGAGAATGCGGATGTAGTAACGACATTGACGTTGAACGGCAATACGCTAACCAACATAACGAACGGAGCGTCTCCTCTTGTAGCCGGGACGGATTATACGGTAACGGATGACACAGTCATGATACTGAAAAGCTACTTGCAGGCGCAGTCTGTAGGCTCCATCAACCTGACGTTCGCGTTCAGCGAAGGAGCGGTGCAGACGCTTGCGATAACGATAACCGATTCGACGCCGAGAAGAAACAATTCCAGTTCCTCCAGCTCCGGTTCTGAGCCTGCTGCGGAAACGGAACAGTTTGCGATCGTGGTCGATCCCTCCATCGGGGTAGTAATCAACGTCGATTCATCAGCTTTGGTTATGGAAACAGCGACGGATGGAACGAGCGTTCAGAAGCTGGCTCTCCCTGAGCACATTTTGAATCAAGCTGCGGAACATCTTAAGGATTCCACTAAGGCAATCATTATTATTAAAGTGGCAGATACGGAACGGTCTATGCAAGTACAGCTCTCCGGGGCATCCGTCGCAGCTATAGCGAGCGCGTTCCCAGGCGCCGATATCGAAGTCGAGCTGAGAGGCTCCAGCTTGCAGTTGAAAGCGAGCGTAATTGACCTGGAAGGCATAGCCAAACGCCTCGGTGTGGCCGTTTCCGATCTGAAGATCATTACGACTATGGAACAAGTAAGTGATTCCGTGCAAACGGAGCTGGAGCGGCTTGGCACAAGCGCGCGGTTCCGTTTGGCAGGAAGCGTCGTCGACTTTCATGTGAGAGTCGAGACGGTGAGCGGGCAATCGGTTGAGATACGGGATCTCGGCGGCACGTATATGGTCCGTGCAATCGTATATGATGCAAGTCATGCAACAGGCAATGTGATAGCCGTCCACTATGACCCGCTCGCCAATACCGTTTCTTATATTCCGACTCATTTGGCCACGCGAGATGACGGCAAGAAGGAAGCAGTCATGAAGGTGCCGCATTACAGCATTTACGCCGTCATCGATACGGAAGACCGCAGTTTTGCTGATCTGAACGGCCATTGGGCGAAACAAGATGTAGAGCTGCTGGCATCGAAGCTGATCGTAAACGGCGTGACGACAGACCGGTTCGTGCCGGACGACAGCATTACGCGGGCGGAATTTGCATCGCTGCTCGTTCGCGCGATGGGTTTATCGATGGAGCATGACGCCGCATACAACGGTTTTGCCGATGTCACCGGTACGGCTTGGTACGCGCCTGCTGTCGAAACAGCCGTGAAAGCCGGGCTGGTTAACGGAGTGACGGCGGATCGGTTTGAGCCGACTGCGCGGATTACACGTGAGCAGATGGCGGTTATGATCATCAGATCGTTTGCTCTTGTTTCCGGTAAACTAAATTTGCCGGGGAACAGCCAGTCGTTTGCCGCGTTCGCCGATCGCGAATCGATCTCTTCCTGGGCACAGTCTGCTGTCGCCGGATCGGTGGAAGCGGGAATTATCGCCGGTATGGACGGCGGACGTTTCGAGCCGCAGCAGTTTGCAACCCGGGCCCAAGCCGCAACGATGCTGAAGAGATTGCTGCAAAAGGCAGATTTTATCGAGTAGTCCGCCTTTGCTGCGTTGCATTGTTTGTTTTCTCCCCGAAGTAAGGGAAAAAGCGGTTGATTTCCGGCCGTGACACGTGCTACAGTGGAAATAATTTCAAACGTACGGGGGAAGCACCTCGCGCCTGAGTAGGCTACGGGGTGCTTTTTTGCGTTTGGAGCCAAATTAGCGGCAGGGGGCTGTTTGTATGAATGTATGGGTTGTTGTGAACCGCGAGCATGGACTGACCCGGAAGGGAACCTGGTTAATTCATTTTCAATAGTGACTTGCGGCCCTAATGATCTAATGAAAGATATCCACAACAGAATGCCAGTGATTCTTAAACCTGAAAATGAAGCGCTGTGGTTAGATCGTGGATCGCAGCAGCTGTTACTCTCTTATGGCAAACTCCTTTTAGCCAGGTTCTGCTTATAATTATTGCGTGCATAGTCGGCATGATATTATATAGAAAAGTGGCGATTCCGGAAACAGCAAACCTGTCTGTTCCCATTAGTCGCAGCTTTGCGGTCCTATGTTTGGCAGTCTTCTTTGGAATTCTGATTCTGCTGCCACTTCTACTACAATTTGTTGTTGCTGATTGGCTGTCATATGGACAACTGCGATATTGTCCCCTATTGATTTTGCCTTGGCTTCAATTCTGTTTTTGATGCTCGTTTTCTGGAAATTGCCTCCTTGGGTTGTTGTTATTGCGGGTGCCATTGGCGGAATTGTGATTGTACTCGTTTAACTGAAAAGCACCGGAATAAAATAACATATTTTGCAAATGATATAGCATGTTTGAACAAACGTTTATGAAGGGTGTTATGAGATAACACATGCTATCGAAAAAATCTTTTCTTTTCTCACTATTAATATTCACCTTAATGTTAATGTCTGGAAATCATGTAGGAGCCTCCGAGATGTCCGAGGATAAGGATCCATCGGTAATTAATGAGATTCGGAACGGTGGATACATCCTCTACATGAGGCACGGCGAAGTGACTGTAGGGCAAGATCGTCCGAATGTGAGCTTTAATGACTGTAGAACCCAAAGAAATTTGAGTGAGGAAGGGAAAAAGCAGGCCCAAACGATTGGACAGCTTTTAACAAACTAAACATTCCGATTCAATACCCAGTATGGGCAAGTCCTTATTGCCGTAATTGCATTAGCTGTGGATTCCATTGCATTCTGCATCAATTTGTTCTTATTCATAAATGTCCATTTCATAACATTGACCTGGATTTTTGGTGTCCAAAGTGTAGACTTCAAAAGTCACCTACAAATCCGCTGGATACCATTTCTTCATTTGTTACAAGATTACAAAAAGATGGTAAAGCAGTAAAAGTCAGCCCTTATGCCTATATGCATGAAAATTACGGCATGCTAAACACTATCCGTGAAGACATCATTCGATACGCTTTTTCTATGTTCGAGAACAATGAAAAATGAAGTAAAATATGTAATCCTAAAAGTCGTTCAAAAAGAATGTATATTTATGCATGCGCAGATAAAAGGCTTAAATATTTTTTCTAACGAATTTTGCAATAAACCGCTAATTTTGCAACGGTGAGCCTCAAATTCTAACAAATTCTGAAACAACAAAAACGGAGCGCCGCGGGTTTGCGGGCTCCGTTTTCTAATTAATTTTGGAATATCACACTCGTTTTGACCTCGTGCGTAACCCCATCGTACTGAGGCGCTCGTTTTTGTTCAAATACCAAATTTTTCGTTTTACAGGAATTCTAACGAGGAACGTTAGTTCAATGAAACAGCGACAGTCTAGGACTTTATTTTCTCGTCCTTGGCTGTCGCTGTTTCAATTTCTAAGTTCAGTCTAAAACTTATTTTATGGAGTCTGACGGTATGACAATTCGAAAAATCGCGTGGAATAAAGACATCCAGTCTAATACTTTATTTTCTGCTCACACTTTGAAGCAGTTGCTTTAAATGGTATAGATAGTGATGGATTTCGTTTGAAATACAACTTGTCTTATGAAATGAATGAAGAATCAGTAAACAATTGTGTCGAAGAAATCTTCAAGTTTATTTTGACGGAAGGTTTTGATTGGCTTGAGCATTGGATGCACCCTGTAAGATTACTAAATGAAGAAAAATCACCAATTAATAGAATAAAGACGGACTATCTTAATTTCCAATCGGGTGGTATTAAAAAAGAGGATCTAAATTTATCAAGGATGCTCTTAGGAATCAAGGAATAGATCGAAGATCAAATCAGAGAAATTGAGACCTCACATAACACTGCATTCGCACTGCGTGTCGGCTTTGCCGGTCCCTTGGTCTCTCCCTCCGGGGAGGATTTGTTAAACTAGTCGGTCAGCACGACCAGCTGCCGTTTTCTCAATTACTTTGGCAGGATATTCGATGAAATAAAGGGGCAAAAATTTATGAAATCAAGCGTGAGGGGCATCAGTTTTGAGATATCGAATGAGTACGGTAAATGGCTTGTTAACATACTGAGGCCGATTGATTGCAAAAAGTATACATGGGTTATTGGATCAGGAGAAGAATATAAACATCAAAACAATGATTTAACACCGTTATTTCCTGATGAAGTAAGCACACTCAGTCAGAATTAATGTGTTAAAATAATGGAAAGAAAATTTAAAGGAGAGTATACACATGATCGTCGTTACGACCGAAAACATTCCGGGATTTAAAGTCAAAGAAGTCAAAGGAATGTGCTTTGGACTGATTGTTAGGAGTCGCGGGCTTGGCGCTGACATCAAAGCAGCATTCAAAGGTTTGGTGGGAGGCGAAATCAAACAGTTCACTTCGTTGCTAGAAGATCTCCGGAAAGAATCCATGGACCGCTTGGTACAAAACGCTCAGGCAATGGGCGCGAATGCCATTGTGATGGTCCGCTTTGATTCAGGAGAAATTGGAAAATCAATGGGTGAAATCGTAGCATACGGCACCGCCGTAGTGGTTGAAAAAGATAGAGAATGAATTGGATCCTAGGCTATTATGGCGTTCAGTTAGTTATTGTTCTGATGATCATTATCTTATCTGTGCTTGTCTATGACAAACGCTACAAAAAAAGAAAGTCTGGGGTTATTCCCAATGGATTTATCCGCACGGAGGAAGTTAGCGTAGATCCCGTTACGCATGAGAAGCAGCGAGTTTATTACAACCCGGATACAGGTGAGCGAATCTATATTCGTGAATAAAGCAATTCTAGATCAGCAGTTAAGCGGGCACGTTAGGTTCAATAAAGGACTCTATACAAACACGATCAAGGAGCTGCGGCGGCGGCTCCTTTGACATGCTCACAAAATAACTGATTTTGTATATATGTCGCTTATACCAGCTGATAATAATCCAGAAAGCAAGCAGAACTGAAAACAGTAAAGGAGCAGCCGTAGCTGCTCCTTTGACTTGCTGATGAAAATTCTTACATACTAAATGATAATGACCACAAATTGGAGTAGTTTCTACCATAAGCTATATACACATTGGTAGTCGTGTTGCCCCTTTCGGGTTCATTGTCATACCGGGAAAGACGATGTTATCATCGGAGAAATGTTATCGGCACATTCGGCCAAAATGGCCATACGAATCGTTGCCCCTTCCAGATTGAGGCCTCACTCACTTCAACTGTCCATCAACGCCTACCGCTAAACCGTTTGATCGCTTCCTCTGTCACCGGCGCGAAGAGGTTAACCAGATTGCCGTCGGGGTCGCGAAACAGCACAGCACGGTTCCCCCACGGCATCGTGGTTGGTTCCTTTACCCACTCGTCGACAAACGGCTTCAAGCGCTCGTATTCGGCATCGACATCGTGGACGCGGAACTCGATGATGACAGTGTGATTGTCGGCCGCCACTGCGGAACCAGCGCCGAACAGTTGCACCGTCTGGGAGTGGCCGATCGCCAGGGTGCACGATGGCACAATGAGTTCGGCAAAGACGGGCGCAGGGCGTTCCGCCGAAACACCCATGACTTTCTCATAGAACTCGACGAGACGATCCACGTCGTCGGTAATGATGCGTACAGAAGCAAAATTCACGAGATACCATCCTTCCTATAATAAATGATACAATACCGTATCAAATCATTTTGGGTCAGAATACTTCGCATTTATCTCCCACTCCTTTATGTTTACTTACTCCGATTATAAAAAAACGCTACTGACAACAGTATGTCAGTAGCGTTTTAACATTTTTTTGGCTTCCTCCCGAATTCGATTTCGGAATGCGTCAGTACACGATATGGATGTTGCCGCATTCCCCGATCTCAACCTTGGTGTAGCTGTTCAGCAAGTCCTTTCCGGTCGAATAGCGCTGGGTGTTGACGGACAGGATAGTTGAAACTGTAAATCCGTGTCAGAGCAAACGCTATTGACAAATCAACTACTACGTGTTACTTTATAGCAGTAGTAAGTATCACTTCATACCAGTGATACAGAATAGCAAGAGGTGATTGTGCTGGAAAATCTAACGGAAATGCTCAAAGGGGCGCTTGAGGGCTGTGTCCTTGAAATAATAAGCCGCAAAGAAACCTACGGATACGAAATCACGCGGCGGCTGAACGCCCTCGGCTTCACAGATGTTGTGGAGGGAACGGTGTACACCATCCTGATCCGGCTTGAAAAAAACAAGTTGGTGGAGATCACCAAGAAGCCCTCCGATATGGGACCGCCGCGAAAATTTTTCGCGATCAACGATGCGGGGCGCGAGGAGCTGCGGAGGTTCTGGGAAAAGTGGGAGTTCGTATCATCAAAAATTAACGAGTTAAAGGAGAAAGAATAATGAATTTTTGGGAAAAAATCACCGGCAGCGACATGACTAAAGAATTTAAGACTTTTGAATCGCGAGTCAAAAAGCTGCCGGCTGATTATCAAGCGGCATGGGAAAAAATTAATGTCAATCTTTGGCCGCACTCAGATTTCACCGGTCGCAACCTCATGCCAATTCTTGACGGAGTGCTTGGCCTGTTGGAAGAAACGGCGGCGGACGGTCAGAGTGTCCAAGAGGTTTTGGGTGACGATATCAAAGGCTTCTGTTCAGCGCTGGCCGGCGAAGAAGGGGCGAAGTCTCTTCGCGACAAGTGGCGCGAGCAACTCAACAATAACATCGCTAAAAAATTAGGTAAATAGGAGGAGGATAAAATGAAAATACGAGATATCATCGAAGGTAAAAAAGAGTGGCGAGCGCACGTGGCGCGTGTCAAAGCGCTCCCGCAAGATTACCAGATTGTTTATAAAGAGATTCAAAAATATCTTTTTAAGGTTGGCCCTCTTGAGCTAACCGAGGGGACGGGTTTGCTCTCGGGGATTATCGATCTTTTTGAAGAGGGAGCGGCCTTGGGGAAAGGCGTGCTCGAAGTGACGGGCAGTGACGTAGCGGCTTTCTGCGACGATCTAATCAAAGATTCAAAAACTTACTCTGACATCTATCAAGAATCTGTTGGCCAAGAAGGTAACAAGGCCATGAAAAAGGTTACGGATAAAGAAAAGTAAAAGGGGGATGTCGGGATGGAAAAAGCAATTGAAGTGAAAGGTCTGCGAAAGTCTTTCAAGAACACAGAAGTCCTAAAGGGTGTCGATTTTGAAGTGAAGCGAGGTGAGATTTACGCCCTGCTTGGCTCCAACGGCGCGGGCAAGACGACGATTGTCAGAATCCTCACCACGCTGCTCAAACAGGACGGAGGCACCGCCGTCGTAAACGGATTTGACGTCGCGTCAAAACCCGAGAATGTACGGTGTGCGATCAGTCTGACCGGGCAATTTGCGGCGGTGGATGAGGTTTTGACCGGGCGGGAAAATCTGATCATGATTGCCAAGCTGCGGCATCTGGATCATCCGCGTCAAGTTGCGGACGATTTGCTGAAACGTTTCGGTTTAACTGACGCGGCCGACCGTAAGCCATCTACTTATTCGGGTGGTATGCGCCGCAGGCTCGACATCGCCTTGAGCCTTGTGGGAAAACCGCAGATCATTTTCCTCGACGAGCCAACCACCGGGCTTGACCCCGAGGCGCGTATCGAGGTTTGGAAGATTGTAAAGGAGCTTGCCGACGGCGGCACGACGGTATTCCTGACCACTCAGTATTTGGAGGAAGCCGAGCAGCTTGCCGACCGAATTGCCATTCTGCACGAGGGCATGATTATCGCCGGCGGTACGCTCGCGGAGCTGAAAAAGCTGTTCCCGAAAGCGAAGGTAGAGTATGTTGAAAAGCAGCCGACATTGGAGGAAGTATTCCTCGCAATCATCGGTAAAAAGGAGGCCATGTAAATGGAGGCGGCAAAAAACCATTTTTTCAGCGACATGAGCGTTATGCTTGGACGTTCCATGCGCCATATTTTCCGCAGTATGGACACCATCCTCACGGTCTGTATCACTCCGATTGCAATGATGCTGCTGTTCGTTTATGTGTTTGGCGGCGCAATTGAAACCGGTACGGATAACTATGTGAACTACCTGTTGCCTGGCATACTGCTTATGGCTATTGCTAGCGGGGTGGCTTACGTGGCTTACCGCCTGTTTATGGATAAGCAACGGGGCATCATTGAGCGGTTCCACTCCATGCCGATTGCGCGTTCCACTGTCCTATGGGGGCACGTGCTGACCTCGGTGGTATCCAACGTCATTTCTGTTGTCGTCATCATTCTTGTAGCGCTCATTATGGGTTTTCGCTCGTCGGCTGGGGTACTGTCTTGGCTTACCGTAGCCGGTATACTCGTGTTGTTTACGCTGGCTTTGACTTGGGTCGCGGCCATTGCCGGACTGTCCGCAAAAACAATGGAAGGTGCAAGCGCCTTTTCCTATCCGTTAATCTTCCTACCGTTTATCAGTTCTGCCTTCGTGCCGACCGACTCGATGCCGAAAGTCGTTCGGGCCTTTGCCGAAAATCAGCCGGTGACATCTATCGTAGAAACCATCCGTGCACTATTGTCAAGTCAACCGGTAGGCAATGATATCTGGGTCGCTTTAGCGTGGTGCTTAGGGATAATGATCGTCGCATATCTATTTGCGGTGCGCGCATACAAACGAAATTCAGCTTAATGTTTGTATGCATTGATAGTGGTCAACAAAAACATCAAGTACAGGGCCCTCCACATTGTCAAAGCGCTAGCTTCACCAGTTTTGCTCGTTGAGATTGAGGCCGTCGCAGCGAAGTGATGTACTATTACTCCTTTTATATCGAAGTAAGGGGATTTATACATTACCAGGGAGCAGACTACCACGGGTGGCTTGTTCTCTTTTTATTGAAGTAGGCGTCAAACCGTGGATGCCGTTAAGCTCCCTCAATATGATGTAGTTTTCACACTCTAGCTCATGAATTCGCAGGATTTCACCTTTAGTTATTTGAGAGATAAGAGAAACAGAGCATGCGGTAACTAGTTGTACCCTATAAGGGCATGCGGGAACAGAAGGGATGTGAACTCGCCCAGATTATTCCATATTATGCACGTCTCCATGCTGCCCTTAGAGATTCTCGCTCCCATGTCTCAACGGGTCTAAGCCCTTTCATTCCTTCGTCACATCTAACTAAGGTGTGGAGGTCGGTATTTCTAACGGAATGGGTCCGAGCCCTTTTGCGTAACGTCTCCCGATACTCCGTGCTTCTTATCCATCCTGCGAATACATCAACTGGTGAAGAAACAGTTCTTAAGCTACTGGAAGAAATACTTTTGTAGAGTTGTATACTTCATTGCTCTTAGCCAGCCCGACTAGCATTCTTGCCACTTTACCGCATAATTTCATAATGGATTTCATTTTTTTAAACTTTTTCACTTGGACATTGTAATGGTACAGGGCTCTGACATCCGGATTGGTCATGACCATGCACATCGTCATAAGATAAAGGAAGCGGCGCAAACGTGGGCGTCCGCGCTTGCTGAGCACCATTTTTCCACGCCATTTCCCAGAGCTGGCTTCAGCCAAGTTAAGTCCTGCATGACGTAGCAGGGCATTCCCATGTGTTTACCCACTTAGATCACCTGCTTCCCCCAACACACCTGCTAAACTGGTTGCATTTAAGCCTAGAATCGCAAGCATTTTCTGGGCATAAGGGATGCGTTCAAGAACAAGCTTAAGTTCATGTTCAATAAGCTCAAGTTGGCGCGTCGCCAAATCGTATTCTTCAAGAAGCTGACCCAAATGCAGCTTGTAGGCATGTAGAGCTTTTGTAGCACCGACGCTGCGTTTTGCCAGTGCAATGAGCTGCTCAGCCCGCCATAAACCGGCATGACGCTTTACATACTGCTTCCAACCGGCAATGACTTGCTCTGTTGTTAGACGGCTAATGTCCTTCGGAAGAGGAAATAGCCTTAATGTAGCAATGGCACTTGTACAGGTAAGGATTTTAAAGACCTGCCGAAGTTCGGGAGACACGATATCTACCCAGCGATGTATCTGGTTCACTGCGCTGTTAAGCCGTTTAGTAACCGTATCCCGGTTGGCCATCAGGATCCGCAGTTCTTCGTATGTCTCTGGGTTGAAACGTACGGGAGAATAGTAGCCGTTTTTGATCATGTCTGCGATGACAAGAGCATCTTTACGGTCGCTTTTTGACGGGGTGTTGTCGCGATTTTCTTTATTCTTTTTGACAAGATGGGGGTTTACGAGAACAGCCTCAATGCCTTTGTTTGTAAGCCAGCGCGCAAGGCACAGCCAGTAATGGCCAGTGGGCTCCATGCCGACGATAACTTTGCTCAACTTGTAAGACTTAAGCAGATCTTGAATCCAACGACTGAACAGCCGAAAACCTTCGTCATGGTTACCAAACTCCAATGGAGTTCCAAGAGCAATGCCCCGGAAACTGACTGCACGAGCGACGTGACTTTCCTGAGCAATATCTACGCCGATGACCAAATGTGAAGAGGAAATGTTTTCAATGAGTTGATTTTGCTTGTCCTGAGCCTTAAACTTCATAGTAGAGCGACCTCCTGATGGGCTATTTGAGGCTATGACCTCGTGTGCAACCCCATCGTACCGAGGCGCTCGTTTTTGTTCAAACGCCAAATTATTCATTTTACAGGAATTCTAACGGGTACGTTAGTTAGTTCAAGGGCAGCCGAACAATCAACTGTCTTTTCTACGCTAAACGGACAGCTACTTTTTCGAAAGTGGTTGGTACCTTTTTGAAAATATTTAAAAGAGGAAAGAGAAAAATGAAGTATGCCGAATTACGAAGAGAACTTCTTTTTTACAAACCCATTTACTTGTCATGGCTGATGTTTATTGGGTGAATTTGAATTGGAGGTCGTTGAGATTTCTGGTAGGACAGTTTGAAAAAGAATATGAGGCGAAAGGACTTTCAAAAGATGAAGTTGTCCAACTAGATAGCTCAACTTCTGCATATATTTCTTCATTACTCACATTCTTCGAAAGAAAAATCCAAAAATTACAGATATACGTTTTAACAACTCCACACTTGTTATTAAACCAGCAGCTAACTTCTTTTACGGGCATTTTGATTTGATACTGAGGGTACAAAAAGATATAAAAAGCGAGGTCGATAAAGAGCATATTTCTTTATCTAAACTAAGATACCTGTACAATTATATATTTTCTATATACCTAGATACTGTTGAAGGAATAAAAAGATTCGAAGTGGTATCTAAGGAGTTAGAACATTTCTCGTAAAGATTTACATTAGTCCCAAATTTCTATTGAAACTATCGGGAAACGATAGATTCATTGAAAAATACTAAGACGCGGCTACCGGCATCAATCGGCAGTCGCGTTGCGCTAACGGGCAGGATAACGACAGTAAGGGTCGAAATCTATGATGAGTTTAAGAGGGGCAATTTTCATAAAGTCGCTCATGAGAGGAGAAGAGCAATGGCGGAGGTTCTTTTATTTCATCACGCACTGGGACTGACCAAGGGGATTTTTACCTTCACCGACGAGCTTAGAAGGGCGGGGCACACTGTACATGTTCCTGACCTATTCGACGGTCATTTGTTTACCACTATCAAGGATGGCATGGACTATGTCAAGGAGATTGGGTTCGAAGAGATAATGGAGCGTGGTTCACGAGCGGCCAGTGAGTTTCCGTACGAGATCGTCTATGCGGGGTTTTCGCTCGGTGTATTGGCGGCCCAGAAGCTCGCTCAGACCCGTGAAGGCGCCAGTGGAGCGTTGTTCTTTAACTCCTGCGTTCCGACCTCGATGTTCGGATCTCCTTGGCCAGCTAATCTGCCGGTGCAAATTCACGGCATGGACGCGGATCCCTATTTCGTTGACGAGGGCGACATTGAAGCGACACGTGAACTCGTGGCGACGGCCAATCATGCTGATCTCTTTTTGTACCCAGGCGATCAACACTTATTCGCAGACAGCAGTTTGCCGTCATATGACGCTGAAACGACGACGTTGCTGTTACAGCGTGTATTCGAATTCCTCCGGCATTTGGATGATTGAGTGTTTACTTAGGCTTTTAACGATCATTGATAATGAAATATATATGTAATTCTTGAAACATTAAGGGAAGGGAACAGTCTCTTGCATACGGGTAAAACTAGCGGGGAACGATTGCATAACAAGAAAGGAAATAATATGAAATGAAATACAAATGTAGTTGTGGCATGGACTTATCCATGATCGGCAGACTGTTCGAAATTGGGAATGAAATTAATAGTTGTAACAGCACACTATTAATATTTGTAAATTACAGAGTTGAACTAACGGAGAACGAAGTTCGCAAAAAAAACGTTATCTGCAATTCGTCTAGATCTTTAAAACAAAATTAGTAGGTGTTACAGTGAAGACTTTGAAAATAATATTTATAGTGCTTTTTTAGTACCCCTTATAGTTTTCGTTATAACTATGGGGATTGTACATTTCCTTTCTTCAATGGCTGATTCATATTCATCTACTACTACAATGAGTAGTTGTAGTACATTTTCTAACTCTGATAAGACAAAAGAAAGTTGCAGTTATAAATCTTTTAAAGGAACGAAATTATTAAAAACTATTAGACTCAAAGAAAATCAAGTATTTAATGCAGATTATAGTGTTGACTTAGTTTCGGGCGATCTGAAAATCCAAATTTTAAATGAAGACAAAATTATTGAGTGGGCAAGGGAAACAAATAACAAGATGGATGGAAACATAGAATTTAAGGCGCAAAGGGAAGGAAAGTACGATATAGTTTTGACAAGCAACGCAAGCGAAGGAAGCTATACAATGTTTTGGTATAAGTAACTTTTGGGGAATCTCAATGAAGAGACGAACATCAGATAAACCGTATTCATGCTGCGGCTCCTAGCGGAGCCCTCGGTCCACCGGACAACCTAGCTACATCGCG
>NZ_JMLS01000044.1 GCF_000686845.1 Paenibacillus sp. UNC451MF | reverse complement strand
ATCGTCAAGGTGCGCATACCCGATTTGTTGGCCACGCTGGCCGTCATGTACATCATCGGCGGCGTACACAAAACGTACACGAAGGGCTTCTCCATCTATAACAACATGCAAATGCAGGATGGAACCAAGGCACCAGGGAAATTCACCGAATCGTTCCTTTGGATTGGACAAGGTAAGCTGTTCGGGCTTCCGGTACCGGTGCTGCTTATGATCGTAGCTGTCATAGTCGTTCATATATTCTTAACCTACACCCGCTGGGGCCGCCAGTTGTACGTAACAGGCGGCAACAAAGAGGCAGCACGCCTCTCCGGTATATCGGTCAGTCGTGTTCGTACGTTAGCGTATGTGCTCTCCGGCATCTTCGCAGCCATCGGCGGTATCTTGTTCGCCGCACGCGTCGGCTCGGGACAGATTGATGCAGGGGCTCCGCTTCTGATGGAATCGGTAGCGGCTGTATTCGTCGGCTTCTCCGTCTTCGGAGCCGGTAAGCCTAACGTCATCGGTACGTTCTTCGGTGCCGTACTGATTGGGGTGCTGTTGAACGGTTTGACCATGCTCAACCTGCCTTACTATGCCTTTGACATTATCAAAGGCACCGTGCTTGTATTGGCACTTGCCATTACATTCATCCATTTGACTCGCAGACGTACTTCTTAAACTATCGGATTGAAAATAGCGCTGCCGCCCTTTCGGGTAGCAGCGCTATTTTCGTTATTTCTTCTCGCTTCCTGCCGGAGGATTGTTCTTCTTCTCTTCAACCAGCTTCTGAACGGTTTCTTCCGTCTGGCGCAGAACCGTATTGATATCTACGCTATCCAGCGTATAGGAGTTAAATGCCGTTTCCAGTGCCACCTTCAGCTTATTCGGATCCGCTCCGATCAATCCCTCTGCACGCTTAGGAGGTGTAGGAGCTGGCTTGTGGTAGAACAAAGCCTTAACGTTTTTCCCTTTTAATTCTGGGACATCCTGTCCCAAAGTCTTGAACGCGTCGTTCGTGTTCTTGAGCGACGGCACGGTTGCCAGCTGCTTCGCATCAAGTGCTTGCACTTCATCCGACAATAAGTACGAGATAACAGCAAACGAAATCTCCTTGTGCTGATTCGTCTTCGTAATAAACCAGTAAGCAGAGTTAATTTGTGTTCCTACGCCTGGAGCTTCCTTAAAAGTTGGGATGGATACCATATCCCAGTTTACTTCCGGCGGTATACCTGCATATTGTCCGAATTGGTTGACCATCATGGCAACATTCATATTTTTATTGAAAGCGCCTGCCTCTTCGGTTTGGCTTCTTTTCTTAGGATCACGGTTGTTGTTCGGAATTTCATAGAAGCGTCCCAAGTTCTCTAGCAATCGCTTCCACTTCTCCGTGTCACCAAGCTTATCTGCCTTTGGATCCAGGTAAGGGACAGACAATTGATTATCGCGAAGCACTGCGCCAATAAATGAACTGAATCCCCGATATACCACGCCTCCATCAACGCGGGTCATTTTCTTGGCCAGCTCGTACACTTCGTCCCACGTCATGCCGTCCTTCGGATAAGGTACACCGAACTTATCGAATAACCCCTTGTTATAGAACATCAGCTGCATCCCGCCATATGGCATTGGAAGTCCGTAAATATCTCCGTTAGGGTTCGTATTGCGCATTTGATCAATCAGTGTTGTTTCAAAACGGTTGAGGTCATAGTTGTTGCTCTTGATCAGCTCTCTCATATCATAAGCAAGACCCGGATTAATCAGAAACGAATCAATGTTGGACGTGTTCCCTATCATAATATCTGGATATACGCCAGAAGTTATCAGCTCGTTAATGCCGACTCCCTGTTCCCGCGGAAGAAACTTCACTGTTACATTAGGGAATTTCTCGCGGATTTTATTGCCGTATTTTTTGTCAAACGCATCTTGGTCATCGCCAAAATCCGATTTGAATATTAATGTTACCGGTGCATTAAGATCTACCTTTGCTTTTGCATCTGACTTTGCTTCTTCGCCTGTGCCTGCACCGCCACATCCGGAAAGCACTGTCGTCATGACAGCAGCCGCCAGCAGCACGGAGCCTGTTTTTTTGAATGCCGCCTTGCCTTTTGCCACACCAAATCCCCCTTTATCTAATCCCACTTTCAGGAATATAAGCTCCATTATAGTTAGGAACAACTGACCCAACCATAACGGAAACTAACTTGTTTTTATCGGATACTCATCAATTGTGAATTTTTTAATAAAATGAAACGATCATTATGCCGATATCCTACTTATGGAAAAACAGTTAAATAACTGACCTCCTTGGATGCCGGATTTCCCATTGCATAGTAGACATGATAAAATGGATGTAAGATTTTTGAAGGTAAGGGGATTTATTGATCATGGACTTGGCAGAACAAGTGGAGATACTCAGGGCGAGGCTTGTAGAGCTCGTAAACGTAAAAAATAATTTTTGCGATCAAGAAGTGATTGCCCTTAGTCAGGAACTGGACGTTCTTCTGCTTCTGCTGCAGTTCAAGTCTAAGCAAATGGATTGCAGTCCATGAGAAAGCCTCAATTGAGGTCTTTCGAAGAAGATCGACTGTGTTCAATGATAGAATTTATCACCAAAATAGAAAAAGGAAGGACATCGCCCTTCCCGTCACTATACTATATATTGTAAACCCTTATCCGATAATAAGCCTCTCTTCGGGATAATGCACATCCGCTTTGGCTTTGGTCGGAGTGAATGTCGTCAAGAAAAGTGTCATCCCAATTCTTCCTATATACATCAGAATAATCAGCGTCAGTTTACTCACTGCGGAAAGTTCAGGTGTAATGCCTGTCGAAAGACCGCAGGTACCGAACGCGGAGCAAATCTCGAAGATAACCGCAACCAGGCTGATTCGATGCGATTCCGCTATGAGAATGACGAATGTCCCCAGCACAACAAGCAGCAAGCCCGTCATAAAGTAAACAAAGCTTCTAGTAATATCGTCACGCCGCACCGAACGCCCGAATACCCGTATCTCTTCTTCTCCGCGCATGAACGTAATAATCATCAGCACAATAATCGCCACCGTCGTTGTTCGCACGCCTCCGCCCATACTCGATGGACTGGCTCCGATAAACATCAGTATCGATACGAGCAATTGACTGGCATTGGTCATATCCGCAGGATTCATCGTAGCAAGCCCCGCACTGCGAGAAGTTACCGACGTGAATAATGAATGCATCACCATTTCATACCAGGACATCCCCGCAAAATAATTCGACCCCTCCGTCACGCAGACACCCGCCGCGCCTAACAGCAGCAATATGGCGTAAGTTGTGGTCGTCACTTTGGTATACAGTGTAAAGCGAAACTTCTTATTACCCCCGAACAAGTACTCCCTGACTTCCGCCAATACAGGAAAGCCAATAGCCCCTAACACGATGAGGAGCATAGTAAGCACCTGCACGACGAAGTCATCGGAATAATCGAGCAGCGAATTGCCGAACAAATCGAATCCCGCATTCGTATAAGACGAAACGGAATGAAACAGCCCATGATACATAGCGGTTGAGAATGATTCATAATAACCGGCGAAATAAAAGTAGATTCCGAACAAAATCGTACCTACTCCTTCAAAAAGCAGCGTCATCCCGATGATGAGCTTCATAAGTTGGACCATACCGGATAAATGATAGCGGTTCTGATCGATCATCATCAGCTTACGCTGTGAGAGGCCTATCGGTTTGCCGAACAAGATCCAATAAAAGCTGCCCATCGCCATAACCCCGATACCACCTAATTGGAAGGCGACCATCAGCACAACCGTGCCGAAGTGACTGAACGTTTCTGCTGTACTGACCGTAGTTAGCCCCGTTACACTTACGGCACTTGCCGCAATGAATAAAGAGTCCATAAAGGAAAGTGTAACTCCGGGCTTTAGACTAATAGGTAATATTAGCAGCACCGTTACGATAAAAATTACTATGAAATAAGCAATGACAATAGAATGCACTGCTGATCTCGGTCTTTGCGATTTCTTTTGCGGCATGTTCCCTCACTTCAATCCTTACCCGGATCGACATTCATGATTTTACATTATCATAAGTAAAAGTGCGCCATGAATCAAGTTTTTCTGACGATTTTCGCAGGGACGCCCGAGAATACTTTTAGAACCTATATACTTATATTGACCATTAGCTGATGAAAAATTGCTCTTTAGGATAACGTATTATTTGATCTTTAACTTTTCCTCTTCGATTTGTTTATTCGTCAGTTCTTCCTGGCTCCTCATAATTGTATTAATATCATCATTGGTTGTAACGAGTCGTTTCGTTATCGCTCCCAAATTCGAAATAACGATTGCATCATATTCAGTCGGCGGATTCAATCGGGCTGACTTATTTTTGAAAATGCTTGAGATGTTTTTCCCTTGGAAGCTACCCAGATCGGAAGCATATTTCTTTTGCATTTCCGGTGTGATGATCGAGGATACCTTGCCTTTAGCCGTAACAATAGACTGTACATATTCGGAAGTTAAGAATTCAATGACATCAAATGCTTGTTCCTTATTCTTGCTTTTATTGGAGAGCAGAAATGCCTGAATGTCGTACTCTCGTCCCGTACCGACCGCTTCTTTGAAATTCGGCAGCGATACGATATCCCAGTTAAAGGTCGTCCCTTTGCTGTACGCTTCTTCCAATTGAATGGACGTACCGCTGGCCCAACCCGGCAGCATGGCAACATTTTGACGTTTAATGAAGCTGTCATTACTTTGTCCATACTCATTCTCAGGCATTTCATTATTCGGGATACTGTTTATATCGCGGATCAGCTGAAATACCTGTTTCCAGCGATCCGAGTTGATCGCCGCGGTCATCGTCTCCGGTTTTACCCATGGTAGCGACAGAGCGGAACCTAGGTGACGCGCATCCGTCACTTCTAATCCGCGATATTGCTTGCCGTCGTCGACCCTTGCTACTTTGCGTGCAAGCTCCAATGTCTCTTCCCAATCCATACCATCTTTCGGATACGGTACACCGAATTTATCAAATATATCCTTGTTGTAAAACAATGCACCAAGATTCATGGCAAAGGGCATGGCGATCAATTCGCCTTGACTGCTATAGGAGCGGATCGTTTCAATAGCTCGCGGATCATAAATGCTTAAATTTACGTTTTTGCTTTTGATCAGGCTATCCAGACTTTGGACCAGCTCTAATTTTTGAAGTTCACGGAACTTGGGGTTCGCCGTATAGATTAAATCGGGAAACGTACCCGAGGTTATAAGATCCTGGGGCGACGTTCCTTTTCCGTCCCTCACCAATTTCAATGTGACATAAGGCATTTTGGCCTTTAGCAAACTCACAAAGAGCTCGAATTGTTCGTCAGACAGACTCGACCCGGTCTGGTATAAACTTAAAGTTACGGGAGTCGTATTAGGTTCCTTAACCGCCGATGTTGGCTCTTGTACCCTCGCAGTAGTTTCCGCAGTATTGCTGCACGCCGTCAGTATGAGAGATAGGGACAGCACAATGGCTGCTCCTGTACGATGTAGTCCATGCAAGTTCATGAACATAGACAAACCCCCTTTTCATGTGTGGCGAAAAAATTTCATTGCCTTACAAACCATACTGCCAAAGCTGCAGCTGTGGCCTGATATGCGGACCGCTGGCGGCAACGGCTAGAGCAAAACGTTTTTTCTCGGGATTTTTATCTTTCATTAGTGCCATCACTTTTAATTTCGTCTCTACGGTGCAGCAGACATTCGCAGCCATGTTCCACAAAGAGGCCACACCCGCATCATGGAGCAGTACATATCCTCCGCCAAGACAAACGATCTGCGTCTTTTCGGCCCCGTTTTGACCGCCTTTCAAATGCACCGGATGCTTGCTTAAAGCCGCAGCGTTATGATAGGTCAAATAATAATTGTCACCCTCATTAATAAGTGCCGCACTTTCCGTGCCCTCCATGTCCCAGCAAATGATATCCTGTTCCAGCAGGCTTATCTGTCCGTTAATAAAGCTGTACAGGGCTCCGCTATGTGTATGTACCGCTAGTCCCTTGCCGTAGGCCATTAACCGGGAAATCCTTTCCGGGAACGTATGGACGCATGTTTTTCGCTTCATATGAACCGATTCGTTATCCTTCGTATCGATGGCAAACAATTCGCATCCGCTAGCCGCCCACAAGAGACCCTCCTCGTCATAAGTAATACTTGTAATGCCGTTCTCGAACTCAATAAACTCCTTGTTCCTCCGATCGGGATTCTCTCTGGCAAAACGCCATATATCCTGGATATCCACCCAGAACAACCTGTTATCTGCTGTGTATGCCGCTTCTTCCCTGCCTACGGACACACTGTCAACCGGCGAACCAATATGCAGCGTGCCTAAAATCGCATCAGCGCTGACAGAAGCTTCCCACAAATACCCGTCGTTTGCGGCAACGAGCCAGCGGTCTCCCCCGATATGTGCTATCCCTTGAGCCAGAGGCTCTCCATCACCTAACTGACAAATCTCCACGCAAGTCAGAGGTGTATTATCGTTAGTTGGTACACCTCCCTCTTTAGAAAGCGCTTTATTTTTTTCGCTGACTAAAACGCCTAGAGGACCGGTGGATTTCCAGTCAGCAGCCGGTAAAAGCAAGCGCTGCCGATGATCGAGCGTTCTCACCTGAATACCATTCTCCGAAATGTCCATCACCCGTGACAATCTATCCCCGTCTCTTGTAGCCGATCCATGCACACCCGTTGTGAAGAACGTCGTTCCAAGACGGTTGGTACTGGAATCCGGATATCCGTGACCCAAATGATAATGGGCAGAGAACCAGACAACGATTTCCGGTGTATTGCGGAACAATTGAAACCAGCGCATTGGATCATGATTTTGATCGAGATAGGCATTGGTAGCGCGTACATGAACTCCCGGCACTGTTCTTAGCCCGCACCCTATTGGTGGCGCATGCGTGAACATAATCACCGGTACTCCCTTACGCTCCTGCAGGGTTTGGGCCAGCCAGGAAAACTGCTGCTCCGATACGTAACATTCCTGCACCTGGTAGCAAGAATCGCTCGGCTGCGGGTCCGTGCTGATGAAGATTAATCTAAAGTCTTTTTCTTCAATGACGCCGTAAGCAGATGGTTGCCGGAATAGCCTGATCAGCTCCCTTTCCATCGTTCCATGTTCCTGCCCTTTGTTTCCCGATTCCCTCTGCAAATCATGATTGCCCAATATCGCCCGAATGGGTTTATCGATGCTGGACAGCAGCGAATAGGATTGCTGCAGCCCCTCCGGACTACCGATCAAACGATTGCTGCCAAAATCCCCAAGCGGGACAATCAAATCCGGCGAACATGCCCGGATATCTTCCATGCATTGCGCCGTCCACTCTAGCTCATCCTCTTTCAGATGAAAATCACCTAATACTACAATTCGCAAAATTATCTCTCCTACTCGCAGTCTTTTATTCTGAATGAATGCATCGGCAGCGTGTGCTCTTTCCGAATCACCCTGCCCTCCTTTTTTAATAAAATGATCGATAACGATCATAATATCTTGCGTAAATTTAGTATATCTGCTAAAATTATCAAGGTCAATGATTGATGTCGATCATTTCCTGGAGGGACATTATGAACGAACAGCGCAAACAAGCCATACTTAAATTGCTGGGTACAAATGGATTGATGAGCGTCACCGATCTTTCAGATCAATTAAAGGTTTCCATAGTAACGATTCGTCGTGATCTCAGCGAAATGGAGCAATTGGAGCTAATTCATAGAATTAACGGGGGCGCAATGCTTCCAATAAGGCAAACGCCATCCGCATTTCCCGATTTATCCAAAGACAAATATGGGCAGCAAAAAAGAGCCATTGCAGAAGCCGCAGTGGCATTAATTCGTCCAGGGGACACAATCTTTATCGACTCGGGAACGACTAATAATCACATTGCACAATTAATGGCTACATTATCAAATATAACGGTCATCACAAACAGTCTGGAAATCGCCTATCACTTATACCGCTACCCCAAAAACATCACCATCTTCGTCTGCGGAGGAACGGTTGGCCTGATGCATTCCGAGGCTGGCATTGTGGGGCCATTGGCAGAAAAATTAATTTCTCAGTTCCGGGCCAATATCGCCTTTATCGGGACCTCCGGAGTCGATATGAAGCACGGTATAACCGTTCCGTACCTGCTTGCAGCAAATATCAAAACCATGATGCTGGAAAATGCAAGTCAAGCCGTCCTGGTGACGGATCATAGTAAATTCGGCAAAGTACATTCTGCTTTTGTCAGTCCGCTATCCAACATCCATCATCTGATTACCGATCAGCTTACTCCCGCCGATGACATCGCCTATTTACGAGATATCGGAATGAAGGTGACAGTCGTTTGAATAACTATCAAGCATGAAGAATGGTGAAAAGGCTGCGGGTTCATACCCGCAGCCTCGTCTAGTTGCTATTCTATTCAAAGTGTGAAAGTTGACAGTGATATTAAACTAAAGTGTTGTTGTTGAAGCAAGTTTAAATAGTGCCCGACTATTGCGCATGGATCCAAGCAACGTCTTTTTCCGATAGATAAGTTTCCCATTCCTTGGGAGCCTTGACATCACTAATAATAATATCGATTTCTTTCAAATCCGCCAGCTTATAGAACCGCACATTGCCGAATTTGGAGTGGTCTGTCAGCACGATGCTTTGCTTGGAATGCTCGATCAGCTTCTTCGCAAGCCGTCCCCGCTCCTCATCAAAGCTCGTAATGCCTTTGCCCATCATAATTCCGTCGATCGTAATGAACGCTTTATCTGCATAGAAGGACTCCACGATTTTCTCGGCCGTCGTTCCAGTAGTCCTGAACTGCATGGAATCTACCTTACCGCCAATAAAGTAAATGCTCCCAGCATATAAATCCTTGTTCTTATATTCAATGAGCAGCGTTAGCGCCGCAATCGAGTTCGTTAATACGGTGATGTTTTTCTTATTTTGCAGATAAGGAATCATTTGCAAGGTCGTCGATCCATCATCGATGAAAATAACGTCGTTATCCTCGATCAGCATGGCCGCCGCGCGCCCGATCAGCCTTTTCTCCTCGGCATGGGTCACTTCCCGTTTGATATGGGAGGCTTCCTCCCGGTGCAAATTGTATTTGACCGCTCCGCCATACACCCGCTTCAGCTTATTCTCTTCTTCCAGCTCCTCCAAGTATCTGCGGATCGTCTCCGAAGAAACCTTCAGCTTATCTACCAGCTCTCCGGTTTTGACCTTTCCTTCGAGATTTAACATGTTAAGAATAAAGTCTTTGCGTTCCTCTCCGACTAATGACACTTGAGAAATACCTCCAACCATTAAGTAATCAGCTTAAGAGCCATTATATCATTTCGCTGTCTCGTTTGAGAGCGTGCAAATCACTTTTGTTCAAAAAATGTTTATGACCAAAATCGGTTTCTCTCAATCGCTTCAACCAACCGTTCGATATCATGCTCATGAACATCCCCGATATTTCCAATACGGAATGTCTGCGCGGAAGTGATTTTTCCCGGATAAAGGACGAATCCTTCCTCTTTCATGCGCTTGTAAAAGGTCTCGAACGAAAACTCAGTGCTGTCCGGATAATAAAAGCTGGTAATGATAGGCGATTGATATTCCGCCGGAAGCAATGTACGGAACCCGAGGCGCTCCATCCCCTTAACCAGCAATCTGTGATTGTTCTCATACCGCTGCTGCCGCTTGGCGATGCCGCCTTCTTCAGCCAGCTCCTTCATTGCTTGATAAAAAGCGTGCACGACATGCGTAGGGGATGTAAATCTCCATTTGCCGTTCTGGTGCTCCATCGTATCCCATTGATCGAACAAATCCAGAGCGAGTGATCTTGCACGGCCGCGGCACAACGCCAGCTCCTCCCGCTTCGCGATAACAAACCCGAAGCCAGGCACACCTTGAATGCATTTGTTGCTGCTGCTGATTAAAAAGTCGATTTGCAGCTCGGCTACATCAAGCTCTATACCGCCGAAAGTACTCATAGCATCGACAATGTACGTCTTACCGTATTGCTTGGCGATAGCACCGATCTCGCGAATCGGGTTCAGCATCCCGGTTGTCGTTTCTCCATGAACGACGGCAACATGAGTAATCTCGGCGTCTTGCTGCAGCAGTGCCTCCAGACGTGCTGCGTCAGCCCGCTCCGTTTCACCAAAGTCAAGCACCACCATATCGATGTTCAACACACCTGCCATTTGGGCAATACGAGCCCCGTAAGCTCCATTCACTAATACAGCGAGTTTACCGTTGGATGGAATGACGGAGCCGATAACCGACTCGACGCAGAAGCTGCCGCTACCCTGCATCAGCACACTCGTATAATCCCCAGTATGCTGAGTGGACAATTGAACCAGCTCGGAGCGTATCTCTTGAACAAGCCCGTTATATTCTTTATCCCAGGTGCACCAGTCGATCAGCATAGCGGATTTGACACTGTCCGTCGTTGTAAGCGGACCAGGAGTTAAAAGCAAGTATGGATTTTTCGTCGCTGTTGTCATTATGGTCGGTCTCCTTTTGCCAGTCGGGCATTGATTTCTTCGATGATGGAATCTAGTTCCCCTATGGATTCGATGATATAATGGGCTCCTGCCTGCATATAGCGCTCCTTAATATCAGCAAGCTTGGCTTCAAGAACGGCGCTGTCAGCCGCTTGAACTTCCTCTTCGGTCATGCCAAGCTCATTGCTGCCCTTCAATATGCCGACACTCCACGCTCCAGCATTCACGCCTTCACGAACATCACTTATGGTATCGCCCACTTTGACGACGCTCTTCATTGGATAGAGGTTCAGGCGAATCGCATTCTCATAGCACATCCAAGGGTACGGCCGCCCAGCAGGCATTTCATCCGGTGTCACCAGGCAGTCCGGCGAATAGCCGTTTTTCTTCGCTTCGTCTGCTACAACCATCATCATTTCCGTCGTGTAACCTGTCGTCGATCCTATCTTGATGCCTTGACTGCGCAAACGTTCTACCAGTTCAACCGCACCTGGGATCGGCACCGCATAGGTTCTGAGCACCGAAAACAGCGAACGCTCAAAATCGGCATACATCTCATCGAAATCAGCGTCGGTAATCGACTTTCCGTATTTTGCGATCCACTGGCTGGACACGCTGTCCATCTCCCCGATAGCCTGAATGTGATCCCGCTTCAGCATCCCCATAGGCTTTCTCGCTTCTTCAGCCGTAACTGTAATGCCCTTATTAGCGTAAGCTTCGATAAAAGCCGCAAGCGGAGCAAAGCATCCGTAATCGATTGTGGTACCTGCCCAGTCTAAAATAACACCTTGAATTTTCATTTCATTCTCTCCTTTTGTTCATTAAGTTCTATTTTTGCAGTTGCCATGAATCGGTTTTCTTTCGTACTTTGTGTACAACAAGCTCATACAGGAACCGGACGACAATATTGGTTACAACAATCAAGCTCGACATGGCCGCAGCTGCGGCGACATCTCCCGCATCGTCCATGTTGACGATAGATACCGCAGCCAGATTAAAATCAGCAGACCGTAGGAACACGACCGCAGATACCGTAACCATCGAGTTAACGAAGAAATACATTGCAATTTCCAATATCGCCGGCAGCGACATCGGTACCGTTACGCGCAAGAAGGTCCTGTAAAACGGTACACTCATCGACTCGGATACGAGCTCGAACTCTTTATCCAGCTTCTTAAGCGTTGTTGTAGCCGTTATAAAAGGCACAGAGTAAAAGTGAATCATATTTGCCAAGACAATAATTGCCATGGTGCCGTATATAAAGTTCAACGGATTATCGGGATTGTTAAAGAAGAATATATATGCAAGCCCGATAACCATTCCTGGCAGAGCCAGCGGAAGGATCGATAAGAAATAACCGACTTGACGCAGCCCTTGGAAGTTCCGTGTCTTTTCGATCAAGTAGGCGAAACCGAAAGCGACAACCGTTCCGATAACTGCCGTAAGAAGTGACACTTCCAAGCTGTTATAAAAAGGTTCCAAACCGGAGGCAGCCACCTTTGAGAAATCAAAGTGCTTCGTCGACAGAGCCAAATCATAGGGCCATACCTTGACTAAGGATGCATAGCCTGTCGTGAGCAACGGGATGAAGATGCCAATAACGCATAACCAACAAATCACCGTATAAAAGAGATCCCGCGCTTTGCCTTCACTAATTCGGTAAGGCGTTGATTTGGCCGACAGCAGCGCTTTTTGCTTACGTTCAACAAACCGGTCTACGGCAAAAGCTATGAAGGCCGGGATCGTCAGCAGAATACCGACGGCAGCACCCATTGAAAAATTTTGCTGTCCGATGACCTGCTTGTAAATGTCCGTTGCCAGTACATTAAACTGTCCTCCTACCGCCTGCGGAGCTCCGAAATCCGTAAAGCTCGCCGTGAAGCATACGAATATTGCGCTGATCAGCCCGTATTTGACCGAAGGCAGCGTTACCGTCATAAAAGTACGCGTTTTGCCCGCTCCGAGTGTCTTAGCCGCTTCGTACAACCTGTAGTCCGTCATCGATAACGCAGCCGCGAAAATCATAAATGCCTGTGGAAATAAGTAAATGACCTCTGAAATAATAATGCCAACCGGTCCGTACAGAGGGATCTTGATTCCTTGCGGAAAAAATCCGAAAAATCCTGTTGTGACAAGACCTTGATTCCCGAATAAATAAGTAAGTGCAATCCCGTGCATCATGGTCGGTGCAAACAGCGGCAGCAGCGCTGCGTACTTGAAAAAGGCTTTGCCCCGAATTGCTGTCCTCACAATGCCGTACGCATAAAGAAAGGCGAGCGAAGCGGCAATGACCGTGGAGACGACTGAAATATACAATGTGTTCGTCAACGATCGGAACAGCGAAGGCGTCGAGAAATATTGGACGAAGTTGGCCAAGCCGATAAAGGTGTCTTCCCGGTCCACGAATGCTTTGGCAAACAATAAGCATAAGGGAATCAAGATGCCGAGCAGTAGGGAGACGACCAATAAAGTGATAAGCAAGCTTTGCAGCGATTGGGCTGAGCTCCATTTTTGTCGTAATGCTCGAATAGCTGTCATAACAAGTGCTCCTTTACACGCTTACGAGCGCTGCAGATTGAAACGTAATAAACTTTTCCTTCGGAAGCTCTAAGGTTACTGCCGAATGCTTGGCAAGCTTCAATTGATGCGTCAAATGTGCCGATACGTCCACCGTAACCGTCTGTGAAGGATGATCCGGATTCATTACGGTCTGCAAGGTGATTCGGTAAAATGCCCCTCTGAATTCGATATGCTTCACCACTGCCTGCACTCCACCGCTGGAGCCTGCGGGCGCAATTCCTATATGTTCAGGACGGACAGCCAGCGGCTGTTGTATTCCCAATTGGTGCGACCCAGGAGCATCCTCGATAAAGTTAATGGCTCCGATAAAATCAGCGACAAAAGGTGAGTTCGGCCGATCGTACACTTCCTGCGGAGAGCCGATCTGCATGACTTCAGCATTCTTCATAACCACGATCCGATCAGCCATGGATAAGGCTTCCTCTTGATCATGTGTGACCATAATGGTCGTAATACCAAGCTTCTCCTGCAAATCCCTAATTTCCGTACGCAACTTCAAACGCACCTTGGCATCCAAAGCGGATAACGGTTCATCCAGCAGAAGAAAATCCGGTGATAGGACAACAGCCCTTGCCAGAGCAATACGCTGCTGCTGTCCTCCCGAAAGCTGTGCAGGGTAACGGCTGCTTACATGCTCCAAATCTACCAAAGCCAGCCCTTCCCTTACCTTCTCATCAATCTCCGCTTTGCTCAGCTTTCGGCCTTGCAACCCGTAAGCGATGTTCTGATAAGCAGTCAAATTAGGAAACAATGCGTACGATTGAAACACCATGCCGAAGTTACGTTTAGATGGGGGAAGCTGTGTAATATCTTTGCCTCCTACAGTAATACGTCCTTGTGACGGGGTTTCCAAGCCTGCAATGATGCGAAGCAGCGTTGTTTTGCCGCAGCCGCTGGGACCGAGCAGGCATATAAATTCATTTTTACGAATGTCGACATTCACGTCCTTGAGCGCCGTGAACGAGCCGAACGTCTTGTGAATGCCATGTATGGACAGGTAAGCCTGTGACATAAGCGCCTCCTATTGTTGCTCAGTTTAAATTTGAACGAACGCCTACTGCGTTGTTACTTCTTAAGTATAGAGGTTAATTGTTATCCCACTGTTAAACGCAAGTAAATTTTATGTTATTTGTTGTTTTTAATTGTTTTTAGTTGTTACTAAGTAAGCTTAAAATGGCTTGTCGTGTTCTGAAGCTGCTCCGCCATACCAAATAACGATTCCGAGGAGCGCTTTATTTCCTCCATAGCGGCCAATTGCTCTTCATTAGAAGCGGCCGTTTCATGACTCGAAACCGCGCCCTGTCGGGCACTCTCCGTCACCTGTACCATGGAGGCAGCCATTTCGCTGCTATCTTGCGCCATCTGTTGAATGGATACGGTAACCTCTTTGACCTGCTCCGTCACTTCGACCATGAACCCGTCAATAGAACGGAACACTTCGTTCATTCGGGATGAGCTGGCTACACCATCGGTTGTCATACTCATTCCTTTATTCATGAAGTCGATAACATCATCCGTCTTCATATGAATAGCGGATAGCAGCCGCGTGATCTTCCTTGCAGCATCATCGGTCTGTCCCGCCAGCTTCCTTACTTCATCAGCAACCACCGTAAACCCTCGGCCTGCCTCTCCTGCTCTTGCCGCTTCAATAGCGGCGTTCATCGCCAATAGGTTCGTTTGACCAGCAATCTCCGAAATCATGTCCGACATGGATCCGATCTGACTGCATTCGTGTCCCAGTCCGTTTACTACTCGCTCGGTCTGTGATACCGTCTTATAAATGTCGCTCATCTGCCGCTCCATCTCCCGAGCTGCGGTGAGTCCTTCACGTGAAGATGCTAGCGCAGCTTCCGTTAATTGAGCCATACGGCCACTGCTCACGCTCATCTGATCCATATCCGTTTTCATTCGATGCATCGCGGCTAACGATTGTGTTAAGCTGTCCACCTGCTGATGAATTCCATCGTTCAGCTTCTCTGTCGTGACGGCAATCCCTTGGGCCGCCTCCTTGCTTTGCTCTGCATGCGAAGCGAATTGCCCCGCACTGTCAACCAGCTGCTCGGCATTATGGCTGATCGTCTGGACAAGCTGTCGCAGCCCCTTAATCATCGAATGAAACGATCGGTTCAGCATGCCGATTTCATCCTTGGACTCATAAAACCCTTGAACTGTTAAGTCTCCGCGTTCGGCCCGCTCCATTAACGATTGCATCTGCCTGACCGGCTTCACGATCAAGCGTGCGATCCATGCTCCGCATAGACTGCTCAGGACAAGGGCTGCGACCGAGGTCGCAATAAGCACACGGTTCAACTCCTCATAAAGCGCGTTCCGATCCTGATTCAGACGCTCCGCCGTCTCCATTCGATCCTGCTCCAGGCTGCCGGTGAATTCATCTAGCATCTCCATAATGCTTTTTATGTGGGACCTGTAATATTGGTAAGCTTCCTTCTGCCTTCCTTGCTTGGACAGCTTCATGACGCTGCCGCGCTCTTCCTCGTAATCAGCAAAAGCTTTTTGAAGCTTCGCGCTCCACATCTCACTGATCGAGTCGCCTCGAGAGGAGGTTTCAAACTGTTGAATCAACTGCTGTGTCGAAGTCGATACCTTGCTCATCTCGTTGTCCAATACAGCTTGATAGTGGGGGTCCGTACTCAAGACATGCTCCAGCAGCTTATCGTTCATTCGGTGAATGTTGCTCTCCGCTTTATTGATCCATGTCGTCGGTAAATAATCAGCGGTATACATGATATCTGCCTTCTGATTAATGTCCCTCAGGAAGACATAGCTCGAAGCTGTCATCATAATAAGAAACAAGACGGTAATGCCGCTAAGCAGCATGATTTTCCTTGCGGTGCTCCAATGTCCGATCCATCGCATCATTTATTCCCCCGGTTAAGACAGCTTAGATCTGTTACCTATACAGCAAAAGAAACATACGCGAAACAGCTGTCCCGCGCATGTCCTCTACATCCGATTATTTTTTTGGCTCGCTCTTCGCGTCGTAACGCTTGCTCCATTCTGCCAATACGGAGTCGCGGTTTTTAGCGGATTCGTTCAAATCCAATTTGATCAATTGCTTCAAAGGATCTTTATCGTAGCCTTCAGGAATTGCGTTCGAGTCGCTTTTCACAGCCATGATCGCATAGTTTTTGCCGTATTCCTTCATTGCATCGTCTGTAATCGCCCAATCAAGGAAGTCTTTAGCTGCCTGCTTCACTACCTTTTTCTTCATCAAAGCGTTAGCTTCCACATCCCAGCCGGAGCCTTCCTTAGGGAAAACAACCTCAACCGGAGAGCCGCCTTTTTTCTCCTGGATACCTCTATAGCCAAAGGCAATACCGATCGGATATTCGCCAGTTCCCGCCATCTTGGCAGGCTTGGAACCTGAATGTACATACATCGCAATATTGTCATGGAGCTTACCCATGTAATCCCAAGCTTTGTCTTTACCCATCAAGGAAACAAGTCCGGATACAGTCAGGAAGCCTGTGCCTGAGGAAGCCGGATTCGGCATGGTAATGAGTCCTTTATATTCAGGCTTAGCCAAGTCTGCATAGGATTGTGGAATAGGCAAATTTCTCTTTTCCATTTCTTTTTTGTTTACAACAAATGCCGTTTCCCAAGCATCGATACCTACCCAGTGTGTCGGGCTATTTTTGTCCTTAAAATCCGCTTGAATGCGCTCGACTCCTTTTGGAGAATAGCCTTCTAGCATGCTGTTCTGATCCAGCACGAGCAAGCTGGTAGCCGCTAAGCCCCACACAACGTCCGCCTGTGGATTATCTTTCTCTGCAAGCAATTTAGCAGTCACAATACCCGTGGAATCACGCACGATGTTCAGCTTAATATCCGGATATTTTTGCTTGTAGGTTTGGAGGTACGCCTTGATCTGATCATCCTCCAAAGCGGTATAGACCGTTAACTCCTTGCTTTTCGTATCGATGTTCGACTCCGTGCTTGCTCCGCTCGCTTTCGATGCATCGGCAGACGAACTCGCTTTTGGCGTGCTTCCGCATGCGGATAATAGGGATACAGACATAACCAGTGCTGCAATTAGTGCTAAAGGCTTTCTCATTTAATTCCCTCTCCTTTTGTTTGGTTGATAAGTTAACTATAAAGGAGATTTGTAAAGTGACTATAAAATACATGTAAAGAAATTGTTTTGTTTATCTATTTGGTTGTTTTTAGTTGCGTTTGTTAAATGAGGTAAACCGAAATCTCTATCGCCGTCGTCAATTAAAAAGAAAAACAACCTCAAGGGCCATAAGCCTCGACGGTTGTGTTCTATCGCCTTACTCTTTGATTTTTTCAAATTTGGCGTCGTACAGCCGGAACATCGTTTTGTAGCCGGATTCGTCAATCTTAATGCCGACGTCGAGTCTGCCCGTAATTTGCAGTGGACCTGTCGTATAGCGAAGCTTCGTATCCTTCGGAACAAATACCATCATAATTTTGTTCCAGTATGTCTCGTCCCCGTTATCGAACGGGCATTCTGCGCCGGGCTGGGGAATGAGCAGAAACCAGTGCTTATCGAAGGAAAGCACTTCCCCCATGAAGCCCTTGATCTGCACGGTCTTGCCGTTCAAATCCCAGAACTTGTTGGAAGGCGTCGATTGCTTGTCATCATCGAAAAACTCCGACCATTTGAGCTCGTTCGACGCCGGCTTCGAGGATGGCGTCGGTGTTGGTTGGGCAGGCGGCGTCTCTGCCGCCGCTGGCGCCGGCTCCACGGCCAAGGCTGGCGCCGCCGTGGGGGCTGGCTCCGCCGCAGGCTGCTGCGCTGCGGCGACGGGCTTCGGCTCCTGCTGCGCTGGAGCCGGGGGTGCGCTTGCGGCAGGCTGTGCCTCTGCCGCTGCGGAAGCAGCCATCCCCTGCGGCGCTGGGGATGGACTGCCGTCTCCCCCTGCCTGCGCAGCAGGGGGAGACGCTGGTTCGGCCGCCGCAGGCGATGCGGCCGGAGCAGCCGGACTCGGGGCAGCGCCCGAGTCCGCGGGTTTGCCTTCTGCGCCAGGTACCGCAGAAGGTACAGCCATGGCGGCGGAGAAGGACGCCGCCTGAGGCTCTGCGGCTGGCTTGGAGCCGCAGCCGGCCAGCAGCGCAGCCGCGACCAGCACCGCGGTCGCGACCTTCGCTTGAGCGCGCTTCAAGCCGCGCGCTCCGCCCCCTTGTAGCGCACAGCTATGAAGTGCGCGGCCTTCCACAACATCTATGCTGCTTCTCTTTCGATTCGCCTGGTCCTCTGCAGCAATGCTTCCATTATTCATTTCGAGCAATGATCTATCCATTCATGTCGCCCCCTCTACCTGATCATGAAACCACTTAAACATTTCTCTTACGATCGGAACAGCTGCAGCGGATCAACACGATACATTTTGAGTGCTGGCCACAAGGAAGCAGCCGCCCCTACCGCTAACGTTCCTATCATTAACACCCCTTCGGCAGATGAGAACTGCCATACATCCAAAGCAATTCCCGAGAAATCGAACAATACATCACGTCCTGCATAGCTGCCTGCGTGACCTGCCAACAGTCCGAGTACCAAGCCGATTGCCGTCAACAGCAGCCCTTCCCCTATCAGCGACATCCATACGAAGGATTTGGATTTGCCGATCAACCGAAGCAAGCCGACATCCTTCTTGCGTTCATTAACCGCTGCAGTTAAAGACAATAGTATCGAGATAGCTGCCAGTAAAATGCAAAGTACCGTTACGATGCTGATCACCTGAGAGCCTTTATCAACCATATTAACGACATCTGCTATAGCCTTGCTCGTGTAAATCGCCTGAACATTGTCTACTCGATCGTACTTATTTTTGAGCGTCTGCGCCCCGAGCAGAGTTTTCGGCTTAATGAGGACGGAAGTGACGTCCTTATGAGCCCCTTGCTGGCTTTGGTGAACGGCCCAAGCATAATCTACAGTTGTGAATACAGCTCTATCGTCGGACGTATGCAGCAGTGGCAATATTCCGACTACCCGGTAAGCGAAGCTATGGTGAGCTTCGTGCTCCTCATGGGACTCGCCGTCCTCCTCTTCATCCGCATGCTCCCCTTCCTGCACGAGACCATGACCTCCATGAAACGTATCTCCCACATGGATGCCAAGCGTTTTGGCGACGTGAGAACCGATCACCGCATCCCCTGTTTTCGTATAGATCGTTCCTGCTTCCAGCTTCTTGTCACCATACCGGGTTAAAAAATAACGGGCATCTATACCAACAATCGGATAGCCATTAAGATTGTCCCCTGTGGTCATCGCAAAGGCCGCTTCCGCCTGTTCTTCTTTTTGAATTTGCTCAAACACCTCATAAGGAATATTTCCCGTAGGAGTGCCCACATGGTAGTACGTATTCAATGCAAGCTGCGTCTGACTGCCCTTGGCCCCGACCGTAAGCTCGAACGGACCGTATCCTTTCTCCGCTCCTTGCTCTACGCCTTGACTGCATAGAATAAGAAATACGAGAAGCGCTACGGTCATAGCTACCGAAAAGATCGTCAATAGCGATAGCATCTTGCGGTGCAGCATGTTACGCCATAATAAATGAGGCAGATTCAAGCGGCTCTCCTCCTTCTCCGCCGTGCTGTCGTCCCGGTTCAGGACGAAGCAGCGCATTGATCTCGTTCATATGCACCCGTATCGGGTACAGTTCCGCCAAATGCAGATCGTGCGTTACGGTGACTAGAGTCGATCCTTCCTGAGCACATAAGGAGAGCAGCAGCTGCATAATAGAACCGGCCGCTTCCCAATCCAAGCTTCCCGTAGGTTCATCAGCCAAAATGAATGGCGGTCGATGGATTAGCGCCCGAATGATCGCCACTCGCTGCTGCTGTCCTCTGGACAACTGTGCCGGCAAATAATGTTTCCTGTTCTGCAAGCCTACCCGCTCAAACCAATCGTTCACCTGAGCCTCCCGCTTCTGCTTATCCCATTGCTTAGGCAGAACCAACTCCACATTTTGCTTAGCTGTAAGAGATGAAATGAGATGAAAATCTTGAAATATATATCCTACCTGCCGTGCTCTGTATTGGTCCCGCTGCGCTTCGGAATAACGATGTAACGGATGGCCGTCTACCGTAATTTCTCCACTGTCCGGCGTGAGCACTCCTCCCAACAAATGCAGCAAAGTGCTCTTTCCGCTTCCGCTAGGGCCAATTAGTGCAATTCGCTGTCCCTTCTCTACGAACCACTCCGGGATATGCAAAATAGGAGATTGCACCCCATCCATGAGGAACGATTTCCGCACATTCGTCAGTGTGATCATCTTTACGCCTCAGCCCCTTATCCGTCTGCTTGCCTAAAAAAACAGGCAGGGGAAGTGGTATCCCCTGCCTCTCCTTGTACAACATACATTACTTCAGGCTGATACGTTCAGACAGCGCGTCCCAAGTCAGCTTTTTGCCGGTCAATTGCTGGAATGCATCCAGGGACAGCCACAGCAGGCCGTTATCCATATCGGCTTTGAAGCTGCCAGGAGTACCATTGCCGCTCACTGCCAAAGTCTCCACGTTGACGGAAACCTTGTTAGCGTCTTTGGACAGCACGACCGATTTGGAAGCTTCATCCCAAGCTACCGCTACGCCCAACGCATCAGACAATGCTCTTGCCGGATACAGTACCGTGTTGTCGCGAGTTACTTTAAATTTCGGGTATACGTATTGAGCTTGCATTTCAGCTGTCGTACCTTCCAGATCCACGTTCGCAACCTTTGCAATCGCCTTGGCAATGTCCGTATTGTCGATTTGGCCTTTAACCAGATCGGCAATCGGTCCGTACGCCCATACGCCAACGTCTACCGCCGAGTGTCCGTGACCAGTGAAGCCGACCATGAATCTTTTCGCCATCACTGCATTATAGGCTCCTTCTTGAGCATAAGAAGTGCCATCGCCAGCCATAATGTAAGCCGCTTCTTCATCTGTCAGATCGTTGAAGCTAGTGTTCTCGAACACCAATTGCTTGATTTCTTCGATGCTTTTCGCTGCTTTCAGCTTAGTAGCGAACACTTCGGAAGATTGCTTTTCTTTATTCCAAGCATCTACGTTAATTTCATATACGCCGTCGCGGGACAACGATAATCCGCCCGTTTCATGGTCTGCTGTGACGACAACCGAGGTGTTGCCGTCCTTTTTCGCGAAATCCATCGCTACTTTTACAGCAGCATCAAAATCCAGCGCCTCTTGTACGAGGGATGGAAGGTCATTTGCGTGACCCGCATGGTCGATACGTCCGCCCTCGATCATCATCGTGAAGCCGTTTTGATTTTGAGACAAAATATCGATCGCTTTTTGCGACATATCTGCCAAGCTAGGAACGGTTTCATTACGATCGAGCACATAATCCACGTGAGAGCTGCCGAACAGGCCGAGCGCTTTGCCATCTTTCGCGTTTAAGGCTTGCAAGCCTTGTTTATCATAAACGACCTTATAGCCTTTAGCTTCAAAATCCGGAATGATCGTTTTATCCGTACGTTTACCCTTCTCTTCCTTGCTTAAGAAGAACTGCTTGCCTCCGCCGAACAGCACATCCACGCTTTGATCCGTCAAATATTGCGAAGCGATGGCGCTCTCGTTATCTCTGTTGCGTACATGAGAAGCATACACGGCAGGCGTAGCGTGCGTAATTCTGGCAGTTGTTACGAGTCCAGTCGATTTGCCAAGCTTCTCGGAAGCTTCGATAACGGAAGCAAACGGCTTGGACGCATCTTCGTTCGATACGCTAATACCTGCGTTATATGTTTTATGACCCGTTGCAAATGCGGTACCGGCTGATGCGGAGTCGGTAACTTCCCCGGATACCATCACGCCGCCGTCTTCTCCGCGGTCTGCATATGTAGTGGCTTGACCCACATAGTAGGAATCCAGCTCGAGATGATTTTTGTTCAGAAAATGACGGGAATAATCTCTAGCTGCAGATACTTGGGCAGGACCCATTCCATCACCGATCAAGACGATAACATTTTTCGATTTCGCCGCAGCAGCAGGAGCAGCAGCCGTATCGGCAGCAAACGCTGAACTTACGGTTAATGCCGGCAGCAGGGAAAGCGCCATACCGGATACTACCAATTGCTTGAACACTTTTTTCAAAAAAATTCCCCTCCGTTTATAAATAAGATGCTACGTTGATTACATGCTTCATTATAAGAAGGAATGATTTACTAGAATAAGGCAAAATGTTTTCTGTAAATCAATTTTAGTGAAAAATGTTAATGGATCGTAAAAAGCATCCCTTAGGTATATGACCACATCCGGCGACTGAACTTGAAACAGATCGCCTATTTTATGGTAAAATAACCCAAAAGATCTTTTTTAGGAAAGGAGTGTTTGAAATGAATTTCTTCAGTAATGGTTATTTAAACGGGCTCTATGCCGTATTGTTAGCGGGGGTTTCTATTTTTACGGGGGAAATCGTCACGTTTATTATGCTAGGGTTTGTTTTCATGGCTTTATTAAACATTAATTCTACTTTACACAAAATACTAGAGAAAATAGATAAGCAATAAGCAAGCTTGGAGGCCTTCTTATGGTACTTCTTACAGATATCAATATGATTATGAACTATCTTCTTAACCAAGGTATCCTGCCGGCCTCATCCAAAATCATGAATCAGATGAATGGAACTACCGACGGTAAAGTATTCACAATTGGAGTCGACGACGAGCCGAAATATATATTGAAGCTGGACGAACCGCAGCAGCTTTCGTTAGTTATACATTTTCATGAAACTTACGCTTGCTGTACTCTATTGCCGAGGCTGCTCTATAAGGACCCTGCCGGTACATACATCTTATATTCATATATACACGGAACGACACATTATCATCGCGGGCTCAAGACGGACTGGCTGCCACTTCTCGTTACAGATCTCCTGAATCATTACGAACCCAGCCAAAATACGGAAGCATGGGGAAGAATAGCTCATCCTCGGCATTCCTGGCGTGAGTTTAATGAGCGAAGCTTGGAAGGTGCACGGCAAAACGTGCAAGGGGTACTACCGACAGAGGATTACGATACAATGAAATCGTTGATTGAAACAATATCTGAGACGCAGAATAAATACTATCTGCACGGTGATACAGGTGTTCATAATTTCGTGTTCCATAACAACACTCTAAAGGGAATTATCGATCCATCACCCATCATCGGTCCTATCATGTACGACTTCACGTATGCTTTCTGCTCTTCTCCTGACGATTTGACCTTGGAGACGCTATTTGCTTCCATTGAGCTTCTCCAACATGAACCTGTGGAACGATCCAGGGTCATCAAGGAAGTTATTTTTCAACTGTACACTCGAATTGGGATCAGTGCGAAGGTCCATCCACATGATCTACAGGACTATCTATCTGCATGGGATTATTGGAAGAAGCTCTTACCTCAATAATACACGATCAAATAACACAAATTATATGTTGTTATGACATATTTTTTGTGTTATTTTATTTCATAGAGATTTAAGGAGGTGCGGCGTATGGTAGATGATAAAACAAAAAGACTTTCTGTATACTTGCCAGAAAAAGTGAAGATCGATTTGGAAGCTATGGCCAATGACACCGGGCTATCAATGACTCAGCTTATTGTCATAGCAACGCACGGCCTATTGTCCAACTACAAATCACATGGAGGGCAAATCTTTGCTGACTTAGTCGCAACGACAAAACGCAGCGACACCTTGACTGATAAGATCGCTGCTTCCCGGTTAGAAGATACTAGAATGCAGGATTACTACGGTGCTAGAGCGGATGAATATGAAAGCATCTACCGCAGGAACGATCCGAATTATCAGCAGGAGCTTTCCTTGCTGCGTTCTACCCTACAGTCCTTAACGAAGGATAGAAGCGTACTTGAAATCGCCTGTGGCACCGGTTATTGGTCCCAGTTCATTGCTGAATCCGCTGCAAGACTTGTCGGTGTCGACATTCGTTCAGAGGTCATAGATATTGCAAAAGCCAAGAACCTGCCTCACGGCAAGGTTACATTTCTGGAAGGAGATGCCTATAACCTGGATAGCATCCAAGGCAGCTTTGATTTCGGACTTGCTAACTTTTGGTTTTCGCATATTCCCAAAAATAAAATCGAACATTTTTTAACCGGCTTTCATAGAAAATTGCTGCCTGGAGCTAATGTCTTCATAGCAGATAATGTCTACGTTCCCGGAAGAGGCGGCGAATTGATCATAAAGGAGCAAAGTGAAGACACTTATAAGCTGAGAGAGCTGGCAGACGGCTCCAAGCACGAAATTCTAAAAAATTATTATGATTACAACGAACTGTATGAAATGTTCAAGCCCTTCTCCACTGATCTAAAACTATTTGTCGGCAGCAGCTTCTGGTATGTCACTTATACTGTAGTCTGATGTATCGAAAAAGGCGAAATCCTAGAACTTCTGAGGAATTCGCCTTAGTTTTATCCTTTATCCTTTATCCATTTAAAGGTTCCCCAGAAAAAGCTTTGACCTCCAAGGGCGAGATTAAATATTGCTTAGCCATACCCAAGAACGCCTTAAAATGCTCACTCCCATTGTGCGATGCCACTGCCGCTTGATCCTGCCAAATTTCAACCATCGTAAACGAGTTCTCTTTTTCAGTATTTTTGTACAGGTCATACGATCTATTTCCACTTTCATTTCTAGAGGCAGCTATTAACGATTTAATCTCTTTTAGAAACAATTCTTCCTTGGCTGGATCCACCTGCATGCTGGCGTGAACAATAATCATATATAACTCCTCCTTATCTCTGAAATCATCATCCCTGC
The DNA here is from genome assembly GCF_000686845.1 of Paenibacillus sp. UNC451MF. Classification (GTDB taxonomy): domain Bacteria; phylum Bacillota; class Bacilli; order Paenibacillales; family NBRC-103111; genus Paenibacillus_S. The sequence continues at coordinate 2,838 of NZ_JMLS01000044.1, read as the reverse complement.
TGACTGTTATTGTTCCTGTAGGCATCAACAAATATGCTTTGCCTCCATGCCGGTAAAAACAAAAATAGTCCGGCTTGCTAAGCCGAACTAGGGTATAAAAGAGTATCGCCCTTGACCATCCTATAGAGGAGGGGGTGAAAAACGATGGCTAGAGATGTAAAGTGTGAAGTGAACTCCTGTAAGTACTGGGCTGCAGGCAACGAATGCAACGCTTCTTCTATTTATGTAGTAAGCAATCATGCTAGCAAAGCTCGCGAATTCCATGAAACAGATTGCAAAACGTTTGAATCCAAAATTTAATGTTTGGCTAAAGGCATCCTTCCGCGGGGTGCCTTTCCTTTCGTTCTGCCTAACACCGTTGCTGTCTACAGGAACTAGTATAGACAATAATAATGATAATTATTATCACTTACCCTCTATTCAATCATTTTTTTCATTCTCCGTACATGAGCAAGCTTCTTAACATCACATCATGGCCATGTTACTGTTGGTGTTGGTGTTAAAGCCCGATTGAAACGGATTGCCAGTCTGCTGATCCTTGTCATTTCTTTCCGGCTGAGGGCTAGTCCCGTTATCCATTTTGCTGGTGCCTTGAAAGATGCCGCCTTCATCGATAATAAGAGATTGCGCGGTTGTATTGCCGTACAGCTTACCGGTTGCACGGATTGTCAGCTTGCCTTTGCAAAGCACATTTCCGTTAACCGTCCCTGCCAAAATAACATTTCTCGCAATGACATTGGACTTGACGACCCCATGCTCGCCAATCGTCACATCGCCTGCGCAATCCACATCACCCGTAATTTGCCCCTCGATCCGAATGCTCGCTTCCGACTTCATACGTCCTTCGAACAAGGTCCCTTCTCCAATCAAAGTGTCGGTCGTATGCACATCACGTCCGGCTTTTTTTCCCTTAAACATTAATTCGCCCTCTTCCATTAGGTTGGTTATGTATTATTTCAAATAAGGCTTAGGATCTGTAGGCTGCCCGCCCTTCAGCACTTCATAATGCAGATGATATCCGGTGCTTCTGCCGGTTGAGCCGACTAACCCAATAACATCGCCCTTTTGTACATGGTCGCCCTTTTGAACATTGATTTTATTCAGGTGCATGTACCAGGTTTGCAGTCCCTTGCTGTGAGTGACAATAATGTTATTGCCATGCGAGGAATCGCTTCCTGTCGAGGCAACTACACCGTCTGCTGTTACATGAACAGGCGTATTGGCAGGCGAGGCTATATCGTATCCGCTGTGAAAGCTGGGTCTTGTAGTGAACGGATCCTGTCTCAAACCGAATCCAGATGTAATCCTCCTGCTGTCTACAGGCCAAATGTTCGGCGTTATACGAAGCTCTTCCTGCGCGACGAGAGCTTTTTCCTTCGTATCCGCAATGTTATCCTTCAGCTCCACAACCTCTTTACTCATCGAAGTCAGCTGCGTTTTCGTCTGTTCCAGAAGCTGCTTAACTTCATCATCCGTGACAGGATGATCGCTTCCTCCCATCGCGCCGGATGCGATCGAGGTCCCGGAAGAGGATACGGTCGACTTGGTTGAACCCGTAATGGTTCTAACTTCATCCTCGAGCTTGCGTATATCTTCGATCTTGCTCTTCATTTCCAAGGTTTGCTGGGACAACTGAATAATTTCGCTTTGCAGCTGTTCAATCGTCTCATTCTTTTCCTGAACCGTGGTAGTGAATTGTTGGTCCTGACTGGCTATGCGCGTCTGCAGCTCAGTGGCGACTAGGGCCGTTCTCATATGAACAGCATACAGGACCAAGGTTACCGACACTAAGGTAATTAGTCCCGCACCTGCAATATAAGGGAGTGGCTTTGGTACCTCAAAACGGCGAACGGCGCTGTTAGCATCGGGAATAATGACAAAAGTAAACCGCTTATTGCCCCACTTGAGCTTCATGTCTTCTCCTTTTAGCATGGCACAAATTAACATTATTCGATGGAATACGATCTTATTCGTCGCAATCCTCAAAAAAACCTTCCAAGATTTACGTTTTTTTTGGAAAATAGTTCAAAAGTACGAAGGGATTTTGTTGAAATAAATCGAATCATAGTACTAAATAAGCAGGTGAATATGACTGGAGGGACTTTAATACATGAAATTGGCGGGAATCGATATAGGCAACGATAGCATCAAAGTGGTGCTGGATGGTGTTCGTGATCCTCTAATGATTCCGAATATTGTTGCGCCGGGATACGAAAGACATATTTTACAGGAAGAAGATTCTCCCTTGAAGGCATTGGATGTTGTCGTACACAGTCCGCGCCTCACAAGAAATAATCAAAGATATTTTGTCGGAATGCTGGCCATGGATAATGAAGATAGCGTTGAGCTGGAGGAGACGGATAACAAGGCCGTGTCGGACCAATCATTGATCGTAGCCGTAACCGCCCTTGCGTATGCAGGTGTTGTAAGCCAATCTGTAACGAACACCGGATACAACAATACGGAAGAAGTTGAGTATGTCATTGGAACGGGTTTGCCGGTTCGTACTTATTCCTACTATCATTCCGCTTTTGAGGACCGTTTGGTCGGCGAGCATGAGGTTACCTTTCTATCCACACCCCACTTAAAAAACCGTAAAATCAAAGTATCGATCCGTCGGGCTATTGTGTCTATAGAAGGCGCGGCTGCGCTGTTCCAGATGGCAACGCATGATAATTTGCAGGTAAAAGACGAAGAGCTGTACCACGGCTGCATCGGTATTTGCGAAATGGGAGCTTTGACAACAGATTTCCCAGTCATTAATAAAATGAGCATCGACAATCAATTCAGCACCGGCGAACAAATCGGTATGGCTACCTATATGGACGGTATTATCCG
>NZ_JMLS01000043.1 GCF_000686845.1 Paenibacillus sp. UNC451MF | reverse complement strand
CAACCTGCCTGGATAACGCATGCATCGAATCCTTCTTTTCGCATCTCAAAACAGAGAAGTTGTACCTCAACCAGTGTAATTCAGGAGCGGAAATTCAGCAAGCGGTGGAAGAATATATTTACGATTACAACTACCACCGTTTTCAAGCCAAATTAAAACAACGCGCACCGATTGAATATCGATGCGCGTTGGCAGCTTAGCTTTTTTCATCTGTCTACTTGACAGGGGTATGACCAGCTTCCAAATGGAAGTGGACGGTTTTTTTGTGATTTTGCTGAGATACAAGAGAAGAACTATTCGCTTTTGGCGCTCCATAGAGCGTATTGAGTGGTGAGCTCCCACATTTTGCAGAACATATGAATGAATCGGTAGGCTTGAAAGCCTAGCAAGGCTAGAAAACCTGCCCAAATCATCGTTGAAGTCATAACCGCAGCCGTAATGAGCAGTCCGATTAGCATCACCAGGATACCGAGCAGAAACACGGGCAGAACGTTCCGCAGCAGGAGCATCATGGAGAATAATGGGGATTTTCCGCTTATCTTTCCGAACTGCAGGTAGGTAAATAATGTTTGAAGCACGAACATGTACACCAGGTATGCTCCTAGCCAAGGCAGTATTTCTTGTGCAGCGCCATAGAGGGTGGATTGCTTTGAATACAATTGCGCAGCTTTAGGGATCAGCCAATATAGCGGACCGAGCTGCAGCGTCATCTGCGCAAGGTAGTAGCCGAAGAAGGGGAGAGCAAGCTTCCTTATCCCTTGGACGAAGCGATAACCGGCGTTTAGTTCCGTATGTTTAAGAGAGTAGTACACTCCGGCATTCAGCAGTGGAGTGAGCAGCATACGCGCGAGCAGCAGCCCGAGGCCCCAACCGATGTAGGAATGAAGCAGATCGGTCTTCGTGATTTGAAAGTGCCCCTCCACCCAGAAGAGCTGAACCGCTTCGCGGGACAGATCTTTGCTTGGATAACGACGCAGCAGGGGGAAGACGATGGAATGGATCATATCGAATAAGGCCAGTCCCCACAGCAAATTGTAAATAAACAGAGTACATACGGTAAAAGGTTGGTTCCAGGCCAAGGTCCAGCCTCTTTTTATCATTTTCCACATAGGTACTTACTCACCTCACCACGCGACCCAACCAAACAAGGTCTCGATTAATTTGACGACACCCATATTCCAACGAATAGATAGCTTGCTATCCACATTGGTTTTCATATAGCTGTTAATTCGTTTGTTCTCCAGCACGTTGGAATGCTGCGGATCTATAGATGCGTAATCCAAAGGGGCCGTATGATTCAGTTTAAACTGAACGTCACCGTCAATGCCGTCCCAAGTTTTATCGATTTGTGATCCATCGGCAAAGTGGAAGCGGATAGGGATCGTCGGATAGGTGCCGCCGAGTTTTTGGATTCGAACGGTATTTTCATACAAGGGCTGTCCGTCCTGAACAATTTGCTTGGTTTGAATTCCTGTTACGGCATAGTCAACCATCAGCCCGTTATAAATATATTGATCGAAGAAGCCTGCCCAGCTTGTTTTGGTCACATCCTCCACAACCTTCTGAAAATCGGAGGTAGTCGGATGCTTGAATTTCCATCGCTGGAAATACGTTCGCATGATGCGATCCATCGTGTCTCTGCCGATTTGCTGTTCGAGGGATTTGAGCACTAGCTTGGCCCTTATATATACATTCTCCGCATACTGTCCGTGACCCCCGTAGCTCCAGGAATCCAGCTTGAGCGCCTCGGGAGAGGTCATATAGCTCGATTCGACCAGCAGGTTCGGTTTGACGCCGTATTCCAGCTCCATCAGCTTATCTTCGGCATAGGAGGTGAAGCCTTCGTCCAGCCATGCTTCCTCGAACTCGTTGTTAGCGACCATTCCGTACCAGAATTGATGCCCAATCTCGTGAACTATGACTCGCTCGAGCTCCAAATCCGGCTGTTCGTTGGCTGCGCCCCATCCGGTAACGAGGGTCGGGTATTCCATCCCGCCAGCTCCGTTTCCGTTTTCCGGTGGAATAACAATCGACAAGGTGGAATAGGGGTAGGTACCATACCATTGGGAAAAACGTGCCAGTGCTTTTTTTGCAGCAGTCATGTAGCGGCTTTTCAGTTTTTCATGCTTAGGATCGAGATACAGCTTTATACGGACGCCCGGTATTTGCTGGGTGGCGTAGGGCTCCTCATAATAAATGAAGTTAGGGGAGGCGGCCCAGGCGAAATCGTGAACATCATCCGAGTAAAATGCGTATGTTTTTGATTTACCGTCATCGACCGGCGGCTTCGTAGGGAAGCCTGTAGCTGCAACCGTGTAGCTTGTTGGCACCTTAATGCGAACGTCAAAAATTCCGAAGTCTGCATAAAATTCCGAATTTCCGTGGTATTGGTGCAAATTCCAGCCTTCCGTAGTACGGCCCCTCGTTCCGGCTGGTTCATATACGGCGATTTTTGGGAACCATTGACCTGCCATAATGAAGTCGTCGGCATACCCCATCCGGGCGAATACGGCTGGGAGCTGGACCGAGAAGTTGGTTTTCAATGTGATTCGCTCACCGGAATTGACCGCTTTGGGGAGGGTGATTTTCATTAATGTCCGGTCATCCTTGTTCCCGTCATCCGGTTGAACATATTCCATTTTTGAGATGAGTTCTTCGCCCTCTAATGTTTTGATGCTGCTAATATCCATACTGCCGGTATTGTTGTCTGTGCTTTTGTCTTCACGCAGCTTTCCGCCGGATTCTTTCATGAACGTTGTTTTCTTGGAGCTGAATGCATTCGGATACATATGGAAGTAAAGCTCTTGTACCGGCTGGCTTCCAGGGTTTTTCCAGGTTAATGTTTGTGTGCCGGCAATCTGCTTCTTCGGTGCATCGAGCTCCACGTTCATGTGGTACTCAACGATACGGGAGCTGAGTGGCTGTGGAGCGGGCTTCTCCAAGGGCTTGGCCGGCAGACTTGGAGGTGCAGGGATCGTAGGCTCATTCATGCGTGCGGACACGGGCTTGGCCAGCGGCTGCAGCTGAAGTCCCAGTGAGGAACCGTCTGCTTGAGATAGATCGAATTGATACGAATGAAAATCGGGCTCTCCCTTCAAGGATGAGGAGGTCATGGCGACGGGATTTGGTGCCAGCGAGCCAAGTATTTCCACACCCTCACGCAGGTCGGATAGTGAGAAAGGAACTTGTTGTGCCGGAAGGCTGCCAGCCGTCAGGGCTTGGCTTGCAAATGTCGCTCCGCTGGCAAGGACAACTAGAAGACACCATTGTGCGATTCGGTTGCCGATAACATTTTTCATCTATTTTTCACCCCGTTGACAAGCATCTACAGCATGTATATGTTTGTGGGACGAGGATTATTTCTGATGCAGGCAAAAGAAATTTTATGGCTTTCAGCGTGACTGTGAGTACCTATTTCAACAATTTTTCGTTTATAGTGGAAATGGGAGGGTCATTTTAGCTAAAATAAGAAAGAACGAGTAACGTTATCTTATAAAAATGGATGGTGCCATTAATGGATATAAATAATGACCAAGCGGCGGAAAAGCCGAAGAAGTTAAATTCTCTCAATATTGTTAGCGGTAAAGTGGAGCATCGCGGCTTCGGCGCAGGATCTATTGATCTTAGCCAGTTGTCCAGCGTCATTATCGATGGAGACGAAGCTTATCTGGACATGGGGGCTCTTCATGCGAAGAGTAAGGTGGAGAAGGGCATCAAGTTCTCTACGAATAAAGAAGATGTGCCGAACGGCCGTACGTGCTGGATCGTTTGGGTTGCGGCGGACCGCAGAGAATCCGGTTCCTATTATGCCGGAGTGACATCATGCGAAATGTCCGTAGATCCGGAGGCAAGACGTGGGTGGAAGATTCTTGCCGAGCATGTCAATCGGATGGATTATGCATTAAAACGCCGTATTTTGCTGGAAAACTTAGGTGATCGGGAGAAGGCGGCTTTAAGAAAGTTGCTGATGGAGCATAACCCTGAAATGTGGGCAAATTCCGACGATGTGCTGAAGGAAGCGCTGGCATAAAAATTATGTACATTATGTGACTTCCATTGTATAAGTCCGCGCGAACGATGTATACTAATGCTCAGTATATGCAACATATACTAGGACAGCAAAAAGGCAGACCTCGGTCTGCCTTTTTGTGTTGCCCAAAAAACATGAATAATTAGTCCTTCAATCCCCGATATCGGCCTGTACGCAGCTCGCGGACGTATGGTTCGAGAAGCGGGGTGTTTTCTTGTTCTGCCAAACGGACGGCCAGTTCGATATCGTAAGGAACCCGTACAAGCTGAATGGCAAAAGCAGCTGGTACCGAACTGTCAAGCTGCCCCTCCAAAATCGCATAGGACGCTTGCGGCATATCAAGAGGATTGCCTACGCTGCCCGTGTTGAACAACGTTCTTCCTTTAAGATTCTGAGAATAGGCATTATGAATATCCCCGTAGCCCACCACATCAGGCAGTTCATCACCATTTGGCGTACCTGTCATTTCGGTATTGTGGAACATGGTGAGCCTGCTTTCCAGTGAGTCCCAGGGCTGAATACGTGTAAATACACTGACGGGCGAAGCGTGAAACAACCGAATTCTTCTGCCGCTCATTATAAAATCATGCGAGAACGGCAGTTCTTTAAGCCACTGGAGACGCTGATCTCCAAGTCGCCGCTGATGCCATAAGAGGACTTCATCCTGACTTGGTTTGGACATCAGTTGATCCCAGTTGCCCATGACAACGACAGGACAAAGCTCTTTGATTCTATCAACAGCTTCGGCAGGATGTGGGCCTGTGCCGACTAAATCCCCCAAACAGTAAATGGTTGTGACTCCTCGCTGACGGATGTCAGCAAGCACTGCATCGAGCGCAGGAATGTTGCCGTGAATATCAGAAATGACAGCTATTTTTTGCATATGCAGCCCTCCTGGCTACCTGAAATTAAGGAAGAAAATGATGCCATTCCTCACAGGTGATTGCATAAATATTATGATCCTCCCACACCTCATGAATATGCAGATAATTTCTCGCTAAGCCCTCGTAACGAAAGCCGGATTTCTCAAGAACACGAATGGAAGGAATGTTATGGGGCATCACTGCGCCTTGTACGCGATGCAGTTTCAGCTGTGTGAATGCGCAATGCACAGCGAGCTTTACGGCTTCTGTGGCATACCCTCGTCCTATGTACCCTTTATCTAAATAATAGCCGATATTGGCGTTTTGCCAAGGTCCCCGGAATACGGAGGAGAGGGTGATGCGGCCGATCAGCCGGTGGCTCTCATTGATGAAAATCCCGAAGCTATAGCTAGTGTCGTTCTGTGAGTTAAGAAGGCTCGTACGAATCTGCTCTTGCTGGAATTCGAGGGTGAAATGGTCATCCGGCCGGATCGGCTCGAAAGACCGATGATAGTCCCGATTTTCTACCCGGAGCTGCTGTAGTGCTTCCGCATCGGATAAAGCTAAGGGACGAATATGGATTTCCTCTGCTTGTAGTTTCATAGGGTTGTCTTTCCTTCTGCTTGTATTAAAATTATTTGCCGTCAGAAGTCATCCTTCCATCAGAGGTAATCACCGGGATCGGTTCTCCCAAATAGGTCGGCTTGGGCTTCAACAAATGAACATAAATAAAGTCTTTATTCCTTGCCAGGACTTCACGTGTCTCGTATCGGGGCATTCCTGCATACATTTGCTTGTCAGAGGCGACACCGTAAGCATCCAGGCCCATTTGGCGGGCGGTATAGACGGCTCTCATCAGATGGTATTGCTGCGTAACGATAATGATTTTGTGCGCTTTGAAAATATCTTTAGCCCTGTACAAACTTTCATACGTACTAAATCCGGCATGATCCATAAATATATGCTGCGGCTCTACCTTTCGCTGCTCCAAATAACGCCGCATCGTGTTCACTTCGTCGTAGTCCGTTTGACCATGGTCGCCGCTGACAATGAACCGATTTGCTTTACCCGCATCTTTGAGCTCCAGTGCAACGTCCAATCGATCACCCAGCATACTGGATACAGATCCGTTAGGGTACACCCTTGCTCCCAGTACGAGAATAGCTTCGGCCTGAGGGGCCACCTCAACGCTTACAATATAAGGTGATGCTGCGGATTTCACGGCGCTGTTAATAAGGAATAAAAACACCAGAGGGGCTGCGAGCAGCAATAAGATAGCAGCAAGCTTACGTTTAAACTTCATCATTTCCCAACCTTATCTATGGAAAATAAATTCTCTATAATACAACGCGACAGCTTACGCAAAAGTTTCTGACTGTTGGCTAACATATACTCCATCATTTAAGTTGATGAGCTTAGGGCAAGCAGCTTGCTGCGGAGAACCTCCGGTAAGGGCTCCTCTAGAAGCCGCTGGAGCTGTTCGCGGTCTGCTCCGTGTTCACGAAGGTAGTCGAATAACTTAAGCGCCTTATCCTGCCGGTTCATTAGTGAATAAGCGATCGCCCAGACCAATGGGCTCCCCATGCGTATTTGTTCCCATACGGTTGTGGAATAAGAATGGAGCCGGCATACTCCGGACTCCGTATGAATGGCGAAGCCCCCGAATAGATCGATAGGCAGCGTATCATGAGGAATTGATATTCGGTAGCTGCTTGCAAAAGGATAATCGCCGCTAGGCGAATCGGTCCAAGGGATTCCTTGCAGCGCGTCCGCTATGACCTCAAACGGAGCATCCGTAGTAATATCCCAATCCCGAAAATGGTCGGAGAGGCCCAAGCTATATAATAGACCGCTCCCGCCGGAAGCATAATGAATGTTGGCTGCATCCAGACGGCCTGTTATGATGCGTACATTGGAAAGGCGAAGGTCTTGTCCCATGAGTAACCTCCTTATGTTTTGTGCAGCAAAGCTGGTAATGTATGTATAAACGTAAGAGAATTTATGTAGACTCATTTGCGGTTATAGGATGTCTAAACAGTATAGCATATCTGGCGTGTAACATTATGGAAACGCCCTCTTGGAACAGCAAACAAGCCGCACCGTATCCAGTGCGGCTTGCTCTGATTAATCATTCCACCAACGCTTCAAATCTTCCCACCAAGTACCATTGCCTTTTGGCTTGGATGGTTTGGCCGTGTCCTTCTTCTGCTCGGTGCAATAGTCGGTAGGTTCTGTCCCTTGCACGAAAGCCTCCATCCTGGAGTTCGGACAATCGTCGTTGGCCAGCTTGCCTGTAGCAGGATCAATATAGACGTTCGTGACCCCTTCAGGTATCGGGAACAGCTTTGGCGGCACCGACTCAAGCGCACGCTCGGTGAACTCCGCGAAGATAGGGGCGGCGAGATGCGATTCAACCGCATTGATGTTCCGGTCTTTATCGTAACCGACCCAGACAGCTGTAGACAGCTCCGGAGTATAACCTACCAGCCAAGCGTCTGTATTCGTCGTGCCGGTTTTGCCGGCAACCGGCCGCTTCAGCACGGAGGAGACGCGATTGCCTGTACCTCCGGTTTCGAACACGCTCTCCATGAGCTGGGTCATAACATACGTATAGGCTGGCGGAATGACTGATTCCTTAGCAGGATTCGCTTGATAAAGTACCCGCCCATAATTGTCTTCAATGCGAGTAATGGCCGTAGGCGCCACTCGAACGCCTTGATTGGCAAAAATGCCGAAAGCCGACGCCATCTCGAAGGGGCTGACCGGGAACGTACCGAGCGCCAGTGAAGGAAGGGGCTTCATCGCGCTGTTGATGCCCATTTTACGTGCCATGTCAATTACGTTCTCGGGACCTACATCGAGAATGGTATGGACGGCAAAAATATTATCCGACTTTGCTATAGCCTGTCTGAGATCGATCCAATCGAAATATTTATTATCGAAGTTGCTCGGCGTGTAAGTCTGCTTTCCATTGTCGTAACTGAACGTTGTTGGCTCGCTTTTAAACCGGGTCACCGGAGTGTACTGCTTCTGCTGAAGCGCAGTTACATACATAATCGGCTTAAAGGACGAGCCTGGCTGACGGGTATTGGATAGTGCACGGTTATACTGGTTTTCAGTGTAGTTGCGACCCCCGACCATAGCTTTTATGTAACCGTTGCGTGGGTCTATGGCTACGAGAGCTGCCTGCATCTCAGCATAAGGCTCCAATTCGGAGGAGACGGCTTCTTCGGCCACCCTCTGAGTATTCATATCGAGCGTTGTATAGATTTTTAAGCCGCCGTCATCGAACTGATCCTCTGTGATGCCTAGCTGCTCTGTGGCCACGCTGCGCACATAATCACGAAAGTACCCCGCTATGGCTGGTTTTCGAGGCTCTAGCGGCAGTATCGTCAGCTTTTCCTTAGCTGCTTGGTCAGCCTGTCCCTGATTGATAATGCCTGCGGACACCATGGTTTGGAGTACGGTCTCTTGCCGATCCTTTGAGCTTTTCAAATCGTAGTAAGGGGAATAATAGCGCGGACCTTTCGGAATACCCGCCAGCATCGCGCTTTCCCCGAGCGTCAAGTCCTTAGCGTCTTTACCGAAAAATAACTTCGATGCCGCTTGAATGCCGTAAGTGGAGTGCCCGTAATAAATTTGATTCAAATATTCATCCAATATTTCGTCCTTGGTCATGTGAAGCTCCATCTGGACAGCGTAGTACGTTTCCTTCAGCTTTCTTGACCAAGTGCGTTCGTGGGATAAATACAGGTTGCGAGCTAGCTGCTGCGTAATCGTTCCGGCCCCTTGCACCTTAGCCATATGTTGGAGGTTAACGACAGCTGCCCGGGCGATTCCGCGGATATCAAAGCCGTAATGATTGTAGAAATTACGGTCTTCAATGGCCAGCGTCGCTTGGACGAGATAGGAGGAGATATCCTCGAGAGGGACTTCCTGCCGGTTTTTCCCTCCGTTTAATGTTTCCAGCACTTCACCATGCATATCGTACATTTCAGTCGACGGTCCCATTTTCGAAACCGGCAGCGCTTGGGAGCGCATATATAAGAGCAGAATGAAGATGACGGCCGTGCTCAAAAGGAGTGTGGAGAAGGCGAGTGAGGTTGCTGTTTTCAGCTTACGGAACCAACGTAATTCGTCTTGGCCTGCCGGGTTGTTTTTGTTCGCATCGGACACGTTCATCCATCCTTTCGTAATCGTATTAATAGCTTCACTATCCATTATGGAAAAACATAGAAACACCTATTCAATTATTGGATGACTCAAGTTAAATTTTTTTAAACATTACGAATTTAAACCCCGTATGTATTTGCATTTTTAGGTGGATACACTATAATACAACTTGACGCAAAACTAGCAGTAGATGACGCAGTAAATCGGCCCGTTTTGATTTGGGTAATAATATGCAATAATAACCTGTAGTTAACGGTATGATGAAGAAAGAAAGGGGAACTGATAATGGAATTATGGTACACGGAGAAACAAACAGAAAGCTTTGGTATTACAGCTAAAATTCGTGAGACGCTTGTAACGGAGAAAACCGATTTTCAAGATCTCGCTATGATCGATACAGAGGAATTCGGACGCATGCTCGTTTTGGACGGCATGGTTATGACCACGATTAAAGATGAGTTTGTTTATCATGAAATGGTGGCGCATCCTGCGCTCTATACGCATCCTAATCCGAAGCATGTACTTGTTGTAGGCGGCGGTGACGGTGGAGTTATTCGTGAAGTGCTGAAGCACCCGGAAGTAGAGAAAGCGGTTCTGGTTGAAATCGACGGCAAAGTTATCGAGTACTCCAAAAAATATTTGCCTGAAATCGCAGGCGAGTTAGACAACCCTCGTGTAGAAGTTATCGTGAACGATGGCTACATGCATATCCATGACCATAAAAATACATACGATGTTATTATGGTCGATTCCACAGAACCGGTTGGACCAGCGGTAGAGCTGTTCTCCCGCGGTTTCTATCAAGGTATTTTTGAAGCGCTGAAGGAAGACGGTATCTTTGTAGCGCAAACGGACAACCCTTGGTTCAAGGCTGACCTTATCCAAACGGTTAACCGTGATGTAAAGGAAATTTTCCCTATCGTACGCGTATACTGCGCTAACATTCCGACATACCCAAGCGGCTTGTGGACGTTCACATTAGGCAGCAAAAAGTACGATCCGCTCGAAGTTGACGAAACGAAAATTCCAGAAATCAACACGAAATATTATACGCCTCGACTGCATAAAGCGGCTTTCGCACTGCCGAAATTCGTTGAAGATCTTACCAAGTAATTCATTACTATTTCTAAGTAAGGAAGTGTAACGCATGCGTTTGGATCAAGCTTATTCCGGCAACGTATTTATTTTAAGCTCCGATAATTATGAGGCTTCTCGTGCAGTCATTTACGGGATGCCTATGGACTATACGGTCAGTTTTCGCCCAGGGTCCCGTTTTGGCCCTCCCCGTATTCGGGAAGTGTCGATCGGTCTTGAGGAATATAGTCCTTATCTAGACAAAAGCCTCGAAGATATTTCTTACTTCGACGCAGGTGATTTGCTACTGCCTTTCGGTAACCCGGCACGCAGTCTTGATATCATTGGGGAGTATGTGCGCGGCTTGCTGAATGACGGTAAATTCCCATTGGGTCTTGGCGGTGAGCATCTGTGCTCTTGGCCGGTTTTCCGCGAGGTGTACGCGAAGTACCCCGATTTGGCTATCGTACATTTTGATGCTCATGCGGATTTGCGCGAGCAGTACGAGGGCGAACCCTTGTCGCACTCCACACCGCTTCGCAAAGCGGCTGAATTAATGGGCGGACGCAACATTTACCAATTCGGTATTCGTTCCGGCTCCCGTGAGGAATTCCGATATGCTCGTGAGAACATTAATTTCCATCCGTTTGAAGTACTGGAGCCTTTGAAAAAGGTGCTTCCAGAGCTTGCCGGACGTCCGATCTACTTGACGATCGATATCGACGTGCTAGATCCATCCTGCGCACCGGGAACCGGTACGGCAGAAGCAGGAGGCATCACCTCGAAGGAGCTTCTAGCGGCTATTCATGCTATGGCTGCGGCTAACCTGAATGTTGTAGGTGCCGATGTAGTGGAGGTAGCTCCTGCATACGACCCGACAGAACAGACGCAAATCGTAGCGGCTAAGCTCATTAGAGAAATTTTGCTCGGACTTGTGAAATAAACAATAGGATTAAATAAAGGCAGCTCCTGTCGCATGCGGCGCAGGTAGCTGCCTTTTTGCTGTATTTACACCGAATTGAGGGTGATGACGGTTAGTTCGGGACGGCAGTAAAAGCGGACAGGGTATTGGGATACTCCGATCCCCCGATTGGTGTATACCTGCAGCTTGCCATCGCCTAACGTGTACAGGCCATCTACATATTTCTTGGCGTATTGAGGCGTAACAATATGGCCGTAGAAGGGGAGGCGGACTTGACCGCCGTGACTATGTCCAGACAGCTGCAAATCGATCGGGTACTGGAGGGCGATGTCGGCAAAATCGGGACAGTGAGATAGCAGCAGTACGCAATCATTGGGAGGAACGGACTGCATTGCCTTCTTGATGTCCGGAGCTCCGTTCCACATATCTTCTACGCCGCTCAGCCATAAATAGCTGTTGCCTCGATTGAGAGCAATAGACTGGTTGTTCAGAACATGAAAGCCGCCGTCGGACAATATTTTCGTAATTCTTTTCGGCTCCTTGCCGTAATAATCGTGGTTTCCGAGTACAGCCCCTTTGCCGAGCGGCGCCTTTAATCGAGACAAGGCTTGAATGACGGCAGGGGAGTCCTCTAAGATCACATAGTCGTACAGATCTCCTGTGAAGCAAATCAGATCGGGTTCGTGAGATTGAATAATGTCCACTAAGTGAGCCAACTGCTCGGCCGTATAGTAAAACCCTAGGTGCACATCGCTGAATTGAACGATTCTCATACCGGAAAAGGCAGACGGTAGTCTTTTTAGCGTTAGGGTTAGATGGGTTGTTTGCAGCCAGCGGGGTTCGGCGTAACGGGCATAACCGTAGCCACCCATGGATAGAACGGCAAGCTGGGCAAAGCCGGAAATGGTTTTTTTCAGAAAAGATCTTCTGCTCAGGTTGGAAGTCATATGCTGGACTCCAAGACTCGATAGGGGGAATGGGAGCCAGATCGGTTATAGATAGCGCTCGCATCAATAGAGCTCCAATAGGGGAACCTGTTATCGTTATCTGCAGCTTGATGATGTTCAGAGACTAGCAACATGTCATACACCGCTCCTTATTTTGGAAAAACATTCATATTGTATTTACGCTTTGTGTCGTGGAAAGGTTGCTATATTAATTCAGGCGGTGAATTTTGCGGAAGCTGCTTGGTGTGAGACCTTCCTGCTTTTTGAACAGCTTAATGAAGTAACTGCTATCCTCGTAGCCTACGCAGCGGGCGATATCGCGAACCTCTGCATTCGGCTGCTCCAGCAGCAGTTCCTTTGCTTTGCGCAGTCGGAAGCGGGTCAGATAGGCGAAGGGTCGGATGCCGAGCGTCTGCTGGAACAGGAGGCAGGTGTGCTGAGGTGTGACGCCAAGCTGGTCAGCCAACTGCTGCAAGCTAATCGGTTCATGATAGTGAGCCTCCATGTACAAAAATGCCGGAGCCAGCTGCTCCGCATGCTGCCTTTTGGTACGTACCTCTGAACGGGAGGCATACAAAAATAAATCGAGCAGCAGCTGATAGCCGAGGGAAGAGCATTCTGCTCCACGCAGCGGATCTTCCGATTGCAGGATCGAGACGATGGAGTTGATTTTGTTTAATGTTACATCCGGGTTGCTCAAATACAGGATTGTGGAAGCATCAAAATTCATGGATGATAGCAGCTCGGCCATATGGGCGCCGTTGAACGTAATCCATTTTACCGTCCACGGTTCGCGAATCGGAGCATAACCGTGTTTCTCGTTAGGGAGCAGAAACATGCCTTGACCTTCGCTTACCGTATATTGCTTACCCCCAACCTCCAGTTGCCCGGCTCCGCTCACCGTTTGAATCCATTGATAGTCGGGAAAACCCTTCTCTCGATGCATAGGCTCTTGATTGCGCCAACCGCCCGCATTCGTTATATAGATGGGATACTTCAAATCCATTTCTGTCATGACACCGAATATGTTGTAGTCCAAGGTTAGGAACACCGCCTTATGCTTCCAGCAGAATCAAATATGAATATATTTATATTAACAAGAAAATGATTCGATTGAAATAGTACCTTGAGTGGACGTATCCTATGCATATGATCCTATTTTAGAGGAGGGTTCTTGTTATGTCCGTTTCAAAAAATGTTAAGCTGCCCAATTTATTCTACGGTGGTGATTACAATCCGGAGCAGTGGCCGGAGGAAGTGTGGAAGGATGATATGCGTCTGATGAACAAAGCAGGCGTCAATATTGTCAGCGTTGGTATTTTCAGCTGGGCGGCACTGCAGCCCGGTCCCGATACGTATGATTTCGCTTGGTTGGATCGTCTGATGGATTTAATGGCAGAGCACGGCATCATGGCTGACCTGGCTACGGCTACCGCTTCGCCGCCTGCATGGCTGGCTAAGCTTCACCCGGATTCTTTACCGGTGGATGAGAACGGGGCTCGTTATGCGCAGGGCTCGCGTCAGCACTATTGCCCTAACAGCAAGGCGTTCCGGTTGTACGGCCAACGCCTGGTTCGCAAGCTGGCAGAGAGGTACAAGGATCATCCTGCCCTTGCCATGTGGCACATTAACAATGAATATGCTTGCCACATTTCTCAATGCTTTTGTGATGAATGCACCCGCGAATTCCGTGTCTGGCTGGAGAAGCGCTACAGCACGCTCGATGAATTGAATGCTCGTTGGGGAACGAATTTCTGGAGCCAAAAATATTATGATTGGGATGAAATCGGATTACCAGGCAAAACGCCAACATATCCTAACCCGGGCCAACAGCTTGATTACAAGCGTTTTATGTCCGACAGCCTGCTGGACGCTTATTTGGGTGAACATCGCATCTTGAAGGAAATCACTCCTAACTTGCCTATAATGACCAATTTTATGGGGGCTTTCAAACCGCTCGACCATTTCGAATGGGCCAAGCATATGGACGTTGTAACTTGGGACAGCTATCCAGAGCCGACGGCAGGGATTCCAGTGTTCGCGGCTATGCAGCACGATTTGATGCGCAGCTTGAAGGGCGGGCAGCCTTTTATTCTTATGGAGCAGGTTACAAGCCAGGTGAACTGGCGTCAGCATAATCCGCTTAAGCGTCCTGGCGTGATGCGTTTGTGGAGCTATCAGACGATTGCGCATGGCGGGGACGGCGTTATGTTCTTCCAATGGCGTCAATCCGGAGCCGGGGCAGAGAAGTTCCATGGTGCTATGGTGACGCACACTGGGGATGAGAACAGCCGCATTTACCGTGAGGTCGAGCAGCTCGGCCAAGAGCTGAAGCAGCTGGATGCTCTTGTAGATTCCCGTGTGGAGGCCAGAGTAGCCATTATCTTCGATTGGCATAACTGGTGGGCGCTGGAGCTTGATTCCAAGCCGAGCCGTGATGTCCTGTACCTTGAGCAAGTAAAGCAGTATTACCAGGCGTTATTCGAGCATAACGTAGGCGTGGACTTCGTACAGCCGGATGCCGATCTAAGCAGCTATAAGCTGGTGCTTGCTCCAGCGCTCTATATGGTCGGTCCGGGTGTTGGGGCCAACTTGGAGTCGTATGTGAGTAACGGCGGTACGCTGCTTACGACCTTCTTCAGTGGGATTGTCGACGAGAACGACCGTATTCATCTGGGCGGTTACCCGGCGCCGCTTCGTAAGCTGCTCGGTATCTGCGTCGAGGAGTTTGATCCTATGCTGCCGGGTCAGACTAACGGCATCGCCGTATCCGGCAACGGGGAATACAGCTGCAATCTGTGGGCGGATCTTATTCGTTTGGAAGGTGCGAGTTCGCTTGCCACCTTTACATCGGATTTCTTCGCAGGCTCTCCTGCTGTGACGGAGCATCCTTTCGGTCAAGGAAAGGCTTACTATGTAGGTACGCAGCCTGAGCCAGGCTTCATCAAGGAGTTCATCGGCGGCATCTTGGCCGATTTGGAGCTGCGGGCTCCTTTGACGGCTCCTGCCGGAGTGGAGATGAGCGTACGCAGAGCGAAGAATGGGGAGCGTTATGTGTTCGCGTTGAACCATAATGCGCAGAAGGCAAGCATTGGGCTTCCCGAAGGTATCTTCGTTGATCTTATAAGCGGCCAGTCAGCGCGTGCTTCGTTGGAGCTCGGTCCTAACGGGGTTGCCATACTTCAATTGCAAGGATAAGCCGTTCTTGAAAAGTTCTCCCTGTTTCGTTACACTGATGCGTGTGGCAGGAGGTGCGGAATATGAAGACGGCGGTATCGGTAAATATCGAAAGCTATTCAGAGGATCAGCGCGTGCAGCAGCAGGTCGATGGCGATTTGTACCAGAAGGGCGATCATTATTATTTGCGTTATGAGGAGTCGGATCCGGAAATGTCGGGGACGATGACAACGATCAAGCTGGAGCGGGAGCGCATAAGGTTATTGCGCAGCGGGAATGTGCGCTCGGAGCTTACGTTTGTTCAAGGTCAGAGTTGCCGGGGCGTCTATGAGATGCCTCAAGGCACGCTTCAGATGCATACATTAACGAACTCCTTAATCATGGAGTTGACTGGTGGCCTGGGCACAGTCGATTGGAGCTATGATTTGTATGTATTAGGGGAGAAGTCCGGCTCCTTCCGGTTAAAAGTTACCATTTCCACACGGCAGCAGCCTCAATGAATAGCTCAACAGTAAAAAACGGTTTCGGACGGCAGGTGTTAGTTGCCGCTCGAAACCGTTTTTGATGATACTGCCCCAACAGCCCTCATGGCATTGATTTCTTTAATGCCGATACCGGATTTGCTGGATTTTAAAATAAGCTTGGCATTTTTCTTAATGATGGATTTCACTTGCATAGGCTTTAAGCCCGGCTTCCGGGCAAGCATGAGAGCGATCACTCCGGTGACATGCGAAGTGGCCATAGAGGTGCCGCTTAATTCGTGGTATTTCCCTCTCAGCCATGTTGAATATACTTTTTCGCCGGGGGCGTAAATATCTATTTTTTTGCTAATATTGCTAAATGGTGCGATTTGCCCGCGACGGGTAGTCGCTCCCACTGCGATGACTTGGCGAAGCCGGGCGGGGTAATCGATCCCTGCTTTTTTGCCTTCGTTCCCTGAAGAGGCAACGACGATAACTCCTGATTCGTACGCATTGCGTACGGCGGATTCCAGAGCTTTGCTGTATGTTTTCATTCCAAAGCTCATGTTGATAATGTTGATTTGATTTTTTACGCACCAGTCGATGCCGCTAATAATATCGGATACGAACGCGCTTCCTTGATGGTCAAATGCTTTGACCGGATGAATTAAAGCTTGCGGCGCTACGCCTATAATTCCTCGCTGCCGACTTGATGCAGCTATCGTTCCTGCAATATGGGTCCCGTGACCATTGTCATCATTAGGCAGCAAATAGCGGTTCAATAGATTGACTCCATGCGACAGGCAATTGCGCAGGTCCGGATGTGTGTAATCGGCCCCGGTATCGATAACCCCGATGTGGATGTGTTCTCCCTTGGACTTGCTCCACGCTTGAGGAGCTCGGATATGTCTTATACCCCAAGGGATGTTCTGCGCCCCACTGGTTGATTTGGCGCTGGAGCTGGTAGGCTGAATCGATGTGAGCGCCTTCGCAGCATGAACCTTCATACGCGTGTCCGTTTCTATGGACTGGATAAAAGGGAGATCGGCCAATAGCTCTGGAGATTGCAAGCTGCAGGAAATGGCATGGATGATTTTTAGCGGTTGGACTTCCTGTAACCGGGTCATTTTTTTCTTGAGGCGTTTAATTTGTCTTAGGCACGCGGAGTAATGATTGACATCACTGAATCGAATGATGTGCTTGCGATCGTTGTTATCTGTGCCCTCCATGGCTCCATGTAGCCATTCTACAAACGTGGATGGTTTCACAATTGATCTTCCCCCCATGCATCGGCCTCTGGAATCATACGCTTTGCAATATCGTATGTGGGAGGAAGTCCGGCGGCATGTGCACCTAACCTTTATATAAATAATTGGGTAAGAACCCGTGTCATATGGGAAATTCGCACATACGATAAATAGAGAGAGTCAGTCGATTCTCTTCAGCATTAATGAGGGTTGGGGGCGGAGCTGAACTCGGTCCTCGCGGATACAGTCAAAGCGAAGGAGGTCCTCCTTCGCTTCTTTACTTTTTTTGCAGTTCTTCTGTCGGCAAAAAAAGCGATCTCTCGGACAGACTCCTAGTTGCTTTTTTGCATAAAATAAGGTTTACTAAATGAGTATAATGGATATTATGAGTTAGGACTCTTGTAAAATGTTCGAAGGGATGTGCTTGGATGAGTGGACAGTACACTCTAAAGGTCGGTGCTGAGCAAGCAAAAGAAATGCCGATGGTCGATCTAGCATTTGAATTGCTGAAAGCAGCGAATACGCCTTTTTATTATCGTGATTTAATGGCAGAAATCGCCAAAATTAAAGGCCTCTCTGAAGATGATGTCATGCAGGTTATCGCTCAACTATATACGGAGATCAATATAGACGGCCGATTTGCATGTGTCGGCACGAATTTGTGGGGACTGAAGCGCTGGTATCCGGTTGAGAAGTCCGAGGATGCTGTAGGCAGCGGCAAACGTCCGCGCATCATTAACGATGAAGACGACGATCTGGACGACGAGGATCTCTTCGCCGAAGAGGAAGACAATTTTGCCGAAGAAGAAGATTACGACAACTTCGACAAAGTGCGTGATGAGGACGACTTTGAAGCCGAAGAAGAGGCTGAAGAGGAGACTGAATTCTTCGAAGAAGAAGAAGAGATCGAGGAAGAAGAGATCGAAGGCAATGATCTGGGTGATGATTCCGAAGATGATTTGGAAGATTCGGATGACGAAGAATTCGAAGATGAAGATGAGGACGACGGTAAGAAATAAACCAATTCTCTCCTCCTCCTTGACAGCGATGATCGATCAGAGTAAACTATTTTCTGGGCTTTGGAAAAGATCGAATCATGACGAATGTCTTGACTATAAAGTGCCCCGCGCAAGTCGGGGCATTTTTTCTTTTTTTATGGGGGATTTTTTTGGACGTTCCACGCTGCTGAACGTGAAATTATTTTGGCGTGGAAGTAGTTGCTTTCCTTCCGTTTATGAGAACTGATTTCGCGCAATACTATCAATATTGGAGGGTTACATACATGACCAAGTATATTTTCGTCACGGGGGGCGTTGTTTCCTCATTGGGCAAGGGGATTACAGCGGCATCGCTCGGAAGGCTCTTGAAAAACCGGGGGCTGAAAGTTACCATTCAAAAATTTGACCCTTATATTAACGTAGACCCGGGAACGATGAGTCCATATCAGCACGGGGAAGTTTTCGTAACGGATGATGGTGCGGAAACCGATTTGGACTTGGGTCACTATGAACGTTTTATCGATATTAACTTATCTAAGAACAGCAACGTCACGACAGGGAAGATCTATTCTTCCGTTATTACGAAAGAACGTCGCGGTGAATATCTTGGCGGTACCGTGCAAGTTATTCCGCACATTACAAACGAAATCAAGGACCGCGTATTCCGCGCTGGACGTGAAGCGCAGTCGGATGTCGTTATTACCGAGATCGGCGGAACTGTAGGCGATATCGAGAGCTTGCCGTTTATCGAGGCTATTCGCCAAATTAAAAGCGACATCGGCCGCGAGAATGTCATGTACATTCACGTTACGCTGATTCCTTATTTGAAAGCAGCCGGAGAGGTAAAAACCAAACCGACTCAGCACAGCGTGAAAGAGCTTCGCGGTATCGGTATTCAGCCTCATGTTGTTGTTTGCCGTACGGAGCATCCACTTTCCGAGGACCTAAAACGCAAGCTGGCCCTGTTCTGCGATATTGACGAAAGTGCTGTTGTTGAGTGTTTGGATGCTGACACATTGTATGAAGTGCCTATGATGCTTCGCGAGCAAGGGCTTGACGATATCGTCGTCAATCATTTGAAGCTGACTACGAACGAACCGGATATGACCGAATGGGAAAACCTTGTACATCGCGTCAAATCCTTGAAGCATACGACAGAAATTGCTATCGTCGGTAAATATGTTGCTTTGCATGATGCTTATTTAAGTATTGTAGAAGCGCTCGGACATGCCGGAATTGATTGCAATACGGAAATCAAAATTCGTTGGGTTAACGCCGAAGAAGTGAATGACAACAACGTTAAGGATTTACTGGGTGGCGTACAAGGTATTCTTGTACCAGGCGGCTTCGGCGATCGCGGTATCGAAGGTAAAGTATCGGCTATCCGCTACGCGCGTGAGAATAACGTTCCATTCTTCGGTATTTGCCTGGGTATGCAGGTTGCCGTTGTGGAGTATGCTCGTTCCGTGCTGAAACTTGAGGGTGCGAATAGCTCCGAGATCAATCCGACTACGCCTTATCCGGTTATCGACCTGCTGCCTGAGCAGAAGGATATTGAAGATCTTGGCGGTACGATGCGTCTTGGATTGTATCCGTGCAAACTGGTTGAAGGCTCGCTCGCTATGCGCTGCTATGATGATGAGCTTGTCTATGAGAGACATCGTCATCGGTACGAATTTAATAACCAATACCGCGACACGCTGGAAGCGGCAGGGTTGAAAATTACCGGTACTTCTCCGGACGGCCGTTTGGTCGAAATCATTGAATGCCCTGAACACCCATGGTTCTTGGCGGTGCAGTTCCATCCGGAATTCACTTCCCGTCCGAACCGCCCGCAAGCCTTGTTCAAACATTTTGTGCAAGCTGCATTCCAAATGAAAAATTAGTCATAGATCGTCTAACGTTAGCATATTCATATCAGCGAGATTTCGCGTTGTTTCTTCAGAATCTCCTTTAATTGTAAAACTTTTCAACTTTCCGCAGAAACAAGAAGGAAAATCGGGGTTGGCATCGAATCTATCTTGAGAGGATAGTTAGACAGGACGGAATTCCGACACACAAACGAAAGCGGAATGAGGAGGTTACCGTATTGAAGAAGAAGTTGCTAATTGTTGATGATCAGAACGGTATTCGCATCTTGTTAATGGAAGTGTTCAGCAGCGAAGGATATGAAACCTACCAGGCTTCTAACGGGAAGCTGGCTCTAGAGATTGTGAGAACGGCGTCTCCTGACCTTGTGCTCTTGGATATGAAGATTCCTGGTATGGACGGCTTGGACATATTAAAGCATATCAAAGCTATTGATTCTTCAATTAAAGTCATCATGATGACGGCGTATGGCGAGCTGGACATGATCAAAGAGGCCACAGATTTAGGTGCAATCATGCACTTTACGAAGCCTTTTGATATCGATGAGCTGCGGCATGCGGTCAACAATCAGTTGCGACTTACAGGTAACAATTCATATGCGGTGGGATCCTGATTTACAGGATCTCTTTTTTTTGCCCATAATTGGCATGCTGTTGAGTCCGCTTACATGCAAAAAAAGCAGTCAAAACGGGTCCTTTTTGACCTGCTTGTCCTGAAAAAAGCTGTAGGCTTGGTTATCATTTTAAGCTTTCTATGATATAATAACCCAGTATGACACAAGAGCGGTCTTCGTACTTAACTCGGTCAATAAACACTAGGAGGAAGAGTCACATGCCATTGGTTTCAATGAACGAATTTTTGCCTAAGGCAAAAGCGAACAAGTATGCGGTGGGACAATTCAACATGAACAACCTTGAATTTGCTCAAGCAATCGTAGAAGCAGCTGAGGAATTGAAGTCACCTTTCATTTACGGTGTTAGTGAAGGGGCTTTGAAGTATATGGGTATCGAATTTACAGTTGCTATTGCTGAAGCAGCTGCTAAAAAATCCGGCTTGCCGATCGCATTGCATCTGGATCACGGCAGCAGCTTTGAAGTAGCTATGAAATGTATCCGTGCTGGTTTTAGCTCTGTTATGTTCGACGGTTCCCACTATTCTTTCGAAGAAAACATTCGTTTGACGAAAGAAGTCGTTAAAGCGGCTCACGCGATGGGCGTTTCCGTTGAAGGCGAGCTTGGAACAATCGGCGGCGTAGAAGACGATCTGAGCGTTGACGAAGAAAATGCAAGCTTGGCTAAGCCAGAAGAAGCTATTCGTTTCTATGAAGAAACCGGCGTTGACTGTCTGGCAATCGCAGTAGGTACCGCTCATGGTATGTACGCTGGCGAGCCTAACATCCATTTTGATATTATCGAGAAAGTTTCCAAAGCTATTCCAGTTCCTGTCGTACTTCACGGAGGATCCGGCGTACCTGACGAAATGATCAGAAAATCCATCGCAGCAGGGGTCGGCAAAATCAACGTTAACACTGAAAACCAAGTAGCATGCACCGAGGCTATTCGCGAAGTGCTGAACAAAGATGCTAAAGTGTACGATCCTCGTAAATACCTCACTCCTGCCCGCAAAGCCATGATTGATGTGGTTAAATCCAAAATTCAATTGTTCGGAAGCTCCAACCAAGCTTAAGTTTTATATATGGGAAATGCATCGTTGCGGTGTATTTCCCTCTATTCTTTCATTATAACCCCGATAATAGGTTGATTCGTTTGTTTAGTGCTTTAAAGCAGTCATGTGGGAGGAAGAGGGACGAATGGAAAAGTTGATGGTCTCCGGCGGTCGTCCGCTGAGGGGGACGGTCCAGATAAGCGGCGCTAAGAACAGTGCTATTGCTTTAATTCCGGCCGCTATTTTATCGGAGACAACAGTAACACTGGACAATTTGCCAATTTTAAGCGATGTTGCCATTTATACAGAACTTTTAGAAGAGCTAGGTGCGACGGTAGAATGGAAGGAAGATCGAATGATCATTGATCCGAGCCGTCTGCAATCCAAATCAATGCCTAACGGCAATGTGAAAAAGTTAAGAGCCTCTTATTATTTAATGGGAGCGCTGTTGGGACGTTTTGGGGAAGCAACTATCGGATTACCTGGTGGATGTAATTTTGAACCGCGTCCAATCGATCAGCATATTAAAGGTTTTGAAGCGTTGGGAGCGCGTGTAAGTACTGAGAATGGTGCCTTACATATCTATGCAAAAGAGCTTCGTGGAGCAAAAATTTATTTGGATGTTGTTAGCGTAGGGGCAACGATCAACATTATGTTGGCAGCTTCTCGTGCCAAAGGCGTCACTTTGATTGAAAATGCGGCCAAAGAGCCTGAAATTATAGATGTTGCTACTTTATTGAATGCCATGGGTGCCAAAATAAAAGGAGCAGGAACAGAAACGATCCGCATCGAGGGCGTGGATTCGATGCATGGATGCCATCATTCTATTATTCCCGACCGCATACAAGCAGGGACTTATATGATCGCTGCGGCTGCAACTCGCGGGGATGTCATCGTAGATAATGTAATACCGAAACATATGGAAGCTTTGACGGCCAAATTGCAGGAAATGGGCGTTCATATTTACGAGATGGACGAATCCATTCGCGTTGTAGGCCAGCCGATATATGAAAGCGTCGACGTTAAAGCGCTAGTATATCCGGGCTTTGCTACGGATTTGCAGTCGCCTATGAGCAGCTTGCTAACCCAAACCAAGGGAGTCAGTATACTGACCGACTATGTTTATAGCAATCGGTTCAAGCACGTTCCAGAGCTTCTGCGAATGGGAGCCAAAATCAAGGTTGAGGGTCGTTCCGCTGTCATTGAAGGATGTCAATTGAGCGCAGCCAAAGTGAAAGCAACGGATCTTCGTGCCGGAGCAGCGCTCGTTATTGCCGGCCTTACCGTACCTGATGGTGTAACGGAAATAACGGGTGTTGAATATATCGACCGGGGTTATGATCATTTGGTTACGAATCTATCAAATTTAGGTGCAGAGGTATGGCGTAAGAACGAGTAATATTCGTATAGACTCCACCTTTTTGGGTAATGCTAGACAGTGTAATTGCTGAAGGAAAAATTTCGGAAATCTTAGATATCACGGCACACTAAATGGTTAAGTATCAGTATGAAGCAGCTTTCTTACGAAAAGCTATCTGCATGGAGATTATGCGCGGGCTTAGCATCAGCGGGCGTACCCTAAAGATGGTTTTTCGCAAGAAAGACTTGCTGCTCCTTTCCTCAATCCCCGACTGCTTCCTTAGTGGGTTTTCTCCGAGAACTTGTATCTTCCCGGCATTGAAAGAGGTCCTTTAACACGCAATGCTAGAGTTATACGCTAAGCCTTGAAAATATAATAGTTTGGTGGTTAGAAATTATGGATATGCATCTAGCACAACTAGAGGCACTCAAATTGACAGAGCTTTATCAATTGGCCAAGAAGCATCAAATTCCTTATTACGGGCAATTGAAGAAAAAAGAACTTATTTTTGCTATTTTACGAGCACAGGCTGAAAAAAGCGGACTGATGTTTATGCAGGGCGTGCTGGAAATTCTTCAGGACGGCTTTGGCTTTCTTAGACCTATCAACTACTTGCCGAGCTCGGAGGATATTTATATCTCTGCTTCCCAGATTCGCAAGTTTGATTTGCGTTCCGGCGATCTTGTATCAGGTAAATGCCGTCCTCCAAAAGAAAATGAGCGGTATTTCGGATTGCTGCATGTGGAAGCTGTGAATGGTGAAGATCCTGTAACAGCAGCGGAACGACTGCACTTCCCGGCATTAACTCCTCTGTATCCGCAAAAGAAATTGGTACTTGAGACATCCCCTACGCATTATTCCACTCGTTTAATGGATTTATTGGCTCCCGTAGGATTAGGGCAGCGCGGCTTGATCGTAGCTCCGCCCAAAGCAGGTAAAACTTTGCTGCTTAAGGAAATTGCTAACAGTATTTCGACCAATCATCCGGATATCGAACTGTTTGTCCTGCTGATTGACGAGCGCCCGGAAGAAGTGACGGATATGCAGCGCTCGGTTAAAGGCGAGGTTATCGCTTCTACCTTTGATGAGCTGCCTGAAAACCATATCAAGGTTGCCGAGCTGGTGTTAGAGCGCGCACAACGCTTGGTTGAGCACAAGAAGGACGTTGTTATTCTAATGGATAGCATTACGCGTCTTGCACGGGCCTACAACTTGGTTGTGCCTCCAACAGGACGTACGCTTTCCGGCGGTATCGATCCCGGTGCGTTCCATCGTCCAAAAAGATTTTTCGGTGCTGCCCGTAACATTGAAGAAGGCGGCAGTTTGACCATATTAGCAACAGCCTTGGTTGAAACAGGTTCGCGTATGGACGACGTTATTTATGAAGAGTTTAAAGGAACGGGAAATTTGGAGCTGCATTTGGATCGTAAGCTGGCAGAGCGCCGTATTTTCCCGGCCATCGATATTCGTCGTTCCGGTACCCGCCGCGAGGAAATGCTCTTAACCAAAGAAGAGCTGGATAAAGTATGGGCAATTCGTAAGAGCATGAACGATTCACATGAATATTTGGAAGCTTTCCTTAAGAAGCTTGCGGATTCTAAGACGAATCAAGAGTTTTTGGATATGCTGGAAAAAAGTAACGGGGCTAGTTCGGGCAGCAGCAGTGGATCTTCATCCTCATCAGGCACTACCAAGCGAGTGAAGAACTCTTCTGCTTCGTAATTCAACAAGATAGGAGCATTAGCCATGAACTTGCTATATGCCGACCGTGACGGTAACGTGTTTGATCATCCTGACTATGTTGCGCTCGGTCGTAATGGAGAAATGATAACGGATATTATGGAAGATGAGCTGATTCCCCTTCCTGAAGGAGCTACCTTGGTAAGCTTGCCGGACACACGCCCTATAGGCTTGAATGCGGCAACGGGAGAAATGGAAGTAGTTCCTGGCGATGTAACGGCAGTAGGAGCACTTCTTCCACAAGGCTTCACTCGTCTTCTTCTTCCGGGCTATGTCAAATCGGATAAAAGCAAGCTGCTCCCGCTATTCGGATATACGGCTGCTATTTGGAAGGATGGGCGGTTTTATGTAGCTGCTCACCAAAGCGACGATCCGGAACGCTGGAATCCGCGCAATTGTGATCCTGATGAGCTGGAGCTTCAGGTTCAACGTTTAGTGGAGCAGTATAGCGATAATCGGCTGTACAAACATTTATCCAACTGTGCGTTAGGCTATGAATGCCTTACCGCATCGAATACGTTCTTGAACCGTTGGGAAGGTGCTGTTCCCGTATCGTTTTCCTGTAATGCCGGCTGCTTCGGCTGTATTTCCGAACAGCCTGACGATAGTGGATTTCCTGCTCCTCAGACGCGGATGAATTTTAAACCGACAGTAGACGAGGTTGTTCAAGTTATGCTGGAGCATCTTAAGACTCCGGATAGTATTATCAGCTTCGGGCAAGGCTGTGAAGGTGAGCCGTCAACGCAAGCTCCTACCATTATTCAAGCGATGCGTCGGGTGCGTGAGCAAACGAGCATGGGATATATCAATATCAATACGAATGCCGGTTTAACCGATCATATTCGCGGTATAGTGGATGCAGGACTTAATCTGATGCGGGTCAGCACGATCAGTGCATTGGACGACCATTATAACGCTTATTACAAACCGCGTGGCTATACGCTGAAAAACGTTGAGAAGTCGCTTCGCTATGCAGCAGACAATGGTGTCTACACCTCGATCAACTACTTGATCTTTCCTGGAGTTACGGACAGAGAAGAAGAGATCGAAGCTATGATCGAATTTGTAAGACGTACGGATTTGAAACTGATACAGCTGCGGAACTTGAATATTGACCCTGAGAGCTATCTCGGATTAATTCCCAAGCCGCAGGGCGAGCAGCTTGGCATGAAGCAGATGCTGGAGATTTTCCGCGAGGAACTGCCTAATGTCGTGCTCGGTTCTTATACCCATGTTCCTCCAAGGCTGTAATTCGTACAAACCACTTGCATCGAATATGTTGAGCGTGATATACTACACTCATGTGTGTAATTGATAACTCTGATTCACATGGTGTTTCAGGGCAAAAGAGGTGAAAGCAATGAAAGAAGCAATCCATCCTACGTACCATAACACAACGGTTACGTGCGCTTGCGGCAATACCTTTGAAACAGGTTCGATCAAACAAAATCTTCGTGTAGAGATTTGTTCCGCTTGCCATCCGTTCTTCACCGGTAAACAGAAGTTTATTGATGCCGGCGGTCGCGTTGATAAATTTAAAAAGAAATACGGTATCTAATTTTAGACCGTTTTCCAGATGTCTTACAGCATAATCGTGCCTCCTGTGGCTATCCTAAGAACAAAGCAGCAACTGTTCGATGACTAAGGTCATTCCAGTTGTTACCCAGCTCTTAGATGGTTGCAGGAGGTGTTTTTGTTTTGAAACCAAAGAAAGCTTTAATTCTGTGTACGGTGCTTGCCACTGCGTTAATCGGTACCGCTTGTCAAAAGCAGGATGGAACCACTAGGGTGAAGTCGTACTCTCGAGATGGAGCGCTCGGAATAACCGAAGTGAATCCAAACATGCCGATGAGTCCAACGTACCACACGTATATGGATGACACCCGTTTAATGAAGGAAACAATAAAACAAGTGCCTCAGGTCACAGGTTCCACAATCACGATGAATGGGCCTATAGCTACAGTGAGACTGACTGTGCCTGCAAGCTTATCTGCTGAGGAAGCAGCACGAGTGGAAAAAGACGCCCATGACAAACTGACAAAAGCCATGCCGCGATACACGGTGAAAGTTTCCGTTTCTCGCAAATAATACCCGTAGGTTGCTATTTCCTGTGGAATCGTCTATACTTATCTTTGCCGTGCTAGACGGGGAGGTAGCGGTGCCCTGTAACCCGCAATCCGCTGTAGCGGGGTCGAACGCCTATTCGCGGTATTACGATGTAAGGTCTGGGTTTTAGAATCGGTGTTGAGAGTTGGGTCCTCCGCAATGGATGCTTGTGAATCCGGTCAGGTCCGGAAGGAAGCAGCCGTAAGCAAGATGTTTCATGTGCCGGAGGGTTGCCTGACTTGAGTCGAGTCTAAAAATTCCGCTTGGATCGTAATATCAAGGTAGGTGCACGGTATTATTTTTATCCATATGAAATTACATAAACATCGTTTTTCAGCCGTTGGGTTGAGGAATGGTGTTTTTTTATGGCAACAGAAGGAAAATGAAAAATTTAGGAGAATTGTATACTAAAGTTAACTTAGGAAATGTTTAAAGGGGTATAGCTTAGGAGGTGGCACGTTGCAGCGGGGGTTGAATTTGCTACAGCAATTCGCCGGAACATTTATAAAGGATGTCAATTTGGGAGTCATGCTTATTGATACCAGCTTTAAGCTGATTGACATCAGTGAGATGGCGTGCCGTGTGCTTGGCTTAGTGAAAGAGAAGGTGCTGGGGCGGCCAGTGGATCATATTTTTGGGACGCTGCCACCTGAGCACCAATTGGTGCAGCGTAACATTTTAGAAGGAATGGTGGTTCGTAATCATGCGTTGTCATGGACGAACAACCAGGAACGCTATGAGCTGCTGCTGGATTCCAATGTTCTGCGGGACGAAAGTAATCAGATAGCTGGCGCTTACATTATTTTTAAAGATGTGACGAATCTGCGTTCGTTGGAAGAACAGGTTCAACGCAGCGACCGGCTGGCAATGATCGGACAGATAGCGGCAGGAACGGCTCATGAAATTCGCAATCCATTGACCTCGATTAAAGGCTTCCTACAGGTGCTTCGTAAAACACTCCAAGAGCAAGGAATGGAACGGGAATGCGGCTATACCGAAGTCATGCTTACAGAAATGAATCGGATTAATGAGCTGGTCAACGAGTTTTTGCTACTAGGCAAGCCGAAGAACGTTACATATTCATCCGTTGATTTATCGCAAGTTGTGAAGGATATATTGCCGATCATTAATAATGAGGCCATTCTTCACGGTGTTATTGTTCAGTGCGACATGACCAAGGAGCTCCCTCAAGTCATAGCCGATAAGGAGTTGTTGAAACAAGTCTTCTTGAACATTTGCAAAAATGGCATTGAAGCCATGGGTGATGGAGGTCATTTGACCATTACGGAAAGGGTGGACGATGAGGAACGAAGAGTGAACATAGAAATTCACGATACAGGTCCTGGTATACCGCTTTTTGTTATTGATAGGATTTTTGATCCGTTTTTCACCACGAAGCAGGAAGGTACAGGACTTGGGCTGTCCATCTGCCAACGCATCATCCATGATATCGGAGGTCATATCCGCGTTTCCTCGAAAGGCTTCGGAACTACTTTCACACTGAGCATTCCTTTCCCCTAAGCCACTTCATTCAGCCGTAGATGTGTAGTATAATAGACGGGATAAACAATTGTTGGAGAGGAAGCTATGGCACATATCGCATTATACCGAACGTGGAGACCGCAGGCTTTCCGGGAAATTGTAGGTCAGAAGCACATAGTTCAAACCTTGCAAAATTCGCTGCGCGAAGGACGTTATACGCACGCTTACTTGTTTAACGGCCCACGGGGAACGGGGAAGACGAGTGCTGCCAAAATATTGGCTAAAGCCGTCAATTGTTTGAAAGGTCCTGCTGAGGAGCCGTGTAACGAGTGCGCTAACTGCATCCGTATTACCGAAGGCGCGGTCATGGACGTCGTGGAGATTGATGCTGCCTCCAACCGGGGCGTAGAAGAAATTCGCGACATTCGTGATAAAGTGAAGTACGCACCTACGGAAGTACGGCAAAAGGTGTACATCATCGACGAAGTTCATATGCTGACAACGGAAGCCTTCAACGCTTTGTTGAAAACATTGGAGGAGCCTCCCGCGCATGTGATGTTTATTCTGGCCACAACGGAGCCGCATAAGCTGCCGGCAACGATTATTTCTCGCTGCCAGCGATTCGATTTCCGGCGTGTGTCACTCGATGAGCAAGTAGAGCTGCTTCATGAGGTTTGCAGGGAAGAGCAGATTGATGCTGAAGACGAGGCGATTCGCTTCATAGCCAGATTATCCGATGGAGGCATGCGCGATGCTTTAAGTTTGCTGGATCAAATCATGGCGTTCTCAGGCAAAAGCATCACTTATGACGATGTGGTATCGATTACTGGAGGCATGGCAGGAGATCAGTTTGAGAAACTGGTGCATGCTGTGAAACGACGGGACGTCGGTGCCGTATTAAAGTTGATTGATGACTTCATGCAGGAGGGCAAAAGTGCGGACAAATGCATGGAGAGCCTTCTGTACTATTTCCGCGATTTGCTTATGGTTAAGATGGTGCCTGGATCGCAGGCAGTCACAGACCGTATCATAGATGTCAAACAATTTGCTGAAGTGGCGGAGTCGTTCACAACCCAGGAGCTTATCTCCATGATGGACACATTAAACCACTACCAGACGGAGATGAAATATTCCGTACAGCCCCAAACGCTGCTGGAAGTGGCTTTGATGAAGCTTTGCAGCTCTATAGGTGCTTCGAGCTCTGATCAACCATTGGCAGCGGCTCATACAGCTGGTTCTACCCAAGCTCCAGATGGACTGGTCACTCAATTGACAGGTCGAATCCAAAAGCTGGAGGAACAGATTGCACAGCTGCTTAAGCAGGGTGTAGCTCCAGCTGCTGCTGGCTCAGGCCATTCGAGCGGACCTTCAGGTGGATCGAGAGCGCCGTCTGTACCTGTAGCTATGAAGAAGGTTGAGAAGCTGGAAGGATACCTGCAGGCGAAGGATACCGATGATACTAGAGCTGTTCTGCAACGGTGGAGTCAGGTGCTTGGTCGAGTTAAGGAACAAAAAATTACGATCCATGCTTGGTTGGTGGACGGCGAGCCTGTTGCCGTGTTCGATGGCGCGCTATTGGTTGCCTTCAAGAGCTCCATGCACAGAGAAACAACGGAGAAGCCCGCGAACAAACAACTAATCGAGCAAGTCATGAGTGAAATTCTGGGTAATCCCCTTCGTCTCGTAACTATTATGCTGAAGGATTGGAAAGCAGCCGCTGAACAATCGAAGCCTGTCGACAATGGGAACGAGGAGCTAAAGCTGGTGCATGAGGATGAACCGGCTGGAACGAAGGAAGAATGGATTCATGAGGCCATCCAAATGTTTGGCGAGGATCTGGTGAAAATAAAAGAAGATTGATGACGAGGAGTGGATTTGAATGAACAACATGAATCAAATGATGAAGCAAGTCAAGAAAATGCAGGAGCAAATGCTGAAAACACAAGAGGAGCTCGCGCAAAAAACGATCGAGGGCTCTGCTGGCGGCGGCGTAGTTACCGTTAGTGTCAATGGCCAAAAGAAAGTAACCGGTATTGTTATTAAACCGGAAGCTGTAGATCCGGATGATGTTGAAATGCTGCAGGATCTTGTGTTGACAGCAATCAACGACGCAATGAACAAAGCTGAGGAAATGGCTAACAAAGAAATGTCCCGCTTAACTGGCGGTATGAATATCCCAGGCTTGTTCTAGTTGTATTATATTTGCGATTCAATGGTGTACAGGGAATATACTTTAACAGCATAAGGAGCTATCTCTTTGTTTTATCCCGAACCGTTAGCCAAACTGATCGACGCGTTTTCCCGGTTGCCCGGCATTGGGCCTAAGACTGCGGCACGACTTGCGTTTCACGTGCTGCGCATGAAGGAAGACGACTGTATCGATTTCGCCAAAGCCCTGGTCAATGTCAAAAGAAACTTGCACTATTGTTCCGTCTGCTGCAACATTACGGATACAGATCCTTGCCGTATATGTCAGGATAAAAGCAGGGACCGCTCTGTCATCTGTGTCGTTCAGGAGCCTAAGGACTTAGTTGCGATGGAAAGAACCAAAGAGTTTAATGGATACTACCATGTTCTTCATGGAGCTATCTCACCTATGGAAGGAATCGGACCTGACGAAATCCGTATTGCGGATTTGTTGAAGCGTCTGTCCGATGAGCAAGTTCAAGAGCTCATTCTAGCTACTAATCCGAATATCGAAGGCGAAGCAACGGCAATGTATTTGTCGAGACTTGTTAGACCATTTGGATTGAAAGTAACGAGAATTGCTCACGGTCTTCCAGTGGGTGGCGATTTGGAGTACGCCGATGAGGTTACACTGACAAAAGCGCTTGAAGGACGCCGGGAACTGTAAACGTATGACAAGTCAGTGCTGAATACAAGGAGTCGTTAAGAATAACATTTGTTATTCAATAACGGCTTCTTTTTTATGTGCAAAATGAGAGATTCGGTTCTACCTAAGCGTGTTGATTGATATGTATAGAACATAGGGACAAACTTAGGAGGGATCGAGAATGAAGCTATGGCAAAGATTGAGCTCGAAGCATCGGAAACATGCAGAGCTTATGAAAAATGAGAGGCTTCAGCTGCTGCTGGAGATAGGAAGAGCTCATAGTGAGTGGGTTGCAGCGCAGCAACGGTTGGATTATGTGGTAGAAAAAGATCAGATCGACTATGCGGTATATGCTATGGAGGCGGCGGAAAAGAGATTCGAAATGCTGATCAAGCAGGCGAAACATATGAAGCTCTCAGCGATAGATGTGTATAGAGGGAGGCTAATGGAAGGCTGATGATAAAGCAATATATGCTGTGGGGAATACTCATTGTCTCCGGTTTACTGTTAATCGTTACCTTATTTAGACATAAGCATACGTTTCAATGGATAGGCTTTTTATGCTTGAATGTTGCATTTGCTGCATTTTTGTTATATATTTTAAATCTATTCGGGCCCTATACCCGAGTAGAAGTTCCGTTGAATCCTGCAACTGTAGGGACGGTCAGTGTGCTTGGAGTACCTGGTCTGCTAATGCTTATTGCATTGAAGCTATGGGTTGTATAAGGCTATTTAATGCCAAGTTTTCATTGAAATAAAAAAAGACTTGCATTATAGAATGGAACTGTGATATATTAATCAAGTCGCCGCTAAACGGTGCGACGATAAAAGGTAGAAATTGTCCTTTGAAAACTGAACAACGAGTGAATGTTTTAAAGAGAATGAAAATTCTCGCTAGCATTGAATTTTGAGCTTAAGACAAGCTCTGTTATACGATCACTTCGGTGATCACTTTAATGGAGAGTTTGATCCTGGCTCAGGACGAACGCTGGCGGCGTGCCTAATACATGCAAGTCGAGCGGT
>NZ_JMLS01000042.1 GCF_000686845.1 Paenibacillus sp. UNC451MF | reverse complement strand
CATGTCTCGCCGAGGCAATTGTTATGACAACGCCTCCATGGAGAGCTTCTTTTCGCATTTAAAGACGGAAGCACTCTATCCATATCATATCCGATCCATTGAGGAAGCACAAAGCAGAATTGAAAATTATATCTATTTTTATAACCATCACAGACCACAAAGAAAATTAAACAAGCTGACTCCGGTAGAGTACCGGTGCCAGCTTGCAAAATAGGGTTTTTCTTAACTGTCCACTAAATTGGGTCTTGACCAGGTGCAGTTCACTGCCTAGGGGGTTTCTTGCTTTAGCGTCTCTCCGTGCCGGAGTATACGCAGCGCCTGCTCCGGAAGCTCCCGCCGGCGCCACTCGGCTGTAAGCCGGTCGAGCGCCTCGCGCGGCGTATCGTCTGCGAGACGGAAAGCGCCATAGTGCATCGGGACGAAGATCTCCCCCTGCACATCGAGGAATGCCTGCACGGCTTCCTCCGGCGTTACGTGCTGCATCGACATGAACCATTCCGGCTCATAAGCGCCGATGGGCATAAGAGCATAGCGGATCGCGAATCGCTCGCCGATCTGCCGGAAGCCGGGGAAATAGCCGCTGTCCCCGGCAAAATAAACCGCCTCACGCGCACCTCTCTGCTGCGCGGGCTGAATAATCCAACCGCCCCAGTGGGAGCGGTTGGTATCCCAAAGCGTGCGGCGCGTCCAATGCTGCGCCGGAACAAAATGCAGCTCGAGACCCCCGAGCTGCACATGCTCCCACCAGCTCAGCTCCTTCACGCGGGCAAAGCCCTTCGCCCGCAGCTTGCTGCCGAGCCCTTCTGGTACAAACAGCTGCGCTGCTTTGAAGGAACGCAGCGTACGCATATCCATATGATCGTAATGGCTGTGGGAGAGCAGCACCACATCGATAGGAGGCAGCTCCGTCATGCGTAACCCAGGGGGAGCCAGCCTTTTAGCAAAACCCATCCGTTCCGCCCACACCGGATCCGTTAGGATATTCACACCACCGAACTGTATAAGGAACGAGGAATGACCGATCCATGTCATCGTCGTCTCTTGACGGTTACTCCGTAAAAAATCAATTCGTTTATGTTCTACGGCCGGAACCGTATAAGACAAATCCTTAACCTTCGCCTTCCGCTCCTTTTGCCACTGACGAAGCTCATTAAATCCTTTTAAATTCTTTACGCCGTTCATGTTCTCGTATAGTTTTCCCGCCATGGTTTCCCCTGCCCCACTCTCTGCCTTTTGTCGAGCCATCATGAGCTTACTGTACTGTATATACAGGTCTCTTTCTACTATACCGCTTACGATGGTCTGGCGCAAAACCAGCAGTCTACCGAGTGGCAAACCCATATTGGAGGTGCATCACAAAAGATATGCCTACCTAGTTATGCCCATTTGCTGCTATTTGTTTGAATAGATTCATGGCGATATGTAAAAAGCCTTCATCATTCGGATGCAAAAAACCATCGCCGAACAGTTCCGGCAGATGGGGAATAAGCTTCTGCCCGTCCACCACCGTTATATTCGGATATGCTTCACCTATTTCGCGCAAGACGTCGCTTAATTGCTGCAGTGTTCCCATCTTAACGACCTTTTGTTGGTCCGCTCTCCAGTACGGAGTCAGCACGTACATAGGAACACCGGCATACAGCTTCGCCGCTTTAGCCATAAATTCGGAGCAATGGTGACGGAAAATATCCAGCGTTTCGAATCGTCCCCAGTCATTCGTTCCATAGGCGACAGTGACCAAATCCGGTTTGTACGGTAAGCTCTCATCCAGGCTGTTCGCATCGAACACGTAGCCTCCCACTCCATGATTGAGCAGGTTCATCTCTAACGTACGCGAGAGAAGAACCGCATAAGTGGAGGAAGGCTTCTTCGCATCCATCCCTTGCGTTATGGAGTCGCCTAAACAAAGCAAGTTCCGTGGATGAGGCTTGGCTGCCTCGATGGACGCCCCTTCCGAAAGCTCCAGCGAATGAATCGTCAGCATTGCATTTTGCGGCAAATAAATCGTCCATCTTCTATGCGGACCAAGAGGCAAGCCTTCACCCAGTTCAAACGTGACTTTGCCTTGGTCTTCCTCCAAAGTGTCCGGACCGAGACTTGCCACCATAGCACCGTCCAGCCAAATATCGAAATAGGCCCATTTACGAACCACGCTGCCCAGGGAATAATTCAACTCAACAGACTGCGTGTCCGATACGAAATCGAGACAAATACCCGCCGGACAATGACTGCGGTTATGGAATCTTTCCTCCTTGCTGTATAACTCCATCTGACGTTCGGTAAAACGGACAGGCATCCACCCCTCCGCGGTCTGCACCGTACGCAGCGAGTTAGCGAACAGCCCCTTTGCAACCATATCTTCCATTTTCATAAGTATCCCTCCTGCACTTGAATTCTTCTTTGAAAACAGTCTAAGATCCCCAATAATTGTTTCATAAATTTCATAAATAATTGCACACGTTAACAATATCATAGAAATATTCTGGCTGTATACTTGCTTTTACATCTATTGGTACGATGGCTTTATATCACTTGAATTGACATCAAGCCTTCCTTTATCCTTCATGGCAATTCAACCCTTGCCGTATATGCTACAATAAAATAACTCAAAAATGATATAGGAAAGGAACACAATGTAAAATGACAAACGGTCCCCGTATTATCATTTTTTCCGGAGGAAGTCTCGGCCCGTGGGCACTTCGGCTTATACAGCCTGGAGATCTGTTGGTAGGAGCTGACAAAGGCGCTCTCTTCCTGCTGCAGAATGGACTTATACCCGATCTTGCTCTCGGCGACTTTGATTCAGTTACTTCGGAGGAGGCCTTGCGGATAGAGCAAGAAAGTAAGCGATTTATGACCTGTGACCCGGTAATGAAGGACTTAACCGACACCGAAATGGCCATGAACTGGGCATTAGAGCAGCAACCGGGAGAAATCGTGCTGTGCGGCGTGCTCGGCACACGCTGGGACCACTCGCTGGCGAACCTCCATTTACTGCGCAAGGGACTGGAGGCAGGCATTCTTTGCAGTATCGTCGATGCGCATAACCGCATCTCTCTAACCAATAACCGTGCTCCATTGCGCATCCATCGGGATCGGCACACTCATGTCTCTCTGCTTCCATTGAGTCTGGATGTCAACGGCATTACACTGGACGGATTCCAGTACCCTCTGCACAACGCCACCTTGACGATAGGGCAGTCGCTGGGTATCAGCAATATTCTCGTTGAGCCTGTTGGGGTCATTACGATTTCTTCGGGACTGCTCCTTGTCATTCAAAGCAGCGATACTCCGCACTAAGATATCGAGGTACCGTTTTACTGCTTTCATTACTATTATAAAAAAAGAACCCCTTCGCGAGGGGCACAGATTGTCGAGAAATCCATTAGTACTGAAAAATGTA
Organism: Paenibacillus sp. UNC451MF; assembly: GCF_000686845.1. Lineage (GTDB taxonomy): Bacteria > Bacillota > Bacilli > Paenibacillales > NBRC-103111 > Paenibacillus_S. Next base: position 30,037 of record NZ_JMLS01000042.1, on the reverse strand, counting down.
AAGGTGGTAGGTGGGGTATCCCCTGTAAGAGCGAAGCGCACGCCTTTGTTATCGGGAAATCACAGCTCTATAGCGTATAAATGAAAATCTCCCGATAACAACAGCGACCGGAAGGGGATACTCCACCGGGATACCGAAGCCATTTTTCGATTCCACACCTCGTCAATCTGTGCCCCCTTACGGATGGCTCTTTCCTCCCCCATCTAACCGCTAACCCATTGAATAAAAGGAACCGCCAAGGCGGCTATCAGTAAGGATGGCAGCAAATTCGCTACATTGATCTTCCGAATCTCAAGCAAATTCACTCCGATCCCCATAATGAGCACGCCTCCCACCGCTGTTATTTGGGCAATAATCTCAGTAAGCATGTCCTGTTGAATAAGGGTAGAAATTCCTGCCGCTGCAAGAGCTATAGCTCCCTGATACAGAAACACGGGAACCGCCGAGAACAGTACACCGACTCCCATAGTCGAGGAAAAGATAATAGCTGTAAATCCATCCAGCATAGCTTTCGTGTACAATATCTCATGCTGTCCGCGCAATCCGCCGTCCAACGCGCCAAGGATGGCCATCGCGCCGACGCAGTAGATCAATGTCGTATTGACGAAACCGAGCGCGATTCTTCCCTGCTTCCTGTCGGTACTCAGTTCAGTACCGTCATCACCCTGCAAACCGCTATCCGCATGGCGTCGCCCTTTGCCGATGCGTGATAAGGCGTTGACGCCTCGCTCCAGCTGCTGCCCCAGCTTTTCCAATCCCCGTTCCAGTTGGAGGACTTCACCGATAATACCGCCCAGCACCAGACTCGCTACAATCAGCAAAAAGTTGCTCGATTTTAACGTCATCGACAACCCGAGCGCTATAAGCGCCATCCCTATCCCCTGCATCACCGTGCTGCGAATCCCTTGGCTCATCCGATGAAGCACAAGTCCAAGCATGCCTCCGACTAATATTGCTACCGCGTTGACTATCGTCCCCCATAATGCCATGCCCGATCGAACCTCTCATTCTGTCTTGTTCTATCTCTCGATGTACTGATCCGTTCCATATACGATATGATTTACACTATTTTATTTCATGGCATTAATGAGCCGATTCGCTGGAGAGCCCCACCCGATCGATGATTTTGCGGCTTTCCGAATTCAATCCGGTGAGAGTGACCTTTTTTCCTAGCCCGGCATATTTCTGTGTAACTTTGGTCAATGCCGTCACCGCGGAATGATCCCATACATGCGAAGCGCTCATATCAATCACAATTTGCTCAGGATCTGCTGCATAATCGAACAAATCCACAAAATGCATCATCGTTCCGAAAAACAGCTGCCCGGATATTTCATAAACCTTATGCCCTTTCTCATTCGTTAAGGTGCTGCAGCGCAGACGAGCCATTTTCCAGCCGAAATGTACGGCACTCAGGATAACCCCAGAGACAACGCCAATCGCCAAGTCGGAGGTTGCTACAACAATAGCAACAGTCAGCACCATCACAATGGCGTCACCGCGCGGGATTTTTCCAATAGTCCGAATGGAGTTCCAGTCGAACGTTCCTATCGAGACCATGAACATAACCCCTACAAGAGCTGCCATCGGAATCTGCTTTACGACGTCTCCCAGCACCATGATGAGGAACAACAAAAAGATCCCCGCCACAAAAGTAGACAGCCTGGTTCTTCCTCCGGATCTGACGTTAATGACGGTTTGTCCGATCATTGCGCAGCCTGCCATGCCACCGAAGAAGCCTGTGACGATATTAGCAATGCCTTGGCCGCGGATTTCACGGTTTTTGTTGCTCTTGGTTTCCGTCATTTCATCCACAATGGTGGCTGTCAGCAGAGTTTCTGTCATACCAACAACAGCCAAAGCCAACGAATAAGGCAGCAGCGTGAGCAAGGTACCTAATGTTAACGGCACTTCTGGAATGTGGAACATCGGCAGCGCCTGGCGAATATCCCCCATGTCTCCGACGGTTCGCAGATCAGCCCCCGTTGCCATCGTAATGATCGTCATGACAATAATGGCGACTAACGCGGAAGGAACTGCCTTCGTGATGCGCGGCAGCAAATAAATAATGGCCAGCGTTCCCGCAACCATCAAATACATAAGCCAAGTCGCGCCAACAAAGTTAGGAAGCTGCGCCATGAAAATGATTATAGCCAAAGCATTGACGAACCCGACGATAACCGATTGCGGCACAAAGGTTATAACCCGTCCCACTTTGCAAGCTCCAAGTATCCACTGCAGTAGTCCGGTCAAAAGCGTCGCCGCAAACAAATAATCCAATCCGTATTTGACAATAATCGGTCCCATTAAAGAAGCCATAGCTCCCGTCGCCGCCGAGATCATTCCAGGACGTCCGCCGACGATCGATATCGTCACAGCAATGGTGAAGGAAGCGTACAAGCCGACCATCGGATCCACACCCGCCATAATGGAAAACGCAATAGCTTCCGGAATTAAAGCAAAAGCAACCGTCAAGCCAGACAAAATATCACTTCGGACATTACCAAAAAAGCCTTGTTTCAACCGTTCAAAAAACAAGAAAAATCCTCTCCTATTCCGTTAATCTCTCAGTTGGCGTTCCACTCTCAGGATTGCCGGGGCCGATATTCACTGCCCTCGATTATAAACGGTTGGGAGGAATCTTTCACCTTCTTAATCAAGCATATAGGTCCGTATATGCGCTTCTCGCTTAAATACAGCTCTATTATCGCGTTTTTTCTCCGTTTTACGTGTCTGTTATTTAAACCAGCCCTTTTGACGGAACCATAAAAACATACCGATCCCAATACCGAACATCACCGCTAGTACCGCAAAATACCCCCATGACCAGGTCAGCTCCGGCATATTTTGAAAGTTCATCCCATAGATACCGGCAATAAAAGTTAATGGCATAAATATGGTCGTAATGACCGTGAGAGTCTTCATAATGTTGTTCATCCGATTGGAATTCAATGAGATATAGCTGTCTCTCAAATCCGCAGTCACGTCACGGTTTGATTCCAAAATCTCGGATAGCTTGAGCAGATGATCATAAATGTCCGAGAAGAAAAACACTTGGTCTTTCAAACCCATGATTCGATCCGAGCTGATCACGCGGTACAATAGGTCCCGCATTGGGAAAATCGTACGCCGCAGCTTCAGCAGCTTAGAGCGTACTTCGAACGTTTCGCTCATCAGCTTCTCGATCGACTTTTGACCTGTGTTGCTTTCAAGCTCGTTGAGCTGGTCTTCAATCTGATATACGCATGGGAAGTATTGATCCACCAGATGGTCTATAACCAAATAAGCGCAGTAAAGATGGTTAAGCTCCAGTACATGCTTGGATTCTTTGATTCGCTGCCACGCTTCGTCAACCGCCTTTAGCTGACCAAAATGAAAGGACACGACATATCGGTCTCCTAAAAACATATCGACTTCCTCTGCGCCCAATGTTACTTCATTAATGGCATGAAGAACAAAGAATTGAACATCCTCATAATAATCCAGCTTAGGTCGCTGCAAGAGATGAAAGCAGTCCTCGATAGCCAGCGGATGAAAATGAAAAAACTCATGCAGCTCCTTTGCTTCCTCTTCCGTGGGGCGGTCAAAATCAACCCAAAACCATTGAACGTCAGGGCGATGCAGCTCCTGCAAGGACAACTCTTCGACCATACCACAGCTTTCCGTAAACGCTAATATCCGTATCAATAGCATTCATCCTTTTTGTTAAGATGACAGCGGTGCTTCTTCCGTTAACATTCTTTACTATCATAATACCCATTGTGAAGCGATTTTACGGAATGTTGCGGCAAGAAAAAAGTGCTTCAACCCTTTCAGGCTGAAGCACTGGATGCGTTTAGCAGCCTACTTCCGTCCGTAGTCCGCTTTAATTTCTCCCCAAGCTTTGGTATCCCACTTGATGATTTTATTATTGTACGTATTGCTGCGAAGCCAAGCTAGCGCGCGGTCCACCAGCGTCCATATCTCCTGGGTAGAGGCATCGCGAGCCAGGTTGGTCGCAACCTCCTTCTTACGTACCCAGCTGATAGCTGTGACGGAATCGCTGTAAATCGTCATGTCGCTGCCCTTCTGCTTCAAATAAGCCAAACCATGGACGATCGCAAGAAACTCCCCCAAATTGTTCGTCCCCTTTGAAATCGGCGGATGTTGGAAAACGATCTCGCCTGTCCGGGTATTTACCCCTTTGTATTCAACAATCCCGGGATTGCCTCTGCTGCCGACGTCCACCGATAGGCTATCCAGATCCGCCTGTACCGGCTTTGCAGAGCTGCTTCCGGCAGACTTACGGCTGCCTGAGGAAGACGCTGTGGCAGTCGAACCTCCTTTGGCATTGGCAGCCGCGAAGGATGCCTTCCAACCGCGTGACATCGCGGCTTTGGCTTCCGCCTCGCTTTCATAGGCTTTGAAGCGCGCCTGCGGGTAGCCGTTCGTCTGTGCCTGGCATTCCGCCCATGTATTGTAGATACCGGGCACTTTTCCTTCCCATACGACGTAATACTTTGATTTGGCCACTACGCTACGCACCTACTATCCGTTTTGATTTTTGAAAAAATCGATAAAATAAGCCCCATATTTGAAAAATTTCGCTTCCCCCACGCCCTTGATCTTGAGCATGGCCGCCGGATTGGTGGGTTTGATGCCGCACATCTCCCGCAGCGTGCTGTCGGGAAATACAATATACGGCGGGATGCCTTCCTTCTTGGCAATCTCTGTACGAAGGCTGCGCAGCTGGTCGAACAGCTCCGCCTCCACGTCCCGTGCAGCCGGCTCTGTGCGGATACGCATCTTTTGCACAACCTGCTCTTCACCAGATAGGACCGCTTGTGCTTTGGCTTGCAGCCTGAGCACAGGGTATTTGCCTTCCGTAATCAGCAGATAGCCTTCTGCGACAAGAAGCTGGATCAAATCCACAATCTCCTTCTCAGTACGATCCTTAAGCAATCCGTAGGTGCTGAGTTCTTGAAAGCCCATCTCGAGCACCTTCTTGCTGCGCGAGCCCTTCAGTACGGCAGCTACCATAGTCGCTCCGAAGCGCTCTTTCATTCGGCGTACGCAAGAGAATATTTTTTGCGCTTCAACCGTTATATCCGTTAGCTGCCGCTCCGTGCTGCAGCTGCTGCATCGCCCGCAGTCCTCGCAATCGTCTCCGAAATAACGCACAATGTAGCGCTGCAAGCACTGTGATGTGTGGCAGTAGTCCGCCATCTGCTGAAGGCGCCGATATTCTTGCCCCTGCCGTGCAGGATCACCGATGGACTGCTCGATGAGAAACTTCTGTATATGAATGTCCTGTGGACTGAACAGCAGCATGCACTCGCTCGGCTCTCCGTCACGGCCTGCACGGCCCGCCTCCTGGTAGTAGGCCTCCATATTTTTGGGCATATTATAATGGATAACATAGCGCACATTGGACTTATCGATTCCCATGCCGAACGCGTTGCTTGCCACAATGACACGAACCTCATCGTACAGGAACTGTTCCTGCGCCTCAGCGCGCTCCCTATCGCTCAAACCAGCATGGTATTTGCCTACAGGCACTTTCTGCTTGCGCAGCAGCTCATACAGGTTGTCCACTTCCTTGCGCGTAGCTGCGTATACGATCCCCACTTCATCTCGATGCTCGCGAATATAATCGAGCATTACATCCCGCTTGTTCTCGCCTTTAATGACCGAGAATGCGAGATTTTCCCGAGCAAAGCCTGTTACATGCAGCTCCGGCTCTTGCAGCTGCAGATGCTTGACGATATCATCTCGTACCTGATCGGTCGCTGTCGCCGTGAAAGCTGCCAGAATGGGCCGCTGCGGCAAGTGCTCCACAAGCCTGCTGATAGCAAGGTAGCTGGGACGGAAATCATGCCCCCACTGCGATACACAGTGAGCCTCGTCTACCGCTACCATAGGTACCTCAAGCTCGGTCAGCAGATCGATGAATCGTTCGGATTCCAGGCGCTCCGGCGCCACATAGAGCATCTTGTATTCTCCGCGGCTCGCCTTGCGAATCCGCACCTCTACCTGTGCGTACGTTAAAGAACTGTTAATATAGGTCGCCGAAATGCCGATGCTGTCCAGCCCGTCTACCTGATCCTTCATGAGCGAGATCAACGGTGAGACGACGATCGTCGTTCCCTGCATCAGCATCGCGGGCACTTGATAACAAATCGACTTTCCTCCACCGGTCGGCATAATCCCAAGCGTATCCCGCTTGTCCAATATACTGCTAATGACCTTCTTCTGCCCGTCCCTGAATGTTCCGTAACCGTAATATGATTTGAGCACTCTTTCAGCCCGTTCCATCATGCCTGCCAAACTGCGCTCCCCCTTTATTTCCTGACCCGATGCCGCGGGGAGAGAGGGCCGTTGGATCGTCCGCTTTGTTCCCTTTTCTCCCATGCCGACAGAGTTACTTCGTTGCTTTGCTGTTAGTTCTATTGCCATGATTCTCGTACTTTATATCAAGCTTTATCCCCGTCCGGATTTCTGCTCGTTTATTCTATTATACAAGGTTAGCGCCTCATGATGGGCTTCCTGATTCTTATTTTTCTCCTGTTGGATCTCCAGCCGCCCGTGCCGCTCTACGCGAAACAATCGGTTCCCCATCCCACAGCACTTCTGTAGCAGCCTTACGTTCTTGCATTTCAGGCTCTTCAAGCAGCAGGAAAAAATTTTTCGTAGGAAGCTTACCTAAATTATGCTTAGCAGACAAGCGATCCAAATAAGGACGCATATCTTCGTGCGCACCCGACATATTGCTCCCGCTTTGTGAGAATGCGTAGAGGGCGCTTGCCGCCGGCACCCTTTTTACCTGCCCATGCTCAGATGCCCTTAAGAAAAAATCCCAGTCCCAATAATGGTACATGTCTACATCGAACAACCCGATTCGCTCATGCAAGCTTTTGCGGTAAAGGCATCCCGAGGAGACGAAAGTCGAGAACCTGCGCATTGCCTCCAAATCATGCTCATATGCAAATACGAAGCGTTTCGTGGCTCGCCGTGTCATACCCTCCAGCACGTAATCGAATATCTCCACGTCCGAATATACCATATCCGCATCCGCGATAGCGGCGAGCATCCTCTCCACGTGTGTTGGCAGCAGCAGGTCGTCGTCATCACATAATAGAATGTATTCTCCACGAGCAAACGCAAGCCCCTGATTTCTCGCCTGAACATGCCTAACGTTCTTTTCCAGCTCGACAATCGTCAAATCCAGCTCCGGGTACAGCTCAGAAACAGCACGAACCGACTCCCCGGCATCATTAACAAGTACAATTTGTAAATTACGGTAAGTTTGTCTGCACAACGATTCCAGCAATTCGCATACACTATCAAGCCGATTGTACGTTGGAATAATAACTGAAACGAGCGGTTGTTCCATTTGCCGGTTCGCCTCCCTTATTTACCTGACGTTTCCTAGTGCTTCTTTATTCAAAAGCTGCTATTGTCAAGATACCAAAAAAAACGCAAAAGGGAAACTGCCTCAATAACCTTTTCCAGAACAATCTAACTCATGTCTTTTATACCAATTTACGATTTTGGACTCATTTGGTAAAAGGATTTCCAGCCCGGACGTGGAAGTCCTATTAGATGCGGAACTATAGACTCATACAAACCGAACGTAAAGCCTAATAAATACCGAACTTCCCGAATCATATAGAAACTCGGAAAAATACAACTAGAACCAGGAGGAATGTTCCGATGCCTTGGTTAACGAAAAAACGGTTTTCACACCTTGCCCTGTTCGTCTCCATGCTGCTGCCTTTCGATTATCCGATCTTGGCAAATGCACAAGATGCGAATACGGTTCAAGTATACCTTCAACAGGATAAAGTAAGTTGGGATCAGTTGCCTTATATCGAGAACGGCAGCACGATGGTGCCCATGCGTGCCTTGTTCGAAAAGCTCGGCTTCACGGTAAGCTGGGATCAAAGTACTCAAACTGCCTCTGCTAAAAAAGGCGATCTCACGCTCACGTTAACCATTAACAAAGGAACGGCTGCGGTTAATCAGAATCAACACAATCTGGAAGTAACGCCTAAGATAAAAGATGGCAGCACCTTCATACCGCTGCGGTTCGTGAGTGAAGCCGCAGGCGCGGATGTGACTTGGAACGAAGAAACCCGCGCCGTCAATATCGATTTTCCTGCGACAAATCCCGAGCAGCGCATCCGCAAGCTGATCGATAGCATGGTACAAAGCAGCAGCTTTACCCAAACCGCAATGGCTATTACGGAAGCAGACGGGATTAAGAAGAACGAGCTGAACATTACTAATATTTCTATGAATGCCAACGGCGCTGCGGCTACCGTAACATTTGATGCAGGCTTCACCGTTTCCAAAGCTGTGAAGACCGGCAGCGGGGTTACTATCTCGCCTACAGAAACCGCCGTGTATCAATTTAAGTGCCAAGTGTACAAGGATGCTGCGGGTCAGTGGCTTCTGAGCACCTCGACTTCTGGCATGACTTACGAATTAAAAGATAAGAAGCCTTTTATGGAGGCTCAATAGTCAAAACAACAACCAAAAGGTCCTCAGGATTTAATCCTGGGGACCTTAAAGTTCCTCAAAGGCATTGCCGTAGTGCAGCCCAATTCATCAGCTGTTGTCGGCTAGCGGTGCTTCTCTTTTCCTCCAAGTCCTTCTCCATTAATGTTCCCTTAGGCTTAATCGTATTTCTTCGCTCTTCTCGAGTCCATCCTTCTTGAAGCCAGTTGTAGAGAAGCGGTGATTTATACCGTTTTCTCGTAGAATCAGGATTAGTTACTACAATTTCACCTTTGACCGGACTGCATCTCCTGGTGCCGCTTCCGTCTGTATTGAATCGCTCTACACAGCGGTAAGCAGGCTCAACCACAATCATCCGGTTATTGGTCAGCTTAAGCTCCAATACGTTAGGATAGCCGTGCTTGCCGAAATGAGTGGGACCATCCACCGCCTCTGACTTGTTTAACCAATCCGTTACTTTCACAATGACGCCTTTACCACCCGAGTCTTCCGTGCTAAAAGGCTCCGGCTTTTCCATGGATGGAAGCCCTCCAGCTATGCTAACAGCCGTCACCTCAGTAAGCCCGATGACGGGGATTCGATAGGAAGTACCCGTAAGCAAAGCCACCAGACACCCTAGCCATACCCATTTAACCATATAAAATAACCGCGCCCTCTTCATCACGCTGCCGCAGCCTCCGATAATCCAAATTGGAGTTCTCTTCGTAAAATAAGACGCTTGAAAATGGAATATAGTTCCATACCGCATTACAGAAAATTTAGATGCAAAACCAAATAACCCGCGGCTAACAAAGCAGCGGGTTAATTATAATCAACATCCTATATCTTTAACGCATTTAATAAATTCTGTGCAGTTTTGCTTCAAGCTGAATTCGTTCTTGTAGCCGTATAATACACGGCAGCAGCCGCTATTCCTGCATACAAGACTAACGGAGCATGAAGTAAGGAAGCCGCAACAGCGGAGGCACTTAATAAGGTCAGTGAAAGCAGAATACGAGCTGGTTGTGGAGGCTCCTGAACGTCCCAATACGTTAACGAATCGATTAAATAGCCGTTATTCACCAATTCCTCACCGCAATGCACACAAGTAAACTCGTAGACTGAGCAGGATTCCGAGCAATGAGGACAATGCTTCTGCTTCATGAAATGGTTCCCCCCGTTTCAACACTTTTAATTCATAGTTATTATATAGGAATTATCAAATATGTGCTATATCTTTTTTGCAAATAAAATCGGCTCTCGAGCACAGTATCCTGAACTCGAGAGCCGAAATCATTCAAATATTAAATTTACATAGGAAGCAACCCTACTTGTTCACGCTGCTTTAATTGGGCAACCATATCATACCAAGCATCGGGTTTATTCGGCAGCACTGTATAGTACCGCTCCAGAAAACCACTGATTAAGCTGGCAGGAATCGATTCTACAGAATCGGCTTCGTCACCAAAAGGCATGAATCCTAAATCAAGCTCTTGCACTGCCGCCCCGTCATTATGCCATGACGGATGTACATAGGCGAGGTCCAGCCTGCGGTATCCGAGATGCGAGAGCACCTCTCGGCGCACGAACGGATTCATTGGCTTCACGCCGCCAAACCCATGATCCTCGGCCAAGTACGGATTGTAAATCTCGGCGAACATACCGACCAGCTTGCCGCCGTGCTGGCGGACAAGAGACAGCAAATCCTGTGTCCGATGCTTAACCAGAAATGGCCCGATGCCAAGCCCTTCGCGTCCGATAATCGTAAAGTCAGTCATTGCAACCTGCATATCCTCATAATACCGGTACTCGGTAGAGCCGACAACTTGTCCTTCATGAATAGCGACGAACACCCGGATGCCCTCATCCAGCAGAGGCTCCTCCCATAGCGAGAATTCCAATACTTCTTCAGGTGGAAATACCGTTTGCATCAGCTCGTGCATCTGCTTAAAATACGGATCTGCAATATTGGTAATACGATGATATTCCATGCTCCCCACTCCCATCTTCAAAACTTACAGCTAGTATAACAAGGGAAGCGAGTCATTTCCAAATTTCCTGTGGGGAAAAAAGAACCTGACGGAGTATGCCGTCAGGTTCGAAGAGTGTCGGGAATCCCATAAAGCTTCAGTAGTGTACGTGGTACTCCGGTGGGGTATCCCCTTCCGGCCACTGTTGTTATCGGGAAATTTTCAACTTATTCGCTTTACTGCGGTGATTTCCCGTTAACAAAGGTGGTCTTCTCGCTCCTCCAGAGGATACCCCACCTCCCGTATCAGACACTCCTCGAAGAAATAGGTTTCTCGACATACAAAGAACCTGACGGAAATAAACCGTCAGGTTCTTTTTTCGCTATTTCTCTAATAACAGCGGTACGACCTTGCCGCGGTTAACGTCAATGAGGCCGTAATCGGTTATTTTCAACGCCGGGCTGACCGGCAAAGAGTGCGTACTGATAGACATAATAGGATTATAGTGGTTATATCCGAGAGCTTCCATTGCTTCACGAAGCTGCTGAACTTCAGCAGCCGTCTTCTCCAACGGCTCCTCGGTCAGAATACCTCCAACCGGCAAATGCAGGCTAGCCAGTACTTGACCATTCTCCACGACGCAGAAGCCGCCTTGATTGCGGATGACTTCGTTGGCCGCCAGCATCATGTCGGCACGGCTGTGCCCGACAACCAGCAAATTGTGGTTGTCGTGTGAATACGTCGTGGCGATCGCGCCGCGTTGAATTGTATCGCCGCCGATCAAGCCGTAGGCTCTGCCTCCGGTCTTGCCATAGCGATCAAAGGTCGCGATCAAGCCGTATTCGCTCTCTTCCCAGCGTACTTCGCCTTCGCTTACAGCAACCTCTCCGTGATACTCCTCCGTAAAGGTGGAACCGTTCTTAACGAGCATCACTCTGCCTTTGTAAGCTCCAGCCTTAGCGTCCGTACCGATAACAAAATCTGACTCCGTCAAAAGCGGGAGCTTTACACTTTGGTAAAAATGGGCAGGGAATGGATGACGGTGACCTTGCGGTTTGTACTCTTCCTGCGCATCAAACACCTTCTGTCCGCCTTTATATACTTGACCAATGGTCAATTGTTCTAAATCGGACACCAGCGAGAAGTCCGCAATCTTGCCCGGAGCCACGGCTCCGCGATCACTCAGCTTCATCCTGCGCGCAGGCGTGAAGGTAGCGGCATAAATCGCTTTCTCCGGTGTCATCCCCATCTGGATGGCTTTGCGCACGATATGGTTCAAGTGTCCTCGGCGCTGGAACCAATCCGGCATAACGTCGTCGGTTACAAAGCAGAAATGCTCGGCGACATCCCGTTCGATCAAATATTGCATGACCTCTTCGGTCATTGATTTCTCTTGAATTTCAATAAACATGCCCGCAGCAATTCGCGCTTCCATGCCTTCTATCGATTGATGCGTATGATCCGAATCGATTCCCGCATAAATGATCCGCTGCAAATCGAGGTCCATCAGCTTAGGCACATGGCCCTCGATAATCAGCTTCGGATACTTCGAACGAATGTGATTCAATATCCGGTTCGTCTTGCAATCCGGATCGTTAATGACGTCCACATAGTTCATGATTTCGCCAAGGCAGGCAATCGTCTCCGACTGCATCAACGTATCCATATCCTCTATCTCCATCGCTCCGCCTGTTGTCTCCATTGACGTTGCAGGCACCGAGCTCGGAATGGCGTAGAACATATCCGCCACGCAGTGCTCGCTTGCCCGAATCATCTCCGTTACGCCTGGAAGCCCGAATACATTGGCCATTTCGTGCGGTTCCGGCACAATGGTCGTCACGCCGTTACGGATCAAGCCGTAAGAGAACGTCTCCGGCGTTACCATCGTGCTTTCAATGTGCAGGTGAATGTCGACAAGACCAGGAATCATATATTGCCCCTGTCCATCGATGACTTGACCGGCTTCGAAGCTGTCTTCACCCCGGTCACCGATGTACAAGAATCTGCCGTCCAGCACCGCCGCGTTGCCTTGAATGAACTTTTTGAAGTAACTGTTATATATGTTAACGTTCTTGATGAATAAATCGACTCGCATGCCTGTACCTCCCAAGTAGCACGTTACTCCACTAATACCAATTTTTCGCCGGGGAACAGCAGGCGAACCTCCCGGCCGTTGACATAAGGAAGCTCCATTTCTTTGTTGACCGTAAAGTCACCGAGCGCTGTTTCCACGACATACTGATAGCTTCTGCCCAGGAATGTGCTGACTTTCACACGACCCGGGAGACGGTTCGTTCCTTCTGCGGACAGCTCTTCCGCCGTACCCATAACAACGTCATCCGGACGGATGGCGCCCTTGAGGCTCCCATTGGCATTCGTCCCCAAAAGCTTCGGTACGCAGAATAGCATATCTTTGACCTTCAGCTCGACCTCTCCACCATTCTCACGCCGTTCATCGAAATGAATGAAATTATTAAAGCCGATAAACCGTGCGACGAACTCTGTCTTCGGGAATTTGAAGATTGTGGACGGACTGTCGAGTTGCTCGATAATCCCTTTGTTCATAATCGCCACCTGATCCGAGATCGAGAAGCATTCCTCTTGATCATGAGAGACATAAACTGTTGTAATGCCGAGCTCCTGCTGAATGCGGCGGATTTCCACACGCATGTTGATTCTCAGATTAGCGTCCAGGTTACTGAGCGGCTCATCGAAGAGCAGCAGGTCAGGCTCGATAACAAGTGCCCGAGCGATGGCTACACGCTGCTTTTGCCCGCCGGATAACGCTTTAGGGAACCGCTTCTCGAAGCCTCCCAAGCTGACAACTTCCAGAATGTTTTGTACTCTTTTCGAGATTTCCGACTCATTCACTTTTCTAAGGCGCAGCCCGAATGCCACATTATCGTAAACCGATAGATGGGGGAACAGCGCGTAGCTTTGGAACACGAAGCCGAAGTTCCGTTTATTGACCGGCACCCGTGTATAATCTTTGCCACCCAGCATAAATTTGCCGTCTCTGGCCTCCAAAAAACCGGCAATAAGCCTTAATGTCGTCGTTTTGCCGCAGCCGCTCGGGCCTAGCAGCGAAATGAGCTTGCCTTTTTCAATATTCAGGTTAAAATCCTTCAATATCACATTTTGCTCGTAGGCAACCGATACGTTTTCCAAGGATAGCAATGCCATGGATTAAATCCCCCGTTATCGTTTTGTAAAGTAGGACAATCCCATAATGCGTTCGATAATGAACATTAGGACCGCCGTAAAAATCATAAGCAGCACCGAAATCGCAGCAATCGTCGGGTCAAAATGGTTCTCTACATAGGTCAGCATTTGGATCGGAAGCGTACTGACTCCCGGACCTGTCATGAAGACGGAAATATCCACGTTGTTGAACGATTCCAGAAAGGCGATCAGCACCGCAGCGATAATCCCTGACTTGATGTTCGGCAGCACCACCTTGAAGAAGGTCGCCAGATGCCCTGCACCCAAGCTCAAAGCCGCCTCCTCGATCGAGAAATCGAAGTTCGACAAGCTGGACGCGATGACGCGGATAATGAACGGCAGCATAATAACCGTATGCCCGAACAGCAGAGAAAGGTAAATCGGCAGATGATACATGATGATGAGATACTTCAGCATCGTAAAGCCGAGCACGATACCCGGAATCAATACCGGCGAAATAAATACCGCATTCAGCGTATCCTTGCCCTTGAACTGGAATCGGCTTAAAGCATAAGCGGCCGGAACCCCGAGAATAAGCGCGAATACATTGCCCAGCAGCGAAACGAAAATGGACGTCTTGAACGTCTCCATGAACATTTTCACTTTGAAAATATTTTCATACCATTTGAACGAAAAGCCTTGCGGCGGAAATTTCAGCACCGTTCCCGGATCGAATGAGGCGGCGGCAATAATAATGAGAGGACCCAGCAAAAAAGCGTAGACCAGAAGCGTAAACAGGCCAAGCCCTCGATTGTTCTCCTGCATACGGATCTACTCCTTCGGATTGAATTTATTCGCCAGTTTATTCATAATTCCAATGACCACAAACGTGATCGCAATCATGATCGTAGCGACGACAGAAGCCAAATACCAGTCGTTTAACGTAATCGCATTTTGATACAGGAAGGTCGAGATAACCTTCTGTTTGCCTCCAAGCAAGGCTGGTGTCGTGTACGCCGTCAAGCTGCCGACGAACACCAAAATACTGCCGATGATCAAGCCCGGAATACTGAGAGGAACAATGACCTTGCGGAAGGCTGTAAAGCGGGCCGCTCCCAAGCTCTCTGCCGCCTTGATCAGGTCGGGATCGATATTTTCCATAACCCCTACAAGCGTAATGATAATGAGCGGCAGGAATAAGTGAATGAGACCGATCATCATCGCTACTGGCGTGTACAAAATATCCAACGGTTCTTGGATAACCCCCAACGCAATTAAGGCGTTGTTAAGCAGCCCTTTTTTCCCGAGCACGATCATCCAGCTGAAGGAACGAACTACCGAGCTTGTAAGCAGCGGGAAAATAGCGAGTGCAAGCAGGATGCCTTTTTTCCTCAAGCTTTGTTTGGAAATATAGTACGCCACCGGAAAGCCGAGCAGAATGCACAGCAGCGTGGTCACAATGCTGACCTCAAGCGTCGTCCATAATATTTTAAGAAAATACGGATCTTTAAAAAAATGAAGATATCCTTCCAGTGTAAATCGGCCCTCTTGAAAAAATGTGGACCCTATCGTCATTACAATCGGGATCAGCATAAAAAACAGCAAAAACAGAAATCCCGGCAGCAGTAATACATAGTAGTACGTTTTCTTCATGTAGCTATGGCTCCTGTTCTTGTAAGGCTAGGCTTTCAGCGATTGCGTAAATAGCTGTAGAAATGCTTCCGTATCGATATCCACGCAAACGTCCATATTAGCCTGCTTCGACAAGCGGTTTTGAAAATCGCAGACGGTTTGTCCATCGCACAGGTCGCTGCGGGTCTCGACATCTACATAATAGCGACGAGTCGTGACGATATCGCGGTTCAAAGCTACGCCTACGGCTAGCGGATCATGCATAACGCAGGCGTGAATGCCATTGCGCTCATAGTAGCGCTTCATATAATCCAAGGTGCTCTCGCGGATATATTGCGCGATAGGCGAATCGCCGAGCAGCTGCATATGTTCCTCTGTCAGCAGTGCCTTCCGAGTTACATCAAGCCCAACTAACGTGAGGGAAGGGAAGCCTGCGTGGAACACAATCTTCGCTGCTTCCGGGTCTACGTACATGTTGTACTCCGCCGTTGGAGTCACATTGCCGTAGCTGCCTACAACCCCGCCCATCACAACGACCTCCTTGAGGAGATCGACCAGCTCCGGTGCTTGCCGTAGCGCTAATGCCACATTCGTAAGCGGTCCGGTTGCGACGACAGTCAGCTCGCCTGGATAGCGGCGCGCAGTCTCGATGATGACATCCGGCGCGAAGCCGTCGGAAGCCTCCTTGTGTACGGACATATCGCTTAAAGCGCCGCCAATACCGTCTTGCCCGTGTACCCGATGCTCGAAGAACGATTGTCTCAGCAGCGGTCGGTCCGCTCCCTTATAGACTGGAATCGAGTCCTCACAGCCCAGCAGCTGTAATATTTTGCATGTGTTCACGGTTGCCTGATCCCGCGATACATTACCGTTCACCGTTGTAATCCCTAGAACATCGAACTGTCCGCTGCGAACCGCAAGCAGAATGCCGAGAGCGTCATCGACTCCCGTATCCACGTCGAGAATGACTTTTTTCCTACTCATGGGACCTCCTTAGAGAAAAAATGAGGGTACATGCCATAGTCATGTCATATACCCCTCACTAATCTGCTAGCTGCTTGCTTATTGAGTTACTTCTTTATTGAAACGGTCGATCCATTTTTTCAGGTTTTGGTTCACGAATTTCATATCCAGCTTGCGAAGCTTAGCAACAACATCGGCGCCGTAAGTAATGCCTTGAGCTTCTTCAGGTGTTAGCGTCAATGTTTTGTTAACCGGAGAGTCGATGTGCGCTTTAGCGGATTTCTCTTGCGCTTCCTTGCTCAAGTGCCAGTTGATGAAATCTTCAGCCAGCTGTTTGTTCTTGCTTCCTTTAACGACGTTAATCGTATTCATGACTGCGTAAGCTCCTTCAGTCGGAGTTACGAATTTCACATCCGGGGAAGCGGCTTTCAAGTCTTTCACGTACATTTCCATGATCGGTCCGGCAGCGATTTCGCCTTGTGCCAGCATGTTAACGTATTCGGATGTTTGACCGTAGTATTTCACGACCGATTTATTCAGCTCTTTCAATTTGGCAAAGGCTTGGTCTTCATTGAACGTGCTGCTGCCAGCTACGAGGGAAGCCGCGTCTACGATCATTGGGCCACTCGTTGCCGTAATGTTAGGCATGGTCAGCTTTTTCGCCAATTCCGGACTCCACAGGTCAGCCCATGATTTGATTTCTTTACCGCCAAGAGCTTTTGGGTTGTAAGCAATGCCTAATTGGCCGATCGTATAGGCAGGACCGTAGTCTTCACCAAGAGGAGCTTTAGCTACATCATAGATATTGTTCAGGTTCGTTATGCGGCTGCGGTCGATTTTCTCGAACAATCCCGCTTCAATAGCTTGTTGAGCATAATAATCGGATAAGTACATAAGGTCTACATTGGAGCTGCCTTGCTTGACTTTGTTCAGACGCTCGGCGTTGTTGCCGATTTCGAGCACGATTTTGACATTATGCTCTTTCTCGAACGGTTCATAAATTTCTTTGCGGAAGAAGTCTTCAGAGAAGCCCCAAGTGGAGATAACCAGCTGTGTCGGCGCCCCTTTATCTGCCGCCTTGTTGTCCGTTGCCGCTCCTCCTTGTTCTTTTGGCGCGCCGCATCCGGTAAGAGCCAGTCCCAGAACAGAAAGTGAAAGTACACCTTGAACCCATCTTTTTTGCATCGTCATTGACCTCCAATAGTTGATTAAATGTAGTTGTAAAGAATCGGCTGCATGAAATATTTACTAGTATTTTGCAATCACAGCAATCTATGCACGCATCATACTTTATCTCTAATTCTCAACCGACGCCCCCTCTTGCTTTTGAATTCATATAATAAAAAAGAAAAGTACCCTTGATAGAAATAAAGCTTCTAACAAGAGCACTTTCCATTGTAAACAATGTCCAGCGGATCTGTTGTTCTTAAGTAGGTTCGGTTTCCTCTTCAGATAGATCCGAGAGAAACAGCCGATCTATTCAGTTTTACGGTCGTTTCCGACTAAAATAATATTGGTTATTGCCCACTGCGTCGGCGGGTCGTAGTCTCTAAGGACCGCTTCGATGGAAAGCCCCATCTCCTGCTCGAGCCTTTCACGGATTCGCTTCTTATAGATCGACGACATGTAAAAATCAACCTCGTACTTCAGCGTCGGCGCTTCGCCCTCTAAAGCGGTAGACCGCGGTGAGCGGCGGTGCCTAGCCTGAAACGTGATGATATTGCTCTCAATCGATGCTTTAAGCAGTGTAGTGCCGAATCCGAACAATTCCTTTGACACCTCGTTGTAGATGTGACACAGCTTCTTTTTAAATTCATTAGAATCGATTAGGGACACAGGTTCACCTTCTAAAACTGTCATCGGATTCGAATATAAATTAATAATACTGAATTAAACGCTCTTTTTCAAGCAATCGTTCGGATTTCTTTATTTAAAAAGACTTCCAGTCCTAATTTTTAACAAAAACCAGGGAATTTTCCGAATGAAAAACAAATGTTCGTTAGGTTTGGCTCCTCGTTGCATCCAAAAACAGCCTGTCTCTTCAAGCCTCCGCAGCACCGTTCGTGCTTCTCCCCGGTTCTTTGCGGTACTCCGAGGGGGTGCAGCCGTTCCACTTTTTGAAGGTATTGCTGAAGTAGGCCACGTCTGAGTAGCCTACCCTGTCAGCTACTTCACTGATCCGTAGCGAGGTGGCGCTCAATAACCGTTTGGCCTCCTCCATCCTCACCTCGACGATATAATCGACGAAATTGCGGTTTAGCTGCTGCTTGAACAGCTGGCTCAAGTAGCTCGGGTTCAAGTGAACGAGTGCCGCTGCCCTGGTTAACGTAATCTCACCCGATAAATGGGTTCGGATGTAAGCCTGTACCTGCTCGATAGGCGATTGCTCCAGCTTATGCTGCGTTACCGGTGCCTTGGGCACTTCCCCCTGCAGTGGAGGCTGATGCTGACTCATCCATTTGTTAAGACACAGCCGCATATCCTCCAGCTCAACCGGCTTGAGCAAGTAATCGAACACACCGGAGCGAAGCGCCTGCTGAACAAATTGGAAATCATCATAGCCGCTAACAACGATAATAGGCTGACCCCGATTGCGCACTCGAACCTCTTGAACGAACCGCAATCCTTCCATCACGGGCATCTTCACATCCGTCATGATCAGATCCGCTTCGTTGCTTTTCAGCCAATCCAACGCTTCCAGACCGTCAGAAGCTTCCTTAATGACGCTAAAAGGCAGCCCTGTTTTTTCAATCACTTTTTTCAAAGAAGTACGTACCCACCGCTCGTCATCAATCAGCATAACGCGATACACTGATGTACCTGCCCCTCTCCGCTAGTAGTTCACCATGCTTCTAGTAGCCGTTCTTCCTTGACCTCTTCATAAGGAAGCCGTATCCGTACCACAGTTCCATGTCCACTCAGGCTGTGTAGTGACACTCCAAACGTCGGGCCGTACAAATAAGCGATCCGCCGATGCACATTCGCAATTCCAATATGAGCTCCCCCTGCGAGTACATCCTTCCCTTCCAGATCGTGGTGGATCCATTTAAGCTGCTCCTCTGACATCCCGACGCCGGTATCTCGTATAACGACGCAGAAGGAATGCTCTGAGTCTCGCTCTGCCGTTATGCGAATGTGCATTAAGCCAACACCCGGCTCAATCCCATGGATCATGCTATTCTCTACGATAGGCTGCAGCGAGAACTTCGCAATATGCTGCTCCAAAGCCCAATCCGGCACATCCAGCTCGTATTCGAGCCTCTCCTCGAACCGATACTTCTGAATGCGCAAGTACACCTTGCAGAAGCCCAGCTCCTCATACAGCGTCACCTTCGGGGAAGCGTTCTTGAGGTTATAGCGCAGCAGCTTGGCGAGTGAGGCCGCCATAGAGGCGATATCGTCCATATCCTTATCGAGAGCCATGCCGCGCAGCGTTTCCAATGAATTGTATAGAAAATGCGGATTCATCTGCGACTGGAGTACCTTTAGCTCCGTTTCCTTTTGGCGCAAAGAGGCCTCCGTTTCACGCAAGCGGGTGAAATATATTTCCTCCAGCAGGTCCTCGAGCTTCTCGACCATCTTATTGAACCCATGCGTCAGCAGGCCTAATTCATCCTTCGAGCGCACCTCCAGCTTGCCGGAGAAATCACCGACTTCGACCTTTTTCATAAAGCGCTGCAACCGACGAATCGGATTCACCAAACTGGCCGCGAAGCCTATCCCGAGCAAATAAGCAACGGCAAGCGAAACAATCAGCGTCCAGAAGATCGTACGCCCAATGTACGCGGCACCGTTGGTTAGCTCCGAATAAGGAATCGAGGTGACGAGACGCCAGCCCAAGTAATGCGATAAGCTGAACGTCAAAAAATTACGCGGCTTGTCATCATCCGCCATCGAGCCGCTTTCCTGAGTCAGCATCGTTTCAAAGCTTTTGAGATTAGCAGGCTTGCCGACCTGCTGCAAGTCTTGGTGGTACACGTAATGGTTCTGGGCATCGATCATGTAAAGGAAGCCCGTACGTCCGATTGCCACCTTTTCCGCGATTTCTTGTATGCGCTTAAAATTTACATCCATGATCATAATGCCGATAGGCTCCAGCGTATTCGGACTTATTAACCTGCGCACAATCGATATGACCTGCTCCTGATGATCTCTTCCCCTTACCACTCGGCTTATAAGCTTGGGGGAGCTATCTTCCGGGATAGATGCATACCAGTATTCCTGCTGCAGCTGTTTGGCCGAATAAGGGCTGTCATAATCGATAGCGTCAATGACCTGCTCATCGTGCACAATGACCGTAATGTTGCTGATATCTGAACGGGAGTACGCGGCATTCTTCAACACCTGCTCGATATCCGTCTGGATTCCGCTCTGCTTCATCTCCTCCATCGTCCGCAACTTCAAGAAGCGGTTCATATCCGGATGATTAATGATGCGAAGCGTATCGATCTCAAAATCCTGAACGTAGTATTCGACGTGCGCCTTCACCTGCTCTATGATTTGCCAGCTGTACTGTCCTGCCTCCTGCTCCAGAACTTCCGACGACCGTTGGTACGAAATCGTCCCTACAAGCAGCAACGGAAAGACGACGATCAATGCCGAGTAAAAAAACATTTTGGCCGTAAGCGTTCGGTTGCGAAGCAGCACGTAACGCTGGAACGCATCGGCAGTTTTGTTCCATGCTTGCAAGGGCGGGTTCACCTCATGTGTCCGACTTCGTTACAGCTCCTGCTTCAACCGGATCATGTCTCTGCACTGCAGGCCATTCTCGTAAATGGGCTCCTCATAGTTTCGAACAAAATAATCCGTATCCACGCCAATAATCCGAAAGCCGCATTTCTGGTATAAGTGAAGCTGTCCGACGCTCGAATTGCCCGTTCCTATTTCTATTCTGCGAAAGCCAAGCTCCTTGGAAACTTGAATGGCATGAGTAAGCAGGCGCCTCCCTAATCCTTGTCCCTGCATCGTCTCCAGCACCGCTATATTCATGATCTCAGCGGTCAACGGCCTTGTCGGAAGCAATGCAGTGATTCCTACGATGTTACCTTCGAGTTCCATCACATAACAGCGGCATCGTTCTATATAGGTTTGAATAACGCTCTCTTCAGGATCGGCCAACAGCAGCAGATCCATCGGATACGGTTCGTTTGATTGTAATTCTCTGATTTTCATTGCATATCTCCTTATTTCAAAATCTCTTACGAAGTCAATCAGCGGTCCATAATATCTCTAAACAGCTGGTCCCGCTCCTCTTTTCGTCCTTCATACAGATTCATATAGTCAAACAGCTCGAAAGAGAAATCCACAAATGCCCGTCCCTTAGCTGTAATGACGTGTCCATCCCTTACAACACGCTTCTCAATATATTGCTCCCGCGGAAACGGGTCGTCTACGCCCAGCTGTATGATTCTCTCTGCAGAGCAGGAGGTCGTATAGCTCCGGTTGGCTAAAATACCGGCTCTACCCAAATATTGCGGGCCGTTGCAGATGGCTGCAAGAAGCTTTTGCTCCCTATCCAGTTTACGTATTAATTCGGTAAGCTCCGTTTGCTGATTGCGTATTGGACCGCCGGGAATAATGAGCCCTTCTACGTCCTTCAGCTCCATAACTTCGTTCAGAGTCAAGTCGGGCTTGTAAGTCAAGCCGGACTCGCTGACCACCGGATTAGAATCGTATCCCACGCAAAGCACTTCTTTTTTGCCGACGTTTTTTATTTTGTGGAAGGCTAATGTGATCTCAAAATCCGCAAAATCCTCAGATATAAAGCACAGAATCTGTCCCATGATGTTTCGCCCCAATCCTTTTCTCATAAAATATTTTCCAGAAAAATGAAGGGGTCGATTCGGCCCCATCGTCTTGTATAGCAATAAAAAATAAACGAGGAGTGAGTCTCACATGGTTAAAAAGATTTCCATTCGTTTGATCGTTTCATTTCTGGCGTTCGTCCTGCTTGCCTATGTCATCATGCAGTATGGCTTTGCAGACCCGCACAAAGCAGGGCTTATAACCCAAAAACTCAAAAAGCCGGACTTTCACTACGCACCTTGGATCTATGTGCTTTACGTGCACATCGTAACCGCCTGTCTAGCCGTCGCTATCGGACCGTTTCAGCTGTTCATCCGTCCAAAAAGAAAAGGAGTCCGGCGCCACAGAATGCTCGGCTACGCGTATGTTCTCTCCATTACGGCCAGCGGACTGATCAGCATTTACTTATCGATATTTGCAACGGGCGGTTGGATGGCGGGATTAGGTTTTTTTGTATTAGACGTTCTGTGGGTACTATCTACTTGGGTTGCCGTTAGAAAAGCCGTGAATAAGCAAATTCAGGCTCACAGGGAGTGGATGCTGCGCAGCTACGCGCTCACATTAGCTGCCGTCACCTTTCGCGTATGGTTATTGGCGCTGACGCCTCTGTTCGGAGGTCCGATGGAGCCTCCCTACAGGTTATCCGCATGGATGTGCTGGATTGGAAACTTGATCTTCATCGAGGTGCTGATTCGCTTATCGAGAAAAAAAGCCGTCAGCAAATCATTAACCGCATGAATTATTCCGGCTTACTCTTCCATTTCCATCGCGAATGCACTCCGCCCTGCTCGGATTCTGCAATGAGCTCGTGAAGCCGTTTAAGTCGGGTCTCTTCTTTCTTCGCACTGACTACCCAGTGAATGGCCGTCTTCCGGTAAGAGGGGGGCTGCTCTTGGAAATAAGCCCACGCCTTCGCATTGGCACGAAAAGCAGCCTCATAAGCATCGCCGAGCTCTGCAGCCCTCTCTTGCTCGTATGAATAGATAGCGGTTTGGTCGTCCTTCCGTTCGGCAAAGGCACGGAGCCCCTCCGGGCGCATCTTCCCGAGCTTCGTCAGCTCGTCCATTTTCTGAACATTAACAGCACTCCAAATACTCCTCCGCTTGCGGGGTGTGAACCGGATCATGTAGCTTATATCATCGATCCCTTTACGAACGCCGTCGATCCAGCCAAAGCACAATGCTTCGTCTACCGACTCCGGCCAAGTCATGCTCGGCTTTCCGGAGCCTTTTTTATAGAAACCGACCTGCAACGATTGCGACTTATCATGGTTCTCTTCAAGCCAAGTACGGAACTCAGCTGGTGTTGTAAAAAAGATAGGGTTCATATGCTTGCACTCCCTTTCTATGGAATAGCTACTGTCCACCTTCTTCTATATATAAATTCAATCCCTGGATTCGTTTTCCTGTTGTTCATTTATGTTACATTTAGAATAATGCAAGTCCATTCCTATTGAAAAAGAACAGGAGAGATCTCTGTGAAACTACCACTCTTAACAGAGGCACTCGCTCAGAGGCTTCAACAAGCTGAGACCGATTATTTCAGTTCAAGAATCAGCTCTATTGGCGAACGTGCAAATAATCCGGAAGGCGTAGATATAAGCACCTTCGGCAATACTACAGCCTATTATATTAAAACCATGCCGTGGGGTTTATTTAACAGCGTTAAAGGTCTGTCCGATAAAGACACAGATAAAGTTGAAAGTATTATTGCCTTCTATCGTGAGCGGGATAGAAAGCCCCAAATCGATATAGATCCCGCCGGCTCCAGTGCAAAGCTGTTAAGGACTATGGCTAAGAGCGGATTGATTCAAGAGGGCTTTCATTCTTTTCTATACGGCCTTCCTCTAGCAGAGCTACCGACAGCACCTGCATATATTGACATTCACGAGATTACCGACGCTCAAGAATTCGATCTGTACGCCGAAGTCCACTGCATTGCCTCCGGCATGTCTATTGCCCACAAGCATCATTTCTTGAACAACAATAGGGGTCTGCTCCATAGACAAGGCTGGAAGCTATTTCTCGCTTACGTTGACCAAACGCCAGCGGCCGTTGCGGCTATGCACTTTAGCCGTGGAATCGCCTCCTGCGCTCTGGCTGCCACCCTGCCTTCATACAGGAACAGGGGATTACAGACCGCCCTTTTACACCGTCGAATGCATGAGGCCTTCAAGGCAGATTGTGAGCTTGTCTCAGCACAGGCGAGCTTTGCCAGCACAAGCCAACATAATATGGAGCGTGTCGGTATGAGGCTTGCTTGGACAAGAGCCGTCTGGACTTTGCTTAATTGACACTAATAATCATTATCATTTAATATAAACCCATATTCTTCATAATGGGAGTGTTGATTTCATGTTCATAGAAACATTGACGATCATCGTTAAGGAAGGCTTCTCCGATCAAGTCGTGCAGCGCTTCAGCCGGGAAGCAGCCGTTGAGAAGTCCCCTGGCTTTGTAGATTTAAGTGTTCTCGTAAAGAAAGCTAGAAAAGGTGAAGAAGAAGTCGTCATTTTGATTCGTTGGGAATCGGAGGAACGCTGGAAGCAGTGGGAACTGAGCGAGCCGCACCTTGAGGGCCATAGAAGAGAACGGGAGCATGGCAAGCCGGACTTTATCGTCAGCTCCAAAAGCAGCGTTTATGAAGTTAAAGCCGTTAAATACCCGCAGGCTTAACTATCCATATAGACCGTTCCTCATGGAGAGGGCGGTCTATTATTTCATTCAAGTAATAAGACCATTTTATTCTAGTTCTATGCGTCTATTCTATGAAAAATAGGCTTCAAATATAGAAGCTTCCGTTAAAATCGGTATACCCACTCTATGTCCAAATGGATTGATTTACATACAATACAGTATACAAGTCCTAAAGGGGATGATAACTTTGGCGGTATTCGATAATGTTATGGTAACTGGCAACCAGACAGTTAAAAAAGACTTCCAGG
Organism: Paenibacillus sp. UNC451MF; assembly: GCF_000686845.1. GTDB lineage: Bacteria > Bacillota > Bacilli > Paenibacillales > NBRC-103111 > Paenibacillus_S. Next base: position 5,083 of record NZ_JMLS01000042.1, on the reverse strand, counting down.
TTGACGGGAATCAAACTATCATGAAGGATTTGCGAGTTAACGGAAATCAATCCGTCATGAACGATTTCAAAGTGGTCGGTGATCAAACTATAAAAGGAAGCCTGCAGGTCAACGGCAGTGAAACTATTAAAAAGCACTTATCCGTTGGTGGAGATATTTCAGCCAAGTATCGCTTGGGAGTACGAGCCCTTCCGACCGTTCCTCCCGGGCCTCCAACCGGACATCAGGTGCGCTATTTCGCTTCGAGCATTGCCAACCAGCCTGGACTGTTATTAAAAGGAACGGATGGGAACGATTATATCTTGTTCATTGATACAACAGGAGGAACTCCGCATCTCGCAATCCAAAAAGCATAAAATAGCATTGAACCACCAACGTAACTGCTTCAAAGGGATTCAGCCACGCACCGGCGCTTGTGCCAGCATCTTTGTTTCTAGGCATAGTAGATTTTATCAGACTAGGAGCAGCCGGTGCTTTTTTCTATGTGAATACAGCATTATTTGTTCAACCACTTTGATTTAATAACATCCCGACATGACTCCAATGCTTTCTTTACCGCTTCCAAATACTGGTACCCGTAACGTTGGTCAGGCTCCAAGTACGTTCCCTCCGCCCATTCGTTCCACGCATTGATAAACAAATACTCGCTCTTGTACTGAGTGACAGCACGTTCGATTTGCTTCGATAAATACCAGCCGAATTTTTGCGGCGAAGGGCCGATACAGCTTTGTCCTTCAAGACCTATACGCGGCGTATTGTCCCAGTTGACGTAAGCCCCGGGAAATATTTTTTCTCCGTTTCTTCGATGGGGAGAACGATTCAAGATAGATTGCCATACCTGATCGTAATCGAATACAAGATGATCCCGTTCCTTCGTCTTCATATGACTCCATAATCGATGTGAACCGCTATGTGCAAAGGTGTAATGTGGCTCGAACTCCACACTTGCGTCAAAGCCCGCTTGATGGGCAATCTCAAATCCCCCTAAGGTACGAACAAAATAAATGCCTTTTAATCCGTTTTGTCTTGCCAGTCGATTCCAATACTGAAGCATATCCTCACACCGATGAATCTTGGAAGGTCTATATAATATAAATAAGGGCCTATCGTCCACCCGAATATAACGCTCATCCCGGAATGCATCCAATAAAGCGAAGAAGTGCCTTTCCCATTCCTGCTCTTCTCCGTATTCCTGCGGCATGAGAACATGATGCTCATCCCCATCCCATTTGCGCGTCCATGGCTCGTTAGCCCAAGATAAACAAAAAGGAAAATCGGGTTCTCCCTTTGTCTGTACTTCATGGAACGGCTTCTCGAGCAACTGCCTGCCATTAAACCAATAATGATAATAGCAAAATCCGTAGATGCCGTAGGATTTGGCGGTTTCCGCCTGCCATCTTCTTGCTGCAGGATCGGTTAAATCATAGTAGTACTCGCGAAACGGCTCTTTAGGCTGCTCATGACCCGGGTACAACGGCCGAGCCTTTCGGGTATTTGTCCATTCCGTAAAGCCCTCGCCCCACCACATATCATTTTCGGGAATACGGTGGAATTGGGGTAGTAGAAAAGCGATCAGCTTCAATCCGCTAACCTCCTTTAGCTGTTAAGAACAGCATCTAGCAGCTTGATGACCATTTGCAGGTAGGAATAATCGTATTTACTTCCCAGCAGCGCTTTGGTTGCAACAATTCGTCTTTGATCGGCCTGAGTCAAATAATGCTGAAGCTTCTTCGTAAGTTCCCCCGCATTGCGGAAAGCGATGATATCTTCGTCGGGACTCGTGTAGCCGTATAAATTGGGATGATCCTCAACCAATTGAAAAGTCCCACAGGCGGCAATCTCTAGTACTTGGCGTTGTGAAGACTGCCAGTTAATGATAATCTCCGCACCGTTGTAATACTCCCTTAATCCTGAATCCCGCTGTACCCGCATGACTTGGTCATACTTCTCCCAGCCCGCTCCGATAGCAAGCACCTTTTTGGATTCTACTAGCTCCAGGACACTTTGAATAAGTTCATTTCGGCTTATAGAGGCATCTCCAATGAATAGAATATCCGATCGGCAGCTATCCTCAACTTGTTGGGGGTAAAAGATAGAACGCTCCGCAGCAAACGGAAGATAGATGACCTGCTTGCAGCCTACATACTGATAAAGCGGAATGTTAACGGCATTTTGTGTAAACACACAGTCAAAGACGGAGGCAGCATGACGAATCGCTTCTATCATTTCAGTATCGTCAGTGAGCCATATCGCCTTTTTCACGGGCGTTGTTTTGAGGATCATCCTATTTTCGTTGGACAGCAGCTCCTGATTACCTAGCACCAGTAACAAATCAGGCTTCATTTGATATATGGCTTCAGATAGATTGTAATTTGCTTTTACAGAAACGACTTCTTTAACAAGGTGTCTGAATTGCTCCGTAATGACGAGATCGGTCTGCCAAGCCGTCTCCCCAGACAAAGTTGATACGATGAGCACCTTCATTTGTTTTTTCACAACCGGTTTCGTTCTTATTATTGCCGAATCATCAAGTCCTGCGTTCTCAGGACTGTTCATATTTCTTAAGGAATGGATCACCTTATTGACTAAGAGCTGCTCCGATAACGGATCTAACTGAAGTGGACTTTTTGGCTTCACGGATGTGCTTTTGTTCGGGTATACTTGGATGGATTTTCTCGTCTTTCTAATCATTTCATACCTCCCGACTCCTGTCATTGCTCCAGCTTCAAACTATTCTATGAATCATCGTGACAGAAGCTTCAAGGCATGTGTACCTCATAGAGCAAAAAGGGCTTCTGACATGCTAATGGAAGTTTTATCATTCATCTATTATAGCCCTTCCATTGTTACGTTCCCGCTAACTGGTTATCCTTAAACTATAGCAGCATGACCTGCCTGATAGAGAAGCAGCACTTGTTGGAGGTATTAAAATGAGATTGTCCAAACGAAAAGTCGTTGCCGTTCTACTCATTGCAGCAGCATTAATTTATGTAACGAACAGCTCCCGGCTGGCTGCCCATCGAGATGGAGCCCCCTTACTGCTTGCTCACCGCGGACTTGCCCAAACCTTTCATATGGAAGGCATCACCAACGATACCTGTACAGCCGAGCGTATTTATCAACCGGAATATCCGTATTTGGAAAATACGATAGCCTCAATGGACGCAGCTTTCAGAGAAGGTGCGGACATCGTGGAGTTCGATGTGCAGCCTACGAAAGATAACCGGTTTGTCGTGTTCCATGACTGGACGCTCGATTGCCGTACGAACGGCACTGGGGTCACCCGGGACCATACCACGGCGGAGCTGCAAGCACTCGATATCGGCTACGGCTATACGGCAGACGGCGGGAAGACCTATCCGTTTCGCGGGAAAGGCGTTCAGCAGATGCCTACTCTTGAGGAAGTTCTGGCGACATTTCCCGACCGTTGCTTTCTCATTCATGTTAAGAGCAACGATGCTAACGAGGGGGTCCAGCTTGCCCAATACCTTCAAGCTTTGCCGGCCAATCGACTCGAACAGTTGGCCGTTTACGGCGGAGACAAGCCGGTAGCTGCGGTGAAGAAGCTGCTTCCTGGCCTACGGACCATGTCCAAAGCTTCTATAATCCGTTTCGTGATCACTTACGAGGCACTCGGATGGACCGGCTTTATTCCTGCTTCGATGGAACACAGTCAAATCCATATTCCGGAGAAAGTAGCCCCTTGGCTATGGGGGTGGCCGAATCGTTTTCTGGAACGAATGGATAAGGCCGATACCCGGGTTATCGTGGTCGGAGGAGACGGATCCGAATTTTCTCATGGATTCGATACCCCAGAAGACGTACAGCGTCTTCCCGAGGACTACACGGGAGGCATTTGGACGAACCGCATTGATCTAATTGCACCTGTGTATAGAGGGAAGTAAGCTTGTTTACTTACGGTTATGCGCTTATCGAGGATTTCCCTTCCTTACGATCTGTGCTTTAATGGGTAAGGGAATGATTGAGAAATTCTAGATAGGAGCTAACCAGTGGGAACCGCTAACCGATGGATTTATGTTGTTCTGGCCTTTGTTGTCATTTCATGGGGGCTCAATATTGTAATGGTCAAATTTTTGACGGAAACGTCTCCGCCCTTTCTAGTGGCTGCCGTAAGGATGCCGCTTGCGGGTCTGGCTCTGCTTCCGTTTGCCATACGCAAATATGGCTGGTACAAGCCTAGCCCGAAGCAGTGGCTGCTGCTCGGGCTGATCGGGTTAACCTCTATCTTTATTCACCAGTTGTTCCTGGCATCTGGTGTTGCAACGACAACCGCGACGAACGCCTCCCTCATTCTCGGACTGAATCCGCTCACGACCGCTCTGCTGGCCGCTATATTCGTCGGAGAAAAAATGAACCTTAGGCTGCTCTTCGGCATACTGGCCGGATTCTCTGGCGTGGTTATTGTAGTGCTGTCCAGCGCAGCGGATGCCTCCATCGAAGTGTCCGGCTGGGGCGACCTGATTATGGTATTATCGATGCTCGGCTATGTTGTCGGAGGACTGTTGATCAAAACCATTGCCGCCACGAACATCCCCACTCTTGTTACAACCGCCTACTCTACTTTAATCGGAGGAGTACTGTTGAACATCGGAGCTTTCGTGAAATATGGACCGACCGCATACCAGGAAGTCCATTTCTCAGGAATGGGCTGGGCTGTCATGCTATTGTCCGCGTGGGTCGCCTCTTCTCTAGGCACGCTCGGCTGGAACCACGGCATCAAGCTGCTCGGCGCCAATAAAACGGCCATGTTCATCAACGGCATGCCGTTTGCCAGTATGATCGGGGCCGTACTGTTCCTTGGCGAGCGGATTCAATGGATTCATATGCTGGCCTTCGTATTGACGACGGTAGGCATCGTTATTGGCACCTATTCGCCTAGAAGGGGTCTCTGCACACAGACGAAGCCTGTCTCAAGCTCGAAAGAGCTTGGAACGTAAAAAAGAAGAACCGTGAAGGTTCTTCTCAGGCTGTCGAGAAAGTAAGTCTCGACAGCTTTTCTTTTGTTCAGTTAATTCAATACAGCACCGCGTTAATATGGTATAATTATTGTAACATTGATAAC
>NZ_JMLS01000041.1 GCF_000686845.1 Paenibacillus sp. UNC451MF | reverse complement strand
AACCGACTTGTTCTACAACTCGATTACAAAGCTATTCGGGAGCATTCAGCATTACCGTCAGAAAACAATCAATTTCAAAGTCACCAAATATTTGGCCTTCGGAAGTATTCCTAGCGCTGTAGTAGCCATACTCCTGCTGGAGCTTTACCCGCCGCTGCATGTCATTCAAGATACAATCGTCAAGCATACATTAGGCATTGTTCTTATCATAGTCGCGATTCTGAGTATTGCCAAGCAATGGATCGGACGCTTGAACACGAATCGTTGGCAGGAAAAATCCGAAGAAGAAAAGCGGGGAATGACGATTGCCATCGGGATCGTGCTCGGATTCATTGTTGGACTGACATCCATCGGATCAGGCTCCCTGTTTGCGCTCGCTATGATGTTTTTCTTTCGAATGGGTGCTGCCGAGCTGGTCGGAACCGACATCGCACACGCCTTTTTATTAGTCTCCGCAGCAGGTATTATGCACGCCGGCTTCGGAAACATCGATTATCACCTTGCCTTCAATCTCCTTGCCGGTTCTGTACCGGGCGTCCTTCTGGGCAGCGGCCTCTCCGCTAAATTGCCAGCTAAGCCACTGCGGACGATTATGGCAGCCATCATCTTGATCAGCGGCTTGAAAATGGTCTAAGGTCCGGTGCTCTAACGACTACCCCCTCCTGCTCCAACCGCTGTCTAACCGCCATCGCAAACTCCAATGCATGAGGGCTATCACCGTGAATGCACACCGTGTCGGGCGCTATGAGAATGCTGCCGCCATCGCTGGTCCATACCATTCCGTCTTTTACCATAAGAGCTGTTTGCTCTGCTGCATCAGCCGAGTCGTGCAAGACGGCATTATCCTCGGAACGCGGGGTTAATGTCCCGTCCATTCGGTAAGTACGATCGGCAAAGGCTTCCTCCGCAACAAGCAGCCCTCTGCGAATCCCCGCTTGGGTAAGCTCACTCCCTGCTAGCCCGAATAGAATGAGTCGTGAATCGACTCGATACACCGCCTCGGCAATCGCCTCAGCCAATACCTTATCCGAAGCTGCCATATTGTATAAAGCTCCGTGAGGCTTTACATGTCGTAGCTCTGCATTTTCCGAATGGACAAACCCCATTAATGCTCCTATCTGATACACGACCATTTCATAGGCTTCATCCGGAGTAATCTGCATAACCCGACGGCCGAAGCCTGACAAATCGGGCAGTCCGGGATGCGCTCCAATGGCCACGTTATAAGCTTTGCATGCTTGAACCGTTTTGCGCATAACTGCAGCATCACCGGCATGAAATCCGCAAGCAATATTTGCTGAAGTAATGTAGGGCAGCAGACTTTCATCTATTCCAAGCCGGTATGCACCGAAGCTTTCCCCCATATCACAATTGAGATCTATGATTCGTTCCTGCATATGTACTTGTCTCCTCCTCGGTCACTGTAAATTTCGCCTTCTGTCGTAAAGTCGGGCTTTCAATGGGCAGGAATGAAAAAAAGCCTTAGGAATTCCTACCGGCTTTTTTTTCGTATATATGGAACCCATTGTACAGCCGTGCCCTGCTCAGCTAGTGCTGACGGGCAACGGCAACGCGGGTTTTAACGATAATTTTGCGTATGCTGTCCTCAGACAGATGGTATTTTTGAATGAGCTCAAGAACCGTAGAACCGTTCTCATAGAGCCGGTAAATTTCATGGTTACGCCGCTGGATCGTAAGCCTTGTTCCATTGTTTTCTCCCCAGCCTGCGCGAGTTTGTTCTTTTTTCGGGATATAGATAATCTCGCCCTGAATATAGTCCTGCAATTGTTTCAGCAGACTAGGGGGAAGAATATCTTTTCCGTTTTTGTACCCCATCGATGAAATCCTCCTTCCGTGCTTTAGTTGCTAGCGCCGCCGTGAAAGAGATAAGCATTTTCATCTTTACACCTCCTAAGAGTTTTGCTCTGCAAAACTTACTTCGTAAGCATCTACAGAGTTTTGCTCTGCAAAACTTACTTTGTAAGGATTTGCCGAGTTGTTGTAAACGTCAGGGTCAGTACATGAAAACAAAAAAACACGATCTGCCGTATCGTGCCTGGGAGCCATATTATATGTCATGGTTCATGTCAATGACGTCAGGTGACGGTGATGGGAAAATGCTTATTCAGTTCAGCCAAAACCCTTTATTAGTTGTTGTGAAGTCAGACATCGAACGCCACTCCTTTCGTATATTTTCATGATTCCATTTACTTCCTAATTGATTATAACTTATTCAAGGTCTTCATGTCTATTCGCTATTTTGGAAAAATAGAGGGAGGCTTGTAGGCCTCCCCTTTGTTATGGAGCCTCTGCTTACGCAGAGACCACCTCCGGTTGTGTGTTCATCGCTCTGATCACTCCTTCCTTTGAGTGTTAGCTGGCCTGCTACAATACTATTTACTCATATTTGCAAGGCTGTCTCAAGCGAAAGAATGGTTATAACAAATTTCTCCTATATAGTAACAACATAGCAAGGTATTGAGGTACAGAGCGAAGAAAACTCTCCACCGCATAATTAAATCCTATATTATCACAGCCGATGCGCTAAATATACCCTTTACTCCGATTCGGCTAATCTTATCCTTACCGTCTTCTCTAACTGCCTGAAGAAAAGCTGCTGCTGTATGTACAGTACTTGCGCCTCCTGTATCGATATTTCTCGGAAGCGAACGGCTCCGCTCGGTTTCAGCTGAGCAAGCAGTGGTAAATCGACAGCTGCGACTTGGGCGATTCGAGGGTAGCCGCCCGTCGTCTGCGCGTCGGCCATCAGCACGATCGGCTGCCCGCCGGGGGGTACTTGAACCGTGCCCATCGTCACGGCTTCGGAGATCATTTCTTGCGGCTCGGTTTCCTCGAGCCGCTCGCCTGTCAGTCGGTAGCCCATGCGATCCGACTGGGGGGTAACGCTGTAGGGCGTGGTGAAGAAGCTATGCAGGCTCCCGCCTGTCATAGCTTCTGCCTCACGCCCGCGGGTTACGCGCACCGCCGGTTGCTCCGCATACGGCGGGCGCGCGCTTGGCGCGATCGCCCACATGGTGGGGGCGATCGGCGCCCCGGGCGCCACCGCGGCCAAGCGGGCCGCGAGCGCGATGGCGGCAGCCGAGGGCGCGCCAGCCTGCAGCCGGTCCCCCGGCAGCAGCGCACGCCCGGCGTAGCCGCCGAGCCGCGATGGCACGTGCGTGCTGCGGCTGCCCAGCACGGCGGGCACGGCGATACCGCCCGCCACGGCAAGGCAAGCGCGCGCTCCGCGCAGCGCGCGACCACAGCGCAGCACAGTGCCGCTGCGCACAAGCACCGGCCGCCAGCTGGGCAGAGGCGGCCCCTCTTCGGCGCGGGCATCCATGTCCGCGCCGCAAAGCGCCACGAGCGCGTCCTCGCGGAACTCGAGCGTCGCGCCCGTGAGGGTCATCTCGAGCACAGCTGCACCGCGCTCGTTACCAACAAGCAGGTTCGCCGCATGCAGGGCGAATCGGTCCATGGCGCCGCTTGTCACTACGCCCACGCCGCGCAAGCCGAATCGTCCCTCGTCCTGCACCGTTGTCAGCAAGCCCGGATTCAACACTTCGATGGTCATCACAAATCCTCCGCCATCAAGATTCCATAGATTCGTTATCAACCGATGCCTCGTTTGCAAGGACTGCAAACTCCATCAGCGAAATAGGTTCAAAACGAATCCGGTCACCCGCTTGAAATAGGGACGGCTTCTCCTTCATAGGGTTGAACAGCCTGAGCGGCGTTCGTCCGATCAACTGCCAGCCGCCAGGAGAGGCTATCGGATAAATGCCCGTTTGCGTACCGGCAATACCTACCGTACCTTGAGGCACATGTGCCCTAGGTTGACTTCGCCGTGGCATCGCCAGACGTTCCGAAAGACCGCCCATGTACGGAAAACCATGAGTAAATCCAACCATATGTACGACATAGGTTGCAGAGCAATAAAGAGCAATAGCCTCTTGAACCGATAAGCCCGCCTGCTCGGCAAGCATCTGCAAATCGGGACCAAACTCCATGTCGAAGCATACCGGTACGATACGAACTTCTTGGTGCTCCAGAGCATTCGTAATAAGTAATGGATCTCCTAGCATATTCAGACGGCTTCTTATCCATGCACATAGGATCTCATAAGGGGAGACGTCATCCTCCTGTTCCCTCGAGCCCAGTGTAGATTTCGCATTGATTTTGCCCTTATTGTGGTAGTCAGCCTTGTTAACATATAGCTCTGCAGGATCGTAGTATACCGTTACCGTTCTGTAAGCTCTGACGAATTCAACGATAGCCGAACTACAATCATGCTCCAAACAACGAACGGTTGCTGATACAACCCCCAGCATAGCCTCGCTTATATTTCCGACCCAACGGATGACAATCGCCTGTTCTCCCAGCGGGTACAGCTCATATCGCACTATCGAGGCGTCGAGCTCTTCAGCGCAATTAGGCTCATAGCCGGCCTCAGTCTCCCGTTCATTCATTTAAAATCCGCGCTGCTGCAGCCACGATGCGCAAACATCTGTCCATAGCCTCACGCCGGGCTGCTCTGCAGCCAGACCCAAGCCATGACGACCGCTCTCGAACACATGGACCTCAAACGGAACTCTGTTTCGGCTGAGCGCTGAAGCGAATAGAAGACTGTTCTCAACAGGAACAGAAGCGTCATCAGCCGTATGCCACAAAAAAGTCGGCGGCGTATCTTCTGTGACCTGTAGCTCATGGGACATGAGCTCTACCAAAGATGGATCAGGAGACTCGCCGAGCAAATTATTCAAAGAACCTTTATGAGCGTAAGCACCAAAGCTGATCACCGCATAGCAAAGTATGAGCAAATCCGGGCGGCTGCTTTCACGCTCGATCGGGTCTACCGCATCCGAACGCCCGGAATCATATTGAGTTCCTGCCGAACCCGCTACATGACCTCCGGCCGAAAATCCCAATATGCCTACTCGGTTCGGATCGATATTCCATTCCTTAGCACGGTTTCTAACCGTACGGATCGCTCTCTGCGCATCCATAAGCGGGTTAGGATGGCGGTAAGGAGCAACGCGGTAATGTACGACAAATGCGGATATGCCAAGAGAATTCAACCACTGTGCCACTGGCTCTCCCTCATGGTTAGCTCTTCTTGCATAGCCTCCACCAGGACAAACGATAACTGCCGCCTTAGGCTCGCTTCCTTCTACAAGATATGGGACCAATGTCGGCTTATCTTCCGACTCTTCCCCCAAAGCATTCGGTGTTCCGTTCGGCCATAACAGCATACTCATTCGTTAATCCCCCTCTATAATCATCAGCATCAATACCTAAATAATGGTTTCTGCTTAGATCATACTATATTAGGAGGAATACTTGAATACTTCTACGCAATAAAGTTTATTTCCCATTCCCGCATTACAGTACTACAGGCAAACGGTTGAACTAGCCCTATTATTAATCCAAAAGAGAAGTCAGTTGCTCAATGAAAAACTCATTCTCTTCTCTTGTTCCTACAGTAACCCGAATATGCTGGGGCATTCCCCAAGTACCTCCGTACCTTACGATTACCCCTTTTTCCATAAGTCGGACATACAGCTCTTTCGCATCAGGTCCGAGCTTCACAAGAATAAAGTTCGTCATACTTTCTGTAAAGGATACCCCTAATTTGCGAAAGGCCTCATACAGCTGCTCTCTGCCGAGAGTGTTTACGCGTTGGGATGCCGTTATATGCTCCGTATCCATGATCGCCGCTTTGGCAGCTTCCTGTGCCAGTGCATTGACATTGAAGGGCTCTTTAACCTGCAAAATGCTGCTGATCAATTGGGATGATGCCGCACCGAAGCCAACACGGATACCGGCAAGGCCGTATATTTTAGAGAAGGTTTGCAAAACGATGATCGGGTAACCTTTGCGCACAAATTCCAAGCCGTCCGAGTAATCCTCAGCGGATACGTAGTGGCTGTATGCAGAATCGTACATGACCAGCACTTTTTTGGGCAAAGCATCGAGCAGCCTTAGCAGTTCAGCCTTAGGCAAATAAGTGCCTGTAGGATTGTTAGGAGAACATAGGAACACCATTTTGGTACGCTCCGTTACGGCCGCTAGCAGTTCATCCACATGATAATGAAAGCTTTCGTCCAACGGAACCGCAACCGGTATAGACCCCATTAAGTGGGCACCGAACTCATATTCACTAAAAGACGGATGAGGTACGACGACTTCATCCCCTTCCTCCAAAAAAGCTTCCGCAACTAACTTAATAAGCTCATCTGCACCATTAGTTACAATAAGCTGGTCAGGAGTAAGCTGTAGCTGTGATGCAATGACTTCATTTAACCCTTTGGTGCTTGCATCAGGATAGCGATGTATTTCCGGCAAATAGGCTACTAACGCTTCAACTGCCTTCGGGGAAGCGCCAAGCGGATTTTCATTGGACGCTAGTTTTACAACCTTATCTATCCCGAGCTCTTGTTGTACTTCCCAGATAGGTTTACCTGGTGAGTACGGCTTCATATTGTCCAATGCCTTACGTGCTTTCACTTGAATGGGATGACTCATCTCAACATCTCCTCACGATTAACTTCATTGCCACAATTCGATAATACACTAATGCATTAATATAGTAAAGCGTTGATTTGAAAAAGAACCACTCGAGCTTCAATCAACATATTCTTATAAACCATAGAAATGACTTCTATAAAATGAAAAAAAGCCGCGCTCAGCGCAGCTTTTTAAATCTAGGCTTGAATCGACATGAACTCCTCATCCAAATAGACTCCCTCTATTTTTACCGCATTCTTTTCTGCCGCATAGGTCACGAATCCAAGTGATTCATAGAGCCTCTTCGCTCCTTTGTTGCTGGAGATCACGGTCAAATGGATTCGCTCCAATCCGACGCACGCTTTAGCGGCTTGCAATACCTCAGTCATCAGAGCGTGCCCTACTCTATGCTTGCGATATTCAGGAGCTACGTACATTGCATAAATATTCGCTTTATGTGCAATTTTCGGGTTAGTTTCCCGTATAAACGTCACTATGCCTGCTAAATTCTCGGTATCCGTGAAGCAGCCAAGTGTAAACTTATCCTCTGTTGCTCGAAGATTATTTTGAAAAATCTCGATCGGCTTTTCGCTTTCTATTTCGTAAGTGGTCAAAAACGCATCCGGGTGCTCTCTAAGTGACCGTAGCCTTACAACCCGGTACTGCTGCGCGTCGGATGGCGTTAATTTTCGAATCAACATCAGTCGGTCTCCTCTCTATCCATTTGGCCACATAACACTGAAGAAGGACTCCCGTTGTGTATTAATCCCAAATAACTTCCCAATTGGAGTTCAAAGAGGCTTCGATCGTTCCTCTCTCCATAATATATGTCGCGAGCAGCTCGGCCATATCCGTCGGAATGTCGCGTACAACTGGCTTGCCTTGGAACATTGTATAATTGCCGCCTCCGCCTGCACGGTAATTATTCATCACTACATCGTACTTCGCATCCAAATCGAGCGGTTGGCCTTGGTACTGCAGCAGCACGACGCGTTCTCCCTCAGGACGGGAAATGTTCAGCTTATATTGTATGCCTTCCCACATGTCATAGTTATAATGCTGTGGCTTCGGCTCGCTGAAGGAAGGGTTGACCTTGACCGATTGCCCATCATATAAGTCAAAATAAGACGCCGACCGTTCAAGTGCATCCTTAATATCCTGTCCGCTTATTCTTATGACCTGAAGCGTGTTCGGATAAATATAATTCGAGACGATATCGCGCATCGTTATATCCGGCGGAAAGCCTGGAGCAATATTGTCGAATAATGCCGTATTCGAGATCGGCGCACCGGATAAATCCATCTGTACTTTGTTGATAAACTCGATCAAAGGATGTTCTTTAAGCCTTACACCCATAGGGTCTGTCACTCTCATATCTCCAAGCAGCTTACCGATAGGCCGGTCCAGCCAAGCTTGAGTGAGCTCTTCGTGCGGGGAGACTAGCTCTTGCAAAGCAAGGTCCGTTTGTGCCCCTTCAGGCGACAACAGCTCGGAAGCGGAATCCGTGATGACCCATTGCCCATCCCGCTTAGCCAGATGAATCTGGACCTTGCCGAGATTCGTTCCTTGGCTTCCAGGCTGCACAACGGTCACTCCGTTAATCTTGCAATCGGCAATCGTTCGATGCTGGTGTCCAGTCAGTAGAACATCGATTCCTTCTACATTTTGACATATAGCATAGCCTTCATTTTCACCTGTCAAAGGCTCCGTAGGCTCACCTGTCGCCATATTACGTTCGAACCCTCCGTGGTACGAAACGACCATCACATCCGGCTGCTCTTCACGCCGTATTTTCGTTACCCACTTTCCAGCAGCTTCCAATGCATCTTCAAAGAGCAAGCCTGCAATATGCTCCGGCTTTTCCCAATTAGGAATGTAGTGGGTTGTAAGTCCTAATATAGCAACACGAACGCCTACAGGAAGCTCAATAATCCGGTACGGCTTGCCAAAGTAAGGTTCACCGCTTTTTGCATCTACAATATTGGCGCTGAGCCAAGGAAATTTCGATTCCCCTACAGCCTTTTGAAGCAGCTCGAGGCCGTAATTAAACTCATGATTTCCCATTACAGCGGCATCGCAGCCAATGGCATTCATGCAGCTGATCATCGGATTAGGCGCTTCTCCGTTCAACTTGGCATGATGATACGCGAGCGGAGTTCCTTGAATCAAATCCCCGTTGTCTATATAAATGACATGTCCGCCCTTCTTGCGTTCTTCTTTGATTAAAGAGGCAATCTTGGACAAACCGTATGAGGTAGGCTGGTTATTGGCATATTGAATAGGCAGCAAAGCTCCGTGAAGATCGCTTGTTTCCAAAATCGTTACAGTACAGGCTTGTTCGTTTGTCATAGAATCGAATCAACTCCGTTGTTTAGGTTATTCTTTAGATAAAAATGGTACTGCTTGCACTATGCCCAGGCTTGCAATTCATTACGACCTATTTTAACAATTTTTTGGCTTACACGGTACTTTCTTAATAATTTTTTTACTGTCGATCTGGGTATATTATGCTATAGTAGATCTTGGATTCAATTCCATAATTAACGGGAGGTCAAAAAAGATGTTAAAAAGAGTAGCAGCTATCAGCTTATCGCTTCTGCTTTCTGCAGGTATCGCAGCAGGCTGTGCAAAGAAAGATCAAGCTTCGCCAACGCCTGCACCAGCAGACAAAGGGAAACAAGAAACAGCAGCAAAAGGTTATGTGCCTAAAGAGCTAACTGTTCAGTTCGTACCTTCCCAAAGCGCTGAAACATTAGAAGCAAAAGCTAAGCCACTTGAAAAATTGCTAGGAGACAAGCTGGGTATTCCTGTTAAAGTTTCGATTTCCACAAACTATAACACGATTATCGAAGCTATGGCTTCCAAAAAAGTAGATATCGGTTTTCTTCCTCCAACAGGCTATGTATTAGCACATGACGAGAAGAAAGCAGCAGACTTGCTGCTTCAAGCACAACGTTACGGCGTTGATGATGCTACAGGCCAAGAAGACAAAACGAAGCTTGTCGATTCCTACAAATCGATGATTATCGTGAAAAACGATTCTCCAATCAAAACAATCGCTGACTTAAAAGATAAAAAAGTAGCTTGGCAGGACGTAACTTCCTCCGCAGGTTACATCTATCCAGGTCTTGAGCTTAAGAAAAACAAGATCGATCCTGATAAAGATGTAAAAGGCATTGTGGTAAAAGGGCATGATAAAGGCGTTCTTGCTGTACTGAACAACGAAGTGGATGCAGCAGCTATCTTCCAAGATGCTCGTACGACTGTTATGAAGGATATTCCAGATGTATTCTCCAAAACACGCGTATTGTTCTTCACAGCTCCAATTCCAAATGATACTATCAGCGTTCGCAACGATATGGATCCGGAATGGCGCAAAAAGATTTCTGATGCTTTCATAGCTATCGGTAAAGATCCTCAAGGTCAACAAATCATTTATGAAGTATACTCCCACCGCGGTTACACAGTGTCCGACGATAAGAAATTCGATGTTGTTCGTGATGCTAACAAGCAAATGGGCGGTAAATAATCAAAAGTAAAAAGCAGTGATCAGGAATTCCTGATCACTGCTTTTTTTGTGTCCAACGTCCGCTACACCAGTTTTCTACGGATATAGCCCGAAATAATGTCGATTACCGTAACCATGACGATAACGCCAAGAAGGATAATGCCGACCCTCGACCAGCTGCGGGCTTCCAATGCGAAGATAAGCGGTGTACCGATACCCCCTGCACCAATAACCCCTAAAATGGCTGCAGAACGGATATTGATTTCGAACCGGTATAAAGCAAAGGAGAAAAAGTCAGGAAGCACCTGCGGAATAACGGCAAACCACAACGTCTGAAACTTGTTGGCTCCGCAAGCAACAAGCGCTTCTTGCGGACCTCGGTCCAGATTCTCAATAGCCTCTGAGTACAGTTTACCGAGCATCCCTATGGAATGGACCCCTAATGCGAGAGCACCCGCATAAGAACCTGGTCCTACCGCCTTAATAAATATTATGGCCATAACAACTTCAGGGAACGTACGGATTAAGCTAAGCATAAATTTACCGGTACCGGTTGCCCAGCGTGATTTTCCTTTGGCACTTGCCGCCCAGAAAGCGAATGGAATACATAGCACCGCCGAAATGAAAGTACCCAAAACAGCAATAGCCATTGTATCCAAGAGGCCACGCAGCAGGTCCTCTCCTTCAGGCAAATACACATAGCCCCAGTCCGGGTGGAAAATCCCTTTAAAAATAGCCTTCGATACTTGCCCGGCTGTCTCTTTAATTCCCGTAAATTCGATTCCCGTAAATGCCCAAACCAATATAATAATGACAACTATCCATATGGACCATAGACGAATTCGAGCGCCAACGTTCTTTTTTTCCGTATTCCTCATCATAACAGTTTCTCCCGTAACTTAGTACTAATGTAATCAATGACGAGTACGACCACCAGCGTGAATAAAATGATCGTTGCTGCCTGATCGTAACGAAGCCGGTCCAACGTTCTTTGCAGAATCAGCCCGATACCACCTGCGCCAACAAAACCCAAGATAGCAGCAGCACGCACATTGACTTCAAAAGTGTAGAGCACATAAGCCGCAAATTGAGCCATTACTTGCGGAACTACCCCGAAGTTAATCCACTGGAGCTTGTTCGCGCCGACAGCCGTCATAGCTTCCAACGGACCAGAATCAATAGATTCGATAGATTCGTAAGTCAATTTGGACACGAGCCCGAAAGAGAAAAACGCAAGCGCAATCGTTCCCGCCAGCATACCGTAGCCTACAATTGCAGCGAATACGCCTGCATACATAAGGTCAGGAATCGTACGCACCAGGTTCAATACAAACCGAGCCGCCGCACTCAACACAGGGACTCGAGTTACATTGCGGGCAGCTAAAAATGAAACAGGAATGGAGAGAATCGAACCGACTACCGTGCCGATAATAGCCATTCGGATCGTTTCTAGCATAGGGTCGATTACAGTAGTTAAGTAACCCCAGTTGGGCGGATACATATCCTGAAACAGCTTACCCATCTCAGGAATACCTTCAATTAGCTCCATAAGTGAAGCATCCGTCCGAATAGCACTTCCGAACAAAAGCAGCAGGACGAAAATAACTGAAAGGGCTGGCTTTAAAGACGAGGGCTTCTGAAGCTGTTTCCCGCGTTCGGATGACGTCATCAGCCTTCCACCCCCAGCAGCTCGTCTTTCTTGATCGCGCGGCCGTAGATTTCTGAAAATTTCTCGTCGGTAGCTTCCGATACGGGTCCGTCAAACACGACTTCCCCTGCACGCAAGCCAATAATTCGAGTAGCATACTCTCTCGCCAAGTCAATAAAGTGAAGGTTAACGATCGTTGTAATACCCAGCTCCTGATTAATCCGCTTCAAGTCATCCATAACCTGGCGGGTCGTCAGAGGGTCAAGAGAAGCAACCGGCTCGTCCGCCAAAATGATTTTGGCTTCTTGCGCCAAGGCACGGGCAATCGAGACCCGCTGCTGCTGTCCGCCGGAAAGCTCATCCGCGCGGGCATAAGCCTTTTCGCGAATGTTAACCCGCTCCAATGCTTTAAGCGAAAGCTCTACATCTTCCTTAGGAAACAGACCAAGAACGGTTCTTAGAGTAGAATGGTATCCTACACGCCCTGAGAGGACATTGCGAAGTACAGAAACTCTCTTGACGAGATTAAAGCTTTGAAAGATCATTCCGATATCTCTACGCATACGGCGAAGCTCTGCTCCGCGGGCTGCAGTAATCGACTTTCCGTCTATCAAAATATGACCGTCGGTTATTTCATGCAAACGGTTTATCGAGCGAAGCAGCGTCGATTTCCCCGCACCTGACAAACCTACGATAACGACGAAATCACCCGGTTGGATCTTTAGGTTAATGTTCTTTAAACCTACGGTTCCATTGGGATACACTTTGGAAACATTTTGAAATTCAATCATAGGATAGGCGTATCTCCTCTAGTATAAAATGACTAACTATCGATACATTCGACATGAGAATCGATATTCCTTTTTTCGCGGTTAATCAATATATTTCCTTTACATCTTTTGCTCATTCTACCCATGGAACAACAAAAAATACGCTATTCCTGAGAATCCGGATTAGCGTTAGAGAGCAGTACTTTTGGGTTAGTCAAGAAAACAGAGGGACCATCCATTGGATGAGCAGCGTACAAGGAACCAGCAGCAGTTGGGCAAGCCATGTGCCGCAAAATCGGGAGAACATCAGCCAGCCGTACATTTTATTGATGGAGGCCATACTTGCTTTTCCATTCATAGCCCTATCCGTGAGCAGAGCTACCTGAGGGTCTACCAGTAAAGTCATAAGAATAGTGGCAATGCCGTTGACAAGACCTGATGACATGGAAGCAGCTGTGCTGTGGCCGGGAGTAAGGAATGAAGCATATAACGCCGATAAAACCCCAACGGTGTAAAAGCCGGTAACGAGCATATTCAGAAGCAAAAGTCGCTTGGGTACGCCACCGACACGAAGACGCGAAATCATAGCCCAGGTAGGAAGCTTGAACTGGCGACCCGCATATTTTAAACTGCGGATAGAGACGGAATCGAGAACTAAGCGTGGCAATGAACCGGTTACTTCAAGCCGGGCAATCAGCTTGACCGATATTCGAACTGCCGTCGGAAATAAGAGAATGGCGAGAAGCGTGCCTAAGGAGGCTCCTGCGATCATAACGTGCATTTGCCCTTCCAACGAAATGCCCGGGTCACGCTTGGCTTGATCGATTACCCCTCCCATCATTGGCCCCTGTACAAGATTCGAGGTCCGCGACAGCAGTACGATCATCCCCGTTAACGACAAAGCGACAGCCAGCTTGCCTGTCCGAACTCCGGCCAATCGAATGCTATATGACAAAGTTTCCACTGCATGAATGACGAGCGTAAGAGCGGACACCCAGAGTACTTTGTCAAGGATCATGCCGTTCCCTCGGCAACCAAGCCAGCTTTACGCCATTCCCTCTCCAATTCAGCCAGCAGCTCATGAACCTGAGCCATTAGCTCGTTAACGGATAGTTCTGTCCATGCCCCGCTATGTTGTATACTGTAAGAGTCGATCTGTTCACTTAGATGATGCACTTCATAACAGCCGACTGTATAGGCTAGTCCTTTTAGTGAATGGGCAAAAGCGTATACACGATCAACGAGCTCTTGATGCCGCACCTCTTTTTGCTCCCATAGAGCAATAGCAGTCAGCAGCACATCGGTTCGCGAGTGAGCATCCCGAAGGAACAGCTCTTTGGTTTTGGACAAAATTCGTTGCATTCTTTCATGATCCTGTTCGGACAAAGCCATCAGCTCCTCAATAATAACAAGGAAGTGACAACGATAGATGAAAAAGCAAATCGCATTAGTTGACGACAGCTCCCCGTTCTGCCTGTTGGTCAAACAAATTTTCGAAGATCGGTACGAGGTAACGTCCTATTCAACAGCCAACGAATTTTTATCCATTCTATCGCGGATCACTTGCTATGATTTAATTTTACTGGATATTAATATGCCGGGAATGGACGGCCTTGACGCTCTGACCAAACTTAAATCCAACCCGGACACACAGTCCATTCCTGTACTCCTGCTAACCGGAGATGCTCGCAAAGATACAGTGCTTAAAGGAATGCGGTTCGGCGCTAAGGATTATTTAACCAAGCCGATTGATCCTTTTGTGCTGGAGCAGCGGGTGGATGCCCTGTTATCGGAAGTGGACACTTCTTCACAAGAAGATCTTACTATATAAGAGCCGAAAAAAAACAAGAAAATTGACACCGAATAAAAATCGGTTTTGCAGCGTTTCGTTGGAACGGAAGATCGTTTCCTTTCTCATCGAAGGAACTGCACCCTCACATAAAAAACAGCCAGGCAAGAGCGCTCTGTATAGGGCGCTTTTTGCCATGGCTGTAGATGAATTGTATTCGATAGGGCGATTCAGCCCGCCACGTCTCTTTTCGTAAACAAGAGCCATGATACGAAATAAAACAAGAGCCAATATAAAATTAGCATGGTGACGGAGAAACCCAGCGTCATACCCGCAACCGTCGGTTTGCCTCCAAGCAGGTAGGGAGACAAATCCGTGTTAGCAAACAAGATATATTTGACCCATGTGTATTTTAACTGTGCCAACACCACTACGATGGTATTCGCAGTAAACATTAAGCAGATGGATAATCCGATCGCGAGCGAGCTGCTGCGGAATGCGGCTGAGACCATGAATGCCAGTGTCACATACATCAGCAGATCAATCCACTTGATTCCGTAGGATTGCATAATTTTCGGAAAAGCCTCCGCATCGGACACCGCTCCGCTCAAGCCGAAGAACAGTAACCCCACAAAATAAGAAGCAATCAGCAAAAACAGCATGAATGTGATCAATACAAGCAGGACGGACACATACTTGGCAGCCAGTATCTTGCTCCTTGTTGCCGGACGAATGAGCAGCAGCTTGATCGTTCCCCACGTAAATTCGGAAGCGACGATGTCTCCAGCTACAATAACGGTAAACAAGAAGACCAGCGAGGTTAGACTCGTAGACATTGCCAGAAAAGAGAGTACATGATTCATTCCTGTCTCAATGACATACTTCATCATAATCGCCATCAGCACGACGGAGAGTAAAATAATCCCCAGCATGACCCACGTACGGAGCCGGTTATATATTTTCATTTGCTCGTTTTGAACGAGACTCAAGAAGTTAGACAATCTGATTCCCCCTTGTAACCTCCAAGAACTGTTCTTCGAGGGATTTGTTCTGGGTGCGAATGCCGTACACTTGGATGCCTGAAGCTACCAAATGCGCATTCAGCTTAGCTATGTCCTCCCTACTGCCCAAATGAACGGTCAGTGTTCCGCCTTCTTGCGGAGGCAGGGATTCTTCACTGCTGCTTTGCGCGTTGTGGGCATCATGTGAGGTAGCTGCATTCCGCTGCACCTGCTCCTCTCCTAAAAGACCCACAGCCGCTTCAGCCGCTGCGTTCAGACGATCGACCTCCAGTACGACTTCCAGGAGACCAGCTCCAGACCGAGAATCCTTGAAGGAGCGGACGTCCAACAGCTTTCCGTTCTGTATAATGGCGACCCGATCGCACATCAGCTCCATCTCCGATAGCAGATGGCTCGATACAATGACAGCGATGCCTTCCTGCTGCGAAAGCTGCCGCAAATAATCCCGCAGCTCGCGAATGCCTTCCGGGTCGAGACCGTTAGTAGGCTCATCTAATATCAATACCGAAGGGCGGTGAAGAATCGCTTGCGCGACGCCCAATCGCTGCCGCATGCCGAGTGAGTAAGTTTTTACTTTGTCATGGATGCGATGCTCCAGTTTGACCAGTGCGATCACTTCCTGCAGCCTTTCTTCCGTAATCCCAGGAATCATCCGGGCAAAATGCTGCAAGTTCTGATACCCGCTCATAAACTTATAAAACTCCGGATTTTCCACAATCGCACCTATGTGCATCATAGCTTCTTCAAACTGCCTTTTGATGCTAAGGCCTTTGACAAGCACTTCTCCTTCGGAAAGGGACATCAGTCCGACGATCATTCGGATGGTCGTTGTTTTACCTGCACCGTTAGGTCCCAGAAATCCAAACACTTCCCCAGGCAAAACATCAAATGATAAATGATCGACAATCGTCTTGGAGCCAATTCGTTTGGTTACATCTCGCAGCTGTACTACAGACATCGTATTCATTAGGCCTCCAAAAGAAAAATCGTTTATCACACTTAAGACGAGGATAAACGACCGCGTTCAGCGGTAGAATGACAAAAAAAGATACGGTAACTTTTCAGGAAAAGTATACCATACCCTGTAGTTTTGACCAAACGACGCGCTGCAATACTAGTCTTGATCGTAATATTGAGCCAAAGTGACCATCATACTGCCCATCCGTTCTTCTTCCGGAGCGACGACACGTTCAACTCCCTCATCGCGGAGCGCCTCTGCTGTTACTTTCCCTACAGCTACGGCAACAGTGTGCTCCTTGAATGATTTCAATATGGATTCCTCAAGCCCTTTGTCACGAGCATAGCGCATCAGGAACCTTACTTGCGGAGTACTCGTGAACGTAATCGCGTCCACTTCTCCATTCACAATTTCGGTAAGAAGCGTATCCACTATGTCTAATTCCGGTGGCACATGCACATAAGGCAATATTTCATAATACTCGGCGCCTTGCGCTTCCAGCCACTGAACCAGTCGCGGCGCATGATCTCCGTAAAGCTGCAGCGCTACACGCTGTCCTTGCAAATCATATGGCTGGAGCGCTCTAACAATCCCATCCGTCGTTCCGTCGTCATCTCTAACCTTAGGAGTAAGACCGAGCGTTTTTAAATATTTGACCGTCTTATACCCACGAGCGGCGATGTTCATCTGCTGCAAGCACTCGAGAAAAGCTTCTGCAGCACCCATCTTCTCGGCGGATTGATACAGCATCTCTGCTCCTACCCCAGTGGTGAAAATAATCCAGTCACTACCATCATGAAGCAGTCGTTTCAACTGGATCTCTACCTTCTCCTGCTCGAGCGCTACCGTGCCTTGCGCCGGACGAACCAGCGGAATGCCGCCCATCTTCTCTACTATAACGCTCATCTCCGCAGCCTTTCTTGGCCCGGTTATGGCTATGCGTTTCCCCTCTAACCTGCGCATGGACTCTCTCCCTATTCTATCCGTAATAATATAATGTTAAGTATTCTAACATACAATAGTTGTACTATATCGCATAAGTTCGTATTATACAACCAAGAACTGCTTATAACATCCATAAGTAAAGCTTATGAAACGGGAAATTACGAATATTCATTATGAAATGATGGGGGAAAGTTCATGTGTGGTGATACTGACAACAAAGAGGCCGGTTAATCACCAGCCTCATCTTCATAATATAGTTTCCTATTTATACTTATTCTCGCTTGATGACCTGTGCTTCGTTTCTTTCTTATCCGACTCTTCCTGAACCTGCTGTTTTAAGTCCTCAACCGGTATGGGGTCGACCGTCTGCTCGCTCTTGAACTTATCGAATAGGCTTTCCTTCTCTGTGGGGTATTGCTCAGGATGGTCTCGCTTGCCCTTTTGTTTTGCTCCGTCAGCGTCTTTTTCGAATTCATTCATGCTTGTCCACCTCCCATAGATATTTCTATAACTTTACCCGAAGGGGGAGTAAGCCAAGCAGAAATGATTCATACTGAAGCAGCCGAGATAGACTTCGCCATTTCTTTAAGCCTTCAATAAAAAGAAAAACGTTAGTCGACAACTTCGACTAACGCTTTTTGCCAAGCTATAACGAAAATCACGAACGAGTAAGCGGCGCGCTGTGCCTTATGAACCGTACTTTTGCTGAAGCTGGCGGATCATCTTAATAATGTCGGCGCCGATGTAGGATTCGTACTGGGAATAGATTGGATCCCATGCGTTCATCCACTCTTTGCGCTCTTCCGGCGTTAGCGTATAAATTTGTATGTGCGATTCATTCCTGATATCTCCTAGCTGCTTCTCGTTCATAAGAATTGCATTTTGATTAGCCCACTGGGTTGTGGCTTTCATCGCGTCCTGAATTTGCTGCTGCACATCGGGTGGAAGCTTCCTCCAGAACGATCTATTCATAAGAACCGCATAGCCAAGATAACCGTGATTGCTAATGGTCATATACTTTTGAACCTGATAAAACTTTTTCGTGTAAATATTCGAGATCGAATTTTCGCCACCATCCACAGTGCCGTTCTCATAATTTCGATACACTTGATTAAACGGCATCTCTGTCGTCCGCATTTCAAACAAACGAAACTCGGCGTCCAACAGCTTGCTGCGCATCGTCCGAAAATGCTGTCCCTTCAGGTCGATCGGATGAACGATCGGCCCTTTGTTGCTCGTGATTTGCTTAAATCCGTTTCCCCAATAAGCCATGCCCATCATGTTAACTCTCTCCAACTGCTCGAACAGCGTCGTACCGATGCTCCCCTCGAATGCTTCCTGCACTGCATCATTCGTAGGAAAAGCAAACGGTAAATCCAGCGCCATCCATGAAGGTAGCAGCTCAGATAAATTAGGAAAAGACGGTGCAATCATCTGCACATTACCTTGCTGCAATGCCTGGATCTCATCAACCTCAGAGTAGAGAACCCCATTCGGGTATACCTCCACTTTTACACGGTCGTTCGTCTTCTCCTTCACAAGCTGAGCGAAATGTTGAGCTGCCAACCCCTTCGGGGTATTCTCCGCAACCACATGACTGAATTTAATTACTATTTGTGTATCGAATCCTTCCTGCTCATCGTCATAGCTAATCGGTGCTTGCGATAGTGTAGGGTAAAACCCTATCAGCAGCGCCGCAGCCATCCCTACTACAACCATCAGCGCGATACCCAAATATGATCTCATGATGCGAATTCCTGCTTTCCTCAAAAATGCACAGGGAGTGAGTCCGCGGCTTAGTGAATATCTTTTTTCTTAAACCGTCCGCCCTTAACGTCATGAATGTTGCCGATGGCCAGAAACGCACTCGGATCGTGGTCCTCGACAATCGATTTCAGCTTAGCTTCCTCCAAGCGGGTGATGATACAAAATATAACCTTCTTTTCCCCACCGGAAAACCCGCCTTCACCGTTCAAGTATGTCACGCCCCGACCCAGACGGCTGAGCAGCGCATCCCCAATCGCTTTGTAGTTGTCGCTAATAATCCATACCGATTTGGATTCATCGAAGCCTTCTATTGTAATGTCAATCATTTTATAAGCAATGTAATAAGCGATTAATGAGTACATGGCGTGGTCCCAACCAAATACGAAGCCTGCGCTGCCGAGGATAAAGAGGTTGAAGAACATAACGACTTCGCCGACGGAAAAAGGAGATTTTTTGTTAAGCAGGATAGCTACAATTTCCGTGCCATCGAGTGAGCCGCCTGAACGGATTACCATCCCGACACCCATCCCGACAATAATGCCTCCGAATACTGCAGCAAGTAGCGGATCAATGGTAAGTGGTGGCACCGGATGCAATAGGGAGGTTCCGATAGACATGAAGAGAACACTGATTAATGTGGATATGGCGAAGGTTTTCCCTATTTGCTTATAGCCGAGAAATAGAAACGGCAGGTTAACGAGCAATAGGAAGATTCCGAGTGGAAGTCCGGTAAGATGGGACAAAATAATGGATATCCCGACGACTCCGCCATCAATAATATTATTCGGCACTAAAAAAATTTCTAGTCCTACCGATACTAATGCCGCCCCCAGCAGCATGAAAAAAGTTCTTCTAATTAGTTTGAGACGTGTGATTCTGGAGTGTTGTGGAAGTGTGGGTTCCAACTGATTTTTTTGCGCAACGTTCGCTGACATTCCCTTTTCCCCCTTCAATAAGTTGGTCGGTTAAATCGAACTCTACCGCAAGCTCCCAAATAATCATGTCCGTTGCCGACAGCTGCCCGCGGATAAATTCTTTCGACTGCTCCAGCTCATTGAGCTCCAGCTGCCGTATCAGCGCCTGCTTGCGAACGAGCAACCGATCAAGATAATGTTCAATTTTGGATTTGCGGTAAGTTTCCGCCATAACGTTGTTAGCCCTCCCAGTAAGCTTATATCATTCATTTACCTTCTTATTGTATTCAATTGTATACAAAAAATCAAAAAATTTAGGTAATAAATGAACTTCCAAGTTTAGGACACCCTAAATCTAAGTAACCGAAAGGGGTTGTATTTTATGAAAAAAACTATACATTATGGACTAAAAAGCGGTATCCTGCTCCTGCTCTGCCTGATGCTAATGGTTCAGCTGTCAGCATGCGGGAATAAAAAGAAGCAGGGCACAGACAGCAATAATAGTCAGAAGGCTAAGAGCACACAGCAGCAAAATTCAGTCGACTCCGCCCTCAAGGAACAAATGAATATGTACAAGCAAATCAAGCAGCATGAGTACGAGGAGGCCGAGAAGCTCAGAAAAGCCGATAAGGAACAGCTCAAAAAGCTGCAGCAATCAGGAAAAAAATCCAGCTCATCCGAAGGAGATGAAAGCAGCTCCGGTGGTAAGAACGATGGAGAATCAGGCGGAAGCGCCGGCGGCCAGCAGGGCAGCAAATAACGAGTCAAAGACTTAAGCTTGGAAGTGTTTTGGATCTGGCTGAATGATCCCGGGTTTAACTATCCCTCCTTCGTATTGTATGATGGAATGTATACATTGTCGGAAGGAGCCTCGCGCCGTCATGCTGCATCGTCTGAAAATCAATGGCAAAATCGCCATCCTATCCTCCTGCATCGTGCTGTTTTCGCTGATGATAGGCGGCACCATTCTCGTGGGCACCATTATCAGCTTGAACGAGACAGAGACTAGCCGGCGGCTCCTTGTTACGGCTCGAACGGTAGCTCAGCTCCCCGAAGTGGCGAGCAGCGAAAGCCTCGCGGCCATCCAGGAGGCCGCTGAGCGGATTCGGATCATTAACGACGTGACCTACATCGTCGTTATGGACATGAACCGGGTGCGGCTGTCGCATCCGGTTCAATCCAAGATCGGCACTGTCTCACAGAGTGCCGATGAAGGTTCCGCCTTTGCCGAGCACACTTACGTGTCGAAGGCAAAGGGAGAGCTCGGCACGGCGCTGCGCGCTTTCGTGCCGGTGATGAACGCCGACCATGTGCAGGTCGGCGTCGTGCTGGTGGGGCAGATCATGCCCACCATCGGGCAGGTGCTGTTGAACCTTAGCGGGCAAGCCTATGTCATTGTGCTGCTGTCACTTCTGTCCGGCATATGGTGGTCGTGGAAGCTCGCCCAGCATATTAAAAAGCAAATGTTCGAGCTCGAGCCTCACGAAATCGCTCGTCTGCTCGTAGAACGAACCGCAACGTTCCACGCTATGCATGAAGGTGTCATAGCCATTGATAAGGACGAGCTTATCACCATATTTAACGACAAGGCGAAAAGCATTATGAAAATTGAAGGTGATGTCATAGGAAAACCAATCCGGGAGGTGCTGCCGGATACGAGGCTGCCTGAAATATTGGAGCTCAATCACCCTATATACCATCAGGAGCTGCTGTTCGGCACTACACTTATTATGAGCAATAGGGTCCCTATTAAGGTCAACGAGCAAACGGTCGGCGCCGTAGCCATCTTTCAGGACCGCACGGAGGTCACTCGTATTGCCGAAGAGCTTACCGGCGTAAGAGCATTCGTCGATGCTTTGCGTGTACAGAATCACGAATATATGAATAAGCTTCACACCATCGGCGGATTAATTCAGCTCGGAAACAAAGAAAAAGCGTTGAACTACTTATTTGAAATTACAGAGCAAAAGGAAGAGCTAACCCGCTTCTTGAGCCAAAAATTCAAAAATGACAGCTTAACCGGTCTACTTCTCGGCAAAATCAGCCGCGGCAACGAGCTCGGCATCCTAGTGGAAATTGATAGGCAGAGCCATTTGGAGCATTTTCCCGATCTATTGGATCATCATGACTTTGTCATATTGCTCGGCAATTTGCTGGAAAATGCCTTTGATGCCTTACAGCACTTGCAGCGGTCGGAAAAGAGGATCTTCGTCAGCATCGAGCAGGATAACGAGGTGCTCTCGATCCTCGTAGAAGATAACGGTATTGGCATTGACTCCGACATCCGGGACCGGATATTCAAACAAGGCTTCACGACAAAGGGAGTGAGCGGCCGCGGCATCGGGCTGTATCTAATAGCCGGGATTGTCCAGAAAGGCAGCGGCACCATACATATAGATTCGGTGCCGAACGAAGGAACCAGCTTTCTTATTTCATTCCCTATGAAACCGCAAGACGACGAAGTGAGTTTTCCTTCGGAAAACTCTTAGCCTACGCTTACGAAGTGAGTTTTCCTTCGGAAAACTCTTAGCCTATGCTTACGAAGTGAGTTTTCCTTCGGAAAACTCTTAGGAGATGAACAAATGGAAAAGATTCAAGTGTTGTTAATCGAGGATGATCCCATGGTGCAGGAAGTGAACCGCCAATTCGTTGAGCAGGTCGAGGGTTTCACCGTTGCTGGAGTTGCGGGTTCGGGTGTGGAAGGAATGGAGCGGATTCGTACGCTGAAGCCGGATCTGGCGATCATGGATATCTACATGCCTCAGCAGGACGGCATTGAGACGCTGACCCAAATCCGTCAGGAGCAGCTGCCTGTCGATGTTATGGTCATCAGCGCAGCCAATGACCAAAAAACGATCCAAAGGATGCTTCAGTACGGCGCCGTAGACTACATCATGAAACCGTTCAAATTTGAACGGGTTCGGCAAGCTTTGGAGCATTATCGCGGCATGAAGCAAGCTCTCAATCATAGCGGCCCTGTCTCGCAAAGCGAGCTGGACCGAATGCTTCATCGAGCCGCAGAACAAGATGCTGCAGCTTCTATGGGGAAATCCGCAGCGTCCACTTCGCGTAATCATGATTTGTTGTCTGCAGCTGATGAGCTGCCCAAAGGGCTGCAGGCCGTAACAATGAGGCAAATTGTTCATTTCCTTCTTCAGCAGCCCCACCCGCTCTCAGCTGAGGAAGTGGCGGAAGGTGTTGGTATCGCACGCGTGACCGCAAGAAGATATCTCGAATATTTGGAAAAAAGCGGCAGACTCCGTCTTGATCTACAATACGGAGTCGGCCGCCCGGTCAATAAATATGTGATTTCTTCCGTTGAATCTTGAGGAAATCCATTATGCAATATTTGCGGGGTTGCTTAAAATCGGCCCATTAGACCTTTCTGGATTTCAGCATCATGTAGCTGCCTTCAAAGCCCACCAGCTTGCCATGCTCGCTCTTTACTCCCAGCTGCTTTTGCAGCTCTGGGGACCAACCCAACATATCCGTCTCAAGCTGCTTCTTTACTTGCTCGGGTACATTCATTCGAGCGCACCACGACTCGAACTCGAATGGTTTCCCCGATTGCAGCAGCTGCTCAACGCGTAATCCGGCTAATTCAATCCGCCGTATCCACTCCGTCTTTTTCCAGGCCCGGAAATGACTCGGGTCTCTCCGTTTCTCTACATCATTATAGAGCTTATCTATAAGATCCGATTCATGAGCTATATTATCCATCAGAATAAAGCTTCCACCACTCTTCAGCACGCGCACAGCTTCCTGTACGAACCGATCCGCATCGGGAAAATGGTGAGCTGCTATACGGCAAACGACCAGATCGAACTCCTCATCCTTAAACGGCAAATTTTCCGCATCACCCTGTACATATTTTATGTTAGTGCAGCCCTTGCCGTTCAGGAACGCTTCTGCTTCCCGCAGCATCTCTGGAGTCATATCCAGCGTCGTCACCTCGCGAACATTTGCCGCCAAAGCAAGCGCGCAATGCCCACCGCCGGTTGCTATATCGAGCGCCGATACCGCCTGCTCCTGCTTCACCCATTCGGATAAAATGTTCAAATCATTACCTGATGCATGACGCGGACTGTTCACATAATTAGCCGCGTTCGCGCCGAACTGAACCATCACTTGATTTTTAATATCCATCCTACTCACTACCCTTCTTTTTGTTTCATTAGATGAAACCAAGTTTTGATTGATGAGATGATAATATAAACATAGCTTAAGTTCTATTATTTGTAAAGCCTTATTCAGTGTGCAGCATGAACAGAATTAAAACCTCCGCTCTTCTATAAATCCATTCTTATAAAAACACAAAAAAACAGGTGAGGAATTTAAGCTCCTCACCTGCGCGTTCGATATGCCTGCTATTAAACGACATCGTACCCTTGATCTTCAATAGCTTCTTTAATAGCTGCTTCGTTCAACTTTTTCTCATCAAAGGAAATCGTAACGGATTTGTTCGGCAGACTGACATTGCCGCTGGCTCCAATCTCCTTTAATGCGCCTTCTATAGAGTTCACACAGTGGTTGCAGGACATTCCTTCCACTTTTAACGTTATGGTTTGCATTAGTATCGCTCCTCTCAAGTCGATTATAATATACCCCCATAGGGTATGTCAATTACTAATATATTATGCGTACAGCACGACCAAAATGACCAAAAGCACCAATATGGTCAAATGATTCACATTTTGTTTTGTAAGCGATATCATAAGGCCTACAGAAGCATACTAAGCGCAAGGAATCAAAGGACGGCCTCAGGCAAACGACGAAACGAATACCCACATCGGCAGCCTGAATCTTCAAAGACGAGTGGTTTTATACACTTATGAACAGAAAAGAGGGGTACTATGAGAATCAACTTTAAGAATCTAACCGTACAAGTGTTGATTGCAATCGTTATCGGGATTTTGATCGGTCAGTTTTTCCCTGCCTTCGGAGTTCAGTTAAAAGTACTTGGTGATATTTTCGTCAAGCTGATCAAAATGATCATTGCTCCCATCGTTTTCTTCACCATCGTCATCGGATTTGCGAATATGGGCGATATGAAAAAAATAGGCCGCATCGGCGGCAAAGCGCTTATTTATTTTGAGCTTGTCACTACGTTTGCAATGGCTATCGGAATCGCGGTTATGTATCTCATCAAGCCAGGCTCTGGCATGGACATCAGCAATGTGGGCAAGAATGCGGCGGATGTAGCCAAATATGCCAAGCAAGCGGCGGAAACACCTCACGGATTTATGGATTTTATCGTCAGCATCATTCCGGACAGCGCAGTCGGGGCTTTAACCAAAGGTGAAATGCTTCCTGTCTTGTTCTTCTCCGTATTGTTTGGTTTAGCGATGGCTGGATTAGGTGATAAGGCGAAGCCTGTAACCGTTTTCTTTGAAAGAGTGAATGATATTTTCTTCCGTCTTGTCGGTATCATTATGCGCTTCTCCCCATTCGCAGCGGGCGGCGCTATGGCTTACACGATCGGTAAATTCGGTATCGGCTCTCTGTTCTCTCTCGGCAAAATGATGGGCTCTGTCTACATTACGATGTTCCTGTTCGTTGTTATTATACTCGGCACTATTGCAAGAATATACGGCTTTAGCATTTTCAACCTGCTCAAATTCATCAAAGAAGAAATATTGCTTGTACTCGGTACTTCATCGTCTGAATCTGCACTGCCTCGGTTGATGCAGCGTCTAGAAAAATACGGATGTTCCAAATCCGTTGTCGGCCTTGTAGTTCCTACCGGTTATTCCTTTAATCTGGATGGTACGTCAATTTACTTATCCATGGCTGCCCTGTTCATCGCACAAGCTTACGGCATCGAGCTGACTTGGGTTCAAATATTGACTGTATTAGGCATTCTGATGCTCACTTCCAAAGGTGCAGCAGGTGTAACAGGTTCCGGCTTTATCACTCTGGCTGCTACATTATCAGCCGTTCCAGGCAATGTGATTCCTATGGAAGGCATGGCGCTTTTGCTAGGTGTAGACCGCTTCATGTCAGAAGCTCGTGCAATCACGAATCTGATCGGTAACAGCGTAGCTACCGTCGTCATTGCGAAGAGCGAGAAACAGTTCGGGCTTGAAGAACCCTCCTCCTTAGTTGAAGCTGTTGACAACGATGAAGCCCTGTTCGGAAAAGACAGCAATCTTGGCCATATTTCAAAAGCTTAATTCAACCTTCTTAAACCATCGTTATCCTGAGGGAGAACGATGGTTTTTTTCGCTGGAGGCGGATATCCCAACGGAGTATAATGGCAATATTTCGAGTTTTCCAGGTTTCTCGACATACGCCAGAGAGGATATTTCCTCTCTTTGCTTGTTACGAGCAATACTCGGCATCGCCCTCGACTGGAAAATGTCCGCCATTTCCGCTAGTCTAATAAGATACAATCCTATTCAAGGAGGATATCGCATGAAACCGATATTGGAAGTGGATCACATTACCGGAGGCTACAGCCGCCAGCAGCCTGTGCTGCACGATTTGAGCTTTCAGGTGCAGCCTGGAGAAATGGTTGGTCTCATCGGTTTGAACGGTGCTGGCAAAAGTACAACCATCAAGCATATTCTCGGACTCATGCAGCCTCATCAAGGCGAAATTCGTCTCAAAGGGAAAAAGCTCTCCGAATCGCAGGAGCAATATCGCCAAACCTTCGCTTATGTTCCGGAAAGTCCGTTGCTATATGAAGAATTAACGGTTCAGGAGCATTTGGAGCTGACCGCTCAAGCTTACGGCTTGGATAAAAGCTCCTATCACCAGCGGATTCAGCCGCTGCTGGAGCAATTTCAAATGGACAAGTTGACCGGACGCATGGCCTCCCATTTGTCCAAAGGGATGCGCCAAAAGGTCATGATTATGTGCGCCTTCCTCGTTCAGCCGGAGCTCTACATCATCGATGAGCCGTTCCTTGGCCTCGACCCGCTCAGTATGAGATCCTTGCTTGAGCTCATGGTTGTCGTCAAACAAAGCGGCGCAGCTATCCTGATCAGCTCGCACATATTGGCCACGATTGAACGCTACTGCGATCATTTTCTCGTCATGCATCAAGGAAAACTGATCGTATCGGGTACGGTAGAAGCCCTTCAGGCAGCGGCCGGAATGCCTTCCGCTCCGCTCGATGACGTATTCTGCAGCCTGGTGACAAGAGAAGGTTTGCGCTGATGGATATGAAAGTCTTATATCAACGCCGATCTGCTGAATTTCTTAAAGAAATCCGGCCCTATCTTCATTACGCTCTGCAAAGCGTGGTCATGTCAGCCGTCGCCGCTTTCCTGCTATTTTCCATTGCCTATCGTTTGTTTCTCGGATGGGTGACACCTGCCTTTCCATGGGAGCTGCTTTGCGCTACCGTCATGCTTTTTCCGCTTGCTGGCGGTAAAATAAGATCCTATTTGCAGGATGCCGACATTATATTTCTGCTTCCTCATGAGCGCGGAATGAACATCTATTTGCAAGCAGCCATGCGCAAGGCGCTTATTATTCAAACCGCCATAGTCATCGCGGTGTGGCTGCTTATCTGGCCTCTTTACGCTAAGATGACAGCGGCAGGCGGACTTCAGTTTATCGTCATTCTGCTAGTCTTGGTGCTGTTCAAATGGGCGCTTATGTTCGGCAAATGGACCGAACTGCAGCTTCAAGAGCCAAGCATACGAAGATGGTTTGTGCTGCTTCGTTGGTTGTTAGCGGCTTTGTCCGCTTACGCGATGTTCGCATGGAAGCTGCCGTATGGCATCCTTCTTTTGGCAGTAGGGTCAATCCTATATCTCGGACTGCTTAGGTTGCCGCGCAAATATATCGTCCATTGGTTGCTGCTCATCGACTGGGAAAAACGCCATCGTGCCAGTGTGTACCGGTTTTTGAACTGGTTTATTGATGTGCCTCAGGTACAAGGCAAAGCAAGGAACACCCGCATACCCAAAGGTTGGCTGCGAATTATCCCGTTCCGGCAATCTTCATCCTATTTGTATATGTACACACTCATTTGGCTTCGCTCGGAGCTGCTTGGAATTACATTCAGGCTGACGGTTCTGGGTATCGTCATTCTCGCTTCCTTGCGCAGTGATTGGGCTTCCGTTATTTCCTATATCGCTTTCGGACTGTTCGGAGCACTGCAGCTGTCAGATTTAAAACGATACTACCGGGTTCATATCTGGCACCGCATCTACCCGCTGCCAGATGGATTATTGAAGCGTTCTATCAGCACCGTCCGCCTGCTCATTCATCTTGCCATGCTTCTGCTAATGGCTATCCCGCTAGGGTGGACGCTCTCAACGCCGGTGTGGGCTGCTGTTTTATTCCTTTTGAGCGCCGCAGCTTCCTGGTTATTCCATCGGTACAAATAATCTTTTGATAAAATAGATGTTGTTTACGCGCAGCTTATCGTATAATGGTACCTGCAAATAATGCCATAAGCTTTTGCGCAGCAAAAACAACCTCATTTTATCACCTGGAGAGAGCAACTGTTTATTTGAAAAGTTATCTCCAAGGTTAGAAAGGAAATGTAACCCATGCAACCAACCCCTGCTATAACGAGAGCCTCACGCCCTCGCATCAGCTTCAAACGTAAGGGATTGTGGGGCGCCGCTTTCCTCATTGTTTTGCTTTTGATTGTCTGTGTCCTGCTGTCTATCTATGTCGGCTGGAAGCTTACGCATCCTCTACGTGATCCATTAAAGGAGACGCCTGAGCCTTATGGTATGACTTTTGAGCAGGTGCAGTTCCAGAGCAGAACGAACGACGTTACCTTAAAGGGCTGGTTTTTGCCGAGCGAATCGTCTCCAGCCAAGCTGAACATCATTATGGCTCACGGCTATCGCAAAAACCGTCTGCAATCGGACGCAGAGGCCTTAAAGCTGTCCAAAACGCTTGTAGAGCAAGGCTATAATGTTCTTATGTTCGATTTTCGCAATTCCGGGGAATCCGGCGGAGAACTGACGTCTGTAGGTTATCTGGAGAAATACGATTTGCTGGGCGCCATCGATTGGATGAAAGCGAACCATCCGGGGACCATCGCATTACACGGTTTTTCTATGGGGGCAAGCACTGCACTGATAGCAGCCGCAGAAGAGCCTGACGTGGCAGGTGTTGTGGCGGACAGTCCGTTCAATCATTTGACCCGCTATTTGAAGGAGAACCTGCCTGTTTGGTCTCACCTTCCGAATATTCCGTTCACGCCGCTGATTCTCGGGATTTTGCCGCCCCTGACCGGGATCGACCCGAATCAGGTGGACGGTTTCAGCGCCGTCGATCGAATCTATCCCCGGCCTATTCTGTTCATTCATAGCACTGACGATCATTCGATTCCGTATGAAAACAGCGAAACCATGTGGGCCAAGCATCCGGATCGGTTTGAATTGTGGAAAACATCCGGGGCCGACCATGTGAAAAGCCACGCGGTTCATCCGAAGGAATATGAAGAGAAGGTGCTTCAATTCTACAGCCGCTTTGAACAGCAACAGCCTTTACAACAGCAGTAGACGCCCAAAAAGCTCCCGATCGTTTCCGTCCTTAGTGGATGGGAAAGCTTCGGGAGCTTTTAAATTTTACACAATTTTAACGGACCGCCCTCTCTGTGACTGGACAATGGCCAGCAATCCAAGCTGCTCCAATGAAGTCAATGCTTCGATCAGCTCTTTGCCTTCAAATTCGATCCCCTTGTATACTAATAAATCGACCAGCTCCAGCAGCGTTACCTCATAACCGCTTTGCAAATTATTTTGGATTAAAGCGATCAACTCTCTTGTTAGCTGCTTCTCCTGATTAGCGCTAAAGCGGGATCGGATAGCGGCCAGCTCGTTGTTGAATTTGTCTCGATAAGCAGAAGCAATATCTTTCTCCACTTCCTCTGGCACTTCCAATCCGCGTTCACGCAGCACTTCGAAGATGGAATCGACATGGTCTGCCGCCTCTTCCACGAAGCGATTCAGCGATTGGAGTATGTTCTCGTTATAGGTTCTTGTGTCATGCCGTAAAGTAATCAGCTCCTCCTTCATCTTCCCGAATTCATCCACCTGCTCGCTTATTTTGCCGAGGGCTTGCTGGACCATCCGGTTCTGGGCAGACGCCTCAAAGGTTTGAATGTAGGAGTACACCATGGCCACTACGGCTAACAGAATCGTAGTCAACGCCGAGCCGAAAGAAATTTGATCGATGATTTCCCGGGACGTATGAAACTTCCACACAGCTACAGCAATAAGCATTATCGTTAAATCCAAAATAATAAACCCGTAAAGCAGATCCTTCTTACTCATCTTGTCCGATAACGATTGCAGATGGTTCATCGCTAGAGCCTCCTTTCTTGCAAGCTATCCATAGCTCTCGCCCAGCCGCTGAACGGCTTCCTGTAAACTTCCGCAAATTGGCATTAACATATGCAGCTTGGCTATCGTAATTAACTCCTTCATCAGCTCGTCTTGTACAATGACTGCCATACGCCTGCCTTCCGTACAGTAGGTTTTCTTAAAATGAAGCAATACGCCCAAGCCTGTGCTATCAATTAAAGTCAAACCGGTCAGGTCGATGATATAGCCTTCCGCCGGCTTCAATACCCGATTCAGCCATTCCTTAGCCTTGCTGTCATGCCCGTAAGTCAACTTCCCTGTCGCAATAATGTGCAGATATGCCCCTGCAAGGCTGCTGCTAAAATGGATGAATAAGCCCTCTCCGCTTCCGTGCGGATCGTATGCTGTTTTGCCCATGCGCATCGTCTCCTCTTTTTCTTAATTGAATGGTTATTTTGCCATCCTCCTCCTGATCGAACGTGAGTTGATCGGACCATCGTTTGGCGATAAGCAGCCCCCGTCCCCTTTCTTCATGGAGCAAATCGTCCATGTTGGCGCTCCTTTTACTGTGAATCGCCTGACAAGCGCCCAGCTCTGCATAATTCGTAATCGTAATGACGACTTCCCCTTCCTCTAACTCCATCCGCAATCGTATGATATGTTCCAGCCCCATAGAGTCACTGCATCGGTTAGCCTCATTCACCGAAGCTTGGTGCCGCAGTGTAGCTTCAACCGCATTAATGACCAGCTCGTGTACGGCATAGCATAGCTTGCGGTATTGGGGAACTCCCGAATATTTCAAAAAGTTCTCCGCCATCTCATCCGACATATCTATGAATTGCTCGCAAGGGCAGCTTTCAAGCATCATGCAAATCATCCTCGTCACTCCTTATCTATCTTTGTTTGGCGATTCTCCCTTGCTCGTTACATCCATGACAATGACACAAATATCGTCCGGCCTGTAAGCTGCGCTATGAAGCTCTTCCTCCAATCGGTCCATGAAACAGTCCATATCGGAACGACTGCAGGCTTGCAGCAGCTGTTTCATTCGAAGGGCGGTTGTAGCTGGACAGGACCCATATACCTCGAACAATCCGTCAGTGAATAGCACCACACGGGCTTCACGGTGATACGAGATCACTCCTTTTACAAATATCGCCTTCGCATCGATGCCTAAGGTATGGCCTCCGGCCGCCAATTCGGTAACGCTGTCGTCATCACTCAGCATGATACCGTAGGTGACCTGCATTGACGTACTCTACCCGCTTACGCAGCGCATCCACTCTTACACAAACGGCTGAGCAGTACACGGCGTCCCCTCCTTCCTCTTCTAAGCGTACCAGCTCGCTTATGCGGGCATTTAATCGGCTCATAATCGTCTTCGGATCAACGAGACTTGGAGGCAGAGACTGTAAGAAGGCATGTATATACATGCTCATAAGAGAGGAAGAAACCCCGTGTCCCATAACATCCATCAAAATAACCCTTGCACCATGCTCCTGAAGCAGCGCCCACATGTACATATCTCCCGATACTTGTGCTGAAGGAATATGCAGACCTTTGATAACAATAAAGGGACTCTGGACCGGCTTGGGCAGAACCGATTGCTGTATTCGTTTGGACAGCTCCATATCGCTGCGCCTTTGCTGTTCTATTCGTTTTCGTTCGGTGATATCGGTCAGCGTACCTACAATACCGCCCCCATCCCGTACAGGCTCAGCGTAAAGCTCAACCCAGCAATCCCCTCCTTCAAGCGTTATGATTCTGATCTCGGTACGCCAGCTTTCACTTATTCCATTTAAAAGAGCATTCAGACTTTGTTGGCTGATATCCTGATCATCCGGATGGACATATTGTAAAATCCCTTGGTGTAATGTATCCTCTATGCGGAACCCTGTCATATCCGTCCATGCCGGATTTAGAAACCGCCAGTTACCAAAGGAATCCGTTTGGAAAATGACTTCCCTTACATGCTCTACTACAGACCTGTAGGCTTCCGGGAGGAAGTGAAACGGCGCCTCGCTATCTGTCAGCCGACACCAGGCTCCATGGATACGTAGAAGGGTATATAGACTAGCATAAGCAATCAATCCTCCTGCGAGCGAGACGGCAACACGATGGAAAGGGAAGGATTGCACTGACTGCACACCAAATGTCTCCATAAGCGGCATTGCAGATAAGATCAGCTGGTACCCGTTCAACAGATGAAACAGCACCGCTCGGTTCCAGCCCTGCTTAACGGCCCAACCGGAAGAAAATGCAATTACAAGGGCAAGAATGGACTCCTTCAGCGTCATAGCCTCCATTCCTAACCCAATAAGCGTTGCAAAGACGATAACGGCTGCTGCAGACAAAGAGGCTGCAGTCCCGCCCGCTACAGCGGCAAGGACTATAAATACATGACCTGCGATTCGTACAAGCTCTTCTGGAACCCATTCGGCAGCGATACCAAAATGAATGAATAACGCAGCCCACAGTCCAAGGACAGCGCCTTCCCGAAGCTTGATAGCAAAAGGCGCATCCAGAGAGAGGGACGTCCGAATAAACCAATGGGGGAATAGCAAATAGAACGTCAGCAATGAGCAAACGCCCGCTCCATACTCTTTCAGCACTCTTGTCCCTCCCTTCTCGCTTCGCTTGTACTATTACAATATGAAGTCTAGTAAAGGTTTGACTCCATGAATGAAGAGGTTATTCTATCTTTTTTGCTAGTGCTAGGGAGAACACAAATAAAGCCGCCCTCGGAAATATCCAAGAACGGCTTAGTTTCATGATTTTAAATTAGTTGTACATGATTTTTTTCCCGGTACGGGACGATTCGTAAATATCCATGACGAGGCTGAAGCCTTTATAGCCTTCAGGGCCATCGATCCAGAAATGCTTTCCTTCCAATATATGCTCGTAGAAATCGCGAATTTGGAACTGATGACTTACGCCCCAATATGCTTTTTCTCCCAAATCGTTTTTAACCGGCTCTGCCAAAACTGTCTGCGTATCGTTTTGCTGCAGGTACAGAGTGTCCCCGCGCTGCGATAATACTGCGTTCTCGAAAATCAGCTCGACTTCGATCGGAGTGCT
Source organism: Paenibacillus sp. UNC451MF (assembly GCF_000686845.1). Lineage (GTDB taxonomy): Bacteria > Bacillota > Bacilli > Paenibacillales > NBRC-103111 > Paenibacillus_S. The sequence goes on along the minus strand of NZ_JMLS01000041.1, from coordinate 341 downwards.
TTTGCCGTATGCATTCGTTGCATAGAATACGGCTTTCACATCGTTCTTGAATTGAATGAACGCATGAGCGGAATCCTCAACTTCAATAACATCCTCCAATGAATCGTTGGAGATGCTCCCCTTGATGCTTGCAATATCTCCGCCCAGCCACTGCAGCAGGTCCAGCGTATGAATCGCTTGATTAATCAGCACACCGCCGCCCTCAGTAGCCCACTTGCCCTTCCACTCGGTTTCGTAATATGCAGGACCTCGGGACCAGGTGACAATGCCTTTCATGCAGAGCAGCTTACCAAATTCTCCAGAATCGACGGCTTGTTTCATGCGCTTGGACGAAGGATTGT
>NZ_JMLS01000040.1 GCF_000686845.1 Paenibacillus sp. UNC451MF | reverse complement strand
TACAGGTGCTACCGGAGCAACAGGAGCTACAGGAGTTACAGGTGCAACAGGAGCTACAGGTGCAACAGGAGCAACAGGTGCTACAGGAGCTACAGGAGCTACAGGTGCAACAGGTGCAACGGGACCAACAGGTGCAACGGGGCCAACAGGAGCGACTGGTGTAACAGGGGCTACAGGATCAACCGGAGCAACAGGTGCCACTGGTCCAACTGGTATTTCACCAACTTTAGCATTTGCTGAAAACGCTGGATCAATAAACGTTTTTCCACCGTTAAACACGGAAGTAATAGTTGTAAGTGTTACTCAAGGTGTTTTAGTTAATCAGCGACTTAAAATTGATTATGCGTTAGCTATTGAATTAATTACTACTGCGAACTGGACATTTATTTTTGAAATACGATTATATCGAGATGCGACATTAATTGATACTAGGATCTTTAATTCAAATCAAACTAGTGCAGGGACTCATAGATTTCCATTAGCTAGTACCCAAGTGGATGTTGCTCCAGCCACTACTACCTCGACGTATTCTGTTAGAGTCATTGTTACGACAGCTAACAACGTTACATCAAGTACAGCAAATAATCGTGATTTAAACATTATAACATTCACACCATAAGAAAATTCAAAGAAACCTTAGGTAAAAGAAAAATGTAGAACGGGTCAAAAAGGATTTTATTCGGTCTACACAAATTATTAAGTATTCAACCGTTCCTGCCACCGATCATAAGGTTTAAGATGAGATGTGAACGCATCAATTAAGGTGCGGATCGTCGACCGTTATTACGGGAATAAAATCGAATACTCGCCTCCTGCTTTTCATGGAGGCTTTTGGTTTTCTTTAATTATTGCAAAAATTAATGTATGTCTTCGCCTTTTTGAACATACATACCTTACTGTCGGATGACAATAATATAGTCCGGATCAAATCAAAGTAAATCGCGGGCTTTTTAAGTGATCGGATCAAGTTCTTAAAAATTGGCAATATCAAGAACTTGATCCGATTGCCGATTTGTGACAAGAGAATGATTCATTGTCGCAGAACATTAGTTTAACGAAACAGCGCGAGTCTAAGACTTTATTTTCTCGTCCTTGACTGTCGCTGTTTTACATTCAAAGTCCAGTCTAAAACTTATTTAACGAGGTCTGAAGGAATGACAATTCGAAAAGCCGTATGGAACAAGGATATCCAGTCTAATACTTTATTTTCTGTTGACACGGGGAGCTGGGGCATCTGCTTACAGAAGAACAAGTCAAAGAAATCGGCAAAGTGGACGTTCTCATTGTGCCCGCAGGAAATCGACAAGAACAAAGGGGTAGAGGTGCTCGAAGGGATAGCGATATAACTTAAGCGGCAGCCGATCAGAGGTCGGCTGTTTCTTTGCATGCGTCTAGGATCGTAAATGCACCCACTACCAATGGTTCTAGAATTTGAACAATCAACTGAAATCAAACTATTGTGTCGTCCGGAACCCTTCATCTATAGTTTGTGTAACTGGTCCGCCTTTTAGAAACAGAGATGGGATCAGCACAAGGCGGCCGTGAGGCGCAGACGGAGGGAGGTTAGAATCTTTGTAAGCGTATCCACTAGTTCGATAGGTGAAGGGAGGACTGTGTAAGAGAGCTTTTTTATCAGTACCAACAAATGAAATGTTTGAAAGTATCAAACGTCATTTAATGATTAAGCTCTGTTAAACATCTTTGTTGATTTTTTTTGTAAAAGCAGCTAACACTTCTAAAAATTACACGGGTACGACCCTCGTTACATTTACGATAACCAGGGATAGCACGGTTTACGTAGCGATTGACGACTGAATTACTACGAAGCCTTCCTGGCTCTCAACATGGACAGACACTACCGATTATCTGACCGAATCCGAAGATGGTGTAACTCGAACTTTTAGTATATATAAGAAGACTTATACCGCCGATTCGCAGGTTAGTTTAGGTAATACTGGTGCAACGACATACGATAACTATACGGTATTAGTTAAGTAAATTAGGAGTTTCAACAATTTGGCTTAACTACAAATGCGCAAACGTAAAGGAACGCCTGTCTCTCTAAGACGGGCGTTCTTTTTGCTCGCAAACTCAGTCGTATCAAGGGTTTTTGAATTTGAACAGTCGACGGAAATCAAACTATTGAGTCGTTCCTAACACTGAGAGTATATTGTTGATGACTGGTCCGGGCAATCGGAATCAGGAGGTAGGGCCACAATCAAGGTTGCTTCTAAATTTTGAACAGGAGAAAGAAGGGATGCACATGGCTCGAACTACGACTCAGAGTAACTCGCAATTACTGCATACGGCGGTGAGGCGTCGATCGGCATCGGGGTTTTTGCGGGACTACCAGCTTTACTTGTTACTCGTCCTCCCCATTCTGTACTTTATAGTTTTTAAGTACGTTCCGATGTACGGTGCGGCGATAGCGTTTCAGGATTACAGCATCTTCCAAGGCGTGACCGGTAGTCCGTGGAACGGATTTGAAAACTTCCGGCAATTGTTTGCGATGAGCCAGTTTTACCAGGTTGTAAGGAATACGCTGATGCTGAACTTGCTGGATTTGTTGTTTTCGTTTCCTACACCGATCATTTTGGCTCTATTACTCAATGAGCTTAGGGTGATCTGGTTTAAAAAGCTGTCGCAGACGATTTTGTACCTGCCGCATTTTATTTCGTGGATCATTATCGGTGGTCTGGCCTTTCAGATGTTTGCAACAAATGACGGCCTTATCAACAATGTCATCGTCAGTCTCGGTCTTCCGCGGGTTCCTTTTTTGACTGACAAGAATGTCTGGGTCCTTGTTTACTTAGGAACCGGGATTTGGCAGAGCGCCGGTTGGGGGACCATCATTTATTTGGCGGCGTTAACCGGCATAAACAAGGAGCTCTACGAAGCTTCGGAGGTGGACGGTGCCGGTAGGTGGAAGAAGATGTGGCATATTACACTGCCGGGCATCCGTTCGACCATTGTTGTGATGCTGATCATGCAGCTAGGTCATATTATGACGATCGGCTTCGAGAGACCTTTTGTGATGGGCAATACGTTGGTTGCGGAGTATTCGGAAGTGATCAGCACCTTTGTGTATAAAGCTGGTCTTCAATCGGCACAATTCTCATTGGCGACAGCGATGGGCTTGTTCCAGGCATTGGTCGGACTCATCTTCGTGGTACTCGCCAATACGATTGCCAAACGATTTGGAGAGCAAGGGATATGGTAGGAGGAAACGATATGAAAACCCAAGTACAACAAACACCGTCGGGCTTCCGGCTCACGGACGCTGTCATCATGCTGGTTGTCGGAGCGGCCTTGTTCGTTTGTCTCCTGCCCTTTCTGTACATCATCTCGATCTCGCTTAGCTCTAAACAAGCCGTGATGTCCGGGCTAGTTACGATTTTTCCGAGGGAGCTGGACTTCCATGCCTACGAAATCGTGTTCACGGATTCGAGAATGTTGTGGTCGATGGGGTTAACCATCTTTCTTACGGTGGCCTATACTGCAATCAGCATGGTGATGAGCATCTGTGCTGCGTATCCGTTAACAAAGGAACGTCTGAAGGGTAAATCGGTGTTTATGCTGCTCATCGTCTTTACGATGTTTTTCAGCGGCGGATTGATTCCCGAATATTTGTTAGTGAAGCAGCTCGGGCTGCTCGACAATCTGTTATCCCTCATTGTACCGGGTATGATTAGCGCGTTTAACTTAATCATTTTGCGTACATTTTTCTTATCGGTACCGGCCAGTTTGGAAGAGTCGGCGTATTTAGACGGAAGCTCGCACATTGGCACCTTAATTCGCATCGTCCTTCCCCTGTCGATGCCGGTGCTGGCGACGCTTAGCCTGTTTTATGCGGTATCCCGATGGAACGGTTTTATGGACGCGCTGTTCTACATTACTCACGCGGAATTGTATCCGATTCAGTTGAAGTTGTACCAGGTCGTCATGAACAGCATGGTGACCGATCTGACTGCCCAGGAGGGAGCAAGTCAATTCGAATCCGTTCCGGAAAGCCTCAAGGCCGCCAGCATCATGTTCGCCACGACACCGATCTTGATCGTATATCCTTTTCTTCAGCGGTATTTTGTCTCCGGCATTATGATCGGCGCAGTTAAAGGATAAATTGAGCTTGAAAATCGGTTGTTCCCTTTGATCCTTGGGGGTAAATTAATATAAGAAGAGAAGAAAGGGAGTTATTACATGAAAGCAATGCAAAGAAGATGGTTTGGAATTTCGGCTTCCGCTGTGATGCTGGCGGGTATGATGTCAGCTTGTGCTACTCCGGCAAAGGAAGCCGCTCCAAATACCTCCGCAGGCTCGGCAAGCAGTGCAAGCAAAGAGCCCGTTACCCTGAAAGTGGAGATGTTCGATCGCGGCAATGCTCCTGCAGGCGCCGGTCCTGTGGATAATAACTTCTGGACGCAATGGATTCAGAAGAATTTCGGTGACCCGAACAATATCAAGCTCCAGTTTGTGCCTGTGCCGCGGAATCAAGAAGTAGATAAGCTGAACGTACTCATGGCCTCGGGTGATGCCCCCGATCTCGTGTTTACATATGACCCCACGACGATTAACAATTATGTTAAGGGTGGAGGATTGACTGATCTCAGTAAGCTGATCGACGAGAACGGGCCGAACCTGAAAAAGTTCCTCGGTCAAGAGGTTCTCTCCTACGGTGTTTTCAGTGGCAAGCAGTATGCTATCCCTGCCAAGAGAACGTTGCAATACAACAAGACCAGCTATATCCGCAAGGATTGGCTGGATAAGCTGGGGCTGCCGGTACCGAAGACAACCCAAGAGTTTTACCAAACGATGAAAGCGTTCAAGGAGAAAGACCCTGGGCAAACCGGCGGCAAAGTGATCCCATACTTGCTCGGTCCGATTGGCCATGGGCCGGACCCCAGTACTTTTATTGGCTCGTTTGTGAAAAAAATGTCGGAAGAAAACAATTATGCCTTATCGACGGGGCAGGGCTCCAACACACCTGAACTGATGAAGCCGGGTTACAAAGATGGAGTGCAGTTCTTGAACAAGATGAATGCAGAGGGCCTAATCAATTCGGACTTTGCGTTGGACAAGGACGACAAAGCCGCCGAGAAAGCCGAAACAAGCGGGATTGTTGGAGCGTTCACAGATATAGCTGCTCATCCGACCTTCATGGGTCAGGGCAATAGATTCGATACACTGAAGAAGAATGTACCGGGAGCCGAGTATGTGGCGATGGATGCATTTGTAAACGAAGAAGGCAAGACACCGAAAGGGATTTACGATCCGATCGGCATTTACATGATGATTCCGAAGGCGAGCAAGCACGCGGCTGAAGCGATTAAGTATTTGGATTGGATGTCGAAGCCGGACGTGTTGTTTACACTCACGAACGGTATTGAAGGCCAGCATTACACGCTGGAAAACGGCTTCCCCAAGGCGATTACGACGGATGAAGCAAAGAAAACATTTTATAATAACGCAGATATAGCGATCGTCATTAACGGTAAGGATTTCGGTTCTGCTGATAAAAATATCGAAGCCACTGCACTTTCGTTCCCTAATTATAAAGATCTTGCTAAACAATCGATTCTCTACGCTCTCAAAGATGGATACACAGCTCCACGCTTTGATCGTCCGATCGACTCCGAGATCAAATACGGCAAAACGCTCAGCGATAAGGCGACGGAAACGGTCGTTAAGAGCATTCTGGCCAAGCCGGAGGATTTCAACAAAATATACGATGCTTCGGTTGCGGAATATTTGAAGCTGGGTGGCCAAGCCGTAATCGACGAACGTAGAGCCGCTTACAAAGAAATGAAGAAATAAACCGGTTTATATATGGGGAGATGAAAGCCTGCCCTTCCGACGGCCTTTGATGCTCCCCATTCTATTTTCCATCACGGAGGAAAAAATATGGCTCAGAATAAGAAAAACTTCGATGTTTTATTTCAAGACCCTTCCGCGAAATATCGTGGTGCGCCTTTTTGGTCGTGGAACTGCGAACTGGATCAAGAAAAGCTTCTGAAGCAGGTGGATTATTTTAAAGAAATGGGCATGGGCGGTTTCCATATCCACGCAAGAATCGGACTTGACACACCGTATCTCGGAGAACAATTTATGGATGCTGTCAAGCTCAGCGTTGAGAAAGCGAAGCAAGAGAATCTGCTTGTCTATTTATATGACGAGGATCGCTGGCCTTCCGGATTTGCGGGCGGAATAGCGACGAAAGAAGAACGCTTTCGCGGCAGACACTTGGTTCTGATGCCGCGGTCCGGAGATACCAGAATCTATGATCCCGAACGGTCTTCGAATGAGAAGACGCTGTTAATCAGCTACGATATTACACTGGTAAACGGATATTTAACTTCCTGGCGGATTCTCAAGCAAGGCGAGGAAGGTGCAAATGTATGGGATTTGTATCTGGAGCTCCGGCCGAAGCTACCTTGGTTTAACCATGAATCCTATGTAGATGTAATGAATCCGGAAGCGATCAAGCGTTTTGTTGAAACGACCCATGAATTGTACTACAGGGAAATCGGAGAGGAATTCGGCAGTGTGGTTCCGTCGATTTTTACAGATGAGGCGCAGCTTACGCGTAATACCTTTCTGGGATATGCAGAGGCTAAGGAAGGCGTTACTTACCCCTTCACCGAAAAAGTAGCTGAGGTGTATAAGGAGCGGTATGGAGATGACTTTTTCGAGATCTTCCCGCAACTGGTATGGGAGCGTCCGGATGGAAAATCTTCCACGGCGAAATACCGGTACCGTGATATTGTAGCGGAAATGTTTGTCACTGCCTTTGCCGATACCATAGGCGCATGGTGTGAGGAGCATGGAATCACCATGACCGGGCACATGAAGAGTGAAGATACATTGCTCGCCCAGACAGCGGAACTCGGTGAGGCGATGCGGTTTTACCGGAGCTTCGGACTCCCGGGTATCGATGTATTATGCGATGATCGGGTATATTCTACCGCTAAGCAAGCGCAGAGTGCGGCGCATCAGTATGGACGGGAAGGTCTTATGTCCGAACTCTACGGCGCTACGAATTGGGATCTGGATTTCAGAAGACATAAGCTGGGGGGGGATTGGCAGGCGGCGCTGGGCGTTACCCTCAGAGTTCATCATTTGGCCTGGATGAGCATGGCGGGTGCGGCCAAACGAGACTGGCCGGCATCGATTTTTTACCAATCGCCTTGGTATAAAGAATATGCGATGGTTGAAGAGCACTTTGCTAGAGTCAATGTAGCTTTGACGAGTGGAAAGCCGCGTGTCCGCATAGGCGTGATTCATCCGGTGGAAACCTTCTGGCTATATACAGGGCCGAATGAACACACGAAGAGAATGCGGGATGAGCTCGAAAAGAATTTTCAAGGTGTCATCGAATGGTTGCTATTTGAACAACTGGACTTTGACTTTATCAGTGAGTCCCTGCTGAAGGATCAATATGCGGAAAGCTCGGACCGAAAATTCCATGTCGGCGAAATGGCCTATGATGTAGTTTTGGTTCCCAACTGCCATACCATTCGCAGCACAACGCTTTCAGCGTTGAGACAGTTCAGAGAAGCTGGTGGCGAAATTGTATTCGCTGGGGAGGCACCAACTTATGTAGATGCCTGTGATTCGGAGCAAGGAAGCCAATTTGCAAATGCGTGTAGCCGCGTAAGTTTTTCGAAGAACGGGATTGTTCGTGCGCTGGATAAATATAGAGATATCGAAGTAAGAAAGGCCGATGGTTCCACGGCGGATTTCATTCTATACCAGATGCGTGAAATCGAGGAGGGCCGCTTTGTATTTCTTGCCAACGGAAGAAAGATTATTAATGAGGATTTGACAACTTCGGAGCTGCTTAGAATCAGTATTCCGGGGACTTGGCAGGTAACGATCTACAATACCCACACTGGTTCAACGAAAGAAATAAAGGTCAATTATGCCAATGGCAGCACGGTCTTCAAATGGAGAATGCACGAAGATGACAGTCTTCTCTTGAAGCTTAAAAGAACCGATGAGACTTATGCCACAGCATGCGCAGCGGAAATCGTGGATGCAGCAAATCTCGCTGAGTGGGAAAACGTGAAAACCATTGTGAATCCGGCGAACTACTCGCTTTCCGAGCCGAATGTGCTTGTGCTCGATATGGCGGAATACCGTCTGGATAGCGGGAATTGGCAGCCAGTAGAAGAGCTGCTTCGCCTGGACAATAAGCTCCGCCAGCAGCTTGGGATGCCAATTCGCTATGAGAGAGTAGCCCAGCCGTTTGCCAATTCGAAGGAAAAGCCGGAGCATGTGCTTGAACTGCATTTCAAGGTTGAGCTGGAAGCCGGTCTTGATGAATGGTATCTGGCGTTAGAGCAGCCGGAAATGACGGAAATCATTGTGAACGGCGTTAAGGCAGAGCTGAAAGACTGCGGATTTTATGTGGATGAGAGCATCCGTAGGTTTGCCATGATGCCGGTATCTGCCGGAGAGCTGAATATTCATGTGAAAATAGCCTATGCGTCTCATTTCAACGTAGAAAATATGTATCTGCTCGGCGATTTCGGGGTGAAGGCTGTCGGAAATATGGCCTCCGTTATAAGGTTGCCTGAAAAACTCGGATTTAGCGATATATGTGGACAGGGGCTGCCGTTCTACGGTGGGAATGTTCGATATGAATTCGAATTTGAAGTGGAGGAAACAGGCGAGTACGAGGTAGGAATCACCAAATTCCGCGCGCCTCTTATCGGCGTCAGCGTGGACGGAAAGAGAACGGGAACGATTGCATACTCGCCTTACCGCGCATCGCTTGGATATCTGGGAAAAGGGAAGCACAGAGTCGTTTTGGAGGCTTTTGGAAGCAGAATCAATTCATTTGGACAGCTTCATCTGGCCGACGAGCAGCTGAGATGGTACGGTGATGCTTCATGGCGGACAGTTAATGAAAGCTTCTCTTATCAGTACCAGCTTAAGGCAGTTGGAATCTTAAGAGAGCCGGAAATTTATAAGAGAAAAACAAACTAGATATGTCGAAGGAGAATCGCCGGGGGGCCTTTTAGGGGGAGCCGGCGATTCTCTGCAGGCTTGGATGGAGAGGAGACTTACTTTGGCATTTAGCATTGACCGGAAAACAATTTACCGCATCCCGAACAATCCAACTTCGCCGGTTCGCCATGCTTGGGAAATGGTGAAGAGAGACCATGAACAGGTTCTGGGTACGGTACCGACCTCGGTTTTAGGGGAGGAGGAGCATGCTGACGTCGTGTTCCGCTATGCGGTACCTGAGGAAAGATGTCCGGATTGGCCGGAGGCATTTTGTTTTCGGTTTATCATGGATGGTGGAAGAACCGAGTTGCATATTGCTGCGAAGGACGATCTCGGCTTGGTTTACGGCATGCTCGAGTATAGCGGAAAGCATCTCGGCGTTGATCCGCTCTGGTTTTGGGCGGACTTGCCTCCCAAACGGTGCAGCCATATAGAACTTCCGACTAATGATTATGATTCGTTTGAGCCGGCTGTTCGATTCCGTGGTTGGTTCGTCAACGACGAGGTGTGTCTGATCGGGTGGAAGGAAGATTATCCTCCGACTCGTGAGGTATGGCAGCCAGTATTTGAGACGTTGCTGCGCTGTGGCGGAAATATGGTCATCCCCGGTACCGATCTACCGAAGCATGGAATTCATGCCGATCTGGCCGCCGAGATGGGACTTTGGGTCACACACCATCATGCCGAGCCTCTGGGAGCCGAGATGTTTCTGCGGGCCTATCCCGGAAAGAAGGCAAGCTATCAAGAAAACCCGGAGTTGTTCGAAACCTTGTGGGAAGAAGCGATCGAGAAGCAGAAGGACCGTAACATTGTTTGGGTTCTTTCCTTCCGTGGGCAAGGAGATGAGCCTTTCTGGGCAAAGGATCCTGCATTCGACACGCCGCAAAAGCGTGGTGAAATGATTAGCCGCGTCGTGCGCAAACAATATGAAATGATTCGAGGCAAGGTGCCTGATCCCAAGTGCAGTGTGGCATTGTATGGTGAGATCGCGGAATTATATAAAGCAGGTCATATCAGCATTCCGGACGATATTATCAAGATTTGGGCGGATAACGGGTACGGAAAAATGGTTTCCCGCCGTAATAACAACGAGAACTTGCGCATTCCTTCCTTACCCGGCCCTAAAGACAAAGGCAAGCATGGTATTTACTACCATGTGACGTTTCACGATCTGCAAGCTTCTAATCACTTGGCTTTGTTCCCATCGCCGACCAGCTTCATTAGAGATGAGCTGGAGGGGGCTTTCCAGGCTGGCGCAAAGGATTACCTTCTAGTCAATAGCGGCAACATCCGGCCTCATATCTATACGCTAGATTTGGTGCGCGAACTTTGGCTGGGGGGAGAAGTGGATGCGGAAGAGCACCTTCGTACTTTTGTTAACCGGATGTTCCCCACCGGTTCGGTAGAAATCGCCGAACTATACCGTGACTATGCTCGCAAAACGATTCTATACGGTCCGAACGAAGACGACCGGGCGGGAGACGAGTTCTATCACCATCCGGCCCGCAGAATCGTCGGTCATTGGCTTCAAGGGAGATCTGATCAACCGCTTGGCGCGTTGTATTGGGCGACAGGGGAAATCAATTTTCCGGATCAAGTGGAGTGGTTTCGACGGAAGTGCGCCGATGCCGTTCCTGGTTGGCTCGAACTGCTCGAGCCGATCGAAAGTCAGCTTCCAGGCCTTGCGGAACCGGACCGGCTTCGGCTGAAGGATCACTTGCAGTTGCACGTAGAGATGCATTTATCAGGCTGCGAGGGCTTCGATAAGCTAGGAAAATCGTACTCCGCCTACCGGATGGGAAATTTCCCGCTGGCGTTCGTTTATGCTTCACAGGCGATGTGGAAGTACGAGAAGGGCCTTGCTGCGCTGAAGCAAGCCGAACACGGGAAATGGTCTCATTTCTTTCGGGCGGATTGGCTGACGAATATCAGTAGCACGGTGCAAAATATGGACACGCTCCGCCGCTGGCTCCGCATGCACGGGGACAGCCCGGACTTCTTCTTGTGGTATAAGGAATTTATCATGCCGGAAACAGAGAAATATATTTATTTGGAAAACACGCACCGCAATCCCCTGTCGGATGACGAGCTAGCCCAAAAGCTGGCCGATTGGTTCGGTGTGTAACAGAATAAGCAGTCGGAACGCCCGTCATTTCAAGAAGGGCGTTTTTTTCTATTTGAGGTAAAAAGCTTGTAATAACAAGGAATCTGGAATTTGAACTATAGACGGAAATCGAACTATTGTGTATTCTGGAACACTTCTCATATAGTGGAGGTGATTCCTTTGTCTGAAATTGGTCTGTTGTGTCTTTCAACACAATTTATGTATAGTATGGTTAACTCGAATGATAAGGGTGGGGATGATGAAGATCGGTAATAATCATTACATCAATAGGATGCTGCTTTCGTACCTTCCCATTCTATTTGTCACGGCTAGTATGCTGATCATTATTTTCATTGCCATCATCAATCAAAATAATGTTCGTAATGCGATTCAGGCAAACCAGGTAACGGCTGCATTTATTGAGAACACGGTGGATAGTTCTTTGAAAAACATTTCCGTCGATGCTCAGAAAATGGTGGAAACGAACGATGAATTGCAGCAGTTTCTGGATGGGCCTTTGGATTGGGGAATGGCATTCGACATTTCTAATTTACTTAGCAATCTTAAAGTTCGATATGGGCTTATCGATTCCATATACGTATATCGGGCAAAGGATGGTATGGTGCTCGATCAAACCACGATGCGGCCCATTGATCAATTCCCCGATCAAAGCTATATTCGCAGCTCGAAGGAGCTTTTGCTGACGGGAGTTTGGACTTCACCGAGGCTTAAAGAAAGTGAAGGGATAAAGTCTCCCCCATCAGTAAGCGTTATTTCGTTAGGGTTGAAAATTCCCCGCGATTCCGGAAGTCTAGGTTATTTAATTATTAACATTAGGGTGTCTTCGATTGAATCTTATATTAAACAAATGATCGACCAGAAATTAACGGTAGCGGAACTGTTCGATGCCCAGGGAAAGCCATTCTTCGACGAGAAAAGCCCGGCAGCTTCTCAGAATAATCTTATTGCTAACGTCGTTTCGGATTATACGGGCTGGACGTACCGAATAGGCATCAAAGGCGGCAAACTGCTGGATTTCCTGTTTCATGGAAGCACGGTCTGGATCCTTTTGGCCCTCGGGGCAATCGTCTTTGCGGTTGGGGCGACCTTTTACGTTACCCGCAGAAGCTATAAGCCGATCGAAGCGATTTTACAACGGATCAACCATTTTTCTTCGGCCATCAAGGCTCCTGATCAGAAAGAAAATAAAAATGAATTTGCTTTTATTGATAACGCGATTGAACGCTTAATTACGAATAATATGGCTTTTCAAGAAAAACAGCAGGAACACTCGGTCATTCGAAGACAGCAGTTTCTGCAAATGTTATTAAAGGAGGAATATGAAGGCGATCCCGTTTCGTGGGAGCAGGAACGGCATCATTTCGGGCTAGAGGCAGGTTATTTTATTGTAGCTGTGCTGGAGCTTGACCACTATGTCAAATTCGGACTGAACTATAATCCAAGTGACCAATCGTTGTTCAAATTTATTATCAGCAGTGTTGCTGTTGAAGTCGCGGAGCAGAATGGCCAGCGGATCGTGGTGGAGTGGATTTCGAAAAATCTGCTTGTCTTCCTGCTCATTTCAGAGGAAAACGGGTCATTGGAGCATCGTGTGCTTCAAATCTCGGAACAAATTCGGTCTTGGGTCGAGGAGCACCTTGAATTCACGGTTACGATTGGCGTCGGTACGGCCGCCGACGAGGAATCTGCCATCGGCGGCTCATTTAAAGCAGCAGCAGAGGCTGTTAGCCATAAAGTAACACGCGGTACAAATCAAGTAATTGCCGGGGTTGAAATTACAAGGAAGCACGATGGAGAACTATTCGACTATCTAGACACCATTCGAACGATTGTCCGTATGCTTCGGATGTCGGAACCTAATTGGATGAATGAGCTGAAGAGACTGTTCGGCATGATGACCTTGCATCATCTTGGTAAAGACGATGTCGATCGTTTGCTGCACTACTTTATCTTCCATCTCGAATACGAGCTGGAAGGAGCACAGCTTGAAGTAGAGGATTGGCTACGAAAAGCCAAGCCGGGCTTGCTTCTCGCGATTGAACAATCGGATACTCTAATGCAGCTTGAAGCTTGTTTCCAAACAGCTTTGGAGCAGCTGGCCGGTCAGCTTGGGGAGCTTGCCCAGAGCCGCCGCTACAATACGCTGATGAGGCAAATTCGCGATTATGTAGCGGAGCATTTTATGGACCCGAATCTTTCCCTTACGATGCTGAGCGACCTTTTTCAAATCAATTCCAAATATTTAAGCCAGTTGTTTAAAGAAAGCTTTGGTCAAAATTTTACGGACTTTCTTCTCGAATTAAGAATCGAATATGCTAAGAAGCTACTTTGCGAGTCTGAGGCACCCGTACAGGAGATCTCGGAAAAGGTTGGATATCTGACTCCGACTTCATTTATTAAGGTTTTCAAGAAGATCGTTGGCTTGTCACCAGGACAGTACAGGGAGTCTCAAACGAAAACTTTTTCGGAGGAAGAATGATGCCCCCCCCGTTTTTTTTTTTTGATTTGTTAACGAATCGAATCTAATTGCAGTTGGGAACGCCTGTATTTTTGAGACAGGCGTTCTTTTTTTGCCGTCAATGCCAGTCATATCAAGGGTTTTGGAATTTGAACAGTCGACGGAAATCAAACTATTGTTTTGAACGGAGTACTTCATTTATATTGTGGATGACTGATCTGAACTTGAGTTTTGAAATCGTATTCAAGATTTGGGTCGACCCCTCTCTTTGTAGAGGTGGAACATACATGTAAACAAGAACAGAAAGGGAGTTAGAACATGAAAGCAAATCAAAGAAGATGGTTTGGAATTTCAGCTGCCGCTGTGATGTTGGCGGGTATGCTGTCAGCTTGCTCAGGTCCGGCTAAGGAGGCTGCTCCAAATACCTCCGTAAGCACGGCAGGCAGTGCAAGTAAAGAGCCCGTTACCCTGAAGGTGGAGATGTTCGACCGTGGTAATGCGCCTGCAGGTGCCGGTCCCGTCGATAATAACTTTTGGACGCAATGGATTCAGAAGAACTTTGGAGATCCGAATAACATCAAGCTCCAATTCGTTCCGGTACCACGAACTCAAGAGGTGGATAAGCTCAACGTGCTAATGGCGACTGGCGATGCACCTGATATTGTATTCACATATGACACATCAACGATTAATGGTTATGTAAAAAGTGGCGGTCTAACGGAACTCAGCTCATTGATCGATGCAAACGGGCCTAATTTGAAAAAGTTTCTTGGTACAGAGATTCTTTCCTACGGCATTTTTAGCGGCAAGCAATATGCAATTCCCGCTAAGAGACCGCTGCAGTTTTCTAAATCCACCTATATTCGGAAGGATTGGTTGGATAAGCTAGGATTGCCAGTTCCAAAGACGACGGACGAATTTTACAAAACGATGAAAGCGTTTAAGGAGAAAGACCCTGGTCAAACTGGCGGTAAATTGATACCGTACAACTTCAATGCGGATGACGGTATGGTTCCAATCATGTCATTCGTTAAGAAAATGTCGGAAGAAGATAAATATGCGTTTTCGTCGGCGCAGGGCTCCAATATACCCGGAGTGCTGATGCCAGGCTTCAAAGAAGGCGTGCAGTTCATAAATAAGATGAATGCTGAGGGTTTGATTAAACGGGATTTCGCGCTTGATAAAGACGGAAATGCCAACCGCCAAGATATTTCAAACGGTCTTGTGGGTGCTTTCACTGGCTTAGCTGCTCATCCAAGCATGATGGGGCCTGGTAATGTCTTTGATACGTTAAAAAAGAACGTTCCAGGTGCAGAATATATCGTGATAGATCCATTTACGAATGAGGAAGGCAAGACACCGAAATCGATTTACGATCCGATCGGCATGTACATGATGATTCCGAAGACAAGCAAGCATGCGGCGGAAGCGATAAAGTATCTGGATTGGATGTCGAAGCCAGATGTACTGTTTACGCTCACGAACGGCATTGAAGGTCAGCATTATACGTTAGAGAATGGTTTACCAAAGGCGATCACAACGGACGAAGCGAAGAAAACGTTCTATAATAACCCAGATATTGCAATCATGATTAATGGCAAGGATTTCGGCTCTCAAGAGAAAAATCTCGAAGCAACCGTCCTTTCGTTCCCGGACTATAAAGAGGTAGCTTTGCAAAGTATCAAAAATGCGCTTAAAGATGGAGAGACCGTTCCGCGCCTTGATCGCCCGATCGAATCCGAGACTAAATACGGAAAAGTACTGAGGGATAAAGCTCAGGAGGCGATCGTTAAGGGGGTTTTAGCTAAGCCGGATGAATTCAATAAGACATATGATGGAATCATCGCAGAGTATCTGAAAATTGGCGGGCAAGCCGTAGCAGATGAACGCAGAGCTGCTTATAAGGATATGAATAAGAAGTAACCGGTACCAGCACCCCCCATACTAGTTATGTGGGTGCTCATTATATCGTTGATAGACTGACTGAGCGGACAAGTAGGAATGGAAGAGTGAAAAATGTATATCAACTAGAGGATAGCGTCATTTGAATCGGCGCTCAGCACTATAACAAGGACACAGCAAGTCAATTGGAAGACGAACTGATGGTGGCTAATCCATCTTACTTGCCTCAGTTTAACTTTTAAAAATTAAGGGGGACTCACGATGAACAACATCAAATATAAAGAATTTACAAATGGGGAGATGGACGAATATTTCTCATGGCTCGATACAGATGGAAACGTGATCAATGCAAGCGATGGAGGCATTATATTTGTTGACGGGAAGTACTATTGGTATGGCATGAAGCTCCGTCCTCTGCCTTCACTTGGAGGAGGTAAAGGCGGACAAACTACAACAGTTGGCGTCGTTATGTACAGCTCGTCTGATCTATACAATTGGAACTATGAGGGTGTTATCCTTCATTGCTCGAACGAAGTGGGGCACCCTCTATATGGACCTATGCGATTTGAAAGACCCAAAGTTATTTACAATGAAAAAACAAAGCAATTCGTCATGTGGGTTCACTATATAGAATATCCTGGTGATCATGGATTTGCGATCGGAACTGCTGAGGCAGGTGTCGCTACCTGCAGCACCATTAATGGTGAATACGAATGGCGTGGATATACACGTCCTGTTGATAATGCTGGAGCAGTAAGAGATTGCACACTATATAAGGACCATGATGGAACGGGATACTTTATATATGATCGAGCTGTAGATGATGAAGATCGCTGTCTGTATATTGTTAAGCTAAGCGAGGATTATTTAAGTTTTACTAATGAGTACCGAAGACTCGATGTTGCATATAGGAGGGAAGCAGCGGCAATCCTTTATCAAAATGGATATTATTTTATGATTACATCAGGGCTTACCAGTTGGAGAACGAATCCTGCAAAATATTTTAGGGCTGAAAGTCTGTGGGGACCATGGACGGATATGGGTGATCCTTGTGTGAATGATACAGGAACGACCTTCGAGTCTCAAAGTACTTATATCCTTCCTGTTGAAGGAAAGTCAGGTTTCTTCATTCACATGGCAGAGCGACATAACACACAAAATTTTGAACGATGCTCCTACATTTGGTTGCCTGTTGAATTCCCAACAGCGGATACGATTTGTCTTAACTACCGTAAAACATGGAAGTTGGAGGATTTTATTTAATCAAACTTATTTAGTGGCATTGAAAGGAAGAAGCTCATATCGAATTTAGATTTACGGTGGTGGCTGTGGGTGATAATGAATATAGCCTTACAGGAGCTCAAGCGGCTTCAGTCATATATAGACTATATCAATCGATGCAGTGAGCGAAATGATATATAAATTGCGGTGAGTATAGGGTATCTCTCAAGAAAGTGGTGTCTCATATGTCTAAATTTATACTTACTGGTTTTGCCGACGAAATAGATTCAAATTTTAAGAACCAACTCTATGGGTTAAATGAACTTGGAATACAATACATTGAGATCCGTGGTGTAGATGGGAAAAATATTTCAAAACTCTCCAAGAATGATGTTATTGAGGTTAGGAATCAACTTTCAGATTTTGGCATACAAGTTTCTTCCATTGGTTCGCCAATCGGAAAGATTCACATTCATGAAGATTTTAATTCCCACCTCGAATCGTTCAAACACGTTATTGAAACTGCACATACTCTGAGTAGTCCATTCATTCGAATCTTTAGCTTCTATATCCCAAGTGGAGAGGATCCAGCTCTATATAGAGATGAAATAATGACCAGGTTAGGGATTATCCTTGAGATTGCAAAAGGAAGTGGTATTACCATTTTGCATGAGAACGAAAGTCATATTTATGGCGATAATGCTGAACGTTGTTTGGATATTATGAAAACCATGAAAACTGATCATTTTGCTTGTGCATTTGATCCTGCTAACTTTATTCAATGCGGTACAGAAGTATTTCCTAAGGCCTTAGATATGTTGAGGCCCTATATAAAGTATGTTCACATTAAAGATGCCATTCAGGATGGTCGAGTTGTGCCTGCTGGTATAGGGGTTGGGCGAATAGAAGAAGTATTGAGTTGTTTACAAGCAGATGGATACCAAGGTTTTCTCTCCCTTGAGCCACATCTTGGTAAGTTTAAAGAACTTGCCAAGTATGAATATCCAGAATGGAGAGGTATGTTGAAAGAAGATGGAGGCTTACAAAGATTTCATATTGCTTTTACTGCTTTACAAAATATTTTAAATAGAATTTAGAAGGACAAGTAAACAGCGTTCACTTTGACGAGGCCACTGAAAAAGTCCATCTCTTAGAAAAAGGTACAAACCTTCAAGAAAAGCGGTCACCGCATTGCAGCAAGCCGGTTTGATGAACGGAATGACGGAGGGCTATTTTTAACCGAAGGGCAGCGCCACAAGAGCGCAAGCTGCCTCAGTATTGTATAGGTTGTATCAGAAGGAGTAGTTAACTGAGCTGACTGTGGGGATGAAGCTGAAGTAGATTCGAATAGTGGTGTCGTCAAATTCCGCTTTTTTTTTTTGAATTCCTGCCATCTACTGAAAAGAGTATTGGAACCCACTAAATGGGATAAAGTGTTGCTTTATGAATGCGTTAGATTGACGCAGTGTTCATCCTAATGTTGTGCATGTTGCTGAAACCGGATCAAAAAATCAAGTAAAAGGGGAAATCAAATGTTGCCCAAAAATTTAGCAGGTTTGACAGTTACCGCATTCGTCACAATGTTCCTGGCTGCATGCAGCACCCAAACGGCAACTACGAATACTGTGTCCGACTCAACCGGGGAATCGTCCCAGACGAGCATATCAGACACAAGCAATGAAAATGTCACGATTACCATTTGGTCAGGATCGACTGGCGTAGACGCAATGAAAAAAATGGCAGGCGCGGATCTACTGGAGAAGAAGTTCCCCAATTATACATTTAACTACATCTCTTCAAATGGCAATGCACCCAAATTGCCAGATCTTTTTGCGGTAAATACACCGATTGATCTTTATTTGTCATCGGTTGGTGGCCTTGCTGATGTTTATGACCAGGGTGGATTTCAGTACGATATGACAGATCTATTTAAAAAACACAATTTGGATCTAAGCAGCTTAAATCAGGTTTCCGTTCAGTATATGAAGTCGATCTCCAAAGGAGGAATGTGGGCATTACCTTTGTATACTGACACATTGGTGCTTTACTACAACAAGGTGTTATTTGACAAATTCGGCGTTGCCTATCCAAAAGATGGCATGACTTGGGAAGCATTGAGGGAGTTGGCCCAAAAAATGACCCGAAATGACGGAAGTCAGTATTATGGGCTGACGGCTGAATGGATACCCCATACCTTTCTCATGAACCAATTATCGCTCCTACTAATTGACCCGAAGACCAACAAATCCATGTTAACATCAGATCCCAAATGGACTGAATTCATACAAACGGTGTATTTAAACAACATGAGTGGACCTGAGATGAAAGACAACGTAAACAATAAAAGTTCTCTGCCAAATAGAACTGATTTTGTTAAAAGCCAAAATGTGGCAATGATGACCGGATTGGCTTCCTACACAAACCAAATTCCGGAGTTGCAGCAAAACATGGTTGATTGGGATGTGGTTTCTCTACCTACTTTCAAAGAAAATCCTAGCGTTGGGCCGCAAGAATATCCAGTCTATATAGGAATGACTTCCATCAGCCAACATAAAGACGCTGTTATGAATGTTTTAAAATATATGGAATCGAAGGAATATCAGGATAATGTTCCCTTATACGCTGGGGGTATACCTGCTTTGGATGCGTCTAAAGGCTCCTTTATAACAAGCTCCAAATCCAAGGGAAAAAACTTGAATGCGGTCTTTTACAACAAGCCCGCAACAACCTCGCCGAAAACAATTTATGATAGTATATCGGTCAATGCCTTGAATAAAGTCATCCCCCAAATCGTTGCAGGTAATATGGACTTGAATACAGCTCTCCGAAGTGTAGATGAAGAGGTGGACAAAAAAATTATGGAGCTTAAACGGTAAAATTGGTAACCTTGATATGAATGTGAGGAACAATCCTGAAATGCTAAAAGCAAGTCCCAATCGGTAAATCCCTTAGGGACTTGCTTTCTTTTTAATTCATAAGGCTTTTCATTTTGCGAGCAAAAGGTTGCCGCGGGTAATAAAGGACTATGGATATACTATCATACTTAATTAACAAGCCTCAGAGTTGAACACTTATACGAGCCTCATCTTGGGTAGGCACAGAATGATTGTATCATTTTACCTCAAATTTAAGAATGATTTGTTCGGGGCATTTATGAATGTCTTGGGTGATACTGAACAACAATACCAATACAATATAATTCTTCGGGAATATAACTAGACTAAGAACGTTAATATTTTAATTTGTGTTGGAAACGCACTTGGGCAAATAGGACAGTTTCCAACTTTCTTTATATAGTAGTTTTTGGTGGTTCCACACTTTTTATTTTTGTTGATTATCACGTGCCGCGGCAAACCCAGTAAATTCAACAAAATTGGTTCCAGAGTTTTTTACCACCTGACAGGGGTATTAAAGACAGCAATTTAAGTCTCCGACTATCCTACAAAGTTCACCACTCATCACTTAAAGTTTGCCACTGAGCCGAACGATTTTCAGGATTCACTCCTGATTTTTGCTCGGCTTTTTTTCTTTTTCTCAGACATTCACTCGATAAGAGACCGAAGCCCTTGCAGTTCAGGCATTTCCTTGATTTCTTTCCGATTGTCGCGTTTTTATGAATTTCTCGGTCATTTATCCTGGTTCACATCAAGCTTAGATTGCTCTTGGGATGAGGAGGGAGTTGTAGACTTAATTACATGGGACCAACAGGTGATTTAGTTCGTAGTGGTGTACAAAATTTCATGAATGGCGACGGTGGGGACAATGGTCGTTTCTTTCAGCAGAAAAATATATTGGCAAACAGCGACGGTGTGGCAGTGAGTTACCGCTTGGTTTCCCAGATCCACATCGGCTGATCCAAAACAATGGGTTGATTGCTTTGGCAATAAGAGCAACAAAAAGAGCCTCCATAGGGAGAGAGACTCTTTTGTGTAAGAAAAAAATCAAAAGCAACCGCAAAAAGCGTTATTTGATAAGTCCGGCGGCGATCAGATCATCCACGTTAAAGTAGATGGTGAAATCTTTACTTTCATTACTGATGGTGATGATTTTTAACTTTTTTAAATCATCTACGAGAAAGTAATGTTTTCTGTTTTCTTTTTTCACATGCAGTCCGTTAATTTCAGTGGCTGCTCCTGTGGAGCTATTATTCCACGAGCTTGGAAGCTTCAATTCAAGCAACTTTTGCGATTCTGTGGACTTCTCTTGAAGGGGACCGTAAAAGGCAAAATCATCAACGCCGGTTTTACCAGTGAAAGTGAACTTAACTCCGGCCTTTAGCTTCAAGGTGTCTTCGTCAATCCAGGTTTCGGTAATCTGTTTATTTGTTCCGGTATCAAATTTTTTGATCCGAATGTTGCCCGAAGTGGTCTCCTTCACATCAATCTGATTCCAATTGGATGGAAGAGGAAGACGCAAAACTTCTTGGTTTTCTTGGTTGATTACTACTTGGGTATCTTGGTAGTTTACTTTATATATTTGCCGCAATAAGCCTAGAGACATCCATTTGTCTGATAGCTTGGGAGGCTCCGGTGTTCCATTGCGAAGGAAGCTGACGTAGTGTTCATCATCCCGGTCAATGAATTCTCCTTTATATTACCGGTAAAAACGCCGCACTCATACCAACCAACCATTTTCGGCATGGCAATCACAACCAGGCATTTTTCCAAAACAGCAAAAGAAGCTTCCTTTAGGGATGGAAAGTTCCTTACATAACACTTTGCTTCCGACTGCGGAATAAAGGGTGCTGATGAAGATTTACTATGACAATTCCGATTCCCATTCTCCTTGCACTTCAAGGCCAAAATCGAGAAAACACCGTACAAAAGAACAATTCGATCAAAAACACCATTACTTTATTCAAAAGCCATAGAAATTTCGCAAGGATGGTTATGCGAGATTGAACATGATAATTTAAAAAAATTTACTTCCTTTGTCGATTTCACCATTGTTCCTTCGTCGTATTCATGTAAGGACAAATTCAAGTGGAAAGGTTGTTGAACTTTTATGGGAGCACGAATTCACTCTTATTTGATGTCGGAGGATGCAAGAGAGCAGGCGAATTTTTATGTAGAGTCACTCGGTGGCGAAATTCAGTTTCTCACCACATTCGGTGAGATGCCGGAAACACCTGAGGCGATGAAAGATAAAGTCATGCATTTGGCTTTGACAGTGGCAGGTACGAATACTTTAATGTTTTCCGATTCACTCGAGCCAGTTTCGTATAACCGCAGCATCAGTCTTGCTTTAAACTATGACGATGAGTCAGAAGCCAGAACGGCATATGCCAAGCTAAGAGAGGGCGGCGAAAGCAAGTATCCTTTTGCTCTTCAGCCATGGGGGGCTTATTACGGAGAAGTCGTAGATAAATTCGGTGTCACGTGGATGATTACCAAACAGTAAGCTTACTAATGTATGTTCGAGGATCCATAGGAAAGAAAAACACTGAAGCACGTAAAGTGAAGACGTTTGATTCCGAGCAGTTAGTGTCATGACTGCCCCAAAAGCCAACATGATGGCTGAGGGGCAGTTCTTTTTTTATCAGGCTTAATGAATTTGGATAAAATCTATTTGCGTGTCTGCGCAGAAATGGTTTTGCCTGCAAAAAAATTCAGAAGACCCCTAATAAGTTATCGTACCATAGGAAATTCAAATGAGAACGCTACCATACTATATGGTTCAGGCAAATGCTGAATCCCATTTGATTTTGATGATATTGATATTCATTATCATTTGGAATATGATCAATTTTGTCATGATTCAATAGGTGTTTTTAAAATACAGGGGACTTGCATTCCTATATCTTCTCGTCGTCGGCAATCGCGGCATCTGTTCTCTCAAAGCGTAATTCATTCGCTGCTGGAGGAGAACCAGTTATAACAAGAAATAGAGATAACGGGAGTTGAAAGATAATGAAGGATATACTCATGTTAAATTCTAGAGGCAATTTTGTGGAAGCGCGTGTGAATGATGTTAGGTTTCAGAAGGATTTCAATATTATAGATGCTTATGATTTGCCGAGCTGTGATCTATCATGTTACAAAGCGATAGCGATTCCTGGACTTATCGACCAAGAGTTCTTATTGAAGGAAAAGGACCTCATTCGCCGGTTCCTCGACAGTGGCAAGGTGCTTGTATTCTGCGGACATTTATTTCGTCCATGGCTGCCTGGGGGTTCGAATTTCGTACCGAGAACGATTAACAGCTATCAGGATTACATGGTATCGGTGCACCAGCCACATCCTATATTTGAAGGCGTTAAACCAGATGATATGACCTTTAATAAAGGGGTTGCTGGTTTTTTTTCGAGAGGACATCACCCAGTTCCCGCTGGAGCGGAAGTATTGTTGACGCTGCCTGACGGAGAACCAATCGTTTACATCGACCGTTATAGTACGCGTGGGACCATTCTTGTGCATTCTGGTAATGACCTGTTCGGCTACATGAGCCCGGAGAGGAATTCTGGTCGCATAGGACCGCAGCTAATTCAGTGGATCCGTGATGAGTATAAACAGCTAGAAGAAAGAGGTGCGGCCCTATGAGGAAGATCGGAGTCGTATATGGCGGCTGTGTTCAGCACCATCGGACCTATACCGAACCGAAATACAATCAATATATCAAGCAGCTGATTTATTTGCCGGAGTTTGCAGACACACCGCTGGATGAATTTGGGGTGCTGTTGTTCCCATCACAGCTTCATCAAGGGCTGATAGATCAAGCCAAGGATAAAATCCGGAACTTCGCTGAAAACGGTGGAACGGTTGTCGCTTTCGGGCCGCAAGCACATGAATGGCTGCCGGGACAGAACTGGGAGTTTAGACCGACCAACTTCTGGTGGTGGCTTGAGAAGGATGCCAAGAGCGGACTCGTGCAAACGATGCCAGAGCATAATTTGTTTGAATATATTACGATTGAGGATGCAACCTGGCATTATCACGGTGTCTTTTATCCGCCACAAGGCTCAGACATCCTCATTGAAGCTGAGGACCAAGGAGCCATTCTATACATCGATAAGGTAAGCACGGCCGGGAGCCTGATTGTCACTACTCTGGACCCCGATTTTCATTATGGATCATATTTCATGCCGGCAACAGAAAGGTTCTTGGATGGGTTCCTTCCATGGCTTGCCAAAGGAAGCTGGTAATGTTTTAGATCTCGAGGAAGTGTTATGCAGACTGCTGAACAATTTAAACCTTCGTCTCAATAAGGTGAGCCCAGTTTTTTACAAGGAGCTCTAGCGATAATGATTGACGAATACATAAATATGTAATAACATGCAGATATTGTTTGGACAGAAATTTTAATAATTCATTGGGGAAGAGACATAGAGAACCTCCTATTATCGTAAATAGGGTTCACTGTGTCTTTTTTTATCCGCTTAGGTAGGGCATAGAAAATAAGAGAGATGTATCGTGCGAAGGCTCAATGGTTTGTGATGAGCTGCAATTGCAGACAGGTTGATTAAAATGAGGATAGCAGGAGTTATAACCAATGGAAAAGTATTATTTTGAAGAACACGAAAATGCTTATCAACAAATGAAGGCCAGGAATATAGGCGCTTGGGACGAATATCATGAGCCTGCTCAATACAATTACGATCATTTTATGATGAGACCCTTTCTGGAAAAGGCATTAACTGTGATAGATACACACGATTCTGAATTTCTAGCATTTGAATATGGATGTGGGACAGGAGCAGGATCTAGCTTTTTAGCTCAGAGGGGATATTCCGTCGATGCGATTGATATTTCTCCTACAGCGATCAGCATGGCGAATGATATTGCGGCAGTTAAGGGATTAAAAATCAATTATAAAGTCAAAGATTTGCTAGAGTTAGACAAAATGGACTCGTCGTATGATCTTATTTTGGATAATTATTGCTTACAAAGCATTGTCACCGATGAGGATAGATCCAAACTTTACTCGCTTGTCTCTTCTGGTTTGAAGGATTCGGGTTACTATATTTTATCTTCTGCTATTTATAATGAAGCTCGAAGCTATAACAATAGTTATTACTGCCCTGAGACAGGAATCGCTTATGAAAAAACAAGAAATCCTGAAAAATATGTTGATGCCGTCCTGATCCATCATGAGTGGTGGCTGCCCAATCGAAGGCATTTAAAGAAAGAAGTATTAAGGGAAGAGCTACAAACTGCTGGATTTAACGTAATATTTCAGGAAAACGGAAATTTTATTTGTAAAAAGGGTTAAGTTCTAATTTATTTACATTAGTATCCAACTGACTCTTTTTATGTTGAAATAAGCTTCCAAATTCAGCAAAAAAACAGGAGGTAGCATGAAACCAATAAGAAATTCCGCTAAAGCAATAATCGTCGAGAATGGAAAAATTCTATTAACCAAAAATAAGGATGAGCAAGGGTTCTTCTATTTATTCCCTGGTGGAGGACAAGACCATGGAGAAGAATTGAAAGATACGGTTAATAGAGAATGTATGGAGGAAATAGGCGAGAGTGTGGTGGTTCATGATCTTGTTTATGTTCGTGAGTATATTGGCAAGAACCACGAATTTGCAGCATGGGATTCAGATGTCCATCAGATCGAGTTTTATTTTAGATGCTCCTTAGCTTCAAATTATAAAACAATCACGAACGGTACGAATCCTGACAAAGATCAGGTAGGCGCTGAGTGGATTGAGATTATGGAACTTGATACGATTAGAGTATACCCTAAGACACTCGGTAAGAGCATTAAGGACAATAAATCAAATGTCTGTTACTTCGGTGATGTGAATTAAAATACTCATCCAATTCCTCATTCAGATTAAACAAGCCCCACGCAGTTCTACACATAATTTCCCATAATGTTACGATAACATGTCCATAATCTTTCGGTACATTAAGTGTGTAAGGAAGACACATTCCTTAAAACACATAAACCGGAAGGAGTTTTCAATCATGAAAACAAAACAATGGAAACGCCGTTTAACTCATACTAGTCTACTAGCCGCTATGCTCACAATGGCCATCGGAGGGACAGGAAGCGCATTTGCTGCTGATAATAATGACCAGAAAGAGACTCAAGCGACGGTAGTTGCACAGCCAGCAGTTAAAATCTCATCGTCCTTTGCTTTTGGAAGTAGTTCAAACATGCTGCTTCAGCCCGCTTTACAGCGGAATTATTTGAAGCTGTTGGCAACCACTTATACTCCAGAGTCACTTGGAGAGTGGAAGCAGGCGTTGGATGAACGGAAGCAGGTTGAAAGCGAGATGCCTAAGCCGAAAATGGCAAGCCTCACCATTTCAAAAAAGGCAGACAGCAACGATGTGACTGGCGCTGAAACTACAGATTCCGGTAAAAAGCTCCAAGCGTTCCGAATTATGCTGCCTGAATCTGCAGCTCAACAAGATACAGATAAACAAAATGAAGCTTCATCGTCCGATAAAGCTGAGACGGTACGAGTTCAAATTGGCAAAGAGGGCGCTATAATGAAAGATATTACCCAAGCAGTTCCAGTTGAGGTGAAAGACGCTAGTGATATAATAAAAGTTGAACTGCCTGAATCTTTCAAACGTCAACAAAAGTTAGCTGAAGCTGTTGAAGCAGATGATGCAGCAACTATCCGAAGCTTACTGCCTGAGATTCTGAAGGATTATAAAAGCGAGACCGATAATCTTCGTAAAATAGCTAAAGAAATAGAAGTTGATACCGTTCAACCTACTCAGGGGAATGAATCAAGTAAATAAGCATCTTTAAAAAAACAGTCTCATAAAACAGGTGGAACCGGGGCGCATTAGCGTAACGGCTCCGCCTTTCGCTATAGAGGGACCCTACAGGAGGAAAGCTTCATGTATCAAATCTATTTAGTAGAAGACGAGGAGCACTTGAATGGCGTGCTGTCCGCTTATTTAGAGAAAGAGGGGTGGCAAGTGCGTTCGTTCCG
The DNA here is from genome assembly GCF_000686845.1 of Paenibacillus sp. UNC451MF. Lineage (GTDB taxonomy): Bacteria > Bacillota > Bacilli > Paenibacillales > NBRC-103111 > Paenibacillus_S. The sequence goes on along the minus strand of NZ_JMLS01000040.1, from coordinate 12,724 downwards.
AGACGGCAATTCGGCTCAAGCGTCGATAGCGGAGCGACCGGACTTGTGGGTCCTCGACATTATGCTCCCTGGTGTAGATGGCTATCAGCTGATGCGTGAGATTAAAGCGGATTTTCCTTCCCAGCCGGTTATTTTCATTTCTGCGCGTGATGCCGATATCGATCGCATTGTCGGACTGGAGTTAGGCAGCGATGATTATTTAGCCAAGCCCTTTCTGCCGCGCGAGCTCGTTATTCGTTCACGCAAGCTGCTGGAGCGGGTATATGGAGGTACCACTGCAACCGCTGCCGCCTTTGAACGCCGCAGCAAGCTATCCGCTGCCCCATATCTCATTGATGAACAAGCCCGTATTGTTACGGATGGCGATGGGCACAAACTGGAACTAACGAGCAAGGAATTTGAGCTTCTATTCTTTTTTGTCAGCCATAGCGGGCAAATTCTCGGCCGGGAACAGGTGTTGAATGCTGTCTGGGGAGTGGACTATTACGGCACAGACCGTGTCGTAGATGATTTGGTACGCAGGCTGCGCCGCAAGATGCCGGAGCTGCGATTGGAAACCGTGTACGGCTTTGGGTATAGGATGGTGAGAGCATGAGGCTTAGAATTGGACAATGGCCGCTTGCGGTCAAGCTTTGGGGTGCTTTTGCGGCATTAACCTTGTTTATTTTCGGGCTGCTTGCAATCCTGCTGCCATGGACTCTTAAAGGGTTTTTTACTCAGCAGGTTTATGATATTTTGCTTGATGCACAAAGCGGGATTCAAATGGAGCAAAATACACTAGCCGTTCCGGCTGTCCGAATAGAAAAAAACGCGTTTCCTCCCCAAATCATGTCGGAAGTGCAGGCAGTGCCCATGTCGAGTATTTCGATTATTTCCAAAGATGCTGTCACAGAGAAGCAGCTTGAACCTGAAAAAATGGCAACTTTAACGATAGGGACTCGAATCAGTGCCCCGGAAGGGCCTGCCATTCAACACTTTATGATTAGTGGAAACACGCAATCCGCAGTTACAATAGCAGCCGATCCCGTTACCAAACCTTTCGTACAGGCCATGGAGCAGGATGCCTTCACCCAGTCGGTTCCCGTAATGAAATATACACGCAGTATCGATAATAAGAGTATTTTCTATGTCATTCGCAAGGAAGTCGTGCAGAACGAGCCGAACTATCTTGTATCCTATGCCTCAGGCAATTACCGCAACGATCTGGTTATGACGATGTTCTTTAGACTGATGCTGCTTATGGTTGGCTTGATCCTGATAAGCTGGCTTCCATGTGTGGGCTTGGCTCGTTATTTTACGCGTCCTCTCGTTCAGATGGAACGACACGTCGGGAGGCTGGCCGAACGGGACTGGCATGTGCCGTTTGAAACCAAGCGCAAGGACGAAATCGGCCGTCTGGCTAAAGCGATTGAATCGATGCGGCAGCGTCTGGTCCGGCAGGATAAGGCACAGCAATTTTTTTTGCAGCATACATCGCATGAGCTCAAAACACCTGTCATGGTCATTCAGAGCTACGCACAATCCATCTTGGACGGCATTTTTCCAAAAGGCAGCTTAAACGAAAGTGTCAGTGTCATCATGAAAGAAGGAGAACGGCTGGAGAAGCGAATTCGTGACCTGCTGCTCCTGAATAAGTTAAACTACTTGACCTCTCGCGAAAAACCGTTTCAACCGTTTGAACTTAATAGTGTCATTGAAGATGCAGTGGACAGACTTCGCTACCGGCGGACTGAAGTTGAATGGGAACTGGAGCTTGACCCCCAAATTGAATTGTCAGGTGATGCAGAGCAATGGAAGGTTGCGTTGGAAAATATTTTGGACAACCAGCTCAGATATGCGGCAAACCGTATTCAGATCAGCGCTAAACGAAGTGAAGCAGGCAGTCCGCTTCCTATAGTACGAATCGGCAATGACGGACCACCGCTGGATGAAGCGATAGCAGCAAGTCTCTTCGAGCCGTTTCGAACCGGTGGAGACGGTCAATTCGGGCTTGGTCTTGCCATCGTAAAGCAAATCGCAGAGCACCACGGTATGGCTGTGCGTGCCGCGAATGAAGGTGACGGCGTTGCATTTTACCTAGAACCAGCGGGCAAGGCGGATAATAAAGATAGATAGCTTTATAATGATAAAGGCAGTCTAGGGCATAATTCTATGCGCTCTAGGCTGTATTTTTTTATGTCGAGTATGAAGGATTGAAGACATTTACGAGTGTAGTTTCGATAGGTCCAAAAACAATCCGAGAGAAGCAATTTAAAGGCTGTTTCTTCAATGTAAACCTGCTGTAAACAATAAGAAAAATTTAACTATATTTTTATATTTAGCATCAAAAAAAATGGCAGGAATAATGTTGAGATACGTCGAAAAGATTAACGATTCATTTCATCATGTTTAAGGGGTGCATCAAAACGATTTCTAGAGAGAAATAGTCTTGTACGGAATATTGCTAAACGACTTCGAGGTGATGACACGGCATTGATTACGTAATGTTCACGGTATTAGGCGATCCAATACGTTTTAAGCTTGATAATGCAAGACAAGAACTCATAAAAAACTTGGAGCGGTGTACAATTGTCCCTACTTTTCCGTATATATCACAAATATAAGGATCGAGATTTTATTTTCACGATTCCGCTTGTGATTCTGGCGCTTGATCAAATTTTGAGCTACTATTTCTGGATTATACGTTCCGGTCAGGGCCTCCCACAGTCAGAAGATAGCCAATGGTATATCGATTATGCAAACGCTTTAATGACTAATTTTTCCATCGGCACATCAATGAACGATATCTTATATTTGGGCTATAACTTATTGATTACACTGCTACTCGCCTTGTTCAAGGACCCCGCCAAAATTGTATTTATACAGGCGATTACTGCAGGCTTAAGTGTCATCCTGGTATTCAAAATTACACGAATGCTTTTTAATAAAACCGCAGCGATCATAGCTTCCTATTTTTATTACGATGCTTGGGAAGTTACGCTATGGTCCATGTATATCCTTTCAGACAGTTTTTTCATCAGTCTTTTGCTTTTATGTATTTTTTTCCTCCTCAAAGTATATGAATCCAATAAACGAATATATAAAATTCTTTTTGTTGTTTCATCGCTGTACATGCTTGTCTTCCGGCCAACCGGTATCATCTTAATGGGATTTATTTTGCTGTATATCGTCATCAGAACCAATAGAAAAACAATGCTGAATTTAGTAAAGAAATACAAGTATGTCCTCGGAGGCTGTGGCGTTGCCGTAATAGCGGCGTGCATTTACTTGTTTTCCGGAAATACTCTGGATCCTCTCATTACATCTCTTCAATTTAATGCAAAAAAGGTGCTTTACAATGTTTACGCTAAAGGCTGGATTTATGATAAAGCGACACCTCACGACCATTATTTCAGACCAAACTATGACATTAATATATTTAACAGTTTGATTCTTAGCTTTTTGATTAACAATTGGGACCATATCTCCATTATCTACGGTAAGAGAGTTATTGCCTTTCTCGGTAGATGGGTGTGGGAGACGAATATAACGAGTTTGTCCGGCATTAAAAAGCTTGCAGAGCATTTGCTTCCTTCGCTGTTCTTTTTGATAGGAACAATTATAGCTATGGTGAATGGAACCTTCAGGAAAGCGTCGATTATTTGGTTATGTGCGCTAGCTATTTTTATTTTTTGTATCCTTGTGTTTATTGACGCGATGTATCGTTATAGGGCGCCGGCCATTCCTTTCATAGCCATTGCGGCGGGTTACGGGGCTGAAAGAGTGATTTATGGTGTTTATCTTATTGCAAAAAAATATGCGGGGAAGCTGAGCCGTTATGGGACAAGGAAAAGTGTTAATAGTGATTCCGGCTTTTAATGAACAGAACAACATATTGAAAGTCATAAGGGATATCCGGGAAAGCATCCCTTATTCCGACATTTTGGTAATTAACGATTGCTCGCATGACAATACCTCATTCGCGGCTAGACAGGCGGAGGGCGTCAAGGTGATCGACCTACCGTTTAATCTGGGGATCGGCGGGGCGGTGCAGACCGGATTCAAATACGCTTCTACCAGAGACTATGACTATATGGTGCAGATTGACGGCGATGGACAGCATATAGCCAAAGAGGTTGAGAAGCTGTATGACGCGATGCTGCGAAGCGGAAGTGATATGGTCATCGGCTCCAGATTTCTGGACATTCAATCTTATCGAACGACCTGGTCCCGAAGACTTGGAATCAAGGTATTTTATTTGCTTTTCCGCATGATGATTCAAACAAAGGTAACCGACAGCACTTCAGGATTTCGGATGTACAATCGCAGAAGCATAGAGCTGCTGCGCAAATATTATCCGGATGATTATCCGGAGCCGGACGCCATTATTTTATTGAAAAAGCATGGGCTTCGAATAAGCGAGGTTGGTGTTGAGATGCGGGAGCGGGAGCATGGCGCGTCTTCTATTACTCCTATCAAGAGCCCGTATTATATGGCTAAAGTGATTTTATCCATCTTTTTCTCCTATACAAGGACGAGGTGGTGATAGCATGGATGGCGGATATCATTTGTACAGCTTTCAGTTGATGGGGATCGTATTCAGTTTAATCGTCATCATCTCCGTATTCCTCATGGTTAGGGCCAGAATGATCAAAGAAAAGTATTCCCTGGTGTGGTTTTTTATCGGATTATTTACGCTCGTGATGTCTGTGTTCACAGATTTGATGGATTGGTTCTCCACCTTAATCGGGGTGTACTATGCCCCTTCGGCGTTTTTTGCCATCTTGATCGTATGTGCGTTTTTGCTGCTCTTAAATATGAGCGTCAGCATCTCGGGATTGAAAATGCACAATAAAGTTCTCACTCAGGAGCTCGGTTTAACGAAGCTAAAGCTTGAGGAGCTCGAAAAGAAAATGAACGAGGGGTAATTATCATTAAATATGTCATGCTTTTTGGAAGTGTAACGATGACCGTAGCGGCGAGCACGCTGCTTAAGATAGGAAGCAGGGCGGTTAGCTTTGACTCGGGACTGCTATCCATTCTATTAGGATACTTGTCATCACCTCTTATCGTATTGGGTTTTGTTTTATATGCGTTAGCTGCTTTTTTGTGGATCTATTGCCTTTCCCAGTTTGACCTAAGCTACGTTACGTTCGTGTCCAGCATCCAGTATATTTTGTTGATCGCAGTGTCGATTCTGGTGTTTCATGAGCAAATCAGCATGATGAAATGGTCTGGATGCGTCTTTATTTTGATTGGCGTCATTTTTTGGCTGAAAGGATAACCCGCTAATGTACAGTTGCATTGCCTATACCGAAGCCTTGAGGGATGAATGGGACCAATTCGCGCAAACAAGGGGGACGGTATTTCATACGTCAGCGTTTAGACAGATTTTGATCGGTTCTTTTGGTTACCAATGCCTTTATCATGCCATTGTTAACCGTGATAACCGTATATGCGGAATCATTCCGCTTGTTGCCGGCCGCAGTCTAGCGATGAAGAAAGTAGGCGTTTCGATTCCTTTTGTCAATTATACGGACATTTGTGCGGATAGCGAAGAAGCAAGAGCCTTTGCGATGGGTGCTATGAAGGAATTAAAGGAGCGGTATAAGCTGAGTTATGTGGAGCTGCGTTTAAAAGACCAGGACACCGAGCAGTCCGGATGGCACCGGAGTCTTCAGCATCATACCTTCATCCTTCCGTTAACGGAGGATGAAGAGAGCGTCCTGTCCTTGTCCTCGAGAAGCAACCGAAATCATGTACGTAAAGCATATAAAAATAATTGGTTTACCGTTGCCTTCGATATCGGCTATTTGGACAGCTTCTACAAAGTGTATGTCAAAAGAATGAAGCAGCTCGGCTCTCCTGCACCGGATATTTCCTTCTTCCGACGGTTCTTCGAGCTGTTGCCGGACCATGCATTCCTGCTCTCTGTGTTGGATCAGCAGACAGGGGAAGTCGTAGGCGGAATGCTGTTATTGACGAGTCCAGGCAATTCAACGCTGTACTATCCGTATGGTGCGAATCTTATTGAGTACAACAGTAAGTACTTGAACAATTTCATGTACTGGGAGGCTGTAAGATTTGGCATACGAAGCGGGCTGAAATATCTGGACCTGGGTCGATCTCAGACCGGCTCGGGAACATACAAATATAAAGAACAATGGGGCGCCAAGCCGGAGCAGCTGAAGTACCTGGTGTACAACGGAAGCAGTCAATCAGCCGGTGCACCGGATAAGCAAAGTCTTCATTTGTTTGTGGAGCTTTGGAAGGTTATGCCTTCCTTTATTACCGATAGCGCAGGCAAACGATTGATGAAGTATATATTGCCCTAATTTTCAGTTTTATGGATTCAAGTCAGGATCGGTTTCTTACGGAAAGCTCAACATTATATGGATTTTCCATCGGAGGATGTAAAAATAATGAGTCAATTGAATTGGAAGCAATACTTCGATAACAAGGCGGAGACGCATGGAGCATCGGTCAAATCGTCGGACTACTTCAACGAGGAAAGCTTTTTCATGCAAAGGGATCACACGTTGCGTTGGCTTGGAGAATGCCGAGGGAAGCAAATACTGGACGCTGGCTGCGGAGTAGGAGCCTTCAGCGAGCCTTTGGTTAAGGATAACACCGTGTACGGCGTCGATTTCTCTGAAAAAAGTCTTGAGTTTGCTGCAGCTCGCGGATTAAAAACAATGACGGACGATTTAACCGCCCTACGGTTCGAGGATAATAAGTTCGATGTGGTGCTCTGTATCGGTGTGATTCAATTGATAGAACAATATAAGTCGGTCATTCGGGAACTCGCAAGAGTGACCAAGCCGGGCGGGACGCTGCTTATAGAGACTTTGCACAAAGGCTCCATCCAAAGAAAGGTGCTTCGTTTGTTCGAAAAAAGCAAGAAATTCGATCAAATGTACGCGATGGATGAGCTGAAAAAGATCTTTATTCAGCATGGATTTGAAAACATTCAATTTTTAAAGCTTCATCATCCCTTTAAGTTCGTAAGCCAGAGCAGCGAAGAAGGTCAGTTGTCCAGCATGTTCTGCACTTCGTTTGCGATCAAAGGAGTCAAAAAACATTGATTAAAGAGGTAAATAGCTTTAGCGGATCACAAGCTCAAGTCAAGGATAGCCGCATCAGCAACATGCTCACCTTTGATATTGAGGAATGGTTTCACGCTAATTACGATAACATGACACCGGATACGAGCAAAGGCTCTAATTTCAGAGCCCATATGGATGGACTACTTCAGCTATGTAGTGATGCCGGCTGCAAAGCAACCTTTTTCGTGCTTGGATGTATCGGCGAGAATTACCCCGATATCGTCAAAGCGATTGCGAAGGAAGGACATGATGTGGCATCTCACGGTTATGGGCACGAGCTTGCTTACAAGCAAACCTACGATGAATTTAAGGCCGACGTGAAAAAATCCGTCGATATTTTAGAGCATTTAACAGGGACACCTGTTTTGGGTTACCGAGCGCCTTCATGGTCTATTATAGAGAGAAATCTGCACTATCTGGAGGCGCTGGAAGAGCTCGGGATGAAATACGATGCCAGTATTTTTCCGGTTAAAACCTTCCTATACGGGATTCCTGCTGCTCCGACGGTTATTCATAAACCTAAAGTGAATGGAAGAGAGCTGGGGATTTATGAAGTTCCCATGTCAGTGATGAAGGTATCCGGAAAAAATGTAGGTTATTCAGGAGGCTTTTACTTCCGCTTTTTCCCTAAATTCGTGATAAAATCTGCCATTCGGTCGGCTAACCGTCAGGGCAAGAGCTCCATCGTTTATCTCCATCCTAGAGAGATTGACGCTAAGGAGCATAAGCTGGATCTGCCGCTTAAGGAGCACTTTATTCATTATTACAATGTGAGCGGTACACATGCCAAGCTGGAGGATATTGTGAAGAGCTTCCGGTTTACATCCATTTCTGAGCATTTACAGCAACAGTACGGACTGGACGTAAGTTAACGATGTAGAAGCTTAATTAGTCAAATCTTATATAAAGTTAACAAGCACCTTCTCAATTTGATCAAGGAGACCCAAACGGGCAGCCTTCTCGAATGAGAAGGTGCTTTTCGTGTAATGCAGACACATTATTTATTTTTGGAATACAGCCAATTATAATAACCCGCATGCTTGATTTCATCGGTCATAATTTCAAATATCCAATCACGAAACTCCGGCTTGATGTGTAAGTAAATGGTCCGATATTTCTCAAATGCCTTCAACTCTCCCAACAGAGCTTTCTCAAGTCCATCCAAATAATTGGAAGGCAACGGTTCCGCAGCCTCTTCCTGCACAGTTGGGGTCATGCCGGTTAAGTGGTAATACATGCTTCGAAACATTTGCCGGTGCTTTCTTTCGTCATTTCGTATAGAAGTAATAATGTCCTTTTGTTGTGCAGTAGGAGCCAGCTGAATTAAGAAGTCGTAAAATACCTCATCATTTCGCTCGCCCTCAATGGATTGTTGAATTAAGGGGATCACTGGATCGTCAATGCGATAATACGTTGAATAGGGATTGTATACTGAATAACCATTCATGTGAATGAATACACCACCTATATAAATTTACTTAGGTTAGGTTATTCGTCCACTGGGGATCTTGTGAATCTCATTAAGACGTTCCAATCAGGTCAGGCAGACTTCAGTTTGATATCCGTGGCAGACAATCAGAACACCAATCTGATCTCCTGCCTTTTTGTTGTCCCAGAAGGATATTGTTTCTTGTATTACAACAACGCACGATGCTTATCCCTATATTCCGATGGAGACATTCCTGTAGCATGGCGAAACGCCTTCGAAAAATAATGAATCGATGAAAATCCATATCTGTCGGCAATCTCCGTAATAGAGAGGTGGGAGAAACATAAATCCTCCGCGATATGATGATATTTTAATCTGTTTAAATAATCGCTGGGTGAATAACCGGTATCCTGTTTGAATAAGTCGTGAAAACGGCTTTTGCCTAAACCGAGCTCCTGCGCCCATTCATAAAGCTGCAGCACGTCTAGCTTTAACGGTTCTTTTTCGATGGAGTCCAGTATTTTTTTTATCCTTGGATCGTAGATAACGTTATGTTTCACAGCAAAAGCAAGGAATTGATGTAAAAAGGCTTGAAAAGCTCCGTTGTATTTCAGAAAATCCCACGAATTGCGGCCGCAGAGCAGCTCCGGAGGCGGAGTTAAGGCGTTGAAATAAGAAATCCATAATGGAATATTATTGATGGATGTTACTTCATGAATCTCCAGCTGAGGGAAAGGGGAGATGAGCTCCTCCCGATATTTATCTACACCGTGAAAATAATCCCTTTGGTATTGAAAGCCCGGCCTCTCCACGTATTTCCAATCAAAGTATGCGCAGCGATGAATCATAGGATTGCTTGAATCGGATATCCATTGATGTACGGTGCCAGCAGGTATATACACAAGCGAGCCGGCCTGTACCTGATAGTGATGGTTGTTCAGGCGCAGCGTGCCTTGACCGGACTCCACGAGGATAATGGCATTGGTGTAGCATATCCGTAGCGGGCATTGCTCCCGAGGAGCAAAGACATATTTTTGTGCAAAAAGCAGTAAGGGATTGAAGTCGGAGTAGCGGGTAGGGTAATCCACCTGGAAGCTGTAGACGGCAATTTTCAATGATTCCACTTCCTTAACGGTCAATGTCATATTCTATTATATTGGAAAAAAAGACAAATAGAAACGATCCTGTACAAAGACAAAAAAACGATTCAGAACTATAATGAAATGGCTTTCATTGAGAAATGATTAACGAGCTGATACAGTAAAAAAAGAACACTAAGGGGAATCGTGATGAGCCAAAATAAGCTTGTATTAAAATATCCGGCTTCGTGGTGGAAAAATAAATGGAGAGAAGGATTGCCTTCAGGAAACGGTTCTATCGGTGCTTCCGTCTTCGGTGCTGTTAAAGAAGAAAACATTCTCATTACGCATGAGGATTTGTGGCATTGGGGACAAAAGGATGTCGTACCGGATGTAGGTCATACGCTAGCCGAAACGAGAAAGCTGATGACGGAGGAGAAGTATCTCGAAGCAAGCTGGAACTTGACCAATGCTCTTAAGGAAAAAGGCTACAGCACTCGACTGGCTGCAAGGTTCCCTGTAGCAGATCTGAAGCTGATGATGCAGGGAGAGCATGCTTTTAAACAATACCGAAGAGTACTTAATATGGAAACAGGTGAAGTGACGGTATCGTGGAAAGACGGTGACGTCGCTTATAGAAGAAGTTTGTTTGTATCCAGAGCGGACAATGCCATTGTTTACGAGGTTCAATCGGACACACCTTCCATACAAGGAGAATTGCGGCTGGCTTTTCACCCGACAGATAGTCCTCGATTGGCTGACAAGTGCAAGGAGATTGAGGAAACGGTCCAAGTCAAAGCCGACAAAGACTATATTTATTACGCTGCACGCAATGATGACGGATCAGATTTCGGCGCAGTGCTTCGGCTTGTATCCGCATCAGGTGAGAGAGAGGTTCATCAGGAAGCCATCCGCTTCAGTGACTCCTCCAATCTGCTTGTTGCTGTCAAAGTATTCGTAAAGGGAGAGCGAGAGAAAGAATGGGCTCGACTGCAGGAAGAGCTGTCCCACATTAAAGCCGGTTACGAGGAGCTGCTGGCTGCTCATGTCGAGCTTCACGGCCGATTGTTTCACTCTGCTTCATTGCAGCTGGGGGACGTCGAAGGAGAGCGGACAAATGAAGAGCTCTTGCTTGAGGCTTATGATGGAGAAGCGCCGACAAGCTTGGTACAAAAAATGTGGGCATACGGGAGATATTTATTCATATCGGGAACACATGAGAAAGGGTACCCATTCGGTATGTATGGCCTCTGGGGTGGCGATTACCGACTGACCTGGTGCCATAACATGGCCAATGAAAATGTCCAGATGATGTACTGGCATGTTCCGGCAGGGGGACTCAGCGAGCTGATGCCGGCTCTTATTCATTACTATGACAGCATGATGGACGATTTCCGCGATAATGCGCGCAAGCTGTATGGCTGCCGAGGCATCTATATTCCTGCAGGCTCGACACCGGGAATTGGAGTACCTAACCAAATCGTGCCTGTCATTATGAACTGGACCAGCGCCGCAGGGTGGTTGGCAAGACATTACTATGAATACTATCAATATACTGGGGACCACACATTCTTAGTAGAAAAAGTACTGCCTTTTATGAAGGAAGTGGCGCTTTTTTATGAGGATTTCCTTGTATTAGGCGAAGATGGCTTTTATAAATATTATCCGTCCGTTTCACCGGAGAACACACCGCAGAATTTCATGCCTACAGACGGCAGACCCTTAGCACACCCAATGCCAACCACCATTAATGCAACCATGGATTTCGCCATCATGAAGGAACTGCTATCCCATCTGGTGGAGGGAAGCCGGAATGCTGAGGCAAACACAGATGAGGTTGAAAAATGGGAACAGATGATCAAGCGGATCCCTCCTTATCAAGTAAATAAGGATGGGGCTATTCGGGAATGGATGAATGAGACGTTCGACGATCGGTACGACCATCGGCATCTTTCCCATATTTATCCCATTTTCCCGGGGCAGGAGTTTACAAGAGAAGAACAGCCCGAGCTGTTTGCTGCATTCGATACTGCGGTCCAAAAACGGTTGATCGGAGCGCAGAGCGGTTGGTCACTCGTTCATATGGCCGCTATCTATGCCCGTCTTGGGGATGGCAATAAGGCTTTGGAATGCCTTGATATTTTATCTCGCTCCTGCTTGTTGAACAATTTCTTCACCCTTCACAACGATTGGCGGAATATGGGCGTATGCATGAACATGCCAGAAGCACCTATTCAGATGGATGCGAATATGGGCTGGGTCAATGCGGTTCAAGAAATGCTGCTATACGTATCGCCTAAGCTGGTGAAGCTGCTGCCGGCACTTCCCGATAAATGGGATCAAGGCACCGTAACCGATCTTCGATTTAGTACAGGCAGGCTGTCGATGTCTTGGGATCGAAGAAAAGGAGCTTTCTCTGCGGAGTTCACGGCGGAGAGAGCAACGAATATGACAGTGAAGCTCCCTGAATTATTCGATAATTACTGCTGGTCTGGAGATGACAGTAAGATCAAAGCTTCATCCTTAGGCAGCAACTGTTTCGAGTTGTACCTAGAGCCAGGAGAAGTATTGATAGTCAAACAGGATCTTTAAAAGTTTATTGAAAAGAACAGGAGAGAGAGGACTCCTATCCCAAGGCGTCTCTCTCCTGTTCTTTTAACTGCGGCCCAGTACGGAAAAACCGTTGACGCTGGTTGTATTCTTCTCACTCGCCAGTCTAAATCCGCTGCTAAGCAGGCATCATTTCGCACGTAACAATGGCAGTCCTGCTCTGAGCAGCGATCCGCACGGGCTTGCACTCCCATTGATGTAGACAGCAGTAATTCTTCTTATCGAGCGCGCTTGCAGTTTCTTGCCCAATGCGAAGATAGGAGGTTTTGAAATGGTTACTTATCTTAATGGGGTACTTAAGGAGCATAATTTTTGAAAGAAAAATTATGCTTGCGCTAGTGATAGGTTATGTGATACATTACAAACCTCGGCCGCTGAAGAGCGGGATGGAAGATTCAAAACAAGTCGAAAATGCTTTTCTGAGCTTGCTGGGTTATCCCAAGAATGGAAAAAAAGTTTTGCTTGCATTGAAGCTAAGAGATGTGGTACATTACAAACCTCGGCCGCTGAAGAGCGGGATG
>NZ_JMLS01000039.1 GCF_000686845.1 Paenibacillus sp. UNC451MF | reverse complement strand
GACGTTCTCAGTGCCGGTGAAACTAATTAACCGAGAGGATTGCGGTTTTATGTCCAGGTCGTTCTGAAAAATGGGCTAGAGAAAAGGCCCAGAACCTTATGGCGGCTGCAATTCGAAATCCGTTTCGCAAAGCACCATTTCATAGTCACTTATTTTGTATGAATATGTACATTAGCATGCTGCTCCATTATAAAGAGCATCTATCTACCCTCGAAAAGCAAATAGATACTCTCGCAAATGAAGTTGAGGAATATGAGATTATCCAATCCATCCCCGGCATCGGAGAAAAAATCGCGGCAACGATTATCTCTGAAGTTGGTGAGATTGATCGGTTTAATCACCCTAAAAAGCTCGTTGCCTTTGTTGGTGTGGATCCCAGTGTTCATATCTCAGGCAAGTTTACGGCTACGATTAATCGGATCACAAAACGTGGCTCTAGCAGACTCAGACATGCCCTGTACATGGCAGTACTTTGCGGGCTGAGGCGCTCTGGGAGTAAGAAGCTCAAGGCTTTTTACGATAAAAAAGTGGCTGAAGGAAACCCTCACAAAGTAGCGATGATCGCATGTGTTAACAAGTTACTACATTGGATTTTTGCCATGCTTAAACGAAAAGAAGCATACCTCGAATCAATCAAACGAAACCCATGAAAAACTTTCCAAAACCACGTCGGAGGGTTATTTGGCATGCTCAGTAATTAGTATAGCACCATCTTCCCCATTTTCTATTGAAAAATCTTGACAAGTTATTAGCTGGTTTAGCTTAACGCGGCAGTTTAGTACCTCGTTTATTTTAACATTATAAATATTGGTTGAAGTAACTGAGATAATAAACCTGTCCAGTCTACTTTAAAAGTAAAATCAAGCTTCCTTGATCAAGTTTCCGTTACTGTCCGAGGTCCTTGCCAAGATTCAGAAATCTACAATGTAGGCACTTTTGTGTCATTGGACACCAAACAATGACGGTTAGCCAAAAGAGCGTAAGAAAGAAATATACCTCCATAGAAAAATTCCTCTCTAACTACAAGTCCGAAAATGGAACATAACCCTATTTTTTCAGAATAACAATACAATAAAAAAATACAAAAACTTCTCTTTTATGGAGATGCCTAATATTTAAGTATCCATTTTTCACTGAAGGTAGGCTGTGGTGACTGAATCATTGCCCGATCACCTCTGAACCAAGCAATATGTTTCTGTCCATTCAAACTATATTGAATTTTGAAGTGAGCGCCAAAGGTTTTATGAACAGGCTTAAAAGGTGTAGCTTTGGAACTTACCTTCTCAATAAGAATAATGGTTCCACCCATGGATAGAATTTGTGCTTCAATTTCGTTTTCATCTTTTTGATTCCCTGCGCTGACTAACATAATAAAAAGTGGGATGCAGGGGAGCAACGTCATGGCAATGGCTGCCATCATTTTGCTCTCATTTTTTTTAACAGCACCGAAGTATACAGATATACATACCCCAGGGATAAGGATAATAAGCAATAGAAACAAAGCAATGTTTCCGTATAACGGTAGCATTAAAATGCATCCTCCCAATAATTCATGTTAGCATTAATCTGTTATATCATTTTGTCTTCATTTGATTTATGGGTTGCATCTGCACCATCAATTTCTATGTAGCCATAAACAGCACTCTTTGATTTCATATTGCGTTTATTCTCCATGTAATTGAACTATTTCCTTACTATTAACTGAAGTGGGAATATAATCACCAAATTCTTGTTTAACTTCAACATGACCCTGAATGTTTCTCTAATGTTGTTTAGAGCCTCTTTTATAGTTTTTCCATTAGACATACAACGCGACTTTTAATTTGGTGTCGTATAAGAAATTAATAAGACGGCGGTTATTGAGCAAAGAGTGAGGAACTTTAAGGGAGTGAACAAATGTGAGGGTGTACTCCAAAGGCTTCATATTATTGATTGGTGTTACTTTTATCGTTTGTGTAGTGGAAGGTGTAATGGCATACCAAAGCACATCTGTTAACAGCTCGACTAATCAAAGCCATCCAAATCCTCTCAACTATCCTGAAAATGAACATGGACAGACATACGGTTCTGCTCAAGAAGCCACCACCGTTGAAATGTTACCTGATTTAATCCATACAGGAAGTATGAATGGCATTAAAGGATATTTGCTGAAAAAAGATTATCTCGGTGAAACTAGTCGTGACGTCCCACTGTATGATGTTGATGGGAAAATCATAATTGGTTCTTATCATATTGGCGCTAAGAATATGAGCTATCCTAAAAATAAAAACGGACAGACATACGGTTCTGCTACAGATGCTGCTTCGAAAGAAGCGGAACCTGAATTAATCAGTGCTATAGGTGTGAATGGCACAAAAGGATATGTGCTGAAAAAAGACATAGACGGTGAGCTACCAAAATCACCGAGGAAGCCATTGCGATTCAAAGCAGTAGATCGCCAGATGGTCAGGATATTCCGCTGTATGACTTTGATGGTGAAACCATAATTGGTGTGTTTCATGTTGAAGGAAATTAACAAAAAGCATGTTCAAGTGTGCATTGCTGTTGAATTATTGTAAACACCCTCTTCTTAGGATGTTTTCATTATATAGAAAAAAGGCACAGTCTCCTCAATTTTCTTGAGTGACTGTACCTTTCTCACATCACAGGGACTTTTTCAGTGGCCTCGTTTCAATTCAGAGAGCATCTTCTTTCATTCTGCTAGAATGCCCTTTACAAGTGGTACAGTTACGAGGCAGCCTGGTTATTCTTAGCATGCGACATTGAAACGTATCTGATATTGAACCGATCACGATGGATCCTTCTTATCTTGAACGATCAAAGTCGTTTTACCGTATACGGTTGAAGCTTCAATTACTTCTACATCATTTCGCATATGATGCGGTCTAATTTCTGGGACACTTCCTATTCTCGAATGTAGTTCCAGCATGTACTCAAAACATTGTCCGCAAAGCCTTCCAATGCCTTGTTATTCACCTTAATTCCCTTCAGCAGTGGTAAATCCTTGGGAAGCACGGGTAGTTGAATTGGAAGATGTTTTGCTAACAACGTTTGCAGTCCTACGGGGCCATTGCGTTACACACTTTGCATAGGATCTATGGTTGACAATTGGTTCATGCGGTGTAAGAGTCTGCATATCGCAGTCGGCCGCTTTTTTCTTGACGCTTGAAAAAAAACCATAGCAAGAAAAATCCTACTACACCAATTAAAGTTAACCCGAAGCATATTTGATATAAGGTTGTCGGCCCCAGGTTCTCAAACATCCAGCCTCCGACAACACCTGCCACAATTCCGGAAATGCCTCCCCAGGTTAAGCCGTAAATCGCTTGACCGCTTGAACGATAAGGGCTAGGCACCAAATGCGAGGTTAGCTGCGTACCCATATAGTAGTAGCCACCGAAGGTAACCGAATGCAGCAGTTGAATGAAAACCACCTGGATTGCTGATGCAGCGTACGACATCAATAACCAGCGGAAGGAAAATAGCATCGCGATAATAATCACCCATCCCAGCATCGTACCGGACTGCTTCTTTAAGTAACGGTCCAGCAACAAAAATACCGGAACCTCCAAAATGGCGGTTGCGAATGCGGACCAGCCGACCATCGTATTTGAGCCGCCCAAGTCACGTATATAAATAGAAATGAAAGTAAGGTTGATAGAGTTAGGAATGGAAATCAATATACCTAGAATGACAAAGGTAATAAAAAATTTATTTTTAAAAACCTGCAAGTACCCTTTATTCGTAAATTTCTCTTTTAATCCCCGTTCATTGCCGCTTGGAAGGAGGAATGTGAAGCAGATGGCCATCAGCATCATGAAATCAAATACAATCCATAACTGCCGCATCCCAAGCCAGCCAATAATGGGCCCCGCCGCAACTGCAATAAGCGCCCAACCAAGCGAGCCCCACGCTCGAATCTCACCAAATTTATGTTTGGTCCCATCAATCACATTGAGAATTAAACTATTGGATTGTGTAAACAACGGGCTTTGAAAAGCAAAGAAAAAGAGCATCAAGCTATAAATCCACACGTAATTTTCCGTTAAAAACACAAACTGCATACAGATGAAGTTACCTACTAAGCAAATTATAAGAATTCTTTTATTATTACGTATTTTATCTGCAAAATAAGCCCATAGCGGGTTGGCGACCAAACCGATTAACGGCCCACCTGAAACAAGCAGACCAATCTGAACCTTGGAAATGCCGAGGTTTTGCAAGTATAATGCAAAAAAAGTACTATAGATGGCAATTGCACCATACACAACAAAATTGAAAACTTTAAGCATCCTTAACATCTGCTTGCCAACAATCCGTACATTTTCTTCCGACACGCGTAATCCCCTCTCCTCTCACAACTGAAAAAAAAGTCCCCCGCAGCAAGCGCTGCAGGGTTTATCCAGACCATCTTTACATTTTATACGCAAACAAGTGTGGATTTGGAATGCGCAGCAATTTCATCTGCCGTCACTTCACGACCAAGTTTGTCAGACAAATAGATGCCCTCACTAATCATCATTGTTTTCAGTGCAATCTCGGCCGTTGGCAGCAGGGATACTTTTCCTTGCAAAGCTGCAATCCAGTGCTCCTGCGAAGAGTTATATGCCGTATAGTTTTCCCTGATTCCGCTCCAGCGACGGCTCATAATGTTCAAATTTACCGTACTGTCCAAATCGATGTCACATACAGTCGAATGATAGGAAAACGGCGTTTGTGGCAGATTGGGATTGCTGACCGGGAATCGTATCCCTCCCTTATTGCCTACCAGACTCGGCCCCTCGAAACCATCTAATTGAATGGACCAGGCTTCAATAATATCCATGGTAGCCCCGCCTTCAAAATGGACTAAGCCTACCCCTAGCTCCTCCACATCAAACTCCGATTCTGCACGACGGACAGGGTCCATATCCATTTCTTGATAGATTTTGCCTGACACACGCTCCAGCTTGGGGATTCCCATTAAGTATAATAGCTGCGCAATATGATAAACGCCCATATCTATTAGGGCTCCACCGGCTGCAGTTTCCTTCCGATTGAAAAATTTCGTGCCGTATCCATCTACGAACGGACGACCTCTGCGACGGAAGCCTGTTGCTCTTGCGTGGTACAGCTTGCCTAAAGCACCGCCTTCAATCAGCGCCATAGCTGCATGGGTTTCTTTCTTGTATAAAGTGTTGAGCTGGATGTGCAGTAAATTGCCCGTATCTTCTGCTGCGTCCAACATGGTTTGGCCATCATAATACGTGCCTGCAATAGGCTTCTCGCAATAAACGTGCTTGCCGGCGCGCAATGCCTCATTCGTTACTGGTGCATGAAAATTATTATGAAGGCATACATCGACGGCCTCAATGTCATCACGTTGGAGCAGCTCGCGGAAATCTGTATAAATATCGGGGACGTTGAACTGGCTTGCAACCCGCCGTGCCGCCTCCTCATTAATATCACATACTGCAACCACTTCGGCATCTTCAATTTCTGCATATCTTTGTAAATGGGTGATACCAATTAATCCTACTCCGATAATGCCGATCCGAACTTTACTCATGGCTATCTCTCCTTTTGGTTCAACCTTAATGGTTGTATTGTTTACTTGACGTTCTTAAGTACTTTTTTCATTGCGGCTAGCGTCCACTCTACCTCAATATATTGATTGCCAGGACCGTTATGCTCCACAGCCCAGTAAGCATCGAAGCCGGAGTCTATTATGGTTTGCGCAATAGCAATAGACTTTTCCTCTTGGGCCAATGTATTCCCGCCAAAGTGGATATGATAAGCGTAAGGTGCTACCATAGCATCCCCTGCTTCCGGATCCACTTTCCAACGATCAACATGTAGGAGCACACCGTAATTCTTATGATCAACGGCTTCTGCAATTTTTCTCATAAAGTGCGGATTCAGCGATGGACCCGTATGATTCTCAGGACCGATCCTAGCGCCAAAATCAGCTGCAAGCTTGGCATACTCCTGATACCTTGTAACAATAAGCTCGAACTGCTCATCACTCATATGATCAAAAACCCCATTAGGATTATTCGAGAAAGCGCCACCAGTATCAATTCGTATAGTTTTAGCACCCAAAATCTCAGAGGCTCTAATATTTTTCAAAGCATTCTGATAGAGCAGTTCACGTTTGTCCGGATCTTCATCCCAAATACTTGCCGCATCCGCAGCATAGTTCACTACTTGCAGCTCCTTTTCATCAAGAGCCTGACGAACCTTCCGAATATAGCTCTCATCTGCAAGCTCAAGCAATGGTTTGCTGTTGTCTCCGATAAAGCGGTTGTACATATCCACAGCATTAAGGTTGTAGCGATACTTAACCGTCTCCAGATAGCCAAATACGTCTATCATTCCGTTAGCAAATGTGTTGTAAAATGAATATCCGCCAATTGATAGTTTCATGGATACATCCTCCTGGTTACTTGTTTTTTGCAGCCCACTCGTCCAGCTGTTTCTGCTTCTCCGCAATGACTTTATCTATTCCCGCTGCATGGAGCGCTGCATTAAATTTAGGCAAATTTACCTTCGGATCCAAGCTGCCATTTTCCAGACCGTCCTGATATTGACGAACCACATTGGTGATCGCAGCAAGCTCGGTTTTTACAGGTGCAGGATTATAGTTAAACCCTAACGCAATGGATTTCTTGGATTCGCGGTTGAATTTATCCATATCCTCCCACAGGTTGGGACTATCGGTACTCCAGGTATATGTGAGCAGCTGATTGCCGAACATCCAGCCCTGACGACTGTTATATCCGCTGTTGCTTGCGTCTATACCGGGCGGAAAATCGATTTGTTTATCATTTATTTTCACATAATGTTTACCTTCAATGCCCCAAGAGATCAGATTCATTAGCTTGGCGTCGGAATACAGCAAATTCAAGAACATCATGGCACGCTGAGGATCCTTGGAGTTTTTGGGAATTCCAAGCATGGCGGCTGTGACGTTAGTCGTACTTGTAATTTGACGGCCAATATCGACAGACTCCAGCTTCAAGTTTACTCTGCTTTCGATTTGTGCATGTGCTCCTGGCTTGCCCTTCTGAATGGAACCGAAGGCTGTTTTGGCTTTAATTAATTCTGCTGCCGCATCCTTGCTTGTCGCAACATCCTTGCTGATATATCCGGCTTCATACCAGCGTCGAACCGTATTAATGAGCTTCTCGTATTCTGGGGTTTCATACAGATTTACGACCTTAAGACTATCGAGATTTTCCAATACGCCCACAGAATCTCCTAGTACATCCCATTGGTTATCAATGACACGATTGATAATCGGCTTTGGTGCAACCGATTTGACTAAAGGAGTAATAGTGGGTTCATTTTTCTTGATAGCTGCAAAGTATGGATCCAAGTCGTCGAGCGCTTTAACGGTGCTTAAGTCCAAATGATACTTGTCTAGCAGATCCTTTCTCATGTATACGTTTACATTGGATGCGAAATCTCGAATGGTCGGTACGCCGTACAAAATCCCGTCTACCTTGGCGGCATTCAATATTTCAGGCTCAAATGCTTTCATAATATCTTGGCCGTATTTCTTGACCAGTTCATCCAGAGGAAGCAGTTGCTTTTGTGCTACCTGTCTCCAAAAGGACTGATTGCCGGTAACAATAAGGTCTACCTGTTCAGGGCCGGTCAACATTAGAATCGTTTGCTGATCCCAAGCAGCAGGCTCAATTCTTTCCAGCTTGACGGTTGCGTTAATTTTTTCGAGCGTAATTTTACTCATTTCCTCTTCTATCAGCTTTAAATCTTTTTGTGGTGAACTGTAAAATACGAGCTTGACTTCGTATGGAGGCGGCTTACCGACATTCCCATCTTTTTTATTGGAATCTTGTGATGCAGGTGCCGCAGTGCTGCAGCCTGCAAGCAATGTAAGCAGTAACACGGCAACTAGGATAGATTGAAACCGACTTCGCATGACTTGCCCCTCCTATGTTATTTTAATAGGCTAACAACGTTTAACAGCAATGGCTTCATCCCTTTACTGCACCAACTGTAAGTCCCTTAGCGAAGTATTTTTGAAAAAAAGGATATGTAATTAAAATGGGAATGACGCCGATCGCAGCAATCGCCATTTTCAATCCATTGCCCGGAATTTGACCCGTCTGCCCTAAATCGTCCGAAAACTGTACGTTATTCAATAAATATTGTGCATTAAGCAAAATCGTATTCAGTAATACCTGGATGCTGTACAGCCTTTCATCCGTAATGTAGATCAGGCCGTTAAACCAGTCATTCCAATAGTGAATCAACTGGAATAGGCCAACTGCACCTAATACTGGAGTAGATAAAGGAATGACAATACGTGTAAAAATTTTGAACTCACCGGCACCATCCATATAAGCGGACTCAATGACTTCCTTCGGAACATTCATAGAAAAGAAGGTTCGAATTAAAATGACGAAGAAGGCGTTGACAAGGGCTCCGGGCACTATTAATGCCCATATCGTATTTTTCATATTAAACAGATTGGTGTACATCAGATAAGTAGGCACCAGTCCGCCATTAAACAGCATCGTGAAAAAAACAAAGAAGGCTAAGAAATTTCGCATGGGCATTTCCTTACGGGACAGCGGATATGCCAGCAAAGTCATAATGATCAAGCTGGAAAGCGTACCTACGATTGTAACCAGAATGGATATCCCATAAGCGCGAACAATCACCGTGGGATCCTTGAACAAATACATATAGCTTTCGAAGCTTAGTTCTGCCGGTATCAAGGAATATCCATTCTTCACGATTTCGGTTTCGCTGGTAATGGATGATGAGATAAGCAAAATAAACGGAATTAAACAAAAGAGGGTGACGGCGATAAAGATCACATTAATAATCCACTGCTCAACTGGGTTAGACTTCATGGCTGCTGTTTCCTTTCTAGAATAGGGAGTTATCCGGATTGATTCTTTTGACAGCATAGTTCGCTATCATAATAATGATGAAACCAACGATAGACTGGTAAACCCCCGCTGCCGACGCCATGCCGATATCCCCGCTTTTCAACAAGGCTCGATAGACATAGGTGTCAATCACATTCGTGGTAGGCATCAGTACTCCCGAGTCTAGAGGAACCTGATAAAATAAACCGAAGTCCGAGTAAAAAATCCGACCGATTTGAAGCAAGGTCATAACGATAATTACAGGAGTAATGGCCGGAATGGTTATTTTCAAAATTTGCTGCAATTTGTTGGCCCCATCCAGAGTTGCTGCTTCATAGTATTCTTGATCGATACCCACTACCGCAGCAAAGTACACGATGCATAAATATCCTGCTGTATTCCACACCTTCACAAAGGTTAGAATAAAGGGCCAATATTTCGGATCGCTATACCACATGATCCCTTCCAGCCCGAATAGTGGAAGGATGGTATTATTCATCAACCCGGTTTCCATACTGAGCAATGAATACACCAAGTAACCAATGATAACGGAAGACATTAAGTGAGGCAGTAATATAGCGCTTTGATAGAAGCGAAGCACAAACTTGTTCTTTAATTCGTTTAACAATATAGCTAGCGCAACAGCAACAACAAGATTCAGGACTATAAATACAATGTTATACAGAATAGTGTTTCTCGTAATAATAAAAGCATCTTCTGTTTTGAATAAATATTCGAAATTTTTGAACCCTACCCAATCGCTTCCGAGTATCCCTTGCGCAAAATTCACATCTTTAAAAGCAATAACAATGCCGAGCATAGGAATGTAATTGTTAATGATCAAGTAAATAACACCAGGTAATAACATTAAGTAGAGTGCCATAAACTTTTGATGCTTTCTAATGCTCAAGCTGCTTCGTAGTGCGGTCATGACGGCCTCCCTCCAGCATAATTTAGTAAGCGCTTTACTAAATTCATTGTAAGCTGGGCAGCAGCTCTGAACCACTACTATACTGACTTATTCATAGCATTATTCTGACTTTTTGTTTTGCGATACTCATTGGGATTCATGCTTACAACGTGCTTAAATACTTTTGAGAAATAGGAAAAGTTACTGTAACCTACGCTCATCGCAATATCACTGACCGACAAGTCTGTCGTCAGCAGCATTTCCTTCGCCACCCTTACCTTTTCCTCTGTGATGTACTCCATAATGGATTTTTGCGTCTCCTTCTTATACCATCTGGATAAGTAATCCGGGTGCAGGTTGACATATTTGGCAATGTCCTCTCTGGAAATGGGCTGATCCAGGTGCTGCATCACATATCCTTTTATTTTGGACATCAAGGTATGCTCCGTACGGCAACTTACTATGGTGAGCTCCAAGGTTTGTCTGACCCATGTTTTCAAATCGGTCACAGAGCGGACTGCTTGGGATAGCTGTTCCGTCGACGTTAGCTCCCCTAACACTTGATAGGATAATAAGCCTTTTGATTGGATGAAATGATACATAATTTGAAGAAAGCTTTGCAAAAACTTCTGGAGCACCTGCGCTGACAATTGCTCCCTATTCATAAGTGTAGTCAGGTACTGATCGGTTCCGGCGAGTATGGAATGGTACGCTCCCCGCTTTAATAGTTCCAACCATACATTCATTTCAATGATGTCTACCTCGTCGGAATTTTGACTACAATCATTGTAGAAGATGACCTTATTCGTAGGACTGATATTGTTTTTCCTCAACTCCAGCAGGCCCTCAAATTGCTTGGCTAAGGACGTCACTTGACCTCTATCACCCACATAACAGCTCAATTCACACCCGAAGTATTGTGTACATGCGGACATATAGGTTTCACATTCATGAACAAGCTCACTCTTTCCGAGCTGCTGCTGTTCATCCACCGGCACAATCACAAGGAGCATATCTGCGGTAACCCACGTAATTTGTCTGCTCCTTGAACCGTGTAAGATCGAGTATTCCGCAGTATTCTGCAAAGCATACTCCATCATTCGCTCTTCACGGAGTGTGAATTTATGGGTCCACCGTTGAATCGAGATCAAAATAGGAATGAACTGATCCTGTTCATCAATCGGCAGATGATTTGTTCGAATAGCATCATAAATACTAGCTGGATGAGTAGCTATTCGCTGATGAAATACATCTTGCCAAAACCGTTCCAAAACAAGCGGCTGCTGTGTTTTCCACAGTTCCGTATAATACTGGCTTTTTTCTTGGATGTCCTGCTGTTGCTTGCGTTCCATTACTTTAGATAATCCTCTATGTACAACCTGCTTTAATTCGTCAAATTGAACCGGCTTGAGCAAATAATCCAGGCTCCCGAGTGCCACTGCTTTTTTAGCATAGTTAAAATCGGAATGACAGGTTAAAAAAACAGACTCGCTATTCGGATAGTAGTCCCGTACCCAGGTTAACAAATCGATTCCGCTTCCCTGAGGCATTTCGATATCACATATCATCAAATCGATCGGGAACTGCTCATACATTTTTTGGGCTTGTCTAATGTTATACGCGACATGGATATGACTAATGGACAACTGCTCCCATTCGATACAGGACTCGATCATTTTTACCGCGTGCATTTCATCATCAACAATTAGCAAGTGAAACATGTTGCCCCTCCTCAGTCACCTATGGATTAGTAAAAAAGATTGCAAAAATGCCGAGTTCAGCTCCTCAATAAGCAGGAACATGAATTTCAATTTGGGCTCCTCCATGCTTTACATTGATTAAGTCAACTCGTGCCTCTTCGTGATATAGCAATTTAAGCCTTCGCCTAATATTCCATATTCCAATATGTTCTCGCTCATCACTAACGATGGGGTTCCCCCTATCCAATTGCTCAAGAACCTCCTCGGGGAAGCCTCGTCCTGTGTCCTTAATCACAATCCTCAAGTAAGGCTGTTCTTCCTCACACAGTTGTATATCGATCGTTATTTTAATCGGATCGTCCATTGTAATGGCATGCTTGATTGTGTTCTCTACAAAGGTCTGGATCAGAAGCGGCGGAACCTGTACTTTCGATCCATATTCCGGTTCAGTAATGTCATAAGTGAAACCATCCTGAAATCTCATGGCTTGTATACGTAAATAGTTTTGTGTATGCGTCAACTCGTCCTTTAGCGATACAAACTTTAGATTGGTTTGGAACATAAAGCGCATGTATTGAATCATATAGCTGGACATTTCCAGAATAAACGGGTAGTTTTTCATCTGAGCCATATTGTAAATCGTATTAAGTGCATTCAAAAAGAAGTGGGGGTTAATTTGCAGCTGCAGATGCTTCAGCTCTGCGCGCTGGGATAACAGCTGTTCTTCGTACACGCTAATCTTCAGCTCCTTGATTTGAGAAACCATCGTGTTAAACACCTCATTCATCAATCCAAATTCATAGGATACCGGGAATTTTTCCACACGATGTTCTAAATTGCCGTCTCTTACTCTCCGCATGACATTCATAATCCGGTTCATAGGGACAAGAATAATATTTCTCAAATACATATAAAATATAGGGAAAAGAATACCGGAACCCAATACGATCAGTGCAGACATCGAACGGAGTGCAGGCAAATTTTCCAAAATCGTTCGATAAGGCAGTAGAATCAGAAGCGAAAAATCTCCCTGGCTAGAATGCTTGCGTACTTGCAAATATTCCTCTGAATGCTCTTTGAGCCCTTCGTCCGTAAGCAAGGCGATGTCCGCAGCATTCTCTTGACTTACTGTCATTAGTTCGTCCTTATCGCTCACAAGTATCGCCCTCCCATCCTCTCCTAGCTCTAATAAATTGAGCGGCACCATGAGCTTGGAGGCTTCTACAGTAGCGCCAATGTATACGTTTCCAATACTTTTAATAATAACGAGATAGTACTGATCACCCGACTGATGAACAAACCATCGTTTATTACCATATGTAAGTACCTGGTTCTCATCTTGCAATAGCTCGCTTAACCAAAGCTTCCTCTTCTTTAAATCCCCTGAAGCAATGGCAGGAGGGGCATTCGTTATAATATCATGATTTACAGCTGAGTAAACGAACATTAAGTCAACAAACTTATATTGCGTATAATCATTTTCCATCTTATTAAACAAATTAATTTTGGCAAATTGATATTGGTCCCGAGCGTCTTGCTCCGGAAAACCAAGCTGAAGTAAATCACTTTCAAACGCGGCGGTCATATTTAGATAAGTATCCATTTCTTGTAAAGTACGATCGATCTGATCCATATACAACATCGTTATATTCTCGTTCGATTTTGCTACTTGATCACTTACAACCCGGATAGCATAGAAGCTATGAAAAATTAACAGCGCCAAGAGAGGAACGACAAATACCGACAAACCTACAATAAGCTTGAAACGAATTGATTGATTCGTAAATCGATAAATAAGTGAAATATCAATCACTCCCTTGATAGATGGGTTAAGTGTGCGGGACTCCTTCTTTTCGATCGAACAACTCCCTAATATTTTAACATCTCTTTAAAGCTTCCGCCTTGTACTTCTCTAGTCTTTTTTGAAGAACCTCTCCCAACTTACTTTCCAATCTACTACGCCATAGCAAAAGTTTATCATAGTGATCGCAGTTAATTGTGAAAGGATTGCTTTCATAACGTTATAGAGGTATGCCATTTGGGCAGGCCGCTTATGAGTCCGCTCCTCCCCGCCATGCTCGAGACCGAAGCGGCCCACTACCACTTCGCTTCCAGAGGGGGCCCCCGGCTTCCGAGCATTTGTCACGATCGCTTGATCTGGTTGCCAATGCGGCATTACTTACACCTCTTTCGGATATTATCTCTTGTTGAACGCTCCACCGAAGCTTGCTAGCTGAATCGCCTTTGCAATACCGCTCTAGTGATAAGATTGAGTAAATGCGATCTAGAGTCATGTGCATGCGAATAAGTCCATTTAGGGGGGGCCAATCTTCAGTAGCATCTCCTTAACGAAGCAAAAAGATCGAGTCTAGGATAAAGCTGCCTCCTAAACTCGATCTTTTTGTTTCATCTTTGCACTACTTGTGTCGATTGTGAAAGCCACAGAGTTCAAGGCTTACTTTCAGCAGCTCACCACAGCGGCTTCTTTTCAATAATGATGTTTAACTAAAAATGACCCGTGAATGAAACGTTTATCAATCAAATAAAATTAAATGTAGGAGGATATGGTAGCCCTAGAAGATTGGACGACCAACGTAGAGCGGGTCCCAATTGTAACCGTTGAATATATCTGAGCCGTGGAAGCAGTGGTATGGGTGGTTTCCCGGCTCTCGTTGCAAAAAAACCTGCGGTAGCTGCGGCCACAGCTTGTTCGGCGAATGGGGGGAAATCAATACCGTGAGCGGCCATTTCTTTTCTATATTCAGGTAATAAACATTCTGCAGGAGGCCCGCCTTCCCCCTCAATACTGGGAAAGAAAAAACCTACATCGAATATTAGGGGGCCTCTGCATGCTAAAGCCCAATCAAACAGCACCAAAGCATCGTTTCGGAAACAAAGATTATCCGATCGGATATCTTTATGGATTAGCCCCCAAGGCTGGGCTGAACGCATTAGTTCCCCTTCTATGGGGATCAACGTGTCAATAACCGCATCAAGCCAAGCCTCTGCTTCTTTCCTATTGTCCTCGAACAGTCCAAGAAAATAATTTCTTTCCTCCATGTTATTTTTTATGGTAAGCCAATTATCGGTCACTCCTTTGCCAGTCATTGCTTCAACCTTATTCATTTCAGTAATTCCTCTTATGTGAAAAGCTGCTATGTCTCTCATTGCTTGCAAAGCCAATGCCTTAGACCAAGGAGGAACCTTTCTTACCTGTCTTAAATCTTCCAATAATAAAAGATGCCAACCATCAACACTAACGGACCCATAGTAACGAGGAGAAAGGGCCGTAATCGAAGTGACATCACGATACATGGCTTCTTCTAACGGAAGCACTCTCCAATTTTCAGCAATAGAATCTTTCCCGGCTCCCTTGGCAAATAAGGTTCTGCCATCTTCTAGGAACAATCGGAAGGTTGCAGTGGGTCCGTAGCCCCCAAATACACGAGTAGCTCTGCGTATAGAACATGCCATGATTTCTTCAATTTGTACACGCAGTTCTTTGGGAACATCTCGCCAGTAAGGTTTAGGTTCTCGCATCGCATTTCACATCTCCTTTGCCATTCTGAAAAAAAAAAACCAGCTGTACCGGCAACTGGTTCTCCTCATTATGTTATTTTTCTCTATCCCTTAAGCCCTGAAGTGGCTATTCCATCCACGAAATAACGTTGGGCTGCAAAGAATAATAGGATTTGAGGGATAATCGATAGAAGCGACATGGCCAAAACCTGCCCCCAGGAAACCGCTGACTGAGTGTCTATAAACATTCGTAAAGCAAGAGGCACAGTGAATTTATCGACTGAATTTAAATAGATGAGCGGACCGAAATAATCTTCCCAGTGCCATAGGAACGAAAAGATCATGACAGTAATTAGAGCAGGCTTCATTAAAGGCATAACAATGCGCCAATAAATTCCAAACCAGGTACAGCCGTCTATTTTGGCCGATTCATCCAGCTCGCTCGGGATACCCCTTATGAACTGAATCAGCAAGAAGATGAAGAAGGCTCCGCCCATTGCGCTAGGTACAATAAATGGGAGGTAGGTGTTGATCCAATTAAATTTATGAAACATAGCGTATTGCGGGATTAATGTCACCTGACTTGGCAGCATGATCGTCAGAAGAAGCAGTGAAAACCACATCTTCTTGAGAGGAAAATTCAATCTTCCGAAGCCGAAAGCAACCAAGCTGCTTGAAATCACCGTTAAGATTGTCGTCGAAAGAGTCAGCTGTATGCTGTTGATATAAAAATAAGTAAAGGTATACTTGGGAAGCGCTACCCAGCCGTCCGAGAAGTTGCTCCATTGAAAAGTGCCGGGAAATATCCTAGGCGAGCTAAGCTCTGTATTGGTCTTGAACGATGCACCGATCCACCAGAGCACCGGATAAAACATAATCGCGCTAAAAATCAGCAACAGCATATGGGTGAGCAGCTTGCTCGAGGTTAACGTCCTCATCGATTCCCTCCCGGCTCATTCTCGTAGAACACCCAATACTTGGAGGCTATAAAATTGATTGCGGTCGCGATCGCCACAATGACCAGCAGTATCCAGGCTAACGCGGAGGCATAGCCCATATGAAGCGTCGCGAAAGCCTTTTGGTATAAGTATAAAGCATACATTTCCGTAGAATTAAGAGGGCCGCCGTTCGTCACAATGAATGCTGCAGTAAATGACTGGAATGAGTTAATGACACCCATGATGAGATTGAAAAAGATAACGGGTGACAATAGAGGAAGCGTCACGGTAAAAAACTGCCGAAGCTTAGACGCGCCATCCACAGACGATGCTTCATAGAGTTCATTTGGAACTTGCTTCAGCCCCGCCAAAAAAATGATCATCGCAGAGCCAAACTGCCACACACTCAAAGCGACCAGTGTGCTTAATGCGGTTCCTGGTGTTCCGATCCAATTTTTAGGGTCGATACCGAACAATGGAACAATGTGATTGATGAAGCCGTTAATCCCGAAAATATTTTTCCATAACACGGCTACCGCAACACTGCCTCCAATGAGAGAAGGCAAATAAATAATAGTTCGGTAGAAACTGATGCCCCTCATTTTTTTGTTGAGCAGCATAGCGACAAGCAGTGCAAAGATAAGCCTGGCCGGAACGGAGGTCAATACGAAAGTGAAGGTTACCTTCAACGAGTTGTAGAAAAAACGATCCTCCGATATCTCCTTGAAGTTCTGCATCCCTATCCACCTCGGCGGACTGAGAAGTGAGAAATCCGTAAACGTGTAGTAAAATGATTGAATCATGGGCCACACAGTTAATATAACAAAACCAATCAACCATGGAGAAATGAACAAGTAACCTGCCAAAGGCGAATACGAATGATTATGTAATTTGGTTTTTTTTGCTTTATTTGTGGATTTGCTAACGGCCATCACAGATTCTTGATTCATCCTATCAGCTCCGTTCTGCTGAGGTTATTTCTCGTATTTCTTGCCAGCCTTCACCAACTCGTCATAAGCCTGCTCCGGTGTGATTTTCTCAAACATTAACCGTTCCCTGATATCCTTCTCATCTTTACCGAAATCCGCCCAGCCTGGTGCACCCGGGTTGAATACTTGTGAGTTCACAGCTGTTTTATTAATCATTTCTACTGTCAGCTTATCTCCAAGGCTAAATTTCGGCTGCAGCAGCGACACGATTTTATTCGTAATCGGAACGCCACGTGTGGTGCCCCCGATTGTTCCTGCTTCGGGATCGTTAATGAACCAATCTATAAATTTCTTCGATTCCTCTTTATATTGAGAGTCCTGACCGATACTAAAGTAAAAAGTTGCTTTCAGCCATCCGCCCCCTTGTGCTGCTTTAGGCATCGCCGCCACACCGATCGCACCGGGCTTTAATTCTTCATACGCGGATACCTGTGCAGCATGCAATCCTTTAAACAATAGATTGCCGTTAATCAGCATATCGGCGGTCGGATCCAAGTCCTTATCGGCCAGCTGTACATCTGGCGGCGGCACGACGCCGGCTTTTCTTAACTGAGCAAATTTCTTCGTCCATTCGAGCCAGGTTTCTTTGTCGTAATTAAACTTACCTTCCAATGTAACCGGCCAACCCTTTCCTTTGCTCAACTGGAACGCTGCATATTGGGTTGTATCGGCTGTACCATCCTTGATGACATATTGCCCCTTACCGAGTTTTGGCTTGATCTCTTCTACCAGCTTGAAGAAATCATCCCATGTGTAGCCGTCCTTCGGTGCGGCCACTCCCAACTTCTCTAGCGCGGCTTTATCATAAATCATGCCCCACGCATTGTTGCCTAACGGTAGAGCGGTTAGTTTGCCTTTGTACTTCCCTGTATCCAATAAGCTCGGATCAATGTCGCTAGTATTGATACCGGAGGACAAATCCGCAAGCTGACCTCTACCGTTCCAGTCGGCCAGCCAAGCGGCATCCATTTGAATGATATCCGGAGCATTCTTGGCAGCAGCTTGGGTCGTCAGTTTGTCCAGATAACCGTCAAAGCCTTGATACTGGGTTTCAAAAGTCACATTAGGATTCTTTTTTGTATAAAGATCCAATATTTTCAGCGTAGCATCATGCCTTGCCTGTGAACCCCACCACATGATACGCAGCTTTACGGGCTTACCCCCGGCAGATGCTTCCGCTCCTGTTCCGGCCGGTTTGGCAGAAGGTTGAGCTTCTTCCTTCACACCGAGGGAACTGCAGCCTGCCGTTGAGATCGCTAGCACCAAGGATGCAATGACTACGGTTATATTTTTTAACACGAATTGCATAGGATATTCCTCCTTTGTTTTGAAACGCTTACAAACGAAGTAGTCATTAGCTGCTGCGCCGATATATACCCGGATACACAGCAGCCAGCTTCCTCAGATCCTACGATCTGTTATTTGGAGAACGATTGTGTTATATCTTCTTCTATCGCAATAGAGGCCTCTTTATAGAACTTTGAAGACGATATGAGTTCCTTCAAAAGCTCTTCGTATTGATCTGAGTCAAAGGGCACCTCCACCATTTGCTTGGTGAAGGAAGAAAGCATAATGCCATTGGCGATGGTGACCGAATGGATTCCCTCTGTCCCCTCAGCAATCAATTCCCCTGTTCCTGTAACAATCTTGCTGATGAACTTTTCCGTCACAACCTTATGTCCTGACGGCACGTCCGTGTCCACAACGATCTCGGTTTCCTCACACTTCACATTCCCGAATCCTTGCGTCGTTTCTCTCAAATGCTGAAGCATAGAAATTTGGTTGAGGTACAGCAGCAGCTTATCTCTTTCATAAACGAGGCGGCCGTTCTCACCTACAATTTCTAGACGATTGACTCCCGGTGACTCCGCCGTGGTCACTATGAAATGACCGATCATGCCGTTCTCATGCTCGAAATAGGCGGTAACCTCATCCTCTACTTCAATATGATGATACTTGCCGATGTGAGCATGTCCGCTGATCTTGGCCGGCACTCCAAACACCCATTGATAAAAATCAAGGTTGTGAGGGCATTGGTTCGTCAAGATACCGCCGCCTTCTCCAGCCCAAGTTGCCCGCCAATCGCCGCTATCGTAGTATGCCTGGGAACGGAACCAGGCCGTATTGATCCACGATGCTCTAGTCAACTGTCCGAGCTTACCGCTATCCACTACTTCTTTGATTTTCTTGTAAAAAGGAAGTGTTCGTTCCTGGAACATCATGCCGAATACTAGCTCAGGGTATTGCTGCTTGGCTTTGGCATAAGCTGCGATGGTTCGCAGCGCATCATTTACATGAACTGCCAACGGCTTTTCACAAAGCACATGGATGCCGGATTCGAAAGCATCGATAGCGATCGTTGGATGACTATAATGCGGTACCGCAATAATGACCGCTTGCAAACCGGAATGCTTAAATAACTCCTTATGATCGTAGTAGGCAGAGGTACCGCACTCCGATGCCACTCGGTCTGCTTTTTCAACCACAAGGTCACACACGCCTACCAGTTCTATTTGCTCAATAGCTTTAATATTTCGGATATGGGTTTTCCCGATATTCCCCAGGCCAACCAAGCCAACTTTTATTCTTGAAGTACTCATATGTCGTCCCTCCCCTATTTTAGGACCAAGCCAAGCCTTCCTTTTGCAGCAGCTTTTTCAAAGCCTGGGCAGCAATCTTGAACCGTTCTGGCCCGCTATGCTCAGGAAAAGCTTTGTGCAAATGCGGTTCGATTGACAAAAATCCCGAGAACTCCCGCTCCTTCAGTGCCTTCACGAATAAGGGGAATTCACCGTCCCCGTCTCCTGCAGGGACAAATATTCGTGCTTGCCTGTCGGCATCTTTAATATGTACATATTCAAGGTAAGAGGACAGCAATGGGTAGGCCTCTAACATCGGCATGATCTCGTTCATTACGAAGTTTCCCGGATCGAAGGCCAACCGTAGGCTTGAAGAACCACAATGCTGTAATATTTCTAAACAGCGTTCATCCGTATTGCCATATACGCCGCTTTCGTTTTCCAATAACAGTGTGATTCCTTCCTGCTCGGCCCGTTCAGCAAGCTGCTTCATGCGGGCCAGCACCTCATCCCGGTAGTTCTCATGCGCTTCATTGGATGGAATAAAATAAGAGAACACCCGGATGTAGCACGTGCCCAGCTTCTTAGCGATAGCTAGAGCACGCTGCATTTTCTCAAGCTCCTTATCGAACGGATCCTGTATCGGGTATTTGCCAATCGGGGAGCCGATGGACGATACACCTATGCCTTTCTCATCGAGCGATGCTTTCAACTGGGTTAATTCATCTTCGGTTAAATCCATGACGTTCTTGCCATAAACGCCTCGTAGTTCCAAATGGGAAATTCCTTCGGCTGCAAGAACGTCCAACTGTTCTTCCAATTGACCAGAGATCTCATCTGCAAAACCTGTCAGTACTAGCAAATGGCTTCACCTCTTCAATGACTGAAAGCGATTTCAACTGCAGTTGATATTACATAGTGTAACAGGAGATGAAGGGCTTAAGTTACTTTCCCATTGACCAGGTTCGATATGAAATTGTTCTATAATTGACTTTTTAATAGGCGTCGGTATTGATCCGGTGTCTTACCCTCCCATTGCTTGAATACTTTACTGAAATGAGAATGGTTTTTGAATCCAATGGTGTAGCAAATATCGGTCACGGATTTTTCCGGTTCAAGCAAAAATAAAATTTTGGCCTGATTAATTCTCCGCTTGTAGATATAGTGAAACATGGTCATCCCCGTAGTCTCACGGAAAATACGCACTAAATAATACTTGTTGATGTGCAAGGATTCTTCCAATTGATCGAGACAAATATCCGTCATATAGTTTTTTTCAATATAGGTCAGTGCGTTCTGTACATGCTGTTCCTTTTCCGAGGGGAAGTTCACTTCCTCCTCTACCGATTTCATCAGAACTTGGCAGATGAACAACAACGCTTCTAGGCAAACCACGCGGAACCTCTCTTGCGAGACGGCATCTGTTGTGCAGTATAGACGGTTCATTTTGCATAAAAGCTCTTCAAATTCAGCTCTCTCGCTTTCATCGAGCTGTATTTTATAGTTACCGAGTCTCTCGAATGGCTCCAGTGGGTTTACCACAAACATATGTTCGGATGCCGCACGAAAGTAACCCGGGTCAAAATTAAGAAGGGTTCGGACATAAGGATAACCATCAAAGCTTTTAGGCATATGCAGTGTCAAACCATGCATGACGATGAGCGTTCCCGGCATTAACACATGAATTTTATCACCAATCAAATAATTTCCTTTGCCCTCATGAAAATAAAAAATTTCATAGTTATCATGGGATTGAAAGTGACCTTCCGGAACCGGAACGCTTTTTAAATACTCGTACTGCAGTAAATACAACCGTTCCATGCATATCCCTCCAGCATCGTCAAATAATGTAAGAATAGCCGCTTTGCCACTATTATATCATTCGAGTTACACTTGCTGGATTACGAAATTAAGAGTTGAGATTTGGGCATGAAAAATAAGCTTGAGGCCTCACTGATGGATTAAAAATCTAGCCATAGTCTGCACTGGATACCCGAAAACGGCGGCAGTGGGACTCAATAACACGTGTGGAATATAAAAAATAGTCAGTTATCTAATAAGCGGTAACCTGGATTTATAACAACAAAAAAAGGCAAGCCGGAAGTAATCATTCCCCTTGCCTTTTGTATGTTAATTGTTTCCGATCCGTAACGACCGCAGCTTATTGCGCAGCAAATCAGCCTAATGCCCCTAAAGGTCCCTTTCTTCAATAGTCACTTGACTAGGCTACTGTTATTGTCTTATACCAATAGCAACAGGAGTTCCCTGCCGGATTGAATCATAAGCGGCGAGCGCAACCTGTGTGGAATTAAGTCCGTCCTCACCCGTGATCGGCACACGATGACGGTCTCGCAAAGAAAGTACGAAATCTTCGATTAAGCCCTTGTTCATGCTTTCGCCCCAATATTTCCATTCTGTCTTCATTTTGGAGTCGCTAAATATTTCATTCTTTTCAGAGAAGGAATCAATTGAAATTACCCCATGGGTTCCTATAATTTCCATCGTGACATCTCCCCAGAAAGGAAATGACTTTGTTCTGGACCAGCTCGTATCTATTACCGCGAATACCCCGTTATCAAACTTGGCATGAACCATGCCAGAGTCTTCAACCGGGATATCATGAAATAAGGTCCCCGATTCCGCATAAACTTCAGTAGGAGTGCTTTGCATAAACCAATTCAACAAATCCATAACATGCACCGTATGGTCCAATACGGCGCCTCCTCCAGACAAAGCAGGGTCTACAAACCAACCGCCAGGCATTGTGCCGCGATTGGTCGCATTTACAGCCAGAATGTCTCCGATATCTCCGCGCTCAACGGCGGCCTTGGCTTGAACCACAGCAGGAATATATCGGCATGGAAATGCCGTCATTAATTGGACGTCATGCGCTTTGCACGTCTCGATCATTGTATTCATTTCCTCGACGGTAACCCCGAGCGGTTTTTCACACAGCACATGCTTTCCTGCTTTTGCGGCATCTATGGTCATTTGCGCATGGTGCACATTTTCCGAACAGATGATGACCGCGTCCACATCGGTTCCCAACAATTGTTTATAATCCGAGTAGTAAGGAATTCCATGCTTCTCGAGATGCTTCTTCACGCGTTCTCTATTCTCGTCGGCTATTCCAGTGACAGTCACGCCTGGCATCGACATGAGGATATGAAAGTAGGTGTTCGCATGGGAATGCGCAAAGCTGATCATTCCAATTTTAATAGGAGCCATTTGAATTCCCTCCCTTTTGTGACATTATGCTATCGATTGGAATCGGAACACCCGCTCGAATGGAATGAACGGCAGCCAAAGCAATTTCCAACGCCTTATAGCTATCCTCAGCTGTGATAATAGGCTCCTTCCCATTCGCAAGACAATCGACAAAATGCTTTAGCTTAGGTAAGTAAGAATCTTGTAAGGAGTCATTATGATTCCAATCCAACCCTTCTACTCCCGTAGGCTTATGAATACGTATCGGCGAAATATGCTTGCTGTTAAACCGGATAAGCCCGCTGCGTCCCGCAAATTCGACTTCAAAAGACGGAGCTTCGGGATGCCCCACATGCCCTTGCAAATTCGCTATGGCCCCGTTATTAAAACGAAGCGTCATCACCGTAACATCATGATATCCTGCTCTCCTATTAAGCGCGTAAACACTCTTCACCTCACCCAGCACGGAACGAATAAAGTCAATGTCATGGATGATGAAATCGAATATACTGCGGGGATAGGCTGAATCATCTATTTTTCCAAGAGCCTCTTCCTGATACAGCCCTATCCGTTTCATATGAACAACGCCGATATCACCTATAGCTTCGGATTTGATTTCTTGTCTCAAGCTTGCGTAGCTAGGCAAGAATCGTACGGGATGTCCTATCAAAAGCTTCGTTCCATTAGAATCACATACATCGATGACTTCCCTCGCATCAGCAAGGCTTAGCGCGATCGGCGATTCGCAAATCACATGCTTTCCGTACCGCGATGCTTCCTTAATAAACTCTTTATGCATAGAGACGGGCAAGCATAGACTGACCGCGTCAGGATTGGCTTCGGTAATTAATCTCTCAAACGACGTAAATACCTTGGTCTTGCATCGCTCAGCTAGCTCAGTCGCTCGCTTTTCTTGTAGATCATAGACCCTGACAACTTCGACATCAGGTATTTTCATAAAACATTCAGCATGGGTTGTCACCCTAGCTCCACATCCAATTATTGCGACTCTCATTCTAACGATTACCTCCACAATAAGATCAGAACGATATTTCTGTTCCCTTATCTGCCGATTCATAGATTGCACATATGATTTTCATCATTTCCACTCCATCCTCCACAGAGCTAAGCGGTTTATCTCCGGATTGGCAGCAGGAAATAAAATGATCGATCTCGTTCTGGAAGGCCGTAGCCGCATGGAACTTTAATTGATCCATCTGAGGATGAACGTTAAGAATCGTCTGATGCTTCTCGGTGACCATAGTCAGCTCCGGTTCCATCTCAACTCCGCCCTTATCGCCAAACAGCTTCACGCTTACCTCGTCTTTCTTAGCATGAAGTGTAAAGCTCACATCGACAAGCAATGACGCCCCATTGTCAAAACGAATCAGCGCACTGGCCAAATCTTCAACGTCGTTTTTCTTCCCGTAATCCGAGGATTTATAATAAGATAAGTTAGTGATATGGGAACGATTGCCGAGCTTATGATAAATATTACCGCTTACCGTCTTTACCTTAGGTCGCCCCATCAAATACCAGCACAAATCGATAAAATGTACACCGAGGTCAATGAGCGGTCCACCGCCGGAACGTTCTTTGTCCGAGAACCAGCCTCCCGGATTCCCGAGTCGGCGCAAAGAGGATGCTTTGGCATAATAAATATGGCCGAGCTCCCCTGCATCCAGAAACTGCTTCACCACTTGCGTTGTGCTTGCATAGCGCCGTACAAAGCCGACTTGTAGTACTTTGCCGCTCTCCTTAACGGCTTGCTCTACCTTCAGCGCTTGCTCCACCGTTTGGGACAAAGGTTTTTCCACGAGCACATGCTTGCCGGCTTTCAATGCCTTGATAGCCAGGTCCGCGTGCGAATCGTTCCACGTACAAATACTGACGGCCTCTACTTCCGGATTGGCAAGTAATTCATCGCAGTCTGTATACACGGCCGGAATGCTATATGTCTCAGCTTTTGCCTGCGCCCGATCTTTATTGAGGTCGAATATGGCAACGATTTGGGCATCCGGGTTATGTCGGTATGAATTCAAATGGGAATCGGCAATAGATCCTACTCCGATAACTCCTACACGAATTTTACTGTTCATCTATGTTCTCCTTACAAATATTTATATAGTAGGGTGGACTATCGGGATTGCAATATGGCAAATGGAGGCAGGTGATCGGAAGCAAGCGTCACGATAATCTCACTCCGGATCGCTTCCAGGTTTTTGGTATAAAAAATATAATCTCCCTGGATATTCGGTTTGATAGCCGGAAAAGTAAAGGCCTCCTGCTGCCCTTCAAAAGCTTCTCCATAAAGCTCGAACATCGGGCGCATTTCCATCGCTGTTGGCCCTGCATTAAAATCACCCATGAAAATAGCATATTCTTTTTTTCCTTGTGCGATCTCAATGATCTTCTTGTTTTGCAGAAGCCGCTCTTCAGATGATAGCGCCAAATGGACGGTGTATACATTCACTTCGGTTTCGCCAATTCGAATCGTCGCTTCCAGCAATCCTCTTTGCTCACTGGCTTCATGGATTTTGGGCAGCTCATAATGATGGGTAGCGACTATAGGAAATGCGCTTAAAATAGCGACTCCATACTGTCTTGGTTCAGTACGGCCCTCTGCCGGTGGACGCTGCAAATTAGCTGCGAACGTGTAGTTCATTTCAAGCAGTTGGGCTAGCCGCTTCGCCTGATCTTCGAACTCGCTTCGTTCCGACCAATGGTTATCCACCTCTTGAAGAGCAATTACCTCTGCTTCAGATTGTTTAAGAACATCGGCTATACGGACCAGATCAAGCTTACCGTCCTCGCCAACTCCATGGTGGATGTTATAGGATAATACCTTAACGGTTATCTCCCGCGTTCTTTCGCTTGTCATTGTCATTCCTCCAAATTTGAATTATCTTCAGATGGCAAATCGACCCGGAGGAACGGCTTCCCCCGGGACGTTTCGCCCTAGAGATGAGTAAATTACTGTGATTTCTTTGAATTCAACATAAACCTGGCCGATATCGGAAGATGGTCCGACGCTTGCGTTGAAATGATCTCACTTTGTATAAGATCAAAATCCGGGCTGTACATAATGTAGTCGATCTGGAAAGCAGGCTTCTCGGCAGGAGCGGTAAAACTATTGGGCTTGCCTTGAAAAGCATCTTTCAATCGTTTGAACAAAGGACGCATTTCAAACGTATTCGGCTTGGCATTAAAGTCACCCATAAAAATGACCGGCCCCTTGACTTGTTGAGCAATATTCACAAGCTCTTTAACCTGTAATACGCGTTCCCCCGCAATAATAGACATATGAGTGCAATATACCGTGATATTCGTACCTTTCACATTGATGACCGTCTCCAGCAAGCCCCTAGACTCGCTTGTCTCTTCCATCTTAGGAAGAGGATGACGCACAGAGGATATAATCGGATATTTGCTTATAATGGCTGTACCATACTGCCGTCGTTCGGTCTTTCCTTGCGCGGGAGGCTCATCAATATTTGCCGCAAATACATATTGCATGCTCAGTATTTCGCCAAGCTGTTTGGCTTGATCCATAAATTCGCTTCGATCCGACCAATTATTATCCACTTCCTGCAGTGCTATAATGTCCGCATTGGATTGCTTAATGACATCCGCCGTTCGCTTCAAGTCCAGTTTCCCATCGTTACCTTGACCATGGCGAATGTTGTACGACATAAAACCGACGGAAGCGGCTTCTTGTTCATTCGCTTGCAACATGGGCAACGGGTATAGTCCGAATAAGATCATGAACAGGATCAGCAATCCAATAAATCGCATCATTCCAGCCTTCATTCGCTTCCTCCATCGTTCAAATTTAGTTATCCAAATAGTTCATCCAACGTAACATCCTCTTCACCATGGTCACTGCTTGCGCACGTGTCGCATTCTCGGCAGGGACGAAGGAATCTTCGGTCATGCCTTCAATCATTCTGACCTTCACCAATTTGGACACGGAATCTCGCGCCCACTCACTAATGGTATCTTTATCATGGAATGCTAGCGGAACTGCTGTCAGGGATTTGCCTTGATCTGTTGAGAGTAGTGCTCGCATGAGCATCACAGCCATTTCCTCACGTGTGATCGTTGCATCAGGCTTGAACAGATTGCCTTCATAACCAAAGACCAGTCCTTTTAATGCAGCAATCCGAATGGGCTTGGCATACCACTTGGCAGCATCGATATCCTTAAATATAGATTCTGAGCCTGCATCTGTCGGTAAGCCCGATATTCCCAAGGCATTAACCAGAAGAGCAGCAAATTCAGCCCTCGTGACGTTGGTATCTGGTTGAAAGCGTTGTTCCGCCATCCCGTTCAAGATCTGCTTGGAGGCAAATTGCTCCACATCTTTTTGTGACCAGTGGCCTTGAATATCCTCATAGATTTTCTTGGACTCTGCAACAGCATAAACGCTGTTATGAGAGTTCTTCATCTTGACATACGTGTTTCCGTCCGCTTCCTCGCTTATAGTAGAAGGGATGAAGTGAAGGAAACCATCGCTTGATATTTGAACGCCTGTTATCCATTCCGGCTTCACAACCCCACTAAGCTTTAATGCTCTGGTAACCGTTTCTTTGCCAAAATCGTCCAGCGGAATCGACTTGCCATTTCCCTTCATAGTCATTAGGAATTCGTAGGCATCCGTCAACAGCGTACTGCCCTGCTGTGTAGCATCGGCCCGAAGCTTCCCTTGCTGCTCATCGGGTAATGCCGCGATCGTAATATGAATGTCCATTTCATTCAAACTAACGCCCTGTTTTTGTGATAGCGTTTCGAGTTGGAGCGCTGCCAGTGGGAATTCGTAAGAAATACCGTTTTTATAAATGATGAATCTTCTTCCCCAACCGTTTTCTTTTGCTTTTTCCAAAGCGGAGGCTGGCAATATAACTTCCAGTACCGATTCTGTACCATCATAAGATAAAGCCAAGAACGGCCTTTCATCCGTTAATTTGCCGAATGCTTCTGTCAATTGGGATGCATTCACCTGAATTAGAGCTACTTTCTGCCCATGATCGTTGCCCCCCGTTGTGACGGTATAAGCATTTGACCCTAGTAGATTGTTACGATCCTCCACTGCGGCAGGCGGTACATACTCTCCCTTTGCACCCGCACTATCTTGCCTTGAGGAGGGATGGCGTCCTATTGGGATCGTGTTTGAATCCAGCGTTGTTACAAGTACAGGAAACATGCGCGTAGTCTCGCCTGTCTCTTGCCCGTACACGGATTTCAGCACCCCGGCAAGCTCGAAGATATAAGTAGTTCCGCTTCTCAGGTCCCCGATCTTGTACTGGTAAGTATCATACGTTACTGTGGTGACCGTAGGAGTGACAAGACTGCCGTCCTGATATACCCGATAACCTGACACATTCAAGTTCAACGGCTTCCATTTCAAAGTAATCGATTGTTCCTCAGGAATAGCTTGGAAATCCGGGACTTGACCCGAATAAATCTTGCCTGGCGTAGGAGTCTGATTCGTAGAGCCTGTTTGTCTGCGCTCCATCCATTTTCCCTGAACATCCAACCCTTGTTCCGGATAAAAATAATTGACGCTCTGCTCCGTTTTGCCCTCCGATCTCGCAAAATCACAAGCCGGCAAAGATGACGGGACATACTGACATCCGCCCGTACCTGCATTGACGTTATAGGCCGCCATGCTGATCCTATCCTTAGCCGGGTCTTCCCCAGGTCCGACAATGGCAACAAACCGCTGCACCGCGTTCTCTAGTCCCTCATTGCTTCCGAGCTTGGCGTAGGCAATTTGATCCTTGCGCAAGGCCGAGCCGTATTCTGTGCTGAATTGCTCCAACTTATAGGTGCTGTGCTGCGGCTTCACCAGCCAAATGAGCTTGGTTCCCTTCGGCGAGATCGTCATGTTCGTAATGCCACCGGTGATGGCATCCATTGGGACGATGCTCCACTTCTTCGCTTTCGTGTCGGTCCAAGGCTGCTCCAGACCCGGATTCGTATAATAGTGAAGCGAATAGCCGGTTAAATCGATCGGTTGATCCGTTGTATTGTAGAGCTCCACATACTCGTATGGCTCGCCTACTGCTTTGGGTGCCGCCATGATTTCGGTGATGAGCAGCGTACCCGCTTGTGCAGCACCGGGGTCAGGCTTCTCCGGATCAGGTTTTCCTGGATCCGGTTTCTCAGGCTCAGTGGTGCCCGGCGCTTGGCCAGGATTTAATTTGCCCGGTGATGGTTGCTGATTCAGCGATGCTGGAATTCTTCTTTCCATCATTTTGCTTGTCTTATCTAAGCCACCTGCAGGGTAGAAGTAGATAATACTCTGCTGCGATGTCGAGCTTTTGGCAAAATCGCATGCAGGCGCTGAACCGCTAGGTATATATTGGCAGCTCCCCAAGCCAGCATTAACGTTATAGGCTGCCATACTGATGCGGTCCTTGTTAGGATCTCCGCCAGGCTTTACGATGGCTACATATCGCTGCACCGCATTGTCCAAGCCTTCGTTGGCCCCTAATTGCGCGTATACGAATTGATCTTTTGTTAAAGTAGGATCATATTCCGCAATAAATTGCTCTACCTTATAGGTGCTGTGCTGCGGCTTCACCAGCCACACGATCTTGGTTTCCTTCGGTGAGATCGTCATGTTGGTAGTGCCGCCCGTGATGGCATCCATCGGGACGATACTCCACTTTTTCGCTTTGGGATCGGTCCATGGCTGTTCCAGACCCGGATTCGTATAGTAGTGAATTTGGTATCCGGTTAAATCTACTGGTTGGTCTGAATGATTGTATAGCTCGACGTATTCATATGGCTCACCTGCTGCCTTCGGAGCCGCCATAATTTCCGTAATGAGCAATCCATCTGCTGATGATACAGGTAGATCAACGGACTTTGCTTTAAGAAATGCAGCTGCATCCAAAAATTGCAGCTTATCGATGGGATACTTGCCGTCCAAATATTCCTTGGCCCCCGATTCAAACAGAACATGTAAGCTTCCATTATGCTCGAATATCCCTTCGGCCATCGGCGGCATGATCAAGGAATTCAAAATATTGCTCCCATCCAAAAACCAAATCGGCACCGATACCGATCCAAACACCGAGGTTTGTGAATGTGCTGCTTCACTCAAAGACCAGGTGTAAGCAAGCAGCCTGCTGTCATTATTCCGGCCGTAGGAGCGGCTTAGTACCACCTTATCACCCACGACTTCCATCCCTTGAATTTCATCCGGTATGGACAAGATATAATCTGGCACTGTGACGCTGCCCGCTCCCGGCATACCACTTAACAAATCGCTAGAAGACAGCTTATATCCCGCTACCCAAGCGTGATTCACCGTCTGCTCTCTATTCGTCATGTGATGGGACGAATCCGTGGGCGCATTGCTTCCAGCGAATTCTCCTACCCATAAAATGTGATCTGAGTAGGTAACGAAGGAACCCTTCGTTGCAACTTGTACCTTATCGGTGAATATCAGCTTATCGCCATCCCCAGCGTTAATCACGTTTTGGATAGGTAACCGATAAACATGAGAATCGGATGAAATCCAAAGATTCTCGTCACTTACGGCAATACCTCCGGCATGTCCTGTGTAGGGCACATCGCCCGCTTCACGAAGCTCCATAGCCTTAACAAATTTGCCTGTTGAGAGATCAGTTACGGTAATTCCGCTTGCCTGACCGTCATTACGATAATAAGTAGCAAGCATCCAGTTCTTACCCGGTACATAGGCTGCTCCCTGCGGAATAATTCCTTGCTTCAAGCCAGGAATAACCGGACCTTCCTTACTTATGAAATTGAAATCTCCGTAGCTGATATAGTATTTCGAAAGCTGATCTGAGACCGCTTTGGCAATGACCTTCGTTCCCTCATCATTGGGATGAACATGATCCGGGAAATACTCCGGCATATTAATCGTAGCCGAATAGACATCAATAACGGTACTGTCCGTCAAACGGGCTGCTTCCTTAATTGCAGGTATAACTTCACCGCTAACAACGGCATCCGTTATGTTAAAGCCTCCTGTCCCATATACCTTAGGGGGAAGGTTAACAAACACTTTGGGATGCGCCGGCAAGCTTTTATATTGAAGGATCATCTCTACATAATCACTTACAAATTGGTCTTTATGCTGCCAATTCTGCGGCTTCGAGTCATTGGAGCCTAACATAATGACAACAATGTCCGGATTCCAAGCTTGGCTCTGCTGAAACTCTGGAGTATTCCAATAGGAACTGTCCCCCAGCTTAAGCAAGGTCGTACCCGATACACCGAAGTTTCTAACTTCATAATCCGGTCCAAGCCGTTTGCCAAGGTTTTGCGGATAGGTGACTGTCGTTCCGGTATTGCGGGTGATGCTGTCGCCTACGGCAGCAACCTTCATCTTGGTTTTTCTAAGACCTAATTCCTCTTGTGTAATCCCGGAACCTGATCCTAGAGAGCCTGGCTTGACTCCTACGCTTTCCACACCCGCACTGCTGACAGTCACTACTGTGAACGTATAATCTATGCCTTCAGCCAAATTCGTTACGATGGCAGATGTCGTTCCTTTCGCTATCGGGCCGGCAGCTTTCATATGATTCTGATCATAAATATTCACATACGCGTAGTCCGCCTTGCCGCCAAGATCCGTCGGCTCCCTCCAGCTCGCTACGGCCTGCCCGCCATTTCTTACCGCATGCACATCCAATACCTCTGCTGGAAGAAGCGGTTCTTGTCCTGCCTTCAATTTTCCAGGAGTTGGGTCTTGGTTTAACGAGTCGGGTGTTCTTCGTTCCATCATTTTGCTTACCGC
Source organism: Paenibacillus sp. UNC451MF (assembly GCF_000686845.1). Classification (GTDB taxonomy): domain Bacteria; phylum Bacillota; class Bacilli; order Paenibacillales; family NBRC-103111; genus Paenibacillus_S. The sequence goes on along the minus strand of NZ_JMLS01000039.1, from coordinate 8,151 downwards.
ATCCAATCCGTTGGATGGGAGGAAGAAGATGATGCTCTGCTGTGTCGTTGCCGTTTTCTTGTAGTCACATGCCGGGGTAGAACCCGTAGGGACATAGGCGCAATAACCTATTCCCGCATTCATGTTATACCCCACCATACTGATCCGGTCGGTATCGGGGTCTCCCCCGGGTCTGACGATACCTACATAGCGCTGAACAGCGTTATCCAAGCCTTCATTGGCTCCGAGCTTAGCGTATACGATCTGGTCCTTCGTTAAGGCGGAATCGTACTCGGCAATAAATTGCTCTACTTTATAGGTACTATGCTGCGGCTTCACCAGCCATACGATTTTCGTGCTGTGCGGCGCAATCGTCATGTCAGTCGTTCCGCCGGTGATGTCATCCATCGGCATGATACTCCACTTTTTCGCTTTCGTATCGGTCCAAGGCTGTTCCAGCGCCGGATTGGTATAGTAATGAATTTGGTATCCGGTCAAGTCGATCGGTTGGCTTGCCGTGTTGTACAGCTCCACATATTCATAAGGTTCACCCGCAGCTTTGGGTGCTGCCATGATCTCGGTTATGAGGAGCGTTGGACTCGCCGTTCCCGAGGCAGCTGCTGCAGAGGGAATCCCCTGTATTGGAATTAAAGAACACAATAGGGCTATCAAGACTACGAGCGATACGATTTTATTCCGTCTCATCCGCACTATATTCACCTCTTTCTAGGGACATCTCACTTCCTTCTTCCTTTCCCGTTAGATTCAGTAATTGTTCAGGCAGCAGGGAGCCAGGCGTCGGCTTGTGGTGAGCGGATAAAGGACCTCTATGCTCCATAATTTTGCTTATCGGATCCAACCCGTTGGCCGGGTAAAAGTAAATAACGCTTTCCGCTAATTCATCGCCCTTACGCACATAATCGCAGCCAATCTCGCCCTCTTTAGGGGCGTATTTGCATTTGCCTGAACCGCTAGCTACGTTGTATGTAGCCATGCTGATCCTGTCGCTCACCTGATTCCCTCTAGGAGCAACAATAGACACATACCGCTGTACATCATTATCCAGACCTTCTGACTCGCCCAGCTTGACGTAAACAAACTGATCCGAAGTTAGATTCGTACCGTACTCATCGTTAAAATCTTGCGTACTAAACACTTCCCCATACGCTTTTTTCAACAACCAAACTACTTTGGTCGATCCTGGCCGGATCACCATGTCCGTCTTGCCACCGCTTATTTTATCTGATGGAACAATACTCCATTTGGTAACTTGGGAAGTCCAAGGCTCATTACTCTTCATATCCTTGTAGTAATAAATTTTATATCCCGTCAGATCAATAGGCTTATCCGAATGGTTATATAACTCGATATACTCGAATAGCTCAGCTTCAGTCTTCGGTGCCGGAACCAGCTCTGTAATCAGCAAGGAGCCGATAGCAGCTTGACTCTCTTGAGCCTCTCCCTCATGCCCGTAGGCTTCGACTTGCATAGGAAGTATTGTGCCTGGAGTCGGCTTTTGATGAACAGAATCCAGCTCTCTTCGCTCCATCATTTTCGTTACAGGAGACAACCCCGCTGCAGGATAATAATAGTTCACACTCTCCGTGGATTGATTCGCTTTCCGGACAAAATCACAAGCGCGCTCATTCTCTTTGGCTGCATATTTGCACTTGGCATTACCGGCCGCTTCATTATAGGTAATCATGCTGATCCGATCCTTCACTTTATCTCCGCCAGGACCTACAATGGCTACAAACCTTTGTTGGTCGTTCGACAAGCCTTGACCGGCTCCTAGTGCAACAAATACAAATTGGTCCGAGTTCAGATGGGTTCCATATTCTTTGTTGAAATCCTGCACGTTTCCGCTGAACCCTTTTTTGATTAACCAGACAACCTTCGTGCTTCTTGGCTGTATTATCATGCTCGTTTTGCCGCCGGCTATAGAATCCATTCCCACGATATCCCACGGAATCACCTTGGAGGTCCATGGCTCTATACTGTTCGTATCCTCATAGTAATAGATTTTATACCCGGTTAAATCGACCGCATGATCGGTAGGATTATAAAGCTCTACATATTCAAACTGCTCACCATCCGTCTTGGGCGCCGGAACAATCTCAGTGATAAGAATGTCGGAAGCAGCCTGCGTTTCAGGCGTTGGTTGAGCTGCATCAGATGTCTGTACGGATAGTTGCTCCGGCATAACAGTCCCCGGAGTAGGTATCTGATGCAGGGAATCCGGTATTCTGCGTTCCATCATCTTAGTAGCAGGATCCAGTCCTGCTGACGGATAATAATAGTTCACGCTCTCTGAGGATTGATTTGCTTTCCGGGTAAAATCGCAGGCGTGCTCATTCTCTTTGGCCACATACTTACACTTAGCGCTTCCGGCTTCTTCATTGTAGGTAACCATGCTGATCCGGTCCTTCTCTTGGTCTCCCTCAGGCCCAACAACAGCTACAAACCTTTGTTGGTCGTTCGACAAGCCTTGACCAGCGCCTAATTTTACAAAAACGAAGCGATTCGGTTCCAAATCCGTACCGTATTCTTTATTGAAGTCCTGAAGCTTTCCGTTGAAACCAGGCTTAATCAGCCAAACAATCTTGACGCTATGCGGTTTCATCTTCATATCCGTCTTGTTGCCGATAATTGTATCCATAGCGACCATATCCCATTTCGTCACGGTAGAGGTCCATGGTTCTTTGCTTGAGGTATAGTCGTAGTAATAGATCTTATGCCCGGTTAAGTCGACTTCGCTTTCTCCCGGATTGTAGAGCTCAATGTATTCGAAATGCTCTCCATCCGTCTTAGGCGCAGGAACAATTTCCGTTATGAGCAATAGATCGGAGGCAGCCGCTTGCCGGGCCGGGACGATTTTGCCGGGAGTCGGCTTTTGGTGAATGGAATAAGGCAGCTTGTAGTCCATCAGCTTCGTAATAGGGTCAAGTCCATTTGCAGGATAATAGTAAGTCACGCTCTCCGCCAGCTGATCCTCTTTACGGATAAAATCACAAGCCTTCTCACCAGGTCTAGGCTCGTATTTGCATTTCCCTGCGCCAGCCTGCACGTTATACGCAACCATGCTAATTCGGTCCTTCACCTGATCCCCGTCTGGACCGACCACTGCAACATATCGCTGCTCATCATTGATCAGTCCCTGACCTTCTTCCAATTGGATATATACGAACTGATCCAGAGTTAGTGTGGAGCCGTACTCTTTATTAAAATCTTGTATGGATCCCTTATACCCCTTGGGGATAAGCCATACGACCTTCGTACTTTTCGAAGGAATGAACATGTCCGTTCGGCCGCCGCTCAACTCATCGTTAGCCACAAGGTTCCATTTGATGACGTCGGACGTCCATGGCTCCGGACTCTTCATGTTTTCATAGTAATAGATCTTAAAGCCCGTCAGATCTATAGCGCTATCCGTAGGATTGTACAGTTCGATATACTCGAAAGCCTCCCCCTTTGCTTTGGGGGCAGGGACAATCTCTGTAATTAATAACCGATCTATATCCGCCGCTTGTGTTGGAATAGTCACGAATGGGATACTGAAACCTAACAGCAAAGCCAGAAGGGTCATAACCGAAACTATCGCTTTATAGCGGTTCTTCATTCAATGCTCACCTACTTTCCATTCTTCCAATGTTCTCGACAAGCTTATTATAAAATAGGCAAAATAAGAGGATTAAACGGATTTTCATGCAAATCCTACTCTATTTTTCGAACGCTTCCTTACAGACTGCTTCACGAAAGGTGTATGTTTTTTATTTTAGTTTTGATTCGGAAATGATTTTATTTGCCTTTTCGTCCGCTACCCGGAGAGCCGTGTTCACATCCACGCTGTTGACTACCATATTTTTCAAAGCATCTCTAAGAACGGCATAGATGTCCAATTCATACTTAGGGCTGTAAGCAACCGGAGCAGGCTTCACTTTGAACATGCCGGACAAGTTCTTTCCTTCATACAATTTAGAGTCAGAGGCAAAATCCTTCCTCATTTGAGCATCTTGAAAAATAGTCAGCCTAGTTCCTTTGTTCATGGCTATCTGGGCTTCCTCACTGACCAGCGTCTTGACTACCCGGTATGCAACATCCTTATTTTTACTGGTCGGCGGCACGACAAGCAGATGGAAATCGATCTCCCTGCCAACACCCGGCCTGTCATCAAAAGTAGGATAAGAAACGAGATCCCATTGGAACGACTGTCCGATCAGCGGGATACGGCTTGTATAAGCGGCAATCCAATACGGAATCATGGCCACCTTCTGATCTTTAATATAAGAGTTGATGCCATAGGTATATTTCTTATCCGTGACCATCCCGGGAATATCATAAATCCGCTTCAATAAAGTAAACACTTTCTGGTAGCCTTCAGAGCTCACTATCGATTTCTCCTGCTTCTCATCTACAACCGGCAAGGAGTAAGCACGAGTTAACGCATTGGCATCTCCTGGATCAAGTCCGATGTACTGAACTCCGTCCTGCATTCTTGTCAGTTTCTTGCTTAACTCAATAACCTGGCTCCATGTCATACCGTCAGTCGGATACGGAACGCCGAATTTATCAAAAATATCTTTGTTATACGCCATCACCCCGTAATTCATCGTATACGGCATGCCGTACAGCTCCCCATTCTTCCCGAAGAGCTTCATAGCATTAATGGCTTCCGGCTCAAATCGATTCAGATCAATGTTTTCCTTCTTCACAAAATCATTCATGTCGGAGGTTAGCCCCAAATCAACCAACCCATTCAAATAAAAGTTGCTTGTAGGAATGAGGTCAGGAATTTCTCCAGCTGCAACGAGCTGATCCAATGTTTTACCTGTGATGAGCTCGAAGGAAATATTAGGGTATTTTTTTTGAATCGGGGCATTAAAAATCTCATCTACATCTTTCTGTGAAATGATTCCTGCGTTGTAGTTGAAAATTTTTAGAGTAACCGGCTCCTTCGTCAATGTATCGACTTCAGCCTTCTTTTCTTCCTTGGGTGCTGATGCCGACGGCCCCTTATCCTGACTGCATCCCGAAAGCACAGCCCCCGAAACTAGCATCGCACTTAGCATGAAGACAAGCTTCCTGTGTATTGTTTTCATTGGATTAAAACCCCTTTTCCCGTTTTTACTAACCCGTCTCGTCGAAGGTGATCTCTTTCAAGCGAGCTTTGTGTTTATTATAGCAACGGTTAAAAAGGAGAATAATGCGGGGATTTTTTAAAACACTACACTATTTTTCGTTTTATATATATTTCTTGTTAAAAAGATTTTCATGAAGGGAAATAAAAAAACACCTTTCGGCAAAAGGTGTTTGTATTGACGAGGAACAAGCCTAGCGGAAATCCGCCATTTTTTTACGGAAATCGTTAGGAGAGCATTGATTGTACTTTCGAAACGTTTTATAGAAGTGTCCGGTATTTTCCATGCCTATCATCTCTCCTATTTGTTCAATACTAACGTCCTCCGTCAGTAAAATACGTTCCGCCAGCTTGATTCTATGATAATTCACGTAGTCTATGAACGACATTCCTATGATTTTTTTAAAGTAGGTTGCGAAATAGGAGTAGCTGATATTCGCTATGTTGCTTGCTTCCGTAACAGTGATCTTGTTCGTCAAGTTCTTTTCGATATAGTCCATTACGGACTTCAGCTTGTCCATGCCGGCATGATTATTAGAAGCAAGAACCTGACGGCGATCTGCGCGAAGTAAAGTTAGCAGTATGTTTCGAATATGTAAGCTGATGGCCATATCGTAGCCATAGTTTTTGTCAATCGACTCTCTGAAGATTTGCTGTATGCTTTGAGTTACGGCTTGTTTAGTCTGAATATCCTCATTAAAAATATAATTCAACTCGCTCAATGCAATATGGATTCCGGAAAACAGCTTCATATAGGGCAGAGTGGAAGGATCAAAATATTGAAGAGAATCAAAATGAAAAATGATGTACTCTACTTTATGAGAGTTATCCCGATGCAGCTGATTGGCTCCAATAAGCACCACATCTTCATTTTGTAGGCTGTATTTCTGCCGATCGATCAGAACATCAATTTTGCCGTTAACGATATAAAGAAGTTCAATCTGCTTGTGATAGTGCCAGTTGTTCCAGCCCTCTTCTCTATTCTTCAAATACACCTTCATAGGAACAAGCGGATTCTCGTAATTTATTTTTTCGTTGAAAGGCTCCATCTCAATATTCCCCTTCCATCTGTCTCGGTTGATAAAGGAAACTGCATCAGTTACAAATTTCTACATTTTCTTCAAAAATCCTTCATAGATGATTTCGTTCTAACTCTGACGAATCCACCGAAACGGCACCTGATATTTAGAAGCTTGATCGGAAAGGAAATGTGCACGAATACTCTTCTAGCTTGATAGGTCGCATGTAATACCCATCATTACGAATGATCCATCGGTTTCCAATATCCGGAACCAGCAAAGTTCACTTAAAATCATAACAAAAGCTCCTATTAGAGCAATTAATTCTAGTTTGCTTCTAATAGAGGGCTTAAACTGATTGATTCAACAAATGTCAAGTTATATAGTGACAGTGCAACAGGTTGCCATTTGGTAAACCTGCACATGATACCTATGCTACTGGTTGGTTCAACTTATAATCCAAAATATTCCTAAGTTGAACCAATGATACTCATCTACATCCGTATGCATAGCCGATCAATGATCCTCTAAACCGCGTTCAAGCTATTTTGACGTACTTGCTCCGAACAAGATGACGTATCCATCAGGATCAAGAACTCCAAACTCCTTCCAGAGCATATCGCCTGATCCTCATGCTTCATTTCGTAATGAATGATCGCTCCATTAACACGACTCTCAAGTCCTTGGTAACCATACAGCTTGTAACGACGTTGCCACTTCATCAAAGTCGTTTTGTTGATCTCATATTTCTTAGCAGCAGCCAGAAAACCGAGTTGTCCACTTGAAACTTCATTAAGGATAATGAGTTTTTCCGCAGCACCATATTTTCTTTTTGACATGAAAAAGCTCCCCTTAAAGCAACAGGTTTTATTATTTCACCTGTCTACTGTAAAGGGAGCATATCACTGTTGGATGCTTCTTTGTATTTCGAATACGGGAGTCAAAAGGCGAGTGAGTGGCTTCGTTACAAAATATTATAACCATTTACTTTCGAAAAGGTGCCTGAACACCTGAAAAAAATGGCTTGGTATTATCTTAAGGATTTTTTTCTATGATAAATGTAACCCCAGGTCAAACGTCCAAACATTAATATGTATCCTGCATAACTTGATTTTGGGGTAAAAAACCTCAAGACAAATTGGAGGGAGGATTCAAAAATGAGTGGAGTAGGCGGAATATTTACAAACTCTGCAACTATTTTGGTTCTTTTTATTCTGTTAGTCATTGTCCTTTGTGGCTGTGTTATCTAATTTTTTAGCCCATGCTCCTAATTTCTTGGAACACGGGCCCTCTCTCTATTCAATCGGCTGGAAGAATTACCTTCCGAAGTTCATTATTTAGAGTGGTTGCTAATCTCTCAATTGCATCCATGTCACTGCAAAGCAACAAGATAAGTAAAAAGAAAAAATTGAACTACAACTCATCCCCATATCAACATAAAGTTTTGTTAAACTATCCTACCCGTTTAGCTGAGAAGGCTGCCGATCTATAATACCGATAGCCTTCTCATGATGTTCATTGAAATATAACACCCGTTAACTTTATTCATAAACCAACATAATACATGAAATCGGACGCAATAGAGCTTACATATTTCTATTGATTCATAATCTCAATAGCAAGAAAAATAAACCATAAATAAGTAAAAATCCGTATAAAAAGTATTTTATTAACTTTGCCATGTCTTCCGTAATAATTTGCTTTTCGACCTTTGTTTAATATAAAAGACCCCATTAGAATCCTCTCAATAATTGGTCAAGACCCAATTTAGTGGACAGTTAAGAAAAACCCTATTTTGCAAGCTGGCACCGGTACTCTACCGGAGTCAGCTTGTTTAATTTTCTTTGTGGTCTGTGATGGTTATAAAAATAGATATAATTTTCAATTCTGCTTTGTGCTTCCTCAATGGATCGGATATGATATGGATAGAGTGCTTCCGTCTTTAAATGCGAAAAGAAGCTCTCCATGGAGGCGTTGTCATAACAATTGCCTCGGCGAGACATGCTGATTTGGGCA
>NZ_JMLS01000038.1 GCF_000686845.1 Paenibacillus sp. UNC451MF | reverse complement strand
CACTCGAACCTCCATGATAACATGAAGGTTTTTTTTGAGTGTCTACTTGAAGGGGATAATACCATTGTAAGGGGAGCTTTTTTCATGGCTAGAGGAAAATATAATGCGCTAGAGAAACTCAATATTCTTGAAGAAGTGTCAAGGGGAGAGATTGGTTTTCTAGCTAAGAAATATGAGGTCAACAAAACAACTTTGATGAAATGGCAGCGGCGTTACAAACTTTATGGGGCTGAGGGTCTGGTGAGCCGTACACATAATCAAAGTTATACCGCTGAACTTAAACTCCAAGCTGTGAAGGATTATCTTAAAGGGGGATTATCCCAGTACCAGATCATTGAGAAATACAAGATAGCTAGTACGAGACAACTTTCCGACTGGATTAATAAGTATAATGGTCATAACAGCTTAAATGCCTATAAATGGGAACCAAAAACTATGACAAAGGGTCGTACTACGACGTGGCAGGAACGGATAGAGATTGTTCAGTATTGCTTGACCAATCAGCATGACTATCAAAAAACAGTGGGACAATTCCAGATCTCCTACCAACAAGTGTATCAATGGGTGAAGAAGTTTGAAGATGGTGGTCAAGATGCGTTAAAAGATGGCCGGGGCAGAAAGAAAGCTCCGGAAGAGTTAACGGAGGCTGAGCAGCAGAAACTCAAGATGAAGCAGATGGAATATGAAATTGAGCGCTTTATGGCCGAAAATGCATTTTTAAAAAAGTTAGAGGAACTCGAAAGAAGGCGACGCTAGGTCATATACGACAAGAAACGGTTTACCTTGCCATTCGAGCGCTTCAAAAGGATGAATCAATGAGTATTCAGCATCTCTGTGAAATTACGCTCAAGCTATTACAAGTGGTTAAATCGCGAACATAGCTCTCATGAGTTAGAGAATGAGCAGCTGATGCAAGTGATGATGGACATCTACGAGAAAGTAGAGCGTACCTTTGGGTATCGTCAATTAACCCTGCATATGCGCAAACAAACCGGAAAAGCGATCAACCATAAACGTGTATATCGGTTGATGAAGCTAAAGGCAATCCAGTCCGTAATCCGTAGGAAGAAACCAAAATATATGCGTTCTACTCCACAACAAGTGGCAGAGAACCTGTTAAACCGTGAGTTTCAAGCAACAGCGCCTAATGAGAAATGGGTAACAGATGTTACCGATTCCAATAACAACCCATTGGTATTTCAGACTTTGGAGCGAGCTTTACAAGCGGCCCCTGGAAGCAAGCCTATGCTGCACAGCGATCGTGGTTTTCAATACACATCGCTGGACTTCAAGAAGATTTTGGATGAGAACAAGATGTCTCAGAGCATGTCTCGGGTTGGGCGATGCATCGATAACGGCCCAATGGAATCGTTCTGGGGAACTTTAAAGTGCGAGAAGTATCATTTACACAGGTACGAAACTTTTGATGACCTCAAGAGAGATATTGAGGCTTACATCTGTTTCTACGATAATGAACGATTACAAGCAAAATTAAACGGCCTTAGTCCGATGGAATTCAGGAACAAGGCCGCTTAACTGTTTTATTATTTGTACTGTCTACTTGACGGGGTGCTGTTCACTACTACTCGGATGCCGTTTTCTCAACTAATTGGCAGAATAGTTCAATTAATTCTACAGAATGCCGCGGGGATTGAGTATTTTAAAATCACAAATCAGACGTTATCTGCAAAGATTGGCAACATAAGAATACCTATAGAGAAGGGTAGACGTGAGAGCAGAGATCCACAGAGTGCGTGGCGATGACAATCAGAAGCAAAACAAACGAAGGAACGCTTGTTCAAGTGTGTTTCTGACGAAGCCAAAATAAGTGCGGAGCGTGTCTGCTCTTATTGTATTGTTGGATTCTTGACACGGGGAACATTTTATTCTCTAAAGACTTCTGCTAAAATCAAAAACGCGCTTGAACCATGGTGGTTTTGCGCGTTTTGTCGGGACGAATACGGTGTCAGGACGGAATGTTCATAGCGGTCTGAATATTTTTCAGATCGAGCTGAACTTGCTCTGGAATATGGTAGGGATGGTATAGGCCCCGCTGCATCATGTAGTTTGTTATCTTTTCATGGGAGTCTATAGCTTCGTCGAGCTGTTTCATCAAAATTTGCTTGATTTCGGGGGTGGCACATTCGGTTACGGCCATGGCGTAGTTTCTGACTCCGCTCTTGGCATTCATCAAAAAATCCATTGCGATCACGTCGTCGGTCAGCGTATGAAGCCCTGTCATGTGTTCTAGTATTGTGTTCATGTTTTATCTCCTATAGGGTCACTTTAGACAGCACTCCACCGAGCTCCTGAAGCTGCTGCTGTGATAATTGCACGTCTTGCTGCAAAATTTGTATGAGCTCCGGGTCGGTTACCAGAGCTTGCATGGTTTTGGATTTGGTCATGCAAACGGTCTTGAACGCAGCCATTTCACGAACCTCCAGCATCTCATGCAAGGCGTAATTGGAATTCATTTGGATTGTCCTCCCATTTATTTATCCATATTCAAGGTTTTAAGATGACTTTGATGCAATCGTCCGTTTTCGTATCGAACACTTCATAGCCGCGCTTGGCCTCGCTGAGCGGAATGACGTGCGTAACAATGTCTCCAGGGTCCACTTTCCCCGACGTAACCAACTCGTACATATACGGCATATAATGAATGACCGGAGCTTGTCCGGAACGGATATTCACGTTGCGCTGCATGATGTCGCCGAGCGGGAATCCGTTATAGCGTCCGCCGTATACCCCAGTGACTTGGATGGTCCCGCCTTTGCGGACAGCCTGAGACGCAATGATAAATGCGCTCATGGTGCCGCCTTGCAGTTTCATACCGCTGGCTAGAAATTCGAGATCGCTCATCTTGCCGTCCATTCCTACCGCATCAATCACGACATCGGCGCCGCCTTTGGTCATTTCCTTGAGATTGTTGCCGATATTCTTATCCTGTTCGAAGTTTACGATTTCCACATTGTTCGTTCGCTTCGCATGCTGTAAGCGGTAATCGACATAGTCAACGGCGATGACCCGCTTTGCTCCCTTCAGCCAGCAGAATTTCTGGGCCAGAAGTCCGACCGGACCGCAGCCGAGCACGATGACCGTATCTCCATTCTTTACGCCGGCGTTATCTACGCTCCAGAATGCTGTCGTCATTGCATCGGCGATTAAGCTTAGCTTTTCGTCCGGTTGTTCGCAGTTTTCGGGAATCTTGAAGTGGGTAAAATTTGCGAACGGGACTCGTAAATACTCGGCTTGCCCGCCAGGATATCCGCCGGTCGTTCCGGAGTAGCCGAAATATGCCCCCATATCCCCGTGTTCGTTTGACTTGTCACATTGGCTTTCCAGCTGATTTTTGCAAAAAAAGCATTCTCCGCACGCGATGTTGAACGGGATGATCACACGGTCGCCTTTCTTTACCTTTGTCACGCCGGGGCCTACTTCTTCTACGATCCCCATCGGTTCATGCCCGATGACATAATTCTCCTGAAGGTTAGGAATCATCCCGTGAATAAGGTGAAGGTCAGAACCACAAATGGCGGTACTCGTGATCTTTACGATCATATCGTCCGGTTTCTCAATCTTCGGATCCGGTACCTCTTTGACCGCGACATTTTTAATCCCTTGATACGTTACCGCCTTCATGCATTATGTCCTCCAATATGTTCATCTGGGGTCCGATCAAACATCCCTTTACGCGACGTATCATCCGGGAACAAATTCATCTGCCCGATCATCACCGTATTTTTCGCCGAAAGCTGGTCGAGTTGGTACTGTTCGTTCAGCTCGTAAGGATGGAACCATTTTTTGCGAATCATGAGCTCCGTGATTTCTTGGTGCATAGCAATCCCCTGCTTAAGATGATTGCGCAGCAGAGCTCTTACATCCGGAGAAGCCGTTTCCGTCAGGGCGATGGACAAATTTCGCACACCCTCCTTGGCACGAAGAAGGAAGTCCATTGCAAAAGTCATATCTGCCATTTCCGGCATATTTAATGAATTAATCGGGTCTAGATAATCAGTATTCATTTGCGTTCCCCTTTAATGTGTTATAGGTGTGGGGCTATTCGGAACAGGCGCTTGGAAAGGAGCTCTTGCGTAGATTGCTTGCAGCTCGGCGATCTGTTGTGTGGATTGAAATACGTCTTTCTGCATTAACGCTTTTAGCTCTTGGTCAAAGACCAAGCCTTGCATAAGTTTTGACTTAGCCAGGCAGAGCGTTTTAAAGTTTAACGCTTCATGCAGTTCCATTGATTCGTGCGGCGCTAGCGTTGGCGTATTCATTGAGAAATTATTCCCTCCTTTTTTTATCAACGTTAGATTCTCCGACTCATCGGATCTTATACTAAAAATGATTGCCGGAAATATGGGGTCCGGATATTCCCATGCAGTCGTAAGAATATAATCAAAATCTCAACCGCATACTTATTTCTGTTTAATATTTCTGTTAAAGTTATTGATCTTTGCTCAAGGAAGGAGGACTCACCTTGCCCAATGAAAACAAAATTGATCTAGCCACCGAAAATGCAAGAAAACCGGCGGAAGGTACACTTAACTCGAGCGGCAATACGCTGGAGCAGCTTGCATCTAACGCGGTTTCTGAGGCGCAAACGGCTTTAAATCAAGCGATAAGCTCGATAAGTGAATCTAATGCGGCAACAAATTCACAAGCTTTGGAGACGGCCCGGCAGCAATTGACCCAAGCAGAGGAATTTTTAGATCAAGCGCAAACTTCAGCAAACGCATTACGTCTGCCGGACCAACAATAAAACGGTAGCTTTGGTAGTGGCGAGATTCTTCTTCTTTTTTCGTATACAAGTGGAATCAAGCTCACTAATGTCGAGGTATGGTCGTCTGTCTATGTAGACACTGCGTATGATGTTTTCCGAATTTACGCCGATACTCTCCGCAAGGGCAAATGACCTGCGTTGACGATCGGAGGAACGTATTTGCCATAGACACGGAGAGTCACCGTCAATAACCTCTTAATGTTGAAGACCATAATTGTAAGTGGATATAAGCAGACTACGGAAATTGCCCCCATTTCAATGAGACATTTTTGCACTTCGGCGAACGCGCTTGATTTGCCGGCCCAGCACAACGAATCATGACAAGCGAAAGGGAGGCCCTTAAGGGGACTCCCTCTTTCTTCTGCTTCCTATTATTACGGGTTGGTCGTTAAAATGCCGACGTTCTTCAGCACCATCGCGCGGCGGCAGCAGGAGCGCGGCCAGCGCAAGCTGGGCGACGTCTTCGGGGCATAGCCCCACATTTAGGAACGTGTCGTACTGGCTGCGTTCCTTTGTTTTGCCGTTTCCACTCGTGTCATGGTTCCGAAGTAGATCACGCAGAACGCTCGAGTCATCAGGAATGTGAGAAAAATCGTGGCCCACGACCAAAACCAGTTCCAACGAACATACCGAATCAGATCGGTATATTGTACGAGCAGCACCTCAACTATCGTCAGTACAGTAGTGAATAACACGTAATAGCCGAATTGAATCCAGCCACTCCGATGGCTCGGATAATACGCGTTAAACACCGCGCATGTCATCGGATAGGCCATATAATCGTAGGTGAAGCTCGTCCGGCTAACGTCGGCAAGCACTTGTGGGGTTCCCGTAAAAATATTTTATTATGCAGGCACTTGAACAACATTCAGTCATATAAATAGGTGATAGCAGTTCGAACCTGTTGAGGAGGATTTTATACAAGTGATGTTACCGAGTGAAAAGTATTTCGGTAAGTTTGAGGCGGTTTTTTTATTTTACGGAGCCATGCCTACAGGCGTTGCTGTTTCTGAAACCGGGCGTATTTTCATTTGCTTTCCGAAATGGGGAGACGACGTAATATTTACGGTGGCTGAAATCGTTCACGATACATTGCAGCCGTATCCTAGTTTAGACGCTAATGTGGTAAGCCCATCGAATATCACAACGTCCTTCATTAGTGTCCAAAGTGTCGTTGCTGATGGAAATGGTACGCTTTGGGTACTGGATACAGGAGCTCCTAATTTCTCAGAACCCATCAAAGGGGGGGCGAAGTTAGTCGCTGTAGATTTAAATTCAAATACCATAAGAAGTGTATATACATTTACGGAAGATGTTGTCCTGCCAACCACTTATCTGAATGATGTCCGATTTGATTTTCGTGTTGGTAAAGCAGGTTATGCTTATATAACGGATTCGTCTTCCCGAGGACCAGGAGCCATTATTGTCGTTGATTTAGAAACCGGTTATGCCTGGAGACGGTTAAACGGGGCAAATTCAACTTCGCCCGATCTCTTTCTCATACCGAAAGTTGAAGGTAAAATCCTGATGAATCGAAACAAAGACGGATCTACTTCACCCTTTAGATTGGCATCCGATGGTATAGCGATTTCCCCGGACGGCAAGATGTTGTATTTTTGTCCTCTCTCCAGTCGTCATCTGTACTCGATTTCAACGGAAGCCCTAAGAGACCGAACGATACCGGATATGAATTTACAGTATCACGTGAAGTATTGGGGAGAAAAAGGTGCTTCAGATGGAATGATCACCGATGCAAAAGGAAGCGTTTACGCTGGAGACTATGAAAACAATAGTATTCGAAAGATATTGCCGAATGGAATAATGGAAACCATCGCACATGATCCGAGAATTTTATGGCCGGATACTTTTTCTATTGGTCCAGATCAATACTTATATTTCATCGTGAACCAATTACATCGGCAGGCAAGATTTCATTATGGAAATGACCTGCGACAGAAGCCTTATAGTTTACTCCGTATGAAAATAGACGAAACACCTGCTCCTACCTTTTAGTAAATATTTCGCTTTACAAAGTTGACTCTATTTGCATAGAAAATGTATTTTATGACTTTATGGTTATTAAGAATATGGAGTCTGCCGCTCGGCAGCCTGTTCAGCTATCGGGGAACGTTAGTTTAACAACAATGCATGCTGCCACTAATTGTGTGGCAGCATGCATTGTTAAATTCAGCAATTCTAGGAGCACTCTACATGTCCTTACGTATGCTTGAACTAGAACATTTATTTGTAAAATTGGAAATCGTATAGATCTAAACGGCATGCTAGGCAGTTATTACTTTTGATCTTAAGAACTACACTACATTGTAGACTGAGAAAATAAAGTATTAGACTGGGAACGGCATTAAGCTCCCTCAATATGATGTAGTTTTTTTCACACTCTAGCCCATGAATTCGCAGGATTTCACCTTTAGTTTATTTGAGAGATAGGAGAAACAGAGCATGCGGTAACGAGTTGTACTCTATAAGGACATGCGGGAACAGAAGGGATGTAAACTCACCCATATTATTCCATATTAAGCACGTCTCCATGCTGCCCTTAGAGATTCTCGCTCCCATGTCTCAACGGGTCTTGGCCCTTTCAGCCCTATTTCTGTAGATAAGGGGCATCGGTACGATTCATTTTTCTTACGAATGCTCTCTTATCCTTAAGATTTAACTCAAGATAGGTGGGAGTAAGGGAAGATCAGGACTAAGCGGCCAGGGGCATATTCTCCGGGGCCGCCTTTTTTCGTAGCAGCACCCGATTACAGCATGTGCTCCGAGCTATGCAGGAATAGAGCTTGGACACTTGAATTCACTTTTGCACAAAAGAGCCTCCACAAATTGAACTGTCCTTCATTTGTAGTCTGTAGGTATAATCGAACTGAAAAAGGAACTACACTAAACGGCAAAGGAGTTGATGCCGTATTCTGGACGAACGCAGTACCCGGATTTTGACGCTGCTTCACGAAGCAGCCGATTATGTTTCTCTGGATGAGTTGATGCAGAAGCTCGGCATCTCCAGACGGACCGTTTATTACGATATGGAAAAAATCAACGACTGGTTGAAAGCGATTCATCTTCCGCCGGTCGAATATGTCAGGACTGCCGGCTACTATTTGCCTGATGAAAGCAGGAGCGGTCTTCCGCAGTTGACCGGAGGAGTCCATGCACAGGAGTACTATTGGTCCCCCCGGGAAAGACTGGCGTGGTTATCGCTCTATCTGTTGTCAGAGGAGGGGGAGCTCTTCGTTCATCATTTGACGGATCTTCTTAAGGTTAGCCGGGGGACCGTACTCAAGGATTTGAATAGCGTCCGGCCGGAGATGGATGCTTTGAAGCTCAAGGTAACCTATGACCGTAAACGAGGCTATGGCGTTCAGGGAGAGGAGAGAGATAAGCGGAAGGCACTGAGCTACTACTTCGGGCAGATTTTCGGCAGTTCGGGTTGGGAGCAGGCGTTTAATCGGAACGAGGAATCGGGCGCTCTCGATCTAGCCCTAGTCTTGTTCCCGCCTTCGGAGACGGAACAGCTGAAGCGAGTGTACCGGCTTATCTCGGATAGCGAAACAACGCTGGGAGTGGACTTGACGGACGAGATGGTGTTTAATCTGACCACACGTTTCCTGCTTTATACACGGCGGATTCAGAAAGCGCAGTTTATCTCGATTGACGAAGATGAACGGAGCGTGCTCCATCGGATGCCGGAGTTTGAATCCGCTGCCCGTATTGCGGAAGGGCTCGGCCAAATGTTCGCCGTCTCCATTCCGGATGAAGAAGTTTGCTACTTTACGATGCATCTGTTGGGAGCGAGGGTCAACTGGGTGGAGCAGATAACTGGTTCCGAGGAAGTGCTTGAGCAGCTTCGGGAAGCGGCCAAGCAGATGATCGATGATTTTCAGCGTCACGCTTGTGTGTTTCTACCGAACCGGGAAACGATGGAGGCGAATCTTCTTGTCCACTTGAAACCGGCATATTACCGGATCTTGTACGGACTGGGTCTAGATAATCCGCTGCTGGAGAATATCGTCTCCAAGTATGGGGAAGTGTTCGAGATGACTCGCCGTTCCGCAGCACCGTTCGAACAAATAGTAGGACGAAAGCTCAATGATCACGAAATCGGTTATCTCGCTATGCATTTCGGCGGCTGGCTGCGCAGAGAGAACACGCAACCGGCAGCAAGGCGGCAGGCCGCCATCGTCTGCGTCAACGGTATTTCCGCTTCGCGGATGCTGAAATCGCAGCTCGAACATTTATTCTCTGCTGTGGATATTACAGCGGTGCTATCGCTGCGCAATTATGAGACGTATCAGGAAGAAAACGTCGATTTTATTTTCTCCACGGTGCCGCTGCCCAACAGCAAAGTG
The DNA here is from genome assembly GCF_000686845.1 of Paenibacillus sp. UNC451MF. Taxonomy (GTDB): domain Bacteria; phylum Bacillota; class Bacilli; order Paenibacillales; family NBRC-103111; genus Paenibacillus_S. The sequence continues at coordinate 31,963 of NZ_JMLS01000038.1, read as the reverse complement.
CCCGTTTTCGTAGTGAATCCGATTCTCAGCGATAAGGACAAGGAGCATCTGCTGAACCAGATCAACGCGGTCGCCGGAAGAAAGTCAAGAACCCAGGCCAGCACGGTTCAAGCGCTGTTGGATATTGTCCATAAATACGCCGCGGTAAAGGATGAAACCGGGCTTACAGAGGAGTTGAACCGCTACTTGTCGGTAGGGAAGACGTGGCTGAGCGAAGCGCGCAAGCCTTCTCTAGCGGACTTGCTCACCGGTCAGATGATCCGCGTGGAGAGAGAAGCAGCCGACTGGCGGAGTGCCATCCGCGAAGCCGCCCAGCCGCTGCTGAAGGATGGACGCATCGATGAAGCTTACATTGGAGCGATGATCTCCAAAGTGGAGGCGCTCGGTCCCTACATCGTCGTTGCACCCGGCATAGCCATCGCTCACGGCAAGCCCCAGGATGGAGTCCGGCGGCTCGGAATCAGTCTGCTGCGGCTGGAGCAACCCGTCGCCTTCTCGGAGGAAGCCCGCCACCAGGTTCAGATCATTCTGGTACTGGCGGCGATTGATGGCGAATCCCATCTGAAGGCGCTGTCGGAGCTGACGCTCCTGCTCAGAGAGAAAGAAAGCCTCACCCGACTGAAGGAGGCCAAGACGAAAGAACAGATACTGCAGCAGTTACACGCCGGTCCCTGACCGATTAGACTACCGGATTTGGGAGAGATGAGAGATGAAATTTTTAGAACCGTCAATGATAGCCTTGGATGTTGAAGTGGAGACGTCTGAAGAAGCGATCCGCCTGGCAGGAGGATTGCTGGCGGAAGCGGGAGCGGCAGAAGCGCGCTACGCCGACGCCATGGTGGAATCTTACCGTGACAAAGGCCCGTACTTTGTCCTGGCGCCTCATATTGCACTGCCGCACGCCCGTGCGGAGGACGGGGTGAAGGAAGCGTCCGTTTCGCTGCTTAGATTGAAGAATCCTGTTGCTTTCGGCCATTCAGCCAACGATCCGGTACAGCTTGTATTCGCGCTTGGCGGCGCCTCGAGCTCGGAGCACATCGCCATGCTGCGTAAATTGACAACTTTGTTAAGCAACCCGGACAACGTGGAGCAATTCAAGAATGCATCTGATGTGGAGACTATCCAACAACTTATTAGGGGGAACGAACAATGAAAATTCTATGCGTATGCGGTCTGGGACAAGGAACTAGCCTGATTCTGAGAATGAATGTGGAAAATGTGCTGAACGGCATGGGAGTCAGTGCCGATGTGGAGCATACGGACGTCTCTACGGCATCCGGAACAGCAGCCGATTACATCATTACCAGCAACGAACTGGCGCAAAGTCTTCAAGGGCATGCTGCCAAAATGGTTATCGTCAACAATTATTTTGACAACAACGAAATTAAACAGAAATTAGAGGAAGTGCTGTAAACCATTTAAGAAGGAGGGGGCTTTATGGAAGTGCTTTTTTGGATCGCCACCAATATTTTCGGAACACCGGCTATTCTGCTCGGATTCATCGTTCTGGTGGGCCTTCTGCTCCAGAAAAAATCAACGAGCCAGCTAGTAAGCGGCACCTTTAAAGCGATCATCGGCTTCCTGGTCATCGGTGCAGGTTCCGATGTCATCGTGAAAGCCTTGAATGTATTTGAGCCAATGTGGAAAGAAGTCTTCGGCCTGGAGAGCGGATCACTCGGCACCTTTATGGGGCAGGACGCGTTCAATTCCAAATTCGGCAGCGCCGTCACTCTCGCCATGCTAGTCGGCTTTCTGATCAACGTAGCGCTGGCCCGCTTTACCAAGTTCAAATTTATCTACTTGACCGGGCATATGATGTTCTGGACTTCGACTATTTTTGCAGGCGTGATCGTACATGCTGCCAGCGATATTGCCATCTGGAAGCTCGTTCTGATGGTCGCTATCGTGCTTGGCGTGTACTGGACATTCCAGCCGGCGCTGGTTCAGCCGTTCTTGCGTAAAATCACGGGCAACGATAACATTGCACTCGGTCATACTTCGGCCTCGGTTGCTCTGTTGGCAGCCTTGTTCGGTAAACTGTTGGGCAACAAAAACAATGATTCCGAGAAAATTAAAGTGCCGAAAGGCTTCGAGTTTCTTCGCGATTCCAACGTCATTACCGCACTCAGCATGGGAATTTTATTCCTGATCGGGGCTATTATTTTATCGACCAAAGGAACCCCGGCGGCTCAAGAACTGATAAAAAAATCGGGTGACCAGAACTTTATTATTTATTCCATTATCCAATCGTTCACATTCGCAGGCGGTATCGCCATCGTTCTGATGGGGGTTCGGATGTTCGTCGGCGAGCTGGTTCCAGCCTTCAACGGGATTGCTACCAAGCTCGTGCCAGGCGCGAAACCTGCACTGGATGCACCAGTTGTGTATCCCTATGCACCGAATGCCGTTGTTCTTGGCTTCCTGGGAGCTTTCGGCGGGGCCATTATCTGGCTGCTTGTACTCGGTAACACCGTTTCTTACATTTTCGTCCCGACGATGATCGTCTTGTTCTTCCATGGGGCTACGGCCGGTGTATTCGGGAACTCGACAGGCGGTGTCCGCGGGGCCGTTATCGGCGGCTTCATCACATCAACCATTGTTGCTTGGGGACAATTCCTGATGGTTCGCTTCTTTATCGCTTCGACCGTGCCGGATACGGCTATGTGGGCAGCGGATTCCGATATGTTCATCTTCGGTCCGATTCTGCACTTCCTGGCGAAGCTGTTCTTTTAAGCATGAACCTGATCGGAGCCGCGTTCAGATGCAGGTTTTATCGCAAAAGGGAAATGCTTTTCACTGCATTTTAACGGTTTAGTGAGATTAAACATTTCTATGTGGAAAAAAGACGGTTAGTGCTGTTTAAGCTCTGCCGTCTTCCTTACCTATAAAGAGAGTGGAGGAGAAACGATATGAGCTTTATCCGTACCTTACATGGAGATATACGCAAAGAGGAACTCGGCTTCACTTATTCCCACGAACATATCGTATGCCGCCCAGCCTTCTGGCAGGAGCGTGGGGATGACGATATGCTGCTGGACGATAAAGAGAAGTCCAAGCTAGACGTTGTTGATTTCAAGCAACACGGGGGGCGCTCCATCGTAGACGCTACAGCCATCGATTACGGACGGGATGTTCAGGCGGTACAGGAAATTGCTGCTGAAACCGGCATTCACATTGTAGGTACAGCCGGCTTCAACAAAAGCTTCCTATGGGACGCCAAAATCAAAGAGGAGCTTAAGCCGCTCACCGGCGACTATGAAACCTACACGAAGTGGATTGAAGCGAAAAGCATTAATGAGCTGGCGGATTTCGTCATCCGCGAGGTGGAAGAGGGGCTCGAAGGTACCCCTTTCAAAGCGGGTCAGGTTAAATTCGGGACAGGCTACAATCGCATCACTCCTCTGGAGGAGAAAACGCTGCGCGCCGTAGCACGAGCTCATCACGAGACGAAAGCCCCTATCCACTCCCATACGGAAGTCGGTACCATGGCGCTGGAGCAAATAGAGCTGCTAAAGAGCGAAGGTGTGAATCTGTCCTATTTGAGCTTGGGGCATATGGACCGCAATCCCGACCCTTACTACCATGCGCAGATCGCGTCAACAGGAGCTTACATGAGCTTTGACGGCATCGGTAAAATCAAGTATGCACCGGAGAGCACTAGGATTTCGCTTATTCTTGAGCTCGTTCGCAAAGGCCATGAGGATCAGATTCTGATCAGCGGAGATACCGCTCGGAAAACCTACTACAAGCATTATGATCACGGTCTCGGATTGGAGTATATTATTTCCAAATGGGTGCCGCGCTTTGTGGATGAAGCGAACCGCAGCGGCTTTGACGGACAGAAGCTGGTTGAGAAATTTTTTGTAAGCAATCCGGCCAACTGCTTCTCATTCAAAAAATAAGGAGGACCGCGTGATGAAGTTCGAACTCGAAAACTCCTACGAGGTGCAGGACAAAATTCACAAATTCCGCGCGGCGATACTTCCTATCGGAGCCGTCGAGGCGCATGGTCCCCACCTGCCGCTGGGTACAGATAATCTGCTTGCGGCCAGACTCGCGGACAAATTGGCGGAGCGGACGGAAAGCTTCGTTCTACCCACTCTCCCTTACGGCCAAGTCTGGAGCCTGCGCAACTTCCCGGGGAGCATCAACGTCTCCAACGAGGCGCTCATCCGGATGTTGGCCGATATCGGTGAAAGTTTGTATCAGCAGGGCTTTCGTGTTTTCGTTATAGTTAACGGCCATCTCGGCAACGCGGTTGCGCTCAAGGAAACCGCGAGAATTTTATATGATCGGGTACCTGATTTGAAAGTGTTTTATTTCTTTTATCCCGGTACGAAAGAAATAACGGCTGAGGTGAGGGAGGCTTCCGCTGTCCACGGGACCTACATGCATGCCGATGAAATCGAAACATCTTATATGCTCTATCTCGCAGGGGAATACGTGGATATGAGCAAGGCCATCGACGGAGCCCCTCATGTAACGGCTGAGGCCGATTGTACCCCAACACCGTGGGAGGAGATTACTTCCTCTGCCGTGCTTGGGGACGCAACGCTGGCGACGAGGGAGAAGGGGGAGAAGATTATCGAGCGCAGCCTGGATGTGATGGCCGAGATGGTTCTCCGGGCTAAGCAAGCATTGAACATCCTTTAACATGTCATATCATGTACACAGGAACAACGAGGTGAAAGCGATGATGATGAACACGTATTTTGATGTAATTGGTGAGAAGTTGCAAAAAGTTCGCTCCGAGCTGGCCAAGCCGATCCGTGAAGCGGCTGAGAAAGTGGCGTCTTGCATTCAGCAGGGTGGGATTATCCATTTGTTTGGCTGCGGACATTCCCATATTTTAACAGAGGAAGTCTTCTACCGGGCAGGAGGACTTGTACCGATTCGTCCGATCTTTGTCGAGAAGCTGATGCTTCATGAAGGCGCAGTACGTTCGTCAGAGCTGGAAAGACAGAACGGCCTTGCCGTCGATTTTATGAGGGAGCAGGATATCCGCAAGGACGAGGTGGTGTTTGTACTGTCCACTTCAGGCCGCAATCCGGTTCCCGTGGATGTTGCTTTGATGGCGAAGGAGAAAGGGGCCTTCACCGTAGGCATCACCTCGCTGGAATATTCCAAAAGCCAGCCGTCCCGCCACACCAGTGGCAAGCATCTGGCGGATGCCGTTGATCTTGTGATCGATAATTTCTCGGTCAAAGGAGATGCCGTACTGAGCCATCCGGGCCTTCAGGTGCCTTTCACGCCGAGCTCGACGGTTATCGGAGCTGTCATTTTGAATGCTCTGTTCGCGGAGTCTATTGAGATTATGATTGAAAAAGGATTTAATCCCCCTGTATTTCTAAGCGGAAATATCGATGGCTCTGACGAGCACAACAAAGCTTTGGTTGAAACGTATAAAGAACGGATTGCCTTACTGTCCTAATAAAAGAGGAACCAAAGTGGTTCGTATGACTATTATAGAGCGGGTTTAGCTCAACTAGATGAGCAGCAGCCTGTCTTACAAAATAGATGATGCTCGCCATAGAGCCGGATCTATCACAAACCAATAAAGCAACCGCCGGCAAAGACTGGATCAGATGAAGCGCAGGGTAGCAGGAGAGAGAAACCATACGCCATGGTCCTGCAAGTTCTCATCACAGTCTGGCGGTTAGGAGGAGGAAAGACATGTACGCACAAACCGTAACGATACAGAATGAGCACGGCTTTCATGTCCGTCCGGCGCAGCTTTTTGCGGAAAAAGCAGGGCAGTTTGGTGCAGAAGTACGTTTGAAGAACGGGGAAGGACACGCCGCAGATTGCAAAAGCATGCTGGAGCTGATGACACTCGGTATTGAAAAAGGGGCAGTAGTGACAATCGAAGCAAGTGGCGATGGGGAAAAGGAAGTCGTCGAGGCTTTGGTACAGCTGGTCGAAAGCAAGTTTGGTGAAGCCTAATGAAAGGGCTGCATATTCAAGGAATCGGCGTATCGGAAGGAATTCGGATCGCGAAAGCATACGTATACAAACCCGCACAGGCTAACGGTGCGGGAAGCACCCCCCCAGGGGAGCTTATTTCGGATAACCCGGCCGCGATCGATGCCGAGCTTGGTAAGCTCAGAGATGCAAAAGCACGCTGTGCTGAGCAATTGGAGAAGCTTACGGAGAAAGCGAAGGAAGCCGTCGGTGAAGAGCAAGCCGGTATTCTTGCGGGACAGCGGAAGCTGTTGAATGATCCGGCCTTCTATCCGAAGATGGAAGCGCGGGTCAGAGAGCATTTGGAGTCGGCGCCACAGGCCATTTCCGAAGTGGTCAGCCATGTCGCTGCCTTGTTCGAAGGTATGAACAATGACTATATGAAAGAACGCGCCACAGACATCCGTGATATCGGAAGCCGCCTTCTTGCCTGTCTGTCGCCCGGGCAAACACGTGGCCTTACCGGAATCACCGGACAGGTGATTCTCGTCGCAGACGATCTGACACCGTCGGATACGGTGCAGCTGGACTCGACCCAAGTGGTCGGCTTTATCACCCGTACCGGAGGAGCCACATCGCATACCGCGATCCTCGCGCGATCCCTCGGGATTGCCGCTATTGTCGGCGCAGGTGACTACATCGACGCTATTAACGACGGCGATATCCTCGTCGTCGACGGATCAGCCGGGCTTTGCATCGCCCGCCCGCAAGAGGCGGAAGCGGAGCAGTACCGGCTCCGCATGAAGCAGGACCTCGCGCGCAGACAGTCGCTCGAGGAGTACGCGGCGCGTCCGGCGGTGACCGCCGACGGCGTGCGCGTGGAGCTCGCGGCGAACATCGGCAGCGCCGCGGAAGCCGAGAACGCCGTCCGGCAGGGCGCGGACGGCGTAGGGCTGTTCCGCACGGAGTTCCTGTTCATGAACGCCCCGGCTATGCCGGGCGAGGAGGAACAGTTCCGTGCGTACCAGGAGGCGGCCCGGATGATGGAGGGCCGCCCGGTGATCATCCGCACGATGGACATCGGCGGGGATAAGGAGCTGCCGTATCTGCAGCTTCCGAAGGAAACGAATCCCTTCCTCGGCTTCCGTGCGATACGGGTAGGTCTTCTCCGCCAGGAGCTGCTTCGTACGCAGCTTCGGGCGGTGCTTCGGGCCAGCGCCTTCGGTACGGTGAAGGTGATGTTCCCGATGATCTCCGGACTGCAGGAATGGAGGCAGGCCAAGGCCATACTGACGGAAGAGCAGGCTGAGCTAAGGCAGGAAGGCATCCGGTTCGACGAGAGCATGGAGGTCGGCATCATGGTTGAAATTCCTTCCACGGCTGTGCTGGCTGGGCTATTTGCGCAGGAAGTCGATTTCTTCAGCATCGGCACAAATGATCTCGTTCAGTACACGATCGCGGCAGACCGCATGAACGAACACGTAGCGCACTTGTACGATTATTTCCATCCGGCGGTGCTGCAACTGATCCGTACCGTCATTGAAGCTTCCCACACCGCCGGTAAATGGACCGGCATGTGCGGCAGCATGGCGGGCGACCCGCTGGCCGCGCCGCTCCTGCTCGGACTTGGTCTTGACGAATGGAGCATGGAGGCCGGCAGTCTCAGCCTGATGAAGAAGCAACTAGCTGGCCTGGATCGTCAGGAATGCCGCGAGCTGGCGGAACGCATTCTCCGCCTCGATACGCCTCAAGCGGTTCGCCAGTCGCTGGAGGCATTTTGTAACGCCAAGAAGCTAGGTGTATAGTTTATTGAACCTCGCCTGACTGGTTTGTATAGCAGGTGTTTAGCAGAAAAGGAAATGCCGACTCCAGAAGTCGGCATTTCCTTTCTGTTTAATATGGTTTAATTGATCCAGCGCGGGCCACATGAACCTCTTGGGCGATGTCTATGCCGATGACCAGGTGATGAACGGTAATGTTTTTCAATGAGTGATTTTGCTTGTCCTGCCTTAAACTTCACAGTAGAGCGACCTCCTGATGGGCTTTTTGAGGCAACGACCTCGTGCGTAACCCCATCGTACCGAGGCGCTCGTTTTTGTTCAAACGCCAAATTTTTCGTATTACAGGAATTCTAACGGGTACTAAAGTTCAAGAACAAAAGGACTATCAGAATGTAGTCCTTTTCTCACGGCGCATTCATCGATAGCCGGCCCGTTGAATTCCATTCAGATTTTTCATTTTTTGCAGCCAAAATTCGGTACAAATCGCGATCAATTCTTTAGCCGCTTGACTTAGATAACTGTCTTTTTTGTAGCTGGCGGCAATCTCCCAGACCGGATGCTGCCGAAGGGAGAAGAAAGAGACGTTCGGTCGAGGCTTGGCGTAGCTGATCGGAATGACGGAACAGCATATACCCTCGGCAACCATTTCATATAAAGTTTCGCAGCTCCTTGTTTCCAATAAAATAAGAGGAGAGATGTTGTCTTCCGCGAGAAGACGATCGTAGATTTCCCGAAGCGTGGATCCTTGTTGCATGACGGCAAATGAATCCTGTTCAAAATGCTTTAGGCAAGTTGCGGGAAGCGGTTCGCCGAGTTTGCCTCCCAGATAGGCAAGAGGGTGGGAGCTAGGAACAGCCAAAATAATTTCCTCTGAACAGATAGGAATATACGCATCTTTTGTTTTTTGAAAATCTTGGAGGGTTATAAAGCCTATATCCAAATTCCCCTGGGCTATTTCATGCTGTTGCTTTTTTACGGGCATTTCAAGGGGCTCGATTTTTACTTTGGGATACTTTTTGTAAAAAACCGGGTATATAGACGCAAACATGACGGTACCACGTTCCGGGGTTAACCCGATCGTTAGTTTGCCTTCTTTGATTTCCAGCAAATCATTGATTTGGTTGTAGGTTTCTTTTTTGATGTGCAGGATGTTTTTGGCGTTCTCTACATAGATTGTTCCAGCATGCGTCAGATGCCAATTGCTTCTGGAACGAACGAAGAGCTGTGTCCCCAATTCTTTCTCGAGTTTCAGGAGCTGCTGATTTAAAGCGGATTGAGTAATGAACAGCTTTTCCGCAGCTTTGGTGATATTGTTTTCCTCCGCAATTTTGATAATATACTCCAGCTGTTTCAAGTCCATTTTCAGACCCTTCTCTACTATTAATTTTATTTAGAGAAAACCAATTTTTATCACTTTTACTTTTTAATAATAACAGATTACTATGAGTTTGATTCATGAACATGTGTTGTGCAGAGAGGAGATCGTTATCATGACTGTTCAACGGTCAAAAGCTGAGAAGCCGCTGTATATCAGAGTGAATCCAAAGGATAATATTGCGATTGTTGTCAACACGGGAGGCTTGCCGGAAGGAACCGTATTCGCGTGTGGGCTTAGACTCCTTCAACATGTTCCGCAAGGACACAAGGTGGCCCTTACCCATATTGATCAAGATGAAGGCATCATTCGTTACGGGGAAGTAATCGGGTATGCAATGAAAGCGATTTCAATGGGCAGTTGGATTAATGAATCGTTAGTAAGATTGCCTGAGCCGCCTCGATTGGAGGATTTGCCGATAGCAAGCGGCGTGCGGGAAACGCTTCCTCCTTTAGAGGGCTATACGTTCGAAGGCTACTTGAATGAAGATGGCAGCGTTGGAACGAAAAATATTTTGGGAATAACGACCAGTGTACAATGCGTTGCCGGTGTACTTCAATATGCGGTAAAGAAAATAAAAGAAGAGCTGCTTCCCCGCTATCCGAATGTCGAGGATGTTGTCGCTCTAACCCATACTTACGGCTGTGGGGTGGCGATTAACGCCCCGGATGCCATCATTCCCATACGTACGATTCAGAATATTGCACGGAATCCGAACTTTGGCGGCGAACTCTTGGTTGTTGGACTGGGATGCGAGAAGCTGCTTCCCGAACGCCTAGTACCTGACGGAGAATCGGGCAAGATCACGACCTTACAGGAGAGTCATGGTTTTATTCCCATGATAAAAGAGATCATGGCGATGGCGGAGGAACGGCTTGACAGATTGAATCGCCGGAAACGCGTCACTTGTCCCACAGCGGCACTAGTGGTCGGATTGCAATGCGGCGGGAGCGATGCTTTCTCGGGGATTACTGCGAATCCGGCAGTCGGGTACGCCGCCGATTTGTTGGTACGTGCCGGAGCTACGGTTATGTTCTCCGAGGTAACGGAAGTCAGGGATGCTGTTCATTTGTTGACCCCACGTGCAGTTAATGAGGCCGTAGGCCGGGCTTTGATCCGCGAAATGCAGTGGTATGATGATTACCTGCAGAACGGTAGGGTAGACCGTAGTGCGAATCCTACACCTGGAAATAAAAAAGGCGGACTTGTTAACATTGTAGAGAAGTCTCTCGGGTCCATCGTGAAATCAGGCACGACTCCGATTGTCGGCGTACTGTCCCCCGGTGAAAGAGCTGTCGATAAAGGGCTGCTATTCGCTGCAACGCCTGCGAGTGATTTCGTATGTGGGACGCTGCAGTTGGCTTCCGGTATCAATGTGCAGGTGTTTACTACGGGCAGAGGCACTCCCTACGGTTTGGCCGCAGCTCCTGTCATCAAAGTGTCTACTAGAAATGCTTTGGCGGAGCAATGGCACGATCTAATCGATCTGAATGCAGGAACCATTGCGACGGGAGATGCGACCATCGAAGAAGTGGGCTGGGAGCTGTTCCGTCTCATTCTCGGTATTGCGAGCGGAACGAAGAGAACATGGGCGGACCATTGGGGGCTGCACAATGATTTGGCTTTGTTCAATCCGGCACCTGTCACATGAATGGAAACCCCCCGTTTTAGAAGGGGAAAAAAGTACGACAGGAGTGTATAGGGTGAGAATAGGATGCGGAATCTTCTAAATAAATACGGGAGTTTCCAAAGGTGTGACAAGATTGTTGCCTATTCCTCCGCTGAACTTATGATTTGATGCGTGATCGATTATGTATGAAGTCAGCAGCAGGATCTTCTGGGATGGTGTGCACGGGCGATATTAAACGGAGCCATGCGAGATTGCATGCTCCGTTTTCTAATCAATTCTGGAATATCACATTATATTTATTTGTGAGTTGTAATTTAAAATGCCGCTGATTTGAAGATGAAATGTCATTGAAATTGAACATGAATTTCGCAGGTTCGTGCCTTGAGGGTACGGGGCTTTTTAGGCTGTTTTCTCTAATCCATTCCTATTTTATTTTTGTTAAACCTTCAGGAGTTAGCTCATAAATTGTCGTAGCTACTTCATTTAAATAACGGCGATCATGTGAAATACTAATAATAGTACCCCCATAAGCCGTTAATGAACTGCATAGAACAGGCGTCGTTAATGGACTGAAATTCCTTGTCGGTTCATCCAAAATAAGTATTTCACACTGATCTAATATCATTTTGAGTAGGAGCAATTTCGCTTTTTGTCCCCCACTTGGGTGATCTATTGAATGATGCAATTCATCAGAGGTAAATTTCATACTTCCTAAATGCGTGAAAGCTTTAGTGATGGCTTCCTTATTTCCTGAAGTTTCTAAAAACTCAATCGGCGTTTTTGATATATCTAATAGATCTTCATAGTTTTGTGGCATGTAACCTATCTTTAGTGAAGAATGTTGGATTAACTCATCTTTCACTTTTTTCAATAATGCCGTTTTCCCTATACCATTTTCTCCAATAATCGCTACTTTTTCTGGCCCGGTAATTGATAAATGGATATTTTGCGATAGCTTTTTGTCAGCTATTTGTAGTACCTCCAATGAAAAGTCGAGTATTTTTTTACTCTTATGCACATGAATAGTTGAATCAAATTGAAAATTGCTTGCTTCTTCCACACTCAGGTAGTCGTCTTCTGAATAAATACTTCCAACCATTCCATAGTTTGAATATCCAAATCATTCGTTGGTTCTTCTAGCAGAAGGACATCGGGATCTAAAGCTAGCAGCTGTAAAAAACGGTATTTAAACCGTTCACCACCTGAAAGAAAGCCTATCTTTTTTTCTGAAACCAAGGATTCAATACCGAAATCATCCATGGCTTTTAATAAACCTTTATTCCAATTATTTTCCTTGAAAAAATCGATAATGGTCATTTGCTTCTCCTCACCGTTAGTTCCTGAGAAAGAAATCCTAATGAATAAATATTTTCTAATTATTTTTCCTTCATAGGTGCAGTAATCTGAGATTAAGTGCTCATCGTAAATTAATTCTAACAATGTGCTTTTCCCATTTCCTTCCTCACCGATGATTGCAAATTTACCTTCACGTTGAATACTTAAATTAAAGTCTTGTATCAATGCCCGGCTGTCTTTTTTTGTGTAGATTGTTATGTTTTTGATTTCAATCATTTTTGATTACCTCATTTCATTCCAAATGGTTTTAGAAGTTTTATTATTTGTTCATATACATCACCCCAAATTTTTCAACAAAAATAGATGCTCCTGTTAATAAACAGAAGCATCTCATTTAAAATCTATCCGAAAATAGAAATATAAATGTAAATTAATACTAAATATAGGTTGTATAAATAATAATGTGGGTGAATGCAGCTTCTTGTTTATTTATTAGATTATTTGCTTTTATAATAAATAAACAATTGCTCAAATGATTCACCCTCCGTTCAGAATATGTTAATGTCAATCTAGCATTTTACTATGTTTCCTGTCAAACTGGGACTACACATTAGTACTAGGTACGTCCCAGATGCAACTGTATACGAGGGCCGGAGGTTGCAGGCAAGCGATTTCGCCTTGAGCCTAAAATATGGGGTGAGAACCTATACAAAGATACAGCAAGCAGTGGACGAAAGACCAGTTGGCAGATCGGTTCCTTATCGCATTTTCATCAGAAACGGTACATATAATGAGAACTAGTGATTAACAAAGCGACCGAAACTTTTTTGACATTGGAATCGACTCGGATATTTTACTCCGACTGTGTGTCCACTTAGTATTCCGCTGTTTTTGATGGATTTTAAGGCTTTTGGTAAATGGGGAGGGGAGCAATCAAATGCGTCATGTGTTTGTCATTGGCGATAGCATCTCGATTCAATATGGACCGTATTTGAAGGATATGTTGGCAGATCGCTATGGGTATGATCGAAAAAGTGGCGAGGAAGCGGCTCTGACTAACTTGGATAGACCTATGGGAGCGAACGGTGGGGATAGTTCGATGGTTTTGGAATATTTGACCTTAGAGCATAACCAAGGGACCCGTTACGATATTCTCCTTATTAACTGCGGATTACACGACATCAAAAGTAGTCTAACGGATGGCTCCAAACAAGTGCCGCCAGACGATTATCGAAACAACTTACAAAGCATTGCTAAGCTAGCACAGAAAATGGCAAATGATGTGATTTGGATTCGAACGACCGATGTTGTGACTGAAATTCACAATGCACGTTGTAAGTCCTTTCAACGATTTGGAGAGGATGTATTGCAGTACAATAGGGTAGCCGATCAAGTATGGGAAAGTTTCGATATTCCTCGAATGGATCTGTACAGTTTCAGTCGAACATTTGGGACCTCGGCATACTGCGATCATGTTCACTTCACAGAAGAGGTGCGGCGGTTGCAGGCGGCCTATATCGCGGGATATTTGGATTCACGTTTCTGAGGAGCGGGTGGTGCAAACGTATCGACGTATAGTTATTTATCGATATACATAATGTCATAGAAATTTATTCTAATGAATTATGCAACAAATCCTTTTTTTACAGGAGCACACAGTAAATTATAATCAATTCTGCAACAACAATAACGGAGCCGCGAGAGTTTGCGGGCTCCGTTTTCTAAATAATTGTGGAATATCACATTTTATTCAGGGAATATAAAGATTCAGGCAGGGTGGGGGGATTAAGCTAACGAGCAGCATAGTTTATTTACGCACTGCTTTTTTAGAGTACTTATTAAACTGAAATCACCTTCGCCACTGCGAAGGTGACAGACCCATATACTTTTTGAATACAGTGGCAAAATGCTGACTAGTCTTATAACCTATATCCATTGCAACTGTTGTGACGCTGATTTCTTTCTGAAGGAGTATCTGACAGGCAAGTTCAATTCGTAGCCGATCCATATAATTAGCAGGTGACTGTCCATACATAAGGTGAAAGTCGACAAAACTGTACTTTTTGGTGCTATTTCTGAACCTGCTGCCATGCTGAGCGATAAGTTATCTTGGGAAGCGTACATGAAATATCCAGATAAGTTCTATCCGTTCTTCTCCGGATTTCCAATGTATGATGAAGAGGCAATTGCAATTGTTAAAGCAAAGCTTGAAAAGGGCTATTATGGTATCGGGGAGTCTGTTGCTGCATCTACTTATTCTCCGCTAACATCGCAATTACAATGGAAATCGCTTCACCCAATGGATGGTAACCTGCCTGCAATATATGAACTCTGTGCAACATATAAAGTGCCGATTTTATTACATATTGATCCGCCCTTCGGTGAGCCAATTACAAAGCTAGAAGATGCACTTCGTACATACCCAGACACAATATTTTATATTTGGTCACGCCAATGTCTTTAATCCCCCTGATAATATAGAGAGCCTGCTTAGCCGGTACACTAACCTGTACATTGACTTTTTCGCAGGTTTCACAGCTTATGACCCTAATAATGAATATCCTCTAGAAAATTACATTCCGCTAATCAAGAAATATTCTGAACGGTTCTTACTAAGTACAGATTCTGCGACTGCACAAAACCTTAACTATGAAAAGGCCATAAATGCCATGTACGAAGTTATCGTACTATGTGAAGATGAGGTTAAAGGTGAGCGTATAGGTCGACTAAATTTTTTAGAAATTATTGAGGCTCAACCTGCTACCCAATCACAGATAGCTTTAATATAACGCAACAAATTAGAATATGATTACATGGCTATTAACAAGAGGATGGCAAACGAACTAATAATCGCAAACAAATTAGATGAGGTGTAAGAAAGCACTGCATTTCAGATTAATTCGTTGAACTAACGGAGAACGAGAGTCCAAAAACCAACAACAAGAAGCTGCCGCGAGAACTAGCAGCTTTTCCGCACTAACAAACAGAATAATCAAAAGGCGTAGAGGGGGGCAAAAGCCATTTACCGTACTCATTCGGGATCTCAAAACTATGGTTTCTGCAGCAAGAGTCGTAATGATGAAATTACGCTTTATTCTAATCAAGATCAAAAAAAATTTTTAGGTTATTTTGAACTTACAACCGTGACAGGTCTAATTAATCTTATAAAATACGATATGGATATTATAGGCGATGATAAAGAATATTGTGATGAAATTGAAAGTTTTATAAATGGTAACGAAGATATTAATTATCATTACATATACCCAAGAGACGTAGAAGATGTTTCTCGTCAAGTTCCTCATTCTGCTCCTACGAATATAGATGGCTATAAATCTGTCTATATTGATATGTGGACAAAAATATTTAAACCGTGGGACATTGATGAGATTAAGAATAGCGTGAGAATAATTGCAAAAGATTTTTTAGGATTAAATATAGAAAATGTTGAACTAATTGATATTCCAACGTATGAGGAAACAAAAATATCGTACGAACAAGATTATAAGCCTTTCGTAAACGAAAAGTGATGCAACTAACGGAGAACGAGAGCTCCAGAAAGGAGTGGTAGAATTGGAGCGTATTTATAAAGCTTTAGAAGAATATTCAAAGAAGATGAAATCCAAGAATTACTTCGAAGAGGGCAAACAGAGGAATTAATCCGACTCCCCTTATCTATAGGACTTTACCATCCGAACTGGAATTTTGCTCAAAATGTCTGTATTCGATTAGCTCAACATGACGACCCTCGAATAAGAGCCAATTCTGTATTTGGTTTAGTTCACATTTCCCGTACAAAAAGGAAATTAGAGAAACACATTGTTAAGCCCATTCTGCTAAATGAGCTAAGGAATAATCTTGAATACCAAGGGATTATTCTAGATGAAATCTCAGATATAAACTTGTTCATGAAATGGAACATTGCAGCTAAAAAACATTGAACAAACGTGTACGCTAGTTTAATAAAGTCAGTCTAAAACCTTCCATAAGAAGCAAACTAGATTTAATAGCTATTATGGGAGGTTTTATTTATGATTTCGTGTGAGTTATGGCGACTGTATGAAGCTGATAAACGTATCCAGGGATTTAGTCCCAGTACGCAGAAAGCCTATACCCTTCAGTTCAAGATGCTAGTAAGAGAGCTCGGGGACCTGGATATTTCTGAGGTTACTTTGAACTTGTTGAAGGAATACTTGGCTAAGCAGTCCGATCGCTTGAAACCCAGCAGCCTGGCACATCGTTTACGTTTTGTTCGTTCCCTGTTCCGCTTTGCCTATGAAGAGACATACTTATCATCAAATCCTTCTTTGAAGTTACGTGAACCCAAAATGGACAAGTGTATTCCTAAGTTTTTGATTGAGGAAGATGTCATTCACTTGAAAATCTCTTGCCGGTGCCTGAGTCTATGCATGCAAGCTCCTTAATAACGGAGCACCATTAGATTTCATTCAAGGCATGTTGGGGCATGAAAAGCATCAACCACTCAAATATAAGCCCAGCTGCGCGGGGAACGCCGGCGAGAACTCTACCGTCGTTACTTTTAGGTTGTAGCAGCGGTTGTTGTCTTAATGATGTCACCGCTCAACTAACGGGCAGATTACGTTAAGAAATTAGATGGCTGATCTCCCCTATATACTGTAAAATTACCCAGAAGGTTAATGAAACGATAGCTTCTAGAGGAGTTGTTGAGTGTGGAGAATATAATTTCACAAGCTCGCACGTTGCTTAACGAACGTGGGCTTGATTGGTCTATTTGTGGTGGTACTGCTATCGATTTATTTCTAGGTAGACAGACCCGAACTCATAAAGACTTAGATGTTGCAGTGTTCTGGGAAGATAGAAATTCAATCATTGAATTTATGTTAAGTTCGGGATGGAGGGTGCTTCAGGCATGTGGTGGAGGAGTAGTGCATGAGCTGAACAAAAAACAAGATGAGCCATTTGAAAAGCGAAATTTGTTTTGTTTTACCGCCAACGAGAATCGGGTTATATTGGAACCACTTGGACAAGAAAGGTATAAGTTTGGTCTTGAAAAGTTGGAGCAAAGAGATTTTACATATGTAGAGTTTCTTTTCAATGAACGTGATACTGGGGATTTTTACTTACCAGGGGAAAAGAAAATAAAACGCGAAATATATAAGGCAATATTAACAACGTCAAATGGAGTTCCTTATCTAGCTCCTGAAATAGTCCTTTTTTATAAATCCAGTTATTTAGATGGATTTGATGCTGCAGACCATTATAAAGATTTTAATGTATCCGTATCTTACTTTAATCTAGAGCAAAAGCAATGGCTTAGAGAAGCCCTTGAAAAAGAATATCCTAACGGTCACGAATGGTTACAAAGATTGAACTAAAGGGTACGATAGCTTAATAAACAAAGACGCGGCTGCCGGTACTAATCGGCAGTCGCGTTGCACTAACGGGCAGAAGAGTGGAACCATACTCATTGAACATATTTACATAAAAAGGAAATTAAGTTTATTATCACGAATATCAATGGAATGGAAAATAAGATTGTTTTGTGTTCCAAAACCATGTTTTTTTCGTGAAAGGAGTCAATTATGGATGGTCTTGTAGGATTCTTAATTTTAGGCGCATTGTTTGGAATATTTGTTGCTATTCAAAAACTTAACTCAAATATCATAACTCAAATTGACCAAAACGAAAGGATTATTGAATTAATGAAAGAAAAATGCAATAACCATTCGGCTAACGGATAACGAGAGCACAACAACAACAACAACGATAGGCTGCCGGAATAATCGGCAGCCTGTTGAACTAAAGGGCAGCATAACGGAATGATGGTTCTCAAATTATTAATAATCATCCAATGTTCCTAGCAACATTATTGTTGTTTCACATAATTTTCGTATTGTTCTTTTGTACCAATAAAGAATGTTGCAACTGTTTGATTATCTTCGCCTCCACCATGCGAAGACACCCCAGAAAAATTTTCATGGCTTACTTTCTTACGCTGACCCTGATTGTCAACATAGTATACCTCAACAGGTCCACTTTCCATGGTATTTGAGGTTTTCAACTTACCTGACTTAGGTATGTAATAAATAAATGTATTTCTTTCTTTGGTAAGTGGTGGGTAATCTGATTGGTCAAAAGCAACTCTTACTTCTCCAACAAAGTTTTCTGGTAAGAGGTAAATATGAAGTGGATTTTTATTTGTTGTAGTTATTAGAAAGATTAAGCCTAGTACCATTATTGTTAAGGAAATAAATACATACTTCTTCAAATGAAACTCCTCCTTTCAATGAGATAGTACATTAGTATTGACGCAAAAATATATAAAAAGTTACCAATTTCATACGTTGTAAATTGGTGGGAAACCGTTAAACTAATGGTTACGAAAGCGTAATAACTAGGAAGCAGATCGCTGCGCGACAGCTCCTCCCCGTTTTTATTAAAATAACAGGCAGGATAGATTAATATATATTTTCTTTCCCTTCAAATAGTATTGAATTTAATGGTACTTTAATAGGGGGAACTTTCCCTAGAAAAATGTGTATAGGAGCTACAAATGTTATCAAAGGAGAAAAAATGTTAACGACACAACAAATAAAAGATATTGAAAAATTGCAAAAAGAGTGTGAAATTCATGATCATTTACAACTGAAGCTTAACTGGGAAATGCTTAGAGAACGCGAATCTGATCAGCTAGATTTTTATCATTATGAAAATGGCGAACTTGTAGCGTTTTTAGGTTTGTATGCATTTGGTTCTACAGTCGAAGCTTGCGGAATGGTGAAACCAAGTGAACGACGAAATGGGCATTTCCATCGATTGTTCCAACAAGGAATGGCAAAAGTCAAACAAACCGGGTACAAGAAAATCTTGTTGAACGCGCCTGCAGGATCAGATGCGGCAAAAGCTTTTTTGAGTAAACAAGGTGCTGAGTATGCATTCTCAGAGCATCAAATGGAGTGGCAAGAAAAGGCACTTGAAGAAACGGACGGTATTCTTCTGAGGCAAGCAACATTAGATGATTACGAAATGCGCGTACGATTATCCGTTACGGCGTTCGGGTTGGACGAAGAAGACGCCAGAGCGAGAGAAAGCAAGATCTTCGCGGATAACACTGATATGCTCATGATTGACGTAAGCGAAGGAACGGTAGGGAAAATTCGAGTGAGCCGAGAAGAGGGGCGAGCGTGGATTTATGGATTTTCCATTTTGCCAGAATATCAAGGCAAAGGAATAGGCAGAAAAGTGTTGCGCCGAATCATTAAAGAGCAAAGATCGGCGGGATATTCGGTACACTTAGAAGTCGAAACGAAAAACGACCACGCTCTAGGGTTATATAAATCGGTTGGATTTAAAACAATGCATTCTCAAGATTATTATAGGTGGATGAACTAATCGTATATCGTCGCAGATTTATGCTAAAACGATAGCTGATAAATGAATACCTCAGGCTTCTCAAATTATAAGATCACTGATATTATCTGTAAAAAAGAGGAATTTCATTGCGCTAACGGAGAACGATAACGACAGTAAGGGTCGAAATCTTTGCTGTGATAACTGCTCCTTATTTCTTTGAGCTAAAGAGTTTAGTTATTAAATTGTGATAGTATGAGGTAAACGTCTCTAGAGGAGAGGGATGATAAATATATGGTAAATACTTATACGCTTAATGGTGATAAAATATGGAGTCTTGAATCACTTTTTAAGGAATTTGCAATAGCGGTTAATGCTCCAAATAATTATTTTGGAACTAACCTAACGCAATTTGACGATTGTTTATTTGGGGGATTCGGGCTAGAAGCACCTTGTGTGATCATTTGGGAAAATCATGAGATATCGAAACAACACCTAGATTCTAAAAAGTTACTTGAATATTGCTCGGAAATTAGACAAAATGTGGAAATGATTTTAGCTGATAATGAACAAGATTATGACAAGGGTTACTTAGTCGAAGTGATTCAAAATTGCGATAATATTCTTAAACAAGGATTAGCCGGAGAATTAACACTATTTGAGATTACTTGAAGACTGTTACTGAAAGAGCGGCATTTAGTAAGACATGGATTGTAGATTTGGTACTAAAATAAAAATGAAACATTGAACTAACGGGTACGATAGTTTAATAATCAACTAAGACGCGGTTGCCGGCATGGATCGGCAGCCGCATTACGTTAACGGGCAGGATAATTTAAGTCTTGACGCATTACATCGTAATGGTTATTATTACCATAATGTTAGTGGAATGGGGTAATACAATGTATAATTTGATTTTGAAACAACCTCATCATCATGAGAGGCGTTAACAAATTCCTAAAGATTAGGGATGGGTTAACGCTCTTCGCGCTTCCCATCCTGCGACATACAACGCGCAGGACCCATGGGTTCTAGCGCGTTTTTTGTTTGCGAACCACGTAAATTAAGGAGGAGAAATTTTTGTACATTAGATATCATGGTAATTATTCTAGTCCCAAGACTAAACAATTTTATGGCATTTTTGTTGTTATTTATCACTTATTTCGTGACGATAAGCTTTCGGAAAGCGATAGCAAGCTTTACCTAGACACCAAAGAATGGTTCGAACAGAATTTGCCTAATCCGCCTTTCTACGATGATAACAATTCAGTAAATGCAGTAACATGGTTTAAGTATGGTAATAAGACGCCAGAGATGATGATCCACTTGGAGCCCTTCATTAATATTGCCAAGAAATATAACGTCGAAATAATTAAGTCCATTTCCAAAGAGCTTCCTGGCATACTTATTTATGAAGACGAATACCAAGTTGGAATTGTTCCTCGTTGCGCTAATGGAGAACGATAGTTTTAACAAACAACCAGGATGATGCTAGATGAAAGGGGAGGTAAAATGGTTCGAGATAAGTTTATGTTATGGGTGGAAACCAATAAGGGTGAGCTAGAGGATCTATTTATCTCTACCAAGTTTATAAAGCATACAACCCCTGAAAGTAGTGTTCCTAATCCTTCTACCGGCATAATTAACGAATCTGAGCAGTGTTTAGGTCAAGTTATCGTCTGGGAATCTACACAGATGGAATATGAGGTTGTTAACATTCAAACTGAGGAAATGATTTTATGGAGATATATTGAGAAGCTACCTGTAGAACCTAATTTTAATGAAATATTAACTGAGTATTTGTATATTATGCAAACTGGGTTGAATCCGACAAATCGTTGAACTAGCGGAAATGATAACTGTGAGGTGAAGCTAACGGGAGACGTTAGTTTAGCTATATTCCCCACGAGGCCCTCCACAAACATTTGAAGTAGGTTAAAAATTTTAACGCAAATTCATCTGAAATGAGGAGTTCTGTTGGAAGAAAATAAAAAAAAGGCATACTTGACGATCAATTATCAAGCGTTTTTAGATATTAAAATAGTGGTGAATTCAGTAAAGAAAACTTCAACCAAGTATTTCGAATCGCTCATGTTTTTCACAATCTTGCCTTGTTCATCATTGAAGATTTTGAAGGTTTTGACGAAGATGAGTTTTGGAGCAAAGTAAGAGGTCTTGAAAGGGATTTCGGATTAACTCATTACAAGACATTGTTTGAGAAAGCGTATAGAGACGAGTTAAGCTAACGGGCAGGATAGTTTAATAGGGTAATCGAATTATTATCTGTAAATAACAACAGAATCTTTTTTATCGGGGTCATGCTATGGAATGCTTGGGATGTAGGATTGCAAATGGAATTGAACCTAATTTGAATATATTATTTGAAAACGAACTAATTACTTGTGTACTTGATATTGCTCCATTTAATGAAGGGCACACACTAATCCTTCCTAAAAAACACTACTTGGATGTCGATGAAATCGACAAAGAAACTGCTTACAGCATAATGGACGCCTCTAAAATGCTGTCATCTGTCTTAAAATACTTATATAAACCAGATGGTATTAGAGTGAGTCAAGATGGTGGGAAATTCAACGATTTGACACATTATCACATGCATCTCATACCAAGATACGAAGGCGATGGTTTTACCTGGGGTGAACCGTTACATCCAGATGGTGCTGAAAACCGTTTGCCACAAACTAAGGAAAAAATCATTAAGGTTTTGAATGAACTATTAAGCTAACGGGTACGATAGTGCAGGAGCTGCTTCAATGCGGCTCCTTTTTTCTTTATTGAAGTAACGGGCAGGATAGTTGAATGTTTTCGCGAAAAACTTAAGTCATGACGAATTTTACGAAGTTCGCAAAAAAGACGTTAGCCGAAAGAAGTTCTTAGTTTAGGAGGAGTCTATATGATATTAGAAAAAGTTATAAATAGAATTGTAATACAAAGTGAATATAAGGATTTTGTTGATAAGTATATAGATAATATACTTACCGAATTTAAAGGTAAGATTCATAGCATTTATATGTGTGGCTCGATTCCAAAAGGAACTGCTAAACCTTTTAAGTCAGATGCAGACTTTACTATTGTATGTGTAAATCCCAAAGATATTGATTACGAAAGATTGTCAAATATTAAAGACAGGCTTTTGGAAGAATATCCAGTAGTAACTAAGATTGATACGACAATTTGCTCGATTGACGATGTATTAAGTAAACCAAATGAGTGGGGTTTTTGGGTAAAGATAATTTGTGTTTGCATATATGGTCATGACGTTGGTGAAAAAGTACCACCGATAATTATTTCTCCAGAGTTCATTTTAGACTTAAATACAGAGACCAAGAAGGAAGTAGATCGTAGACATAGTTTACTTTCTAATGCTAGTGATAACACAATGAAAAATAGATATATTAAAGGTTACTCTAAGAGATTAATTCGTGCATTATACTCTTTGGTTTTAGAAGATACAGGTGTATGGCAAGATGACATTATTAAGATGAAGAATGCCATATTAAACTATTGTGAGATTGACTCCGCTTTAGTTGATTATCTGTATGCTTGTTACTTGGATAGTAATAATGTACTTGTTGAAGAGTTTCTGGGAATTGCAGATGAAGTATATAGCTATTTTGAGAACGCGTTAAATGCAATGGCTGCTTCCAGAACTTCCTTCGACTAACACCATATTGACGCTTCGGGTCACTCTGAGAAGCGAGTGACCACATCCAGCCCCCTAAGCCCGTCAGGACGTCACTGCATTAGGTGTTCGGCAAGCCTCACAACTATAAGCAGCGACTCTAATTAAAACATAAGACTATTGAGCTAACGGGTACGATAGTTGTATCGTTCTAGGGAGCAGTTTGCTGTAGCAGCTGCTCTCTGTTTTCATTAAGCTAAAGGGCAGCGTAGTTGAACAAAGGTGAGGATGAAGAAGCTGCTCAATCGAATACATTTGCAGCAATACACCACAGATGGGCTTATTCATGATGAACTCGTTCACTCGCATTCAGCCCTTTAATTGTTTTAAATAATAGTTGATCATAATAAATAAACTGCACCTTTATGTGTGACCACAATTGGGGGTGCAGTTCGATCATCGCTCTTTTTTATTTTTGTTTCAATTGTTTGAGCATGGCTATCCAGATTCTCAGACCTGTCACCCACAGCGTCAGAGCAGAACCAAAACCGATAAAAGTAGACGTCGCAATCAGAGTTACATTATTAACAGTAGCATTCATTGGTAAAAAGAAAGTAATAATGCCTAAAATACTGAGCATTACACCTGTACCATAATAAAAATTTTCTCGAAACAATTGAGCTAAAGGAAAGAAATGGATACCGACAATGATTGCCATGATAGGAAAAAAGACTTCAAAATTATTGATGATGTTGCAAATCACACTTGCGATAAAGATAGCAAGACCTTCCAGACCAAAGATCAAACCAAATTTTCGATTTATTTTTCTCCAATGTTCTCTCTCTTCTGGTGTAACAGCAAAGTTCATGTTACGAGCTTTACCAAAAAGTGATATCGCACCGCTAAGTAAGATTAATGTCACAACACCTGAAAGAACAAGTGACCAAGGATCTCCAAGTCCATGTGAACCAATAATACCAATGGAAGCCCAAAGAGCCCCAAAAAAAGTCATGAACATCACACCATTTGCAGCACCAAAGACAGCAGCTTTCGGTAATTTTACTAATTTACTCATTATTTTGAAGACTCCTAGATCGAATTTATATCTCTATTTATCTAACCATCCTTCCCCCTAATTGTCTAGCAATTGTTAATCACTTCTTACCAGTTTGCAATAAAGGAGACAAACGCCAAACTTTCGACAAACAGATTGACGATAGCTTAGATATTTATACCCACAAGGCTACCATGGATTCGATCGGCGGCTTATTTCCGCTAAAGGGAACGATAATGAAATCGCCATATAGGAGGGGAATAATGCGGTTGCAGATTGTCGACATGTTTTCTGGCAGAATACAGGCCTGCATCTTGCAGGCTCTGCTATCTGGCCGCTGGAGTGTGTAAATGCAAGAAGGGGGTACCGCCACCGGTACGCCCCTTTTTGACCCTATCGGAACTGGGATGAAACAGGTTTAGTCCCAATACTTCACGGAACCGGATCCGCTGAAGCTTTCGTACACGTAAAATTCTGCCTTATTGTTGTCGCCGTCGACATAGTTGCTGATCCCCCGATAGATCAGCGTGTCACCAGGGTACAGTAAGTACTCATAGCCGGTCACGACTTCGTCCGCATTGCTGCCCGGATCGTATTCCCGCAGTTGATACCAGGCGCCGCCGCTCGGACCGCTTACAACCTGGAACTTAAAATCGCCGCCGCCGGAGTGAACGTAGTTGGTCGGGTTTTGCGAGGAAACCGTCGAGCGCTGACCGAGGTAATCCCACTCACCGGCTCCCATCGGGGTGACGATATTCCCGTTGGTGCGAATAATTGTGACGTTGGGAGTGGCACCAGCCGTTTTACCCACTGCTCTGGATTCCACTGCGGGTCCGTCGGCGAACGCCGTGGAGACGGGAACCGCCAATGCAAGCGTCAGGGCGGCCAGCGACGTGCGCAACCATTTGGCCTTCGTTTTGTTCTGATACTTCACAACCATCAACCATCCATCCTCTCAATTTGTTTTTTTATATGCCAGACAATGAAGCTACCAATTTATTACACAGTTTCGGTTACTTCGAATCAGAGACCATCAAATTGCTTCACAGAGGCATGTTCAGTTCTACAATGTGGTACCCCAACATTTCAGATTTGAGTAAAAATAAACGAGTTTATGCTATCGACTTAGAAGTGGGACATACAATGTCCATGGAAAATCCACAACTCACTAATAAACTCATCTTGGGTTTTTTCAACTAAACAGGTACGATAGTTCAATCTGAGCAGGGATCAGACCGCTGCGGTGCTGCTCCCTGTTTCATTAAAGCTACGGACAGTTTAGTTGAGATGTAAGACGCTGGAGTAATAATTAAGTAATAAAGATTGACTAATAATTATACAGAGGAGTTGATGTAATTCATGAAAGATCTCACATACCCTATCATTCGATTTTCATTATCAAGCTTGAAGGTTTGGAGAAACGAAGCCTTCATAACAGAGTTACTCCAGTCGATAAACAAGTTTGGCAAAGATTTCATTCCTCAAAACTACGATCGGTTTCAACCTCTTAAGAGAAAATATAATTCGGAAGATATAAACGAAGTGGTTGATCTATTCATGAACCGGGAGACTCTTGCTTGCATACAGGACTCTTCAATTCCTTCTATAGATGGCTCTCTTCTTATGGAGAAATGAAGAGGACATAAAATCAGTTATAATATCTCTTGGAAAAAAAGCAATATAGTTGGTTTCAATTTCTTTAGTATGAGAATTGATATTAACTTCCTGAGCTTCATTGGATCAACTTGTTTGGCAAGCCTTATTACGAGATCGAGATAAAGAAAACAAAGGTTCCGGATTTTGATTTCTCCGAAGTTATGTTTGATTCAAATCTTCCTATTGAACAACTAAAAATTATAAATATGTATAACAAATAATTAATCTTTTATGGGGTCAGTACTTATGTAATTGAACTAACGGGTACAAAAGTTGAATAGCCACCAAGACGAGCCAGCCGCGGAAACGATTGGTTGGCTCGTTTCGCTGTTGGGCAGGATAATAGAGCAAATAATTGCAATAACTGCAACATAGCAATCCAAAAGAAACTATTATATTCATCATATGTTATCATAAGCATCAAACATAAATTATAGCAGTTAGAAAGGAGTAAGGCATGGCAAATATCGAGCACTTGCAAACCGTACATGTTCCAGCATCGAAGGTGTATGAAACTTTAACCACCGCTGAGGGACTGTCGGAAATATGGACCAATGAACTCATTATTAATAATCAGATTGGCTTTATTAATGAATTTCGATTCGGTAGCAATGACATAACTAAGATGAGAATAGAGGAATTGATCACTAATAAAAAAGTCGTTTGGCAGTGTATAGATTCGGATCCAGAATGGATTGGTACGATTATTTCCTTTGATATTCAAGAGAAGAACGGGAAGTCTTTTATTACTTTGCGTCATACGAACTGGAAAGAAGTAACGCCATTTTATCGCTCCTGTAACTACAACTGGGCTATTTTTCTTTATAGTCTCAAATCCTATTGTGAAGATGGCGAAGGTATCCCCTATCAAAAACGTAAGTTTTAATAATTTATGTTATACTGCTCATTCCGCTAATGGGTACGATAACATAATAAGCAAGGAGCAGTTCAGAACAGCGAGTTATTGAAGAAACGGTATATCCGCATCGCTTTCAACATACCTATGCGCTCCACCTCCTTGATAACGGTGCCCCTCTGAATTTCACCCAAGTATAATAGGTCAATCAACCACGCAATTCTAGGCTCAGCTCTGCAACGAGCGCCGTAGAGAACTTTATCGACGATTTTTTTCCACTGATATAGAGGCGAAATCCTCTTTAAAATTCCGCCTCTATTCAACTATTCTAGGGTATCTGGAACGATTTTGAGCCTATTTCAGTCTGACTTTCTATCGTATAGCGAATTTAAGCCCCGCCAACTAGCCGATAGTTGACCCCCTCAAGGATTGGGAACCGGAACGCGCCGGTGATCGGCATGAAAGCGAAGTCGGTCCTCAAGCCGGAACCAGCCTCAATAACTTCCAGCGTCTCCGGATTCCAGCCCTCATTGTCATTCGTAATCAGGGAGGTTCGTTCGCCGTCGGGGTAGCGGAAGAGGTAGACGGACCCGTTCCCGGCTACCGGATATACCTCCGCAAAGAGCCGTTCGTCCGATAAGTCTCGGACGACGAGCACCCCCTTGCCGCCAATCCACACCGGAAGCTTATCCAGCGGCAGAGCGTAATCGGGCAGCACGGCAGGACCTTCGTACATTTGCCCGGTCTCATAATCGATCCAGGTGCCTTCGGGCAAATAAACATCCCGCGTCGTAACCTCGGCATAATCGCTCCCATAAGCCGGCGTCGCCAATAGGGAAGGGCCGAGCATCCATTCGTACTGCTTCGTCCTTTTATTAGCCAAGGCGTACGTATTACTATCCTCCGGGTAAGCAATCGGCAGAGGCGTCATCGTGTGCGGGTAGCCGGTTACATAGCTCTCCTGTGCCGCGCTGTACAAATAAGGCACCAAAGAGGAATGGAAGTCGCACGCCTTCTTAACCACCGCTTCATAGGCCTGATCGTTCAGCTTCCAAGGACCAAGCCCTACGGACATCGCCGGGAACACGGCTGCGAACATCGCATTCCGGACAAAATACAGCTTCTGATCCTCCGTCAGCGGAGCGTTCATGTATTTGCCCGCCACAATATCCGGATAGATGTTCGGGGCGCCGCTCGCTGCGTAATTCAAGCCGTTCAGGGCCGGACGGTCTTGATCGAAGCCGTACATCGTGTCCTCCAGGCGCAGAATGTCGCCGGGCACGGAATAAGCGCTGTTGCGTACCATTGTGAGATAGCCGGCCTCCATCTTTTTCACATTTGTTCCGTTGCACTTGGCATCGTTGCGAAGGACGAGCCCATCCTTCAGCATTGTATCCTCTTTGAAGCCGTCCGCCTCCCACAATCCGGCCAGAGCCAAGTACCATGCCACCGCCTCGGGCTTGCGGGCGTCGAGCAGATAGACCGCGCCTTTAGGAAATACAACCCGGAAGGTCAACGGCTTCCCTTCGGCATCGGAGACGAAATAGCCTCGTTCCAAGCCTTCCAGCACATAAGGGCCGTCATGCTCAGGCTCATAATTTCCGCCTTGCTCGTGCAGCGCCTTGAAGCTGATGCGCAGCCCCAGGATGAGCTTCAGTCCATGTGAGCGGAACCACGCTTTCAGCGCCTTCTGGTCCGGGTACCTGGGATTCGGGAGACCGTCGGTCCGGCCCTCTTGCCGCTGCTCGTCCCAGATCCCGAAGCTCGTCGTCGCTCCCTGTTCATTCGCCTTCCGGTCGCCCTTCCAGAAACCCGAGCCAATGACGCTCCACCTCAGCCGGTAGCCTCGGTCGAGAAAAGCTTGAAGATCGTCCAACACCGATTGCTGGTACGTATTCCATCCCAAAGAGCCGAACGCCTCATACCCAAGCTCGAAGAAGTCGATCTTTGGCCTCGCGTCTGCGTATCCCTCGCGAAGGCGGGCGTGCTTATAATCCCGGTAAATTTCCTGCATCGTGCCGATAAAATAATACAAACCATCCACCTCGCGCACTCCGGCCACACCCAAGGCATTCTCCGTTTCGTGGATTCGGACACGTTTTACACCGTCCTCGAACAGCACCTGCGCGAAGCCGGCTGCCGGGAAGACGGCAAAATTCGAGACGAAGCGCTTGCCGTCGCTAGCATTACAGAAGGCATCGTCAGAAAAGCCGAACAGATCCGCGGTGTCCCCGTAGCCTCCATGGTCGCCAAGACCGAAAACGGGCTGGAGGGGAGCAGTCCTAGATTCGATGACATACCGGCCTTCGGCCAGCGGAAAGACCTGCAGCTTAACGCAGCAAGGGAAAGGCTCTATCCGTACCTCGGCCTGATCGCCGTGACGGTTCCAGACAAGGAGGCGCACCTGGGTATCGTCGCTTGATATGTGCGAAGCGATCATCGCGTCATGAAGCCCTTCCCTGTCAGGAGAGGAGAACCGCAGGCCGGAATCTGGGTGTGCAGCTGCGATTATTGATCGTTCAGGACCGTGGAAAGAGAACCGGAAGCCAGTTTTATCGATGTACATGACATAACTGCTCGTGGTAATGACGAGTTCGTCGGGAGTTTCCTTCAAGGTGAAGCCTGTTACATTAAGCATGATTCTGGGATCCACATCCTTATTAAAATTTATCCTTTGTTTCAATATAGAGGAATTCCTTTCCTTTTAAAATGGACTGTATTAATATAAGTTTAATACAATATTTCAATTATCTAGTCGCCTGAGGGAGGGGCGGTCACCCGTGCAATGTTTATGGAATCTGAATCCCCGCATGAGCCAGTGTACATATTGGTTTCAGAAGCAGCAGTTTTCTTATAAAGAAGATATATATGACGAATGGGTCATATTTGCCGTGGAGGACGGCTCCTTTCACTATGAGATCGGTGATCAGGAGGGCATCGCATCGTTCGGCGACATCGTTATATGCCCGCCTGGCACGACGTTCTATCGGGATATCATTACACCGCTGTCGTTCTATTATATTCGGTTCCAATGGGTCGACGGCGGGGTCAGTCTTTTGCATTCTCATGAATCGATACCGGTAGGGAAGGTGAAGTTCAAGGATACACGGAGGCTCGCTTCGAATTACTTCCGGATGAAGAGCTTGGCCGGCTCTCCGGATCCTTTCTATTTGAGCTGGATTGCGGTGCACCTGCAAGACATTCTCTATTTGCATTATGCCGAGTCCATTCATTCGGAGCCCAAGGAAGATGTCCGCCGTGATCCTCTCATGGAGCGGGCATGTCGTTTAATCGAGCAGAAGGCGTACGAGGCGTTCAGCATGAAGGCGCTGTCCGATGAGCTGGGACTAACTCCTGTGCAGTTCACACGCCGGTTCCAATCTGCACAAGGCATGACCCCAAGCGATTACCTGACCGGTCTACGGCTGAAAAAGGCATGCACTCTTCTCATTACCGGCGGAGCGACTATCGAAGAGGTGGCGCATCAATGCGGCTACGAGAACGGCTATTACTTAAGCCGGCTGTTCTCGAAGAAATTGCTAATGAGCCCTTCAGCGTACCGAAGGACTCATCAGGTATAAGCTCACGATCATTGAGTGCTGCCCTGGATCATCTTGTTAATCTCTTCGTCGAGGCGGGAGAGCGCGGTATTGACATCGATCTTGCCCGTCATGTATTCGGTGAATTTGTCGCGAACCATGCTCTCGGCCTTTGACCGGTACTTGGACGCCACCGGATATTTTACCGGTTTGCTCTTAAAGATGCCCTGTACATTTTTTCCTTTCAGCACATCGCGCGATTTACCGAATTCGGTCTTGAACTTGGGATCCTTCAGCGGCGTGACGCGGCCCTTCCGGGCGCTCTCCAGCTGCACCGCATCCGAGACCGCCGTCTGGATAACCTGAAGCGCTTGCTCCTTGTGCTGGCTAGTCTTTGTAATCATCAGCATATTGACACTGGCGTTGCCATAAATGTTCGGCTTCTCCGGATAGCTCGGATACTGTACCATATCCCAGTTCAAGCCGTTCGCAGCAGCGAGCTCCAGGTCGTTAATGATGCTGAGATCGGTGTACATGGCAAGTAGCTTATCCTTGAGGAAAGAATCCTTCGGCGTCCCCTTTGGCTCGTTCCCGGGAATGGAGTAGAACGACTTCACCATCTCAAATACTTTTTTCCATTGATCATTATTCATGGTAGCCTTTTCGGTCTTCGGATCGACTACGGCGATGCCAAGCGGCTGGGATACCCAGATGACGCTGTTGCCCGGATCGAAGCCACGGATCTGCATACCGCTTGAATCCACACCGGTGACCTTCTTGGCGAGCTGCAGCACTTGATCCCAAGTCATGCCGTCGGTCGGGTAGGGCACCCCGAATTTATCGAAGATGTCCTTGTTGTAGTAGAGCGCGTGGTAATTCAGACTGAGCGGCAGCCCGTAGATTTCGTCATTCGCAGCTCCAATCTTGGAGTCTTCCAGAATGCTGGGGTCGAAGCGCCCCAGGTCGACGTTCATCTGCTTCAATAAGTGTGTCATGTCGTATAAAATGTCGAGGTCCTGATAGGAGGCAATTTTACCGTTGTAAGTGAGTATAATGTCCGGAGGCTGGCCGGCTATGATAAGCTCCTGCAGCATAGTCCCCTTTACCGCCTTGATGAACTCTACAGTGATGTTCGGATGATCCTTTTTCAATTGCTCTTGAATCTGTGTCATTAAATCTTCATCAAGCGTTGTATCCATGCTGATCTTGATCGTGACCGGCTCCGAGCTGGGAGCCGTGGTGCTGGCTGTATTCCCCGGTGTTGGCTTCTCATTGGAACAGCCTGCAATCATGATAGCGCTTACGGTAGTGGCGATAAAAAATGTTTTACACGGTTTCATCATAAGACCCCTCCGTTACATTTCATTAAGCATACTCTCTATTTCAATGTACACCATCCCAAATTACTTTAAAATGCACAATTTTAGCACTTGTCTTGCACACTGTTTCACGAGGCATAACAGGTTCAATAATATAGATCTAATCTATCCCTTGAGGTAATTTGGGTTGAGTGTATTAAACTAAAGGGTCCGATAGTTGAATCGTTCTAGGGAGCAGTTTGCTGTAGCAGCTGCTCCCTGTTTTCATTAAGCTAAATGGCAGCATTCCTATTATGAAGAAATACGAGGTTTGTGAAATAAAAAGACTCCTTGGTATGATGTTTAAGGATCCCAGAGCTGGCGAGCGAACGGATCTAAAAACAAGCCAAGGAGACTACAACATGCATTCTACTCAAGATGAAAGAATTAATCAAATCACTTTTTCTACCTTAATTATCGGAGTCGACATCGCAAAATTCAAACATGTGGCTCGTGCGCAAGACTACCGCGGAGTTGAGTTTGGGAAGCCAATAACGTTTGAGAATAACCGGGAGGGCTTCGAGGTATTCGTGAGTTGGTTT
>NZ_JMLS01000037.1 GCF_000686845.1 Paenibacillus sp. UNC451MF | reverse complement strand
CATACCGAGGCGCTCCTTTTTTGACAAAGCCCATTTCTTAGGCTATACAGGAATGTTTAGCTTAAAGATCGGGCAGTGATTCAATATGTGCCTCGACTTCAAAAATAAATCCCTCAAGGTGTTCGCAGTCAAACCAATCGCTTTTTTTATTTATCTCATATAACGCATGGTATCCATGATGATTAATCAATAATTTCCAGCCTTCTCTTGAAATCATAGCTTCCAATATCTGGCAGTGATCAAATAACTTTTCAACCGTAGCTCTATTCAACAAATCAGTATAATGATATTCGGTTCCAATTGGCTCAGGATAGATTCGATATGCTAACCATTTCTTTTCCATTTTACACCTCTATGAGTTTCAAACGAATTAATCTAAATTCTATATTCAACGATTTACAAATAGTTTCCTGCACTATCCTGCCAGTTAGTTCAACAAAGACAGCCGATCGTTGTGACCGGCTGCCGTCGTGTCTATATTCAGCTATCATACCCCCATTAGCTTAGCAAAAATAATTGAGTGAGGTGATGTTTTCAGCGATAAAATTTACCCCTGTTTGTCAATGTCTAATGGCCAGAATTATTGTGCCAAACTCGTGCACGTTCTTTCATCTCCTCTACAAAGGAGCGCTTGTAGTTCTGATATCCTAATAAGCTATTGGGTGATATTTGTTCCGCTGCTTTCTTAATTGAAGCATAAAAACAAACTTCCTCGGGATGTGTACGCAGATAATCACGAAATAATATATTATCTCTCCACAAGTCACCATCAAACGGTACAATACTTATGTTAAAATGATTCAGCTCTCTTTTTTGGAAGAAAAATCGACCAGGTCTTCGCCCGTCTTCGCCTAAAAATTCATAGTTTAGCTTTGCAAGAGCTTGAATATGAGCATCTGTATGACGAGCACCAGATTGTGTTCCAACCAGAATATCGACTATAGGCTTAGCATCCAACCCAGGTACTGAAGTGCTACCGAAATGTTCGATTGAGCTAACGATTTCAGAAATTGCATTTCTTATGCTGTATGCTTCTTCGGCAAATAAAACGGTCCATTTAGGGTCATAAGGAATTACTCTGACTTCCGTTTTTTCGACCTTGTTCTGTTTTTTTGACACTCGACATCAATCCCCCTACAAAGTATTATCCCATTACAATTATAATAGAAGCACCAACTACTCCTAAATCAAAAGAATAAAATCCGGTGATTCCCTGTGTTTCGCGGCAAGTCCTATCTATTCTTCTCTTCTCAGCGGTAATTGGAACGCACAGATCGGCAATCGGAACAGATTGTTGACATACAGAATTGACAAGAATTTGTTCCGATAAAATAAAAAAGCCGCAGCTTCTGCGGATTTTTATTGATCTATACTCTTTGATACTCGGCATCTGGGACTCCCTGTCTACCAAGCAGTGTTGCTAGGTTAAATCCGAATAATAATGTTGTAGATTATCCCCATTGAACTATCATTCTTCAATTGTTGAACAGGGCTAATACTTTGCAGTTACAGACTTCCAATAACTACTATGTTTATGTACAATTTCAAACTGTGCTTTGGCTAACCCTATCTCTTCGCACGAACTCGTCGAGCGGACAATATACCAATGAAGAATGTTTGTGTGTTACACTAAGTATGATCAACACGGCCAGAAGAAAGACTCAGACCAAGGGAGACATCTTAGCAAAATGAAGAAATGGTACACCATCGGTATGTATCTCGTGCTCATAATCATTGTCTATGTATTCAAGGATGAAATTTTACATTGGATGCAATTTGGGGATGCGCCCGTTCTGCTTATTTTTGTGGCTGCGCTCGGTTTTATTATCATACCGGTTATCCCCTACAAAATAGTTATCGGCATGCTCGGGTTTATGTACGGTCCATTGCTTGGCGCTTTGATCAGCTGGACTGCTGCTTCCGTTGCGTCTGTCATTGTTTTTTTGGTGGCACGCTACTTGTTTCAAAAGCAGGGCCGTGCTTACTTGTCCAAGTACGAAAAGCTGGAAAAGCTCCAATCCGCGATTGAAAAAAATCCGTTTCTTACTATTTTATTGGCTCGACTGATCCCGGTTATCCCTCAGGCTGTCGTTAATGTCATTCCTGCCATTACTTCTATTCCGGTCGTTACATTCGCCGTTGCGTCCGCATTGGGCAAAATTCCTGCTATGCTCCTGTTTGCGTTTATCGGCAGTAATCTGTTTGCAGGCACCAGCAAGCTCGTTTTGTCCGTCGGCGTGTATGTTCTTTTTTTGGCGTCTGTCTACGTCGTTTACCGCGTCTGGCTCAAGAAGCGATGGCTTTAAGCAGCCGCCTGACATTGATCCAAGAATAGCTCAGTAACATTCCCAATAAGAGATTTTTTGAAGTGACTGTCGTTACCCGCCAGAAGCTTATTTACATATCGTTCAGATCAACGAGGTATAAGTTTCCTTTTGTTCGCTCGTTATGAGCATCCGAAGTAAACAAGACGTATCGGTCGTCATGACTGAAGATCGGATGCGCGTGTACATCCTGAACGGTGAAGCTGCTGTTGTGACGGCAGAGGAGTGTCATATCCAGCCCAAGCCGCTGCCAATCCATTCGGCACAAGTGGATGCTGTAAGCATCAATAATCCCGTCAGTTACGAGCAGCGATTCGTCTGTGCTTGCCGTAAAATGTCCGTAAGCCGTCATCTCCGGCGAAAAGCTCAACTCGGCGCACTGTCCGTCTCTCGTGTCCATGTACCCGACAAAGCTGACGATTTGGCCTTGTTCTCTTGAGCTATCTTTCATCGCCGGGTCGTTTGGTACTCCTCGGGTCCCGTGATAGATGACCGCTTTGCCCACGCCAGCCCACATCTCGTGGCAAATCCATAACGACGGTCCGCCATCCGATTGATCCCTTACTCTGGTGATCGCACCATGGTCATATAGCCAGATGCGCTGCTCCACCATGCCGCCCTCGTGATTAAACAGCACGATGTTCGGATCGTGCGGGTGAAACTGCACATGCGTTACCCAGCCTTGATGACTAAACGAATACAAGATCTCTCCCGTGGTCGTATCGACAACGACAATATGAGAGCTCAACTGCTCTTTCTTCACATTATCCCGAATCAGACCAAACGGATTCCCCTCTCCAACCTCGAACGCATCCGCATCGATATATGGAATGCACGCATATCGGCCGTCGCTGAACAAATGCGTAAATCCGGTCATCACGCGCTCTGGAAGAACGTAAACCACGCGCTCTTCCAGAGAGTTTACGTTCAATAGCCGAACCTCGCTGCCTTGTATATACAGTAGCTTATCCGCAGCAGGGGCAAAGCTGGGGCTCGCTTTAGCTAGGCCGCGATACGGATTGCCATCGTAATAGACGTAGCTTTTCATATAGCCGTCCCGGTTTTCAGTCAATTGAACGGCAGTTCCGTCGTCCAGCGCCAGCTTGAACAGATTGGGGCTGCCCGTCCCCGTATCACTGATATAAAGAATGTGCCGGTTATCTGCGGTGAAGCTGCTGCTCGTAAAATATAGATGATGGTGGTTACCGGGCAGCGATGTGAGCTGTGTAACGGTTCGTCCCGTTATCTCATCCTTGCGTTTCTCCAGCCGGTGCTGCAGCATTTTACTAGACGTATTCATTTGAGCCCTCCCTTTCCGTGAGAAAAACGTCTTTCGACATGTTTCGAAGATAAGCGACCATAAGGTTTGCTTCAGCAAAACTCGCATTGTAAGCATGGAAGTTTTTATCGCGATTAAGAATATAATCAGTTTCCAACCTGAAACTAATTAGTTCTTATGTGGTTAAAAAATCTCGGCAGCCAGCTTCGGTTCGCCCGCAGCAGCGTATCGGCCAGCTCGCCGAGCTCGGAGAAATCGGCTAGCCCGCTTAACGGATCGAGGCTTAACGCTTCAAGCAGCGTTGCCCGGCTTCCTTCCAGTGCAGCCTTCACCGTCAGCTCGTGCACATCGGCATGCAGGCGGCACAAACTGCCGATCGGACCGGGCAGCGCACCCGTTGACCATGGGTGAACCCCGCTCTTGTCAACGGTGGCCAGCGTCTCCACGATGACATCCCGGGGCATGTTTGTGAGCTGGCCCTCGTTCGGAACGTTCACAATGGCGGTTGTTTCGCCTCCGGTGACAATGGCCTTAATGATTTCGGTCATTTCCTCACCGGATCGCTGCCACGATACCTCCTTCGCCCCACTCGCCAGCTGGCGGATGTTATCCAACTGGTGAACTTTGAACATACGTCTTGCTTCAACCGTCGTTTTCAGCACCCCGTATTTCATGCCGTACCCGTTCCTTACATTGCATAGGCTCGGGTAAAACTCAACCAAATGGCGGTCCCCGGCAAGCGGCAAATATCCAAAATGGCGGCACAGGGCAAGCTTCGCCGCACTTTTATTATGGAACGAGTCGTTTGCTTGCCCCTTCGCCAGATCGTCCTCGAGCTCCCAGCGACCCCTGGCGTATTCCCGAATTTGCGGAAGCACATCTTCTCCGCGAAGCTCCGCCTTGGTCAGCCATATGAAATGGTTAACCCCTGCTACCGTATAATGCAAGCCTTGCTCGGGAAGCCAGCGGTATAAGTAATCCGTGACGTTCATCCCTTCCGGCTTGTGCAAGCCGAGCATCGGGCCGAAATATTTCGGAGCCGCATGCAGCTCATGGCACATCCCGACCACTTTGACGGTCTTAGCCGCCATACTCATGGCGCGGGTGACGGCGCTCATCGGATTGGTCACATTGAGCAGCCATGCCCCCGGGCACATCTCCTCCATCTCCTGCACAAGCTCGTAAGCAACCGGCACCGTTCGCAGCGAAGCGGAGATACCGCAGGGCCCTACGGTCATCGATACCGGTTGCCGGATGCCGTATTGGATCGGTAACTCCAAATCGTTCCAGAACGCGTCCATTGCACCGGGACTGAATGTCGTCAGCACGAAATCGGCCCCCTGCAGCGCTTCTTTCTGCTGTTCGACGATACGGATGCGGTATTCCTTGCCCCTCAGCCTGTTGAAGTTGTGCAGCATCGCCGCCACTGCTTCGACATGCTCCCGGTTCGGATCGACCAGCCGGATTTCTCCCCTCTGGATTTCGTCAAGCAAATATACGTCGCGCATGAGGCCCGGCATCCAGTTGACACTGCCGCCGCCGATGACCGTTAATACGATTGAATCCATTTTGTTCGCCTCCCAGGGTGATTCCAACTCCATCAGGACTAAGAGTACCATCCGGAACAAGAAAGCGTCTTCATTTATCTTGTTTTATCACCATAAATTCACCTATCTTGCTATAATATTTATAAGGTATTTTTGACTTTTTAAAGTTGAAGGAGGGGCATTACTGAATATATCCGATATCCCTTATGACCGGACCCCACCCTTTTCCATCAGTTATTCCAATGAACGGGAAACCGGTGATCCACCATTACCACAACGCATTTGAGTTCGATTTCTTTGTAAAAGCAGATCTGGAAATTTTCGTTCGGGACAATAAATATACGATCAGCGACGGAGATTTCTTTTTCATTAACGAATACGATATTCATCGCATCTTTTATCGCCCTAACCGGGCTTATGCAAGATACGTGATTAATTTCAGCAAGGATTTCATTAAAGACGTGCTTCGTGGAACGGGACTTGAGCCCGCTTTGGAGTGGATGGTGACACAAGGGCCACGTAAGGTGGAAACGAAGCCGGAGCAGCGCAGCAAAGTGATCTCTCTTTTCGATCCCCTGGTTAAGGCTTATGACCAAATCCTTCAAACCGGCGATCCTCTAGCTCAAGCTAAGGTGAAATTATATCTGCTGTTGCTGCTTATCCAGTTCAAGGAGCTGGCCGAAGTCCAGCCTCCTCCAGCTGCAGATAACCCGCACATCAAGGGATTGATCCGCTACATCGACGAGAATTACGTGAATCCGATCACACTGGATCAGCTGCAAAAGGAATTCAGACTAAGCAAATACTACATCAGCCATCTGTTTAAGGAGACCACCCATTTTACCGTATTCGAGTACGTCTTGAACCGCAGAATAGTGGAAGCGAAGAAACTGCTGGAGCATACGGAGCTGCCCATCATTCAGGTTGCCATGAGCTGCGGCTTTAACAACCTGCAGCATTTCTATAGAATCTTCCAGCGGTATGTGAATCAGACACCCCTGCAGTACCGTAAGGGATTAAGATGAAAAAACCGTCTATCGACTTACTTTGAGGACGAGCGAACGCATCCCCTAGTACATCAACCTTTTCACAGAATGAAAAAAGGCCCATACCGCGGGCCAGAGTGGGAATCAAAATAATTTCATAAAAAAATTCACATTACCCTTTATCATCTCTTTACCAGGCTCTAGCTCTATATCTCCTCGAGCTCAATCTCAATTGTATGGCCGTTAACGCACTGGATGTCCAACAACGTCTTATCGTCATCCGACGTCACTGCAATAACAGCATGTGGGAGCGGGTTCGAGCGGCATATCCAACGCCCCTCCAGCTCCACCTGCACAATGGTTTTCGTTCCAGCAGTCCAGACGGTTTTTTCATCCATCTGTTGATTTTTCAGTTTCGGAAGACGGAGATCCGGATCGGCCAGACTGAGCAGCAGACGCGAATCACGCCGCTTCTCCATAACGATTACAGGTGTGCTCGACTTCCTGAAGACGCCGAATGTCATCGTGCTCGATTCGTCGAATATCGCATACCCGATCGACTGCTTCTCATGATGGGAAACGACATGAGCAGATGCGTCCTTCTGCAGCACCCTATGGCGAGGCGAGACTGCATAGCGATTCACCTCATCAGGTGTCGTCTGTACGAGAATAGCGTATTCGTAATCGGCATCCTGCGGACGAATGCCATGGTCGATCCAGGCCGTGGTATAGCAGCCTTCCGTCTCCTTCACACCTCTATGGTCGCGCGAATGCTGAACGTTTCGTTCGATAATAAGTCCTCCTGCCTCCTTCACCACATAACCGTTTCCGTACGGATCGAGCATCCAGGTCGATTGTCCGTTTGCACCGTTATGGCGCCATGGCAGCTGAGTGACCTCCGTCCCTTCTAAAAGGAACGGGACAGAACTACTTCCCAAAAATGACTGGAACAGCGTCGTTGTTACACGATTTTCAACATCGTCGCAGCAAATGCCGGACCCTATCACAATAACATCGCCGCCAAAATAAAACACTGACTTGATCGCGCGGAAGCTGGGATCGAACACGGTATCGTGAAGCTTCATAGAGAATACTCCATCCATACCCTCGCTTGTGACGCCTCCTACGAACGTTTCATCTGTAAACGAACGAGTCTTGTCCGTAAAGGATCGAGCTCCCCTGCTCGGTCTACCGGTCTCCAGTTCCTCCAGCACGACATGCTTAGCAGTCGTCCCTGGCCATCTGCACCAGTCCCAGCCCCGATCCAACGAATAACCGCTGCTCTCTGCGCTCGGTGTGGAGTCTCCGGCAAAGATTTGAATCGCCCCGTAACTGATGTATCGCCCATATACGTTCTCCCCAAGCTGTGACTTGTGGGTGGACACTGAAGGCCGCATGCCGTGGGCTTCAAAATCGAAGACATACTGGCTCCATCCTTTTGTGGAAAGCATCCAGTTATCGCGTCTCAGCACCGCCAGAGCAGAGGATGGCTTGATCCAGAAGCCTTCAGGACTGTTTTCGGGTTCAAAGCCTGCAAGAGAAAGCTTCACCGTAAGCTGCAGTCCTCCAAGCGTATCCATATATTCGACGCCTTTACTGTCAGCCTTCGCGAAAAATTGTTTCAAAAATGGCTCTT
Source organism: Paenibacillus sp. UNC451MF (assembly GCF_000686845.1). Lineage (GTDB taxonomy): Bacteria > Bacillota > Bacilli > Paenibacillales > NBRC-103111 > Paenibacillus_S. Next base: position 34,490 of record NZ_JMLS01000037.1, on the reverse strand, counting down.
CTGGATTCCAAAGCCTCATGAACGCTCCGGCCAGTTCACGGTCCACCTGCTCTCCGGAGAACGCCAAGTACGCATAAGCCGACAGCAATTCATGAGTGGAAGGTCCTTTGGATGGGTAGCGTCCGCTTATTCCAGTCGGCACATCGTATTTATTCGTGACGATCCGCAATGTCAGCAATGCTCGCTTCACGTTCTCTACAGATTCCGCTTCCAGAGCGAACGGTGTGCCGTGAAGCAAATACGTCATCAGAGCAGCTGTTTCCAGGGCATTGGGCGCATAGGCACTCATGTAGACGCCTCGATGATGGAATCCCATATAATCGTGCTTGATCGTCCCCGCAAACCCCGGCGCTATTGCAAGCGCATGATTCATCCACAGAAGAAGTCCCCGCATGTGCCGCACTTTCTCAGGTGAATCGTCCATTGCGAGAACGACGAGCAACTTATATACAAACCGTGTGCGCACTTCGTCTGCGGTTGTTTCCGTATAGTCTTTGTCCGGGAAGCCGTATGTTTTACCGAAGTTGATAAACCAGTGCATCGCAGCCTGTTCCCGTTGCAGCCGCCCCGTTTTTCTCAATTCCTCCCGCATGAGGAAAACGGAATGAAAATAGCCGTTGTTGCGGTTCGTCTCATGATCGAGCGTTTCGAGCCCGCTTCCAGCAGCCCAGCCTTGATCGTGAAAATGATCGAATAAGTCCAACGCCTTGAACTTACTCTCGTCATTCCCGTTCAGTTTGTAATCGAGCACAATGGGCAGAAAAATCGTCCTGGCGACGTCCTTTCCAAATTCAGGACCATGAGACGATCGGCTGGAAAACAAAGGAACACCTGTCACATTTCCGTTCTCATCCCGTCGGATGCCCAAAGCGTCATAGCATTCCACCCCTTCGCGAATGAACGATTGAAGCGATTCATAACGAATCCGCAGGGGCTCCAAAGAGAGATCTATGTCATGGCCCAATATCCAGCGCTCATAGCGCTTGGTGATCGTGGCGAACGCGTTTTTCTGCTCCGAAGTGATTTCAGGCTCCTCCGGCAATCCGGGTCGCAGTCTGCTGAAATAAAAGCTACGATCCCATGACCCGCCTTTGCCTCCGTTCGCTTTTTGACGTAGAAACGGCAGCTGCCAGTCAGAAGATCGCGACGCAGGAACCGATTCGACGAATTCAATGACATCGATGAATATCGTGCCGCTTTCTTCTTCTGCAGGCGGAATCATCTCCATCATCATAAGCGGTTCGTATTCATTGAGACCAGCGGTTGGATCATAACCGCCGTCTTCACGAAAATGGATATTAAATCCTCTCCAACCTGTAAATCCGACTCCAATCTCGAAGGAGCACGGGGCTTGCCCCAAGCTAAATCCCCGTTCGGACCCAAACCGGAATGTCAAATTGCCGGATAACGCTCTCTCATTGTAAATCCAAAATTTAATTCCGCCGTTCCTGCTTTGGCATGCATTATCCAGATGGTTCGGCCGGTCAGCAACAAGCTTCGAACCTTGCTCCCACTGCCATTTTAATGAACGAGATCCATGTTTATAGTGTGCGGCTGATAGGGAGAGAAATCCTCCCCCCTCCGCTCGCCATTGCTCAGGCACCGAACTCCCTTCAAAAGACTCCGCATACAGGAATGAACCGTCGTCGCCGTATGATACGCTCCTTCCATGTGCTATGGATTCAACGGAAGGAACACCCAGTTTAACTTGCGCTTGTACTTGTTTCTGCTCTTTCTTCATGTGCTTCACCATCTCCTTATCTTATTGTGCATTAGTTTTGGCTCGGATAATTAACCAAACCTAAACATATGCAAAGAATTAAACTATTACATATTCGGCATGCGCCTGAGGACCGGAGGAAGACCGGCCACCAAGCTGGTCCTCGCTTCACAAACGCACGCAGTGCTAGGAGCCGACCTGAATAACAACCGATGGGTTCTTGGTGCATTCGATTTGCAGGGTTTCCCGCTTCGAACGATTAGCATTCCGATCGCTTCTCCTTCGCCTGAGGCGGCCATTCAGGCGTTAGCGGACCAGCTTCCCAAGTTTGTAGAAAATCTGAACAAACACGTTGTGCCGTTACTTGGGCTGGGCGTTCCCGGGATCGTCGATACGCGGGACGGCATGATACGCAGTTCCGCCGTACTGGGCTGGCAACGCATCCGCTTGGGGGCAATGGCGCATGACGCAATGGGTTGGCCGACTGCCGTTCTTAACCGGAGCTGGCCCGCGGGTTGTCGGAGTGCAGGTACGGTTCAGGAAAGCCGTATAACAACACCATCTACATTGGTGTCGATACAGGCATTGGGGCCGGCATTTACGTTAATCGTGAATTGATACACGGCACCTTGGGCGGGGCCGGGGAAATTGGTCACACAACCGTCTCATTCGACGGACCCTTATGCCCTTGCGGCAACATGGGATGCCTCCAAATGCATTCTTCCTCTTCCGCTATCGAACAAGAAGCACGGCGCATACTCAGACAAGGAACCCATTCATCGCTGCTTGGCTTCTCAGCCAGTGACATTCAGATGTTGAATGCCGAGATGATTTGCCAGGCCGCCAACGATGGCGACGAACTGGCCGTTCAGGTGATAGTGAAGGCTGCGTCATATCTCGGGCTGGCAACGGCTAACCTCGTAAATGTGCTGAATCCGGACGCTATTATACTGGGAGGCTGGATTCCAATGAAATGTCCGCTCTACCTGCAAACCACAGAGAAAGTAATGAGACAGCGGGCTGTAAGTCAATTAGCCGCAGCTGTTGTTGTTCATCCGGGTACGTTCGATGAAACAGGTAGCGCGCTCGGAGCGGCTAATTATGTGCTAGATCGTCATCTTTCTTTCTCTCATCTGTATACCGAGCCGGTTAATGCGTATCTACACTTGGATAAGATAATTTTCCGAAACAGGTGCGAATAAGCGTCAATCGAACGGCCCCGTTATTCGCCCTGCCTGATATCCTTTGCTCTCTCGACCGGCGCTTTATCAGTGACGCCATCGTTGACTTTGTGAATCTTATGCTAATTGGATGGGTTGGCGTGTTCGGATAGATTTTTCGGCCGTCCAGGCCAAATCCAGAATCGCAAGCGTATCTTCCAGGCAAGCCCCGAAAGAACATCCCGATTGAAAACGTGCAATCGCATCTGTGAAAGAATTGCATCGTCCTGCAGCGATCGACGGAAGCCAAAGGTTCTGGAGCGGTTAAATCCGATGCAAAACGTTGCTTGACCGTGATTGATCTCGCTTTCGTGCTATCGTAGCGGATAATTCCGCCATTACCAGCAATTTCAATCGTTTGTGACGACTCTTCTGATTCCCCCCAATATCCGAGCAGCTGTGCGATGGCCCCGATTTGAAGATCGATATGATGAATATTCCCATAGTATCCAATCCTAGCTCTACGGATTTCTTCATTGCTTCGCTGTCCTCTCCATGCATCCGGTTTAGCGGAATCCTTCTTCACATCGTGCATAGTGGACCATTCACCGATGTGCGGTTGCGGAATTTCTTTCTTTTCATATATATCATAGTAAAAGGCGGGAGCGTCGTAAGGTGAATGAGGTCGGGCGAATGATGTCTTTAAGAAAAACGGCTTGTTCGGATCCCGGTTGCGAAGAAACTGACGGGATTCATTGATTGTCCAGTTGGTCGGATGCAGAAATTCCGGCGCGTGGTAGGGACGAGACATCCACGAGATCCAGTCGATTCCGTGATCATTGAAGCCGAAATCGCCTGTTTTGTTTTTTTCAAACCATCTTCGCTATTTCTTTTGTCAATATATGAATTAAGTGGTTCATTTACACCATCACATAATAGGATTTATGTAAGCGGTGCACGGCCACAGTCATGATATTGATATAACTTTTATATTTCTAAATTCAACGTAGCCACCGTGATCTTGCAGTCCTATATGCCCTAAGCGCTGTTGATCCCTCCAAGCATATTTGAATTTATTATCGGTACCGTCCGGGTTTTTACCAGCAACCGACCATTGATTAATATCGGCTTTGACGACCACTTCCCTGTTAAGTATTATTTCAATATAATTGCGATTACATGAAACTCTCAATTGATTCCATTCTCCAGCCTTACGAACTGCATTCTTGGAGGGAGCAACCAGATCATATAAAGCGCCTGAGCTATTCTTGACCAACTTATCCTGATCGTAGGTATCGAGTATTTGCGCTTCAAGACCCGTATTTACTGGATCCTGAAGATCGGACCACCTGAAGAAAACGCCGCTGTTGACCTTTGGTGCTGTTTTATATTCAAGGATGAGAACAAAATTTTCAAACCGATCAATGGTATACAAATATCCGCTTCTTTCACCCTTGCACACAATGCTCCCATTTTGCACAATCCATCCGTCGAGGTTGAGCGTTGAAGCCCAGCCATTCAGTGATTCCCCGTCGAATAAAAGCCGATAACCCTTTTGTACTTCTTCATTGGTTAAATCGTTCATTCTGTTACCCTCCTAAATTAAATTACTACTCTCCCCATTCTTATTTGATAAAAATATGTCAGTCCACTCGCAATAGTTCAAAAACAAACTATTGATTGTGGTATATCGCCTATTATAACCTGATCATACCATACTTAAGTATAAATATGAACTAACTAAAATAATATCTTCGATTTTTTCTCTATCCTAACCGGATGTTGCCAACGAGAATTAAAAACGGGCAAAACAGGGTTCAGCATAAATTCCCAACGACAGTATTGATTCCAGGTCAAATATACGAGTAGACAGACATATTTACTAACGGGGGTGATTCCTAACTCACTGAGTATATGGTGATACAGCGCAGACACTTTCACGGTTCCTTTTAGAAGTGCATTGATGACTAGGTTTATCTCATAAGTCAAAAGCGCAAACTCTCCCGTGACCACCATTGTACTCCTCACTTCTTAAAAGTTTGTACTGACAAAATAACATTTAATGAGTTGCGGGACACATTCTACACTCAAAAAATTGAATATGTAAATGAACAAGGAGTTAAGTGCATGGTATCCGCGCTTAACTCCTTTATAACGTCCACTGCCGCTTTCTTCGGTAGGTTGTGGGCAGGCAGAAGCCACACGGCTTCATCCTGTCTGTTCATTTTGAGGTGATATCCTTCTTCTTGACTAGTTTACGACGGTATCAGCAGCAGGACCTACCGGACAGAAAGATAAAGTCCCCTTCTTCTTAAATTGTTCTTGCAGCTGTGTGTGTTCCTACGAAATGACCGTACGGACAGAAATATATCATGACCCCAAGTGCAACAAAGCTGCCGAATCATTCGCGGCAGCTTTGTTATCGGGTAAATAATTGAGCTATCGTATCCTGTTACGTTATGGACAACGGCGGGATTTAGTAACAACCGCTTATACCTCTACTATGCAATAATTGCTTCGGCTTGCCTCTCTCACTTTATTCTTCTTCGAATAATTTCTCGCCTCGATGGAGCCGCCATGCTATTTTCGCCGTATGGGGCCTCTCGCGGGAAGTCGGAGCATGCGCCGCCAAATAACGGGTAACCGCAAGGATCAGCGTTTCGCGGGCTTTCTCTGCGAACGGTCCCGACTCGGAAGCCCAGCGGTCATATTCCGCCACGGCCGCCTCGTACATCTGGAAGGAGTGGAATTCCGCATCCTCTCGAAGCAGCGCATGACCCAATACGTTGAATAAAGGTTCCGGCTTTCCGCCGCTGCGCAGATAGCGAATCACCCATGCCGCCGCCGGCGCTACCTGCTGCTGCTTGTCGAGAATCTCAAGCAGCTCCGTGGGCTGCGGCACGTCCCCAGCCTCGCCAGTCACAGCCGGTCTCGGGGCAGCGGGGATGTTCAAAAACCGGTCGAGGTATATTGTAGCCGCCGAATGGAAAATTCCGCGAACCAGCCATGGATCGGCGGAACGGATCAAACCTTCGTGAACGGCGTGAGCATGCGTAAACGTGTGTAGCACCGAAATCCAGTCCCCGAAATCGTTCTGCGTATGGAAACGGACTACCCGTTCCGCTGCAGCCAATGCAGCAATTTGCGAAATGCGTACCGGAGAGGCGCCGCCGAGCAAAGATTCTTTCAGCACTCGAACCGTCCGTAGCGGATCGTCTCCAAGCAGTGATTGGAGCAGCTCCTCGTCGTCAATACAGGAGCCTCCCCCTCTAGATGAAACGCCTTTATTGGATAGCTCCTCGAACGCTTCCATCAACGGCTGAACCAAATTGACCGGAGACTGCCAGCTGTGCAGCTCTTCACTGCGTGACGCGTCTCCAAACATCGGTACGAGCGAAGCGAGGACATAATTGCGCTGCTCGTCCCCCACATACTTCAAGCTTTCGAATGCTTTATTATGGAAATCCAGCGTATGGCCTCCATTAATATAGAAATGGTCCGTCACCGCCATGCTCATCATTGAGAATAATCTAATTTCATCCGCCCCCGCCTGCACGGCGGTCAGCAGCACCCGTTCTGCGCCGCGCGTATCCCGAACCTCGATGCAGTCACAGTACCATTCCGTCAGCCGTTCTTTGGTGACGCTCGTATTAGGGAGCGGATTGAGCAAGAAACGCGTTCCGCTTCCGGCTGAGTCGCGCGCAGTGTGCAGCAATCCTTGAAACAACGCAAGGATCCGACCTTGTTTATCAAGCTTGGGCAGGACGTTGGCCATCGCAGTCAGAATCGTTAATCCGGATCCCCACCCTTGCCTACGCTGTTTGACCCCGAATTCGACCCCAAGCGCTGCGATTTCCGTCTCGGGAACGCCTGCCTCCATTAAACCGACTACGGCTTTGGCTATGACAAGACCGATATTTTGCTCAATGCCACTCAGAAGCCGGTCTTTATACAGCTGAACTTGATTGCCATTCCGGGAAATCGGGTTGACCCAAATTACTCCGTCTTGAACGGTTATGTCGTGTACCGGAACATCGTCCGCCCAAGGGTCGAGTGTTCCACCGCTGCATACGTCAAACCGCGCATGATGCCAATGGCATGTCAAAATTCCGTCGCATAAACTCCCCATGTGGAGCGGAAAACCGAGGTGAGGGCACCGGTTGTCAAGCGCATGCACTGCATCCTCGTGATAAAAAACTACGATGCCCCCCTTGATCAGCTTCGGTCCTTGCTCTTGAAGCTCGTCTACCCTACCCGCTTGAATCCAACGGTCCATGAAAACGCCTCCAATTCCCAATGTGATTTGCTTTCCTTATTTATACAGTATCATACTTTAAATACATTTTAAATATGTATATTTACAAAGTTGATATTTTTTCTACACAGGTATTTCTTCTGAATGCGCGTCATGTTCAAATCGTCCGGAATCGGGGTGCCGGCCAACAAATGGTGGCAGTTGTCACTGTTAGGTGGAAAGTGTTTTCGAGCTGCGTGGATCACTATTTGAAGAGTATAATTTTTAGCAGTTTGGCAAATGATAATCCCACATTTTTTATTATTTTGTGAAGGAGCTAGTATCCTAATGCCCAGACGTAGAAAATGGCAACAAATTAGTCAAAATCAGCCTAACCCATCTTATGAAAATTCTGTTCCCACGACTCACAATGAAAACTTTGCTTGGAATGGAACACCAATTCCTCACTTTGAACAAATTAGTTCACTGGAAAATGCGAATTCCTTAGAACAGGGAAACACACAGATATTCCAAGGTGGTATGCCTGTGCCAGGAGCATCCGGCGACCCTAATGCTGATTATGGGCAACGAAATACCGGAATTAATAACGCCGATGCTCGTAATGTAGGTTACCAGGGTGGATATACCGGATATAACAACAAAGGTCAACCGGTACAGTACGGTACTTTTATGCGGGACGGGACGCAATATGGTAAGGGTCCTCATACAATTGACCCTAACAAAGCGATAATCCAAGCAGTTCGTTATGAAAATGGCGGTATAAGTGCAGTTCAGTTTCAGGATGGTTCCGTCGCGGACATTGCTTCAGCTATTGCATTGGCAGAAATGGGTCTAATTGAAGATGTTAACACAGGTAAAAACCGGGAGGGACAAAAAACCCTAAGATCTTATCCGGATGGCAACCCGGACAATAACCTTTCAAATCTGCCACGTTTTTAAAAACCGGTTGCATCCTTCAATAAAATTTTCAAATAAGCACCACGCGTAAATTTAGTATCGAGTGGTGTTGCGTTGCATAAAGTTTGTCACATAATTGATGAGTGGCATTTACACAAGCGCTGATAGGACCCGAAATCAGCAGAGCCTCGAGCACTTCGGCCATGGGGGTCCTTTCTTTTTCGTCAGGTTGGAGAGCGTTACTCCTCCTTGTAAAGATGATCCCCCTATACTTCTGAGATTGCTCTTTCTCTTATGCTTTTATGTAACTAAAATGAAAGAATCTCACTAATCCTAGTGCTCAACTCTCAGAAAAAATCGTTTAAAACGTAAATTACGCGAAATACTTCTTTCGCGTAATTTTTTTTTGATGCTTTCATGACATTTATTTTTTTATTTTTCGGTTTTCCGCGCAGTCTGTAACGGGAAGTTTAAAGGCCATCCTTTACGGGTGGCCCTTTTTTGATCTCACTATCTCAATAGTCTTAAATCTACTAACGGGATAATTTCCGCCAGTATATTATGTTTCTCTCCGCTTCATCTTTCAACCAAGCCTGATATGCTTCTACTTCAAGCAACCCTCCCCTACCATGAATACTTTTCCGTACTTATCGGTTAGTTCTGTATAATCTGTAATTTACATTCCGTTAAAATCTCAGGGGTTTTCATATTGAGTATTTCGTCTTTGGCTCATATATTTCATTCAAATGGTAACCGCTTGTAAAGTAAAGCGACTTGATTGGCGATGTATTCCGAGCTGAAATTGATCCCATCCTTCATCCACCACGTCAATACACCAAGTATCGACGAGGTTAAAATATCAATGGACACGTAATTAGTTGGTATTAGATCTAACTTCTTGTTTCGTCGAGCTTCGATAAGATTTCTTATAAGAACGAATAATTTCGTTTCAGAGCCTTTGTGTTCAAACAAAACAGAAATAAGCCTTCGATTTGTATAGATATGGTCTAAAAAAAGTGTAAATTGTTCTCGATCCTCTTTGATTTCATCATGTGTAAGAGGATTTAACTTGTTAGACAGTTCGTCGAAAAAATCATTTGATATTTGGTCCATCAAATCGTCAACATCTTGAAAGTGAAGATAAAATGTGGCTCTGTTTAATTCGGCTCTATCAGCGATTCTCTGCACAGTTATTTGGTGAGGGGGAGCTTCTTCGTTCAAAATCGAGAGCATGGCCTTCTTGAAGGTTTGTTTGGACCTTACCGCTCGCGGATCCTCTTTTCTAGTTATAGACATTTCAATACTCCTTTATCGATAATACACCATTTTATTGACATCGGGATTTAAACTGCCGATTAATCGACATTTAAAAAGAATCTGTAAATGGGAAATTAATTATACATGTGTTAAGATCTATTTTATTGATATTATGTCTATAAAGCAACAATTGGGAGGAATATGTTGTAATGGAAAAAGAGAGAGACAACATTAAGGTAGGAGTCTTATTGTTTGTTATGATTTTGGGTTGCTTTTTGTCCACCTTGAATCAAACATTGTTGAATGTTGCCCTACCGAATTTAATGGATGTATTCCATGTATCGGCTACCACCGCACAATGGCTTTCAACCGGATTTATGCTCGTGAATGGAGTCCTGATCCCCATAACGGCATTTTTAATGAAACGTTTTACGACAAGACAATTATTCTTAAGTTCCATGATTTTCTTATTAGTAGGCAGCCTTATCTGCGCAATGTCATCTAATTTCGAAGTGTTACTAGTTGGTCGTATGGTTCAAGCAGCCGGTACGGGAATCATTACACCTCTAATGATGAGCGTTATTCTAATGATTATCCCAACCGAAAAACGAGGAAGCGTGATGGGACTTATCGGATTTGCCGTTATCTTTGCTCCAGCCATAGCGCCTACTCTATCTGGTTTCATTATTGAGTATGTATCGTGGAGGTGGTTATTTATCGGTATAGTTCCGTTTACGATCATCGTTATTTTGCTGGCATTAAAAAATTTAGTCAATGTATCGGAAACTGTAAAGGCCAAACTGGATGTATTTAGTGTTGTTTTATCAACGATTGGTTTTGGCTTTGTTTTATTTGGTTTTAGCGCAGCGGGCAAGAAAGGTTGGGACTCCCCTGTTGTTATTTGTTCCTTGATCATTGGAGTTCTGTTCACGTTTATTTTTTGCCTCCGTCAAATAAAATCTAAGGATCCGTTGTTGAATTTATCTGTATTTAAATACAAAATATTTTCTTTAACCTCCATAATTAACGTTCTGGTAACTATGATGATGTATGCAGATATGATCCTGCTACCGATTTACCTTCAGACTGGTCGAGGTTATACCGCCTTTGAAGCTGGTCTGTTGTTACTGCCAGGTGCCGTTATCAATGCATTGTTATCTCCTTACACGGGTAAGCTATACGATAAATTGGGTCCGAAGCCCTTATTTATTACCGGACTTTTATTCATTATTCCTGCTATGTGGGCGGTTACTGACTTATCTGATTCCACCAGTTATTTTTATCTGCTGATTCGTACCATTTGCTTACGAATAGGCTTAAGCTGCATTACGATGCCGCTCAATACGGCTGGATTAAATGCGTTGCCTAGACATCTTGGCACTCATGGCTCCGCTGTTAACAATACGGTTCGACAAATCGCAGGAGCGATTGGAACGGCTGTCGTGGTTACTGTATTTACTTCTCAAACAGCCCATCATGCCACCGAAATCGCAAAAGAGAACGTCGGATTGTCGCCTCAACAAATAGCCAGTCACTCTTCGATCATGGGCTCAAGCGATTCTTACATGTTCATGACGATATTAGCGGTTGCCGCAATTCTTCTGACGCTATTTATGCCCAAAAAACTAGCTTTAAAAAATGAAATTGAAAAATCTGTTGAACAAGTGAGAGCTGCTAAATCACCTTCAAACTAAAGAAAGGTTGGGGAACGGTATCCCCAACCTTTTTCATTCATAAACGGCAAGCCGTAAATGAGCTTAGATGCTTATTCTTTCTCATCTCAATATTCGATATCCTCCATTCCTTGCTTGTCTTAATCAAAGTTACAATTATGTCTGCTTTATTGTCATGGTTACCATTATCTAAAGAATGAAATCCATCATTATACTGACCAAGGGTGTTTTTTTTCAGTTATCTGGATCAGCATAAAAAAGATTACTCGACGTCCATGTGCTCGAAGTAATAATTTCCTACTCCTCCCAACTTAGTGTCATTAGGGAAATATAGCGTTTTACCAGCAAAATAAAGACTCCAAGCTCGTGCCTCCGTAAGTTTCTCAAAATCCGATCCATCTACCCGGATTCTCTCGATCGTTGCAGCCCCTTGGATGCCGAAAGAACCCCTTACCAAGTAAATCCATCCGTCACGATAACTCAATGCTATAATATTTTTTTCGGCGGTGTATACGGGAATGACGACGGAATCGTCAAGGCTCATCTTGTTGAGTTGATACGAATTGTTTTGCACCATATAAATCCAGCCGTCAATGACCGTCATCCGTGACACATCTGCCTGCAGTCTCACCTGCTCGGAGCCATCAAGATTCATGGCGTACAGATTATTTGTTGCCTCACCCTCCATAAGATAATAAATTTTGTTGCCATTCAGTGCCATGTAGTAATTGATTTTGCCACTAACGAGCAACTGGTCTCCCGTACCGTCGATGTTTATCTTGTAGATGCCGTTGTGTCGATCATTGCCACCCATTGTGCCTTCTCGAACCTGAAACAATTGATGAACATAGTAGATTGAATTGTCCTTCACCCATATTGTATTTAGGGCATGCGGTGCGTCAACTATCTGGCTGCGCTGCGTTCCATCTGTTTTGATTTTGTAAATACCGTCATTGGCCACAGCATAGTACAGCCACTCTCCGACGACATTGATCGATCTGGCATTATCGCCCGTGAGCTTAATTTCTTCTCCTCCGTTTTTGTTGACTTTAACGAGCTTCTTTCCATCCGGGTTCATATAAATCCAGTCGCCCTGAACAGCAACAAGACCGCCATTGGTTACATTGAAAAAGCTATTCTGTTGCTCAGGCTTATGGGTTTTCTCTTCACACGATTCGATGCTCAATCCTCGAGTTGTGTTCCAACTTGTCTTCCAGCCAAACTCATCGTGAGTGAATCGCCACGTCATCGGAAAATACGTGATGTTACGGAAAAGCAGGATCGGATACATCTCTTTCACATTATCAACTGATTTTCCGTTGACTTGGACGGAAAAAGGCGTCAATTCTGCTGTTTGGATGGTATCATATTCATATGAAATTGTTTGCGGTACCAAATCTTGCTCTAGGGGCGTGCATGCGTCTTTCTTCTGCAGCGATAACCCCCCTACTGCATCCCAAGAGACCGACAACCCAAGCGCCGAGGTATTCTTCCAAGTCATCGGGGAGTAAGTGACGTCTTTGTAAAGTAGAGGAGGATATTCATTATGATTCACGTCCATGTACGTCCCGTTAACGGCAATGGGGAACGTTGGGATACTAACCTGTACTTGCACAGCATTTGCCTGTACATCCAGTACTTGACTTGAACTGCTTAAACCGATCAGCAGCATTCCAAAAAACACAATTGTTTTCTTCCACATAATGGGACATCACCTCCATCATTAAGACGAGGTGGATACATGAAAAGTTATGGTAAAAAAATGACCTATCACCTAATTTTTTTATATTGATCTACGGTTCTCGTTAAATAAAGTATTAGATTGGTGTGTTTGGGGATATTAGAACACCTATCATGGTTGTTTCGAGTGCTAGCAGCGGACGACAAAAAAAGGAGTCAAGCACAAAGCTGCTTAAACTCCCCTTTCATTCAAATGCTCACTTGTTCTAACAATCAGGTAGTCCTCTACACATTCCCTTTCTCTGTCCCATATTAAACAATGGAATGACGGGTAAAGCGTACTACAGTAACAACATCATTTCGTCAGTGCGTCGGGCGCGCGAGGAGGTACAGTCGTTCCGGCCCTTGCCCTACTCAGCAGTAGGTAAGCCAGTATGGAAGTGACACAGCCGAGAGCGCCTACCATCAGGAAGCCGTTCTCTAAGGATAGCCAATCTCCTGCGGCTCCCATGAATAAGGGGCCTCCGAACATCCCTAAGCCGTAAATTGCCTGATAGAAACCCATCGCAGTGGCACGTTTTCCGGTTTCCATATGCTTTATGCTCAATGACATCAGCACCGGTGAAGTAAAGCCTCTTCCAAAACCGGCCAAAGCTTGTGTCAGCATGAGCACCCAGAGTGTTGATGTGAAAGGAATTGCCACAGTAAAAACCCCGCTGATGATAAAACCGATAATGATCGTGTTCCGCTCTCCCAGCTTTTGCGCCAAATGCCTTCCCCCGAACCAGGCGGCTAACGCGGTAGGGAACGTGGAAAAGAAGGTCAGCAGCCCCATATCAAGCTTAGTGGCTTCTAGCGACTGGGCAAACACTGGTGTGAAGCCAAACACAGTGGCGAAGGTTAGTACTTGAAACAAAATGGATAAAAAGGAAACAGTAAGCAGCGTTCGGTCCTTCGCAACTTCTAGAACACCATCGAAGGTAATTTTTTGCGCGTGCTTATCCACCTTTTCAACCAGATACAATGCACCGACGAGCCCTATCGCTCCTACCGCCGCACCGATGATAAACGAGGACTCCCATCCGAAACGGTCCGCAAACCATCCGCCGAGAAGAATACCGAGCATTTGTCCCATCGAATTGTAAAAGGACAGCGTTCCCAACGCTTTGGTTGTTTCTTCTTTCTTGAAGTAGCTGACGAACAAAATGGTAAAATCGACCCAAGTGGCTGCCGCAGCACCCGCAAGTGCCCTCAGGATGAGAATCCAGGTGATCTCCTGGCTGATCAGAATGCCCAGTCCGGCCAGTACAGAGAATAGCAGACCGAACAAGATAAACAATTTGCGCTTGTGATAGCGGTCTGAAAGCACTCCAACGGGAATCCGCAACAGCATCTGGCTTAGCCCGTACATACCGACAATAAAGCCGGCCATTTGGTGGGAAGCGCCTAGATACTCCACATACGAGGCCAAAATCGGAACGCAAGTATACATGGAAAACCAGAACAGCAAGGTCACGATACAAAAAAGAGGGATTCGATAACTTGCCTCAGCGTTAGCCAAAGTGATCACTCCGCCCTATGTTAATTATATCCAATATCATAGTAAATAAGGGGGAGCATGACAAGGACTGTATTGAAATCCATTTAATAACCTTGAGGTAAGTAATGAACTGTTCAAGACAGTAAACTACAATGTATAAATCCCTAGACTTTGATGATTATGATTACGTTAAACTGTCCGTTCGTATTATGAAGTCAGCCAGTTTTTACTGGTTGACCTCTTTGCATTTAAGAGGTTTAGTAAACGGTAGCCGGGGTCGAACGCAACTGTCCGTGGGACCTTGATCTCGTCAGCTAAACTGTTCACCCCCTACTTGTAGAAACATGTTTGAGGTTGGTTGAGACTATGATCTCGAATAACAAGCGAAGCTATGACATGCAGAAATGAATCCAGTAGTCGGACTGGATATTGCTAAAGGAGAAAGTCAGGGCCAGGCGTTCTTAGACAAAGGAACGCCCTACGCTACCGACATGACATGCAGAAATGAATCCAGTAGTCGGACTGGATATTGCTAAAGGAGAAAGTCAGGGCCAGGCGTTCTTAGACAAAGGAACGCCCTACGGTAAGAGTTTTTCAATCATTCATACACATGAGGGATTACTGCTTTTCCATCAGCTTTTAAGGAATCTTGAAGCCATCACTGGTAAAAATCCTTCAGAGACTTATTCCGATAAAAAACACAATCCAACTTTATCTAAAAAGCACTCCGTCAATAGACGACACAATGAAATATGCTACAGCAGCTGCCCTTCCGATCACATTGACCCAATCATTTCCGGATATCCCTCACGAAAAAAACCGCCCTATTCGGCGGTTTTTACTCCTTTATTGCTTCGTTTTGCCATTGGATCCAGCTACCTCGGAGTCCTGGTTATTTCCAGGTTGAGATTTTTTGCCGTTATTGTTCGCATTATTGCGAGACATCCTTCCTACCTCCCTTTATCGGTATGAGCAGTACGATAAAAGTATGCCACTCCTTGGATTCCATATTCATATCCGGCGGAGCAAGTTCTCAGAATGAGTTTCCTCCTCTTCTTAATTCTTTTTTAGCGCTTCAGCATGCCGACCACCCTTAATGAAACTTCTTTATTCATGTGGAACCACCTTAAGTTTGCTTGTCTTCAGTACATATATCTATCTGTCGATCGTCTCGGATAGTTGAATTGCATGCATTATGTAGTTATCCAATCGTATTCATTAACGTTATGGCTTAGTTTAGTACTCGCCACTGCATCTTCTAGCGTATCGAAATCAAAATCTCCAATGACTTCCCAATTCGTATCACAAGAAAAAAGATAATACTTATTACTTCCTTCGTACTGACAAATTGCCATTGCAGTAATGCGAAGTTGGTCTATAATTTCTTGGCTATCATTCAATATTCCAACTACCCCATAGTGGTTTGCCATAGAATTTGATGTGTGTTGAATTACCTTCGCACCATCCAATTCAGTCGGAATCATCATTATCAGTCCCTCCCAACTTATTGCGCTAACCTGTCCGTTTCTTCAATGAAAACAGGAACTGCTGCCGCGGCAACTGCTCCTGCTGTTGTTCAAACTTCGACTTAAGCCCGCGCGAGTAATGGAAACAGACCGCCGCGGATCGGCTCACCCACGGCAAGACCTAGGCCGTTCGTAATCGTATGGGACTTGCCGCTGTACGTCGTGCCGTCGGTCATGTAGATGATGGCGAGCACCCGGCGCGGCTTGTCGGTGACGTTCGAATGGGCGTAGTGGAACGTCAGTCCGTCGTGGAAAGTGCAGCTTCCCGCCTTCATGCGGACGATGACCGGCTTCGTATGCTCGTGCTCGGTCCCTTTCGTATATTCGAAGATGTCCTGCGGATCGACGAGACTGATCGGGCTCAGCTTGCCGATGCTGCGTGAGCCCGGCACGAACATCATGCAGCCGTTGCGCTCGTCCACGTCATCGAGCGTAATCCAGATCGACAGCGCTCCGGTTTCGTTCATCGGCCAATACGTCAAGTCCTGGTGCCAAGGGGTTGGCTTCGAATCACCGGGCATTTTCAGTAGGGCGTGATCATGAAACAGCCTGATCCCGCTTGCGCCGACCAATTGCCTGGCCATTTCCGCAAAGCGCGAATGCGCTGTATATTTGGCCATGCCGGCATGATCCCGCCAAATATTAACCCGCTGATTCAGCACACGGTAGTAGGCTCCCCCTTTTTGATCCGTCTGAGTGGACATACCTTGGGCAGAATTCATCGCTTCGTCCATGTAGTCGCGCAATTCCTCCAGCTCGTCAGCCGTGAGTACGTTGTGGATTTGAACGAAGCCGTTTTTGCGGTAAAACTCGATTTTTTCCTGCGGAAGCAGGCTATTCGGTTCAAGTGTGTTATACATCGGAATCACTCCTTTCGTTTGATACCAATGTACAATGCGGAAGTGCAGCGCATCTTGGCTCATTTACCAAAAAAACAGGCCGATCCGCCATCCCGTGGGCAACTTCTCCTGAAGAGGCAGTACCGGAACGTGGGGGCCTTGACGTCGCCAGCCGATTAGCCGCCGTTTCTGCCTCCTGCTTTCGCCCCCCTGCGAAATTGCCCAGGTGTAACGCCTACCAGCTGCTTGAACACTTTGTTGAAAAAGCTCAGGTCGTCGAAGCCGACCTGCCCGGCGATATGTAAAATACTGGCGTCTGAGGCGAGCAGCAGCTTTTTCGCCATGGCGATGCGCGCTTCGTTGCGGTATTCGATGAACGTTTTGCCGATATGCTGCTTGAATTTGGCGGTGAACGACGACTGGCTCATGCCGCACAACCTACTGACCTGATCGAGCGATAGCGGTCGGGCATGATGCATGTCGATGAATTCGGCCATCCGCTTCATAACTTCCCGATCGGGAGCGAGCGCCGTCATCGGACGGTGCAGCGACCGGTCGTAGCAGCGGCTCAGGAAAACGAACAACTCGATCAACCGCGTTTTGACGAGAAGCCGGTAGCCCGGCTTTTTTTCTTTGTACTCGGAAAGGATTCGATCCAGCAAATGCTTTATTTCCAGCTGATCGTGCGGCTCCATATTCAGGTGGGACTGAAAGTGAACCGACTGCCGCAGAAACGGCTCCACATAAAAGAAGTCGACGAACGAATCCACGGTAGATAACATCTGCAGCTCATTCGATAAAATCGACGGTGTGAACAGCACATTGTATACCGTCAGGTTCGGATCCTTCCCGCCTTTATAGGAATGCTCGGCATCCGGCTCGATGACGAAAACGTCGCCTTCGTAGATCCGATATGAGTCGCCGCGGTAATCGTGCCGGCCCGACCCTTCCACTACATAGACTAGCTCGACGAATTCATGAGAGTGTGGCTCCACCATCTCCTCTGCTCGAAACGGATACTGAGTGATATGGAACGGAAAGTTGGCGCTCTCGAAATACCGGGAATTGCTGATCCTTGTCACCTCGGTGCCCCCCAATGCCACGTACTTATTTTATCGATAATGATCCGATGGTTGCCGAGAACGGAATATTGCATACTTGTATGATAGAACATTTCTCTTTTTCGGGGAAGCGGGAGTGATATGTGAAAAAACAAAGCAGCCTTTGTCCGGCAAACTGTGATTCGGATCAAGGCTGTTTTGTTTTTTTCGTGGTTAGCGGAAATGCCGCCTGCTGATGCCCTTGACTTGACTCCGCAGCACCGCCGCAACGCTGTGAAGTAAGCGTCAGCCCAAGAAACGGTATCTTTCATCCGATTCGAAGGCACCGTTGCTCCAGTACGGCTTTCATGTAACAAAGGCGTTTGTTCGAATAGAAAAAAAACAAGCCGAGACGAAACGTATCGTCATCAGCCTGCTTGTAACGTGCTTTTTACATTATCTTACTTTGCAGCAGCCACAGCTGTAGTCGAAGAAGCTGAAGTTCTCAGCTGCTCACTAGCCTGAAGCAGAACTTCAAACCTTCCAAAGCCGGATCCTTTTTTAATATCTTTAATATCACCACGTGGTGGAAACATACGAGCACCTCCTTAATTAATGGAATTAAGTTTACATTATCATCCAGAGCAAAGGAGGGTCAATCCTTATTTCGCAATTCGTGTCAAATTTCACGTTACAGCCGGTTCAAATAGCGCAAAAGCTCGGAAATCTCCGTTGAGTAAACGTTATCCACCCCATACTCGCCCTCACGACTTCCAATAATCCGGGCAAATTTGGAGTACAGCCGGTTCAAATACGTGTTATTCTGACGGGCATGGAATCGAAAATGCCGCACATTGCTATTTTCCTCGGCAATCTGATTCACCATATGATGGAAGCCTTGCCAAAAGATACGGCTGCTGCGGCAAGCCTCTTTCAAAATGACCGAATAAACGAAAGCAATCTCTCCATCAGGTTTCTTTTCATTATTTTCGTCTACATAGCAGTAGTGCCCCCAGCCAATCATATGCTGCCTATCGTCTTCAATCATAATAATATGGGAATCGCGGACATATTCCAAAACATGAATAATGGTATCGTTTAAAGTAAAATCATTGGAAAAATCTTTCCGATTTTGAATAAAATACAGCGTAAACCGCGCCAAATCCTCGTCGCCTTCACACCGTCTGAATCGAACAAGCATCGGCTGCAACACCTCCTATATCTACACTTGATGCTTCATGACTTTAGCGGTCAAAAATACTCTAAATGCCGAAACTTCGCCGCATAATCCTGCCAGTCCGCTAACGTTCCACGATATTCGTCCAACGTTCCGAAAGCGGTCTCGTGCGATGCGGTCCTTTCAGCCAGCTTGCCGAACAAATTCCGCAATGTGCCATCAGCCGGGGCCCAGAAGCGCAGCTCACTTACCCCTTCGTCTAGATGAGCTAAATATTGCGTTACAAACTGGAGTCCTTCGAGGAACATGCGGGTTCTGCGGTGCTCCTTCACAATGTAAGCAATCTGAATTTGTACGATATGGGTGTCTTGATATTGATTTTCACCGGTTCCAAAAATCAAGCCGACGGCGCCGACAATGTCTTCGTTCTCCTCATCAAAGCATAAAATGGCTTCCTTGTTCATAAGCACCGGGCTTGCAATAAAGCTGAGGGATAAGGGGAAAGAGTATGGAAGCTGCAATTGACCGTAATGCTCGAGTAGAAATTCGATAAATTTCTCCTGATACCTCTCCATGGAGCATATTGAAAAATAATAACCCATGACGCCGATTTCCAACCTCCATTACGATAGCTTTTTGGTGAATTATACCATGACACAGCTAGAAGAAGCATCCACTTTGTGAAAAAAGCAAGCTTGTACCGGACGGATCGCAATAAAAAAAGATCACCCTTAACCCTGCCCATTAGGCTAAGCGTCAAGTGATCTTGTAATGGGAACACATTAAAAATATTCCTATCGGATTACTCTTGTTTTGGCTTCCTTTCATTGCCCCACAAGTTTTTTGCCCCGCCCATAGCGAGTCTCCACTCGTGCCGCCAGCGATGGACGTCCTGAACGTTGATCTCCGGCATGTTTGCCCTGCGCTCCTTTGGAGGTATTGCAGGAAACGGCTTATGCGGCTCCGCTTGGTACCAATAGGAGACAGTGCTAATATCGAGCGCGAGGTTGTTATTGTGTCCGTGCTCTATGCTGGCCCTAAGCGACTTATCGAAGTGGATCGGATCTTCAAGGAAAAAACGGTAGCAATGCGTCCGTCCCATCCATCCCAGCTTATCGGGAATCCGCGCATAACCGAAGTAAGGGTGCAGATACAATTCGTTTGGGCACCACGAGCTGTTGAAGAAATCTTCCGTCCCCGTACCGTGAAGGGATCCCGGCCAATCCTCGCCATCAATCAACCACATATCGTCCCCTTCTCCATACCACATTGGCCCCGGGCTATCGACATAATAGTTAATGCCGACAAAATGCCCTTTTCCCTCAATATCGGCAAATAAATAATTGTGCTTATCCGATACGTTCATCCCTTGGGGAGCAATGACATCCCATTCCGTTTCTCCCTCCTCCGGATGTACCTCCGTAACCTCCCGATTCCACCATGCATGAAAACGTCCCATATGGTCAGGCATCGAATCGTGTGCTTCATAGTCAATGTAATAGTATAACGATGACAGCTCATGCTCGGAGTCGTTCTCAATCGTAATCTTAGCCCCGTGGCCGAAAGGCATGGGAAAATAACTGTTTAGAGCTCTCCCCTGCGCCGGTGCAGCTGCCAATGGAAGTGACTGGAAGTTATATTCCTCGCCCCACCCTTGACCGAAAAAATCACCTAACGGCGATTCGACGCTCGGCTTGTCTTCCCCGTCCCAATACATGCGTATAATGGCGTTGCGCCGAATGAAACGATCTTTGGTGCTGAGCGTCATCCAAATGTGCTTAATAATCCCCGCTCCTTGAATGGCAGCCAGCTCCGCCGTCTCACCGGGAGCAATGGTAATCTTGTCTTTATTCCCGCCTGTCCGATCATAACTGGAGATACGCTTCGTCCTTACCTTTTCTTGTAACAAGGCAATGTTGGCTAATGGTCCTTGCATCCTGCATCCTCCTCCGAACTTTGAGATCATTTCATTCATTTCTGCTATAAGTATAGCCGAAGACAGCTGTCCATGAATTTAGCGCAAACCGTTGTTCATTTATCAATTATTGCTATAATGGCACTAAAGGAGGGTTCATTGCTATGTCCGAAACGGTATTGTCTCCTTATGTCCGGCGGGCTTGGGATCATTCTGCCTCTAGTCCCTGGTCCGTTCGTCCCCGTACGTTATGGGACTACGAGCTGCTATATATCAAGGAAGGCCACCTGCTTATTACCATAGAAGACATTGCCTACGAGGGCATCCCCGGTGACTTGTTTTTGTTCAAGCCCAGGCAGAGGCATTCCATCCGCTCTAACAGCTCCCTTAGAGTCAGGCAGCCACACATTCACTTCGATCTGGTGGAACAGGTCGATAGCCCGCAGATCCCGGTATCTTTTATTACGGAAAATGAAATGAACGAACAGGAGCTTACTTGGTTTCGCCCTGATTTGCTATCAGCGGGACCGTTCGCTCTGCCCAATCGGATCCGGCTCACACATCCCGCCGTAATGGAACAAATGCTATTCGATCTGATCCATGAATATCATCTCCGGCTTCCTTATTTCCACCTTCAAATGAAGAGTCAGCTACTTAAGCTGCTGACCTACCTTATCAGGGAACGGCACTGGTCCGAGACTCCGCAAATCCATGCTCATCAATCTTTGCTAATGAGTGTGCGACAATACATAACCGAACATTCTCATACCGATATTTCGCTCGACGAATTGTCAACCCGATTTCATATCAGCAAATATTATTTGACTAGACTGTTCCGGGATGCCTTCCATATGAGTCCGATTCAATACCATCAGACGGTCCGGGTCGAAAAGGCGAAGCAACTGATCCAATTCACCGGGCTAACGATTCAAAGTATAGCCGATCAGCTCGGCTACGCGAATATCCATGCCTTCAGCCGTGCTTTCAAAAACAAGGAAGGCGTTGCTCCATCGAATTATCGTTTGCATGAAGGAAAATGAACGCTGATTACGCGTTTCTTGGAAATGGTCATCCACAACCTTTGAAGCTTAACCGGAATACCCACTGTGTACGCCACACATACCAAAAAAAGGAGGGGATCGTCCCCTCCTTGAGCTTTTCGAGAAATTCTTGATAAATCATTAACGATGTTAACCAGTGTATGGCTTTCTGTTGGCGTTGCGTTGCTCCATCCTTGCTCCGATGCAAAGAAGTCCACACCGTGGAATGGGTGCTGCCAGTAACTTGAAGATAGTGCCTGCATTCGCTCCGATATGTATGTAGCTGCCGGCCCATACGGTAATATTACACCCTTCTCAAAATGTATAAAATTAGAAAATCGCCTTCCTGTACCTCAAAGTTGATGCACGAGTAAAAAGTAGTTCAAAAACTTGCCCGAGCCTGGCTGACGGACAAATTCTCGCTTTATTAGGGGGATGACTCAAACGTTTTCACGACTTCATACATACCCGGATCGAACGTGGCGATCGTCAACGCCTCTTGAAAATACTGCAGCGGCTTCGGATCTTCTCGCATCGCCATGTAATGCTCCTTGCTTAACCACGCATACCAGCTGATGACACAGCTTAGAACCCATTTCCTTGATGATTCCTTGATTCTGACCATCGACTACCATTGAAATCATGATCTTTGATGAATTATGTGTATCTGCCATAAAGTTTATTTTTGAGAATCAAGAATAAACATAGATGCATCTTGTCCCATGAATATTTTACTTCCATTATAAAAAGTTTTGGATTGAATATTACTGTACCCTATATTAGCCATAATGTCAGTTAGCTTTACTTGATTAAATCCGTTATGAACTATATCTGAAACTACTTTTTCATTTTTATTATAATCTACGATTAATAAATGTCCGCCTTCATTTAGAACATCAAATAATCTTGATAAAACTAATTCAACATCATTAATATGGAGGAGAACCTGAGCCATAAAAACATAGTCAGCATGTAAATCCGATAGACCTTCCTTTTCAAAATCAAAGCATAATGTATCTGCATTCTGAATATTAGAATCAGAAATTTTTTGCTTGATTTGATTAATCATGTTTTGTGAAGTATCCAGAAAAAGCATTGAATTAAAATCGTTTAACAAGTTCATTCCGACAAGACCTGTTCCACACCCAAAATCAATAGCATTCTTACTATTAGCGTCAACTAAATATTCACGAATGGCATCCGAAGATACCTTTGCAATTTGAATTCTTTCAGAAGTGTCATATGTATTAGCTATCATTTCAAACTTATCCGTATTTCCCATAATTACCTCTCCAATCTCAATCTGCCTTAATGAAATCCTGAAAACAACAATATAGAATGATAATCTATCGCTTAGAACCTACATATATCATATTCATGACCTAGAGCCAAGTCCTTTTTTAACAGGTCATTTTCTTTTTCAGGAGGCTCCTAACATCCTCCACAGCCGGTCACAGCTATGCGTTCAATTAAAGCTCTTGTGAATGCGCTAACATTTCTTCTTTTTATTCAATATTCCCCCTAATCGATTTGGTTAATCAAACGGGTATGAGAGGATATAATCTCTTCCAGTCTCCTGATGATTTCCGGATTAAACACTTCCGTATCCATCGGCTCCATCTTGTTCTCAACAGCAAGCTGTCCTTTTTTATAATGATACGGAGTGAAATGATATTTGTTCTTAAATGTCCTATTAAACGATTTCACATTCGGAAAACCGACAGAAAGAGCAATGTCCATCATGCTAGCCGATTTGTCGGACATCAGCAGCTCCAGAGCTTTTTGGATGCGTATTTGGTTCAAGCACTCTGAGAAGGTAATTCCGACCTTTCTTTTGAAAAAATGACTTAAATAATACACATTCAGAAATTCTTCATTGGCAAAATCCTTAAGTGATATCGCATGTTTATAATTATCGTTCATGTATTTCAGCACGCGGTTCAACCGTTGAAAATCGGATTCCGACAATGCTTCCGAGTTCTCATGGCGATGAGTGTAGGGCAGATTGCGCAGCAGACGGCTTATGAACCTATGAATATGCGCCATCACTTCATTATGGTAGCCCGCCTTCTGATAATACAATTCAAGAATCATTTGCAGGGTAAGCTGTTTCAGCTCGGCAAGGATCGGATTCGGCCCTCCTTTATCGTGCAAATGGGCCGGATCGAAATAAAGCTGGGTGAAATCGTACCCGAACTGCTTGCAAAAAGATAAATCAATTTGGATAATCAAGGCCAAATTGTTGGACCCGGCATATTCGGAGGCGTGAATTTCGTTGCAATTCATAATAAGCATTTCCTGTTTCTCCAAATGATAATGCTGCTTCGTCGTTCTAATATGAATGGAGCCCTCCAGCACCAGGAAAATCTCCAGCTCTTTGTGCCAATGGTAGCTATAGCTCGATTTGCGATGCATGACTAGGCGAATGGGCAAGCTTTTTTGCAGCGGGATGACTTTATAAGTATATTCCATGTTCCTCCACTTCCCTTATACTCTATGATAGGTATACAAGGTGCGACCCTAACCACGGTATAAGCTAAAAAGCAGCCGATACCGGTTCATACCGATAAAAAGCTGCCTCTTCCTTACCATGGCCAGTCATTGCCCTTCCAATCACGCATCGTTAGTGTCCCTTCATTCACTTCGCCTGTATCGTTCGCGAGCCGGGGATGTAAGAAGTAAGACAGAGCGGAAGCGGCGACGTCGTCTGGCTCCAATTCGGCGATTGTGTTTTTATGTCCGGACATGTAAGTTTTCATCCATCCGGGATGAAATAACCGAAACGTGTAGCCTTGCGGTTGAAGTATATTGAACAGCAGCTTGACGCCCATATTTAAAGCAGCTTTGGACATGCAATAACCGTACCATGACTCGCGCCGGCTGCGGCTGATACTTCCTGCTTCGGATGAGACGATGCACAGCCGTTTCAGCTCCCCTGCGTTCGTCAGCGGAAGAAAAGCGCTCGTGACCCTTAGCATGCCGACCGCATTCACATTATACACACGCAGCATGTCGTCGTAGTCCGGATTTTGCTTAATGGTTCTGTCATTCAACGGGCTGGAAACCCCAGCATTATGGATAACCGCATCCAGATGGGCTGCATGCAGCTTCACCTTACCCAAGGCTTGTTGGACGGATTCATCGGATGCGATGTCCAAATTTACGATGGTTATGCTGTCACCATATAGAGCTGACAGCTCTGTAAGCTCCGGCCAATCGGGAAGGTAGCTTCCGGCGAATACGCGCCAGCCCCGCTCGGCAAGCTGCTTCGTCAGCGAAAGACCAAGCCCGCGATCGGCACCTGTAACTAATGCGGTTTGCACAGCAATGCCCCCTTTTTCATTAGGATGATAAGGTACGTTGTTTCCCTGTACTATCAACGACAGCAAAGCTTGAATCGCCATTCCCGCGATCCTTGAAGAAGCGACATACCGCATCAATATTCTCCAGCGAAGCGGAGTGCTCCAGAAGCGACCGTCCGGCTTGCAGGTACACCCGGAACGAGTAGCCCTCCTTGCCCAGAAGATTGGCCATATTTTGGATTGCCATATGCAAGGCGGTTCTGGACATGCTGTACCCGAAACTGTCGGCATGAGAAGCAGTCTCAATGCTGCCCGATAGGCTGGAGACAATCCCGATCCGTTTGGATCCCTTCTCAGTTAAGGGCAGGAAAGCCTCGATAAAACGAATGGGACCTAAAGCATTCGTATCAAAGCTGTTCAAGACGGATTCGAAGTCGAGACCCTCCATGAAGGAATCCGCCTCCAGCCTATCGATGCTGCTGATAAGCAAATCAATGGAATCCGCTTCTTCGGCAACGACAGACGCTGCAGTCAGGAGAGACTGGATGGACGAAGGGTCCATGGATACTGTGCGGTAATGATTCGGATAGGCTGAGATAAGTTTGTTTGAATCCTCCACGGAATCGTCTGCAGATGGGTCTCCTGGCGTCACCCCTGCGATGACCTTCCATTCTTGTTCCAGTAAATTGCGGCATAGCGAAGCGCCAAGCGGATTGTCTCCTCCTAGAATAACTGCAACTTTTTCCATCCGCTCACCTCCTTTAATCCGTAATTTTCTCGATTTCACCGGCACACCAGCTAATGCCCTGCTGCAGGATGCTCCTATAAAAAGGACTCTGCCAGACATCGACGTAATGCCCTGGAGTCGCTACGCATATTCTTCCGTTGCCTTGTCGACGAGTCCACCCGGCCGGCTGCCGACCATGGATGGATTCAGAGGTCATAAACACCTCTGCTTGTTTGTCATCCAGCTCTATGAAATAATGCTCGTCTATCAGCGTCATTGTCCGTGATTCTGCATTTAGATGAAAGCTTGAGCTAGGCTCCAGCTGAAGCGTTACCTCGCCTGAGGGAGGATGATGAGTAAAGACACCGCCTACAAGCTGTCGAAACAATGGATCATTCGCGTACCCCACAGTACCCGAGTGAATAACGAACAGGCCGCCGCCCCATTCGACATAGTTTACGAACGATTGCTGAACGTCCTCCGTAAGCCATGGGCTCGGATCGCTTGCCGATCGGCAATTTGACTTGGTGAGAATGGTGACGGGATACTCGTTCATCCTATCAGCGGACCATGCCGTATCCTCCGTCATATAGTTGAATGTCATACCGGACAATTCAAGCGCTTTCAAACCTTGCCGGACCGTTTCTGCTGGATGCCAGCGGTCATCGCACACAACGCCAATTCGCATCTTTTCGTCCTCCTCTATCAACGCTATGAGATATTAAGTACTTCGTATCGGCAGCCACTGTAATACTTGCTGAATCGATTCGTCCCAAAAGCCCCATTCATGTCCGCGATCCGGCGCTTCTATGTAGGTTACATCCATCCGATCCCGGAATTGCTCATAAAACCGCTTATTAATCTCGTAATTATGATCGAGTGTACCGCAGGCTTGATACAATTTGGGCAGCTGAACGCCGTCGGCAAGATGACCTTCCAGCACATGAGCCAAATCATTCTCGCTTCGATCGTACTCCTCCAAGGACCCAAAGGTGTGCTTGGCCATCTGGAGCATAATGGAGTTGGCTATCACCGGTTCCCCTGTGAGTCGGCTGCGTTGGTCGAGGCTTCCCGACAAGCTTGCCACAGCGGCATACCGGTCGGGGCATACGATGCCAAGCTTGAACGCGCCGTAACCGCCCATGGATAATCCGGCAGCGAACGTGTCCTCCCGTTGATCCGATACATGGAAAAATTGTTGTACTAATCGCGGCAGCTCCTCCGATAAGAACGTAAAATACTTTAATCCGTATTTCTGATCGGAATAAAAGCTGTAATGTACGGCAGGCATCACGACAACCAGGCCCAGGCCGGACACATACCTTTCTATGGCTGTGTTCCTCTGCCAATTGGAATGATTGTCAGAGCCGCCATGCAGTAGATACAATACCGGATATGGCGGCTTGAACCGCCCCGGTTGCCTTTGGATTTGCTGCGGAATAATGACATCCATAGAGCTGGACAATCCTAATACTTCCGAAAAATACTCCACATGGACTAATGCCACACCTTTCCCTCCTTCTTAAGACCGGCCGCTTTAGAATAACAGCAATGCTGCTCCGACGAACGGAGTAGCTACCATAGCCGTCTTCAAATAAACAAGCGGCAGCCGTTTCGTAAATTTGGCTCCGATATAAGACCCGGTCATAATACCGGCCAATACTTCCGCCAGCAGCAGTAGATCCAGATGACCCGAGCCATAATAGCCCGCTCCTCCTGCAACCGCGATCGGAATGATGATCAGCATCGTTGTTCCCGCCGCTTGACTTATCGGCATTCTGAGCAGCGTGATGAGACCAATTTGGATAAATGGCGTCGATCCAATCCCGAACAAGCCTGATAAGGCTCCGCATACGATGCCGATAGCGCAAGCTCGAAACCAGAACGCTGCACCGGCTGTTAAGGCGGCAGGCCCAGGTTGAGACAGGTTCCTTTTGGCTGCGAGCCCCATTCTTATCCATAGCACGACGGCTGACAAGAACAGCATCCCTGCCGTCATCCATTGGAGCTTCGTTTCGTCGATTCCTACCGATAATTGCGAACAAATCCATGCACCGAAAGCCCCGGACAATCCGACGACAATGCCGGTACGAGGTGTAATGTTCCCTTCGCGGTAATGACTTACCGTACCGGAAGCCGAGGAGAACAGCATGGCTGCCAGCGCCGTGCCCAGCGCGGTATGGATCGGGAAGCCGAACACGGTGGACAGGATGGAAATAATGAACCCGGAGCCGCCTGCTCCGACGAAGCCCAGAATGAGACCAGCAGCGAACATAACCAAAATAATATGAGTGGACAAAACCATGTAGAACCCTTCTTTCATCATTCCATTCCTAATCCGAAACTTCAAGTACTATTTCTGCTTCGTCTCTATTTCTTTATTAGCTTCCTCCTCCGCCTTGCGAAGAGCTGTGTTGATATCCATTTTCCCTGCCAAATGATCCGCGAACGCCGCTCTTAATTTGGAGCGGACGATATCATCAAACTTGTGGGCCTTGTGCGGCTGTCTTGGCGTGCTTTTAAAAACTCCAGCTATATTTTTCGTTTGTAAGAGCGGATATTCCGAGCCGAACTGCTTCAACATATTATCGTTCTTAATAGATGGCAACGCACGTCCCAGCTTGACAAAATTTCCTTGCAGCTCCTCCGAGGAGGTCAAATATTGGATGACCTGGAACGCTTCCTCCTGATGCTTGCTCGTCTTGGACAAGGCGAATACATGAGCATCAACTTCCGCCGATTGGCCCGGAGATTCCGAGAAGCTAGGGAAGGATACGACATCCCAATTAAAGTTCAAGTCGGCATTGCTTCTCACCAGCGTTTGTAGTCTGGAGCCGAACCAGGGCATCATGGCGACATTCTTATCTTTCATAAAATCATCCGCGCCCTTCCAGATGTTCAGAGGGTCCTTAGGTTCGTTGCCGGGAATCGTATTCATCTCGCTAGCCATTTCGAAGGCACGCTTCCATTCGTCGGTCGTTACTTTGGCCTTCCCTGTTTTGTCGTCAATAAAGGATAGCGACATGGCAAGACCGAATGTATCTACCGTATCGATCGGTTGAATGCCCTTATACGTGATTCCGTCCTCTACCCGGGTCAGCTTCATAGCAAGAGCTTTAACCTGCTCCCAAGTCATTTGATCGGTAGGATAAGGAATGGAGAACTTATCGAAAATATCTTTGTTGTAGGCCATCATGTAATAATTTTCATAAAAGGGAAGCGCATACAATTCACCTTTAGAACCGTATCCCTGAATAGCGTCAACGGCTTCTTTTCGGTATCGGGTCAGATCCAGCTTGTGCTTGGCAGCGAACTCCCGGAGATCGACAGTAACATCTAATTCTTGGAATGTTATCAAGGCCCGTAATCCGGTCATAATGATATCTGGCATAGCCCCCGCCGTTAATAGCTCCGTCGGCCCCGATCCTTCTCCCGGAACGATGTATTCCAATGTCACGTTGGGAAATTTGCTTTTAACTGGTGCAGCGATATACTTCTCGAAATCCTCCTTTCCTAAAGCCCCGTTGTAAGCATAAGCTTTAAGAGTTATGGCTTCTTGCTTCGGGCTGTCTTGAAGGCCTGTCGGTGACTCCTGACTTGCTGCACCAGTGCAGCCAGCTATAACCGATATCGCGGTTAAAGTCGAAAGCTTGGATGCCCACTTAGGTTTGCCCATACTTCTTCCCCCCATAATAAGAAAACTTAATTGTTTCGCATGTTACGCGCTTTCATGATTAGATTAGCATGATTTCGTTGAAAAAGTAGGGCGATAATTGCTCTCCTTTTATGACTTAATTGCTTGATTGAAATGTCACACCCTTGCTCCCAACCTCCTCCAACCAAGTAGGGTCCGCCGAGTGCCTGCTCCTTACGCAGTAACGTTACAAGTTACTTTCTGCCGGAAAGGTCATATATTGCTGCTGTAGTAAAAAAAACGCCGCTCCATTATGGAACCGCGCTAAATCCAACTGATTATTAAAAATCCATTTTTCTGAATAGCCTGCGGGGATTCCAAAGCACTATAATTGTGTCCCCCGGACCTAAATGTAAACTACAGCCAAAAATATGAGCGAGTGCGCCTAAAACCAGCGCAGCAATGTATTCAATACGGTGGAAGTGCGCAATGCCGAGTATCGGCTATTTTTCTGTGTTCATCTCTTTGGCTGCTTCGTCAATTTCGATGCGTGTCACGGTTGTCAGGAAGGACAATTCTTTGGTAAGCGCCTGCTTAATCTGTTCGGCGGCCTCCTCTTTCTTCCCGAGCTTTTTAAGGGTCAGCGCGTAGTAATAGTAAGGCTCGGCGCGTTTCGGCGATTTGGACATCAGCTTCTCGAACATCTCCTCTGCCTCCGTCATTTTGCCAAGCATATAATAGTTCAATGCGCAGTTGTCCAGAATCGTCTTGTCGTCGCTGTTGAACGCATACGCTGCGAGATTGAACTCCAGCGATTCGTTCAGGTCGCCGTGCATCAGCTTGAAATAGCCCAGATTGCCGTAGATCAGCGTGTTTTTGTAATGCTCGAAAACGCCCTCCAGCTCTTTGACGCCTTCGTCCCGCTTCCCTTGCAGCCAGTATGCGGTAGCCAGATTGCAGCGAGCCTGCATCCTAATCTCGTGATTCGCGGTACGGCTAAGCACCTTCTGCAGCACAGCCTCCGCTTGCTCCGACTCGCCTGTCCTCATCAGCATATAGGCGTAGCCGATCTGATGCTTCTCCGGACACGGCTTGCTGGCATATGCTTTCTGGTACCAGGCAAGAGCCAGCTCGAACTGGTCTGCCGCGAATGCCGTGCTGCCGCGAATGGCATAGTAGCTCGATCTGGAGATATATCCCATCACCCCAATCAGCACGATAAAAAGTCCCCACCCGAGCAACGTATGTAAGCGAAATGCGATAATCATAATCAATACAAGTGCGGCGCAGGTAAGCGCCAGTTTGATAAGCAACTTCATTGAACCATCCCCTTTTTCTGCACTAGTACTATAATAGCCGGAAGCAGAGATTTAGCCAAATGGTGTCTTAAAATGAATAGGTTGTTGCTACTAAACTTACTACCAAAAACCCTGAGCCTATAAGATTCCAGCCAGTGGCAAAGTTTCTATGTTCCAGCTAGGCGGTACTTTTACGAAAAAGGAAGCAACCGTGGTAGCGGTATGCTTCCTAGTCATTGCACTATCGTGTCCCGTTTGTTCAAAAAAAGTTTGAATCTCCTCCGTTATTCAATCCCAAGAAGTGTAACCATGAAGCTTATAGCCTTTGTGTTTAGTGGTTATAGTCAATGAAAGGCATTTCAAGATTCCCTTCCCCCCACTATGAAATGTAGTGCCTAATAAGGGGAGTACCAGCGTTGCTGGCATCACACACAAATGTATGTGTTTGTTTACTTCTTCGCCGGGGGAGTCATCCCCTCGCCGTCGGCCGTTAGCTGTTGTTGCTGCCGGATCTCCTTAACCCGCTGTTCGTACCTCTCGCGGATCTTCGGTATTGCCTTCTCGCGTGCCTTTTCGATCCTCTCCTCAGCCAGTCGATCGAGCTTCTCTTTCTGCTCAGGGCTGACCTTGTACACATTTGTCGTTATGACCTCGGTTGTTTCAAATACCATTTTCGCTTTTTCCAAAGCTTTTTTCTCATTGTCCAAATTCGACACGTCTCCCGCCTCCGTCGTTTTGGTTAACTTTTGTGTCCTTTTTGTATCATGAGTTTACTAACTTCTGCCCGTTAATGTAACGCGGCCACCGATCCATGCCTGCAGCCGTGGTGGTCTGCGACATTAAACTAAATTTAATGCCGCCTATTATGACAGAGGTTCTTACATGACGTATCCAACCATTACAATATTTCAATGTACCCTTCTGTTCCATTCACGCGAATTCGTTGCCCGTCTTTTATCAGCTTGGTAGCATTATCCACTCCGACAACTGCTGGCAAGCCATATTCACGAGCGATAACGGCTCCATGGGTCATCAGTCCGCCAACTTCGGTGACCAGGCCTTTAATGGATACAAACAATGATGTCCAGCCAGGGTCAGTAAAGGCGGTGACTAATATATCTCCAGCTTCCAGCTCAGAATCTTCCATGTTTAAGATGACACGTGCTCGTCCCTCTATAACTCCGGTAGAGACAGGCAGACCTACAATCGCTTTGTCTGGCAGATTTTCTCGGTTGTACTCGCCCGCAATGATTTCACCATCAGACGTGATTACACGTGGGGGAGTTAGTTTTTCAAAAAATTTGTAATCGTCTTTTCGTTTACGGATGATCTGATAATCCAGTTTATTTGTGCGTACGACTTCGTGAAGTTCTTCAAAAGTGAGATAGTATATATCTTCTTTTTCATGAATAACGCTAGCTTGTACGAGTTGTTCGGCTTCTTTCAGTAAAGCCTGCTTATAAACGAAGTAGCGGTTAATCATGCCGTATTTTGGATATTCACGATAACCGATGAAATTCCGGATTAAGCTGATCACTCGTTTTGTCTCTTCAGCTTTTTGTTCGCCATCCGGTAATTGCTTCAATCGATCTAATAACTCTTGTTCTTTCTCTAAAGCTTCTTGCCGCCCTTGCTCAAATTTCCGCTTGCCAGCATTAGGCTCAAAGTTTTTGATATTACTGAGAATCATGGGGACAAGTGTAATTGGTTTTTCACTCCAACGAGTTCTCGAAATATCGATTTCACCGGCACATCGCATTCCGTATTTGTTGAGATAAGCATAGATAGCGTCATGAGTTTCCTGCCCACCATCAAACTTAACCAGTTCATCCAAAAAATTATCATCTATTACATGTTGTAAATAATCAATTACTTCCGGATAAGGACGAATCACATCTGCGACATCCAATAGCGCCAGACCCATTTCCGAAGTAATGTTGTTTGGTACAGATTGAGAAAGCGTATCTGCTGCGTTTTTTTCACCTAACCACTCGTACATTTTTTCATTGATCCATGACGAAGCATTCATAGCAGTCATAAAAACCTTTGAACTTTGTGGGTCAAATAAGATCTTCTTTAATTCCTGGAGATCTTCCAGAATAAAATCAAGTAAATCTGCTCTTGATTTCGTTTGGATGTTTTGCTTTAATTCTTCTATCGATGTTTGACTGTTCTTAATCAAATCAGAAACGATTGCCGGATCGTTTTCGATTTGTGCTTGAAAACCTGCAGACGACCTACCTTTACTGCTATTACCGGGACTCAGATCTTTTCTATCATCTGGTAACGATTTTATAAAATCTCGCTCTATTATGGTCGTGAGTGCGCCTTTTATGAGCGGATCGGATCCCATGGTATTTAATAAAGTTTCCCGGCCGACAGGTGTAGCCAGCCTAGGTGCAACATCAACAAACAACCTCCCACCGGCTTTACGCATAGGTGCAGGAGTAATTAACAGGTAAAAAGACAATCCCAATGGTTTTATGGGATCTGTCATCATTTGTTGATGACCAACAGATAGATAGACGTGATTTTCTTGATCAACCGCTTCTGGGATCGGGTATAAAGTCGTGATTGGCCGACTCTGGACAATATAAAATGTATCATCAGCCAAACACCATTCGATATCTTGCGGGCAACCAAAATAAGCTTCGATCTGTCTTCCGATGTGTGCCAGCTGTAAAATTTGTTGCTCAGTGAGTGTTTGAGACATCTGCTGATCAGGATCGATCTGCTTTGTCTCTGTTCCGCCTTCTTTTCGGCCATAGATAGCCAATTTTTTAGTTGCTATCCTCTTATCGACGATTTCCCCTTCCTGTACTTTATAGCAATCGGCAGATACCAAGCCAGAGACCAGTGCTTCTCCAAGTCCAAAACTGGCATCGATGGATAATAACTTTCGGTTGGAGGTAATTGGATCAGCGGTAAATAAAATCCCCGAAGCCTGTGGGAAAACCATCCTTTGAATGATAACGGATAAATATACTTGACTGTGGTCGAATCCATTTTGCATACGGTAGATTACTGCGCGATCCGTAAATAAGGAAGCCCAACATTTGCTGATATGCTGCAAGATGGCTTCTTTGCCGATGATATTTAAATAGGTGTCTTGTTGACCGGCAAAAGAGGCATGTGGTAAATCTTCAGCAGTCGCACTAGAACGCACTGCATAAGCATGTTCCTCACCATATTGGGAAAGATAGTAAGTAACTGCTTTCACAACATCGGAAGGAATTTCTACTTCCATAAGGATTTGTCGAATCTTCCTGCTGATTTCACCAATTTGATCGCGATTTTCTACTTTTAGCATGGCTAATTGATCCAACAAAGCACGATACGTTTCGTTATGTTCGAGGGCTTTTTGATATCCCACTGTTGTAACACAAAATCCTTCTGGTACTTGTATTCCTTGAATTTTTGATAATTCCCCTAAATTTAACCCTTTTCCGCCAACGAGCAAAAGCTGCGTTTTTTCAATTTCCTGGAAGCCGAGAACCAAAGAACTCATTCAACATCTCTCCTAACTGTTAGATTGAGAAAAAACATTTGACAAGAGTTTACCGGAACGATATAATTAAGATATAAGATGAACTAATTTTGACCATTTACCAAAAATGGTCGTTAACTGATTATATCATCATGTTTGTTTATGTGCAATATTAAAGAACCTGATACAAATGTACAGGTTTTTTTTTGATCCCATCAGAAAGTTTAACTTTACTAAAGCACTCAAGCATTGAACTTTCTTATTGGCAGGACTATGTTCTTGTCGTACGATACCCCTCAAATCAAAAAATCTAAACCTCCCTG
>NZ_JMLS01000036.1 GCF_000686845.1 Paenibacillus sp. UNC451MF | reverse complement strand
CCCGGTAGCAAAAAGCGGCTGCCGAAATATACCAGCAGCCGTGTTTTAGTTGTTTATTGAGTTAACGTGCCCGATAGTTAAATAATTTTGTTGTTTGTTTTTATTTAGGGGCTTCGTCGCTTTTGTACTCCAAAATATCACTTGGCTGACAATCCAAAGTCTTACATATCGCTTCTAATGTTGAAAAACGAACAGCCTTTGCTTTCCCATTTTTCAGAATGGAAAGATTCGCCATAGTAATTCCAACCCTCTTTGCAAGCTCCGTTACGCTCATTTTTCTTTTTGCTAACATTACATCAATATTGATGATAATCGCCATGTGATACACCTCAGATCGTTAAATCATTTTCTGACTTTATATTTATAGCTTCCTGTAAAAGTCTTTGGAGAACAGCAGCAAAAACGGCGATCACCATAGAAGCGAAAATAATGACCAATTCGGCGAATGTGATAATTGGAGGGTCAACTCTCCTCGCCATGAGATAGTAGAGTGGCGTACCAAGCAGGTACAAGGTACTTATTGTGATGGCACAGTATTTTATATTCTTTAAAACCTTTACGGATAATTCCGAGAACACTTGGTTCTTATCAATATAGCTTAAAAGTTTAAAAGCTTGATACAGAGCAATGTAAAAAGGTATCGCTGCCGCGTACATATCTATTAATACAAGAGATTTCATATAAGCGATATCTGGATACAATTCTCCAGCAAAATTCCCGAACTTAGGCACTAAAAATATGCACAAAGCAAGAATTGGGATTCCAATAAGAATAACAGCCATTTTCAAAAAGAGTGTTGTTCCCCGTTTCATTAAGAGCACCTCGCTAATTTACTTATAGAATAAACTTTAACACATAATTTATTGTTTAACAATAAATTAATATCGTTTTTAGTTATATTATTATTGTTAATGGAATTTCTTAATATTTTAGAAAAATAAAAAACATTTCACATTACAAAGAAATGCTCTTACTTTAAAATGTTAAATTTACAACTTGTTCAACAATGCTGCCCGTTACAATGAAAACAGGGAGCAGCTGCCGCGCAGCGATCTGCTCCCTAGTAATTACGCTATCGTTCTCCGTCGTATTATGAGGTCAGCCCGTTTTTACTGGTTGACCACTTTCGTTGGTGTATTTGTCAGTAGCCGGGGTAGATCGGTCGTTCTCCTGGGTCTGTAACCCGTCGCTAAAACTGATCGCCCCCCTACTTGTAGTAACCATGTTTAAGCTGGTTGAGACGATTAGATCTAGCATAACAAGCGATGTATATATCTCGCTGTATTATGTGGTCTAAAAAAGACCGTAAGCAAGAAATTACGTGAGTTTTATGACAAGAAGCGTGAAGCTGATAAGCCTTATCGTGTTGCCCTCATCGCCTGTGTTAACAAATTCCTCCACTGGATTTATGCCCTGCTAGTGATACAAGAAAGGTTTGTCGACTTAGCTTAGTATCCATATTTATCGTTCAAATAAAAAACCTTCCAGTATGCCAGTGTACCTATTTTTCAGTATACTGCTGTTGCAATCTAAGATTAAGAGAATGGTTTAAGGATCATAAGTACGGTTATGGCAATCATAAGCAGCTGTGACGCTGTCTCGATTGGTACGATCTTTTTCATCAATCGATCGAGCTCCGAGGGTACTTCATCCCCTTTGCTTTGACTTATAGATACAATTTCCATGATCTTTTTCATGCGCGGCCCGATCATTCCCTCGATCGTGACGACCATGAGCAGCGATAAAAGGATCGATATACTTAGCCACATTTGGGACAACCCCATCTTCGTTATGATCATAAGCCAAACCCCGGTAATAATAAGTACAGCTCCGCCAATTTTAGGCAGGATGGCAAGCTTGTTCGTTACATCAAAAGCAAAGCGCAACTGGCCAACGGTTCTAGCGGACCTTCGAATAACGGGTACCACTAAAGCGGGACCGATGACCGCGATAGAAGCCAATATGTGCAAAACGAGGATCCATCCAAACAAACTCACCATCTCCCTTTTTGCTCCTTAATACACCGGAATCTCGCTTTGATAGGCGAGTCCGACCCTTTTCCTCTTAAAAGGCCCTCCGAGCTCGATATGCTCCAGCATGCATTTCACGACATCATCATAAGCAACATCCAGCTCTTGAAGCCGACTGAACAAGTAACCGGCTATATCAGCCTCGGATAATTCCTTGATAGTCTTCGGAATGGATATGGGCAAGGTTTCCGTCGTTACATGCAGATGAACCGGTGCCGGAGGTTCTATCGAATCAATCATAGTTCCCGGACACATAATTGACCAATCAAGCTCAGACTGCAGCAGTCGTTCAAAATTCCGGTTGTGATTTTTATACGCGGGCGGGAATCCGGGCAGATTGTTGCCAATGAGATCAGTATATGGAATATCCAGCAGGCCGGCACCTCCCATTACCCATACCCTCCCGGAAAAACTAGGGTGGATTTCACATTGGCTTATAATGTTATCAACGAGACGAACGAACTCATCTCCTTGACCTGCATGGCCGGCAGCAATAATAGCGGCGTCTTGATGCGAGAGCGCCTCGCCGACGCTTACTGGGTTTATGATATCGTCCACGATCACCTTCACATGTTTGGCGGAACGCTCTCCTTGCTGTCCATAAAACTTCTCGGAGTTTCGCACGAATGCGGTCATTTCATGTCCCATTTTACACCCTTGCTCCAGCGCTCTTCTCCCCGTATTTCCCGTTGCTCCGAAAACAATAATTTTCATCGTTTTTTCCTCCTTTTATAATTGACTCCTGATATTTCATCTCTGGATTGACTTAAGCTTAGCATCGTTTAAAAATCTTGATAAGAACCCACTTTAATGTAGGGTCCTTACTTAAAAGTAAGCATTAAGCAGAACGGGTTATCCATGTTGGTCCACGGCGAAAATCTTAAAGAAAGATTGACTGTAAAATAGCAAAAGCTGCCAGGGGAAATCCCTTGGCAGCTTTTGCTATGAGTCCTTGAATTAGTGTACAAATGAATTGAACCAGCTCTAAGAAGCAGATTCTTCATATTTCCGCTTATTATGGTTTTCTCCCCAAGCACACATGACTTCTGCTACAGGAATCAATGTTTTACCATATTCACTAAGGGAATATTCTACTTTTGGAGGGACGGTGGGGTAGACCGTTCTATCGATAATGCCCTCTCGTTCCAAGTCCCGTAGATGTTGTGAAAGCATTTTTTGAGAAACATCAGGTATAAGTTTTTCCAGATCGTTGAATCGCTTATTGGATTGTATCAACTGCCATAAAATCATTGGTTTCCATTTGCCGCCTAGAACATGAATGATTGTCTCCACTGGACATTCAAGCTGATGAATCATTAATAAATCATCCCCTTACTTTATAAGTAAGCTCATTACCCTAAAGTATACATTTAATAAAATTTTACAGAATGTTTGCAATCCGGTCAACCAAATAAAATTAATTCGTTTTCGGATCCAAAATCGGTTGCGAAGATTAAACGAGGCTAATGAATCGGGGTTATTCTCCTCTATAACGCACGTTCAACGAAAAGCAGCCGATCATTTCGACCGACTGCAATCGCGTCTTTTATTCAACTATCGTACCCGTTAGCGTAATCACCTTAAGTGACAAGGTCATCTTACCGTCTGGTAAACGAGACCTATGGCTCCAGAATCAAAGGTCTTGTTTTCGATTAGCTTAAGATTGATCTTCTCCTTGAGACCATGGAATAACGGCAATCCCTTACCGATCAGGACGGGAGAAACCGTAATTTTATACTCATCAATTAAATCAAACTGCATAAGGTGGTGTGCGAACCTAGGACTGCCGAGGATGACCATATCCTTGCCTGGCTGCTGTTTGAGGTTATTGATCTCTTCCTCGACATCTTCTTTCACGAGTCTGGAATTATTCCATTCGACTTTCTCCAGCGTCGTGGAAAAAACGATTTTGGCTGTCTTTTCGATCCACTCGGCATGATTCCGTTCATGCTGCGAAGCTGATGGGTTCGAAGGCACAGATGGCCAGTAACTGTGCATCATCTGATAAGTCCCACGTCCCCAAATGACAGTGTCGGCAGTACTCAGAATTTCTTTCGCGTGTTTCTCCAAATCAGCATCGTAGGAAACCCAGCCAATGTCCATTTCACCATTCGGCCCTTCTACAAAACCGTCAAGCGATGCGTGCAGAAATAGAACGAGTTTTCTCATTTTCAGTTCTCCTTTGTTCATGAGGGATATCTACATTATACATTAACTACATTTTAGCAGAATTCAACTTGGGTTGTTTCTTATGGATTGCTAATCCCAAACCTGCCCTTTAGTTGAGCGGTGACATCATTAAGACAACAATCGCTGCTACAACCTAAAAGTAACGACGGTAGAGTTCTCGCCAGCGTTCCCCGCTCAGCTGGGCGTATATTTGAGTGGTTGATGCTTTTTCATGCCCCAACATGCCTTGAATGAAATCTAATGGTGCTCCGTTATCAAGGAGCTTGCATGCATAGGTATGACGAAACCGATGTGGATATACATTAGCTTTGAGTTCTCCCCGATTGGCAAGACATTTTAATGTCGGAATAGCCATCCGTCTTGTAGGATGTGTATCAGTTACAAATAAGGCCTTGCAAGAGTCCTCACGGCTCGCGAGGTACTTCTTCAACCACACTTTACATTCGGTGGTAAAGTAAACCTCTCTTTGTTTTGAACCCTTGCCATTTACAATTGAGGAGCAATTCTCCCAATTCAGATCTTCGATGTTCAACTTCTCCACCTCTCCAACCCGATGACATCTTCCTCAATCAAAAACTTAGGAATACGCTTGTCCATTTTGGGTTCGCGTAGCTTCAAAGAAGGGTTTGATGATAAATATGTCTCTTCATAGGCAAAGCGGAACAGGGAGCGAACAAAACGTATGCGATGTGCCAGACTGTTGGGTTTCAAGCGATCGGACTGCTTTGTCAAGTATTCTTTCAACAAGTTCAAAGTAACCTCAGAAATATCCAGGTCTCCTAGCTCTCTTGCAAGCATCTTGTCGAAAAACGGACATGTTTGTGTCGTCCGACATGATTTGATTTCGTGTCAATAAATATGTAAGGTGGCCTGCCTTTATTTGTTGCTGCGTCCGACGGTTTATTGTAACTGGACGTATGAAATACACAACGGCCCCACTGTACAGATCAAACGGTCTGATCAGTACAGTGAGGCCGCAATGCTTGAATAATAACTATTCATTAAAAAGACTTACCGTGAGTCCGCTAACTGAAATATCGCCATATCCTCCTGTCAGCTTGATTATATTATTTTTGCCAGGATTTAATGAGGCTGTGAAATAAGCAGTACCCTTCGTTTCTGATGCCGCCTCTGAAAAGGGAGCGTTGATCAGAGAGTAATCATGCCCATTGACCTCCAAGTTCAGTTTCGCCAACGCTTCGGCTGTACTGTAGTGAATATAGATTGTCGCGCGTCCACCGGTGCCGCCGTCAATAGATTCAAATGCACAGTAGACCTCCTTGGCCGCCATCCCTCGGACTACTACCTCTGCATCATCAATACTCTGGATCACTGCGCCACCGCCTGTGGAGCAATCAGCAGCAGGATAGTAAGTGGTTGCTTCGTCCACTGTCACCTCATCGACAGGCCCAACACCTTCCTTAGTCTGAACAACGGTTTGAATGGTTCCGTCTTCATGAAAATGCAGGTAGTCGATACATACGCTCCGCAAATTGCCGCGGCCGGAAATTTCCTGATTATGATAGAACAGATACCATTGCCCTTTGTATTCTACAACCGAGCCGTGCGTAGTAGGGCAGCCGGTTGGCTCAAGGAAGATGCCTTGGTAGGTCCAAGGACCAAGCGGATGCTTGCTCGTCGCATATCGCATTCGGTTGTTATTCTCCAAATTGTCGGCGTAGGTCAAATAGTACAGGCCTTTTCTCTTGAAAACCCAAGCCGCCTCATGAAAATCCTCCAATCCGGACATATCCCGCATCGGTCCTTTAATTGACATCATGTCTTCATTTAATTCTCCGCCTTGGCATTTGCTGCCGCCTCCATAATACATATAGGCCCTGCCGTCGTCATCGACAAATACGCACGGATCGATCATGGCAAAGCCGTCAAGCCCTTCGATATAACCTCGGTCCACAAACCCGCTGGCCGGCTTATCACTTGTGGCCACGCCGATTTTCCAGGTTGCGTTCCAGTCGGTTCCGCTCGGATGCGGGTAATAAAAGTAATACGTACCGTTCTTATAAGCGCAGTCAGGAGCCCACATAAACCCACCTTCCGGACGGCCCCAATGCACATCCTTGGAATGGAGAATTTCTCCTTCGTCCACCCAATTGACCAGATCGTTAGAGGAAAAAACATGATATGCATCCATCAGATCGCAGCCTCGTGGTGGATCAACGTCATGGGACGCATAAATGTAGATTCTCCCGTCATCCCATACATGTGCAGACGGATCGGCCGTAAAAATACTTGTGATAACCGGATTATTACCGGACTGTTTGATCTGAGCTTTTGGTATTTTTGAAGTGAACATAGTAACTTCTCCCTATTCATGCAGAGGACGCTTGCCAGGTATCTCCGCAAGTACTTATCTGCTGATAAATGATGGATGTAGATCCCACCACAACCGATACAACTTACGACCTCAGGTTACATCATACTCTAACCCGTCCCTGTTAGGAGTTAAAGCTTCCTGTCGTATCAAATAGGACCGGTTTAGCTGCCTTACGCTGGGATGTCGAGATGCGCTTGTTCAGCTCTTTGAAATACAACTCATCATCGATTGGGAGTTCGACCGTCTCACCAATCCAGCTGGACAAATGCATTGCATTGGATAATGTTAAGCTATGGATGCCCTCTTCACCGTCAGCAATAAGCGGCGTTCCGTCCAAGACCGCCTTGGCAAACGAAGCGATGATCCCCATATGCTGGCTATTGTCTCCTTCAGCCGGTACGACAGATACTTCAACCGACGGCCTGGAGAATCCCTCCTTTGTATTAAAGCAATATTCACGCTCGTTTTGGTCGAGCTTGTGCAGCGTTAGTTTATTGTTCTCACAGACCAATTTGCCCATCTCCAAAGTAATCTCAAGGCGGTTCGTTCCCGGCAGGTCAGCAGTTGACGTAACGAAAACACCGGTCGAGCCGTTCGGGAATTCCAAATAGGCCGTAACATCGTCCTCCACCTCAATATTATGCCATTTACCTTCATGGCAAAAAGCGCGGACTTTCGCAGGCATGCCGCAAATCCATTGGAGTAGGTCAATATTGTGGGGACATTGGTTGATGAGCACTCCTCCGCCTTCTCCGGCCCAGGTTGCTCTCCAACTGCCGGAATCATAATAAGCTTGTGAACGGTACCAATCGGTGATGATCCAGTTTACCCGCTTGATAGCTCCAAGCTCTCCGCTATGCACCAGCTTGTGCATTTTCCGGTACATCGGGTTTGTCCGCTGGTTGAACATCATACCGAATATGAGACCGCTTTCTTGTGCTTTCTCATTCATTTCCCTCACTTGCTTCGTATATACGCCCGCAGGCTTCTCACATAAGACATGAAGCCCTTTGTCAAATGCTTGTATCGCAAGTCTTGGATGGTCATAATGCGGAGTTGCGATAATCACCGCATCACAAAGGCCGCTCTCCATCAATTCGTCCGGGCTCGTAAAGAAGCCGATAGTCTCAGGCAAATACGCCTTAGACGCTGTAAGCCGCTCCTCGTCCATTTCGGAAACGGCGGTAAGCTCGACCTCCGGCACAGCACCCTTAATTAATTTTTTCGCATGATCCGAGCCCATATTACCCATTCCAATAATACCCATTCTCAATTTTGTCATAACCCTTCTCCTTTCGCCTTAGCGATAGCCTAGTGCTGCTAGATTATTGTAGCTCGTCCTCAGGCAATCAAACGGACTTGTTTGGCACACGTCCTGCTCTACAAGCAAGTATTTTGTGTTAGTTTTCTCTAGAGATTTTAATATT
This sequence comes from Paenibacillus sp. UNC451MF, assembly GCF_000686845.1. Taxonomy (GTDB): domain Bacteria; phylum Bacillota; class Bacilli; order Paenibacillales; family NBRC-103111; genus Paenibacillus_S. The sequence continues at coordinate 34,759 of NZ_JMLS01000036.1, read as the reverse complement.
GCGGGGAAATTCATATTCCCTTCCATAACCGGAGCCATTCGCTGCTCCATACCCCGTACCGTCATATCCTTCAAATGCACACAATGGAGTCGTTCCTTTAATATGTCAATCCATTCGCATACATCGGCACCGGCTGCTTGGACCCAATAGGTATCCAGAGTAATCCCCATTTCATCTGGTGAAAAATCTTCGAGCAACCGCTCAATCAGACGCTTGCCATTGATTTTCTCAAACTCAAAATTGTGGTTGTGGTACATGAACAGCTTACCGGCCCCGGCAATCCGTTTTGCTGCTTCCCGGAAGTCCTTAGCGAAATATCCGTACCAATCCTGTTCACGGTATTTGTCCGGCATTGCCCCGATACCGATGAAATCGCACCCCAAAATTTGATGCTCCTCAATGACTTGATCGGTTTCGTTTAAGATCCGATCCACGTTAGTGTGCGTGAGCGCAATCTCGAGCGACAGTTCGTCACACATCGCCCGGAGTGTTTCCGGCTTGATCTTGCCTATGGCAGAAACCTGAATAGATCTATAGCCCATTTCTGCAATTTTGTGTAATGTACGTCTAATATCCTCTTCGGTTTGGAGAAAGGATCGAACGGTGTACAGCTGTGCTCCTAAAATCATGAACAATGACTCCTTCATTATAATTGGAATAGTGGGAATTATTCTTTAGAAAGCTAAATCCGTTGTGTCCCTCCATGAATGCATAGGACTCCAGTTCAAAATGGACTTCGCCCGGGCGTTGGACACGAACGCCGTGAGCTTCTCGGGAGGCAGGTTTGAAAAAGGCACCTGCGGATAATACATTGCTGCCAGTTCGCTGACACTTACATTGTTTAAGATATCGCTAGACGTAATGTTAAGACGGTAAGCTTCCATATCCTCCCTGTTATCCGCTTCTAGAGCCATCCGGCAGGCGGTTGCAGCATCTCTTGCATCCACATAACTCCAAAGCGTACGGTGATGTCTCACGGTATCGCCAAACGCTGCGATCTCTCTATTGTATTCGTCAGGGGCCAGAATCAAGGAAAACCGCAAAGCATAGACCTGCATATTCACCCGACGGGCGAACATATCCCCTGTCTGCTCATTAATCTGTTTGGACAGGCCGTAGCTTTCCTGTGGCAGCAGCACATGATCCTCGTCAACTGGAAGTGAATGGGGTGCGAAAGGATGCTTCGCCCAGCAGAATCCATAGGCTGATTCGCTTGATCCGAATACGACACGCCGGATGCCAAGTTTAGATGCTGCCTCCATGATGTTATAGGTTGACATCACATTGTTGGCGAATATTCGCTCAGGGGAAAAGTTAATAGGATTCGGCACGGCGGCCAGATGAAGAATCGCATCCGATTCGGCAAGTATGCCGTAAACTTCACCGAGCTGATTCAAATCACCTTGTATGTAACGGGCATAACGGTTGCGGCCGCTTTGCGGGCGGGTATCTGTACCAATAACTCTATACCCGGCTTTGTTGAGCTCTTGAACAACAAAGTGCCCAAGCTTCCCCTCTGAGCCAGTAACAACAATATTTTTCAAGATGGTTCCTCCTTCTGGCTAAATCTTACGGTCGGATCAATGTTCCATCCGGCTTTCGGTCCAGCTTGTATGGATGATGATACGTTTTCAGGGATTCTGGGTCTCGAATTAATACTTTCGCCTTACTCTCATCGATGTCAATCCCAAGCCCGGGCTTGTCGCTAAGCTTCAAATGCCCTCGTTCCAACACTGCATGACCCGGAAACGCTTCCTTCTCTTCGGTCCGGAAGTGATTGATTTCCTGCACACCGAAGCTCATGATGGCCATGTCCAGATGAGCAGCCGCTATTTGGTTGACGGGGTCGTTCTCTCCCCCCTCCTGCCAGGCGGTTCGAACGCCGAAAGCTTCACATACCGCAGCGATTTTACGGCATGGGGTTATGCCCCCGGCTTTGGAGACGCGCATTCTCACAAAATCGATCAATCGGTTCTTTACCAGAGGCAGCCACTCCTGAGGGTGGACGAACAGCTCACCTACCGCTTGAGGCGTGATGCTCGTCCCCTTCACTCTCCGATACCAATCTGTATGCTCCGATTGAAGCAAATCTTCTACGAAGAACAACCGGTAAGGATCGAGTAATTTGGATAAAGTCACGGCGCCGGATGGCGTCAAATGCTCGTGAACATCATGCGTGAAGTTCAGGTTCATGCCGAAACGAACACGGAGCTTTTCGAACATGCCTGGTATTGCCGAGATGTAGCTAGCTTCATCAAATACACTCGCAGAGGGGAATTTGGAAGGGCTGTGTGATGCTACAAATCCGCCCCCGCCATACCCGCCAAGCTGGCAGCGGATCACACCGAACCCTTGCTCTTGGTAAGAGGCAACCTCTTCCTCCAGCTCCTCATAGGTTGTTCCATTGGCATGCGCATAACAAGGAATGGCCGAACGAACCGCGCCACCCAAAAGCTGGTATAACGGCAGCCCCGCTTCCTTTCCCTTGATGTCCCACAGCGCCATGTCGATCCCTCCCATGGCCGTATGAAGCGTCGAACCATTGCGCCAATAACCGCTTGTATACATGGTCTGCCATAAATCCTCGATTTGACTGGCATCTCGGCCGATGAGAAGCGGTGCGAGCAATTCCTCCACGATACTGACTATGGCCCCTGGCTGATAGATATCACTGGCCGACCCAATCCCGTATAGTCCATCCTGATCCGTCATCACTTTTAATATGATCCAGCTTCCGTCATGTCTTGTTCGAATGCATTTAACCGCCGTTATTTTTGCCATTCTGCTCTCCTCCTTTCAAAGATTTTACCAATATATTCGTTCTTCCCCTTGTTTCATAAATAGATTTTGACGGTCTTGATTTCAAATGGCCGGAAATCCAGCGTAAGCTCCGATCCGTCCGGCACAAGCTCCTCCAACTCTTCCTCCAACAGATTCACTAGCGAGGCTCTCTTCGGTTTGACCCCAAGCATCAGCTTTGCTCCTTTGACAGCGCAGCGCTCAGCTTCATATAGGCGTAATACAAAAGCATCCTCTTTCTCCGCTAGCTTCACCGTTTCAATAATTACATGCTCAGCGTCAATGGTCGCTAAAGAAGTAAAGGCTAAGGCAGATGCACCATTTACGGTCAACGGCTGCACATTCAGCTCGCAGGCTGGGCGGACAACACTTTTTACATCAAAACCACTATGATGGGGAAGGAACGCATACACCACTTCATGCACGCCTATATCACCGCGAGGGTCTGGATGTGTGCCTCCTTTATGTAAGGTAAGTCTAAGATCAGAGCCTTCCACTGAAATCCCGTATTTGCAATCATTGAGAAGGGCCGTGCCAAATCTGGATTCCGACAAATCGCTCCATTTGTGGGTGCAAATTTCGAACATTCCCTGTTCAATGGACGTATTCGTATGAGTTGGTCTTTCGACATGACCAAACTGGATTTCATGCCGTGCACTTTGGGAGAGCAGATTAACATCAAATCCTACTTTGAGCAGATGATGCGGATCTTTCCAATCAATGATCGTCTCAAAGTCAACCTGAGGACTGTCTGCACGGAAGACCATGTCCTGCAAAAGCGATGATTGGCGACCGATTCGGTAGTGGCTGCGGATTCGCAGCTGCAATGGTCCATTTGCAACAACCTCACGGCTTACTAAATCCGTCTGCTGCTTTAGTTTTGTTGTCGCATCCCGGTCAATATCCCAGTTATCCCAGGATCTTGGGATATCCTCACCCATCAGTAGAGCATTAAGCGGATCGGCGCCGGCGCGACGAAGCTCTCGACCAGAAGCACGATCAACGAATGATTCGATATATCCGTATTCATCGAACATCATAATGGCAAAAGGCGTTTCGAGTCTTTGCCCCTCCAGCTTGAAAGGAGAATCGCCGGAACTGCCTCCACCAGTACGCAGTTGCAATGTTAAAGCACCCATTGCCGGAACTCTAGCTCCACCGATAAGCAGCTTCTCTCGTCCGGCTATATCTGTGATCCATTGCCAGCTATAAGCCGAATCTGCCGGAGCCATGCCCGCAGGCACATTCTCCAACACAAGCATTCCGCAGCGATCCCAGCTAAGTGTATTCCACACGCTCACTGTTTCTTCTGCTGATGATGTTGTTTCCGAGAACAAGGAGAGCGCTAGCGCTTCTGCTTCGGAAATAACATTACCTACCTCCTGAATTGCTCGGTCATGCACTTCCGGAATAGAGGTTCCCGGTAAAATATCGTGGAACTGGTTAATTAGCAGGAGCTCATAAAGTTCTTCCCGGTGCACTGCCGCCTCTGAAACCGGAGATCCTTTCTCTAGTCGCCGGACGACCTCAGCCAACTCAACCGTCCGAAGGGCGAATTCCGCTTTGCGGTTGTTTCTTTTGATTTGGTGCATTTGCGTAAGCGTTCCGCGATGCCCTTCCAAATACAGCTCTCCTGAATGTACCGGTGGAACGTAATCGCTTTCTTCAATCTCCTTCATAAACCGACTTACTAGAGTATGCTCTGCACGCGGAGAGCCCTCCACATCACGTACTCGTCTTGCCGTCTCCAGCATCTCGTATTGCGGTCCCCCACCTCCATCACCAAACCCATAGGCTACAAGCCGGCGTCCTAGCGCTGAGCCTGCTGGCCTTCCATGAATACTGGAACCATTACTATTGTGACCCGCACCATAGATCCTCTGGATTAGTGACCCGGCATCGGGCCAGCAGTGAATGAAATTAAAATGGGATAGTACAGATGTTCCGTCCAAACCACGCCAAAAGAAGGTAGAATAAGGGAATACATTCGTATCATTCCAGGATAGCTTGGTTGTCAAAAAATATTTCACACGTGCTCCAGCCATAATTTGTGGTACTGCGGCACTGTATCCAAAAGTATCCGGGAGCCAGAAGACATCGGATGTATAACCAAAATGCTCCTGCGTATACTTTTGCCCTTTCAGAAACTGCCGAACCATCGATTCACCGGAAACCAAGTTGCAGTCGCATTCGATCCAAACCGCTCCGTTCGGTTCCCAACGGCCTTCCTTAATTCTTTGCTTCATCCCTTCAAATATGGAAGGGTAATGTCGCCGCATCAGTTCTCCATGAAAAGCCGAGCTTTGAACAAAGGTATATTCCGGATATTGCTCCATTAAACTGAGGACGTTCGCATAAGTACGCGCACACTTACGTATCGTTTCATCCCGGGTCCATAGCCAGGCAGTATCCATATGAGAATGCCCGACAATGCCTGCGACAGGGGCGGAATCACCGTTTTTTGCAGACAACAGCGGTTCCATGATCTGGATAGCTTTAGCCAATAAAGGTCGCCACTCGCTTTCCAATGCTTCGTCTGGGGACTGTATCACAAGAGCATACACCTGAAGCAACCCTTCAATAACGCGTGACCTGCGAAATGCGTCAACGGCTGTCGCGGAAGCCAGCTGATTCAATGTACGTAGCCCAAACACAAAATCCTTCACATCTTCACGCCTAAGCATAATATGAACCGCTCGATATACCCTCTTAAAGCGATTGTGATACCCGTCGTTAGATTCAAATGTTTGGTAAGGCTGTGTTCCATAGCAGGGATGCCCTGCATAACCTTCAAACGCCAATTCCAAAGTTTCTCCGCTTTTAGCATTGGATGTAAGTAGAAGCGTATGGTGATTACCCCGATTATCCGCCTCCTTAGGATGTGTGAAAATCCCTTGAGGCTTCCCGTTAACCCAAAATAATGCTTCAACCGCATCCGTTTCTGCTCGAATATAGATATCCTGGCCATCCAACTCCCTTGGAATAGTAAATGTTCCTTTAAACCAGGCGGACCCCCATGATTTTCCCCAAGTCATTCCGGAATAGGCGGGCTGCCAAGCTTCTGATTCAGTCGGTACCTCATACATATGTTCTTCTGTTTCCATATAGTAGACAGGTATCTCACGCTTTTGTTCAAAAATAAAATCAGCATAATTCTGTTCGATTTTCTTCAATTTATCCAAGGTCTTTGCAATGTGACGCTCATGAATAATGCTAATGATTTTCTCCTCCCTTTTTGGTTCGCTGTTCAATTTCTTTGTTTGACATGAACTGATTATAACATTCAACTATACACCTGTAAATAAATTGTATATTCATTTATAATTAATATATCACTTGTTGTTTCAACTGATCGAGATCCATGAAAACACCACGATTCGTATCATTCAGTATTGTAATGGAGCAACAAATTTCAGGTTAAAAGAGACGTATCAAGTTGAAGAGCAAAATACAAACAACAGCAAACGTGATTTTATCTCGATAACGAATGACCTAAGCAAGACCCCGTCATTATCAACACGGTCAATACCCGGAAATGCATTGGTTCAGCAATCAATACAACCCCATCGGAGTAATTGATGGCAGCTACATGTTGATCACGAAAATTATCTACGATATATTTGGGAACAATCCGATGGACAGCATCTTCCAACTAATCATTTTGATCCCTCAATCAAACATCAATGATATGCTGAATACCCCCCTTCGATTTGCTGATAGTATCATTTAGAGTCATCGATAGGAACAACACCATTTCTATGGACTTTACTAAAGTCAGAAAAAGTTGTATATTTGTTATAAAAAAGCAAGGGAGTAATATTCTTATGTCTAATACCCCAAAAAGGGTTCCTATGTATATACAATTAAAAAATTACATCATCAATCAAATGAATTCGGGGGTATGGAAGCCTGGGGACAAGCTCCCTTCGGAAAATGAATTAGCCGAGCAATTCAATGTCAGCCGAATAACCGTAAAAAACGCCATGGCTGATATCGTGAAACAAGGCTTGATCAACCGCATTCAAGGAAGAGGCTCCTACATTTCCGATGATGCATCGAATCAGCTGATTGCCTATGAGCCTCAAGAAATAGTGAGCGGGTCACCCCTTGTCGTATTTCTTATGCCTCGGCTCGATAACCTGTTTACCGCCAACTTAATGACAGGGATCGAAGATGAATTGGCCGAACATGGATATCACCTAATATTCAAGCTTACTCATGATTCACAGGAGCTAGAAAATAAATTACTCAAGGAGTTCCAACAACTTGAGGTCAATGGGATCATTATTTATCCTGTGGATGGTGAAACGTTCAATGATCAAATCTTGAAGTTAACTTTAGACCGATTTCCACTTGTCATCATAGACCGTTATCTCCGCGGACTTGATGCTAACTATATAAGCTCAGATAACTTCAAAGGTGCCTATGAAGCTACAAAGCACTTGACGAATCTTGGACATACCAAGATTAGCTTTATAAGTACAGCCGTCTCCGGAACGACTAGTATTGAAGATCGTTTACACGGATATGAACAGGCTCTAAGCGATTCTGGTCTCTTCATCGATTACCGTTTGAGACTTACTCTAAGCAGCGGAATGCCGGTTGTTGAACAAATTAAAAACTATTTGATGGAAAATCCTGATGTTCAAGCTGTGGTTACAACGAATTCGGCAATTGGTTTGATGACAATGAAAGCCGCCAAATCCCTAAATCTCCAGATACCTGATGATCTGTCTATTGTTTGTTTCGACGACTATGCTCATTCTGAACATTCGGAAATTCCATTAACCTATATCAATCAGAATGAGAAAAATATGGGCAGAGAGGCTGCCAAACTCCTCGTATCCCTCATTCAGGAGCCCAGACAGGACCGCCGCAATGTCATTCTCCCGAACGAACTTGTCATTCGGAATTCGACGACAAATCCAACCGTTGTGAAAGAAGCAGGTTCTAGAGCCTAAACCGATGGTTATAGAATACAAATATTCTCAAACGGAAAACCCGAGATTGCCGCTTAGCAGCAACCTCGGGTTTTTAGACTATTATTATTCGATCACTCTAATATTCGCTGTTCCCTCAAATTTTTTGTCATCCATTAATTGACCGCTAAGCGTTACTTGGATATCGCCAGATCGGCTACCTAACGCTGAAATTACTTTTTGTCTATCGAAATTGACCATCATGTTCTTACCATTGTTGCTGCCGTTGTTATCTCCCCCATCCATTGTCCCCAATTGTCCGTCTACGGTATGGTTCACCTATAAAGAGTGTCTTCTCCAGTTGTATACTGTGTATACTGGCTTTGTTGGTTACAAACCCGGATTTCCTCCGATCGTTACAATTTCCGCCGGACGAATCGGAATCTCAGATCCCATTCCAAGCTTTTCTCCCTCTTCTTCAAGTACGTTACTTCTGTAAAGGGTGTTATGACTTCCATTTACATACTCAATATGCAGCTGCGTCGGCAGATCGGTCATATTGAACCATCGCATGATGAGGTCTTCAGAAGAACCGTTCATCTTAACTGCTGTGAGAGCCAGCCCATCGCCTGACCAACGAATAAATTGATGCTCCGCCGGCAGCACTCCTGATTGCAATGGAGTCTGCATCGTGGTCCAAGGAATCTGCGCTTGATAGGCTGCAGCAAACGACTGTTGGGCATCATGTTTATCCCCGTGCGGAATAATGGCGTACTCCAACTCATGATCTCCCAAGCACTGTGCTTCCGGGGTCTGGAAAACTCCCCAGTCACCCAATTCCTGAACAGCTCTTAATAAGGTTATGGCTATCGTCCCTCTGCCATCTCGCAATACCTCATACTCATTTAGACCCCAATTGCAAATCGTAAGTCCGTATTGGTCGTTTCGTACATTGACAAAAGCCTGCTGATGCTGGCAATTACTTGGATTCGTCCATTCTGGTGCAGGTACCGTTTCTCTACTTGCTACCTCAAAGATGGAGTCGGCGTAATGAACAGCCGAGTTAATATCGGTAGGAAACAGCACTCGAATACGGTGATCCTTGGCTTCGTTTCTTAGACTCGTTTTAATCTTAAGCTGCGGTACTCCCTGTTCCAGCGTGAGACGAGTCTTAATGGTTAGCGGGAGCGTCTGTTTGCTTCTTTGTGCTTTACGTTCAAGGAACGGGACGAATTCTTGGATTTCTTGATCCAGCAGTTCATCTCCGCTGGCAGGAATTTCCCAATGATGAATGATGGCAATCACCGTATGATAGGAGGTTTGTTCCTCTACATAGATTTCAGCCGGTAACCCACGGGTCGTAATCGGAATATCTCCCTCCGGTGCCTTGAATATATACTCATTACCGATGTCACCCGTATTTTCGTAAGCGCCCAGGCCGGTGTAAGTCTTAGCCGATCTTTTATCGGTGATCTCATAAGTTCCATCTTCGGCGATGACAACAGATAAGAATTCGTTCTCCATCTGACATGGAATGGCTTTATTAAGAGGGCTAGACGAACTTGCAATATGCGATAAATCTCTGTATAAGGCAAATGTTGTATAACCCAAAGCCGGTATATCTTGTGCCAGGAATTGAACACGCACGGAACGAGCCATGTAAGGTTGGCGAAACTTATCGTCGGGCAGCTCATAGCCGAAAGTTACCCCAAGATCCTCCACTTTGGCATCAATGACATTCCCGTTTCTATCTTTTACAACATAGCCTTCTAGTGATAACTCCTTCAGCTCCTCGACGATCTTGCTTCGATTCCTGTTCGCGAGCGGAATTCTCTTGACTTCCAGGTCGATGTTGACTACACCGGTACGATTCCAACCGGATGTATTGAATACGGTAAAAGGAATCGCAGATGGTTCAAATGCCGTTTCGGTATCGATCATAGAAGTAATAGCTTTCAAACTATGGGCTGTAATTTGCTCAGCGACTTGATAGCTCTTATCAAACCGGGTCATCATTTCGCGGTGTACCTCGTCAACGCTGCAACCGCAAATGCTATCATGCGGATGGTTTTGCATCAGTGTTTTCCACGCATAAGTGAATAGATGCTTAGGGTACGTATGCCCCGTCAGCTTGGCTAATGTAGCAATCGGTTCGGCGACTTTCTCCAAAAAGGTTTGGATTTTCTGATTCGCCTGCTTCATATACACCCGAGCGGAAGCGGTATTGACTAATGTCCACCAACCGTTCGTTCGCTGACTTCGTAGCTCCCCGCGTATGGTCGATAGATTCTCAGGCAGCTTGCCCTTCAACTGGGCTACATATTCGTTAAAGTTGGAATGAATAAACTCAATGTCAGGGTACAAGCTTCTCGCTGTACGAAGCGCTTCCGATAAATTCGTTTGTACGGGTTGATGGTCACAGCCATTCATGAACAGCAGGTGAGGTGTGGAGGCATACTTCTCCACGTCCCGGATCTTCCGTTCCCAATAGACCCTCGCCTCGTCAGGATCTGTCGGAACTTCCATGCCGTTGTGATACCAGTTGGCAAACAAGATCCCTAGTACGGTTGAGCCGTCCGGTGATTGCCAGTTCATTTCCGAGAAGGCCGATTCATAGTCTCCCCTTGCTTCGTTATTAAAACCGACCGGCTTCACGCCTCTCCCGAAGACCGCCGTATCCATACCAGCTTGAAGCAAAATTTGCGGCGCCTGCCCCATATTGCCAAACGAATCAGGAAAATACCCCAGCTTACAAATACTACCATATTCACTTGCGTCCTCATGACCGATTAATAAGTTCCGGATATTTGCCTCGCTGCTGGTTAAGAACTCATCCTGCAGGATGTACCATGGACCGATGAGAAGCTTCCCTTCTCTTACCATGCGGGCAATAATCTCTTTCTTCTCCGGTCTGATTTGCAGGTAATCATCCAAAACAATGGTTTGCCCATCGAGATGGAAGCTTCGAAATTCAGGGTCCTTCTCAAACAAATCGATTAACGTATCCATCAATTCAACCAAACGTACCCGATGCTTTTCAAAGGGCAAATACCACTCTCTATCCCAATGCGAATGTGAAATGACGTGTGCATACTTTGGTGATACCACTTGCTCCACTCCTTTTATCTATATAAGATTCTGCATACATTTCATGTCGGAAACGAACATTTCCTTTAGTAGTTCTGATAAAATTTCAAGCAAACCGGTTTGAATAGTTCGATTGCATAACCGGTAGATTCCGGAATTCCTCTATCATTCAATTTCATAGTGACAATAGAGTCCGAGTCTTGATTTGCCGCTAGTAAAAATGAATTGCTGGGATCTAGCGCGAAATTTCTCGGTGTTTTTCCTCCCGATGCAGCTACAACAGATTGCTCTAGACATCCGTCTTGTAAAACTTTAAACACGGTGATGCTGTCATGCCCTCGGTTGGATCCGTATAGATACTCTCCATTCAGGCTGATATGGATATCCGCACAAGCGTTCTCTCCCATGTATTGGACTGGGAACGTGCTTACCGTTTGTAAAAGCGTTAACGAACCTGTATGGCGCTCATAACGGTAAGCCGTTATCGTGGAGTTCAATTCATTGATGATATAAGCCATCGGCATACTTGGATGGAATGCCACATGCCTAGGACCCGCGCCCGGTTCAGCAACGGCTCCCGCCTGAAGCTTCAGTTTCCCACGGAATTTATCGTGATGGTATACGTATAGCTGGTCAGTTCCTAAGTCCGGCACTAGCCAAAAGTCCGTATTCGGGATATTCACAATGGAATGGGGATGGGGTCCCTCCTGTCTGTCGGGATGAATGCTGCCCCCTGCATGCTGAATCTGATCCGAGAGCGGAAGTATTGCTCCATCCTCACGGATGGGGAATAAACACACACTACCGCTCATGTAGTTGACACTAAACAGCCAAGCTCCTTCTATATCCAAACTGAGATGACATGGATAACCGCCTCCCGTTGGCTGACGGTTCAATTCAACGAGTACATTTCTAACCGGATCAAATTGGTATGCGACCACAAAGCCGTTATCTGCCGTTTCGCTAACTGCATACAGCCTGTTGGTGTCAGGATGCACTGCCAAATACGAAGGATTCTCTATGCCGCCAATACTGCTGAGGCGTTGTACTCTTCCGGTTTCCGGATCGCAAGATAAGACATGAATACCGTCTTGATCAGCCGGAGAATAAGTCCCAACAAACAAGATGTTCCTATGTTCTGACATATCCTTCGCCCCCAACCGATTCGTTACGTCAACGAATCTCTTGAATTACTTCTTTTTATTGGCTAACTCTTGCTCAATCGCCTTATCCGCTTCTTCTTGCGTTTCCCTGAGCAGGGTATTTACATCCTTAGTTCCGTTTACGAACGTCTCAGCCGCTGCGTTGATTTTACCAGCAACGATAACGTGATACGGGTTGGGAGGGGCCATTTTCGCCGATTTGACTTTCAACGCTCCTTGAATGTTCTTGCCTTTCGCCACTTCTACATCGGCAAGAAAATCTTTTTTGATCGACTCGTCATTCAAAACGGTCAAACGGCTTTTCTTATTCAAAATGGTTTGAACTTCCGGAGAAGCAAAGAGCTGAACCGCCTGAAAGGCTTCTTCTTTAATCTTGGATGATTTGGAAACGACCATCATTTGTGCGCCGTGGTCAATGGTGACTCCAGGGTTATCCTTATAGGAAGGGGCTCCAACAAGGTCGAAATTGAGCTGCCCTCCGGCCTGTTGAATGAAGCCTACCGTATCAGGAATCCAGTTCAGATACATGGCGGTTTGCTGCGTTTTAGTGAAGCTGTCCCAACCAGGCGGCTTTTGTCCATTTTGGACCATTCCGGGAATTTGATAAAAAGCTTGGACCTGCTCCATAATCGATTTAATCTGATCATTGTTAAGGGCCGCCTTATTGGTCTTCGGATCGACAAAAGACAAAGATCTCACTCTGGCATAAAACTCAGGATTGGTGGGAAGACTTCCGCGATATTGGACCCCATCCTCAAAATAGGTCATTTTCTTGGCAAGCTCCAAATACTCATCGAACGTTAGGCCTTCCTTAGGGTAGGGAACACCCCGCTTATCAAAAAGATCCTTGTTATAAAATAGCGCCATTTGATTTAGAGCAAAAGGAATCCCGTAAATCTCCCCTTTAGGACCTAAATCCTTTATCCAATCGATATTTGGACTTGAGAATTTACTTAAATCCATATTGTATTTCTTTACGAATTCACTTACATCATACGGAATATCCAATTCCTTAAGGACTGAAAATCTTGAATTGGCCGAATAAATAATGTCGGGAGTCTGACCTGCGGTAACCAGTTTGGTAATATCATCCCGTACAATCTTCAAAGTAATGTGAGGATATTTCGCCTTCAATGGCTTGATGAGCACCTGATCGAATTCTTCATCGGTCATGTTTAAAAAATAAGGTGCCAATGTAAGCTCAACTGGAACAGGTTCCTTTAGTTTGGGGTCGGACGCCTCTGATTCCAACAATTTTTGACCGCTGCAGCCTGCCAGCAAACCGGAAAAGATAGAACCAATCATTAGCAATGAATACGCTTTCTTAAACGAACGTTTGTGAAATTTGGACATTGGATTTTGCCCCTCCCTAGTACGAATCTAAACTTTTCATTGAAACCTTATCCGTTAATGCGGATGTTGAAGTTCAATGTGACGACCAAGACCCTCTATCTATGTCATTAGTTGCCCTATTCTAACTGGGTCTTAAACGTTGATTCATTCTTCCCCCCATTATCAATAAGAGTATCTATGATTGATCAAATTATAACATCCAAAAATACCCTTGTAAATATATTGTATATTCGTATATATCATTTATGTTATATTGATAAATTTTGTAAAACTAATTAAATCGATGTATCTGCCTGCTTCATTTCGTCCCCTTCTTCTTTTTCAACAAGCATGGTTTCTGACCCGTTTATTTGGCGCCGGCTTCTTTCTCGCGTATTCGCTGATTCGCTTTCTCATCCGCTTCTCTTAATGCTGTATTAACGTCCTTACCTTTCTCGACGATATCTTTCAACGCTTCGTTAATAGCAGCACTTGCTATTGAATCGTATTTTGTTGGAGTAAACGATTTCGCCGGTTTTGTTTTGTAGATGGCTTGAACGTTTTTGTTCTTGAGAAATTCAATATTGGAACCGAAAGCGTCTCTTATCTTTGCATCTTTAAGGATGCTGACCCGAGCTTGCTTCGACATATCCATCTGAACTTCATCGGATGTGATGGTCGAAATCACTTGAAAAGCAGTTTCCTTATTCTTGCTAGTTGTTGTGATTCCCATTGCGTGTTCGTCTACCCTCATTCCAGTACCTGGTGCCTCCGGCCAAATTGGATAACTAACGATATCCCATATATCAGGATTCGTATATAGTTTCCCCTCGTAAATAATGTTGACCGAAGCGATCATGGCCAGGGTTCCTTTTAACAAGAGTTCGTTAGCGGCCGAGTTATAGGTAATCTGCTCGTTGCCTGGGATCTGTCGAATCCTTGCTGCATTGCTTAATACCTTCTGCCATTGATCGGAATCAAGGAGGGATTTGTACGTCTTGGGGTCAACAAAGGGGAGGCTTAACTGGGATGCCATTCGCTCCGTTACATTCGGTTCCAATCCGCGATATTGAATTCCGCTTTCAGTTCTTGTCAATTTTTTGGCTAGCTCATACACGTCATCCCAAGTCATGCCGTCTTTCGGATACGGCAAGCCGAATTTATCGAATATTTCTTTGTTGTAATAGAGAGCGGAAAAATGTCTCCAGTAGGGGATTGCGATAAGGTCATCCCGTTGTGTTCCCGCTTTAATCGCATCAAGAGCCTCTGGTTCAAACCGCCCCAGATCCAAATTATATTTTTTGATCAGGTCAGATAGCGATATGACTAAATCCAAGTCCTTCCAGGTGGAAAAGCCACCAACGTTGCTATCGATGACAATATCGGGTGTTTGACCGGCAGCTACGAGCTCAGGCAACATCTTCCCCTGAACTAACGGTATCATTTGCACAGTAATCCATGGGTATTTCTTACTTACAGGATCTACGATGTATCGCTTGATTTCTTCGTCGGTCATCCACCCGTTAGGCATGCCGATTGTTAAAGTAACCGGGGCATTATCGACGGCGGGTTTATCCATTGAATCATTCTTTCCATCCTTATTGACGGTTGAACATCCTGAAAAGAAAAGCGCGCTCATGGCTATGGACGTTATAAACATTATTTTTTTCATCACGGTATCCTCCAATCAAATAGTGTTAGAAGTTTCCAACGTACCTGTTCGGCATCATTATGTATTGTTTCATTAATATGAATTCCGGCAAGGTAATGAAGACGCTTTCTTAAAATTGGCAACCATTAGACATTGGAGTAAGCCCTCATAGTAATCACCCCGTATTTAACTATATTTATTAGTTCAATCACTTTTTTCAACTCATGCAGATTTCAGTGATTGATCGGATTATAACATCCATGTATTCACTTGTAAATATAATGTATATACATTATAAATAATTATTTAACCTGTTTTTTCACACTGTATAAACTTCATCTTCTGCCTAATAGTTTCATCCTTTATTTACTGTCATTCCGCCCCTCGAATCGTAAAATAATGTTGGGCATAACATAATTAAAAACAGCCTGATCTCAGTGAGATAGACTGTTTTAATGTTAGTAAATGTTTATTTCCAATTCCATAAACATATTGTATATTCATATTAATTGTATAAGTTGGGATTGTTTTCTCCTTGCCATTACGGCATCAGCAAGCGAATAGTTTGTTCAGTCATAATTTTCTCTCCTTTACTTAAAGTAAAGTTAGTATAAAATGTAAGCATACAAAAAAACAGTACGCCTTTTTGGATAGGTAACACTAGAGACCTCCTCTATGAGCTAAAATGATTCAATCCCCAATCAGGTGGTCCACTCCGTTAAACAAAAAAACACTGAAGAGCAGTTTAATTATTGGCTCACCTCTCTTCAAGACGGTGTGTTGGGTCCAAATAGTGTAAGGGCGTTTTGGAAAACCGATTATGCTATCTATGAGTTACTCTTAGAGCTTGGAGAACCGATACTGCCATTCCTAGAAACTCAATTACAAACAGAGTCAAATGCAGAAATTCGATAACCTGACAGATATAAAGCTCAAAATATTGAAAGGAGCCGTTCCCTTGGGTCTAGATTCACTGCAAACACCATCAGTGGAACTGTACGATAGAGCATCAGCACATCGTATCCCATTTCCTGATACTCCAGAGGGCCATCAGGTAGCTAAACTGCTGCTTCCGTGGCTTGAGAACTCGGTCACGCATTACGTCGCCAATGTGACAACTAGCCTGTATGTGCTCCGCATCGATGACATGCTTGTACCCGTGACGGTAAATAACAAAGAATATGAGAATAGCTATGTATGCTCACCTTTTACTCATTATGTTACTTATGCCAGGGAAGAACTATATAAACTAAAGAGCTCCTTTCTAGAGTCTATATTAGGCTGGATGCTAGATGGAATGGGACTACTTTTAAAAGCTGGACATATGAATCAAACGGTACATATTAACAATGGGCTTTTTTCAACCAACTTGTACCCGACTCGTGTTCCCCGCAATTTAATCGAAGGGCTTCGTCTATTAAGAACCAAATTCCCTGAACATACCATTATCTTTCGATCACTTACACCAATCTTGAATGGAGCTTGGATTCATGTACTTCGGCAGGAACAGTTCCGCTTCATTCCGAGTAGACAAGTGTATTTATTTGCCCCACCTAGCGGTAAAGCAAGGTGGCTAATCAAACGCGACCGTCGACTGCTGATTAAGAACAAATATGAGGTTGTTCCGCCAGAACGACTGACATTAACCGACGTTCCTCGGTTAAGATTACTATATAATATGGTGTACCTGGAAAAGCACTCACGGTGTAACCCATGGTTTACTGAAGCCTTCTTTGATCAGGCACTTCTATCAGGAACATTACAGATTTATGCCCTACGTAATGAGTTAACCGGCACATTAGATGCCGTACTTGGATTTTATGTGAAGGACGGAGTTATGACTACGCCCGTCTTTGGCTATGACACCTCTCTACCGCGGGAGGTAGGACTGTATCGAATGCTGTCAGCCGTACTTATTGATATATCCGAGCAGTTCGGTTGGCAGTTGCACGAGAGTTCCGGTGCCGCAGAATTTAAGCGCAACCGCGGAGCAATACCGCATATTGAATACAGCGCGGTATTCGATGCTGACTTACCTTGGATACGTAGAGCAGGCTGGACCGTGTTGGATCGACTGCTCAATCGGATCGGCGTTCCCCTTATGCGTAAGTGGAAACTCTAGTATAGGCTGAGCAAGCTGCAACATGAAGCAGCTTGCTCTCCCCCTTCAAGCACGGTGAACCAGCAAAAGTCATCTATTTAATTTCTTTGGGATGCAATGACAGTTAAAAGATGATCCGATAATTGCTTTTGTTGACTATGAAGCCTTTCTACGATGGCTGCGTATTGAACCGCTTTCTCGCTTATATCCTCAACCGTGTACAGTTGTAATCTTTTTGCAAATCGGATGAATGCTTCTTCCCCTCTAGGAGAAATATCTTTCAAAAACTCCATACAGTCGACAAAGCCTCGCCATAGCGGCCAGACGCATTCTCGTGGATAACCCTTAGCTATCATAGCTTGAATGCCGAGGACATGGTACTCCCGCTTAACCAATTGAACCTCAGGACGAAGATTTGCGATATGGGCATATAAATCGTTCAACAGCCTGTTCCATTCCTCCACCTCTGTCACCGAAATCTTGTCCGCCCCTAAACAACGCAATATGGACTCACTAATATCTGGTAAGCCGCATAATGCGCTGGTTTGCGCAATATCCATCAAGGCTTTGCGAGCAGCGCTTGGCGGCCGCAAGTCGATAGGATCCAACAATCCAGCTGTAGGACCAACAACTGTTCTTACAAAATCGAATGCATGATGATTATCTTTGTTTTCCTTACAATACACAGGGTCTAACCATTGATTCGCCCTCGTCCTAAGATCCGATATGGATCGCTTAATCGCTTCTTTAACCCAGACAGCATTACTCAACAGTCTGTACGTTTGTTGTTGAGGAACGGAGAATCTGCCTTCTTTCTCCCATAAAATGTGGGCTCGATTCAAAGAGACTATGACGGAAAGACGCATTGTCTCGGGCTGCGACAAGTTGCCCCAGAAATAATTGGCCATCTCTATCGTAACTCCCGACTCCTGAAAAATACTATGGTTATTCAAGCGCAGGTCTTTGATACGATCATTTTTGGAACCATGCCAATTAATATCGATGTCTGAATAGGGTAATTGAGTTTCCGGATTCCAGATGGAGCCAGTCAGAATAAAGCCATCGACATCCGGATGGAGTGAAATCATATCTTGAAGCAACTTCTCTACGAGGTGCGCCCGATCGGGTGGTAAAGGTCCTGTGTTTATGAATGGCATTATTAAGGAGCTCTCCTTTTCAAAATGAGGACTATGAACCTATAAAAAGAAGTAACTTTTGCTCTAGGATAAATGGGGGCTAATTACATAATAGAACATTTGTTCCTAGATGTAAATATTAACATTTTATCTTTTATTATCCACTCATATCCTCATATCTACTAGGCTCATATGCTTGTTTGCTCATGCAAAAACTTTTCATTATCGCGTTTAGGCCCCTATACAGTAGCAACAGGTCCACTCCTCATATACTAATTCATCTTCATAGAACCTAAAGCCTAATTCCTTAAGGAGGAAGCTCATGACAAAGAAAAGATTCGCGGCGCATGTCCTACTCTTCGATTGTCAAAAGTTCATACTGCAGATGCTAGAAAATTGTGGGCCGCATGTTGAAAAAATTTATGTTTCCTATAGTGAAGTTCCTTGGCGTTATAACCCTCAAGCCCGGGAAGAAATGAAGAATACAGCTGACCCCGATATTCTTAAGCAATCTCCCTATGCTGATAAAATTGAATTGATTACCGGTGTGTGGGATTGGGAACATGATCAAAGAAACAGCTGCCTCGCAAAAGCAAAGGAAGACGGATTTGACTTCTTGCTTGTCCATGATGCAGATGAATATTATACAAGTGAAGACTACAGACGAATGCTGCAAACGATCGCGGATCATCCTGATCACGATTACTATGTAACTCCCTGGTGCACATTCTGGAAATCATGGGAGTATATACTGGTAAATGATCAGCATTCTATCGTGCACGGTTACCCTAATATAGCAATGAACTGTAAGCGAGACATTTGGTTTCACAATTTGCGTACCCCGACGCCAGGTTCAGATGCCTTCTTCCTGGATGCCCTTTGCTTTCATGGCAGCTATGTTCTTAACGACGAAGAAGTGTATCGTAAAATCAATTCATGGGGTCATGCCAAAGATTTCAACACAGAGGCTTGGTTCCACGATAAATGGCTTAGCTGGACAGAGCGCTGCGAAGATCTCCACCCAACGCATCCCTATATTTGGAAAAGGGCCGTGAAATATAACGGCGTCCTGCCGGAAGTGCTTCAAGCAACTACGCTTCTAGCTTCAAACGCTAGACAAACCTCTCCTCCAACACGGGAAACAAAGCCAAGGCTGAATGGTCGCATTCCAGACTGGTTTCAGATGGTCCAGCATCTGGAAGGCTGGCTCAGTACCATGGAACAGGTTGCACTGCTTCATCTTCCTTCCATGGTCGATCAATTGGATGGAGACATTGTAGAGATCGGTTCCTATAAAGGAAAAAGCGCCGCATGCTTAGCTGTAGGCAGCCAGTTGCTGACCTTGAGCAAAAAACAGATATATGCCATTGATCCTCTGGTGGCATCTTGCTACGATGATTTTCACCGTAATGTACGAACTCTGGGACTTCAAGATGAAATCACTTCTATTCGCAAGTGGAGTACTGAAGCATATGAAGATTGCCCGAGTGACATCGCAGCTTTATTTATTGATGGAGATCACAGTTATATGGGAGTCAAGCATGACATTGATCGTTATGCACTGCGCCTCATGCCCGGAGGAGTCGTAGCATTTCATGATTACACCCATTCACCGGAAGTGCGTAGAGCTGTCGATGAATTATGCCAGTTGGATGACTTTGAATATATTGCAGATTACGATAGCTTGAGAATGGTACGTCGTAAACCATAACAAATAGTTAAAAAACCGGAACGGCATTTGCCATTCCGGTTTTTTTATTCTTCTTATATAAAGGACCTAATCTAACTTGCCCGATTCATCTTTTGAGCTTACTACGTTCTCATCCTTTCCTCGAATCAATTCTCGGAACCTACGGCTTTCCTCCGATAAGAGCCACTCTATCAAGGGTAATTGCCTTCGATAATGCTTGCGCCACTTCTCTTCCGGATTAATAGAATATGCCGATTGGCAGAGGAAAAACATTCCCACTCTGGCTATAGCAGTAGGAAGAATAGCTACTTCTTCGTCCGTTAGACCAACATACTGTTTAATAAACAGCTCGTCAAAAGCCTTGGAATGCTCAGGCAGCAGTATATAGATCGCCCACAAGGAATAAGCGATGTCATGAATTCGTTTTCCCTGCTGAATAAAGTCAAAATCCATAATGCTGGATACTTCATTTGCTTGATATAATTGGTTCCAAAAATGCCAATCGCCATGGATAACCGCATCCGGCAAATTCTTTTGTGATTGCTCCCAGGATTCTTCTATTTGTTCAGCTAGTTTTTCCGCTTTATAGTGCTGGTAGCTCGGAATACCTGGTAAGTTTTTCATTTGCTCTAAAGCATCGGTATAGTAATCGGAGGATCGATAAAAGGACCATGCCGGCTTCGGACCTGGTTCGGGATGTTGAATGGCTTGATGGAAAGCGCAGAGCATCCGAGCACTCGCACTTACTTGCTTAGGCAGGCACTGAAAGGATTCCCCCCTGACGTAAGGAGTTACCTGCAGCAATTTATCATCATAGAAGACGAATGAGTCCCCCTTTTCTGTAAGAACCGGATTCAGGACAGGAACTCCTTTTTCGGTTAATACCGCAAGAGCTTTTTGAACATACTGCAAATGCTCCACCGTATTCGAATGGTTCAATATTCTGACCACGAATTCGCCCTTATTCGTCGCTATCTTTATATTAAAATTGTAAGCTCCTCCTAGTTTACGCCCTATTCCTTGAAACTTGCCTATCGGAAATACTTCGCTTACATGTTTAAGAGCGAACAAAATATCATTCGTTAAATGCTTGGAGGTCCCCATATCGTTCGCTCCTTGTCACTATATAATCAGTCCACTTCTTGTAAATGTCGGTGTCCAGCTCTTTGATGTGCTGCAAAAAAGGTTGTAGCACCCCAACTTTCGCCAATCCCTTGAGCATCACCTTAGGAATGGAATACTGTCTATGATAGGAATTCACCAAATCGATAATCTTGCAAGAATCTCCTTGAATATAGATATGGAATAAAGCTGTATCGATTCTCGTAAAGCCTAGTCGTGTCATCTCATGAATCATGTTTAAGATATGCTCGCATTCGATTCTTGTAATCGTCTGGTTCTTCTCTATGGCTTTGCTCAATGGTTCTCCTTGTATATATTCTAAGACTAGGTAGTTAGAGCCATGTTCGTATATCTTTGGAATGAATGGTGAACCCTCCGCAAGACAATAAGATCTATATTCTTTGGCAGCGTGCTTTTCTTTCTTATAAACTTTAACGCACCGGTCGGATGAGAGCTTATAAACGGCTCCTTGTTTTCCACGCCCGATTAACACGGCATCAGCAGGCAATTGATGGATATCCAAGCCCAATCCCACCTCATTTTCGAAAGATATTTATACATAATATTCTTTTTACAAAAAAAAAATATGGGAGTTTGACCGATTTTAAAAGCGTTTTGCTAAATTCCACTAATGTACATATCATCCATTCACCTAATGACATATGCTTAGAAATAGATCCAAACCAACCTGTTTATGGAGGTGATTCCATGCTGAAGAAAAAACGGGGAGCGCAAAAAAATACCTTCTTACCAAAAAAGAGAAGACAAACCGTCAAATCTCAAATAACAACCCATACCCCAATTCCTATTCATATTCCTATCCATATTCCTACTCCAGTTCTTACTCCTGTTCCTAATCCTATTCCTGAAATTGAAAATAAACCAATGTTAGCAGCCCCTATGCGCATCTTAATGGTGATCGATCAGTTAAATGTGGGCGGTACCGAAACCTACACCCTTTCTATGGCAAGAGAACTTTTGAAAAAAGGAGTTTCCGTCGTTATTGCTTGTAAAAAAGGGAAGCTTCTAGATCATTTTCTTGGGCTAGGCTGCCCGATTTACGAAATTGATTTTGTATTGGATAATTACGAGCCCGACCATGAGAAACGAACTCAACATTTAGATCTGCTCAAATCGATTATAAGATCGGAGAACATTGATCTCGTTCACGGTCATCAATTCCCTTCTGGAAGCATTGCTCTTACAGCTGCTGAACAAATGAATGTTCCATTCGTATTTACTGTACACGGCACTTACTACGATCGTGATTTCTTAGAGTCTTTAGAAAGAAACGCAACGATCACATGTGTAAGTCCCGCCATCCGACGTCTACTATTATCTAAAGGAGTCGATGCGAAGATCGTTTCCAACGGGATTGACGATCACGAATACCATTCATATGCCCCCTCCTATTTACAGCATTTCAGGAATAAGTTAGGTCTTCCCCAGCATGCTAGCGTTATGTTGTATGCAGGCCGTTTATCCTGGGAAAAAGGGGAAATATGTGAGGAACTCATTCATACGATAGCTGCGATGCGAAATAACGGTTATCCTAACTTGCATCTGATTATTGCGGGAGGAGGGAACAAACAGAAGGATATATTACAACTTGTTAATAAAAAGCAGTATCCGCTTGATGAACCCTTCATTCATTGTGTCGGTGAAATTATGAATATGGGAGTTTACTATTCATTAAGCGATTGTGTTATTGGCACAGGGAGAGTAGCGCTTGAAGCAATGTCTTGCGAAAGACCGGTTATTGCTGTCGGCAGTAAAGGTTTTCTTGGCATTGTCAAGCCGGATGAGTATGAAGAAGCATGGGATAGTTGGTTTGGTGACCATGATAGTGACAAAAAATGTTCGAGAGCTCTTCTAACTGCACACCTAAGGAGAATGCTCGCTATGGAGCCAGATGCCAAAATGCTTTTAGTGAAATCAGGTAAGCAATTTCTAAATGACCGGTTTCACATATCGCAAACGGCGCAAAACTTAACAGACCTCTATTTGTCAACTATTCAATTATTTAAGAAAGATGGGCATGGGAACAAACTGATTGAGCTTGAGCAATCACACTTATTTTAAAAAATAAGTTATGGAGTGATGGTGGTGGAAAATTATCTAATTGTCCCATGGGCTGAACAAATATTATCTCCGGAAATAGTCCATGAACAGTATGTCCCCCCTGAGTTAGAGATGTTGGCAAGGCAGGTTATGGAACATTATGATATGCAGGTCTCTGATATGGTTCTAATAACCTCCAAGCCTGACAAAGGTGGAGCAATTTGGAAAATTAGTACGGACAAAGGAAATCGCAGTATCAAAGTTTTGCACAGACGACCTCAGCGAAGCCTCTTTAGCGTCGGAGCTCAAGAGTACATGTCTGGGCTGGGCTATCGCGTCCCATCCTTTATTCCTACCCGTGACGGTAGCTTGTATGTTGAAGCCGGAGGAAAGCTGTGGATCGTTACAGAATGGATTGAACCACTGCTCCCTGTTTCTAAGATTGACTTGGAAGGAGCAGCTGAGCTTTGCTTTGGCTTAGGAGAGTTTCATAAAAACTCCAAAGGCTATATTCCCCCATACGGCTCGGAAAAATCGTCTCGGATATATGGCTGGGCTAAATATTATGATAAAATCATTGCCAAAATCGGTTGGTTTCGCGATATAGCCCAAGCTTATCCGGATACAGCTGCGAGCTCAAGCTTACTTGCCGTAGTCGATGAATTTGATAGGCAGGCTAAAGAAATTTTTGAACGCTTCAAAGCTTCTCCTTACACCAAAATGATAGCAAAAGGAGAACCTCATTGGGGACTCGCCCACCAGGATTTTGGTTGGTCCAATGGTCAAATGGGTCCTGGCGGTATCTGGGTAATCGATTTGGATGGAGTGTCCTACGACCTACCCATTCGAGATTTACGGAAGTTAATTACAAGCACGATGGACGATATGGGAGTCTGGGATTTGACCTGGATTCGCGGAATGATCGATGCCTACCATCAAGCCAACCCAATAGATCAGGAAACCTTTGAAATATTATGGCTGGATATGGCATTTCCAAATGAATTTTACAAGCATGTTAAAGAAATTGTATTTGACCCCATTCTGTTCCTTCAGACTGAGCTGGAGCCTATATTGCAAAGAGTTATGGCTACGGAAACGAGTAAATGGCAAGCTTTGACGGAGCTTGAGATGGATAAAGCGAAATACCCTGCAGGAGACTACACTACAGAAGAAATCACACCGTATGTCTTTGACCGTCCAGCTTCTGTTATCCCTGGAGATCTACGGCTTCCAGAGCCTGTGTTCCATATGCCAGCGCCTGTTCCTGCGGAAATGGCTCCACCTGAACCACAGCTTCCTGCGTATACAGAAGCGCCTGCTTTGATTCCTCAACCGGATATCCCAGCCCCAGTTTTAGTACAATTACCGGCAAAGGCGCCAAAAAAGCTGACTCTTCGATTGCCGAAACGTCGTACCTCCTCCAAAGCCAAGGGAATCAAAAAATCCGGCAAATTAAGGAAGAAGAAGCAAAAGAGATTAATCAAACTGAAACCAGGTTCAGGTCTAAAGCGGCGGGGTTATAAAAAACCGGCTGCTAAAAAGCTTACCAGACCTTTACTCAAGCTGAAAAAGAAACGTACGAAGCGTATACAAAGATTAAGGAAGACAGCAGCTCCGTCGAAGAAGAAGCAGCTTAAATCCAGGCAAAAGATTGCCTAAAAAAGGATGGTGTTAACTTTTGAACATTCTAATGATTTGTACAGAAAAGCTGCCTGTTCCCAACATTAGAGGAGGAGCCATCCAAACTTATATCTGCGGTGTGGCTTCTCTTTTAAGCAGGCATCACAGAATCACGATTCTTGGCAGAACAGACCCAGAATTACCCCTGGAAGAAGTTGTCGACGGCATCCGTTATGTGAGGGTAGATTCTGAAGGTCTGTTGGAGATTTACTCTAAGGGAGTGATTAACTTCCTTCAGCATAACCAAGAACACTATGATATCATTCATATCTTCAATAGGCCGAGACTGGTCCTGCCTGTCAGGAGCCTAGCTCCCCACTCCAGAATTATTCTAAGTATGCACAACGACATGTTCAATCCGTATAAGATTCATAGCAGCGAAGGCACTGCAGTTATCGAACAGACGGAGCGTATTATCACGATAAGTAATTATATAGGAAGCGCCATATGTGATTACTACCCTCATGCAGCCGGCAAGCTAAGAACGATTTATTCGGGGGTAGACCTGGATCGTTTTGCACCTTGGATGGAATCACAGAGCGCATTAAGCGCCCGGGAGAGCCTTAGAGCTGAATATAATCTACAGAACAAAAAAATAATCCTATTTGTTGGAAGATTATCCCGTAATAAAGGCCCCCATGTCTTAGTACGTGCAATGTCTCAATTGGCCCACTCGGATGCTGCACTCGTTGTAGTAGGAGGAGCCTGGTTTAGCGACAACACAATAAGCGATTATGTAGCTTACGTTAGAGCTCTGGCAGAACGTGCACCTCTACCTGTAGTAACTACTGGATATGTTCAAGCGCATGATGTTCACCGCTGGTTCTGCGCCGGAGATGTTTTTGTTTGTACATCCATTTGGCAGGAACCATTGGCAAGAGTTCATTACGAGGCAATGGCAGCCGGACTTCCTTTCATCACTACAGCCAGAGGTGGCAATCCAGAAATTATATCCAACAATAACGGTCTGCTAGTTACAAACCCAGAAGACCCAAGTGAATATGCACAAAAGCTTAACTTCATGCTTTCGGACATGAATCATGCGCGTCAGATGGGTATTAGCGGTCGGAGGTTGGCAGAAAGTCATTTCACCTGGCAGCGTGTAGCTAATGATATTTTATCCGTCTGGGAGCAAAGATAAGAAGCTTAACAACAATATCTTTAGAGCCTGTTAGGATATTTTCTAACAGGCTCGTTTTTGTTTATAGCTATTGTTACCCTAGTTGTCCCAATCTGTATCAAAAATAAGATTGGCTAAACAGGAAGCTGAAACTTCACTGTCCAACCAATCTTTTCATTACAACACTCCGCTCACAAGTCTGGCATCTGTTATTATATGACTTGAAGCAAAACTACACTTGTCTTTTTAGTCCTCTTCCGATTCTTCTTCTTCTTCTTCTTCTTCTTCTTCTCCGTCTTCTTCTTCTTCTTCGCCTTCTTCTTCCTCTTCTTCATCCAAATCTAACTCCGTTTTGGATCCATCAGCCAGTTCCAACTCAATCTCTTCGACTTGACCCCAATCAACAGCTTTCAGCATTTCACTGATTGCTTCTGCTCTGGAACCCTCATCCAAAGCATAATCGTATTTGTCTCCGTTTGAATATTCCACTTGAATTTCAACAACCTCTTCATTTCCTTCTAAATACTGTTTTACTTTGTCTAGGTTTTGCAAAGAAAACCATTCCCTTCGAGTTAAATTAGAAACTTTTCATGTTTCCCCTGTATACTATGATATTTCTAGCCATGTGCTTAGGCTCTTAATAGAGTAGATTAGCGGATAATGTTTGTCCTGACATTGAGCACATCTATCTATAGCGGCATATTCTCCCTGTTAATCGCCCTTACATTTACAATTTTCCATCATAAATTAATAATGTCTTAATATTGACAAGGAGGTAAAAAGCTTATGAAGGGATTAATTCTCTGTGCAGGCAAGGGCACACGACTCCAGCCGTTCTCCAACAATAAGCCCAAAGTGCTTCTTCCCGTAGTGAATAAGCCCATTATTTATTACGGCATTGAAAAGCTCGTTAAATTAAACATTTGCGAGATAGGCATAGTGATCCACCCGAACCACTTTAACCTCTTTATGGAAGAAGTAGGCACTGGTGAACGATGGGGAGCAAAAATCACCTATATATTTCAGTTCGATCCGCTAGGCATCTCTGATGCTGTAAAACACTCTGAATCATTCATAGACAACGAACCATTCCTGCTGCTGCTCGGAGACAACCTGATTACGCAATCTCTCGATAGCTTGTGTCAGGCGGTATTGAATGACCATAATGAGGCGGCTATTCTATTAGGCAAGGTTAAGAACCCTCAAGATTTTGGTATTGCCGAGGTCTATGAAGATAAAATAATCGGGCTTGAAGAGAAGCCATCGGCTCCCAAATCGGATCTTGCCGTTCTGGGTGTTTATGCTTTTAAACCGAGTATATTTGAAGCCGTACACTCCATCCGTCCGTCAGCAAGAGGCGAATATGAGATTACAGATGCCATTCAATGGATGATCAATAACCACTATTCGGTTGCTTATCAGAAAACAGATAAAAACTTCTCAGATGTAGGTACGATGGACCGTTGGTTAGACGCGAACCGTTGGATGCTGCAGCTTATGGAGGAAGAAGGAGTACTTAATAAGGAGTTACCTTACCAAGGCTCGACTATTATCCAACCTGTTTGTATTGACCCTAGCAGTGAAATCATTAATTGTGTCATCGGGCCTTATGTAACTATAGGTCCTAATGTAAGACTGGAGAGCTGTAGTATAGAGCACAGTATTGTACTTGAAGATGCCAATCTCAATCATAGTCTCTATACGATAGCTAACACGATAATTAGCCCACAATCAGTTTTTGTTCAAAACAGCGGAGGGTCTAGTAAATGAACATATTAATTATGGGTACGGGATATGTCGGTGTCACGACCGCGTTGGTTTTCGCCGAGCTGGGATGGAACGTAACCGGACTTGATACGGATTCCAGAAAAATTCAAACTTTATCAGAGGGCAAACTTACTTTTTACGAACCAGGACTCGAGGACTTATTAATAAAACATCTCAAAACAGGTAACATTCACTTTACTTCCTCACCTGAGAAGGCCATTCAAGAAAATCATATTATTTTCCTTTGTGTAGGGACTCCTTCCGATGCAGACGGTAACGCTGATCTACAGTTCATTCATGAAGTTGCCAAGAGTATTGGCAAGCATATGGACGGATATAAGTTAATAGCTGTTAAAAGTACAGTCCCAATAGGCACTAATGGTAAATTGGTACGATGGATTCGCGAGGCGCAATCGCTCCCCCACCCGTTTGATGTCGTTTCAAATCCAGAGTTCTTGCGGGAAGGCAGCGCATTGCAGGATGCGTTGAATCCGGATCGTATTATTATCGGAAGCGATAGCACTCATGCAGTCGATATCATCAAGAACTTGTATAATCCACTTCAATCCCCTTTCTTCGTTACAACACCAAAGACAGCAGAGATGATCAAGTATGCATCGAACGCATTCTTAGCAACGAAAATATCTTATATGAACGAACTCTCAAGGCTCTGTGAAACGATTGAAGTCAATATCTCCGACGTTGCTGTAGGTATGGGAATGGATGACAGGATAGGCCCGAAATTCTTGAAGGCAGGAATAGGATTCGGAGGATCCTGCTTCCCCAAAGATATTAAAGCTCTGCTGCATACTGCTAAGGACTATGGTTCAGAGCTGAGCATTCTCGACAAGGTTATCCAAGTTAATCAGACTCAATCATCTCATTTCTTAAACAAATGGGAGCACAAGTTAGGAAGCTTTAGCGATAAAAAAGTCGCTATTCTTGGCATCTCTTTTAAACCGAACACCGATGATTTAAGAGAAGCACCATCGATCGCCATTATTCAAGAATTACTCCAAAAACAAGCATTCATTAGAGTTCATGACCCCATTGCGAAGCTTCCCACGGGGCTCCTATCCGATAGGCTTCAACAATTCGATACATTGGAGAAAACATTGCATCGATGTGATGCAGTAATCCTCTGTTCCGAATGGGAGGAATACAGATCGGCAGACTGGACTCAAATGCGAACTTACATGAATCAATATTTCGTATTTGATGGAAGAAACATTCTGGACGGCGTGCAATTGACCAAGCTAGGCTATCATTATCATGGCATTGCTAACCAATAAATCGTCGTTCAAATGCAAAGCTCTTAGGAGGCATCAATAATGAAAATATTAATAACCGGCGCAGCCGGTTTTATCGGTTCACATTTATGTGAACGATTGCTTATAGATACTCGACATGAAGTCGTTGGACTAGATGGATTGGTGACTTCTTCTACTCCTGTTAAGGCAAGGGAATATAATCTTCGTCACCTGCTTCAGCACCCGAGGTTTACTTTTATTAAGCAAGATTTGCTGACAGTGCAATGGGATCAACTGCTCCCAGGCATTGACATCGTATACCATTTGGCTGGAATGCCTGGTGTACGTTCAAGCTGGGGGGAGGATTTCAAACATTACATTAGGAATAACATTGAAGCCACTCAGCGTTTGCTTGAAGGCTGCCGCACCTATCCTGTTTCCAAATTTATTTATGCTTCAACTTCTTCAGTGTATGGCGAGAAAATAGGCCAAGTTAACGAAATGGCAAGTACTGCACCACTATCTCCTTATGGCGTTAGCAAACTGACCGGAGAGCAGCTGTGCAAGGTATATGCTCATAATGATGCTATTCCTCTAACGATCTTAAGATTTTTTACGGTGTATGGTCCAAGACAACGTCCGGATATGGCATTTCACCGATTTATTCAACATATTTTGCAAAACAAACCCATTCCGATTAATGGCGACGGGACGCAAACTCGCGATTTTACTTACGTCGAAGACTGCGTCACTGCAATTGCGGCTGCAGCTCATGCCGACAACATAATGGGTGAGACGATTAATATCGGAGGTAAAGAACGTGCTTCGGTTCTAGATTGTATAGCCATTCTTGAAGAGCACTTCGGCAAAAAAGTGGAACGACAGTTTATGGGCAAGCCAATTGGAGAACCAAGCCATACTTGGGCTGATATTAGCAAGGCCCAATCCCTTCTCGGTTATGAGCCAAAAACAGATTTGCGCAAAGGACTTAAAGCGGAAATCTTGGATATATATAATAATCCTTCCTTATGACGCTAGGCAATAAAGTCAAGCATCTCCTATCAAAACACATTATATCTGTAATGTGTTTTGAGGTACATAAGTGTTAAGTTCGAGCACTCTAATTCGTCCTCTGTGGGTCCAGTAACACTATCCTTAGAATGGAATAAAGTATCATAAGGAGGTGCAGAATGATTCGTTTTTGGGAAAAAGTAATCAAACCAATTCTAATCAAGCATGAGCCCAAACGCATCGTGGAAATCGGCGTCTTTCTTTCTGGACGCACCACTATAAAGCTTCTGGAATACTGTAAAGTGGTGAATGGCAAGCTGACCGTCATTGATCCAATACCGTATTTCAATACGCACACATTTCAAACATTTTTTCCGAAAGAGCTGGTTCTCTTAGTCAAGAGCTCTATTGAGTCTTTACCTACTATAGAATCTGCGGATGTATATCTCATAGACGGTGATCATAACTGGTACACTGTTTATCAAGAACTGTCAGCGATAGAGGAAGCTGCAAAAAGCCGAGGCAAGTTTCCGATCATCATTCTACATGATATAGAGTGGCCGTATGGCAGACGTGATTCATATTATTTTCCTGATCTTATTCCATCCGACAGCCAGCTCCCTTATGCCAAAAAAGGAATTGTACCCAATTCAATTTACTTAGCCAAGACAGGCGGTTTAAATAGTGATCAAAATCATGCCATACATGAATACGGTGCGCAGAATGGTGTTTTGACAGCCATTGAGGACTTCCTTAAAGTAACTTCATTCTCCCTTACCTTCCATCGCCTGTACACAAATAATGGCCTTGGAATCCTTATGCCTTCAAACGAGGACGACGACAGGATGATTCAGTATATTATAGATACAGCTGGATTATAAATTTTAAATACCACATTAAAGGGGAATTATAGCATGCCCTCATTAATCTCCATTGTCATAGTTACCCGTAATGCAATGAACTACACCAAAGAATGTGTGGAGAGTATATTAAGAAATACGGTTGAAAACTTTGAGTTTGTTTTTGTAGATAACGGATCAACAGATGAAACCATTGAATATTTGCAAAGTATCCCTTTATCTAAGCTTATCTGTAATGAAGAAAACCGTGGTTTTGCTGCGGCAAATAATCAAGGTATTCTTGCCTCAAACGGTGACTATATCTGTCTTCTTAATAACGATACAATCGTTACAGAAGGCTGGCTAACGCGTTTGCTTGCTTGGTTGGATCAAGACCCTTCAATCGGTATTGTGGGGCCACGATCTAACAATGTGGCAGCATCACAATGTGTACACCATGTGCCTTATCAGTCACCGAATCAAACTCCTCAAGAGATAGAAAAATTCGCTCAAAAGTGGGCTGAGGATCATGCGGAGGATGGCTTTTTTCCACATAAATTAATTGGACACTGTATGCTCTTTCGTAAGAACCTCATTACCAAAATTGGCGGTCTTGACGAAAGATTTTTCCCTGGAAACTATGAAGATGACGATTTCTGTTTGCGTACACGAATAAGCGGACATATACTTTGGGTAGCCAATGATGTCTATATCCATCACTATGGCGGAAGTACATTCAGAACCAATCAATACGATTATAGAGCCACATCTGTTTTGAATGCGGAAAAGTTCACCAAGAAATGGAGCTTAGGTATATCCGGCTTCGAGATTGATCATTATGGCTACACCCCTTCTGATATCATTGACCGTGAGAAGCCTTTTCGAAATGAACGACACTATGTGCCGCTTCTTTAAACGCTATTACGCTTACTGCGCAAAGTCTGACTTCGTAGGCTTGGCGTTTTTTTATTTTAAATTGGTTGAATTGCTAGCCTAGTTAATCCAAACCAATACGATTCATCTTTCATAGAATAATATACATATCAAAATATCGATTGTGCCGGTATGGAAAGGCAGGTGAGTTTATTGGCAATCATTCGAGTACCAATGGATCAGATAACCATTCAAGCAGGTGTTGATGCAGCGCAGCCAGGGGATGTCGTTCTGGTATTAAGAGGGATATATAAAGAAGCGGTGGTGGTCTCTAAGAGCTTTATCCGGATTGTGGCCGAGGATAAAGGAGAGGCCATTCTAGAAGGCAGAGGCTTGTTAGCGAACGGATTCTTACTTCATAACGTGACCGATGTAGAAATTTGCGGATTTAAGATTCAAAACTATATCTTGAACGGAATATTCGTTATGGATGGAGGCTACCATCGACTATTGGAAAATTGCTGTGAAAGCAACGGTTTGCACGGAATCGGGCTAGTTTCAAAGAGTAATTTGGTCTGGAAGAACATGCTGCGCCAAAACTCCTATGCTGGAACGGCAATCGACGGAAACGATAATTGGCTGATCGATAACCAGATAACTGGGAATCATACTGATGGAATCTTCCTTTTAGCTGGATCACATAATAGCCTTCTCAGTAACATCATTCTTCGCAGCGTCCATTCTGCAGGTCTATCTCTACAGGGAAGCAACACGCTTATATACGAAAATGAGTTTAAAAATAACTTACAAGGCATTGTCATTTATACTGAAAGCGATATTTCTGCTTCCGACATTATGGATAATAATGAAATAGTAAATAACTCGGCGCAAGGTATTGTGTGGGTTCACAAAGACTCTAAAGGTGATGAGCAAGAGCTCCCCCTATCCCCTTCAGAAGATAAGTTATTGCAGTATATCAGCTGCGTGAAGGAACTGTTAGAGCTTGCTGAACAAACTTTGGATCAAATCCCGGAAAGACAACTCCACTCACATATTATGAATATCGTCCTTATTAAACAATATGTACAAAAGCTTTCATTATAGAAATGAAGATACAAGCTTAAGTGGCGACCGGCACCCGGATATGAACGTGGGAGCAGTCGCCCTATTGGTGATGAAACCGTGAAGCTCTGCTACTCAAGTAAATTGCTTAATGTCACTCCTCGGGGCTCTCGATGCTATTGTTCATGTTCAATTTGGATTCCAAATAGGTTTTGTTATGGAGAATACTCGAGTCATTAGGACGGTAGCTACGGGCGATCTCGTTATGTTCATAGGCCAACTCATATTTTCCGATCCGATCATAGCAAACACAAAGCTGAAGATGCGGTAGCCATGTTGAGCATGTAGGATTACTAAATCCCCAGTTATCATCAGGCCTTTTCAATTCTGTTGCCAGAGTGTACCAGTAGATCGCTGGATCATACTTGTTGCGGTTAAGAAAATAATATCCAAGACGGCAGCAAAACTCGGCACGGGGACTATCAAACTGAAAGGATCTTACTACAGACTGAATCTCCATTTCATAATTGCCCAGTTTATTATAGCAATCAGCCAGTTTGCCACAGGTGGCGATTTCATCCTCTATCCAGCATTGTCCTGTAGCCAGAAATTTATTATAGTAGGTTATGGCTTTATGGTACATTCGATGATCGCAAAGTTCGTTAGCGTAGTAATATAAGTCCCTAGGTGTGAATTCGTCCCCACGTAATAGTTTATTTTGATAAATGTTTAGATTTCTATCGCTTTTGTGATGAATTTTACAGTGAGTTACGCAAATGTCACTGTTCACAATGTTCCCATAAACCTCTAAATACTCATGTATGGCACCGATCCATTTAAACTGATTCGCTCTCTTCACAAGTCGATTTCGTCTATATTTGGATGTGACATTCCCGAACTCGTCAAAAGCAATATTATATATCATGGTAACCGAATCAACCGAAGGGTCAAGCGTAGCCTTCAAGTTAATGAGTTTCTTGCAGTCCTCTTCCTTTAGCTTGTCATCCGCATCCAGCCAGAGTATATATTCCTTGGTAGCTTGTTGAAAAGCGAAGTTACGTGCGGCGGCAAAATCATCTATCCACTCAAAATCAATGATTTTATCAGTAAATTCACTTACTATCGCTTTCGTTCGATCTGTTGAACCTGTATCTACAATGATGATCTCATCTACGGCATCTGCAATGGAGGACAGGCAGTTGCTTATTGTATCCTCTTCATTTTTTACAATCATACAAAGACTTATCGTTATCATTGGCATCACTCCCTGAAAAGTACAGTTCAGTTTTTATCCATTTATTGTATTCAGTTGTAAATTTGCATGTGTAAAACATTTCCATAATGCCTAGTTAAAAAAATCCCTCCTGATATTCAGGAGGGACATTGTCATTATATGACTGGAATTAGCTGATGGCCACGCCACCACTAGCGTATCCGGCAACCGTATTAATAAGAGTAACTCCAGTTGCTGTAACTGAAAATACCATTAACAAACGATCTTGTGCTAATACAGGAATTGACAAACCTGTAGTAATACCATTAGAAACGGTACCTGGCAGAATGGATAAAATATCTGAGAGAGGTGGTGCTAAGGTAACTGTTGCGCCTGGAATTGGTGAGAAGATGTTATTAGGTGTAGTGGAGCGGTACAGTTGAGCCGTAATTGAATAAGTTGTAAGACCCAGTACATCTATTGCTACTGATGTGCTGAAATAAGCAGCAATGGATGTAATGGTACCATCACGAGGCATAGAGAATGACAGATCAAGAAGCGTACCCGCTGCTCCTGTAAGATCAATGTTTCCTCCAACAAGAGTAACCGTTAGACCAGAGCTACCAAACCCTACGAGCCCGACATTACCAACCAAACCACCGGCAATAGTTGTTGGTAAAATTGGTAAGCCTGAAGCAAATGGTACAATCGCGCTTGCTCCTGTCGCACCTGTAGTACCGGTTGCTCCTGTAGAGCCTGTTGCTCCTGTTGCGCCAGTTCCTCCTGTTGCTCCAGTTCCGCCTGTCGCACCAGTTCCTCCTGTCGCACCAGTTCCACCTGTCGCTCCGGTTCCACCTGTTGCTCCGGTTCCGCCTGTCGCTCC
>NZ_JMLS01000035.1 GCF_000686845.1 Paenibacillus sp. UNC451MF | reverse complement strand
CTTCGAAAAATCCCGTTTGGTGATGATGGCGGAAGGGAACCACGCGTACCCATACCGAACACGAACGTTAAGCCTTCCAGCGTCGATGGTACTTGGACCGCAGGGTCCTGGGAGAGTAGAACGTCGCCAAGCAAAAGTAAAAAGTCTTTCCGGATATTCCGGGAAGGCTTTTTTGTATTTCTCAGAAAGTTATGTTGCAAACAATGGCTCCATTTGAAAAGCATAAAAAAAAATGAAGAGTCAACAATAAAATGAGCGTCGTTCCATAGTTGCAAATTTTCTGAAAACTGCTATAATGATATTAAAGTCAAAGAAAGTCAAAGTCAATTTACTTCTGGGAAGGAGGATGAATTGATGCGTAATGTCTCCGAAGTCATTGAACAGTATTTAAAGCACATCTTACAACAAAGTACTGATGGAATAGTGGAAATTCAGCGCAATGAGCTGGCGGATCAATTCGAATGTGTCCCTTCCCAAATCAACTACGTTATCAGCACACGGTTTACTTTGGAAAAAGGATATATTGTAGAGAGTAAACGCGGTGGCGGCGGCTATATCCGCATTCAGAGGATTGAGCTTAAAGCTCATGGGTCGGTGCACGATCATATTTTCAAGACCATTAGCACCCATATGGATCAAACAGCTTCTGAAGGATTGCTGTATCAACTTGAGGAGAGCGGTTATATTACTCCAAGAGAAGCAGCGATCATGAGGGCTGCGATAGCGAGGGAAGTGCTCGTTTTGAAATTGCCGCTGCGTGACGAGATCAGGGCCAAAATCATGAAGGCTATGCTGATATCCTTGTTGAGTAAATAAGGAGGGACTTGTATGCTTTGTCAGGAATGTGGAAAAAAACAGGCAACATTACATTTTACCAAAATACTGAACGGCGAAAAGACCGAGTTCCATATTTGTGAATCGTGCGCTCGAGAAAAAGGGGAGCTGATTCCAGGTACTCCAAATGGCTTTTCGATTCATAATTTGTTATCAGGATTGCTCGATTTTGAACCGTCCTCTCATAATCCAATGGCTCCAAAATCTCCACCAAGCCGGTGTGAGCATTGCGGACTGACTTATACGCAGTTCAGCAAGCTGGGTCGTTTTGGATGCAGCTCATGCTATAAGCATTTCGGTGAGAAGTTGGATCCATTGTTCAAAAGAGTACACGGGAATATTCAACACACAGGAAAGGTTCCAAAACGTTCCGGTGGGTTAATAAAACATAAGAGGGAAATCGAAACCTTAAAGAAAGAGCTGCTTGTGAAAATTGAGAAAGAAGAATTTGAAGATGCGGCTCATCTGCGTGACGTCATACGTGATCTGGAAAAAAAGGTAGCCGAAGGCTAAGTTCCTTTTTGAGTAGGGAGGTGTGCTTGTGACAACAAAACGTTTTACAGAGCAAGCTTTGAGCGATTGGATGAAGGGTGAGGGGCCGGATTCGGATATCGTCATTAGCAGTAGAATCCGTATTGCGAGGAATTTGCGGTCTTATCCTTTTCCAATGCTTGCTACAAACCAGCAGTCCAAAGAAGTGCTGGAGCAAGTATCGAACGTATTGAGCAATGAAGAGCTGCATACGATCAGTCATTTTTCTTTAGTTCTACTCGATGATTTGAATGAGCTGGAAAAACGGGTACTGGTGGAGAAGCATCTCATTAGTCCGGCATTGGCTGACGAGTCGCGCAATGGCGCGGTAATCCTAAGCGACAATGAATCCATTAGTATTATGGTGAATGAAGAGGACCATTTGCGAATACAATGCTTGTGCCCAGGTTTTCAAATTAAAGAAGCTTGGGATATGGCGAACCAGATTGATGATTTATTCGAAATTCAATTGGATTATGCTTTTGATGAAAAAAGAGGCTTTTTAACGAGCTGCCCTACTAATGTGGGAACAGGTATTCGAGCTTCTGTAATGATTCACCTCCCTGCTTTGGTGCTAACCCAACAAATTAACCGTATTTTATCGGCAATTACTCAAGTTGGGCTTGCCGTTCGCGGATTGTATGGGGAAGGCAGCGAGGCGTTGGGCAATTTGTTTCAAATTTCGAATCAAATTACATTAGGTCAGTCCGAGCAGGAGATTATAGACAACCTGTACGGCGTTGTAAGGCAGCTTATAGAGCACGAACGGGCTGCAAGGGAAAAGCTACAGTATGAGACCAAAGCGAAGCTGTTGGACCGAATTAGCCGCTCCTACGGGATTATGTCCTATGCTGCTATTATGGACTCCAAAGAAGCCGCTCAGCGCCTCTCCGACGTCCGCTTGGGTATCGATCTGGGGATTATCAAAAACGTCCCTACTCAAGTGATGAATGAGCTTCTGGTTATGACCCAGCCGGGTTTTTTACAGCAGTATGCAGGAGAAAAGCTAACGCCTGAAGAAAGAGACATAAGAAGGGCGCAGCTCATTCGCGAGAAGTTCTCGCAAGAAAGTGCTACATGCTAGAACGCACCCTTTGAAGCGTGCTTTCGATATTTTATTCTTTTATGGAGGTGTTACACATGATGTTTGGGAGATTTACAGAACGTGCGCAGAAAGTGTTGTCTTTGGCACAAGAAGAGGCCGTTCGTTTAGGCCATAATAATATTGGTACCGAGCATATTTTGCTGGGGCTGATTCGTGAAGGCGATGGTATTGCAGCCAAGGCTCTAATTGCTTTGGGATTAGGGCTTGAGAAAATTCAAGACGAAGTTGAAGCATTAATCGGTAGAGGGCAAGAACAGCCTACCAATATTGCTTATACGCCAAGAGCGAAAAAAGTGATTGAACTATCAATGGATGAGGCCCGCAAGCTGGGTCATACCTATGTGGGTACCGAACATATTTTGTTGGGACTAATCCGTGAAGGTGAAGGCGTCGCTGCCCGTGTGCTCAACAATCTTGGAGTCAGCCTGAATAAGGCTCGCCAACAAGTACTTCAACTGTTAGGCAGCAGTGAAGTGGTGTCTACGAACCATGGTAACACCGCTAATGCGAATACGCCTACGTTGGACGGATTGGCCAGAGATTTAACGGCATATGCTAAAGACGGCAATCTGGACCCTGTTATTGGGCGCAGTAAAGAAATTGAACGAGTTATTCAAGTGCTGAGTCGGAGAACCAAGAACAATCCGGTTCTTATCGGGGAGCCTGGGGTAGGTAAAACAGCTATCGCCGAAGGACTTGCACAAAAAATTATTAATAATGAAATTCCTGAAACGTTAAGAGATAAAAGGGTTATGACGTTAGATATGGGTTCCGTTGTTGCGGGTACTAAGTACCGCGGCGAATTTGAGGACCGTTTGAAAAAGATTATGGATGAGATTCGTCAAGCCGGTAACATCATCCTGTTCATTGATGAGCTGCATACGCTGATTGGTGCAGGCGGTGCTGAAGGCGCCATCGATGCTTCCAACATTCTTAAGCCTGCATTGGCTAGGGGTGAGCTGCAATGTATCGGTGCCACGACATTAGATGAATATCGCAAATATATCGAGAAAGATGCCGCTTTGGAAAGACGCTTCCAACCTATTACGGTGGATCAGCCGTCTCCTGAAGAAGCAATTCAAATTCTACATGGTTTACGTGATCGTTATGAAGCACATCACCGTGTGAAAATAACGGATGAAGCGATTGAGCAAGCTGTAAAATTGTCCGATCGTTACATTACAGATCGTTTCCTGCCAGATAAGGCGATCGATTTGATCGACGAGGCGAGCTCCAAAGTAAGGCTTCGCTCCTATACGGTACCGCCGGATCTGAAAAAACTGGAAAGCAAGCTGGAAGATATCCGTAAGGAAAAGGACGCGGCGGTTCAAAGCCAGGAGTTCGAAAAAGCAGCTGCCCTGCGAGACACGGAGCAAAAGCTGCGTGAAGAACTGGATTCGACTAAGAATGAATGGAAAGAAAAACAAGGCCGTACGGATTCCGAAGTCACTCCGGAGGATATTGCACAGGTAGTTGCAAGCTGGACCGGCATTCCGGTTGTTAAGCTCGCGGAAGAAGAGACTGAGCGTCTGCTGAAAATGGAGTCCATTTTGCATGATCGTGTTATTGGGCAAGAAGAAGCCGTGAAAGCGGTAAGCCGAGCTATTCGCCGCGCTAGAGCTGGCTTGAAAGATCCGAAACGCCCTATGGGTTCCTTCATTTTCTTAGGACCAACAGGCGTAGGTAAAACGGAGCTGGCACGTGCCTTGGCAGAATCTATGTTCGGTGACGAGAATGCTGTCATTCGAATTGATATGTCCGAGTACATGGAGAAGCATTCGACTTCCCGTCTCGTAGGAGCGCCTCCAGGATATGTAGGTTACGAAGAGGGCGGACAATTAACGGAAAAAGTTCGCCGCAAACCATATTCTGTAGTCCTGCTGGACGAAATTGAAAAAGCGCATCCGGAAGTATTCAACATCCTGCTGCAAGTACTGGAAGATGGTCGCTTGACCGATTCTAAGGGACGTACAGTAGACTTCCGCAATACGCTGATCATCATGACCTCTAACGTAGGTGCGGACACAATCAAGAAAAACTCTTCGCTTGGCTTCACAGCAATGAATGATGCCGGCAAGGATTATAACAATATGAAAGACAAAGTGATGGGTGAGCTTAAAAAGAGCTTCCGTCCGGAGTTCCTGAACCGGATTGATGAAATCATCGTGTTCCATTCTCTGGACGAAAGACACATTGCGGAAATTGTGACCTTGATGGCCGAGGATCTTCGCAAACGTCTGAAAGAGCAGGAAGTGGACTTTATCTTAACCGATAAAGCTAAAGCGTTCCTGGCTAAAGAAGGCTTTGATCCTACCTATGGAGCAAGACCGCTTCGTAGAGCGATTCAGAAGCATATCGAAGACCGGTTGTCTGAAGAATTGCTCCGCGGACATATCTCCAAGGGCGATACATTGACTATCGATGAGCAAGATGGAGAGTTGACGGTGGAACGCAATCAAGGCGTTGCAACATCTTAATAAGCAAATGCGTTATACATCCTGTATCCTTATAAGGGTACGGGATGTTTTTGCGTTTTGTGGGCTATAAGGGTTTTCTTTACCCCCACAAAATGGTAAACTTTGATAAGATGCGGTAGGCAACGGATGGAATAACAGCAGGGAGAATAATAAATGGCAAAGCAAAAAACGAAGTTCTGCTGCCAAGAGTGCGGCTATGAATCGCCGAAGTGGATGGGGAAATGTCCCGGGTGCCAGGCATGGAATACATTTGTAGAAGAAGTGGAAACCGTCACAAAGACTCAAGGAATGAACTCTTCTATACTAAAGTCGAAAGAAAAGCCTGTTTCGATCATAAATATTAAAAGCAGTGAAGAGCAGCGCATCGTTACACGAAATAAAGAATTAAATCGAGTTCTCGGCGGCGGAGTGGTGCCAGGATCACTGCTGCTTGTTGGTGGAGATCCCGGCATAGGTAAATCGACGCTGCTGCTGCAGACCTCGCATGATTTGACCCTCAGCAATCAAAAAGTACTGTATGTATCCGGAGAAGAATCGGTTAGACAGACAAAGCTGCGGGCGGATCGGCTGAATGCTACATCCGAACAATTGTTCGTATTGTGTGAAACGAACCTCGAATTAATAGAGGCGGCTATCGAAGAAGTACAGCCTGATTTTGTCGTCATTGATTCCATACAGACGGTATATCATCCGGCTATCGGTTCGGCTCCGGGCAGTGTTTCTCAAGTTAGAGAATGTACTGGACATTTTATGCGCATTGCTAAAATTAAAGGCATCGCAACGGTTCTGGTCGGTCATGTAACTAAAGAAGGCGCTATTGCGGGCCCAAGGATGCTTGAGCATATGGTCGATTGCGTGCTTTATTTTGAAGGGGAGCGCCACCACTCTTATCGGCTGCTGAGAGCTGTGAAAAACCGCTTTGGTTCCACGAATGAAATCGGAATTTTTGAAATGCAGGAAAGCGGCTTGGTTGAGGTTAATAATCCTTCAGAGCTGTTCTTGTCGGAGAGGCCTTTAGGGGTGTCCGGTTCTACGGTGGTAGCGAGTATGGAAGGGACGCGGCCTGTCCTGGTTGAGCTGCAGGCATTGGTCTCATCGACGAACTTTCCTTCTCCGCGCAGAATGGCTACAGGGATTGATCACAATCGCCTTGCGCTAATTATAGCCGTGCTTGAAAAGCGGATGGGAATGTTTTTGCAAAACCAGGATGCTTATGTCAATGTTGCTGGTGGGGTGAAGCTCGATGAACCGGCGGTTGACCTTGCCATTGCGGTAAGTATTGCCTCAAGCTTAAGGGAGCAGCCTACACAGCCGTTTGATGTCGTGTTTGGCGAAGTTGGCTTAACCGGTGAGGTGAGAGGCGTATCGAGGGTAGATCAACGAGTCAAGGAAGCAGAGAAGCTTGGATTTCGCCGAGTTATCGTGCCGGAAAAGAGCTTGAAGGGCTGGACGCCTCCTTCCGGTATAGAAGTAATAGGAGTGAATACAGTAGCCGAGGCGTTAAAGGTTGCCTTAGGATAAAAGGAAAATTTTTTAATACAGTTAATAATATCAACAATAGAACTCGTAATGCCTTACGAAGGCAGACTTTTCTACGGAAAGTCCAAAGTTCAGGCTTACGAAGTAGGTTTTCCTACGGAAAACCCTTAGGAGGGACAACATGAGCAAGGAAGAAACCAAAAGAGATGTCATGAGCCAGCTTCTGCAGATGGTTGCGCCAGGGACCGCTTTTCGGGATGGACTCGAGAACGTGCTGCGGGCAAAGACGGGCGCACTGATCGTCGTGGGTTATAGTCCGGAAGTGATGGAAATTGTGGACGGAGGCTTTTCCATTAACTGCGACTTCTCACCGAACTATTTGTACGAGCTGGCGAAAATGGACGGTGCAATCATCCTGAGTGAAGACTTGAAACGGATATTGTACGCCAATACACAGCTCATACCGAATTCATCCATTACATCTTCTGAAACGGGAATCAGGCACCGAACCGCTGAGAGGGTGGCCAAACAAACCTCCAAGCTCGTGGTGTCCATCTCCCAAAGAAGAAACGTCATTACGTTATATCAAGGAAATTTGCGATACTCTCTGAAAGATATGGGAGTTATCCTTACCAAGGCGAACCAGGCGATTCAGACTTTGGAAAAGTATAAGTCGGTTCTGGATCAAGCTCTGACCAATCTGGGTGCCTCCGAGTTTGAGGAACTGGTTACCCTCCATGACGTAACTAATGTGGTACAGCGTATCGAGATGGTGCTCCGCATCAAGGCCGAAATTAAACGTTACATTAATGAACTTGGAACCGAAGGTCGTCTTATTAGTATGCAGTTGGAAGAGCTTGTCGGTGCGACGGAGCATGAGGCTCTGCTTTTAGTTAAGGATTATGTGAGAGAACTGAATGAAGATAAAATTAAGGATGTTAATCATAGTCTAAGACGTGTCGCAACGGATGAAATGCTGGATCACCCTCATATCGCACGCATTTTGGGATACCCGCATGCAAGTGTCAGTGCCGAGGATACGGTATCACCGAGAGGTTATCGCGTACTGAACAAAATTCCGAGACTTCCATCCGTCATTATACACAATTTAGTGGAGAAGTTCGGACAGCTTCCGCATTTGATGATGGCAACAATCGACGAATTGGATGAAGTAGACGGTATCGGGGAAGTCAGGGCACGCGCGATTAAAGAGGGCTTAAAACGAATTCAAGATCAAGTACTCATTGACAGACATATTTAACTTGCA
Organism: Paenibacillus sp. UNC451MF; assembly: GCF_000686845.1. Taxonomy (GTDB): domain Bacteria; phylum Bacillota; class Bacilli; order Paenibacillales; family NBRC-103111; genus Paenibacillus_S. The sequence continues at coordinate 41,601 of NZ_JMLS01000035.1, read as the reverse complement.
TACAATCAGAAGGTAGCCTAATATAATGAGATATATTAGGGTACAGTAAAACCAGAGGTGGACAAATAATGCTAACTAAATCTATTCCCAATCTTTTCACATTAGGGAACTTGTTTTTAGGATTTATATCGATCATTCTTGCCTTTAACAGAGAAGCGGAATGGGCAGCCATAATGGTCATTGTAGCGATGCTGTGTGACGGCTTGGACGGACGCGTAGCAAGAGCGCTGAATGCTCAAAGCGAATTCGGTAAAGAGTTGGACTCCTTATCCGATGTCATTTCGTTTGGTGTTGCTCCGGCTTTTATTATGTACGTTGTTGCTTTTCAAGACATGCCAGCTGCGGCGGCTTGGATTGTAACAGCAATATTCCCAATTTGCGGTGCGCTTCGTTTGGCTCGTTTTAATGTGGTTGCAGGCGTTCCAGGGTACTTCATCGGACTTCCGATCCCTGCTGCTGGTGGTGTGCTTTGTACACTGGCATTGTTCCATACCGAGTTAAACACCATTATTCTAGTATTGAGCACGCTGTTGTTATCGTACTTAATGGTTAGTACGGTGAAATATCCTAACTTCAAAAAAGTCGGAATTCCTAAAAAAGCAATCTGGATTACTCCAATTGTCGTTGCTATTGCTGTATTTGTAGCTTACAAATTCCCAGGCACATTATCCAAAATGATCTTTGTACCGTTGCTTCTTTACGCGCTGTACGGCTTAAAAAAAAACGTTGAACGGCTCTTTCCGAAACGGAGAAGAAAAAACAAATCCGTGGATGAGGCTAACTCTGAAACTAGATCTTTGTAAGAAAAGCGGAAATGAAAAGCATTTATTTTCCTTAACGGGAAAGTAAGTGCTTTTTTTATTTTTTCTTGAGCTGGAACGATTAGGCAGGAAACTTTTGGTTCATAATTGTAACGAGGCATTTTTTAATAAAAAGTTTGGAGGTGATTCTATGATGAAAAGATGGTTCCAATGTTTATTTGCAGTTATCGGGGGCGTGTTAGGGTATGAATGGAGTGATACCGTCGGACAACCATTTTTTAAAATCATAGAAAAGGTGTTCGGATTGGAGCAAGTGAACGGCGAGGCTTATTGGATGATGTTTGCTGGAGTCCTGCTTTTTTACTTGGTTAGTTCTTGGGCGGTCAATTATATCCTACTTGTGGTGCAGCTTAGCGAGGAAAAAGTGACGGCTATGCCCATTACGGATCTCATCGCAGGAACGATAGGTATGGTCATGGGACTTCTGATGGCTACTATGCTATTAACCCCGTTCGAGCAGGCAGGATTGTTCTCGCCGCTGCTTCAAGTGATTTTTACGATGATGTTCGGTTTCGTAGGATTTCGGTTGGGCTTCGCGAAGAGAGAAGAGCTTATTGTGCTGCTTTCTAAAAGTCGCTCAGGCAAAGATCGTAACGGATCAGGAGAAGGCAAGGGTTTCGAGGAGCACAAAATCTTGGATACAAGCGTCATTATTGACGGACGTATTGCCGATATTTGCAAAACAGGATTTATTGAAGGGACACTAGTCATTCCTGAATTCGTGCTAGAAGAGCTTCAACATATTGCCGATTCCTCAGATCTGCTTAAAAGAAACAGAGGGCGCCGCGGGCTTGATATTTTGAATAAAATTCAAAAAGAGCTTGAAGTCAGAGTATTGATCTACGAAGGCGATTTTGAAGAAATATCCGAGGTGGACAGCAAGCTCGTCAAGCTCGCGAAAGTGCTTCAGGGCAAAGTGATTACAAATGATTTTAATTTGAATAAAGTATGCGAATTGCAAGGAGTTTCCGTTCTGAACATCAATGACTTGGCCAACGCGGTTAAGCCCGTCGTACTGCCAGGCGAGGAAATTTTAGTTCAGGTCATTAAAGACGGTAAGGAGCATGGGCAAGGAGTCGCTTACTTGGATGACGGAACGATGATAGTGGTAGAGGGTGGCCGTGATTTTATCGGAACGACTCTAGATGTGCTTGTAACGAGCGTATTGCAGACCTCTGCGGGAAGAATGATTTTTGCTAAACCGAAACTATTGGAAAAAGCACTCTAAAACGTATATGATAGGGGGAGTGCGTCGTAAAGCAAAAGTAGTAGGTGAAGGCGATGAATCAGCTAGGGGTAGTAATCGTAGCCGCAGGCAAAGGCTCGCGTATGCGGACCGAGGAAAGCAAGCAGTATCTGGAGTTGGACGGTAAACCGATTCTTGTACATACATTGGCTTTGTTTCAACGAATAGCCCAGGTCGATACGATCGTGTTGGTCACTGGGGCTAATGACGTGGAACGCTGCAGCGGTTACGTGGAGCAGTACGGTCTTACGAAGGTACGTCATCTAATAGTCGGCGGCAAAGAGCGGCAGGATTCGGTATATCGAGGACTGCAGGCGCTAGAAGGCAGCGTGGAATGGGTCATGGTCCACGATGGTGTACGTCCCTTTGCTGCAGAAGAGCACATTATGGCGTGCTGGCATAAAGCGATGGAGACCGATGCAGCCGTGTTGGCAGTCCCTGTTAAAGATACAATAAAAGTTGTCGACCCGGCGGGAACGATCCAATCCACCCCGGACCGGCGCAGCTTGTGGGCGATTCAGACCCCACAAGCTTTTCGTTTTTCATTGTTGCTGCGGGCCTATGAGCAGGCGGACAAGGATCAGTTTGTAGGGACGGATGATGCCATGCTGGTGGAGAGGATCGGCACATCGGTTCAAGTTGTGGAAGCGGATTATTATAATATTAAAATAACAACACCCGAAGATTTACCATGGGCGACGTGGATAATACAAAATGTCAGGGGAGAGAACAAATCATGATTCGTGTTGGACAAGGATTTGACGTGCATCAATTAGTGGAAGGGCGTAAATGCATTATCGGTGGTGTAGACATCCCTTATGAAAAAGGGCTGCTCGGGCATTCCGACGCAGATGTGCTGCTGCATGCGATTAGCGATGCCATTCTCGGAGCACTTGGACAAGGCGATATCGGCAAGCATTTTCCTGATACAGCCGCGGAATACAAAGATGCAGACAGCTACCAGCTGCTGCTTGATGTGTGGAAGCTTGCGAAAGAAGCGGGATATAAGCTCGGCAATATCGATTCGACGATCATTGCTCAGAAGCCGAAGATGGCTCCATACATCCCTGCAATGGTACAAAGAATCGCAGAAGCGCTGGAAGCGGATCCTTCTCAAGTGAACGTAAAAGCGACAACGACGGAGCAGTTAGGTTTTACCGGACGGGGCGAAGGAATCGCTGCCCAATCGGTTGTTTGTTTGATTCAAGGTGTGCTATCATAACTACTACATATTTGGTTATCGGTTTTTGCAGATAGGAGAGGAGCAGCAGTAATGTCAGATCAATTTCGTGTAAGATACGCACCAAGCCCAACAGGCCATCTTCATATCGGTGGAGCTCGTACGGCTTTATTTAACTATTTGATCGCCCGTAAGCAAAACGGACAGTTCATTATTCGATTCGAGGATACGGATCAAACCCGTCATATGGAGTCCGGTATCGACAGCCAACTGAACGGATTGAAATGGCTTGGACTCGATTGGGACGAGAGTGTTGATGTGGGCGGACCTCATGGTCCTTACCGTCAAACAGAGCGTTTGGATTTGTATCGTCCGTATGTAGAACAAATGCTGCAAAGTGGGCATGCGTATCACTGCTACTGTTCGGAAGCTGATCTCGAGCAGGAGCGGGCTGAGCAGGAAGCGAAGGGCGAAATGCCGCGCTATTCCGGCAAATGCCGTCATTTGACACCGGAGCAGGTTGAACAGTTCAAAGCGGAAGGCCGCAAGCCCTCGATCCGCTTCCGTGTGCCGGAAGATAAGGTCATTGCCTTTGAAGATCTTATCCGCGATCACGTCGAATTCGAGTCGAACGGTATCGGTGATTTTATCATTGTGCGTCCGGACGGTATTCCGACCTATAATTTTGCGGTTATTTTGGACGACCACTTGATGAACATCACCCTGGTTATTCGCGGTGAGGAACATCTGTCTAATACACCGAGACAAATTATGATGTATGAGGCTCTGGGACTCCCTGTTCCTGATTTTGCCCATTTGGCGCTTATTTTGAATCAGGACCGTAAAAAAATGAGCAAACGCGATGAGTCCATCATTCAATTCATCGAGCAATATAAAGAGCTTGGCTACCTGCCGGAAGCGGTATTGAACTTTATTACACTGCTCGGTTGGTCACCTAAGGGTGAAGAGGAGATCTTCACCAAGGAGGAGCTGATCGCTCAGTTCGATTTGGAGCGACTCTCCAAGAGCCCGGCTGTCTTTGATATGGATAAGCTGAACTGGATGAACAATCAATACTTGAAAAAAGCAGAGCCATCCCGTGTAGTGGAGCTGGCGCTCCCGCACTTGCAAAAGGCAGGCCGTGTTCCTCAGGAGCTTACGGCTGAGCAGCAAGAGTGGGTAAGCCGTCTTATTGGGCTTAACCAAGACAGAATGCAGTATGCAGCAGAGATTGTCGCACTTTCGGATCTCTTTTTCCAAGAGGATGTATCGGTTGAAGACGAAGAGGCGAAGGCTGTCCTCGCAGAGGAATACGTACCTACTGTGTTGGGAAGCTTCCTGCAGCAAGTAGAGCAGGCGGAGTCGTTCGCTGTGGAGAACATCCCTGCACTGCTTAAAGCCGTGCAAAAAGAGACGGGCTACAAAGGCAAACAATTGTTCATGACGATTCGTGTTGCTCTAACAGGACAAGTGCATGGACCTGATTTGAATATGTCCTTGTATTTGCTTGGAAAAGATAAGGTGGTTAGTCGCCTGAAGAAGTTATTGTAAACCTTACGATTTTTCGTTATACTAAATAACATTGATAAAACGAGGCGTTGAACAGGAGAGTAAGATTAAGCAGGGATTTACAGAGAGGGCGACCGGGCTGATGCGTATGCGATGCTTGTGCTGGAAGTTGTCCATTCCCGTTGATCAGAAATGCACCTGGGAGCCGCATTGACGAGCTTCTTCCTCTCTGGGAAGTATGGGTAGTCATGCCGTCATGTTCACGTTACGAACTCCAAGATGGACGAGAAATGGGTCCGAAGCAGAGTGGAACCGCGCACTTTTTCACGCCTCTGCAGCCGTAAATGGCTGTAGGGGCGTTTTTTAATACCGTTTTTATAAGGTACTTGCAGCTAGCTTGATGAGGAGAAGGTGAGTCATCATGTTCAAGTCGATGAAAGAAGATATCGAAACGATTTTTGAGAACGACCCTGCTGCCCGCAGCTGGTTTGAAGTAGCTTTTACTTATTCCGGTCTGCATGCCCTTTGGGCGCACCGCGTGGCTCATTTTTTTTACAAAAGAAAATGGTTCACGACGGCAAGAGTCATTTCCCAGTTCAGTCGCTTTATGACGGGAATTGAGATTCATCCGGGAGCTGTTATCGGACGCCGGTTTTTCATAGATCATGGAATGGGTGTCATTATTGGGGAGACCTGCGAAATCGGCGATGATGTGGTTCTGTATCAAGGCGTCACTCTTGGAGGAACAGGAAAGGAAAAAGGGAAACGACACCCAACGATCGGCAACAATGTCGTCATCGGATCAGGTGCCAAGGTACTTGGTTCTTTCACCGTTGGAGATAATTCCAATGTAGGCTCCAATGCCGTTGTATTACGGGAGGTTCCTCCGAATTGTACCGTCGTAGGTAACCCGGGTAGGATTGTGAAGCGGGATGGTGTGCGGGTTGGACGACTCGACCATAATAATCTCCCGGACCCTGTTATTGATATGTTCAGGCAAATGCAAGACCAATTAGATGATCTAAAACAGCAAGTCAGGGAATTACAGACTCAGAATGGAGGCGTTCAAAATCATGGCGCTAAAAATTTATAATACGCTTACCCGTGCGAAGGAAGCGTTCCAGACGCTGGAGCCGGGAAAAGTGAAAATGTATGTTTGTGGTCCGACGGTATACGACTACATTCATATCGGCAATGCCCGTCCGGTCATATTCTTCGATGTGGTTAGACGATATCTTGAGTTCATTGGCTACGATGTCACCTATATCGTGAATTTTACTGATGTGGATGATAAGCTGATCAAAAAAGCCGCTCAAATGGAACTGACGGTCCCTGAAGTGGCAGATATGTTCATCCAGAAATTTTATGAGGATACGGAAGGTCTGGGTGTCCGTAAGGCGACCTTGAATCCTCGTGTGACCGAGAATATTGACGAGATTATTACCTTTATCGAAAGTTTGGCTGCAAAAGGCTACGCTTATGAAAACGGCGGCGACGTCTATTTCCGGACAACCAAATTCACGGAATATGGCAAGCTATCCCATCAAAACCTGGAGGAACTGCAGTTCGGTATTCGTGTAGAGGTTGACGATCGTAAAGAGAACCCTCAAGATTTCGTGTTGTGGAAAGCGGCGAAGCCTGGGGAAATTTCCTGGTCAAGTCCTTGGGGGGATGGTAGACCGGGCTGGCATATTGAATGCTCTGCTATGGTTAACAAATATTTGGGTCACACCATTGATATTCACGGCGGGGGCCAGGATCTACAATTCCCGCATCATGAGTGCGAGATTGCCCAATCCGAATGCTTTACCGGTCATGCAATGGCCAATTATTGGATGCATAATGGCTACATTAACATTAATAATGAAAAAATGTCCAAATCGCTCGGCAACGGAGTGAACGTCAATCAGCTTCTGAAGACGATCAGCCCGCAGGTTATTCGATATTTCATGTTGTCTGCGCATTATCGCAATCCACTTAATTTCAGCGATGAAACAATCGAGCAGGCCAAAAACGGTCTGATGCGTATCGAGAACTGCATTGCAAACATTAAGCATCGTCTTGCCAGTGCTCCGGAAGGCCCGGCAGCTGAAGCTGTAGTATCTTCTGCAGCGGATATCTTGAATCAATTTGAAGCTAAGATGAACGATGACTTTAATACACCGGATGCGATAACGTCCGTGTTCGAGCTTGTTAACGTCGCTAATCCTTATGTTCAGCAGGAGAATGTTACGAGCGGGTCGCTAAATCTGCTGCTAGAGCATTTTGAAAAGATGGATAGTATCCTGGGTATACTATCCAAAGCGGAAGAAGAGCTGTTGGATGATGAGATAGAACAGCTGATCGTGGAGCGTACTGAGGCTCGGAAATCCAAAAACTGGGCGCGCGCGGATGAGATTCGGGATTTGCTTACAGAGCGCGGCATTGTACTTGAGGATACGGCGCAGGGTATCCGTTGGCGGCGTAAATGATGAAGGATCCCTTCACCATCGATTCCGATCTGTTCTGCTTCCCGCCGGCCAAAGACCCGCAGCAATTAAATCCCATCGTGCTTGCTTATATCGGCGATGCGATCTATGAGGTATTCGTGCGGCAGTATGTGATTTCTAAAGCGAATCACCGTCCGAACCATTTGCATAAGCTTTCTACTCAATATGTATCGGCGAAAGCGCAGGCCAAAGCCTTGCAGGTATGGCTGCCTTTGCTTACGGAGGAAGAGACGGATATTGTGAAGCGAGGGCGCAATGCCAAATCGGGAACATCCGCTAAAAATGCAGACATTTTGGAGTACCGCCACAGTACGGCATTCGAATGCTTGATCGGATATTTGTATTACATGAAACGACTGGAAAGACTTCAGTATTTGCTCATGCTGTCCTTGGAACGGGATGAGGAGAAAGTGCAGTAGAGAAAGAGCAAATCGCCTTAAGAAGGAGAGACAACTTATGGAGGAATTTATCGCTGGCAAGCATTCCGTGCTTGAGGCACTTCGTTCGGGAAGAACCATTAATAAAATATGGATTGCCGAAAATGCGCAAAAACAGCTGACGCAGCCCATTATTGCCGAAGCGAAGCAGAATGGGGTTATTGTTCAGACTGCAGATAAACGCAAGCTGGATCAAATGGTAGAAGATGTACAGCATCAGGGTGTCGTTGCCCAGGTTGCAGCTTATGATTACGTAGAAGTAGAAGACATATTGGCACTTGCACAAAGCCGGAATGAGGAACCTTTTATCCTCATTTTGGATGAAATTGAAGATCCTCATAACTTAGGCTCGATTCTTCGTACTGCAGATTGTACGGGGGTGCACGGTGTGATCATACCGAAGCGCAGATCGGTTGGCTTGACCGCTACAGTATCCAAAACCTCAGCAGGTGCAGTCGAGTACGTAAGGGTAGCCAGGGTGACGAATTTAGCTCAGACGATTGAGCAGTTGAAGGAGCGGGGCATATGGGTTGCCGGCACCGACGTTGCCGCGCAGCAGCCGCTGTACAAGACCAATTTGAATATGCCTTTGGCTCTGGTCATTGGTAATGAAAATAAAGGTATGGGCAGACTGATCAAAGAAAAATGCGATTTCCTGCTGAAGCTTCCGATGTTCGGGCACATCAATTCGTTGAATGCGTCGGTGGCGGCGTCTGTCTTCATGTATGAGGTTGTACGCCAACGTTTGACCGCGAAATAGACGGATTGAGTTCATGATCCAGGAAATCCTCATAGTAGACGGATATAACATTATCGGTGCTTGGCCGGAACTGCAAAAGCTAAAGGATATCAGCCTGGAAGAAGCGCGCGATCGATTAATTGAACAGTTGGCAGAATATCAGTCATTTTCTGGGACCAAAGTGCTGCTAGTGTTTGATGCCTATTACGTACCTGGCCTCGGAGGTAAGTACGTTCAGAGTAAGCTTCGTATTTTTTACACGAAGGAAAAAGAGACGGCGGATGAGCTCATCGAGCGGCTTGTTACAGAGAACATCGGTCGGCGCAAGCAAATTTATGTAGCTACCTCGGATATGACAGAGCAGCACGTTATTTTTGGTAAAGGGGCATTTCGTGTGCCGGCTGGTGAGCTTCTGATAAAGATACGGCAGTCGAAGCGGGATATTGAGCACAAAATACAGGATGAGCCTACAGGGAAAAGGAATACATTTGACAGCAATTTGAAGGGCGACATGAAGGACTTGTTCGAAAAGTGGCGGAGAGGCCAGTAATATTCGGCCATTCCGGGCTTTGAACAAATGGAATTTGGTTGACGATATTAGATTACATAATGTATACTTATCCTATCTTTCAAGGGTATTAAGGAATCGTAGTCTTGCCAGGCCGGAGGGATTGTCCGTGAGTGTCGACCTCAAAGAACTGAGAATGTACGAATATGACCTCAAGGCAGATGAAGACATTGTCGATGCGGTCCGCGACGGAGACAGCGACGCATTGGAGTACTTGATTAACAAGTACAAGAACTTCGTTCGAGCCAAAGCGCGCTCTTATTTTTTGATAGGCGCAGACAGGGAAGATATCGTACAAGAAGGTATGATAGGTTTATATAAATCGATCCGGGACTTTCGTGGAGATAAGCTTGCCTCCTTTAAGGCTTTTGCAGAGCTATGTATCACTCGTCAGATCATAACAGCCATTAAAACCGCTACCCGCCAAAAGCACATTCCTCTTAATTCTTACGTTTCGTTGGACAAGCCCATTTATGATGAAGACTCTGATCGCACCTTGCTTGATGTCATCTGCGGTACCCGTGTGACGGATCCGGAAGAGCTGATCATCAATCAAGAAGAATTCAGCGGGTTGGAAGACAAAATGGGAGAGATTCTAAGCGATTTGGAACGAAGAGTGTTAATGCTTTATTTAGACGGCCGTTCCTATCAGGAAATAGCGGTAGATTTGGATCGTCATGTGAAGTCGATTGATAACGCTTTGCAGCGCGTTAAGCGAAAGCTGGAACGATATTTGGAAGTTAGAGACGCATAGGAAAGGCACCCTGATGTTAGAAGAGGGTGCTTTATTTTTTTTGTCTATTTGGAATTAAGCGGGCAGTCGTTTCTTACAGGTTTACGGAGGCTCAGTTTCGTCCATACTATTACTTATAGGCGAAGGCGGATGAGCGGTAATGGTAGTAATAGGTTTCCCTTGACACCTAAATGGGGCTGTGCTAAAGTACATAGGTAGCCTTAAAACTGTAAGGCGTTTTTTTGCTGAACCTTTAAGGTTTAAAAATTTGAGGCTGGTCCGTAGGAGGTGTACATCATGCGGGTTATAATCACGTTAGCGTGCACGAACTGCAAGCAAAGAAACTATACGTCCAATAAAAATAAGCGCAACAATCCAGACCGCATGGAGTTGAAGAAGTTTTGCAAGTTTTGCAATGAACATACCGCTCATCGCGAAACTAGGTAGTTTCTTGGAGGTGTAGTTGTGTCCTTTTTGGCTAGAATGAAGCAAGGATTCGGCAACACGTTTTCTTTTTTTGCGGACAGCTGGTCCGAATTGAAAAAGGTGAAGTGGCCAAGTCGTAAGGAATTGACCAGCTACACGCTTGTCGTTCTGTTTACAGTTGTCTTTGCAACCATTTACTTCTACGTGCTTGATTTAGGCATTTCTGAGCTGCTTCGTCTTGTTTTTAATAAAACGGGAGCATAGGTGGCTAATATGGAAATGGAAAAAAGATGGTACGTCGTACATACCTATTCTGGGTATGAAAATAAGGTCAAGGCAAACTTGGAGAAACGCGTTGAATCGATGGATATGAAGGATAAAATCTTTCGTGTTCTGGTTCCGATGGAAGAAGAGCTTGTGAATAAAGACGGCAAGAAGAAAACGGTTATGCGTAAAGTGTATCCGGGTTACGTTTTGGTCGAAATGATCCAAACCGATGACTCTTGGTATGTTGTGCGCAATACACCGGGTGTAACGGGTTTTGTCGGTTCGACAGGATCCGGTTCGAAGCCAACGGCGCTGCTTCCTGAGGAAGTGGATGCTATTCTCAAGCATATGGGCATTGATGAACCGAAACCGAAGATTGACTTCGATCTGAAAGAAACCGTACGTGTAAAAGTGGGACCATTCGCAAACTTTGTCGGATCTGTAGAAGAAATTCTTATCGACAAAGCCAAGCTTAAGGTACATGTAAACATGTTCGGGCGGGAAACGCCTCTGGAGCTCGATTACCACCAAGTAGAAAAGCTCTAGATCGTGTTGGGCCGCCACACTACGTGCAAGGGGGTGTCACACAATGGCAAAAAAGGTTATCAAGATTGTTAAACTTCAAGTTCCTGCTGGTAAAGCGAATCCGGCTCCTCCAATTGGTCCGGCTCTGGGTCAAGCAGGTGTTAACATCATGGCTTTTTGTAAAGAGTTTAACGCTCGTACTGCGGACCAAGCAGGTTTGATTATTCCTGTTGAAATCACAGTATTCGAGGACCGTTCCTTTACGTTTATTTGCAAAACTCCACCGGCTGCTGTATTGCTCCGTGTTGCTGCAAAAATCGAAAAAGGATCCGGCGAACCTAACAAAAAGAAAGTTGCTACTGTTAAACGTGCAACTGTCCGTGAAATCGCTGAACAAAAAATGCCCGATCTTAACGCTGCTTCCGTTGAAGCTGCAATGCGTATGATCGAAGGTACTGCTCGCAGTATGGGTGTTGTAATCGAAGACTAATTCCTGTTGTAACAGGATGCATATCGAGTGACAACCGACATTGCTTACGTGATGTAGCGGTTGCACTATCAGTGACAATCGACATGATTTTTTATCATGTAACGATTGCACTATCAGTGGGAGGATATTCCGCTAATACCACAGAGGAGGACAAACAAAGTGCCTAAACACGGTAAAAAGTATTTGGAAGCTGCTAAGCTTGTAGATGCTGAAGCGGTTTACGAACCGTTGGAAGCTATCGAGCTTGTGAAAAAAGCGGCGCCTGCTAAGTTTGACGAAACCGTTGAAGTAGCAGTTCGTTTGGGTGTAGACCCGCGTAAACAAGACCAAGCTGTTCGTGGCGTAGTTGTATTGCCACACGGTACTGGTAAAACTAAACGTGTTCTTGTATTTGCAAAAGGCGAAAAAGCAAAAGAAGCAGAAGCTGCTGGCGCTGACTTCGTTGGCGATCAAGACATGATTAACAAGATCCAACAAGGTTGGTTCGACTTTGATGTGTGCGTAGCTACCCCTGATATGATGAGTGAAGTGGGTAAGCTGGGACGTATCTTGGGTGGTAAAGGTTTGATGCCTAACCCTAAAGCTGGTACGGTTACGTTTGACGTAACTAAAGCAGTTCAGGAGATCAAGGCTGGTAAAATCGAATACCGCTTGGATAAAGCTGGTCAAATCCATGCTCCTATCGGTAAAGTATCCTTTGATGCTGAGAAGCTGGCTGACAACTTCCGCGCATTGATCGACGCTTTGAACAGAGCGAAGCCTGCGGCTGCTAAAGGTGTATACCTGAAAAACATCGCTGTTTCCTCGACTATGGGACCTAGCGCGCGTGTAAACGTACAAACCTTTAGATAAGGATAAGCTTGGTAGTTGACTTTTTAAGTCGACCATGCTAACCTATCTAAGTTGATAATTGAATATGACTTACCGTAGACAGCAGGTGCTGATTCAGCTTAATTTCCTGCCGAGGTGTTATGATATAGAATCGGGTTTCTTTGCTTCAGAACAAAGATAACGTGAATCATCATGCCTTCGCAGTGTCTGCGAAGGCATTTTTGTTTTATTGCGGAGGCCTTCGCAGACATGACCGATAGAACGTATTGAACGGGACACTAACGGAATGTTTACGAGATAAGTTAATACGGTAACTGACGAGTCCGTTTTCTTTATGAAAACTTACTTTATGATTACGGAGACCGTTTTCTCACGAAAACTTTTAGGAGGTGCAAAAATGGCAAACGCGAAAATTCTTGAGCAAAAATCTCAGCAAGTTGCAGAAGTAGCAGGCAAGCTGAAAGAAAGCTCTTGCACTATCGTTGCTGACTACCGTGGATTGAACGTGGCTCAAGTAACTGAGCTTCGTAAACAACTGCGTGAAGCAGGCATTGAGTTCCAAGTATTGAAAAACACTTTGGCTAGACGTGCTACAGCGGATGCTGAATTGAGCGCATTGGATGAGTATTTGACAGGTCCAACTGCCATCGCTTTCAGTAAAGATGATGTCGTAGCTCCAGCGAAAATCTTGACGGCTTTCGCAAAGAAAAACGAGCATCTTAGCGTTAAAGCAGGTGTAGTAGAAGGTAAAGTAGTTGATTTTGATCAAATCAAAGCACTGGCCGAGCTTCCTTCCAGAGAAGGTTTGCTGTCCATGTTGCTCAGCGTGCTCCAAGCTCCTGTTCGCAACTTCGCCCTTGCGGTTAAGGCTGTGGCAGAAAAAGACGGCAGCGCACAAGAAGCTTAATAAGCTTTGTAGTTGAACCCCAAAAAACCAAAAATTAACTGGAGGTATATATACCATGAGTAAAGAGCAAATCTTGGAAGCCATCAAAGGCATGACAGTTTTGGAATTGAACGATCTTGTTAAAGCAATCGAAGAAGAATTCGGCGTAACTGCTGCAGCTCCTGTAGCTGTTGTAGCTGGCGGCGGCGGCGCAGCTGAAGTTGCTGAGCAAACAGAATTCGACGTTATCTTGAATAACGCTGGTGCTTCCAAAATCAACGTTATCAAAGTTGTTCGTGAAATCACTGGTCTTGGCTTGAAAGAAGCTAAAGATTTGGTTGACGGCGCACCTAAACCAATCAAAGAAAAAGTGGGCAAAGAAGACGCTGAAGCTATCAAAGCTAAACTTGAAGAAGCTGGCGCAGCTGTAGAAGTAAAATAGTTTCTTTTTCCAGAGACCCCTTGGAGCTTATTACTTCAGGGGGTCTTCTTTTTTCTTCTAAGGCCTATGCTTATAATGCGGGTTTTCTTCTAAGAAAACCTTAGGAGGTGAGGGAAATAAGCGAGCATTACTATTCGCAAAAACCGACTGCGGCACATGACGTACATACAGTTGAAGAAACGCTGCGAGGCCGTAAATTTACCTTTGTTACCGATGCCGGAGTCTTTTCCAAGAAGGGGGTCGATTATGGGTCTAAGGTGTTGATCGCTGCAATGCAGCTGCCTGAAGATGCTCAGGTGCTTGACGTAGGCTGTGGTTATGGACCTATCGGGCTTGCTGCCGCGCTATGTGTGCCTCAGGGTAAGGTAACTCTTGTAGATATTAATGAAAGAGCAGTAGAGCTAGCTCGTTCCAACGCACAGCGGAACCATATTTCCAACGTGGAAATTATGCAGAGCGATAAGCTGGCTGAAGTGCTTGATCGCAAGTTCGATGTTGTCCTGACCAATCCTCCGATTCGTGCCGGCAAAGAGACGGTACATCATATTTTTGAACAAGCCTATGAAGTTCTGAAACCTAATGGTGCTCTATGGATCGTGATTCAGAAAAAACAAGGCGCGCCTTCGGCTTTTGCTAAACTAGAGAGTTTATTCTCGAAAGTAATAGAAGTCGACAAGGATAAAGGCTATCGAATTATTAAAGCTGTGAAATAAGTGGAGTAGATTACAATTATGTTGACTTGACATTTTGTATGTGGTATTATTATAAAATGTCAGCATTAAGATTGGGTTATATGTCTTTAGTATGCTAAAATGTCAAGACATTTTTTTCGTACCTGGGTGAATAAAGTTTAAGCTTTATACGTATAATGTTTAAATTTTAGGTAAAACCTACAAGGTATGGAGAAAATTATGGTAACAAGAAAGTTGATGCATTTAGAAGCTTCCAAAAGAAGTATCACTTCAACAGTATTTACTCGAGAAGGCTTCAGGAGAGGCTTTTATTTTGTTCTATTGAGTAGACATGAGGGGTGAATCAAAGTTGGCGGGTCATCTTGTTCAATTAGGTCGACGCAAACGCAGGTCATACGCTCGGATTCATGAAGTTCTGGAGGTTCCGAACTTAATTGAAATCCAACAAAAATCATATGAGTGGTTTTTGGAAGAAGGATTGCGTGAAATGTTTCAGGATATTTCCCCGATTCAGGACTTTACGGGGAATTTGGTATTGGAGTTCATTGATTATAGCTTAGGTGAACCTAAATATTCAGTGGATGAGTCCAAAGAACGCGACGTTACTTACGCAGCTCCGCTTCGTGTGAAAGTGCGCTTGATCAATAAGGAAACTGGTGAAGTCAAAGAGCAGGAAGTATTTATGGGAGATTTCCCTTTGATGACGGAGACAGGGACTTTTATTATCAATGGTGCCGAACGGGTTATCGTCAGTCAGCTGGTTCGTTCTCCTAGCGTCTATTTTAGCACGAAAGTGGACAAAAACGGCAAGAAAACATATACGGCTACCGTTATTCCTAACCGCGGCGCATGGCTGGAGTTAGAGACGGATGCTAAGGATATCATTTATGTTCGCATTGACCGTACTAGGAAGATTCCGGTTACTGTCCTGCTGAGAGCTTTGGGCTTTGGCACAGACGCGGAAATCTTGGACCTGCTCGGTGACGATGAGTATATTCGTAACACGTTAGACAAGGATAACACCGACTCTACCGATAAAGCGTTAATTGAAATCTATGAACGTCTGCGTCCAGGCGAGCCGCCTACGCTGGATAATGCGAGAAGCTTGCTGGTAGCTCGTTTCTTCGATCCGAAGCGTTATGATTTGGCTAACGTGGGTCGCTACAAAATCAACAAAAAGCTGCACATCAAGAACAGGCTGTTTAATCAAAGGTTGGCTGAAACTTTGGTTGATCCGGAAACAGGAGAGATCATTGCTGAAGCAGGCCAGTTGCTAGATCGTCGTCTGCTTGATGAAGTTCTTCCTCATTTGGAGGACAACGTAGGCTTTAATGAGTATACAGCAGTTAATGGTGTTACAGAGATGGAACGCATTCCATTCCAATGCATCAATGTATACTCGCCTATCGAAGACGGTAAGGTCGTTAAAGTTATTGCTAATGGCAAGATCGATAAGTCGGTTAAGAACATCACGCCTGCAGACATCATTTCATCCATTAACTACTTTATCAATCTATTGCATGGTATTGGCAGCACCGACGATATCGACCATCTGGGCAATAGACGTTTGCGCTCTGTGGGTGAGCTGCTTCAGAACCAGTTCCGTATCGGTTTGTCCCGTATGGAACGCGTTGTTCGCGAGCGGATGTCCATTCAGGATGCGAACGTGATCACACCGCAGGCTCTGATCAATATTAGACCTGTTATTGCTTCGATTAAAGAGTTTTTCGGTAGCTCGCAATTGTCGCAATTTATGGACCAAACAAATCCATTGGCTGAACTGACGCATAAACGTCGTTTGTCCGCACTGGGTCCTGGTGGTTTGACGAGAGAGCGCGCAGGCTTTGAAGTCCGTGACGTCCATCACTCTCACTATGGTCGTATGTGTCCTATCGAGACTCCAGAGGGTCCGAACATTGGTTTGATCAACTCCTTGTCTACTTTCGCTAGAATTAACGAGTATGGCTTTATTGAAGCGCCATACCGTTGGGTAGATCCGAAAACAGGAGTCGTAACCGAGCAAATCGCTTATTTGACAGCGGACGAGGAAGATAACTACGTTGTTGCTCAAGCGAATGCAGAGCTTACGGAAGAAGGGCTTTTTGCGAATGATTCCGTAATCGTTCGTTACAAAGATGATATTTTGACGCTGCCTAAAGCACGCGTTGACTATATGGACGTTTCACCGAAACAAGTAGTATCTGTTGCTACGGCGCTTATTCCGTTCTTGGAAAATGACGACTCCAACCGTGCCCTCATGGGTTCGAACATGCAGCGTCAAGCCGTGCCGTTGTTGATTCCTAAGGCGCCTCTAGTAGGTACAGGGATGGAGCATAAAGCAGCGAAAGATTCTGGGGTATGTATTGTTTCTAAAGTAGATGGAGTGGTAGAACGCGTATCTGCTAACGAGATTTGGGTTCGTCGTCAAGCAATGGTAGACGGCAAGCTTGTTAACGGCGATCTGATCAAGCATAAGCTGCATAAGTTTATGCGCTCTAACCAAGGTACATGTATCAACCAACGTCCAATTTGCCATAAAGGCGAGAAGGTACGCGTTGGAGATATTCTGGCTGACGGACCGTCCACTGAAATGGGTGAATTGGCACTTGGCCGCAACGTGGTCGTAGCGTTTATGACTTGGGAAGGCTACAACTACGAGGATGCTATTTTGCTAAGCCAAAAGCTAGTTAAAGAGGATGTTTATACATCCATTCATATTGAAGAATATGAATCTGAAGCGAGAGATACGAAGCTTGGACCAGAAGAAATCACACGCGATATTCCAAACGTTGGTGAGGATGCGCTGAAGAATCTGGACGAGCGAGGCATCATTCGTGTCGGAGCCGAAATCGGAGCAGGTGATATCCTCGTTGGTAAAGTAACACCTAAAGGGGTTACGGAATTAACTGCGGAAGAACGTTTGCTGCACGCTATCTTCGGTGAAAAGGCTCGGGAAGTTCGTGATACGTCCCTACGTGTACCACATGGTACTGATGGTATCGTAGTTGACGTAAAAGTATTTACCCGTGAGAACGGCGATGAGCTGCCTCCTGGTGTAAATCAACTGGTTCGCGTCTATATCGCACAAAAACGGAAAATCTCCGAAGGCGATAAAATGGCCGGACGTCACGGTAACAAAGGGGTTATCGCGCGCATTCTGCCTGAAGAGGACATGCCGTTCATGCCGGACGGAACTCCTGTACAGGTCGTTCTGAATCCACTCGGTGTTCCTTCTCGTATGAACATCGGTCAAGCGTTTGAAGTTCACTTGGGTATGGCTGCCAACTTCCTTGGTATTCATACTGCGACACCGGTATTTGATGGCGCGCGTGAGTATGACGTATTTGATACGATGGAAGAAGCAGGAATGAATCGCAGTGGTAAAACCAAACTGTACGATGGTCGTACGGGTGAAGAGTTCGAACGTGAAGTTACAGTTGGGATCATGTACATGATTAAACTGGCACACATGGTTGATGATAAAATTCACGCCCGTTCTACAGGTCCTTACTCACTTGTTACGCAGCAGCCTCTGGGTGGTAAAGCTCAGTTTGGTGGACAGCGTTTCGGGGAGATGGAGGTTTGGGCGCTGGAAGCTTACGGTGCCGCTTATACATTGCAAGAAATTTTGACCGTGAAATCCGATGACGTTGTCGGTCGTGTCAAAACTTATGAATCGATTGTTAAAGGTGAAAACGTTCCTGAGCCTGGTGTTCCGGAATCCTTTAAAGTATTGATCAAAGAGCTTCAGAGCTTAGGTATGGACGTTAAAATCCTGTCTGGAGACGAGCAAGAAATCGAAATGAAGGAAATGGACGACGAGGATGAGGTTACTAGCGATAAGCTGAACCTTAATCTCGAAGGCGCGGAGTTAGGTGTAGAATAACGCAATGTTCGTGAGACCGTTAGGTTAGCTGATCATATAGCCTTATAGAGGCTTATGCTTACAATGCAGTTTTGTTCCACAAAACTTTAAGGAGGGTTGCTCCTTGATGGACGTTAACAACTTCGAATTCATGAAAATTGGCTTGGCCTCTCCTGAAAAGATCCGTTCGTGGTCCCGCGGGGAAGTTAAAAAGCCGGAAACGATCAACTACAGAACGTTGAAACCTGAAAAAGAAGGTTTGTTCTGTGAAAAAATATTTGGACCTACGAAGGACTGGGAATGTCATTGCGGTAAATACAAACGTGTTCGCTATAAAGGCGTCGTTTGTGATCGCTGCGGTGTAGAAGTCACTCGTCAAAAAGTCCGTCGTGAACGCATGGGTCACATTGAGCTCGCGGCGCCGGTATCCCATATCTGGTATTTCAAAGGGATTCCGAGCCGCATGGGCTTGGCCCTGGATATGTCTCCACGCTCTTTGGAAGAGATTATCTATTTTGCATCCTATGTAGTAACCGATCCAGGAGATACACCGCTTGAGAAAAAGCAGCTGCTGTCCGAGAAGGAATACCGCAGCTACCGTGAAAAATACGGTTATGCGTTCCAAGCAGGTATGGGTGCAGAAGCGGTTAAAAAACTGCTTCAAGACATTGATATCGACAAAGAAGTGGAAACGCTGAAAGAAGAGCTCAAGACCGCACAAGGACAGCGTCGTAATCGCGCCATTAAACGTCTTGAAGTAATGGAAGCATTCCGCAACTCGAAAAATATGCCGGAATGGATGGTGCTGGATGTACTTCCAGTGATTCCGCCGGAGCTTCGTCCGATGGTTCAATTGGATGGAGGACGTTTTGCTACTTCTGACTTGAACGATTTGTACCGCCGTGTTATTAACCGTAACAACCGACTGAAACGTTTGTTGGATCTCGGTGCACCGGACATAATCGTACAAAACGAGAAGCGCATGCTGCAAGAGGCCGTCGATGCATTGATCGATAACGGTCGCCGCGGCCGTCCTGTAACCGGTCCTGGTAACCGTCCATTGAAATCGTTGAGCCATATGCTCAAAGGTAAACAAGGACGTTTCCGTCAAAACTTGCTCGGTAAGCGGGTTGACTATTCCGGTCGTTCGGTTATCGTTGTAGGACCAAGCTTGAAAATGTACCAATGTGGTCTTCCTAAGGAAATGGCTTTGGAGTTGTTTAAGCCTTTCGTGATGAAAGAACTGGTAAATAAAGGTCTGGCCCACAATATTAAGAGCGCTAAACGTAAAGTTGAGCGTGTAAGCCCTGAAGTGTGGGATGTACTTGAAGAAGTGATTAAGGAGCATCCGGTTCTATTGAACCGTGCACCTACGCTGCATAGATTAGGTATTCAAGCATTTGAACCGATCTTGGTTGAAGGTCGCGCTATTAAGCTGCATCCGCTCGTATGTACGGCGTATAATGCAGACTTTGACGGTGACCAAATGGCCGTTCACGTACCGTTGTCCTCCGAGGCGCAAGCCGAAGCACGCGTGTTGATGCTTGCATCGGGTAACATCTTGAACCCGAAAGACGGTAAACCGGTTGTTACGCCTTCACAGGATATGGTCTTGGGCAGCTTCTATCTGACTACGGATAATAAGTTTGCCAAAGGTGCTTTGACTATCGTTCGTTCTGTACACGAAGCGGTTTCCTTGTATCAACGTGGAGCTGCTGCACTGCATGCCCGTATTGCGATCCCGGCGAAAGTACTCAACAAAACGAGCTTTACGCCGCAACAGCAAGAAGCCATGCTGATTACAACGATCGGTAAAGTCATCTTTAACGAAATTTATCCAGCAGATTTTCCATTCATCAATGAACCGACAAAAGCGAACTTGCTGAATGGTGCTTCGGATCAATATTTCGTGTTTGACAAAGGCGCTAACATTCGTAAAATCATGGAAGATTTGCCTGAATGTAAAGCGGTAGGTAAAGAATATTTAGGCTCTATCATTGCCGAATGCTTCCGTAAATATCATACGACTCTGACGTCTGTGATCTTGGACCGCATCAAGGAGCTTGGCTTCACTTACTCGACAAAAGCGGGTATTACGATTGCCGTATCCGATGTTACGGTTCCGCCTGAGAAGGATGCCCTTCTAAGAGAATCGGAAGATAAGGTTAATGTAGTAACGAATCAATACCGTCGTGGTCTAATCACAGACGATGAGCGTTATGACCGCGTTATTGCTATCTGGAGTAAAACGAAGGATGAAATCACAGAAATATTGATGAAATCCTTAGATAAATACAATTCCATCAATATGATGGTGGAATCCAAGGCACGGGGTAATAAATCACAGATTACACAGCTTGGCGGTATGCGTGGTTTGATGGCGACTCCGACAGGTCGTATCTATGAATTACCTATTAAATCGAATTTCCGTGAAGGACTAACCGTCTTGGAGTACTTTATTTCCACTCACGGTGCTCGTAAAGGTTTGGCCGATACGGCTCTTCGTACAGCGGACTCCGGTTACTTGACTCGTCGTCTCGTTGACGTAGCGCAAGACGTGATTGTTCGTGATGAGGATTGTGGTACGGATAAGGGCTTTATGGTTAGCCGAATTCAAGATGGTAAAGAAGTCATCGAGGATCTATACGATCGTATCGAAGGCCGCTATGCCTTTGAAACTATTCGTGATCCGCAAACCGGTGAAACGATTGTCGGCCGCAATGAATTGATCGAAGCGAATATCGCTGACAAGATCATTGATGCTGGTATCGAAAAACTTCAAATTCGTTCCGTTCTTAGCTGCCGCTCCAGACATGGCGTCTGCAAAAAATGCTACGGTCGTAACCTGGCAACAGGCCAACACGTTGAGATCGGGGAAGCTGTCGGTATTATCGCGGCACAATCCATCGGTGAGCCGGGAACTCAGTTGACCATGCGTACGTTCCATACAGGGGGCGTTGCAGGGGATGATATCACGCAAGGTTTGCCGCGTATCCAAGAGTTGTTTGAGGCTAGAAATCCGAAAGGTCAAGCAATCATTACTGAAATTGACGGTACCGTCAAGGATATCCGTGAAGCTAAAGACCGTCGTGAGATCGAAGTGCTTGGTGAAGCTGAGTCCAAAACGTATGCAGTTCCTTACGGTTCCCGTATTCGTGTATCGGTTAACCAACATGTTGAAGCCGGTGACGAGTTAACGGAAGGTTCCATTGACCCTAAAGAGATGCTGCGTATTAAAGGTATCCGTGGCGTTCAGAACTACATTCTTCAAGAGGTTCAACGCGTTTACCGTAACCAGGGCGTTGAGATCAACGATAAGCATATTGAAGTTATGGTACGCCAAATGCTTCGTAAAATACGTATCGTTGATGCTGGAGATACAACATTGCTGCCAGGCTCGTTTGTTGACATCCATGAATATGAGGAAGCTAACAAAGTTGCTCTATTTGCGGACTTAGAACCAGCCGTTGCTAGACCGGTGCTGTTGGGTATTACTAAAGCATCCCTTGAAACGGATTCGTTCCTGTCTGCAGCATCCTTCCAAGAGACGACACGCGTATTGACTGACGCTGCAATTAAAGGTAAAGTCGATCAGTTGCTCGGATTGAAGGAGAATGTTATCATCGGTAAGCTCATTCCTGCAGGTACGGGTATGCCAAGATATCGTAATATCCGCATAACGAACCCGAATGAAGTGGAAACCGATGAGGACCTGTCTGTAGAGATGGAAACTGTAACGGTCGAATAGTATTTAGAAGCCCAGTTAGACACATCATGTTTGAATTAGAAAAGCTTAAGCATGCTTGTCTTCATGAAAGAAATGTGAATTATTTTCTTTTCGTGAAGACAAGCAATTTTCTTGACACGATGTTCTTGGGATGCTAATATATCGAAGTGTGCCATTTTATCAATAGTCTCCTGTACTTTGGAGGATGGTTTCATGTCTTATGAAAAAGTGAAACAGGCAACGAACATAAGCATAGGCACAAAACAAGCAACAAGAATGGTGGAGCTAGGTAAAGCCACTGAAGTCTTTGTTGCCGAAGATGCAGATCCGCGAATAACGATAAAAATGGTTAACCTCTGTAAGAAAATGGGGGTTAAAGTAACATACGTTGATTCCATGAAGTTGTTAGGTAAGGCGTGTGGTATTGAAGTTGGAGCTGCAATGGCAGCTGTAGTGAATGAATGAAACTGATGTTTTTGTCTGAAGAACAGCGATGTGATGATGGCAAAAACTTTTCCTTTGTTCATTTACGATTCGCCTGGATCTGTGGGCTTAACTTAAGAACAACAATTTTGGAAGGAGGTGGCGACATGCCAACAATTAATCAGCTCGTTCGTAAAGGACGTCAAGCAAAAGTGGACAAATCCAAGTCCCCGGCTCTTCAAAAAGGTTTTAACGCTCTGAAAAGAGAAGCAACAGACCTGAGCGCTCCTCAAAAGCGTGGTGTATGTACTCGTGTAGGTACAATGACACCGAAGAAACCGAACTCCGCTCTTCGTAAATATGCTCGTGTGCGTTTGACTAACCGTGTAGAGGTTACTGCCTATATTCCGGGTATCGGACACAACTTGCAAGAGCACAGCGTTGTATTGATTCGTGGTGGACGGGTAAAAGACCTTCCAGGGGTACGTTACCATATCGTTCGCGGCGCTTTGGATACATCCGGCGTAAACAACCGTAAACAGGCTCGTTCCAAATACGGTACAAAACGTCCGAAAGTGAAAAAGTAATGCATTACCAAATTAGAATGAACTTTTTGAGAAAGGGGGATAACTATGCCTCGTAAAGGTCCAGTTACTCGCAGAGACGTATTGCCAGATCCTATTTATAATAGCAAGCTGGTTACTCGTTTGATCAACCGCATTATGCTTGATGGCAAAAGAGGTGTCGCTCAGACAATCCTTTATAATGCCTTTAACATGATTCAAGAACGTACAGGTAAAGAGCCGATGGAAGTGTTTGAAGCAGCCATCAAAAACATCATGCCTGTTCTTGAAGTTAAAGCTCGTCGTGTTGGTGGTGCTAACTATCAAGTACCTATCGAAGTAAGACCAGATCGTCGTACGACTTTGGGACTTCGTTGGTTAGTAAACTACTCTCGCCTCCGTGGTGAGAAAACAATGGAAGAAAGATTGGCTCAAGAAATTATTGATGCCAGCAACAACACAGGTGCTTCCGTTAAGAAACGTGAAGATACGCACAAAATGGCTGAAGCCAACAAAGCGTTCGCACACTATCGTTGGTAAAATTAAATTCCTGATAATAGGAAGGAGACAACCTAATGGCTAGAGAGTTCTCCTTAAAAGATACGCGTAATATCGGGATTATGGCGCATATTGATGCGGGTAAAACGACTACAACTGAGCGTATCTTGTTCTACACAGGCCGTACTCATAAAATCGGTGAAGTGCACGAAGGTGCTGCAACGATGGACTGGATGGAACAAGAGCAAGAGCGCGGTATTACAATTACGTCTGCCGCTACGACTGCAGCTTGGAAAGGTCACCGCATCAATATTATCGATACCCCGGGACACGTTGACTTCACCGTTGAAGTTGAACGTTCCCTGCGCGTGTTGGATGGAGCAGTTGGTGTATTTAGTGCGAAGGAAGGCGTTGAGCCTCAATCCGAGACAGTTTGGAGACAAGCTGACCGTTACGGAGTTCCTCGTATTGGATATGTTAATAAAATGGACATCATCGGTGCAGACTTCTTGGGTGTAATTCAGCAAATGCGTGAAAGACTAGGCGCAAATGCGGTTCCTATTCAACTGCCTATCGGTGCTGAAAGTGATTTCATTGGTATTATCGACTTGATCGAGCAAGTTGCCTTCATCTTTAAAGATGACATGGGTAAAGAAGTAGACCAAGTTGAAATTCCTGAAGAGTACAAAGCAAAAGTGGAAGAGCTTCGTCTTGACCTCGTTGAAAAAGTTGCTGAGCTTGATGAAGAGCTTACAATGAAATACCTCGAGGGTGAAGAACTGACTGTGGAAGAGATCAAAAGAGCTCTTCGCATTGGTACTTGCCAAGTAAAAATCTTCCCTGTTGTTTGTGGTTCTTCTTACCGTAACAAAGGCGTTCCTTTGATGATCGATGCTGTTGTAGATTACCTGCCAGCTCCGATCGATGTTCCTGACATTAAAGGAACATTGGAAGATGGTACGGAAGTAACTCGTAAATCTGCTGACGATCAACCGTTCGCTGCTCTTGCGTTCAAGATCATGACGGATCCGTTCGTAGGTAAATTGACGTTCTTCCGCGTATATTCTGGTGTGTTGAGCTCCGGATCTTACGTAATCAACTCCACTAAAGGCAAACGTGAAAGAATCGGCCGTATCCTGCAAATGCATGCTAATAGCCGTCAAGAAATCAGCGAAGTTTACTCCGGTGATATCGCGGCAGCTGTAGGCTTGAAGGATACGACAACCGGTGACACACTTTGTGATGAGAAAAATCCGGTAATCTTGGAGTCCATGAACTTCCCTGAACCGGTTATCCAACTTGCTGTTGAGCCTAAAACCAAGGCTGACCAAGATAAAATGGGTATCGCATTGCAAAAACTGTCTGAAGAGGATCCAACTTTCCGTGCTCACACGGACGAAGAAACAGGCCAAACGATTATTGCCGGTATGGGTGAGCTTCACCTGGAGATCTTAGTTGACCGTATGCTTCGTGAGTTCAAGGTAGAAACCAATGTGGGTAAACCACAGGTTGCTTACCGTGAAACATTCCGTCAAGCGGCTAAAGTTGAAGGTAAATTCGTTCGCCAATCCGGTGGCCGTGGTCAATACGGACATTGTTGGGTTGAGTTCGAACCTCTTGAAGCAGGTAGCGGTTTCGTATTTGAAAGCAAAATCGTGGGTGGATCTATTCCTAGAGAATATGTTGCTCCGATTCAAGCTGGTATTGAAGAATCCATGAAGAACGGCGTATACGCTGGTTTCCCTCTTGTTGACATTAAAGCAACTGTCGTTGACGGTTCTTACCATGATGTTGACTCCAGTGAGATGGCGTTTAAAATTGCCGGTTCCATGGCTTTGAAAGCAGCAGCTGAAAAATGCCGTCCTGCATTGCTTGAGCCAATCATGAAAGTAGAAGTTACTGTACCTGAAGAGTACATGGGCGATGTTATGGGTGACCTGAACTCCCGCCGTGGACGTATTGAAGGTATGGACACTCGTCACGGTGCTCAAATCATTCGTGCGAAGGTACCTCTTTCTGAAATGTTTGGTTACTCCACTACTTTGCGTTCCAGAACACAAGGTCGCGGTGTATACTCTATGGAAATTTCCCACTATGAAGAAGTGCCTAAGTCCATTGCAGAAGAAATCGTTGCAAAGAACAAAGGCGCCTAATAATAAATGTCTATTTAAGGAGGCAATCTAACCATGGCAAAAGCGAAATTTGAACGTAATAAACCCCATGTTAACATCGGTACCATCGGTCACGTTGACCACGGTAAAACAACTTTGACAGCTGCTATCACAACTGTATTGTCCAAAAGATACGGTGGTGCTGCTGTAGCATTTGACCAAATCGACAAAGCTCCAGAAGAGCGTGAGCGCGGTATCACTATCTCCACTGCACACGTTGAGTATGAAACTCCTAACCGTCACTACGCACACGTAGACTGCCCAGGCCATGCTGACTATGTTAAAAACATGATCACTGGTGCTGCACAAATGGACGGAGCAATCCTGGTTGTATCCGCAGCTGACGGCCCTATGCCGCAAACTCGTGAGCACATCCTGTTGTCCCGCCAAGTAGGCGTTCCTTACATCGTTGTATTCTTGAACAAATGCGACATGGTAGAAGACGAAGAACTTCTTGAGTTGGTTGAAATGGAAGTTCGCGACCTTCTGAACGAATACGAGTTCCCAGGCGACGATACTCCAATCGTTCGTGGCGCTGCTCGTGAAGCTCTTCAAAACCCAGATGGAGCATGGGCTGACAAAATCGTTGAGTTGTTCGAACACATCGATACTTACATCCCTACTCCTGAGCGCGATACTGACAAGCCTTTCTTGATGCCTGTCGAGGACGTATTCTCCATCACTGGTCGTGGTACAGTTGCTACCGGTCGTGTAGAGCGTGGTACTGTTAAAGTACAAGACGAGGTTGAAATCGTTGGTTTGGCTGAAGAAACTCGTAAATGCGTAGTAACAGGCGTTGAGATGTTCCGTAAATTGTTGGATTCCGCTCAAGCGGGCGACAACATCGGCGCATTGCTTCGTGGTGTTGATCGTAAAGATATCGAGCGTGGACAAGTTTTGGCTAAATCGGGTTCCGTTAAGCCTCACACTAACTTCTCTGCTCAGATCTACGTTTTGACTAAAGAAGAGGGTGGCCGTCACAAGCCCTTCTTCACTGGCTACCGTCCACAGTTCTACTTCCGTACAACTGACGTAACTGGTATCATCAACCTTCCAGAAGGTACTGAAATGGTTATGCCTGGTGATAACATTACTGTAACGGTTGAATTGATCGCTCCAATCGCTATCGAAGAAGGTACTCGCTTCGCGATTCGTGAAGGCGGACGTACTGTTGGTGCGGGCGCGGTTGCTACTATCAGCAAGTAATTTTTGACATAAAAGAATCCCTTCATCTTCTAATAGATGAGGGGATTTATTTTTTTAGGCAAAAGCATAAAGATAAGCTTGCATTTTCTTTCTGGATTTTATATAATAGTGAGCGTTGGTCTGTGACGTTGCGATGACGTGAGAGGTTGCTGACACACCCGGCCCCTTTGCCATAGGGGCGGCGTCAGGAGATTTTCACTGAGTATGTCCGATACTAAATTGGGCGATAGAAGGAGGGAATACTATGGCAAAGCAAAAAATTCGTATTCGTTTGAAGGCTTATGATCACAGAGTTCTGGATCAATCCGCTGAGAAAATTGTTGAAACTGCGAAACGTTCTGGTGCAGGCGTATCAGGTCCGATTCCGCTGCCTACGGAGAAACAAATCATCACGATTCTTCGTGCGGTTCATAAATACAAAGACTCTCGCGAACAATTCGAAATGCGCACACACAAGCGCTTGATCGATATTGTTAACCCAACGCCGCAAACAGTAGATGCATTGATGCGTTTGGATCTGCCGTCCGGTGTGGACATCGAAATTAAATTGTAATTCACATGTGAATAAATAAATGAACGTATATAAGGAAAAGAGGTGTCAACGATGAAAGGTATCTTAGGGAAAAAACTTGGAATGACTCAAGTGTTTACTCCAGAAGGTTTGGTTATTCCGGTAACTGTAATTCAAGCAGGTCCTTGTACTGTTCTTCAGAAGAAGGATGCAGAAAATGACGGTTACGAAGCGATCCAAATCGGCTTTGATGATAAGAAAGAAAAAAATGCAATTAAACCTGAGTTGGGTCATGCTAAAAAAGCAGGCGCAACACCTAAGCGCTACGTAAAAGAAATTCGCGGCATGTCTGAATATGAAGTTGGCCAAGAAATTAAAGCTGACTTGTTCGCTGCTGGTGAATTCGTTGACGTAACAGGTACTTCCAAAGGTAAAGGGTTCCAAGGTGTTATCAAAAGACATAATCAACACACAGGTCCGATGGCTCACGGTTCCCGTTATCACCGCGGTCCAGGTTCCATGGGTTCGATCCAAGCTAACCGCGTTCCTAAAGGCAAAAAATTACCAGGACACATGGGTAGCGAAACAGTAACACTGCAAAACCTTGAAGTTATCAAAGTAGACACTGATCGTAACGTAATCTTGGTTAAAGGCTCCATTCCAGGTCCTAAGAACAGCTACGTTAGCGTGAAATCTACAGTTAAGAAATAAGTAAAGCAGGAAAGGAGGATTACAGATGCCAAAAGTAGCATTATACAACGTTAGTGGTTCCCAAGTGGGAGAAGTTGAGTTGTCGGATTCCGTATTCGGTATCGAGCCGCATGCTCACGTATTGAATGAAGCAGTTCTGATGCAACGTGCTTCCCTTCGTCTTGGTACACATAAAGTAAAAGGTCGTTCTGAAGTACGCGGCGGTGGTCGTAAACCTTGGAAACAAAAAGGTACAGGCCGTGCACGTCAAGGTAGTATTCGCGCTCCTCAATGGAAAGGTGGCGGTATCGTTTTTGGTCCGACTCCACGCAGCTACTCTTACAAGCTTCCTAAAAAAGTACGTCGTCTTGCGATCAAATCTGCATTATCTTCCAAGGTAATCGGAAATGAAATCATTGTGTTGGATCAATTACAATTGGCTCAACCTAAGACAAAAGATTTCCAAGCAATTCTTAGCAATTTGAAAGTGGACCGTAAAGCTTTGGTAGTAACAGCTGGTTACGAAGAAAATGTAGCATTGTCCGCGCGTAACATTCCAGGCATCAAGTTTGTGGTGGCTGAAGGAATCAACGTGCTAGATGTTATGGTTTATGACAAGCTGATCATTACTAAGGATGCGGTACAGAAGGTAGAGGAGGTGTTTGCGTAATGAAGAACCCTCGCGACATTATTAAGCGCCCTGTGATCACTGAGCGTACGAGTGATATGATGGCCGAGAAGAAATATGTCTTCGAAGTGGAACTCCGTGCGAACAAGACGGAAATTAAACAGGCCATTGAGTCTATTTTCAAAGTGAAAGTAACTAATGTTAACACACTTAGAATGCCTGCTAAGCCTAAGCGTTACGGTCGTCATTCCGGATATACATCCGAATGGAAAAAAGCGATTGTTTCCTTGAGCGCAGACAGCAAAGAACTCGAATTCTTCGAGAACGCGTAATCTATTCTTTTAAAGTAAGGAGGGAATCCTAGTGCCAATCAAAAAATATAAACCAACATCGCCTGCTCGTCGCGCTATGTCGGTTTCTACATTCGAAGAAATCACAACTTCAACACCGGAGAAATCGTTGTTGGCTCCTCTTAGCAAAAAAGCGGGTCGCAACAATCAAGGTAAAATTACGGTTCGTCACCAAGGTGGTGGACACAAACGTAAATACCGGATTATCGATTTCAAACGGACCAAAGATGGAATACCTGGACGCGTTGCTACAATCGAGTATGACCCGAACCGTTCGGCTAACATCGCTTTGATTCACTATGCTGATGGTGAGAAACGTTACATCATCGCTCCTAAAGGTTTGAAAGTGGATGACCAAATTTTCTCCGGCGCAGAAGCTGATATCAAAATCGGTAATGCATTGCCACTTGAAAATATTCCTGTTGGTACGATTATCCACAACATTGAGTTGAAACCTGGTAAAGGCGGACAGTTGGTACGTGCTGCAGGTACTGAAGCTCAATTGCTCGGTAAAGAAGAACAATACGTTACAATTCGTCTTTCTTCCGGCGAAGTAAGAAAAGTACTGAAAGTTTGCCGTGCTACAATCGGTTCCGTAGGTAATGAAGACTACGAATTGGTGAAAATCGGTAAAGCTGGACGTTCCCGCTGGTTGGGTCAAAGACCTGAAGTGCGTGGGGTAGTAATGAACCCTAACGATCACCCTCACGGTGGTGGTGAAGGCCGCGCTCCAATCGGACGTAAATCCCCGATGTCTCCATGGGGTAAACCGACTCTTGGTTATAAAACACGTAAAAAAGGCAAAGCTTCTGATAAATATATCGTTCGTCGTCGTACGAAGTAATTTAATTCTCGTCACGATTAATGAAGGGAGGAACGAAACATGGGTCGCAGTTTGAAAAAGGGGCCTTTCGTGGATGACTATCTAATGAAGAAAGTCGAAGCGCAAGGTGATACTACGAAGAAACAAGTAATCAAAACTTGGTCTCGCCGTTCTACCATTTTCCCGCAATTCATCGGTTTCACTTTTGCGGTTTATGATGGCAGAAAGCACGTGCCGGTTTATGTAACGGAAGATATGGTTGGACACAAACTAGGTGAGTTTGCTCCAACTCGTACTTACAAAGGTCATGATGATGACAAAAAAACAAGCAAACGCTAATTAGAGCGTTTAGGAATATGAGCTGTAAATGAGAGGAGGTACTTCCATGCAACAAGCAAAATCTATTGCAAGATACGTTCGCATTGCTCCTCGTAAGGTGCAATTGGTGATCGACTTGATCCGCGGCAAGCAAGTAGGAGAAGCGATTGCGATTCTGCGTCATACGCCGAAAGCAGCATCCCCGATTGTGGAGAAAGTATTGAACTCCGCTATTGCGAATGCTGAGCATAACTACTCTATGGACCCTAACAACCTGGTTATTTCCCAAACGTTTGTTAACCAAGGTCCAACAATGAAAAGATTCCGTCCTCGCGCTATGGGACGTGCGAGCCGTATCAATAAACGTACCAGCCACATTACTGTAGTGGTATCTGAAAAATAAGGAGGGATAACGTGTGGGTCAGAAAGTAAACCCGGTAGGACTTAGA
Organism: Paenibacillus sp. UNC451MF; assembly: GCF_000686845.1. Taxonomy (GTDB): domain Bacteria; phylum Bacillota; class Bacilli; order Paenibacillales; family NBRC-103111; genus Paenibacillus_S. Next base: position 11,098 of record NZ_JMLS01000035.1, on the reverse strand, counting down.
ATTGGTATTATCCGCGATTGGGAATCCAAGTGGTACGCTGGTAAAGATTTCGGCGATCTGTTGCTTGAGGACGTGAAAATCCGCGAGTACTTGAAAGAAAAGCTGAAAGATTCGGCTGTTTCCCATATTGATATTGAACGTGCTGCTAACCGTGTAAATGTTACAATTCATACGGCTAAGCCTGGTATGGTTATCGGTAAAGGTGGCTCTGAAGTTGAAGTTATTCGTAACTACATCTCCAAGCTGTCTAACGGTAAAAAAATCCACATCAATATCTCTGAAATTAAAAACCCTGAGCTGGATGCAATCTTGGTTGCAGAAAGCATTGCTCAACAATTGGAGCGTCGTGTTTCGTTCCGTCGTGCTATGAAACAAGCGATCCAAAGATCGATGAGAGCCGGAGCAAAAGGGATCAAAACATCAGTAAGCGGTCGTTTGGGTGGAGCGGAAATCGCCAGAACGGAAGGATACAGCGAGGGTACAGTTCCTCTTCATACATTGCGTGCGGATATCGACTATGGTACAGCAGAAGCTCACACCACTTATGGTCGTATCGGTGTAAAAGTATGGATCTATCGTGGCGAAGTTCTTCCAACGGCTAAGAAAAAGGCTGTAACGGAAGGAGGCAACTAATCATGTTAGTTCCTAAACGTGTAAAACACCGTAAAGAACATCGTGGTAACATGCGCGGTCGTGCTAAAGGCGGTACGGAAGTGCATTTCGGAGAATATGGTTTGCAAGCAATGGAACCAGCTTGGGTAACTAACCGTCAAATCGAAGCTGCCCGTATTGCAATGACTCGTTATATCAAACGTGGTGGTAAAGTTTGGATTAAAATTTTCCCTGCGAAACCAATTACTCAAAAACCTCTTGAGGTCCGGATGGGTAGCGGTAAAGGTAACGTGGAAAAATGGGTTGCTGTTGTTAAGCCAGGTAAAATCATGTTCGAACTTGCCGGCGTAAGTGAAGAGATTGCTCGCGAAGCAATGCGTCTTGCTTCTCACAAGCTGCCGATCAAAACGAAGTTTGTTAAAAGAGAAGATGTAGGTGGTGAAGCAAATGAAAGCTAGTGAATTTCGCAACTTAACCACTGCTGAGATTGAACAAAAGGTTGCCGGATTTAAGGAACAACTCTTTAACCTCCGTTTTCAACTGGCTACCGGTCAACTGGAGAACCCAGTTCAGATTCGAGAAGTCCGCAAAGAGATTGCTCGTGCAAAGACTGTTTTGCGTGAAAGAGAACTGGGTATCATTAGTTAATGAATGAGAGAGGAGGATCTCCCAATGAGTGAACGTAACGAACGTAAAACTCAGGTAGGTAAAGTCGTAAGTAACAAAATGGATAAAACCATTGTTGTTGCAGTTGAGACTTACAAAAAACACGACCTTTACCACAAGAGAATTAAATATACAAAGAAATTCAAAGCTCATGACGAGAACAACGAAGCTCAAATCGGTGACGTTGTAAAAGTTATGGAAACTCGTCCGATCTCCAAAGACAAACGTTGGAGACTGATCGAAGTCGTTGAAAAAGCGGTAATCGTTTAAGATAAACAATGTGCATCAATTCCGGAAGGAGGGTTTAGACAATGATTCAACCTCTATCTCGTTTAAAAGTAGCTGACAACTCTGGTGCGAAACAGCTTATGTGTATCCGTGTTTTGGGTGGTACTGGTCGTCGCGTTGGTCATATCGGTGATTTGATCATCTGCTCCGTGAAAGAAGCAACACCAGGTGGCGTTGTCAAAAAAGGTGATGTTGTTAAAGCAGTTATCGTTCGTACGAAAAGCGGCGCTCGTCGTAAAGACGGTTCTTATATCAGCTTTGACGAAAATGCAGCTGTAATCGTAAAAGATGACAAGAGTCCTCGTGGAACTCGTATCTTTGGACCAGTTGCTCGTGAACTTCGTGACAGAGATTTCATGAAAATTGTTTCTCTTGCTCCAGAAGTTATCTAATTAATGAAGCTGCGTTCTCCGAACGCATTAAGCTCTTACGAAGTTAGCGTACTCCGTACGCTAAGCAAATGCTTACGATGTGAGTTTTCTACCGAAAACTCTTAGGAGGTGGAAATTCGATGCCAAACAAAGGTAAGAAATTAGAGTCTCACAACAATAAATTGCACGTGAAAAAAGATGACAGTGTGTTCGTGATTACAGGTAAAGACAAAGGCAAAAAAGGTCGTGTAATCGCAGCATATCCTCGAGAGAACCGTGTGTTGGTTGAAGGTGTGAACATGATTAAAAAGCACGCTAAACCATCCCAAGCGAATCCTCAAGGCGGTATCATTTCGCAAGAAGCGCCGATTCACGTATCTAACGTGATGCTGGTTGATCCAAAGAGCGGCCAACCTACTCGTGTAGGTTACAAAGTATTGGACAACGGTAAAAAAGTGCGTGTAGCAAAAAAATCCGGTGAAGTCATCGATTAATCGTATAAGTTAGGAAAGGAGGTACATGAAACATGGCAGCAAGATTAAAAGATCGTTTTCTGAACGAAGTTACTCCTTCGTTGATGCAAAAGTTCAGCTATTCCACTGTTATGCAAGTGCCTAAAATTGAGAAAGTCGTTATCAACATGGGTGTTGGTGAGGCTGTTTCCAATTCCAAAGTGCTTGATGTTGCAGTTCAAGACCTTCAACTGATCGCTGGTCAAAAACCAGTAGTAACGAAGGCTAAAAAATCGATCGCAGGTTTCAAATTGCGTGAAAATATGCCAATCGGTGTTAAAGTTACATTGCGCGGCGAGCGTATGTACCACTTCTTGGACAAATTGTTCAACGTGGCACTTCCTCGGGTACGTGACTTCCGTGGTGTTTCCAACAAAGCATTCGACGGACGCGGTAACTACACTCTTGGTCTTAAAGAGCAACTGATTTTCCCTGAAATCGAGTACGATAAAGTGGATAAAGTTCGCGGTATGGATATCGTTATCGTAACGACAGCTAAAACCGACGAAGAATCCCGTGAATTATTAACCCAATTAGGAATGCCGTTTATTAAATAAACGGTAAAAAGCGGAGGTGTAAAAGTAAGTGGCAAAAACTTCGATGAAAGTGAAGCAGCAGCGCCCTCCTAAATTCAAGGTGCAGGCGTATACACGCTGCGAACGCTGTGGTCGTCCGCATTCCGTTCTACGGAAATTCAAAATTTGCAGAATTTGTTTCCGTGAATTAGCATACAAAGGCCAGATCCCTGGCGTTAAAAAAGCAAGCTGGTAATTACCCTAGTTTCGGGAAGGAGGTTCACAAATATGGTGATGTCAGATCCAATTGCAGATATGCTTACTCGCATTCGTAATGCAAACGTAGTGCGTCATGAGACGGTTGAAATTCCGGCTTCGAAGATCAAGAGAGAAATCGCTGAGATCCTCAAAAAGGAAGGCTTTATCCGTGACGCTGAATATATCGAGGATAACAAGCAAGGGATTATCCGTCTTTTCTTGAAATACGGCCCTAACAACGAACGTGTTATCTCCGGTCTGAAAAGAATCAGCAAACCGGGCTTGCGTGTTTACACTCAAAGCCAAGAGGTTCCTCGTGTACTTGGCGGTTTGGGAATTGCGATTATTTCCACTTCCAAAGGTGTTATGACCGATAAGGAAGCTCGTCAGTCCAAAGCAGGCGGAGAAGTAATCTGCTACGTGTGGTAATACAGAATTTAAATGAACGGAGGTGCAAACCATGTCCCGTATTGGTCGCAAACCAATTACAATTCCAGGCGGAGTTAATGTAACTTTGGACAACACTTTAATTACGGTTAAAGGTCCTAAAGGAACATTGTCCCGTGAATTACACAGAGATATGAAGGTAGTTGTTACAGAAAACGAAATTTCTGTAGAGCGTCCTTCTGATAATAAATTACATCGCTCCCTGCACGGTACGACTAGAAGTGTTGTTGCCAACATGGTTAATGGCGTAACGGAAGGATTTGCGAAATCCCTTGATTTGGTTGGTGTTGGTTACCGTGCTAACAAAACTGGTAACAAGCTGGTTTTGAACGTAGGTTACTCCCATCCAGTAGAAATCGAGCCTGAGAACGGCATCGAATTCGAAGTTCCTTCTAACACTAAGATTATCGTTAAAGGTATCGATAAAGAGTTAGTAGGCGCAACAGCTGCAAAAGTACGTTCCGTACGCGAACCTGAGCCGTATAAAGGTAAAGGTATCAAATACGAAGGCGAACGTATTCTTCGTAAAGAAGGTAAAGCAGGTAAGAAAAAATAAAATCGCGTAATGCGGTAATCTCTCATTCAAGTCGAAAGGAGTGAACCTCAAATGATTACAAAAGGCGATAAAAATAAAGCTCGTTTGAAAAGACACCTTCGTGTTCGTAAGAAAATCGAAGGTACTACTGAACGTCCACGCTTGAACATTTTCCGCTCTTCCAAACACATGTACGCTCAACTGATCGACGATGTGAAAGGTGTAACGATTGCTGCAGCTTCGACTCAAGATAAAGAGTTGAAAGAAAGCATCGGTAACGGCGGTAATGTAGAAGCAGCTCGCAAGGTCGGAGCATTAATTGCTGAGCGTGCTAAAAAGAACGGCGTACAACAAGTTGTATTTGACCGCGGAGGATATCTGTATCACGGACGTGTGCAAGCTTTGGCTGACGCAGCTCGTGAAGCAGGCCTGGAATTCTAATCAAAACATTAACAAGGAGGTAAAGTCACTTGCGTATTGATCCCAATACTTTAGAGTTAACTGAAAAAGTTGTTAACATTAATCGCGTAGCTAAAGTAGTAAAAGGCGGACGTCGTTTCAGCTTCAGCGCACTTGTCGTTGTAGGCGACGGTAAAGGCTGGGTAGGCGCAGGAATCGGTAAAGCTGGTGAAGTACCTGATGCGATCCGCAAAGGTATTGAAGATGCCAAGAAAAACCTGATTCATGTACCTATCGTTGGCACAACGATTCCTCACTTGGTAATCGGTAAATTCGGAGCAGGTAGCGTATTGTTGAAACCTGCATCCAAAGGTACTGGAGTTATTGCCGGTGGTCCTGTTCGTGCGGTTTTGGAGCTTGCTGGTGTAGGCGACATTCTGACAAAATCCCTAGGTTCTTCTAACTCCATCAACATGGTTAATGCTACATTGGAAGGTTTGCAGCGTCTGAAGCGTGCTGAAGAAGTTGCAAAACTGCGTGGCAAAACTGTTGAAGAACTGTTAGGTTAGGAGGGATAACCATGGCTAAGCAATTACAAATTACCCTCAAGCGCAGTCTGATTGGTCGTCCAGAAGTACAGCGTCGTACAGTCGCTACTCTTGGACTTCGCAAACTGCACCAAACGGTTACACAACAAGATAATGCTGCTATTCGCGGCATGGTCAATCAAGTGAGCCACTTGATCGAAGTTAAAGAAATCGAAGCATAAATCCGATTAACAAAAAGCATTAGAGGAGGTGCAAACGATGAAGTTGCATGAACTTAGTTCTGCTGAAGGATCCCGCAAAGCACGTAAACGCGTAGGCCGCGGTATCGGAAGTGGAATGGGAAAAACAGCTACTCGCGGACATAAAGGGCAAAACTCTCGTTCCGGCGGAGGCGTTCGTCCAGGTTTTGAAGGAGGACAAAATCCTCTATATCGTCGCTTGCCTAAGCGTGGGTTCACTAACCAATTCCGTAAGGAATTCGCGATCGTGAATCTGACTGAGCTTAACAAGTTCGCTGCTGGTACAGAAATTACTCCTGAGTTCTTGCTTGAATCTGGCGTTGTTAAAAATGCTAGAGACGGCATTAAAATCTTGGGTGACGGCGAAATCACAGTACAGCTGAATGTAAAAGCGAATAAGTTCTCTCAATCTGCGGTAGAGAAAATTCAGGCTGCCGGCGGTAAAACCGAGGTGATTTAATGTTTCGTACCATATCCAATATTTTTAAAGTAGACGATCTAAGAAAAAGAATCATTTTCACCTTATTGGTGCTGATCGTCTACAGAATTGGTGCTTTCATCCCGGTACCTAACATCAACACAGATATTTTGAAGCTTCAAGATCAGGCCAATTCCAGTGATGTATTTGGCTTGCTGAATACCTTTTCCGGCGGCGCACTGTTTCAATTCTCTATCTTTGCGATGGGAATTATGCCTTATATCACATCCTCGATCATAGTTCAGCTGTTATCGATGGATGTCATACCAAGGTTTGCTCAGTGGGCTAAAGAAGGGGAAGTAGGCAGACGGAAGTTAGCGCAATTTACCCGTTATGGTACAATCGTTTTAGGGATAGTTCAGGCGTTTGGTTTGGCGATCGGATTTAACCGAATCTACGCTGGGCTTGTTGTGAATCCTAACTTTGCAACATATGCTTTAATTGCGATTGTTCTTACTGCGGGAACTGCATTTCTGATGTGGTTAGGGGAACAAATCACTGAAAATGGAATTGGAAATGGTATTTCCATGATCATCTTTGCGGGGATTGTTGCTGCGATTCCTACAGGAATCTCGCAAATCGTCAAAACTCAATTTGCAGAAGCTGGTGACGCACTATTTTTGAACATCATTAAGATGATCATCATGGTTATCGTTGTCATCGCGCTGATTGCCGGTGTTATCTTTATTCAACAAGGTGTACGTAAAATCCCGGTTCAGTATGCAAAACGTGTTGTTGGCCGTAAAATGTATGGTGGACAATCGACACATATCCCTTTAAAGGTTAATGCAGCAGGCGTAATTCCGGTAATCTTTGCACTTTCGTTACTTGTATTCCCTCCGACGCTCGCGAGCTTCTGGAGAGGTAATCCGGTAGCGGACTGGATTATTACGAACTTGAACTATACACATCCATTAGGGATGGTTTTGTATGTGCTGCTTATCATTGGGTTTACATTCTTCTATACGTTTGTTCAGATTAACCCTGAGCAAATGGCGGATCAAATGAAGAAAAACGGTGGTTATATCCCAGGGATTCGTCCAGGGAAAACAACTTCCGCTTACTTGACTAGAGTAATGACACGCATTACCCTGTCCGGTGCTTTGTTCTTATCCGCGGTTTCCATCCTGCCTATGCTTCTTGGAAGTGTGGCCGGCTTACCAAACTCGGTAAGAATTGGCGGTACTTCTTTGCTGATTGTTATCGGTGTTGGTTTGGAAACGATGAAGCAAATCGAGACTCAGTTGATCAAGCGTCATTACAAAGGCTTCATTAATAAATAGCAAATAGGTTCTGGTAGTTATTTATTAGCTATCGGCACCTATTGTGCTGTTAGCATCATTTGATGCGATGGGGAGGAAATCATTATGAACGTGATTTTTATGGGACCTCCTGGTGCAGGAAAAGGTACACAGGCGGAAGGAATCGTCAATGAGTTTCAAATCCCGCATATTTCAACCGGTGATGCTTTCCGTTTAGCAATGAAACAGGAGACAGAGCTTGGTTTGGAAGCAAAAAAATATGTGGACCAAGGATTGCTTGTTCCAGACGAGATCACTATTGGTATCGTAAAGGAACGTCTGCAGCAGCCGGATTGCAACAAAGGCTTCTTGCTGGATGGTTTTCCAAGAACCATTTCTCAAGCAGAAGCATTGGATGACATCATGGTATCTTTGGGCAGAAGCATAGACCACGTTATCAACTTAAAGGTAGACCGCAGTCTGCTTTTGGCTCGATTGACTGGACGAAGAATCTGTAAGGCATGTGGAGCTACGTATCATATCTTGTTTAACCCTCCTGCACGTGAAAATGTGTGTGATAAATGTTCAGGCGAATTGTATCAAAGATCAGACGATACTGAAGAAAAAGTAGGCACTCGTCTTGATGAATACACGAGCAAAACAGCACCTCTATTGTCGTACTACCGTAACAAAGGAAACTTGCGTGAGGTTAACGGCGAACAAGAAATAAGTGCGGTTACTACACAAATCATTTCATTATTGCGAGGGCAAGCGGAATGATCATTTGTAAGTCTGCAGCTGAATTGGAACTAATGAGAGAAGCAGGTCGCATTGTGGCCGATACGCACATCTTGTTGCAAAAAGCCATTCAGCCCGATATTACAACTAAAGAGCTGGATCAAATCGCAGAAGAATATATTCGCAGTCAGGGCGCGACCCCATCTTTTAAAGGCTATAACGGTTTTTCTGGCAGCATCTGTGCTTCAGTCAATGATGAATTGGTACACGGTATACCCAGTGGGCGTAAGCTTAAAGATGGCGACATCATCAGTATCGATATCGGTGCAAACTACAAGGGATATCATGGTGACTCCGCTTGGACATATGGAGTAGGGAATATTTCAGATACGGCCAAGAAGTTATTGGAAGTAACCGAGAGATCTCTATACGCCGGTCTTGCGGAAGCCAAACCGGATGCGCGATTGTACACTATCTCTCACGCGATTCAAAAATGCGTCGAGGATGAAGGTTTTTCAATTGTTCGAGAGTATGTAGGACATGGTGTAGGTACAGAGCTTCATGAAGAACCTCAAATTCCGAATTACGGCTTACCTGATCGAGGACCTCGATTGAAGCCAGGTATGGTATTAGCGATTGAGCCTATGGTCAATGTTGGGGAGCGATACGTCAAAACCCTTCAAGATAATTGGACAGTCGTTACAGTGGATGGCACACTGTGCGCGCATTTCGAGCATACCATTGCTATTACCCCGGATGGGTATGAAATACTCACGAAATCTCGGACGTAGGTGATAGAGTGGATTCGGTAAACATTCCACAGCTCGGGCAACTAGTTAGGATCGTTCGAGGTAAGGACTCCGGGAAGTACGCCGTTATAATCAGCGTCGAAGACCAACGATTCGTATGGATTGCCGACGGCGACAAGCGGAAGTTCGACCAGCCTAAAAAGAAAAACTTGATTCATCTCGAGTTATTGCAAACGATCAGCAGCGAAGTAGTGGATAGCTTAAAGGAAAGCGGTCGTGTGACTAACGGTAAATTACGTTTCGCACTGAAGAAGTACGTGGATCCAATGAAATCAGAAGCACAAGAGAAAGGAGAATGACTGTGGCCAAAGAAGATGTAATTGAAGTTGAAGGTACAGTGATTGAACCTCTTCCGAATGCAATGTTTAAGGTGGAACTTGAGAATGGTCATAAGATACTTGCTCATGTATCCGGAAAGATCAGAATGCACTTTATCCGGATCTTGCCTGGTGACAAAGTGACTGTGGAACTTTCCCCTTATGATTTGACCAGAGGCCGTATAACCTATCGTTTTAAATAGATACGATTTTGTTTTACGAAGTCCGCTTGACAACACAAGCTTAGTAACTCTTACGAAGTTAGCTTGCTGAGGTAAGCTCTTAGGAGGTAATAAAAATGAAGGTAAGACCATCGGTCAAACCGATTTGCGAAAAATGCAAAGTTATTCGCCGCAAAGGTAACGTAATGGTTATTTGCGAAAACCCTAAGCATAAACAAAAACAAGGATAAGGAGGTGCTCCTATAAATGGCACGTATTGCTGGTGTAGACTTGCCGCGTGACAAACGCGTCGTTATTGCTTTGACATACATTTTCGGTATTGGCAGAACAACTTCCGAGAAGATCCTGTCCACTACTGGTGTTGATGCTTCGACTCGTGTTCGTGATCTGACTGAAGACGAAGTAAGCAAACTTCGTGAAGCAATTGACAAAACGGTTAAAGTGGAAGGCGACCTTCGTCGTGAAATCGCCCTAAACATCAAACGTTTGATCGAAATTGGTTGCTACCGTGGTGTTCGTCACCGTCGCGGCTTACCTGTTCGTGGTCAACGTACTAAAACTAACGCTCGTACGCGTAAAGGTCCTCGTCGTACTGTAGCTAACAAGAAGAAATAGTAAAGGAGGTTAACAATTAAATGGCTAAACCGAAAAAAGTTGTTCGTACAAAACGTCGTGATCGGAAAAATATCGACTCTGGAGTGGCACATATCCGCTCTACGTTTAACAATACGATTGTCACAATTACCGACCCGCACGGTAATGCAATTTCTTGGGCGAGTGCTGGTAACTTGGGCTTTAAAGGCTCCCGTAAAAGCACACCGTTTGCTGCACAAATGGCCGCTGAGTCTGCCGCTAAAGCAGCAATGGAGCATGGCATGAAAGCCGTTGAAGTTATGGTTAAAGGTCCTGGCGCTGGTCGTGAAGCTGCGATTCGTTCGCTGCAAGCTGCAGGTTTGGAAGTTAACCTGATTAAAGACGTGACTCCAATTCCACATAACGGTTGCCGTCCTCCAAAACGTCGTCGTGTCTAATTCAGGATTGCGAAAGAGTGGTATAAATATCCAATAAGTGTGAATACTGTTTGGATAGGAATACTGCACGTTCTATGCGTCTTAAGTTATCCAGAGGGAAACGACGTTTTGAAGGAGGGTTATAAATGATCGAAATCGAAAAGCCGAAAATAGAAACCGTATCATTGAGTGAGGATGGCACTTACGGTAAGTTTGTTGTAGAGCCTCTTGAAAGAGGATATGGAACAACTTTAGGGAACTCGCTTCGCAGAATTTTGTTGTCCTCGTTACCGGGGGCAGCAGTTACTTCTGTCCAAATCGACGGGGTTCTGCATGAGTTCTCTACTGTACCTGGCGTCATGGAAGATGTTACGGAGATTATCCTTAACCTTAAAGGGCTATCGTTAAAGATTCATTCCGACGAAGAGAAAGTGTTGGAAATTGACGCTGAAGGTGAAGGACCTGTTGTAGCCGGCGATATTCGTGGTGATAGCGATGTGGAAATCCTTAATCCGGATTTGCATATTGCTACGCTCTCCTCCGATGCACGTCTTCATATGCGAATTCATGCTAATCGGGGACGCGGATATGTTCAAGCGGATAAGAACAAGAAGGAAGATCAACCGATCGGTGTTATTCCGATTGACTCGATCTATACTCCAATTACCCGCGTGAATTACAGCGTAGAGAACACTCGCGTCGGCCAAGTTACCAACTATGATAAACTAACCCTCGAAGTCTGGACCGATGGAAGTATTCGACCTGAAGAGGCCGTAAGCTTGGGCGCTAAAATCTTGACTGAGCATCTTATGTTGTTTGTCGGTTTGACTGACGAAGCTAAAGATGCCGAGATTATGGTGGAAAAAGAAGAGGATAAGAAAGAGAAAGTATTAGAGATGACGATCGAAGAACTCGATCTTTCTGTTCGTTCTT
>NZ_JMLS01000034.1 GCF_000686845.1 Paenibacillus sp. UNC451MF | reverse complement strand
ACACGTCCTACGATTACCACGACATGCTGCCAAAGGTTGGCGCCCAAATCAGCATGTCTCGCCGAGGCAATTGTTATGACAACGCCTCCATGGAGAGCTTCTTTTCGCATTTAAAGACGGAAGCACTCTATCCATATCATATCCGATCCATTGAGGAAGCACAAAGCAGAATTGAAAATTATATCTATTTTTATAACCATCACAGACCACAAAGAAAATTAAACAAGCTGACTCCGGTAGAGTACCGGTGCCAGCTTGCAAAATAGGGTTTTTCTTAACTGTCCACTAAATTGGGTCTTGACCAATTGGACGGGGGGCTTCTTTCATTATGCAGGTGCTTGGCTTAATGCCACCATCAAGCGACCGAGCAACCGCTAGTCAAGCCTAAGCCGAGCTATCCCGCTTATTGCCCTGGGTCCGCACAGCCCTCGCCTAATTATCAGATATGTGGTGAACTTAACAGACTTAAGGGAAGCTTCAGTGATATAATCAAGCCATAGAAGCGAGTAGGGGGAAGCAAGAATGAATAAGAAAATGGCATTATCTATCGTAGGAACCTTAGTGATCGGGATAATGGGCGGCGTAGGGTTAATGATGAACGACTCGGCATACAGCTCGGTAAAGGTAGCGCTCGGTGGTCAAGCGACTCAAAATGCTGTCGGGTCCATTAATGCTCAAGGAATGATTACGACTCAATTTTCCAACGTGGATTTGGAAACCGCATTAATGTCGATTCAGTCCCAACGTACTGAGCTATTGGATAGCCAGCTCAAAACGCAAATGGAAACCATTCAAAATAGAAATAACGAGATTGCCAAATTGAATGAAATTTTAAGTAAACTCAAATCGAATCGACCGCAAAAATCGGGAGACAGCGTTACATTGGATGCGGATTTGCAGAAAAAATTAACCGAGAACGGCGTCCAGGTCCCTTCAGCAAATAAATGGACCCAAGCTGATATAGACCGCGCGTCGGAAACCCTTCGCGGTAAAATCGACAGTTTAAATAGCAGTCAGCAAATGGATATGCTTCGCATGCAAAGTTTGACGAACAAGAGAAACGAAGCTTTCGATACTATGACTAATTTTATTAAAAAAATGGCTGATCAACGCAGCAGCATTATCGGAAATATGAGATAATGAATCAGTACGGGAACCTGTCCTCGACAGGTTCCTTTTTTTATAGAAATCGAAAAAGAGCTACATAGTGAGAAAGGCTGGAAATCCGAATGTCCTTCGATATCGTGGGATTCTTAAGAAACCATACACTGCTGCACGGCGTTCCGGAGACGGAGCTTGAGAATGCGGCATCTACCATGGAAACCGTCTGCTTCCCGGAAGGGGAGTGGCTGATGCATGAAGGCGCGGAAGGGCATGACTGTTACTTTGTTCTGGATGGCAAAGTGCAGGTTCATACCCGCAGCCTGATTGGAAAACAGGTCGTGCTGGCCGAGCTCGGATATGGCGCCTTGATCGGAGAGATCGCATTAATCCGTAATGAGAAGCGGACGGCCGGCATTAGGGCTTTGGGCGAAGTTATGGCCCTCCGACTGGACCGTACGGCATTTGAGAAGCTGGCTGATGCGAGTCCCTACTTCCATGAGAGCTTGACGTATGCGGCAGAGCTTCGCATGAAGCACGGTTTGCTGCGTAAAGCGTCAATCTGGTCGGCCATCCCCGATTCCGAGCTGCGCGGATTAGCCGAAATTACGGTGCGAAGGAATGTGTTGCAAGGGGAAACCATTTTGCTGGAAGGTACTCCTAAGGAAAGCTTTTATATGATAAGCGGCGGGCGGTTCGAGAAAATCTCGACTGGCCAACGTCGTGCGGTCATGGAGACCGGGGACTTTTTTGGCGAAATTGCGCTACTGTCGGAGCAAGCTCAAACGGCGACTATCACCGCCATGGAAGAAGGTGAGTTATTGGTTATGGGCAGCGACGAATTTCAGGCGATCTGGCAGCATTATCCTCCAGTGAGAAGGCAATTTGCGGAGATTATGCGAATCCGGCGTCCAGACCTGGCAATTGCCCCCTCATTCACTGCACCAGATGGAGACGATATTGCGCCGGACGAAGAACACGACCTGTTGCCTGTGGAGAAAGCGTTGCCTACAACTAACCGATCGACTAGGTGGATCGATCTCCTGTTCCTGCTTGGCGGCCTCTTCGCAGGCTGCACTGTCATGGCCGTTTGGCTGCAAAACCAGCTATGGCAAATGGCGGCATTGCTGTCCGGCGGGCTGGTCGGCCCTGTAACTTTCGTAGCCTATATGCGGGGCTCACAGCAGCTTGGATTTTCACATATGCGCCTGGCGTGGGTATTCGTCTTATCGGCGGCTGTCGCGGTTCCGCTTGCCTGGGTGGTGGAACGGCAATGGCTCTTCGGTGTCGCCAGGAGCTCTGCCGGCTTTACGGAGCTAAGCGTGCCTCTTTCGGTAGCCTTGATTGAAGAAGGCGCGAAGCTGATCGTATGCGCGATACTTCTCAGAGGTGGACGGATGAGGTTTCTGATGGACGCCGTCGTGATTGGAGCAGCGGCCGGGATGGGCTTTGCTGCCGTAGAAAGCATCGTTTACGGCTGGTCGTATCTGAAACAGGGTTCGACAGGAGAGATGCTTGCGGTATTGTGGGTTAGAGCGCTACTCTCGCCGCTTGGTCACGGCACTTGGACGGCCATCGCCGCAACCGGGATCTGGTACGGACTGAACAAGCGCCATGCCGCACAGGGGACGCGGTTCGTGTTCCGGCGGCACGGACTGGCTGCAGCGCTCATGTTGGCGGCCGTGGCGCTTCATGCGCTATGGGACTTCCATTTAGCAGAAGGATTATGGAGAATGCTGTCGATGGTTACCGTCGGAGCGGGCGGCCTGCTTCTGCTGTATGGCCTCCTTCGCAAAGGAACGAAGGAGGAGAACCATGCTATTTCAGCCCTGAATCCGCTTCGGCAGGATGAAGCGCTGAATGAAGCTGCTGCAGCAGCAAATGCTCCCAAAGCAAGGCCCCTGACATGCGGGGCATGTAAGTCGCAGTCACCTCCGGATGCTCGCTATTGCGCCCGCTGCGGCCAAGCATTAAGGAGAAAACCATAATCGAACGAAAGCGTCATAGTTTGTAGTCTGGTAATTATAAACTCATCTAACTAACGAGATAGATAGCTGTATAACAACACGTAAAGGCTGCCGCGTGAATTACCGGCAGCCTTTCACTTCGCCGAATATCTAAGTTATGGTGTTTCAATTTTCAGGAGATGATTTTTTAGACAAAGGAATTTGCAAAAGTAGCTTCGAGAAGCAAATAGAAAGGTACAACATGAAGATCACGTGCAACGGCAACCTGCTCATTTATTGAACTTTTTTTTAGGTATTTGCCTAGATGGAGCAGTTATAATAGATTGACAATTGCAGGATGCGCGGGAATTCGGTACAATTACTCATAGCTGCAAATAGTATGTGATATAAGGGGGAACCTAAGGTGGAGCAGGAATATTGTACGTCGACGCAGCACCCGAAATGGTTCGGCCTTGCTGTTCAAGCACTTATTATTATGTCGCAGGAGAACGTAAACACAGCTTGTCCGAGCATTGAGCTCGCAAGATACCTTCAGTCAGAACCTTCTTTGCTCCGCCGTATACTTGCCGTTCTCGCCAAAGAAGGGTTTATCGGAACCAGAGAAGGCCGTGCCGGCGGCTATCACTTAAAGAAACCAGCTGAGTCCATTCGTTTGGTCGACGTATACGATGCATTTCGTGCAGGCAGCAAGCTATGTTTCGGTATTACCGAAACAGCGGGTACGCATCCTTTTGGTAACTGTATGAAAACCGTGCTCGGGGAAATAACTAAAGAAATGGACGACAGCATGCGTGGAGTATTAAGCAAATATACGATAGCAGATATCGCCAATCAATTGGAAACAAACATTTAAAATGAATCCAGGCAATAAGGCAGTTGACAACGGTTTGCTCAGAGTCTATACTGTGCAATATAATCAACAGTTTAATACTATCCACGAGCAGCATATTTTTTTGGAATATACTGTGTGATAATTAACACAGTTTCAGTTACTCCGGAAGCATTTATCATGATGAGACTAAGCACTCATTTCTAAAGGTTGTTTCAGCTCATTTAGAATTAATCCGATTTAACTGATCCATATTTTTATAAAAGTTGCCTGTGGCAAAAAAGTGCAATTTTTCGATTTTAACTGTGCTAGATCATAAACAGTATTTATCCAAAGGAGGATTTTAAATGTCAACTTCAACTCAAACTGGGGCAACTTCCCAACTATTTGCGGATGTTATACGCGAGCGCCGCTCTGTACGTCAGTATGACAAATCCGTTCGGCTCTCCCACGAGCAAATTAAGGAGCTGCTGAAGGAAGCGGCGATTGCACCTTCCTCCTCCAACGTTCAGCCTTGGCGTTTCCTCGTTATCGAGACGGAAGAGCTGAAAGCGAAGCTACTGCCGATCGCCTATAATCAGTCTCAGGTTACGGAAGCAGCAGCGGTGATTGTTGTGTTGGGCGATACAGAAGGCTATAAAAAAGCCGACGAAATATATGGTGAAGCAGCGAAACGCGGCTTCATGCCTGAAGATACGGCTAAATCGTTCGCAGAAAGAACGATTAGTATGTACGGTTCGCTTCCTAAAGAAGTTTTACACAAAATCATTCACATCGACGGCGGTCTTGTTTCGCAGCAGCTTATGCTAGTTGCACGCGCCCATGGCTACGACACGGTTCCGATGGGTGGCTATGATGCAGCCAAGCTTAAGGAAGCTTTCAACATTAGCGACCAATACATTCCGATCATGCTAATTGCACTTGGCAAAGCGGCAAAACCGGGCCATCCGACAACTCGGTTGCCAATAGACGACATTACATTCTTTAACGAAATGCCCGCTAACTAATGAGAAAAAGACCTTCGAACCGATACGATTGTGTACCGGTCTCGAAGGTCTTTTTTCGTTGTGTAAGATTTTCACAATGGAAAAATGAGAGGGGAAAATTGTAAAACTCCGCCAATGGAGATGTGCTTACTAAAGACCATAATCATGTAGCTGGTGGCGATCATACCCTGTAACCAGAATTAGCTAAGGAACGTTGGGTAAGCCACTCAAATGCTCAGCTTCGTGGAGAGCGCAGGCGAGAACTATATCGCCGGTTCATTTAGTGCGTTACTGCCTTAAATAGAAACTATGATTGGACAATGAAAAACTATAAAGTAATATAATAAACTAAAGGGACAGGTTCAAAACTATAATTTCTAGGGGACAAACTCAGATGGAAAAAACTTTAATTACCGACATAGAGTTATTTGCAGCCTCGCTTGCCCAAGTCAGAGTATCCGTAATTCAGCGAACTGCTGATGATATTCCAGTTTTTGTAGACTGCGGACTAATTGAAAAATATTCAACATATTCAGTGAAAATTAATGGCGTGTTCTATGTGCGAGATGAGTCGGAGTATAGAGTAGATCTTAATACATAAGAACTCCATTGAGCTGATGAGTCAATAATTAAACGAAACAAGGAGTAGTTTGCCGCGGCATCTGCTCCTTGTTTTCATTGAAGTAACGGGCAATTAGTAGTATGGTGGTAGCTTGCTGAAGCTTTGGCTAAAGTTGAGAAACGGGATAGTAATGATTAGGTATTAGTGTTATTTCCTACCCATAGATTGGAACAATATGTTACATTGGTTCTGTTATTGAACTCAATTAAAGTCAAATGATTGCAATTGGGATTGGAGTGGAAAGTATGCAGCTAAACATTACTAATGAATTAAATAGTGGTGACAAGTCTTTTGTGAGAGATAGGATGATTGAGTTTAATTTAAAGCATTTCCCTGATGACTTAAAAGGCAGATATCAAGAGGTGAATCTGTTTTTGAAAAATGCCGCTGGTCAAATCTTTGGTGGTATTACAGGGGAAATATGTTGGAACTGGTGCGAGATACATTACCTATTTGTCAATGAAGAACTTCGTAAACAAGGATATGGAAAAAAGCTTTTAGCTGAAGCCGAAAAAATTGCCAAAGAGAAAAAATGCGAATTCATAAAACTTGATACGTTGAGCTTTCAAGCAAAAGATTTTTACATAAAGCAGGGTTATGAGGTATTTGGAACTATTCAAAATGCGGGTAGACATAAGCACTATTACTTAAAAAAGGGCATTATCCATTGAGCTAAAGTGGACGATCAAGTTAGATTGCTAGTCGAACACACTAAATTTGACTCGACGGCAGAATATTAATTCGAAGGGAGCACGTATCGAATGAGGAGAATCCGATTGACAACCGCTGTTTTAGGGATTGCTGCGTTCCTAGCCTTAGGCGGCACCGGCACACCGTTCGTCTGGGCAACAGAGATTGGAGATGTGACCGGGCAGGTCCTATCAACTGATATTCGTGCGTATGTTAACGGTGCCGAGATTTCTTCGCTAAATGTGGATGGCTACACAGCGGTAGCGGCAGAGGATCTTCGGGAATATGGTTTTGATGTGGCTTGGGTGCCTCAGGAAAGGAAGATGGTAATTCGTTACAGCGGGAAGAAAGAGGTACATCCTCTGCCCATCCAGAAAACAACCCAGCCGTCAGGCACAAAGTTAGCCGACGTTCTGTATACGGATATAACAGCTTATTACAGTGATCATAAGATTCCTTCCATTAATATCGGCGGAAGAACAGTCATCAAGCTGAACGATTTGTCCGCTTTCGGGAGTGTCGTGTGGTCTGAGAAGGAACGGAAAATCAGTTTCACTCCCAACGCTGACGATGCCGGATGGTTCACCAACAATCCGCTAGTAGTGCGGGAAAATGGCACTGTTAAGGTAGATGATATTATGATCGGAGACCCGCAGATCACTTGGAACGGGGAGGAAGTCGGCCGGACGATCGATGACTTGCCTATGCTAAATGTAACATGGATTGCTAGCATGCTGGGATATACGGCAAAAGAAACGGAAGACGGCAGTCTGCTGGTTGAAAACGGGACTAACGGATTTATCCTAAGGGATGGCGACAACCATGTGGACTTGATTTGGTTTGGGACCACGGCAGTGAAGGTGGAGCTTTGGAAGCAACCGGTCAAGCAGGACGGTAAATGGCTGCTTCGAGAGCCGGAGCTTAAGGACTTGTTCGGGTATGAGTCAGTGTGGAGCCCGGAGACGCATTTGGAGAACATCACGTACCGGAAGATGATAGTCGAGGATCATGGACTCAAGCAACGTGTTGATAATTACAATTACATTGTCCGTGTGGATGAGTTTTTGCAGGGAACATCCGAACTACCCTTCCTTGGACTTGAAAAAGAAACTAACGGGGATATTGCTCACGCACCGGTTGTAGCAGGCGGTATGGCTGAAGCTATTGACGGCGGGCCTAAGTATAGGATGGATACGTCAATCAAACTTGATCTCGGAACAAACCGGATGCAGCTTCGATTGTCCCAAGGAAAGCGTATTTTATTCGACTCGGAGTATTCTGTGGAGCTTCCCCTGCGGGAGCTAACGGCAATTCTGGACCAAAACACGTCTTTCAGCTCCGGAGATTCCACCCGCCTTTTGAAGCTGACCCCGGAAAAGGCGTATCAGGAAATCTCCAGCTCGGACATGACCTTCTCGGGAACGGTGGACAGGATCAGTGGCACTGGATTGACCTTTAGAATGGATCGCCAGGAGGGAGACGAATACGTGCAGGAAGGCGACCCGGTATCGGTGCCGTTTGAGGGTGATCGCTTTACCTTAAAGGTGAAGTTGTCGGAGGAGTCGGGTATGTACCGGGTGACGGCATACAGCCGGGTCACCAATCCGAAAGGTTCCTTTCAGATGCCGGTAGCTTATTGGTATATTCAGAAAACGGATCCGGCAAAGTCTCGTCATTTATGACATCAAGACGGCTGCAAGTCTCGTTCGATAAGAAGATTACATTAAAAGCCGCTTAAAGTGCGGCTTTTTTTTGTAAAACCAAGTGAGATAAAGAGAGTGCGAACATACGTAAGGCTCATCTTGATGACATACCACAATAAATCAGCATGCGTCGGCAAAGTGGATGTTGATTTTCTTACTATTGATTTGGCCAGTTGTTTATTGACAAACCAATAAAAAACGTAATAAAATATTTTTACGTACAATAAAATATTTGTGTTGTATAAACCGTGGTGTATAAAGCTAAGTATAAAGGAGCTGAAAACGTGGAAATTTCATATGGAGTTCACATGCTTGAGCTGGACTTTCGCGGGAATACAATCAACCCAACCCTTTTGTGGGATCAAGAAATGGCCGTGTTAATAGACACCGGGTTCCCAGGACAAATAGAAGATTTAAGAATGTCTATGAGGAAGGCAGGAGTGTCACTCGACCAGGTGAAAATTGTGATTTTGACACATCAAGATATAGATCATATAGGAAGTCTCCCTGAGATTTTGCAGGAGTGTGGCAGTAAAGTTCAGGTATACGCACACGCACTGGATAAACCTTATATTCAAGGGGAACTACCTCTACTAAAAGATGGACAAATAAAAAATCCCCCCAAGGGTAGAGTGGACAATACATTATTCGATGGTCAGGAACTTGCGTTTTGTGGCGGAATTCGAGTCATCCATACTCCTGGGCACACTCCCGGTCATATCAGCCTTTATTTGAAAAGAAGTAAAACTCTCGTTGCTGGGGATTCGATGTATAGTGTAAACGGAATACTTGGAGGAATTCATGAGCCAACAACACTCGATATAGAGGAAGCTCGACTCTCGTTGAAAAGATATCAGGATCTTAACATTGAATCCGTAATATGCTATCACGGAGGACTAAGCAAGGGAAACATTAATGATCAGATTCGATTATTATAGATTAAACACATCAATTGTACCGACCGCATACTATCCTAAACACACACATGGGATCTGCCTCCCAGGAACACAAACGTCCTGCCCGGCTACCACACTAAAATGAGGTCGACCAGTAAGTACTGGTGACTTTATAATACGAAAAAGCAGAATCGCTAAAAAATATGGTGATTAAAGTTTTGAAATTTTCAAGTATTGTACTATGATAAACTTGATTACATTATTGGATTCGAACGATGATATGGGACAGCACCCTTACTCTTACATAATTTAGAGAACAGTATACCTAAGGAGTGGTAGATATGGCGCGTGTTTTATTTATTAATGGTGGATCAGAGGGTCATATCAATCCAACTATTGGAGTTGTGCAAGAGCTAATTTCACGTGGAGAAGAGGTAGTGTACTTTTCTATAGAAGCTTTTAGGGAGCGTATTGAGAAGACGGGAGCTACAGTACGAACATTTGACGATCAAAAATTTATTAAAGCCTTTATCTCAGGTGGAAGAGATTATTTACTCGAAAGAATCAACGGTCTTTTACTTACGGCAGATATAGTCATACCAAGCGTTCTTGAACAGATCAAAGGAGAGCATTTTGATTATATCATCCATGATTCCATGTTTGGTTGTGGACGTTTACTTGCTCAAATTCTTAAGCTTCCTGCAATCAACTCTTGTACTTCTTTTGCACAGACAAAAGGTTCATTCGATGAAATGTTGGAACAATTTTATAGACAAGTTCCTTCAGAAATAGTTAAACCTATAAACGATAGATTTCAAAGCCTGACGGCAATGCTGAAGGAAAAATATGATGTGGAGATCCATTCTCCTTACGAAGTGTTTTGTAATCCTGCACCACTTACAATTGTTTATACAACAAGGGAGTTTCAACCTTATGGAGAAGCCTTCGACCAAACTTATAAATTTGTAGGTCCATCCATCACTTCACGATCAACCCAAGAAAACTTCGACTTTACTGCAATCAAGGAGAAAAACCCCATTTACGTTTCACTGGGTACAGTCTTTAACCATGCGATTGATTTCTATAAGCTTTGTTTTGAGGTATTTGGGAACACTGATCATACTATCGTCATGTCTATTGGGAATAAAGTCCAATTTTCTGATTTAGGGGAAATTCCTAAAAACTTCATCGTAAAAAATTATGTTCCTCAAACGGATTTACTGCAACACACTAAATTATTTATTACACATGGTGGAATGAACAGTACCAATGAAGGTCTCTATTACGGGGTTCCGTTAATTGTAATCCCGCAAAGCGCGGATCAGCCGATAATTGCCGGGCAAGTCGCCAATATCGGAGCAGGCATTAAATTACAAATGCAAAGCTTGACTGCAAATCAACTACGTGAAGCCGTAGATCACGTGTTAAGCCTATCATCTTTCAAGAAAGCTGTTGCACATATTAGGGAATCCTTTCGAAAATCAGGTGGGTATCACAAAGCTGTTGATGAGATTTTCGAATTTAAAAATCAATATCCTATCTAGATAAAAGTATGTTTAGCTACTAAAATGTTGACTTTTCCCAGAGGTGGTAACTGCAATCAAGAGCTCAACAAGATTACTGTGCTAAATGGAAGGCAACAAGTCAGTATTTTTCCCTGTTGAGAGGATCCTGCTGATTGTCAGGATCGGCAGGATTTTGGCCATTACGCCGGATGAAACGAACGTTTGGATCGCTCTCTTCGGACAGCAGCGATGCTGGAAAATTGTAAAATACGAAAAGCTTCCCTGCTCGTCAAGTGGGGAGGCTTTTCGTATTTTAGATGGACCTAAATGGATCGGGAAACTCTATGAATCTCATAAATTACTTGCTAGAAGTAATATTTTCCATTTATAGTAAGAGAGATCATAGATGAAGAGGGGGATAACATTGATGTATGGTTGGAACAAGAGGGGAATCATAGCGCTGCTGGTCACGCTGCTCGTGCTGGCGGGCTGTCAGCCGGTCGACGGATTTGACCCGGTGAAGCTGTTTGAGCAGGAAGCGGAGCTTGCTTCCTATGAAGGGTCTGCATCTCTGAAGTTTGAATTTGATATCGACACCGATAAGTTTAGCAAAACAGATGAGCTCGGGATTGGCTATCAGAGGTCCTATTTGGAGGCCTACGAGCTACTGAACGGTCTGGAGCTTCGCATTAACGAGCTGAAGGCTAATAAGAAGTCTGGAACTGTTTCCGGTAAAGGCTTGCTGACCAAGGCTAAGCTTCAAATCCCGTTCGAATATTCGGTGGAAGGGGATAAGGCAATAGTTCAAGTGGAGGGCGCACGGCATCCGATTACACTGAAGCTTGGAGAACTGTCCGATGAGCTTCCTTATCGGTGGAATAAATGGCTGAAGTTGGGGACGGCTTCGACACCACTTTCTGATGCGGGCAGCGAGCGGGAACGCGATTTGACCAAGAAGGGGCTCCAACTGCTGGTCCGCAACCTGCCTAATACAGATAGCTTGTCTATACAACGGAACCAGGTAGTTGATGTTCATGGCAGTCAAGCGACAGGGACCACCGTGGCTTTCGATGTGACGGCTACTCAGATGCCGGAGCTGCTGAAGAAATACTTACGCTCGCTAACATTGGATGACAAAGGGCTACGGGACATGGCGGACAGCTTGTTCGAATACCTCAAGGATGAGGAAGCGGTCGGAGGTCGGTACAATGAATGGTTTACCGATAAAGAAATGTCGGTGGAGGGAATTTACGGGGCCGAGAAATTTATTCTCGCAACACTGGCTTCGATCGTAACAACGAAGCAGCAAGAGATTCATATTTCTCCGGATACTCGGGTACATCTCGATATGTTTGTCGACCCGCAGCAGTTTGTAAGAAAAGCCGACTTGAACGTCCAGTTCAAAGAAGAGATCGGCGGACTTAAGGGCGGTAAGGTGCGGTTCCAGATGGAGCGTTGGAATATGAATGGCTCGGTTCAGCCTGCGGCTCTAGCCTCGCGGGATGCGGTAGACGTTTCCCAGCTCGATACCCCGGAGGCAGTCATGGAGCAGGTGGATGAAAACTCCGCATTGTATACGTTTTTAAAGCACGATTTGAAAGTGACCCGCAAGCAGTTCAGCCTGTGGCTTATGAATAAGACCGAATTCGATACTATGGCAGAAAGTATGAGCGATTCCGACGACTACTTGTCGAATTACGGCTTTACCTCTGACGATGTAGCCTATGGACAGGTACGTAAAATAACCGAGCAGCTAGGCTATAAGGCGGAATGGGACAGCACGAACAATAGCGTCGTGGTCAATACAGGTAAAAAGGAAATCCGCTTTACGCAGGATAGTGCTACGGCTATTGTCGACGGCCAACAGGTTGATATGGATCATAAGGTATTATTCATTCATGGAGTCTACTATGTACCGGTTCGCTTCCTTGTAGAGCAGCTAGGCGGAGAAATTCACTGGAACCCGGATGAGTCTTTCATGCTGACAGTTACCAAAAATTAACTGGATGCCTAGCGCCCTCAAAAATAATGACGTAGAAAAAAAGCGGGATCATGTCCATTTCAGATGTGGAAAATGATCCCCCGGCTCCAAAACTAACGCCGGAACCTGAAACGACTCCCGTACCATCTGTATGGGAAGTTGAACAACGAGCTTTATCATATCCAAAACGTGAACGTTTATATTGAATCATTTTTGGTATAATATTTGGTAGATAAGAAGATTAAATTTCTGGTTTTAGGAATAATGAGAGAAACGAGGGATGGAAATGTCGTATATCGTTGATTTTAAAAATGTGTCTACGGTAGGTTTAGAGTCTTCACCTGTAGCGGAAGCGCTTGCTGGTTTACGTGCTAATGAAGCCCGTTACTTTATGAACAAATACAAACATGAATTTATGGTTGTACCAGCTAGCGAAAGTCAGGAGAATCTCGATTATGTGAACCGCATTTTGAAAGAAGAACGTGATATTGCGTTTGCAGCCAAACCTTTAGAAACGTCACGTTTTCAAGTGGAAAATATCCAATTTACCTACGTCTTTTATGAGAATGGTCTTGGGATCAATGTCATGTATACAGTTGATGACCCTAAGAAGCGGGCCGTTGGTTTTAAGCTTTCTGAGGGGATGGAGGTACCAAAGGAGTTAGAAGGGAAGTTTAAGTTTGCTAGGCAAAAGTCTAAACTAGCTGGAACAATTCGGGGCTCGTTTTTTGTTATTAAAGGACAATATTAAAGTAAGTCAAAGCGTACGATAGCTCCATATACTACTAAGACGCGGCTGCCGACATCGATCGACAGCCGCGATATAGGACTTAATTATCTCGTCAGAAAAAATGATTCATTTCGATGTTGCATTGGGTAATAACAAATACGTGGGAAGTGGTAACTAACAAATCAACTAGCATATAACGGAAGAACATGATTCCATTGGATTCGATGCGATCCGGAAAGGTTGTTGATTTACATGTACACTGGAGAAAGTACCAATCGCCCTAGAGATGAAAATCAATCTTTAACCGTTCGGTAACAAACTCTGATCCCTGTAATATTTACAATCATTAATCGCTTCCCACATAATAAGACCTTTCGCAAAAGCGTAGGGTCTTTTTCATTTTTGTTAAAACGTATCGGATCCAAGCCATCCGAGGAGCTCGTTGGATCTAATTAGAATGAACGTTCGATTTATTGTGAGAAGGAGTAGCCGATGTTTGAGACATACAACAAGGTGCAACGATCCGTCCTCGAAACGACACTAAATATCATAATTAGGAAGGAAATTCAGGCTACCTCGATGGCGCTAATCGCAAAGGAATCTGGCGTTTCGACGGGAAGCATTTATCACTATTTTCAAAGTAAAGAAGATATAGTTAACGAATTGTACAAAGCGATTGTCACGTTTAACGGAGAGTATGTTCGTGAAGGATTATTGCAGGGCAGAACTATTCGTGAAAAGTTCGAATTGGGGTGGAGCCGAGTTATCGACTTGGGTAAAAAATATCCACAGGGCTTTCAATTTATTGAGCAATACTCCTTTTCGCCTTACATTTACGACGAGGTGAAGCAGGCAGTCTATACAGGCGTTTGGTGCGAGCCTATGAACAGATTGTACGAAGAAGCCATTCAGCAGAAGTTCTTTATCCCTTTGAATCCGAAAATGATGGTTCAGATGCATTATGGGCAATTTGTTTACATGTTGAAAGCCGAGCTCCACGGTATCTACGAATTAACCAGCGATAGCGTCCAAGAAGCTATCCGTTCCTGTTGGAATGCTGTGCAACTCATGGATGTTACAGTGATTGAATGATAGGTTTATGGCCTAGGACGAACCGAGTTTATTTACAAACGATGAAGGACCTGCTAGCTGCGGCTCTTGTGTCGGTAGACACAAACATTGTCCCATCGCTTGAACCTATTTTGAGAACGCTTTGTAATTGGGTTGGAAATTGTGCTGAGAAATCATACGCTCAGGGAGAGGTCCTAATTGTGTATTTGGTTTAAATATTTAATAAAAGGATGTAAGGATCTCCTCAAGACACGTCATTCGATGATGACATTCTTGGGGACATTCTTATTTTTATTGAGAAAATGCTTAAAAATCCCAAGTTTAATCCGGTGAACAATGGTTAATGATTTATTTTGAGAATTTCCGAATCATGCAATGCGCAGCAGGGGATACTCTATTAGAAAAAGGGATTAACTTGCAACTCTTGCCGGTGTGCGTAAGAAAGTAAAAAAAAGTAATAAATTACGTTATTCATAAAATAAGGGGTGTAATGAAAAGTGGAAATGAGACTGAATTATACGAAAGTGCGACCCGAATCTTTACAAACACTTTTAAAATTGGAAGGGTATGTGAAGAAGAGTGGCCTTGATCACAACCTGCTGGAACTGATTAAAATTCGTGCCTCGCAAATTAATGGCTGCGCCTACTGCCTTGATATGCATACGAAAGATGCGCGTGCGATGGGGGAGACGGATCAGAGATTGTATATGCTTAACGCATGGCGGGAAGCTCCGTTCTATACCGAAGCCGAGCGTGCCGCAATTGCGTTAACGGAAGCTGTGACTAAAATTTCAGATGCTGGCGTTCCGCAGGAATTGTATGATCAAGTCCGCAAACATTTCGACGAGAGCCAATTTGTAAATTTAATTATGGCAATTAATGCGATTAACTGTTGGAATCGCATGGCGATTTCTACGGGTATGGTACCTGGAGAATATCAGCCGGCCGCACATAAATAACAGATTTTTGCATGTGAAATCCACGTGCATCTATTTTCGAGATCCCACACGTAAGCAAAGGAAAATAAAGAAAGAGAAAGAAAAACAACCAAACTCTTGTTGCTCGTTTTTTCGATAAATTCAACTATTGATTTGACCGGGGATGAACGCAATTGAGTTTAGGAAATTGATCATGAAAGTGAAGATATATCAAGAAAGTTAACATAATATATTATATGTAATCTATTATTGTTATTTAGCTAAATATGGATAAAAAGGCAAACAAGTGGGCAGGCTCGTTGTGTTAATGGATAGGGCCATAAAAGGCCTCACCGTTCGTAAATACACAGAAGGATTGAATAATCTTTAACAATTTCTTGTTGACAGAAGGGCTAATTTATTTTTATACTGTAATTAATTTCGCAACAGTTATAAATTTTGTAACAGTTAAATAGCATAGGATATCATTACTACACAGAAGGTTTTAAATAAATGAATATGGAGGTTCTTATGAATAACACTCAATCTGTTCAGGCCCTGTTCAAATCATTCTCATTCAAGAATATGAATCTATCTAATCGTATCGTGATGGCACCGATGACCAGAGGGTTTTCCCCGAATGGCGTACCTGGTCGGGACGTTGCTGCTTATTACCGTCGCAGGGCTGAGAACGGTGTTGGACTCATCGTCACTGAGGGTACAGTCGTCAACCACCCGGATTCGTCGAATCAAGTCAACGTACCACACATCTATGGAGAGGCTGCTTTAGAGGGTTGGGCAAACGTAGTGACTGAGGTACACGAGGCAGGCGGACGGATAATACCCCAGATCTGGCATATGGGAGCACGAGGACATGTTGGCGATTATTCGGAATCGGAAATCGCTACAATCGTCCAAGCCTTTGCGCAAGCGGCATTAGAAGCTAAACGGATTGGTTTTGACGGAATCGAGATCCATGGTGCGCACGGATACTTGATCGACCAGTTCTTCTGGGAGAAAACAAACCCGCGTACTGACCGCTATGGCGGTGACATGGTTGCGCGCACCCGCTTTGCAGTGGAGGTCATCGAAGCTTGCCGCCGGGCCGTTGGGCCGGAATTTCCGATCGTACTGCGTTTCTCACAATGGAAGTCAACGGACTATACAGCAAAATTGGCTGCAACTCCGGTACTGCTGGAACAATTTTTGGCACCATTAGTCGATGCGGGCGTTGATATGTTCCACTGCTCAACTCGCCGATTCTGGGACCCTGAGTTCCCAGGCTCTGATCTGAATCTTGCCGGATGGACAAAAAAGCTGACTGGTAAACCGACGATTACGGTTGGATCGGTTGGTCTCGATGGTGATTTTATGAGTCTCTTCGCCGAAGGAAAGGGAGCCAATAATACCAAGATCGACGGGCTGATTGAAAGGCTCGAACGAGAAGAGTTTGATCTGGTAGCCGTAGGCCGGGCATTGTTGGTTGATCCTGCTTGGGTGACCAAAATCCGCGACGACCGAACAGCCGAATTGATCCCGTTTACGTCTGAAGCAGTTAAAACACTTCAATAAGTTTACGCTTGATTAGAAAAACGGATGTTGACCTACAACCAGTTAATATTTTGACTTCATAAAGAACTTTACAGAAAATAGATTGCACCCCTTATTATAAACATTGGTAAAACCTCCTGGTTTCCGATGAAATTTAAGGGGTTTATTTTTATGCGAACAAGGGGCAGGACATTTAAGTACTATCCTCATAATTTGGGCTTCTTGACCAGTGTTAGACATACCTAGTGAATAAAGTTAAAATGACATTATGACAAATAATAGAATGAATCCTAAGGTTAATGTATATATAAGTAAAGCTAAAAAATGGAAGGAAGAATATGAGAAGTTAAGAAATATGG
This sequence comes from Paenibacillus sp. UNC451MF, assembly GCF_000686845.1. GTDB lineage: Bacteria > Bacillota > Bacilli > Paenibacillales > NBRC-103111 > Paenibacillus_S. The sequence continues at coordinate 36,118 of NZ_JMLS01000034.1, read as the reverse complement.
TTCTTGACTGTGAGCTGACCGAAGAATTTAAGTGGATGAATCCTTGTTACACGTTTGATAAAAAAACATCATGAACAGGAACTGGCTGCGGTAACCATCAGTAGTCTCATTATGTTAAAGCAGTTTGCAAGTAAAAAAAGGAGGAAGAAAGTATGAACTTGACTCCGCTGCAACAATCATTAATATTGGCATTAACCACTGAATGGCAGACACCAGCACAAATTACGGGTCAGCTTCCGAAAGCGATGAGGAATCCATCCGATGTAAATCAGTCACTCAAAGACCTGTTGCAAAAAGGATTGGTGCAGGTTAATCCAGTTGTTTTCGCTCTATATCGATTAACCGCACTCGGCACAACCACCAAGAAGACAGAATTGCATGAGAACCAGTGAATCAGGCATATGAATTCTCAGGATTTTACCTTTGGTTAGGTTTGTGAGAAGGGATTAGACGGTGGACCGATGCCATGTTTCGATTTCAATAGGATTATGGACAGCCGCGCTTAAGCGCGGTTTATTTGTATTTCAAGCTCTGTTGATTTTGTATCATGATTCGGTTTTGGCACTGCTTCATTTTTATTGGCTTTTTATCCATATTGTTAGAGGTATTTTCCATTCTCAGACCGGAGGAGTTAAATATAATTAGATATGAAAGTGCTTACATATCGGATTTCATCGTTCTATAGTCCATCAATTAGGAGGGGTTCGTTTGAGGATAAGAAGAGAAAAAATCGTCCTGGGGCTGATGGTTATCACGTTAGCTATATTGCCTGCATGCTCTGAGAAGCAAGCCCTACAAGTGGAGAAACCAGTGACCGTCAACGAGGCAAAGCTCGAACCGGCTGAACTGACCATCCTGTCTAAAGTTGCCTCCATCACGCAAGATGAATTTGAAAGAACGATCGCGGCACCCATCCGAACGAAGTACCCGGACTATAAGCTTACCTACATTATCGAAGGGAAAGGAAGCAATCTGGAAAGTATGATGATGGCCGGTCAGACGCCGGATATTACTATCACTTCCATTAGCGGTATGAATTCACTGCTGAATCTGGGGTTGGAGTATGATTTAACGGAACTTTTCAAGAAATACAATTATGACTTGTCGCGAATAGAACCATCGACCCTGGAATCGTTGAAAAATGCGACTTCCAAAGGGGGAATATATGGTTTGCCGAAGTATTTGAACTCAGTTGTGTTGTTCTATAACAAGGATATTTTTAAAAAGTTCGGAGTACCGCTTCCCAAAGACGGCATGACTTGGGATGAGGTTGTCCGTGTCGCAGCCAGCTTAACCCGAATGGAGGATGGTGTGCAGTACCGTGGATTGTCCATGTTTTTCAGTAATATGATTACGGAAAATCAACTGTCTTTACCTTTCATTGATCCGAAGGAAGACAAGAGCTCAATCAGCTTGCCGGGCTTCCAAAAGATGCTTCTTACTTATAAATCGGTATACGACATTCCCGGGAATAAACCGCTTGATGATGTGAACCCGGACAAAGAGCTGACCGCGTTTCATAAAACGAGAAATGTGGCTATGGCACTTGCCCCTATGTCAGGCTACGGACGGTTCGAGAGCGATCCAGATTTGGACTGGGATGTGGTAGCTGCGCCTACTTATGCCGATGCACCAAAGATCGGTTTTCAACCGAATACGATTTACTATTTTGTCAGCAATGCCAATAAAAAAGCGGAGCAGGCGTTTCAGGTGGTTACCGAATTGTTGTCGGATGAGGTACAGACACAAGCCAATAAAGAGGCCAGACCAACGATTTTAAAGGATGAAAAGATCCGTGCCACATTAGGAAGCGATCACAAGCTGTTTAAGGATAAAAACTTTAAAGCGGTGTTTTACAACGAGTTTGCGCCTTCACCTCCAATGAACGGCAAAATGGCTCCGCTGGTCAATGCTTCCTCCATATTGCAGGGAGAATTTGCGAATATGATTAAAAATGGTGGCGACGTCAATACGGCGCTGCGGCAGGCGGACGAGAAAATCAATCAGGCAATAACTACGGCCAAAAGCAAGTAGCCGATTATCCATATGATTCGTCTGATATTGAATTTACATCAGCTGTGACGGCAAGTTATATTCATGGTATCGGACGTACGATTATTCATATTCTGAAATGTGGTTATTCCCGACTCAAAAATACGAAGGAGGCGCCATGTCCGCAGCGAAGGAGTTTCTGCACCAATTTTATCCGAAAATATTGGATGTGCCCCACAGGTCGACTTCCTACTGGGAGACGGTCGGGTTCCGAGTCATTCGTCCGACGACGAATTTGTTTAATTTGGCGTTTATTTATGCAGGGGAAGGCACCATTGAATTAAACCATGAAGGGTATGACCTGAAACCCGGATGTATGTTTCATGTATCCCCTCGAATCCGAATGGATATAGCTAGCTCGCAGGAAAATCCGCTGCAATATTACGGCGTACACTTTCATCAATTGCGTATTCAGTGGGAAGGAACGGACTGCCAAACCTCGTTCTCCGATACGCCATTGCCGTTTCGCAGAGTCATCTCGCTCCCCGGATATGCTTTACACGATCAGGCGGCGTCGTTGTATCGACTTTGGCAGTCCAAGGAGACGGGCTACGATTGGAGTGCAAAGCTGGCTTTGTTCCGAATTATGGACGGTCTTTGCGATGTCGTCATCTCTGAGCAGCGGGGGCAGGAGAGAACTTATCGTCAAATGGAAAGCAGTGTCTTGTTCATCCGCGAGCATTATGCCGAGCCGTTAAGTCGTGAAGTGCTAGCCGAGCAGGCGTACATGTCCGTAAGTCATTATTCTGCTTTGTTCAAATCGATGCTGGGAATCAGCCCACTCCAGTTTGTCGAAAAGGTAAGGATCGATCACGCGAAAACGCTGCTCACCGGAACGTCGAAGCCGATCGGAGAAATTGCCAAATTGATTGGCTATAACGACCCGCTCTATTTCACCAGGGTGTTTACGAAGGTTACGGGGATGTCCCCCCGGGAATACCGCGGAGCTTAGGCTGATTCCATTTAGCAATAGGGAGGGGAGAAGTCTGTATGTCTAAAACGGAACAATACACCGTTCTCATTGCCGGAGCGACGTTTACAGGGCTTTCGCTGGCATGCAATTACGGAAAGAAAGCAATGGTCGTCGAGCGGACAGGAGCCGTTGGCCCGGAATTTACGTCGACATTTTGTAAAGCGAAAATAGACAGAGCACAGAGAGTATCTGAAAGATCGTCGGCATTGCGGGAAGAGGCGGAAATGAGGAACATGATTGGAGAAGACGGCGCCATACATTGGCCCGCGTTCGTTCCTGTGCTTCATCAGCTCATTTCCAGAGAGCAGCTTGAGGTTCGTTTCCTCACCCGTATTATCGAGGTGAAATCACAGCCAAGCGGCGGGTTTGAAGTAACGCTGATGAATGCAGCAGGACTATCCAAGGTTATCGCTGACCGAATCGTCGATACGACGAGCTTTTGCGATACGTCTTGGAGTTCTTCGCAGGAGCGGCTTCACGGCAAACGGCTTTGCGCGATGATTTATCGGCCGGACGCACCGGATGAGCCGCCACCGCACATCGAAGAGTATGCCATTCACAGGGGGCGCTTCTGCTCCGAATGGGTGACCTGCTTAACGGTCAGAGTTGAGGACAGCTGGGCTGAAGCACGTGCGCAACTGCTGTCCATTTGGTCCAATCGCCCTGAGCCGCTCTTTCCATGGCAGCTTGTCACGATAGCGGATGCTTTCGATGTGGAGGTCGACCCAGGGACGCATCCAATCGCTCATGGTTGGATATGGCACCCGTCCGCCGCCTATTCGGACCCGATACAGGCATTTGATGTAGGAAGCCGAATGAAGCTGGAGGTGACGGAGCCATGATTCTTTCCGAGCTATGGAATGGAGAGCTAACCCAGCAAGAAACGGACCCAGATTTTCACGAAACGTTCGATGTCATTGTAGTCGGACTGGGAACGGCAGGTGCCGTTGCAGCTATTCGAGCAGCGCAGCTCGGGTTGAAAGTGTTCGGTATCGAGCGAATGCACGCAATGGGCGGAACCGGGACACTAGGCGGCGTGGTCGGATATTATTTCGGTACTCGTGGAGGAATTTATGAAGAGATGGATTCCAGAACCGCCTCCCTGGGGGAATCGCACTTTCTCCAAGTCAGAGGCGTGAATGCTAATGCAAAGAGCATAATTCTGGAGCAAGTGGCTGCTGCGGCCGGGCTACGCTTCCAATTCGAGGCCATTGCTCTCGGTGTGTTTTTGGAAGGTTCACAGATCAAAGGTATTCGTTGGGCAGGAACGGAAGGGATTCGGAATACAGCCTGCCGGATCCTTATCGACGCCACAGGCGAAGCAGAGGTGTGCGCCCTTGCAGGCTGTGCGGTACGGCGTGGACGTGAGGCGGACGGCCAAGTGCAGCCGTTCTCCAATGTCGTGCAGCGATTGCATCAGCATAAGGTGGAGCATTATTATACCGATTCGGGGTACGTTAATGCGGCTGATCCCATAGCACTGTCCAAAGCGATTACCGAATCGTCGCTTTTAGAAACGCATTTGAAGGCCGTTTATAAGGACGAATCGCGGCTCTTGAAAATTGTTCCCCAATTAGGGCTGAGGGAAGGCAGACTAATCGTCGGCGAAGAGACGGTCTCGTTCGCAGCTTTTATTGACGGTCAGCATTCCGACGAGCCTCTGTTTTACGCCTATTCCAATTTAGATAATCATAGTAAGGATATAGCATTTGAGAGCGAAGTGCAGCAGGATTGGTCCGTTGTTTCTAGTCTTTGGGGCCTCAATTTTACGGTTCCCATTCCCATGGGCACCCATATTCCATTAGGCTTCGAAGGGCTGATTGCTGCCGGTCGTACCATCTCGCTGGATCACGACTTGGCTGGTTGTATTCGGATGAAAAGGGATATGCAAAAAAGTGGAGAAGCTGCGGCCGATATGGCTTACTTAAGCATCTCGAAAGGGTATCCTTTGAAACAGATTCCGTACGAGCAACTGCGCCAGCTATTGGAAGAAACGGGATGTAAGGAACATGACCGAAGTGTTGAATTTAAGGACAGCTCTGTCCCTATTAGTGGCGGAGGGCATCTTGCACGAAAGTGGCTAACGGACTCCGCAGAAATTCGCGATGGCTTGTCCGGTACGAAGCCTGGCATTGCCATTTGGTCAGCGAAGCGCCTTGGCGCAGCCTTCGTGCCACAGCTTCGGCTCTGGCTGTTCATCGACGAAGAGGTGCATCTTATGAAGCATAGTGCAATGGCGCTCGGCTTAATCGGCGATCACTCCGCCATTCCCGTACTCAGACGCATCGTGGAGGAACGTGACATGTTCGTTCCTAATACAAGCCGTAAATACAATCAGGTACGGGGGTACGCAGCCATATACTTGCTAGGGAAGCTTAGCGATCGCGGGATTGTGCCGGAGCTGCTTCGGATTCTGCACGATCCGAATGAGCTCCCGGATATGCAGCCGGAGGAACGCAACTGGGAATTTATCTCCGACCCGCAGGAGCTGTATTATCAATACTTCTCCTACTCTTTGACGGCTTTACTACGCATAGCGGAGCATCATCCGGATTTAAGAAAAACGGTTGCATCGAGTATAAATCAGAGAATGGATGATCCGAATCTCGAGCTAAACATATCCTTTAAAGGCTCACGCGTCATTAAATATTCCATGATCGATCGGATACGATCTATTGTGAACAATAGGCTTCAGAAATGGGTGATTAATAGCGTTGAGCAATGAGGAGAAGCTACAATGCCGAGGAGCTTCAATAAACCAGACTGCGTAATTGCTGTTGCTGGAGGGAAGCCGCCGAATTTGAAGCTGCTTCTTCCAGAAAACAAGTAAAGCCGCTTCAAGTCTGCAGTCCAGTGCTGCGGAAGACGAGCAATCAAGCCCACATTACTAAATTATCGATATTCTTTATCAACGCGTAAGAAAGGGAAAAAATATTGGCCGAAAGTCCGACTGAGCCTACTCAGAGGGCTTTTCTTTTTGTGTGAAATCAAAAAAAATCTGAAGCAAGAAAACGAAAGTTGAAAATTAGGATTAGATTTGTTCCCAGTTGTAACAATAAGGCTTTAGTCTTATTAATTTCAACAAGCTTATGAAATCAGTTGTTCAGATAAAAAGTTTAAAAACGACTTAGAAGCAGGGGTTAATGTTTCAATCGACCTTATAACAGTTCCTATCGTACGAGTAAAAGTCGGATATAATGGTTTGCTGCAAATTTTTGCATTATGCTTGGGAAGAGCCAACTCAGGAAGTAGTGAAACTCCTAATCCTGCTTCTACGGCTGATATTATTGAGTAAGTATTATGAAAACTATATTTAACATCTAGTTTTATTTCCGTGTTTCTTAGTATCTCATTTAGGAGTTTTTCATATCCTTTTACGTTAATATAGGGTTCAGTAGCTATATCTTCTATAGTTACAACAGGAGAATCTCTTAAATGATGTGATTCAGACATCACAACAAGCATTGAATCATGAATTAATGGCTCGAATGTTAATTCGCTTGAATTGATAGAAATACCGAAATCAACGCTGCCCTCTTTAACCCATTCAATAATGTCATTATAATCCCCCTCTAATACATGGAATTCGATCTTAGGAAACATTTCATTATATTTTTTAATAAGTCCAGGAAGCAGGTTTGCTATGAAACTCGGAAAGCAACCGATTTTAATTAGACCAAATTCAAGGTCAACAAGTCCTCTTGCTTTCTGCTTAATAATTTCTTCCTGATTAAAAATTTCTCTTACATGTGGGAGTATAGATATACCAGCCTGAGTTATTTTTACAGTTCTATTCACCCGTTCAAATAATTTAATACCTAAATTCTTTTCTAATGCAGCAATGGAGTGGCTTACTGCAGATTGAGTCATATTTAATTTTTCAGCGGCTTTTGTGAAGCTCCCGGTTTCATATACTTTTAAGAAAACTTCAAACTGTAAATGATGTATCATATCTCTTCCTCAGCTTATACATGAATTATATTAATGCAAACGATTAAAACTATTCATTTGATTAATTTATTTTCTATAATATACTTAAAATATATTTGATACAAGCATCTAATGGAGGGACTTAGGAATGTATAAGATAAGAGAAATGACAATTGAAGATTATGAACAAATTTATTGTCTATGGAACGAAATTGAAGGGCTGGCATTAAGCGATGCAGATTCTAGACCAAACATTGAACTGTATTTAAATAGAAATAAGGGACTTAGCTTTGTTTGCGAGGAAAACAATAAAATAATTGGAACCATTTTAACCGGTCACGATGGAAGAAGAGGGTTTATATATCACTTAGCAGTGAATCCTAATTTCCGAAAACAAAAGATTGGAAATAAACTTGTGGAAATGAGTTTGAAAAAATTAGAAGAGCAGGGGATAGGTAAGTGTCACATATTTGTTATTGAAAACAACATCGGAGGCAATTATTTTTGGTCCGCTATAGGTTGGGAAAAAAGAAGCGGCTTTTTTGTATATTCTAAAGATACTAACAAGTAAGCAATGCGGCACGGATCAAGATATTATCCCCTTTATGTAGACGGTACGAAGCAAGCGTACTACAAGTTTACTTGGAGGGGATTTTTTCATGGGGGAAATGAGAAAGACATATGACGTGGAGTTTAAATATAGAGGGTACGTTTCCACTGTAATGAATAATTTTACCATCACAGTGGGAAATTAGGTGTACATAGCGAAAAAACAAAAGGGATGATCTTCACTATGCAAGCATTGTTTGAAGAGTATGAGCTTCATTGCTGGAAGCTGGTGTTGTGTGAGCCTTCAAGTACTCGACTGCATTGAATAATTCTTCAGCTGCTTCACGTGTAATTTCATCATTTGGATTAAACTTACTTTCAGTACCCAGCTTTAGAAGCAGCAAAGCTTTGAGTAACAAGGGTAAAAGATAATAAGGCAGTCGCAGAAACAATGATATTTTCAAATCTTTTTTTTCATAATTGTTAACCTCGTTTAGTATTCTTGTGAATCGCTAACCTAGACCTAAGTAAAACTAGATAATGTTGCAGTTCGATTATTAATATTTGTAAATTACATTTTGTTAGTAAAGAATTGGGTTATTGAAGGGAATTGAAGGAGAAGACATTTTCTTTTGATAGTCTGTCGCAAAACTTTGACTATACCACTTATAGAAAAAACAAATGCTGCCCAACTTGGGCAGCGTTTATTTTTTTAACCGTGAATCAGTGGGGAAGTGAGTAGCGACAGCGCTGAATCAATACAATTGTCGATCCATTCCTGGTTTGGATTTGATTTTTTCAATACGGTTATCCCTACAAAGGTTACCACGAGGGTTTGAGCTATCGCATGGCAGTCAACAGTTTCATCAATCTCGCCGGATGTTACCCCCCGATTGAGTGTATTTTCAAAAACCGCAGCCAAATACTGCTGATGCTCTCGTGTTAAAATTTCAAACTTGGCATCGTGCGGAGCGAGTTCCACCATCGTATTGACACAAAAACAGCCACTTCGCCCATGATCACCGTCTGGGAACACCCCTTCCTGAAACAGACTTCGGAAAGCAGCTTTGACGCTTGTTATTTTATTTAGCTTAGATCGGACGTATTTAGCATGTTGTTGATTATAATTGCGAAGTGCGGCTTCAAACAAGGACGATTTATCGCCGTAGGTAGAGTACAAACTTGGCTTCTGAATCCCCATACGAGTGGTTAAATCGTTTAATGTCGTGGCTTCGTACCCTTTTTCCCAAAAAAGGTACATGGCTTCTGTCAATGCCTTTTGTTCATCAAACTCTCGAATTCTGGCCATAATGCCCCCTATAAAAATTACCATATGGTATGTAATTATGATAATAAACCAGAATAATTTTGTCAACAATGGGTTGACTTTAAGTGATTTTATTGAATATAATGATACTCAAATTAAATACCGTTCGGTACAATAAAGGAGGTTTTTCAATGTCCAGTTCCCCAGAAGCACGTCCGAATTACACGGAGTCGCAAGCTCAATTCTCGAGAAAGGCAGCTTTACTGTATGCAGTCGTCTGCGGTTCCGCAGTAGCTTCGATTTATTTTTCCCAGCCTTTGCTGGATGTGATCGCCATAGATTTTGGTATCAGTAAGGCTATCGTTGGCACAATCGTAACAGCAACGCAGATATGCTATGCGATAGGATTATTTCTTCTGGTCCCGCTAGGGGATTTGCTCAATCCGCGCCGGTTAGTAACCGGGATGATGGTATTGTCAGCGATTGCCTTAAGTATTGTTTCTGTAGCTTCGAATACTGTAGTCCTATTTATAGGTATGGGGATGGTTGGTTTCCTGGCAGTCGTTGCTCAAGTCCTCGTAGCGCTTGCCGCAGCTCAATCCTCGCAGCATTATCGTGGCCAGACAATTGGACTCGTTACGAGTGGAATCGTAATTGGGATTCTATTAGCGCGTACTTTTTCCGGCACGTTGTCAGATTTAGCAGGATGGCGGTCTGTCTATATAGTCTCGGCTGCAATCACGGTTTGCATGGTTGGTGCATTCCTGATCGTTACACCTGCTTCTCGACGCCCATCACCTCAATTCTCATATTCGGAGTTGCTCCGCTCCGTGAAAGATTTATTCGTGCAGATTCCTCTTTTAAGAATTCGTGCACTACTTGCATTCTTCATTTTTTCGGACTTTAGTATTTTATGGTCCTCGATGGTATTGCCAATGAGTTCTTCACCACTTTCGTTAAGCCACAGCGCAATTGGGTTGTTTGGACTTGCTGGCGTAGCAGGAGCGGTTGCTGCCAGTAGGGCGGGGCGGCTAGCAGACCGGGGATTAGGACAACGGACAACTGGCGCCGCATTGTTACTTCTAACGGCTTCCTGGTTGCCAATAGGGTTCCTACAACATTCCTTGTGGCTTTTTGTCGTGGGAGTTATCATGTTGGATTTCGCGGTGCAGGCGGTTCACGTTACCAATCAAAGTATGATTTTAAGTGTTCGTCCAGAAGCGAGAAGTCGGCTAACCGCGGGGTACATGATCTTTTATTCTATTGGGAGCGCAACAGGAGCGGTAGCCTCAACTTGGATTTATTCGTGGGCGGGATGGTTCGGGGTATGCATTCTAGGGACTTCAATAAGCGTAATCGCATTCCTTTTTTGGGGTTATACCCTTAAAAATGACAGCAACGAAAAACGGTTCAGTTAACAAGGAACGATAGCTTAATAAACAACGAATTCACGACTGCTGGCATGGATCGGCAACCGTAGTTCGGACAGTGATGCATGATTTGACGAATAAATGATCGTTTGTTACAATGTCCCCATCATATTAGATAAGGATGAGGGCGATGGTCCGTCGTTTGAAACGGCTTAAGAATGTTGCTATTGCATTAAGCTTCTAAGTAAAAAAATGATTTATATTACTTAGAAGCGAGGGAAAAGAATGAAACAACATCGATCTAACCACTGGTCTGAAATTATGTATCTTAAGGATATTGTCACCAACCCAATGATTGAGGTAGGGGATTACTCCTACTACTCTGGTTATTACGATAATCATGATTTTGAAGATGGATGCGTTAGATACCTTTGGGGAGATGAAAAATCAAGAAAGCTATTTAATCCCATCAAAGACCATGGTTGGATTTTAGATAAATTGATAATAGGTAATTACGTATGCATTGCAAGTGGTGTAATTATATTAATGGGTGGAAACCACAATCATCATCCTGAATGGATTACTGTGTATCCGTTTGTAGAGCAGATTGAAGCCTCTTACGAATCAAAAGGGGATACAGTCATCGAAAGTGATGCCTGGATTGGTATGAATGCAATGATTATGCCCGGTGCGAAAATAGGTGAAGGTGCCATTGTTGCGGCAGGATCGGTTGTTGTCAAAGATGTCCCACCTTATACGATAGTAGGCGGCAACCCTGCTAAAGAGATAAAGAAACGCTTTTCAGACTTAGAAATCGCAAAGTTAAAGGAAATGCGTTGGTTCGATTGGGAACGTGAGACAATTGAACGAGCCAGTCACATCTTATCCAGTTCTTCGATTAATCAATTATATGACTTTTATCAAAGGGAAATAAAACCATTTGATCACCTCACTTAATAAAAAGGAGTCGTATGAACGGATGACACGGAACAAGAGCTTGGATCAAGTGAAGTAATAAAGAATGGTGCATGGTGCTGTACAGGTTGGCGTCCAATAAGTGAATTTAGCTTATGAGTATGCTTCATAATTGGATGTTTTTTATTAAAGTGGAGAAAGCCCATGTTCCAAGTATTTAGGAACATGGGCTAAAACAGTTAAATAAAACAACTACGAAGGATAATAACCAAAAGAATGAAAAGAACCAAAATAACCCCAGTACTTGTAAATACTCCGCCTACTCCACAACCTACTCCACCTAATCCACCCATTGTTGAATTCTCCTTCCAATTTGAAATGAGGTTTTTACCTCGAAATCAAGTTATGCGAAAATTGCACATAGTGAGTGGACGCGTGACCCGAGGTTACATGTATCATTAAAGAATATTTATCATGAATCAAATTATAGACATTTGATTACCTTTTTTTTGGGTAATGCTTGATATTAATGTACGTTCTAGATAGTTAGCGAAACCTGCAGAGACAGAGACACGACGCTTCAAAGAATTGTGGTATCAGGCTCAAACCCATTTCTCATTAAAAAAAATCCCCGGGAAGATTATCCCGAGGATATGAAGCGTGGATAGTCGCGCCCTATTAGTTTCCGGTTTGCGATCGAACGTAATTATTAATTTCCTCCTCGGCATCACGAAGTGCCGTATTTGTATCTTTTGCGCCGTCAACATACTTCCTGAAGTGACTTTCCAGAATGCTGGAAGCTTTAGAATAGAAGATTGATAATCTCGGTGCAGACGCAGGCTTGCTCTTGAAGATACCTTCCAGATGCTTTCCTTTCAAAATAGGCATATCCGCACCGTAAGCCTGCTGGAATTTCGGATCGTTCAGCAGCGAAATGCGTCCGGTTTTTTTCGTAGCGATCATTTGCACTTCGTCCGAAAACAGAACTTCGAGTACTTTCATCGCTTCTTCCTTGTGTTGGCTTGTTTTGCTGATGGACATGATGTGTAAGTCGTACATCCCGGCAACATTAGGTTTATCCTTGTAGCTCGGATACTGGACAACATCCCAATTGTATTCAGGAGCTTGCGCAATGTAAGGGAACATATTGACGGTTGCCGTCATGGCGACTGTTTTGTCTTTGATAAAAGAGTCGTATGTACTGGTCCCCCATTTAGGTGGTTTGTTCTCAGGTAAAGCGTATACATCTTTGCCCAATTCAAACAATTTTTTATAAGTTTCATAGTTGGCGCTGATGGTTGTTTTATGGGTAGAGGCGTCAACTATATTTAAGGACAAAGGAAAACTCAATCTTTGGATGCTTTCCGGATCCAGTCCACGATAAGCAACGCCGTTTTCAGTCCTTGTTAACTTTTTGGACAGCTGGATCACATCTTCCCAGGTCATGCCGTCCTTCGGATACTCGACTCCGAATTTATCAAAAATATCCTTATTGTAGTAAAGCGCGTTAAACTGTCTGTTGTAAGGCAGGCCATACAGCTTCCCATCGTTGGAAATGTTTTTGATGGTCTCGAGCGCTTGTTGGTCGAACCTGCTTAAGTCAAAACCATTTGCTTTCGCCAGCGGTGCAAGATCCTCGAATACTTTCAGGTCCATTGCCGCAGACATGCTGCCGTTCCAGGTTGTGATCAGATCCAATTGACTTCCTGAAGCTACATGATTTTGCAAATCATTTTTGGTCCGGTCTATCACCTCAACGGTAATATAGGGATATTTTCGGTGGAGCGGTTCATTAATCATAAGTTCCAAGTCTTCCGGTGTGATCAATTGGCCCGGGTGCAGCATTAACGTCACAGGTTCGTGATGTTCTTCGGTTTTCCCAGCACCGGCGGCTGGAGAAGCACCCGAATCCGAGCTTCCTGAACTGCAACCCGCCAACAGATTAATTAAAAGAACAACCGATAATGCATGTCTCATTTTCAACTTCGCTTTCATTTGTTTCAAATCCCTTCATTCAAGTTTTACAAAACCTTAATAAAGTGGAGAAAATTGCAATGAAGCTTGAAATATTTCCATTATGTATTGCCTTGTACAAATTGAATATTATAATAGATTTAACTGGACCTCAATGGTAATGAATTATCATGAATAGGTAAAAAATTGCAAGGAGATACGATATGAGTGTTTACGGTTTTCAATTCAAAGACGGTCCGTCTACGCCATTTGCTGAAATCGTTTACATTGGCTGGGAAAAGCGGAATAGCAATTACGAATGGGATGGGCTGCAGAGGGCTACAAATAATCAATGCATTTTCCAATATACACTTGCCGGAAGGGGGGAAATTCGCATCGGGACCCAAACATACCCGCTCGAGCAAAATTCTGCCTTTCTAGTCGTAACCGGAACCGACCACCGATATTACCTTCCAAAAGAAAGCGAATTTTGGGAATTTATATTTATTACCTTGATTGGGCCGGAATCATTAGAGTGCTGGTCCACTGTCCAAAATCATTCAGGTCCCGTGGTTCGTTTCGCTCCTGACACGCCGGTGATTCGTACATTAGAACACATTTATCTGGAAGCGAGCAAAAAGTTCATCACCAACGGCTACAAAGCATCGGGATTGGCTGCCCAGTTTGTAATGGAGGTTTATCAGTCCCTTAAATATAATCAGACTTCGCCGGATACTTGGCCCGAAGTTATTGTAAAAGCGTTAAAGCTGATTCATGAGAATTACGCGGTCATCAACAGTATTGAGGAACTTAGCCGGTCGCTTGGCATCTCCAAGTACAAATTTTCGAGATTGTTTCACGCAACATGTGGCATGACCGCTATGCAGTATTTAACCAAAACCCGCATGGATAAAGCGATGGAGCTGCTTCGCCAAACCAAACTCAATATGGGGGATATTGCTCGGCTTACAGGGTATTCGGACGAGAACTACTTTAATAAAGTGTTCCGCAAGTTGACGGGTGTATCTCCAGGCAAATTTCGCTCAAGCAAACAAACGATCCGAGTCGATCATATTTCGTTCAATTAAAGAGCCGTAGTCTGTACATGCTGTGAATCATGCCTAAGGTGATCGATATGGGACGGAAAGCATCAGAGTTTGGAAACAGCCTGGGAATAACAATGATGATTGCTTTGAAGCAGCTTATTCTAACGTTAAAGGGTCTCATAGACAGGTAACTATAAAAGAGAAGCAGGGTTCATATGTAGATAGTTAATGACATTAATTTTCGCTGTATCCCGTTTCTGCGAAGTAGAAACTCACAAATATTAATGACGGATTGGAATCGGGAGGTTAGTAAATGCAGCGGAGTCGCTAATCGGGTAACAAGAACATTATCTCATTAATTGCCGCGTAAATCGTGGCTTTTTTGAGTTATGGGATAAATCTCATGTCATCAGGATTTGACAGGAACTTTATCTCATTCCCGATGGACTGCCGTGAATTGAAGAGAGGGATTAAAGCCGCAAAAGACATGATCATAAAACTTCGACTTTATCGCACTGAGGCTTTTAAACATTTTGAGATTAAAAAGCTTGTTGACACGACACTAAATGGTGTCCTATAATCAAAGTGTCACCAAATGGTGTCCAATAGGAAGCGAATCATTTGGAAATTAGGAACCTGAAAGAGTTTCACTTGAAACAATAATGAGGAGGAAACAAAATGAGTACATTTATCAGTGCGGAAACAACCGCGAAACTAGAAACCCAGCCCCGAGGAAAAATGATTGCTTACTGGACAGTCACATTACTACTCGCAGCAGCTGTTATGTTAAGTGGTATCGGGCAACTGATGCAATATGGGGGAAACGTCGAGTTAGTGACGAATCTTGATTACCCATTATACATTTTGACCATTCTCGGGATTTGGAAAGTGCTTGGAGCCATCGCTCTCGTCGTTCCAGGTTTTCCTCGGCTTAAAGAATGGGCTCACGCTGGTATCTTCTTTTTAATGACTGGTGCGGCTTCATCTCATGCGTTTGCTAACGATTATGGTGATTACGGGTTTCATATTATCCTTCCGCTTTTATATGCTGCACTAAATATCGCCTCGTGGGCGCTACGTCAGAAGAGCCGTATCCTTTAAGGAGGGAGTGTAATTTTGAGATCGCTAGTTTAAACTACAGCGCAGCTGCTGACATAATCGGCAACCGCATTATTGTCGGGTGACAAGAACACTAACTCATTAAGTGCCGCGTATATCGCGGCTTTTTCATTTTTATGGGATAAGGTTCTTGTCAAAACCTAATGACAAAAACTTGATCTCATTCCCAAAGAATCTATTTAAAGTGAAATAGGAGGTATACGAAAAGTCCCTACTGGATTAAGCTAGCGGGCAGGAAAATACCAAAGATATTATTTTAAAAACTGACACATAGTTGTCAGTAATCGACCTGTAAGATGAAACTTGCAAACCGTTGTAAGTTAAAATTTTATGGGTGAGGGGTCAATTCTTATGATTGCTTTTTTGTGGACATTATTATTGGTTTTACTGATTGCGGGGTCAATAATCTCGGTGGGTAAATTAAGGGGTACCAGATTAGATGCAAAACGGAAAAAATGGTGGGTAATCTTCCATGTTCTCTTTGTAATTATGTATTATACAGGAGTGTTAGGTAATTTCGTCTTAACACTTTTTACACTCTATATTAAAGATCGCGAACTTATTTATGCAGCTCATTATTTCATCAAATATTTTGACTTGTACTTAATCGTTCCAGGGGCTTTAGGGAGTTTGGCAACTGGTCTATGGCTTGCTGTTGGGGCGTGGGGGATCACCACATATTATTGGGTTATCATGAAGTGGGTCGGCAATTTGATGACGATTTTCTTTGGTAGTATTTTTATTGGTACGTGGATTGAAAAGGCATTAGATGCGCTTTCTCTAAAAGAGCTTGAACCCATGCAAAACCCTGAATACCTTCATAGTCAAAAAATGATATTGACTGGAAGCGTAATCGTTTTAGCAATATTAATCTTTTTAACTGCGATCTCGTATCTAAAACCGTGGGGGAAGAGATTGGTAAGTCATCGATGATACTTCTTATGAGAGTTTGATGAATGATATGTTGCTGTGAATAATGCTCACTAGCCAGAGCACGAAGGCTTCTCCGCGCTGTTGGTGATCATATTTTTAAAATTCAGGGCACCTTACATGGAATTTTCAAACCAAAGGACACCATTTTGGTGCCCTAGTTATCAATCATGGCCCTGGGTTCAATTGAAAAGTAAAGGAAAGGGTTACACTTGTTTGTAATATGACGTCTATTGCATCATAAGAGATTACTACCCTTGGCGTTTCTCCCAAATCATTAAATATTCGTACCCGATTTGGTGATCTGAAACCAGCCGATTTTAACAACGCTCTCATTTGTAGGACTCTTTTATTTGTGCCTGTTTGTGTGTCGCCAATAATATCTTCAAATTTCTTTCTGAATTGTACGCTGTTTGCTAATTTTGTTGATAATCTAGCAATTTGAAATAATACTTGTTTAACTGTGGCGGCCATAAGATTCCTCCTTTTGAAAAATATAGGATATCTTATGAACCAAGGAATGATAGTGCCTGTACTAATGACATATGTGATTAGATAAGGCTTGGTGAACCGTGGTAGCATATAGAAAAAAATCAAGCGGTCTTGGTCCGGATTTCATTGGATTAAGGCCTCTTTATGATATATTCAAGTAAAGCTGTAATCCTAAAGACAAAATATTAAAAAGGATGTGCAAACCATGAATCTAGAAACGGTCATGCAAGAGCTGGAAGCTCTCGGAAAGGAACGTACCAAAAAGATATACCAATCCAATGGCGCGCACGAACCGCTGTTTGGCGTAGCTACAGGCCAGATGAAGCCCCTCTTCAGGAAAATAAAACGCAATCAACCATTGGCTGAGCAGCTCTATGCGACAGGGAATTACGATGCCATGTACTTTGCCGGGGTGATCGCGGACCCAAAAGTAATGACCGAGGCAGATTTTGAGCGGTGGATAGACGGAGCTTATTTTTATATGATATCGGATTTCGTTGTGGCAGTCACTTTGGCAGAAACAGATATTGCGCAAGAAGTTGCGGATGAATGGATAGCAAGCGATATTGATCTGAAAATGTCGGCGGGCTGGAGCTGTTACTGCTGGCTGCTCGGCAATCGTCCGGACAGTGAATTTTCAGAAGGCAAAATCGTTGATATGCTGGAACATGTGAAAAACACGATTCATGATGCTCCAGAACGCACGAAATACTCGATGAATACTTTTATATACACTGTGGGGGTATCCTACCTGCCGCTCTATGATAAGGCGGTCGAGATCGCGAGGACAGTAGGTCCGGTAGAAGTCAATCGTGGGACGACAAAAAGCAAGTTTCTGAACGCTTCCGTTAATATTCAGAAGGCGGCAGATAAAGGGCAGCTCGGGTTCAAACGCAAATATGTAAGGTGTTAGAAATATCCCTCATTTTTAACAAAGCTGTTAGAGTGATATGGTAAGCCGTACCATATTGGTGGTTGTGGTCGGGGTTAAAACAATTGCCTTTTCTACAAAATAGTTACTTTCACAGATTGGAATCAGTACGGTTATTTCAGTTCCACCACCGTTCTCTCTTTTTTTCGGTGGATCGAGTGTGGGAACCTCTCAAACGCAGTGGGCATAAGCTGATTATATATCGATTTGAGAGGATGTCTTATATGTATCCTTATCTCCAAGAAGTTCATCCATTCCCTTATCCCGATTATAGGTTTATGCCCCGCGGTTATTATAACTCCCCATATTCTGAAGGATGGTGGCTCTGGAGCCATGATGCCCTCGAATCGGATGAAAGATACCGTTTACCTTCGCAGCAACGGCTTACCTTCGTGCTTGTGCATGGATCTTGGGCTGACGCCCACTTCTGGGACGGCGTAGCAGCGGTGCTGCGCAGTCAAGGGCATACTGTCTATACACCCGAATACGCAGGTCACGGTAAAGATCCGAACAAAGATGTCACGCATGCGATGATAACGAAGTCCGTCGTTGATTTTATAATGAAACTGAACCTAAGAAACTTCGTTCTCGTGGGGCACAGCTTCGGCGGAACTGTTATCCAAAAGGTTGCGGAACAGGTAGCAGATCGAATCAAGCGCCTCGTCTTCTGGGACGCGTTCGTACTGAGAGATGGCGAATCTGTTGCCGACGAGCTACCGCCTCAAACGAGAGAAGGTTTCGAGCAACTCAGAGCTGGCTCGAAGGACGATACGATCATGCTTCCGTTTCCACTGTTTCGGGATTTGTTCGTCAATACGGCCAACTTGGAGGAAGCCAGACGAATGTATGAAGGTGTCACTCCGGAACCTGCTAGACCGCTTTTCGAGAAGCTGGATCTTAAAGAGTTCTATGCGTTGTCTATACCCAAAAGCTATGTATATTTTTTCCAAGACAATGCATTGCCACAAGGAGAGGGCTTCGGCTGGAATCCACATATGTCCACACGGCTCGGCCAATTCCGCCTTATCGTCGGCGACGGGGACCACTTTACGGATACTCGCACAAGGCCGGACATGGTAGCGCAGAAGTTTTACGAGGCGGGCCGGGACTGACGTGCTGTAAGAGCATTTTATTGTGAGGCCAGAGCAAGCTCGACCCGTAATCCGCCAAGATATTCGTGATTGATCGAGAGGAAACAAGAGGTGTTTAAAAATCAACAACGACGCGGCTGCCAGGAGCTGCCCGGCCTACTGTTGATAAGATGGTTATAGATAGTTGTCGTAAGAACAAGTACAAACAATTGCTGAATCGTTTGTCTCTCTTAATGAACTGAAACAGTAACAATTTATTAAACTAACAGTTACGATAGCACAATAAGCAACCAAGACACGGCTGCCGGTATAGATTGGCAGCCGCGTTAAGCTAACAGGCAGTTTTCTTATTAGTTGTCAAAGCAAATTATAATGGTTTTACAGGTACACATATTTCGCAATAATCGTTGTAAATCATATCATTAGTGTATCTTTCATAAATCGGTTTGTTATCAATTTGATATCCGCTGTTTTGTAAAGCTGGGAAAATTTCAACCCATGCTTTTTGAATATCTTCCGATGTATGTTTGACTTTGCAAATAACATAGTTTCCACCAGAAAGTGTACTATCGCAAATTGAATTATCAATTTGATAATCGTTTGAAATGACAATACAAGCATCATATCGACAGCTTTCAGGTGCCGTCTTTTCTGGATTATCCTGCGGAATACCGAGAATTACTGCAGATTCGGTAAGTAGATTTTTCTCCTTGGCCCATTTTTTTAACTTATCCATAGCTTGAATGTTTCCAGAGCCATACGGGCCAACTTGTCGCACATATGCGATGCGATAATTCGGAAGTGTTTCGATTTTAATATTCATACCTTTTTATTCCTTTCTGTATTAGATTTGGTACATTTCGAATGCTAACATGATATAAAAAAATAATCATTTGTTTTTTTTGAACTTCAAAAGTTGTCTCTTGTAGCTGAAATAGGAGGACAAAATCGTGGGTAGCCGGTCATCATGATCGGCTGCCTTTTCATTAAAGTAACAGATAGGATAAAATGTTATTAATATGGAATGGGGGATCGTGTTGCAGCAGCTCTTTAACGATATGATTAAGCAGGACGTAAAGCCGTTCCTTTCCAAGCGTGGCTTCACTAAGAAGGGTTTGAATTTCAATAAGATAACAGACAACCTCATTTACATGTTCAACTTCCAAAAATCCTCTGGTAATTCAGCGGACAATGTAATGTTTTATGTGAATTGCGGTATTTATGCAGCGGAGTTGGCACAGATACAATCGAGAGAAATTGTGACAGCACCCAAAGAAGTGGATTGTCACTTCAGAGCAAGAATTGGGGAAATTGCCAAGTCTGTTCCAGATCGATTTTCAATCACTCTTGATACGAATATGGATGATTTAAGAAAAACGCTCCTAAGTGGATTAGAAGAGGTTATTCAATTCTATGATACTATGACTAGTACCAGATCTCTTGTTGATTATTACACTTCAGGTCCATTTTTACATCTGGGCGAAGAGAGCTTCCATTTGCTATTACAATCGAATGATGTAGGAGCAGCTAAACACTATTTGAAGGCTTTACAGGAAAAGTATGGAACAGAACAGAGATGGACCATATTCGAAAATAAATATGACGCAATCTTCAATAAATATGGAGTGGAATTTGATAAGCTCTAGGATTATTTTAGGGGGTTCTGAACTAATGCGTGTGTTGTCTAAGCAGGGCAAATATCCAATTCAGCAGCTTGTTCATGCAGGGGATTATTACAACTTTGTAGCCATTTGCTGAATCTCCCCTGCAGGAGGACAACAGCAATTAAATGGGATTGTTGCCCTTGATGAATGTTTTGGCCAAGCTTTCAGCATGCCTATCCCTTGTATGAGAATCCTCGTAATCTTCCAGAACATCGATAAGATACTCTTCTCCGGGTTTGAACGCTTTGAAAATGAACTGGTTTTGATTTTCGATGCGTACATCATGACCGCAGTCTTTAAGGCACTGCTCATAGTCCTGTAATGTGGGTTCCTGATTTTCCTCCAAATAAATAAGTCCTCTTAGCACCCGTGTTCCCGACTTGCTAATAATTTTAAAATGGACGATACACTCTCGTTTCATTCCTCTTTTCCTCCATTACTCTGTCGAAATAGTTATCCTTATTCTATTGTATAATAATCAGTGATTTGAAATCAGTGATATTTGTTACAATCAGCGATCAGGTTGATCTCAAATTCTTCTATCCTACAACAAGGTTCTTAGCATAATAGATTTAGAGAGGGTCGTTTTTGTAATTCATCGAAACCTTTTTGCTGATACTGCTGTATTATTAGAATAAGGATTATCGTGAAGGGAGTGGCATGTTATGGGAATTTTATCAAGATTAAGGGATATTATGAAGGTCAATATCAATTCTTTAATGGAGCATAACAATGATCCGGAGAAGACGATCGATGAATATATGCGGACCTTGAACAGCGATCTAGGGAAGGTAAAATCTGAAACGGCTGCTGTGCTTGCGGATGAGCGAAGAGCAAAAACGCACCTCGATGAGTGCAGTGCCGAGATCAAGAAGCTGCAGAGATATGCGGAGAAATCTGTTGAAGCGGGCAATGAGGATGACGCCTTGAAATTTCTGGAAAATAAAGCGAAGTTAGGTGAGAGGTTAACCGAGCTGCAGGCGGCTTATGATCTCGCTTCCACCAATGCTGCAAACATGAAACAAATGCAGGATAAGCTTATATCGGATCTGGGACAGCTGGAGGCTCGACAGATAGAGCTTAAAGGGAAGCTGGACGCTGCGAAGCTGCAGCAGGGGGTGAATTCAGGTCGCTCCTCTTCAGAAGATGTTCAAGCTTCCTTTCGAGCTATGGAGGAACAGGCCGATCTAGCTTTGAATGAGGCTGAGGCACTGGCTGAACTTAGGGCTGGAACGAAGGCGGATGACCTGGACACACTGTTTGCACAGATGGAGAAGAATTCAGATACACCTGCCAATACGGTAAGTCAGCTCAAGCCCGAAGATGAGTTGGCTGCAATCCGAGCAAAACTGAGATAAACCTCTATCGAGGTCCTTCAAAGATGAGCGACAGCGTTTAGGTGTAGGTTTATTCGCCAATCCGAATGCTGTTCATCTGCGCTTTAGCGCTATAAAGAACTTAAACATTCTGGTGTGGTAAAAAAAGGAATAAAGCCCTTAGCTATTTCTTACGTCATAGAGGTGAACAGATGAACGTTATTGAATATAAATGTCCTAACTGTGGCAGCGGCATGGTCTTTGACTCCGAGACGGGGACGTTATCGTGTCATAGCTGTGGGAGAAAGGATAATATCGAGCAGATCTCTGATCCACTTGGCCAGCAAGATATTTCTCCAGATGAGATCCATGAATATCACTGTACTAGCTGTGGAGCCGTCATTATCACCGAAGCGGAAACGGCGGCAACCACGTGCAGCTTTTGCGGCTCGGCTGTAGTTCTCGGCGATCGCTTGAGCGGGAAGCTTGCTCCAGGCTTGGTCATCCCTTTCACAATCAGTAAGGAGAAGGCGATAGAGGCTTTCCGGAAATGGTGCAGGAACGGTCTTCTTACTCCGAGCGGCTTTATGACCGCAGATCGTATTAAAGGGATGACCGGAATGTATATTCCTTTCTGGCTATATGAATTGCATAGCAAAGTGGATGTAACGGGGCATGCCACGAGAGTTAGGACTTATGCAGACGCGGATTACCGATACACGGAGACGCAGCATTTTGACATTTACCGCAAGCTTCAGTTGAATTATGTGAGAGTGCCAATTGATTCGTCTGAGAAGATGAATGATATGCTAATGGATAAGCTGGAGCCGTATCAATATGATCAACTGAAGAGCTTTAAAACTCCCTATCTGGCAGGTTATGTTGCGGAGAAATACAGTTATACAGATGCGGAGATGTTACCGCGGGCAAAGAATAAAATTAGAGAGTATATAGAATCGTCCATTTCGTCAGCAGTGTCGGAATATTCTAGTGTTCATTTTACAAATAAGGAAATTGATACAAGAGTAAAGAACGTAGAATATTGTTTGCTTCCGGTATGGGTGGTTCACTATGATTATAATAGACTGGAGTATACGTTCGCCATGAACGGTCAGACCGGCAAGGTCGTTGGCAAGCCTCCGATAAGCAAGCTGAAGGTAGCAGCATGGTTTGCGGGTATTTCTAGCATCTCTTTCCTGTCATTAAAAATAATCTCATGGATGATGGGGGGAGGGTTCCTGTGAGAAGGCTAGTAGCTTTTCTGGCAGTTCTGTTCTTCTTTATGGTGTATCTGGCCGTTCCCGCTCAAATCATAATGGCAGCAATGGAAGAGAAAACATTGATCTATGATGATGCGAAGCTGCTTACTCCTGAAGAATATCAAGCGCTAAATACGATGGCTAATCAATACGGGGTCAAAAGAGAAACGGATATTATCATCATTACTTCTAATAACGACAAAA
The DNA here is from genome assembly GCF_000686845.1 of Paenibacillus sp. UNC451MF. Classification (GTDB taxonomy): domain Bacteria; phylum Bacillota; class Bacilli; order Paenibacillales; family NBRC-103111; genus Paenibacillus_S. The sequence goes on along the minus strand of NZ_JMLS01000034.1, from coordinate 13,057 downwards.
ATGTAGATGTCAAAAAGATGACGGAGAATTTTTATGACGAGCATGGACCCGGGTACGACAAATCTCATGGTAACGCAGTCATCTTGACGCTGGATATGAGAAATCGTGATGTGTATTTGGCTGGGTTTTATAAGGCTGAGCAGCTTCTGGGTGATGGCAGGTTGGATAAAATACGAGGTAAGATTACATCTGATCTGTCAAGCAGCAATTATAAGCAGGCATTTGAAACCTATATCAAAACATCCTATAAATACATGGGCTTCAAGCCAGGAGTAAATCCGGATAATGTGCTGTTTAATGTGTGGTTTCAATTAGGAGGGGCTTTGGCTATTGGAGGTATTGCTGTTGGAATAATGGCCTATCGCTCCGGCGGACGAGTCACCGTAAACCGGCAAACTTATGAGGATGCAAGCAGTTCAGGGGTTCTGGATCGGCAGGATCAGTACATTCGAACAACCGTAACGAAGCATAAAATAGAAAAAAGCTCTGGCAGGAGCTCTGGAGGCGGCGGAGGAGGTATCACCGGAGGTGGCCATTCGCATAGCGGCAGCAGAGGCAAGTTCTAATTAAGTGATGAGTTGATAACCAATGGAAGGGGTATTTGTATGGGATTTTTCAAAAATCAATTTTCGAACGTTGTGGAATGGGAAGAGTTTAGAGATGATATGATCTTTTGGAAGTGGAATAATCGGGAGATTAAGAAAGGCAGTAAACTGATTATCCGCCCGGGTCAAGATGCCATTTTCGTGAATAATGGTAAGATCGAGGGGATATTCCAAGATGATGGGGAGTACCAGATCGATTCGGATATCATTCCATTCTTATCCACTTTAAAAGGATTCAAATTCGGCTTCAACAGCGGTATGAGAGTGGAAGTTTTATTTGTGAACACGAAGGAGTTTACCGTCAAATGGGGGACGCAGAATCCTGTTCTAATCCCGACTCCGCAGCTTCCAGGCGGCATGCCGATACGCGCGAACGGTACGTTCAATTTTAAAGTCAATGATTATGTTGGGCTAATCGATAAAATTGCCGGGATGAAAGACAGCTATCTTGTTGAGGATATTAAAATTCGTATCACTTCGGTGCTGGATCAGCTGCTAATGAAGTGGATCAGCAGAGAAGGGAAGGACATGTTCAATCTCCAGGCGAATGCATCCGATATTGCTAGAGGTATTCGTGAGGATCTGGATATGGAAGTGTTGGATCATGGAATGACGATTACGGGCTTTCAAGTGATGAGCTTTAACTATCCTCAGGAAATACAGGATATGATTACGAAGACGGCTTCTCACGAAATGATCGGCAACTTGCAGAAATACCAACAGGTAAGCATGACGAATGCGATGGCTTCCGGTAAATCAAATGGCGGTGGAACAGCATCGGACGTGGCAGGCATGATGATGGGAATGAACATGGCGAATGAAATGATGAAAAATATGAATCAGAATCAAAATCAAAATCAGACGCCTTCTTCTCAAGGAGGAAGCAAGCCTAACTTCTGTCCTAACTGTGGTACGAAAAACGAAGGAGCCAACTTTTGTCCGAATTGTGGTCAAAAGCTGAGCTAATTAGCATTTGTGCTTCGGGTTGGAAAAAAGAGGCTATCCCAAAAGTCATGAAAATGTCTTTTGGGATAGCCATTATGTCTTACTTGTAAGTTTTCTCCGATGAATTTAATTTGTCACTCCATATGGCGTAGCCCATACCCACGTAAGCTAATCCCCAGAAGAATGCAAAATATTTGTTGTCTTCGATCGGCAGTACCATGGATAACAACATCAGTACCAGCAATGTGATGATCCAGCGTGGAAATACATGTGCTCGGTAGGTTAGAAACGTAAATAATAATGTCCCCCCCGTAAATCCAATAACAACAAGCATGTGCAAGGTTTGGTAAGCAACACCATCCGGCTTCAATGATGTATCGACAGATGGAAAGGAAGACCACAGCATGCAGGTTGTTGCGATATTGCCGATAATGACTGCAAGAACTGTAATAAATCCAATCATACCGGTTTCTCTTGATTGGACTATAAATGTAGCTATAGTACCTACTGACATGAGAATGCTTGCAACGAACCCGAAGATCAGCTCCGGAGAACTGTCTGTTCCCCAAATGATCGAAGTTGGAGTCATCCCCATTCGGGAGATGCCTGCCAATAGACAAATCATACCTAACCATTGAACAACTCGTTTTTCACTCATTTGTTTATAACCTCCTGTAGGTGCGTTATTGAGCTTGATTATAGAGGTTTGAACATCATGGAAAACAGGGTAGCGTGCACACAAAGTTAGTGGAAAAGAGACTGGGACATTTTTGGGAAATCCGGGAGCCGGCCGGGAAATTACGTTTTTTCCATATTCAAGCTGCATTCGGCTCGATATAATAAAAATAGATTGGAGTATATAAGCTAAGGGGGACTTATGCCGCAACCTCAACCCCGGATCGATGAACGAACAGCAGAACCCGCACCACGACTGCACAAGAGAGGGCAACTGCTTTACCTCCAGCTTCTGTCGGTCCTATTTTCCCTAATGACGGTAGTGTTATATTCGGCTGGTATACCTAAATACTACCAACAGCTCGTTTCAACGTGTATTGTTAACGGCTGCAGCAACTGGGTACCGGCAATGCCTCTTGAACATGCCGGAGTAATTCATCCGACTCTGGAGACCTATGCATTCATTTTCGTATGCATCGATGTTATTTTTACGTTTGTTTATTATGCCGCAGCACTGCTTATCTTTTGGAAAGGATTTCGCGAACCGATGGCTATACTGGCCGCCTTGGCAATGGTTGCGTTCGGTACTTCCTTCCCTTCGTTGACCTGGGTCGCTTCACAAGGGATTGCATGGCAGGAATCGTGGTTCTCATTTGTCTCGTCTCTCGGCTGGATTGGTTTATCTCTGTTATTTTTGCTATTTCCCAATGGTTCGTTTGTACCAAGATGGACTTTCGTGGTCTTCCTATTCATATCGATCGTGGATATTAGCAGCTTTTTTAACCAAGGAAGCATATGGAATAAATTCGGGATTTCTGCTTACCTTCAGTTGTTGTGGTATACATCCTCGACGCTGATTCTAATTTATTCGCAAATATACCGGTTTCTGAAGGTATCCTCGCCGGCACAGCGCCAACAAACCAAATGGGTGGTATATGGGTTAGCCGTGGGCATGATCGGTTTTGTCGGGATGAGTATTTTGTTCGACCCGAGCATGAATGACGGAAGTGCGATGACCTATGTTTATCTCAATGCGCTTCTTAATTTAAGCTTACTCGCGATTCCGTTCACGCTTACAATGGCAATTCTGAGGCATCGCTTGTGGGACATTGATCCGCTGGTCAATCGAACGTTGGTCTATGGTGCATTATCCCTTTGCGTGGCGGCGATCTACATCTTATCGGTCTATTACTTAAGCCAGTTATTCGAGACAAAGGATAATTTGTTCATCTCCTTAGCGTCGACGGCAGTGGTGGCGGCTGCGTTCGCTCCGCTTAAAGAGAGGCTTCAGCGGCTCGTGAACCGCATGATGAAAGGACGCCACGACGATCCTTATGCGGTTTTGCTGGAGCTCGGTAGCCAGCTCGTTCAACCTTTGGCGCCGGAGGCCATGCTGGAGGTTCTCGCATCTACAGTAAAGGAATCCCTGCGCTTGCCTTATGCAGGCATTGCGCTTGGAGTAGGAGGGCAGGATGCTCTTGTCGCATCGGCTGGAGTGCCGATCCATGAGGTGCGGCCATTTCCGATCATTCACCGTGGGGAACAATTGGGGATGCTTTACTTGTCCTGCCGGTCGCCCGGGGAAGCCTTTTCATCTGAAGACAATAAATTTCTGGATGTACTGCTGCACCAAGCAGGTCCCATCGTTGAGAATGTGAACATGACACTTGGCATGAAGCTGCTGGCGAAGGATTTGCAGGAATCCCGGGAAAAGCTGGTGCTCGCCAGGGAAGAGGAACGCCGGCAAATTCGCAAAAATCTGCATGATGATCTGGCTCCCCGGCTGGCTGCTTTAGCGCTAAATGTGGCTACGGCTGAGAAATATGTCGTCAAAAAGCCTGATATTGCCATAGAGATGCTGGGAGACCTTAGGCGAGTTATTCGTGCGACGGTGGATGAGATTCGTACACTCGTTCATGATTTGCGGCCGCCCTCCCTGGATGAACTTGGTTTGATCAGTGCGATCCAAGAGAGAGTCAGCGAGCTGAATAAGCCTGCCAGACTGCTCGCGGATGAACTAGGGACGATTCCCATTCACATCCACCTGCTCGAGCCTCCGCCACTTCCGGATTTACCTGCTGCGGTGGAGGTGGCCGCATACCGTATCGTTACAGAATCGTTAGTCAATGTAATTAAGCACAGCCAAGCAACCGATTGTACTATTAGACTTCATATATCAGAGAATAAACAATTGGTGATTGAAGTGACGGATAACGGCACAGGCCTTCCTCCTTCTTATGCTCAGCAACTTCCGGGTAAAGGGGGGATTGGCCTTCATTCCTTACGGGAACGGGCGGCGGAATTAGGTGGACAATGTTCGATAGAACGACTGCAGCAGGGCGGCACACGCGTGCTGGCCATTTTACCGATTTAATAGAAGGAGGAGAACGTTGTTGAGGATTGTTATCGCAGAGGATCATCCATTATTTCGCAGCGGTGTACGAAATTTATTGCGGACGACAGACGATCTTGAAGTTGTTGGGGAGGCAGCATCAGGGGAAGAAGCGCTAGAACTTGTAGATCGTCTGCAGCCCGATCTTGTGCTAATGGATATCCGGATGCCGGGTATTAACGGTATCGAAGCAACGCGACAGATTAAAGAGAAGCATCTGGCGATCGAGGTTCTGATCCTGACGATGTTCAGGGATGACCAGTCGGTTTTTACCGCGATGCGTGTCGGTGCCAAAGGATATGTCCTGAAGGATTCGGATGAGGAGGAATTGCTGCAATCCATTCGAATGGTAGGCAGCGGTGGTGCTGTGTTCAGTTCGGATATTGCCGGACGGATGATGCATTATTTCTCTCAACCTCATACCGTTCCAGCGGATGATCCCGCCTTTTCGGAGCTCACCAAGCGCGAGATGGAAATATTGGAGCGAATCACGGAGGGAGACAGTAACGCGGAGATCGCTGCCAGGCTGCATATTAGCAATAAGACGGTGGCCAATTATGTTTCTAATATATTAAATAAGCTTCAGGTTACAGACCGCAATGCGGCCAAACGATTAGTTCAAAAATCACGTGAGGATTAGGCTGATTAAGCGCGTATTGCCGATTTATCTTCTTTAATGAGATAGATTTCATCTGCAGGAAAAATTCCCGTTCCCCTTTAAGGTGGACGGGTTTTTTTGTTGGCATACATTCCCAAACCCATTCCCAGGATGATCCTATTTTATTCCCATTTCATTTCCCGGCCATGACTCATGAAACCCAGTCGTACCCACTGTAAGATGAATGTAGTAAGAGAAACCAAAGGATGGAGGTTTTTACGATGAGTAAAGGATTCAAGCTAGTGTTAGGGGCTGTTTTACTGGCAGCCATCACTTTTCCTGCAGCGGTGAGTGCGAAACCCGAAGCAAAGCCGGAAGCTTCGATAATGAAAACGAAGGCAATGTTTGCTGCCAAACCCGAGGCAAAACCTGAAGTAACTTAACCAAGCAACAAATTAAGTAAAAGGAGAATGAAAGAATGATATTGAAATTTAACAAACAGAAACAAGCTTCGGTGCTATCCCTTCTGCTGGCAGGTTGTCTAGCGTTTAATGGATATGCGGGCGCTTTTGGAGAAACGCCTCCCGCAAGCGTACAGATTAAGGAGTTCCATCTGCTTGATACGGCATCTGATGTTGTAGGATCAGCAGATTTTACGCCTGAAGGTAACAAGGACGGTCACTTCAAGCTGCAGCTGAACCTTGCCCAAAAGACGACAATCAACGCTGTTGTATTGCGTTCGACCGATGAATATGGCAAAGACAATTATCAGGGTGTATGGAGAACAAACCGCGTGACCACCGGCTGGTTGCTCGGCATGGTACAGGACAAAACGGTTACAACAGCTAACGGCACTACTCATGAAAATATTATTGTTAACCCGGGCTTTCGTAAGGATATGAAAGAACCCGTCGGTGATTTTGAAGGCGAGCTCATCTTCGACCTGTATGCAAGTGACAACGGTACGATTAAAGAGACACAGTATTATGTTTTGGAAATCGAAACTCCACAAGGCACGGTTAGCTCCAAACCGATTAAATATAAAAAACCGATAACATCGGGTGGAACCCCGACATCGCAGAGCCCGAGTCCATCGCCAGCACCTTCGACACCGCCAGCACCTTCGACACCGCCAGCACCAACGCCAGCACCTACTCCGGCAGATGGCCCAGCAATCAAAGTGTTCTTCAAGGGACAGGAGCTTCAGTTCGACAGTGTTAGGCCAATCCTGAAGGATGGTTCGACTCTGGTCCCATTCCGCAAGCTATTCGAAACGCTAGGCTTTACAGTGAAGTGGGAGGACACAGGAACTGTGAAACAGGCGATCGGTGCGAAGGATGGTCTAACCATCGAGCTAACTATAAACAGCACTACCGCCAAGGTCAATGGAAATCCTGTAAGCATGGATATTCCCTCTCAGATTATTAACGGTAACACCTTAGTTCCATTGCGATTTGTGGCGGAGAACAGCGGTTACGAAGTCGCCTTCTCCAGTAGTGGCAATGCTGCGACGATTCAAATCGAAGAGGGGGACGTGGTTTCCACTCCTAACCCGGCGCCCGCTCCGAAACCTGCACCGGAACCAGCTCCAGCACCTGCCAATGAGGAGGTTGAACCTTATATTGTAAAAGGATATGTTCGCGACGCGAAAGGTCATCCGCTGCCGGGTGTTACGGTCTTTGCGGATAACACCCTGCTGTATGACAGCAATATCCTTGCAGTTACCGATGATTCCGGACATTATGTGATTGAACTGCCCCAAATGGCCACATCCTGGCGGATGGGAGCTGACTTTACGAAATCGTTCAATGGAAAAGAATTCACCTTTCATCTCAACGTGGACGTGGATCAGCCTCTCACGGGGAGTAAAGGAGCCATTCGGAACTTTACCTGGAATAAATTTAACGGGCAAATCTATATATATCCTAACTTTTCCACTTTTGACGCATCCCTTCCTGAGTTCAATATGAGCGACTTGGAAATGACACTTACGCCTGTTGGCCCTCTTATTGACGGCAATACCGGCCAAACGATCATTAAACGCGGAGGTCCCGTGCAAGGTGGGGGTGGAGTTGATGGTATTCCGATTGGACGGTACAAAGCATCTGCAAGATGGGTACCTGAAGGTCATGCGCCTATACCTTTGCAAGTTAGGGTCAGCTATACAGGAAAATATGCCGATTCGGTAGAATTCGAATTTGCCCCTCCAAGAGGAGTATCCACCAGCAATTATCTTAGTGAGCTTGAAGTGCAAATTCCTTAAAGCAAAATACAAACGGCTCTCTTCGCTCCATTGCGAAAAGAGCCGTTTGTATTTTTCTGACTTGGTTTCCCAATGAAAATCCTTAATCCTCGTCATCCCCAAACGGGCGATTCAATTGAAAATAAAGTAACTGCCCTATAACTAAGATATACGTCCCCCATAATTAATTTGAACATATTGGTATAATTAAGTGGCTGTAAAGCACAAGTTACCGGGACAAATTCCGGTCATGGGAGATCGTGCCTTGGAAGGAGGGAGTATGAGTGAAAACAGCCAATGCAAAGGGGTAGCTTCGCATGTAAAATTCATTGATCGACCGCTTCCCCTCTAGGTATACCATCCTTCTGTATCTTCCAAAAAGTAATATGAAAGCGGTTACGTGTTAGATGAGGTGGAGACGTCTTTACCAATCGACCGGTGATAAACAAAGGCGGTTTATTAAAGACGAGGGCTGCGGGCTAAGAAGAAGGATTTTGAGGCGTGATCGACGGCTTCTCGTCGCATGACTACTGGCTTGTGGTATTGAGTTTTGTGTCAACAGAAGGAAGAAGTCAACCATTTGGAATCAACGTGCGCGATAGTAATAGGGTTAGCTCCGTTCATCAAGGGACGTCGTCTCGAAATAGAATTATTTTTATGATAGTAAAGGAGGATAAGCAAATGCTTAAACTGAATATGTCAAAAATGAAACGGCTATGTGGAATTTCAATTTTCCTATCGGCTACATTATCGTTATGCTTGACGTCTGGTAGCAATGTCAATGCTGTAGCAGCTGCTGCAAACAATATAGTTGCCTTTCCTGGTGCAGAAGGCGGGGGGAAGTTCGCAACAGGAGGACGTGGGGGTGATGTAGTTTATGTTACTAATCTTAATGATAGTGGGCCAGGTTCGTTTAGAGATGCAGTAGGCACATCCAATAGAATTGTTGTTTTTAAAGTAGGAGGAACAATTGAATTAAAAAGCGATGTAGTTGTCAAATCAAACGTGACGGTAGCAGGGCAAACAGCACCCGGCGGCGCAGGAATCACATTGAAAAACTATAAAATCGGTCTTGGTGGCGATAATATTATCCTCCGTTTTATCAGTTCACGGCCTGGTGAAAGAGGAGTTATGGGCGATTATGATGCGTTTGGAGGTTCAAACGGGGGCAACTCTATTGTAGACCATGTTTCAATAGGTTGGGCAAATGACGAACAATGGGGACTATATTCAAAAAATGATAATTACACCGTGCAGTATTCCATCATCGGTCCATCTAATTCATTTTCATACCATTCTAAAGGGATTCACGGGTTTGGGGTTATGCTCGGTCGTGCTAATGCTACATGGCATCATAATCTAATTGTTCACAATGTATCTCGGAATTTTAGAGGAAAAGTGGTAGGAACAAATCCAATTGATTTTACCAATAACGTAATCTACAATTGGGGATATCAAACGGCTTATGGAACTCTTGGGCATGTAAACTACGTGAATAATACTTTAAAAATGGGTGCTTCAACCCAAGGCGGCTTTAACTATTTAAGTGTTGGTGACAGTGGAACAAGTCCTGAAAACTATTCTATTTATCTAAAGGGAAATCGTTTTCTTAATAAGGACAATACCGATTACAGCACGTTCACGGCAGATAACTGGACAGGTATTAAATATGGCTCCGGAAAGACGGAAGAAAATACCCGTTCCGATGTGCCTTTTGAAATTCCTGTAAATGGGGTAAATGTTTCTACAGCTGTCTATGCGGAAAGCTCGGAGGATTCCTACAATCATGTACTGCATTATGTTGGTGCAGCGGTAAGTGCGAATCAAAGGACTGATATTGACAATCAGGTGGTTCATGAAACAAGGACGGGTAAAGGATCGCTTACAGGTGCAAGACCTTACTCAGAAGCTTCAGATGAAGAAAAAGCAGACCTTGATAAATATAGTATAGCTACTGGTGTTGAGTATAAATATCCTGATGCAGTGTTGACTGGTGCACCAACGGATACAGATGGAGATGGTATGCCTGATGATTGGGAGAAGGCAAGAGGGCTTAATCCAAACAGTGCTTATGCACCTGATGGTACCTTGGAATCCAGAGGAGACTACTGGGGTAAGGGCTATACAAATATAGAATATTATATCAATGATCTAACAGTTCATGCGTTCCCATCTAATACAGTGATGCTTTCTCCCAAAAAAGGAAAGTAAGCAACAAGAATAACAGAAACGACCTGTGACTCGCAAGATGGGCTCTTTGAAAAAAAGTGAAATGGGTAGCACGGAGGGATTGGCTAGCTGGTGCGTAACGTCAACTCCGTGGGTATGCTGCCTAAGACTGGGTGCCTTTTAAAGGCACCTTTTTTATATTTAGAATAGGTCGTTGTATTCGCGTTTAAAACATTTCAATTGACTCTTTTCATGAAAAATTACAGGAAGCAGGAGCAAGAATCGTAAAATTTGTTCACCTGAAAGAAAACCCCATAGGGCATTGAAGGGTTTTGAAGTTTTATGAACCTTGGGGTAATATGCTAGGTTTCATTCAAGACCCGCCGGATGTTCCATGGTATGGCACGAGGTAGCATTAAATCTTTGTAGCCAACTAAAGGAACTTAGTTAAGAAAAACTGGTTGAATTTGATTTAAGAGAATGGTAAATGGGAAACGTTAGTTGAATACAGTTTTCTATACAAAAAGCGATGTTGGAGCTGCCTCAGCAGCTTTTTTTAACATATTCACATAATACAAATGGACTGTAGTCGTAGAAAGAGCAGAATTGTTTAATAAATCCTTTCCCTTGAAGCTTGGAACAGTAATTCATTATTATTAAATAATCGAACTTAGGATTGGAGCGAGAACAATGAACGTACAATACACAATATCGAATATGGTTGATAATTTAAAACAAATCAGCGGAATAAGCGCTCTGGTTCTCGGCGGTTCAAGAGCTAGGGGGTCTGAGAGTCCTAACTCCGATATTGATATTGGTATCTATTACGCTTCGGAAAAAGGACTGGACATAACCCAGCTTCGTCGGGTTGCGGCTGCAATGGATGATGACCATAGAGAAAACTTAGTGACGGAAATAGGTGGCTGGGGACCATGGATTAATGGCGGCGGCTGGTTGAAAGTTAATCAAATTCCAGTTGATTTATTATTTCGTGATCAAAATAAAGTGTCGCATGTAATTGAAAAATGTATCATGGGGGATATCACAATTGATTATCAACCAGGACATCCCCATGGATTTGCTAATTCGATTTACTTGGCTGAGATTGCATTGTGTAAAGTGTTATGGGACCCTTCAGACATTATCGGAAAACTGAAGAGCAGAACAATCCCATACCCAACCGCTTTTCAAGAAGCAACCATCCACAAATTTTTTTGGGAGGCAACCTTCGCTCTTGATAATGCATATAAAGGTATTTACAAAAAAGATTTATCCTATATCGCTGGATGCTGCTTCAGTTCAGTATCCTGCTTGAATCAGGTTTTGTTTGCTATTAACGAAACCTACCTGATGAATGAAAAGGGGGCTACTGCCATTGCAGATTCATTTAGCGTAGTACCTAGAAAATACTTCCAGAGAATAAGTGAGATTTTTACTTTGATCACGAAAGATCAAGAGAGTTTAAAGAAAGCTATTAACATGATGGAAGAGCTTATTCAGGAAACAGAAAATCTAATGAAAGCCAAATCGTTTTTGAATTAACCGGTACTATAACTAAATTACGTTTGCTTATCGGCAAGGTTTTTGTATCTCGTTAACGTCAGCAAAGCTAAGTAAATACATAAAATGGAATTCGAGAGCGATGGAAAAACAGACTGTTTTATCCATTAAACTTATGGTAAGCTCTTGTCCGAATATAGGATCGGAGGGATAATCCATGAAAATAGGAATGGCTCGAGCGGCAGCAACGGAGTGGGTAATGCAGTATACTAGTCAGGAAGCATGGTTCATGGGAGCGTATTTCAGCGGCTCGACGGTTGGCCAGCCTGATGACGTAATGATGTCAGTGGGCTCCGACATTGATGTTGTCGTTGTTACCTCTGAAGCAAAACCACCTCTGAAACTGGGGAAGTTCATCTACCGCGATGCGCTGATCGAAATAACCTTCTTATCGTGGAACCAGATCGCCTCAGTCGAGGAGATTCTGACATCGTATCATCTAGCCGGCAGCTTCCGCGTGGATACCATCATTGCAGATCCTACCGGACAGCTACTCGGCGTACAGCATAAGGTGTCGCGCCTTTTTGCCGAGCGGGAATGGGTGCGGCGCCGCTGCGAAAACGTTAGGCAGAAGATAGAGCATGGGTTACGGAACATGGATCTGACTGCACCCTGGCATGACCAGTTTATGACATGGTTGTTCATGACCGGAGTAACCACCCACGTCCTTCTCGTCGCAGCTCTCCGTAACCCTACCGTGCGACTTCGCTACCTGGCTGCGTACAACGTACTCCAGGAGTTCGGGCGAACCGAGATTTATCCGGAATTGTTGAGGCTGCTGGGCTGCGATCATTGGAACCCGCAGCGCACCAGCCATCATCTGAGCGCGCTTGCCCGTACCTTCGACGTCGCCGCGGCGCATGCTAAGACCCCATTCTTCTTCAGCAGTGACATCACCGTCGCTTCACGACCGATTGCGATTGACGGTAGCCGTAATCTTATCCGAAAGGGATATCACCGCGAAGCGGTGTTCTGGATCGGGGCGACCTTCGCCCGGTGTCACAAAATACTCTCCAACGATGCCCCCAAACTACAAGTTGAGCTAGCTCCATCGTTTGAGGAATTCGTCATCGACCTCGGCATCTCATCGTACAACAGCCTTGGGCGTCGTGCTGAGGATGTGTTGCAGTTTCTACCGCGGCTCTGGGACGAGGCCGAATCGATTATGCAGGCCAATGGGGAGATTTTGTAGCACAGGATTACTAGCAGAGTAGGAAGATGGCAGTGGCTGCCGGCTCGACTTCTCGATTTCCGCAATCCATAAGAAACGTTCGCGCGCATGGCGTGATAGGATTAAGGTGATGAACGGCCTTGGCCAGAGGAGGAGGATCACCATGAACATCATTGAGGATTGGATCAGCGAATTGAAAAGGGAAGCCGAATCAACACGCTCGCTTCTCGAAAGGCTTCCGGAAGACAAATTTTCATGGAGACCGCACCCGAAATCGATGTCTTTAGGACAGCTTGCCCTACACGCTGCGGGAGTGCCCGGAGGGCTGGCTTTATTGCTGAACGAAGCAGTCAGCGAAGTTCCAGTCGTTCCGCTGCCAGAGCCGACCACCCGTCAAGAACTGCTCGAAGCGCTGGATTGGAGCGTGAATCTCGCCGAGAGCAAGCTTCGGGAATGGGGAGATGACGGGCTGAGGGATACTTGGAAGCTCGTCAGCAAGGGGGAGACCGTCTTGGAAGCGCCCCGGATCGACATGGCGCGTACGCTCATGTTTAATCACGTTTATCATCATCGGGGACAGTTGACGGTCTATCTCCGACTGCTCGGAATACCGGTTCCAGGGATGTACGGTCCCAGCGCGGATGAACAATAACGGTGTTCAGTGAATGATTCAAAATTAAATCAAAAAATCTAAACCTCC
>NZ_JMLS01000033.1 GCF_000686845.1 Paenibacillus sp. UNC451MF | reverse complement strand
AGAGCTTGTCTTAAGCTCAAAATTCAATGCTAGCGAGAATTTTCATTCTCTTTAAAACATTCACTCGTTGTTCAGTTTTCAAAGGACAATTTCTTGTTTTTTATCGTCACCCTGTTTAGCGGCGACTTGATTAATATATCACATTCGCCCACTCAATTGCAAGTACTTTTTTTCATCATTTTCATCATTCGATGATAATGTGAGCGGCACTGCAGCAGAGTCTCAAAAGCGACAAAAAGTAATATACCAAAACGCAACACGAAATGCAAACTATTTTTTGATTTATTTTCAACACGGTTTTAAATCAAAAAACGTATCTTCCAGCATTTCTGGAAGATACGTTTTATCATGTACTTAAAACTCGATATTTATTCGCCTTGGCGTTCACGCATTAGCGGGAACAACAGCACATCGCGAATAGAAGGAGAGTTGGTCAATAGCATAACCAGACGGTCTACACCAATGCCGAGTCCACCTGTAGGCGGCATACCATATTCCAAAGCGCGAATAAAGTCATCGTCCATTTCATGCGCTTCATCATTCCCTTGCTCACGCTCCACCAATTGAGCTTCAAAACGCTCACGCTGGTCAATTGGATCATTAAGCTCAGTGAACGCGTTAGCATGCTCGCGCGCCACGATAAACAATTCGAAACGATCTGTAAAACGCGGATCCTGTTCATTCTTTTTCGCTAATGGAGAGATTGCAACAGGATGCCCGTATACAAATGTAGGTTGAATCAAGGTTTCTTCTACGAAGGTTTCGAAGAACTGATTCACGATATGTCCAAAGGTCATCATAGGCTCAACAGGCACTTTATGCTCTTTGGCCAGCTGATGCGCTTCTTCATCTGTCATCTGCTTGCTGAAATCAACACCCACGACTTCTTTAATCGCATCAACCATGGAAACGCGTCTCCAATGTGGAGCCAGGTCTACTTCATGCCCTTGATATTGCACCTTCGTTGTACCCAATACTTCTTGAGCGATATGCGCAATCATATTTTCAGTCAGTCTCATGATGTCTTGATAGTCGGCATAAGCTTCGTACAGCTCGATCATCGTGAACTCAGGGTTATGTCGTGTAGAAATCCCCTCATTACGATATACGCGGCCGATCTCGTATACTTTTTCCATACCCCCGACAATGAGGCGTTTCAGATGAAGCTCAATGGCGATACGCATATACAACTGCATGTCCAACGCATTGTGATGCGTAATAAACGGACGAGCGGAAGCTCCGCCTGCAATGGCATGGAGAGTAGGAGTCTCTACTTCCAAATAACCGCGGGAATCCAGGTAACGACGCATCGATTGAATAATTTTGGAACGCAAAATAAACGTTTGTTGTACTTCCTGATTCATAATGAGATCGACATACCGCTGACGGTAGCGAAGCTCGACGTCCTTCAGACCGTGATATTTTTCAGGGAGCGGCAGCAGTGATTTGGAAAGCACTTCTACCTCTTTGGCTTTTACGGAAAGCTCGCCTGTTTTTGTTTTGAACATAACCCCTTTGACACCGATAATATCTCCGATATCCAACAGATCAAAGGCTTGATACTTGGTTGATCCGACTGCATCTTCACGCACATAAACTTGAATTTTGCCGGTAATATCTTGAATATGCGTAAAGCTGGCTTTACCCATCGCGCGTTTTTGCATAATACGGCCAGCAATGCTGACTTCAATTTCTTTTTCATCCAAATCTTCTTTGGAAAAATCGTCATAGGCTTTAAGCAATTCTGCTGCATGGTGGGTAAGATCGAATTTTTGTCCGAACGGGTCAATGCCCAATGCACGAAGCTCGTCCAATTTGTTTCTTCTGATTTGAAGCAATTCGTTTATTTCTTGTTCTACAGTCACGCACTCCAACTCCTTATGATTTGCTGCTTTCTATACGTTAAAAAAGCTTCCAGAGGAAGCTTTCTATCGACGATTTTTACAATAAGCTCCAGATAAAAGCCATCTTATTTCTTAATATCGATGATTTCGTACTGGATTACGCCTGCAGGTACGTTAACGTCAACCAAAGAACCTTTAGTTTTGCCAAGAATGGCTTTTCCTACAGGGCTTTCGTTGGAAATTTTATTTTGAAACGGATCTGACTCCGCTGTACCTACAATATTGTATTCTACGATATCACCGAATTCCAAGTCCTTCAGTGTGACGATGGCACCTACACTGACTGTATCTGTGTTGACATCTTCATTATTAATAATCCGAGCATTCCGAAGCATTTTCTCCAATGTGAGGATTCTGCCCTCGATAAACGCTTGCTCGTTCTTAGCATCTTCATATTCGGAATTTTCACTAATATCTCCGTAACCGATCGCTACTTTGATACGTTCCGCAACCTCACGGCGCTTCACGGATTTAAGATGCTCCAACTCTTCCTCAAGCTTTTTTAAACCTTCCTGAGTCAGGATGACTTCTTTTTCACTCATTGCAACGATCTCCTGTCATGTGAAAGATTTTCATATTTCGAGCTGATTCCTTCGATTATGAATTCACTTATAATAATATATTAACGATCGAGATCCTGATGCCTGATCCGTTTGCTGAACGACTATTGACTGATTATATTGCAACCCTATTCAAATGTCAATCTGAACCAAATGCCTCAGAATACACGATTTATTGAACCGCTGCGGACGTTTCCATTGCGGTTTCTGTTTGCGAATCTTGCCCCATGGAAGACACAAACTCCTCAAGTACACGAGCCATTTCATCCCGCTTCGTTTGTTCCATAATTACATCTTTGACACGTGCCGCGCCAGCCAGTCCTTTTAAATACCAAGCCAAATGCTTCCGCATTTCCTTTACGGCTACATGCTCACCCTTGAGGGCAACCAAGCGATCCATATGAAGAAGCGCAATACGCATTTTCTCCTGGCCTGATGGTTCAGGAAGCAGCTCTCCGTGCGTCAAATATTGAATCGTCCGGTACAGCATCCATGGATTGCCTAGTGCTGCCCGACCGATCATAACGCCATCGACACCCGTCTGCTCCAGCATCCGTTTGGCGTCTTCAGGTGTGCACACATCCCCGTTTCCAATAACAGGAATGGATACCGATTCCTTAACTTCCTTAATAATGTCCCAGTTGGCATGTCCTGTATACATTTGTACACGAGTACGGCCATGGACAGATACTGCGGAGCCTCCGCCATTTTCTACTGCTTTAGCATTTTGCACAGCATAGACGTGTTCATCGTCCCAACCGATCCGCATTTTCACCGTCACGGGTTTACTGACCGATTTGACTACGGTAGAAATCATCTGTTCAATTTTCGGCGGATCTAGAAGCCAACGAGCTCCCGCATCGCATTTAGTTATTTTGGGAACAGGACAACCCATGTTGATATCTATAATATCCGCATTCGTATGTTGGTCTACATATTTGGCTGCTTCAACCAAAGATTCCGTATCCCCACCAAAAATTTGCAGACTAAGCGGCTTCTCGCGATCATCCACGAACAGCATTTCCATCGTGCGATGGTTACCGTGCAAAATCGCTTTATCGCTAACCATCTCGGCACATACAAGTCCGCAGCCAAACTCCTTGGCAATCAAACGAAACGCCGGGTTGCACACTCCAGCCATAGGAGCCAGCACAACTTGGTTCGGTGCCTCTACATTTCCTATTTTCAACATGTTAATTCCCTCCTTTCGCTCTTTCGCTTATTTTGCTGTAGGCAGTAATTCTTCCGGATCGATTCCGAGCACCTCGGAAATTTTTCGGATAATTTTGGGGTCAGGCTTGCGTGTTCCACGTTCGATGGCACCAAGTATGGCAATGGATACATCCAATTGATCGGCCAATTCATTTTGGGTAAAGCCCTTTAGCTTACGAAAAGCGCGAATGCGCTGAGCTATTGCATTTTTCTCCATAAGGTAACGCCTTCCTTTCCCTCCAGCTTCTCTAGATGCGCTGCCCATTCGGCAGCCCGCTGCACACGGCGCGCTTGCATGACCTCGACCAAAGGCACAAGGACAAAGGCTCGTTCCAGCATTCTTGGATGAGGAAGGATGAGCGTTGGATCGTCCTGCTTCACATCATCGTACAACAGCATATCCAGATCGATTGTTCTTGGTCCCCAACGCAGCTCGCGCGTTCGCCCGAGGCTCAGTTCAATATGCTGCATAACCTTAAGCAGCTCCATTGCCTCAAGCGATGTCTGCATCTCAATCACCATATTAAGAAAAGCCGCCTGGTCTACGTAGCCCACAGGCTCCGTTTCGTAAATACCGGAACAGCCGATAACCTCTATAGATTCGTGCTCTGCAAGAAGGCGAATCGCTTCCAGCAGCAAACGTTCTCTGTCCCCCATATTGGAGCCTAACGCAATGTATGCGTAATGTGAAGGCTGTGAGCCCATGAACTTATGCCCGCTTTCTGTGAATTTCAACTGCTACGCCTTCAAAAAAGATCGCAACCGGAGGATGCGGCTTCAGTACGCGTACAGTAATTTCATTTATACTAGTATAAGTTTGAAGGAGCTTAGATGCAACCTGCTCGGCTAAAGCTTCAATCAGCTTGAAGGTTTCCTTCTCTACAATGTTTTTAACAATTTCATATGCTTCTGCATAGTTAATCGTGTCTTCGAGGTGATCGGAGGCTCCCGGTTTATCCAAAGGCAGATGCATCTCAACATCTACCTGGTAGCGTTGGCCTAACTTATTCTCTTCAGGAAATACGCCGTGGTAGCCGTAAAATTGCATGCCGTTCATAACGATTTTATCCAATTTGCAACACTTCCCTTCTCTACACGTTCTCAGCAGGCAGCCGGTGCTTGATGATGGTATCAGCCATGACAGCAACTCGCTTCATTGGTTTAACATCATGGACTCGCATAATTCGACAGCCTTGTGCAATACCCATCGCTACGGTTGCAGCCGTTCCTTCTATTACATCATTTGCAGGAAGCTGCAAAGCGGTTCGAATCATGGTTTTCCGGGAGGTTCCCAGCAGCACTGGGTATCCTAAAGCCACAATTTGATGAAGCTCATTCATCAGCTGTAAATTCTGCTCGTAAGATTTCGCAAACCCTATTCCCGGGTCCAAAATAATTTGATGGTCCTTGACGCCTGCATCATGTGCTATACGGATGCTTTCCAGTAAATCCTGGATTGTATCATGAATGAAGTTATCATACACCGCCTCCTCGCGATTATGCATGATAACGATAGGGCAGCCGTAATCAGCGGCAAGCTTGGCCATTTCAAGGTCTTTTTTCAGACCCCAGATATCGTTCAATATATGTGCCCCTGCCTCCAATGCTTGCCTCGCTACCTCTGCCTTATAGGTATCGATGGAAATGGGAACTTGAATTCCCGCTTCTTTCAACGCGCGGATAGCCGGAATAACCCGTCCCAGCTCTTGCTCCAATGTAACCAATTCCGCTCCAGGACGGGTTGATTCCCCCCCGATATCAATGATTCCGGCACCCTCTGCAATCATTTGCTTGGCACGCTCTACGGCTGAGAAGAGATTGTTATATCGGCCCCCGTCTGAAAAGGAGTCTGGAGTTACGTTCAAAATCCCCATAATGACCGTTTCATTATATACATCCAAAGAGATGCCGCGGCAGTCTATAAAAGGCTGCTGCTCATTGACTGATTTCGACATGAGCGTTCACCGTCACTTCCGAGTTATTGTGTGATTTCCGTACAATAGTATGAGCTTGCTTGTTAGTTGACCAGCCATTCCTTCGTTAACTCTATAGGAGTTACCTGACAAATCGTAAAGTGTCGTAATAGGAACCATTTCTTGAATAGAATTGGTAATGAACACTTCGTCGGCCATCCGTAAATCGTCCCACCGGTAATGACCTTCTTCCAATTCCATTCCGCATTTCTTCGCCAATTCCATAACAAAAGCTCTTGTAATGCCGGGCAATATCCCTGTATCGAGCGAAGGGGTATGCAGTCGATCGTTCTTAATGAAGAAAAGGTTGCTTACGATCCCCTCAGCAAGGAAGCCGTTTCGATCGGTCTGCAGCCCCTCAGCCCCGGTTGCCCACGCATATTGTCGGAGCTCTCGCTTCGCCAATATATTATTCATATAATGGAGCGATTTGAATCTTACATTCCCCTCCGGCGTGTTTCGAGGGGTAGCCAGCAGCTGCAGCGGCTTTCCCTTCCGGTACAGTTCCTCGTCTCGAGAAGGCAGTCCCTTAACGTAGACTATCATTTGCGGCTTCCCATAATCCCCCACCGGAAGGCCGAGTAAATCTTCTCCAGCTGTAACAGTAAAGCGAAAGTAGGCATCGGTAAGCCCGTTAGCTTCTAACAATGCTTTAACAAGGCCTTCCCATTCTCCCGCTTCTGGCCGGTAATCTATCCCCAACTGCTCACAGCCAGCTATCAATCGCTCTTGATGCTCCCTTAGAAGGAACGGCTGTCCTCCATAGGTACGGAACGTTTCAAATAGCCCGATGCCGTAAAGAAAACCGTGATCGTATACCGAGACCACGGCCTTTTCTTCCGTTATTATGCTTCCATTGACGTAGATGTTCACTATTGCTTCACTGCCGTTTCGTTCAAGAAGTTGCTTAGCAGACGAAGTCCATGATCAGTAATAATTGATTCCGGATGAAATTGCACGCCTTCAATAGGATATTCCTTGTGGCGAAGCCCCATAATTTCCCCTTCCGCTGTCTCAGCGCTAATCTCGAGGCAATCTGGCAGCGTCTCTCTTTTGACAATTAAGGAATGGTATCTGGTTGCTGTGAACGGCGACGGTAGGTCTTTAAATAGGGTCTTACCGTCATGCAATATCGGCGAAGTTTTACCATGCATTAGCCGTTCGGCTCGAATCACTTCTCCACCGAATACTTGTCCAATCGATTGATGCCCGAGACATACCCCGAGAATCGGAATTTTTCCTTTAAAATGCTCGATAAGTGAAAGGCTGATGCCTGCTTCGTTCGGAGTACACGGTCCTGGTGAAATAAGAATATGGTCGGGATTAAGCGCCTCGATTCCAGCCAAGTCGATCTCATCATTACGGCGAACTTCTACTTGTTGACCAAGCTCACCTAAATATTGCACCAAATTATAAGTAAAGGAATCATAATTATCAATGACAAGGATCACAGCATATTCCCCCTAAGCTTTAATTTTGTCGTTCGATTCACTATATTGAATAGCCTTCCACATAGCTTTAGCTTTATTGATCGATTCTGTATATTCTTTCTCCGGGATGGAGTCGATGACAATGCCTGCTCCGGCCTGAACATAACCAATCCCTTCAGCCACCACGAGCGTTCGAATTATAATATTGAATTCCGTATCCCCATTGTAGTCAATCCATCCAATAGAACCTGTATACGGGCCCCTGCGTACGGGTTCAAGCTCTTCAATGATTTCCATCGTGCGAACCTTCGGTGCGCCTGTAATCGTGCCTCCAGGGAATGTAGCCGCTATGACGTCATAGGCTTGTTTACCCGGTGCCAGCTTTCCATCCACCTGAGAGACAATATGCATGACGTGAGAATAGTACTCGATGACCATGAAGTCTTTTACTTTTACCGTCCCGTAAGTCGATATTTTCCCAAGATCGTTGCGTTCCAGATCGACCAGCATGATATGCTCGGCACGTTCTTTCTCGTGATGAATTAATTCATCTGCAAGCCGCTGATCTTCTTCAGCATCCTTGCCTCTCGGACGGGTGCCTGCAATCGGACGAGTACGTACGTCATCCTCTTCCAGCTGCACAAGCAGCTCTGGAGAGCCTGATACGATCTGAAAATCGTCGAACCGCAGCATCCCCATATAGGGGGAAGGATTAACAACCCTCAGCCATTCATAAATAGCCTCTGGTGTTGCATGCAGCTGTTTATGCTGCCGTACGGATAAATTCACTTGGAACACATCACCGGCGCCGATATAACTTCGAATTTGCTCAACTGCCTCAATATAAGCGTCTCTCGGAAAATCAGGCTGAATGCCCTCAATGGAGTCGACATCAATGTAAAGCTGATCCTTATTCACCTGCATCAGCATCGCTTCACGGGTGTCTTTATAGTTCTCAGTATGATTGACAGCAGCAACAAGGTCCCACTGACGCTTCATTTGCTCGACATCTTCTTCCGCTTCACGATACCGCTCAGCTAAAGACTCGTCTTCTCCGACTGCCATCTTGTGAATCGCACAATACAGCATTTGTTCCTTATGGTCAATGATCCAAATTCGATCGAACCGTGCGAAGGCATAGTCCGGTACAGGCAAATCGTCAGAGGCTTGAACAGGAAGCCTTTCTATGGTCCGCGCTACATCATAGCCCCAAAACCCAACGCAACCTCCAAGAAATTTGGGTAAGCCTTGGTCACGAACGGCAGGTGCACGGTAAGATTCCATCCATTGCTTTACCGCTTCCAGTGGCGTTCCTTCTCCTTCAACGGTCATACCGTCTTCGTACTGGATAATGGTGCGAAGTCCCTTACCACGAATTGTAGAGACCGGCCGAAGCCCGAGGAAGGTGTACCTTCCTCCCTTTCCACTCTCTAGTACAAAGGAACCCGGTGATGCTTGCTCCCATGCTGTTTCCCAAGAAATAAACCGATCTTCTTCCAAGGGGTAACGCCGCACGTAGGGAAGCATCGTATAACGGCCAGCCCACTGCCGCCATTGATCGTAGGTAATCATCGTAACGGACGCCCCTCCTTGCTTCTATTCATAAGATTTGGACTTAGTATACTTGATATTGCTAATGAAAAAAAGCCCCTCAACGAATTGAAGGGCCCTCTGCACTAGTTATTAATCTTCAAATTGATACAAAGGCGTGCTCAGGTATCTTTCGCCGTTACTTGGAACGATGGCTACAACTCTCTTGCCCGGGCCCAACTCTTTAGCCACTTTCAATGCTGCAAAAATAGCTGCTCCAGAAGAAATACCTCCAAGGATACCTTCTTCTTTAGCTACACGGCGGGAAGTTTCGAACGCATCATCATTCTCAACAGGAATAACTGCATCATAAACCGATGTGTTCAAAATATCAGGAACGAAGCCTGCGCCGATGCCTTGGATTTTGTGAGGGCCTGGCTTGCCGCCGGACAACACTGGGGATGCACTAGGTTCTACTGCGTAAACTTTGATGTTAGGGAAGTTTTCTTTCAATACACTGCCTGCGCCTGTAATGGTACCGCCGGTTCCGATACCGGCAATAAATGCATCCAGCTTACCGTCGTGGGATTGGATAGCATCTACAATCTCAGGGCCTGTTGTTTCGCGGTGTACTTTTACGTTCGCTTGGTTTTTAAATTGTTGTGGCATAAAGTAGGAAGGGTTCTCCGCTTGCAGCTCTTCCGCACGCTTGATCGCGCCTTTCATGCCTTCCGCTCCAGGAGTTAGTACCAATTGAGCACCATATGCGCGAAGCAGATTACGGCGCTCCATACTCATCGTCTCAGGCATAACCAGAATGGCTTTATAGCCTTTAGCTGCAGCTACCATAGCCAAACCGATTCCTGTATTTCCGCTTGTCGGTTCAATGATGGTGTCGCCTGGTTTCAGCTTGCCTTCTTGTTCAGCCACTTCAACCATACTGATAGCGATACGATCTTTTACGCTTGCACCAGGGTTTTGGTATTCCAGCTTAACATACACTTCTGCGCTGCCTTCAGGTACAACGCGATTCAGCTTGACTAGAGGGGTTCCACCGATTAATTGTGTAATGTTCTGAACTATTTTTGCCATCCTGACTTCCTCCTAAAATAAATATGATGAATAATATCCGAGTAAATTGGTAGGTATTATAATAATATCTTATCAACCGGAGCTAAGGTTGTCAATATCAATTTATGGATGAGGTTACCAATATGATCTCAACCAAGCTACAGCATCATGTTCACTTTGTATTTTTCACGAAGTTTCATAATGGCATCTTTCAAGGGTGGTGCGGCTCGCAAAGCAATTTCTTTTCTGACACTTTCCATTAGAGCCTCTTTACTCAACTTCGGCTGCTCTTTACGATCCTTAAGCTTCACAATAAAGAGCTGCCCGTTCATATCGATGGCCTTGCTTACCTCTCCAACCTTCAGCTGTTTAGCAGCTTTCATGATGGGAGCTGCAATAAACGGATCATCTTCCTCAATCCACCCCAGATCACCGCCGTTGTCACGGGTCGCGTCATCCAAGCTCCTGTCTTTAGCAATCTGAGCAAAATCGACTCCCTTGCTTACATCTGCAGCTACTTTTCCGGCCTGTTCCTTGCTGCTTACGACAATCTGCTGCAATCTGAGCTGGACCTCGGTTTTAAATTCATCGGGATGGGACTGGATATAAGCATTCACTTGTTCGTCTGAAACAATAATGTCTTTGGTAATAATTTTCTCCTGAAGCAGCTTGTCATAAATATCGGTCTTCAACGCCTCCGGCGACAAGCCAAGCTGGACTTTCATCGATTCATAGAACTGACCCTCATTATCGTAGCCTTGCTGCATCCGTTTCAGTTCCTTCTGGATTTCACTTTCCTCCACAAACAACCCCAATGCCTTACCTTCCAAGCGAATGACTTCATGATCCACCATTTGATTTAACAATTCCCGGCCATGCTTTTGCAGCAGCTGCTGATCTAATTCTTTGCTGGTGATGGTTTTGTCTCCGATAGTTGCGATGACTTTTACTGACGGGTTCTGCTTTGTCTGATCCGGGCTCATGTCGACATGTCGTTGGTTGAAAAAATCGGCAGACAATACGGAGGAAAGGATGACAACGGCAATAAACAAAACCGCAATGACTCCCCACAGTATTTTTATGTTTCTCATTCCTAATCCCCTCGTATGGTCACTATTGCTTTTTGATCCTTCAAAAAGGTCGTCTCAACCTTTTTATCGTCTAATTAAAGCTGATTGATAATGTTTTTTAAATCTTCTTCTTCAAAAAGATACTGTTCATTGCAGAAGTGGCACACAATCTCCGCTTTCCCGTCTTCTTCTGCCATCTGCTCCAGCTCTTCGCGGCCTAATGAAATTAACGTCTGCTCAACGCGTTCCCTCGAGCAGTTGCAGCGGAAATGAACATCCATTTCTTCCAATACCTCAACATTAGGAACGATACGCTGAAGTATTTGCTCTAGACCCAATCCTTTTTCCAGGAGAGTGGTTACAGGTTCAATTCTGGACAGAAGCGATTCGATAAGCGTAATTTCGTCATCCTTCAGGCCAGGCAGAAGTTGAATAATGAATCCTCCTGCGGAAGATACCGCGTGGTCCACGCCTACTAGCACACCTAAGCCAACTGCAGAAGGCGTTTGCTCGGATCTTGCAAAATAGTATGTGAAGTCTTCGCCCAATTCCCCGGATATCAAGGGAACACTGCCGCTGTATGGCTTTTTAAGTCCCAAGTCTTTAACTACATTCAAAAAGCCATCCGTTCCTACCGCACCAGCAACGTCGAGCTTACCGACCTCATTAAGAGGCAGATCGACCAGCGGGTCGGTTACATATCCACGAACTTCCCCCAATGCATTGGCATCCACCACAATTTGTCCGATGGGCCCTCCGCCTTTAATCATTATGGTGAGCTTCTCCTCACCTTTTAGCATTGCCCCCATCATCAAACCGGCAGATATCGTTCTACCTAGTGCTGCCGTTGTCGTTGGAGTCATTTGGTGCCTTCTACTGATTTCGTCTACAATCCCGGTGGAACGAACGGCAAATGCTCTTACTTTGCCCTCCATCGCCGTCGCTCTAATTAAGTAATCACGCATGGAGTTACCCTTTCTTTGGTTCTGTTATAAGGACTCTCTATATCTAAGTCCTACTGGTTGCGTTCATAAATCATTTGCAGCCCCTGGAGAGTCAACAGCGGGTTCACCTTTTCAATAGTACGAGACTCGCTCGCTATAAGTTCCGCCATTTCCCCGGTAGCTATAACTTTCGCTTGAGCATTATGCTCTTCACGAATACGACCCACAATGCCATCCACTTGTCCTGCAAAGCCGTAAATAATCCCCGCTTGCATAGAAGCGACCGTATTGCGTCCTACTACGGACTTAGGCTTTACCAGTTCGATCCGAGGTAATTTGGCCGCACGCTGGTACAATGCTTCCGTGGAGATGCCGATTCCTGGCGCTACAGCTCCCCCGATATACTGACCGGATTCATCAATATAATCGAAGGTCGTTGCCGTACCAAAATCGACTAAGATGCAAGGGGCACCGTACAACTCTATGGCGGCAACCGCATTAGCAATTCTATCGGCACCGACCTCGCGCGGATTTTCGTATCGGACGTTCAAGCCGGTCTTGATACCTGGGCCCACGATGAGCGGAGTTTTCTTTAAGTATTTTGAACATAACTGTTCAAGAACAAACATGAGCGGAGGGACGACGGAGGAAATAATAATTCCTTCAACCTGATCCAGCTCAAGCTCCGAGTGCTGAAACAAATTGTATATCATCATTCCGTACTCATCGGTCGTGCTGGAGCGGTTAGTGCTTAATCGCCAATGATGCAGCAGTTGTTTACCTTCATAAAGACCAAGTATGATGTTCGTATTGCCCACATCAACTGCCAATATCATGACGTCCCTCCTTTCCGCGCGTTCAAATCTAGGCTGATATCCAAGGCTTGCACCGAGTACGTCAATCGACCGACAGAGATAACGTCAACCCCTGTTGCTGCAATGGCATGTATCGATTCCAAGGTAACGGAGCCCGATGCCTCTACAAGAATATGCGGAGCTTGGGATTTCATGCGTACAACCGCTTCGCGCATTTGCTCGGGTGTCATATTGTCTAGCATGATGATATCCGGCTTTGCACTTAAAGCTTGCTCTAGCTGCTCCATGTTCTCGACCTCCACTTCGATTTTCATCGTATGGGGGATTTGGGAACGCGCGGCCAGAACCGCTTCAGCTATACCGCCGGCTCCTTTAATATGGTTATCTTTAATCATAACGGCATCATACAAACCAAATCTGTGATTGTAGCCTCCACCGATACGGACTGCATATTTTTCAAGCAATCGATGTCCCGGTGTCGTTTTTCGAGTATCCACGAGTCGAACAGGCAGCCCTTGCAGAGCGTCTACGAATTGTCTCGTTCGAGTCGCAATGCCGGACATACGCTGCATCAGGTTCAGGGCTAGCCTTTCTCCCAAGAGTATGCTTCGTGTGCTGCCTGATACTTCCGCAAGGACAGTGCCGAAATTGGCAGATTGTCCTTCTTGTACCTTAGGCTCGAACCGAAGTCGATCATCGACAATGGAAAACACAGCTTCAGCTATAGGCAAGCCTGCGATGATACCGTTATCCTTAAGATGAATAATCCCTTTGGATTGTTGGTCGGCAGGAATAGTCGACATGGTGGTTACATCCCCCATTCCGATATCCTCTTCCAGCCACAGCTTAATATTCTTTTTCACTAAATCCATTTGCAGCTCATACATCGTCAATACGTCCCTCCGTAATACCATGCTCACGATTGAATACCGTATGCTTTCTCCATTGAAGGTCATTCTTCTCAGGGAAATCCTCCCGATAGTGTCCCCCCCGGCTTTCCTGTCTAATCAGGGCCGCCTGCGTCGTTAAAAGCGCACAGGTGAGCAGATTGGCAAATTCGTAATCCTCGCGTTTCGACAAGCACGTATCAAAGATCGAAAGCTGACGCTTCAGTTCCTCATAGCCTTTTTCCAGCCCGATAGCTGTTCTCTTTAAACCTACATAACGCAGCATGACCTTTTGCAGCTTGAGCTTTCTTTCTACAATAGGTTGCTTAGCATGCTCTGTACGTTGAGAATCGCCTACGATCAATGGTTGTATCTCCACCGGAGAGAGCTCGTGAATACGTTCGATAATTCTGCGACCAAATACAATGGCTTCCGACAATGAATTGCTGGCAAGTCGGTTAGCTCCATGAACTCCTGTTGAGGACACTTCCCCACATGCGAACAAGCGTGTAACATTCGTTTCGCCTTGCAGATCCGTTTTGACGCCTCCCATCATATAATGGGCAGCAGGAGCAACAGGAATCCAATCAGACGACAGATCCAGGCCATAATTCAAACAGAACTCATAAATCGTAGGAAATCGGTGCTTCACTGTTTCTTCCGTCTCATGGGTAAAATCGATATAGACGAAAGTAGACTTCGTCTCTTCCATTTCGTTAACAATTGCTCTGGCTACAATATCCCTTGGCGCCAATTCCATTTGAGGGTCATACTTCTCCATAAAACGCTCGCCCTTAATATTCCTTAAAATGGCTCCTTCGCCGCGAACAGCTTCAGAGACAAGAAATCTCGGAGCACCCGGGTAGCATAAAGCGGTAGGATGAAATTGAATAAATTCCATATCTTGAATTAACGCGCCTGCACGATAGGCAATCGCAATTCCGTCTGCCGTTGCAATATCAGGATTCGTCGTATAACGGAACAGCTGACCGGCCCCACCCGTGCACAGGATAGTAGCATTGGCTCGCACGAAAATTTTCTGACCATCCGGCTTCTGTACCAATGCGCCATAGCATTCGCCATCTTGCGTAATCAGATCGATGACAAAGTGGTCATCCCAAATTTCAATGTTAGGATGCTGCTTCGTTTTTTCAGACAAGGCACGTACGATTTCAGCTCCAGTAGCGTCTCCATGCGCATGCAAAATGCGACGTTGGCTATGCGCTCCTTCTTTCGTTAAAGCAAACTCTCCGTCCTCCAGATCAAACTGGGTCCCCATCTGGATCAAATCTTTAACCCCATCTGGGCCCTCATGCACTAATACGTTGACAGCGGCAGAAGAGCACAGCCCTGCGCCGGCATTCAACGTATCTTGATGATGGTATTCCGGTGAGTCTTCATCGGAAATAACTGCGGCGATTCCGCCTTGAGCGTAGCGAGTATTGCTGTCTAGCAGCGACTTCTTTGTCACCATCAGCACTTTAAAATCTTTGCTACCTTTAATAGCAGCGAAAAGTCCGGCGATTCCAGCACCTATCACTATCACATCAGTATGTACTTGCGGCAGCTCGTCCAAATTAAAGTCAACTAAATAACGTGGAATCATGAGTACGCTCTCCTTCTTCTACATGCCCAAAAAGTGAATAATAGCTTTATCAATGGGGGTAGAGCCCTTGCATACTGTTCTTTCATCAAACAAGAGAGTAGCGCATGCTACTTCACTTGTAGCATGCGCTCCAGGGACGCTTTAGCTTGTTCAGCGATATGTGGCGGAACGTAAATTTGTGGTTGCATGGTTTCAAGACAACGAGCAACCTTTTTTAAGTTATTGACTTTCATGTTTGGACATACCAGATATTTAGTAGCAAAGTGAAATTGCTTATTCGGACTGTCCAAGCGCAGTTGATACCCTGTGCCATCTTCCGTACCAACGATAAACTCTTGGCAGTCGGATTCTTTGCAATACTTGATAATCGCTGTCGTACTGCCTACAAAATCACCCAGCTTTACGACCTCTGGACGACATTCCGGATGAACGACGAATTGGGCATTCGGATGAAGAGCTCTCATTTCCTCTACATCTTTGACGGTTAACATGTCATGAGTGTTGCAGTAACCTTCCCAAATAATAACTTTTTTGTCCGTAAATTTGGAAACGTAATCACCCAAATTTTTATCAGGCACCCAGATGATCTCATCCGAGTCAACGGAGTTAATAACTTTGATAGCATTAGCCGAAGTACAGCAAATATCAGTCTCAGATTTCACATCGGCCGATGTGTTAATGTAAGCAACCACTTTGGCATTAGGATGCTGTTTCTTCAGTGCACGAAGTCCGTCTACATTAACCATATCGGCCATCGGACAGCCTGCTCTTTCATCCGGTATAAGAACGGTTTTGTTAGGAGCCAATATTTTTGCGCTTTCGCCCATGAAATGAACGCCGCAAAACACAATGACATCCGCATCGGTTGTTGCTGCTTTTTGCGCTAAAAGAAAAGAATCCCCTCGAAAATCAGCAATCTCTTGAATTTCATCCCGTTGATAATAATGAGCAAGAATAATGGCATTACGTTCCTTCTTTAATTGAGCGATTCGTTCCTTAAGCTCCCGTTTCTGTTCTTCCTTGCGCTCCAGAGCTAATGCTTCCATCGTCGCCTTCCTTCCTTTCCGTCCCCATGCCCCTTTTATTTAACAACCAAGTCGTGAAAATGTTCACATATTGTTTAAAGATTTACAACTAATTTACACAACATCCCCGGTGGTGTCAATGCTCAAATAACTACAAAATAACCGAATTCATTCATTGTATTGCCGCCTTTTAGCCTGCCTTGATCTTTTGTGTCTAGTTTCTCGCCCAATGCTTTATTTCATCCTAATAACAATAGGAAAACCGAAAGGCATTGAGTGCCTTCCGGTTTTCATCGTACTGCTTATTCTTTATTTTCTTTATTTTCTTTATTTTCTTTATTATCTTTATTTTCTTTATTATCCTCATCAGCTGGCGAGTGCTTATCGAAGTCGAGCTTATTGGCTTCCGCCGTTTGCTGTTGTCCGACAATATTCACCTTTACTTCAGAGCTGGAATCTTCCAGCTTGCCGTTCTCGATGAGCTGCTTGATTTGCTCTTTTTCGAGCGTTTCCTTCTCGAGCAAGGTTTCTGCGATCAGGCGAACCTGATCGGAATACTTCTCAAGGGTTTCTTTCGCTCTAGCATAGCAGCTGCGGATGATGGTCTGCATCTCTTGGTCGATCTCATAAGCAATCGCATCACTGTAGTTTTGCTCATGTCCGAAATCACGGCCCAGGAATACTTGACCCTGAACATTACCAAACTGCATAGGACCGAGTTTATCGCTCATTCCGTATTCCATAATCATTTTACGAACAATGCCAGTCGCACGTTGGAAGTCACTGTAAGCACCCGTACCGATTTCACCAATAAACAGCTCCTCGGAAACGCGTCCGCCCAGCAAACCGGTAACTTTATCAAGAAGCTCGTTCTTGGTATTCATCATCCGGTCTTCGCCTTCCTTAGGAAGCATCATGACGTATCCGCCTGCGCGGCCCCTAGGAATGATCGTAACTTTATGCACCATATCGGCGTTTTCCAAATGGTAACCGATAATCGTATGTCCCGCTTCGTGGAAAGCAACCATGCGTTTCTCGCGATCGCTGATGACACGAGCTTTCTTCTGCGTACCGACAATAACACGGTCGAACGCTTCATCCAGCTCATCCATTGAAATATCTTTACGGTTGCGGCGAGCTGCAATCAAAGCAGCTTCATTGAGCAAGTTCTCCAGGTCTGCGCCTGTAAACCCTGTCGTGTATCTCGCCAGTACATCCAACTTAACATCTTTATTCAAAGGCTTATTGCGTGCATGTACTTTCAGTACCGCTTCGCGACCTTTTACATCTGGACGGTCAACCGTAATTTGACGGTCAAAGCGTCCCGGACGAAGAAGCGCAGGGTCTAGAATGTCCGGCCGGTTAGTAGCCGCAACGATAATAATCCCTTCATTTGCACCGAACCCGTCCATCTCCACGAGGAGTTGGTTGAGCGTCTGCTCACGCTCGTCATGACCGCCACCCAAACCGGCGCCGCGTTGACGACCCACAGCATCAATCTCGTCTATAAAAATGATACAAGGTGCATTTTTCTTTGCGTTTTCGAACAAGTCGCGGACACGGGATGCACCGACACCAACGAACATTTCCACGAAATCGGAACCGCTTATACTGAAGAACGGAACTCCCGCTTCACCGGCAACAGCCCGTGCGAGCAAGGTTTTACCCGTACCCGGAGGACCATTCAAGAGAACCCCTTTAGGAATTCTGGCTCCTACGGCAGCAAACTTACGAGGATCCTTCAAAAATTCGACCACTTCAACAAGCTCTTGCTTTTCCTCATCTGCCCCCGCTACATCTTCAAAGGTCACGCGCTTCTTCTCTTCATTATAAAGTCTCGCGCGGCTTTTTCCGAAATTCATCACCTTACCGCCGCCACCCTGCGCCTGATTCAACAGGAAGAAGAACAGGATGAAAATAATGACAAACGGAATAATGGAGGTAAGGAAACTGATCCAAACATTGTCCCCTTCCATTTTTTCGATGACGATGTTAGGCACTTCGCTCTTCTCGATCAAATTGACAGTTTCTTGGTCGTAAGGCGCACGGGTTTCGAAGCTTTTCTTATCCGGCGACTCTGGTGTTTTGTATTTACCACGAACCAAGTATGTTTGTCCGTCATATCTCAAGTTGACCGATTCCACATTCTGCTTGACTAAGGCCTGTCGGAGCTTATCGTAGCTAATCACGTCTTTCTGGTCATTCTGTGTGCTGATAAAGTGAACGATACCGACAGTGACCAAAAAAATGAGCAAATAAAAGCCTGTATTGCGAATAATTCGATTCATCCCCTACCTCCTCTCAAAAACGGCAACTTTGTATATTGTACCACAGCAAGTCTTGGCATCACAAGAAATGCTAATGGGAGTAAACCTCTGGCTTCAAAATGCCGACATACGGCAAATTGCGGTATTTTTCAGCATAATCCAAACCGTATCCGACGACGAACGCATCAGGGATAACGAACCCTTTATAGTCTGCGTCCAATTCCACCGTTCTACGCCCTGGCTTATCGAATAAAGCGGCTACGGTAATGGAAAGCGCGTTGCGACGCTCCAATACGTCAATTAAGTAGCTTAATGTCAATCCGCTATCAATAATGTCTTCGACAATAATAATATGCCGTCCTTCTACCGGTACATCCAAATCTTTAATGATTTTGACGACGCCGGATGACTTGGTCGATTGACCGTAGCTGGAAACCGCCATAAAGTCAATTTCCAAGGGTACTGTAATTTGTTTAACCAAATCCGCCATAAAAATAAACGCACCCTTCAGTACACAAATAACTAGCGGATTGCGTCCCTCGAAATCGCGGCTTATAAGTTGGCCCATCTCCTTTACTTTGTCCTGAATCTGCTGTTCGCTGTAAAGTGTTTCTTGAATGTCGTTTTGCAAGAGAGAACCTCCTACTTGGAATAAAATGATCTTGTGAAGCTATCTTAACACAGTGGACAATAAACCTTCCTCCATGCAAAGTTTCATGTGAAGCCATGCTTTCGTGTTCCCGTTAACCGGGGCCCATGAGGACCTTCTAACTCCAGGAAGCCAAATGACCCGATTGTCTGCATCCGTGATGACAGGTATCCGGGCTCTAAGGCTCGGAGGAATCTTAGCGTCGATGAAAATATCTTTTACCTTTTTCGACCCGTTTAGTCCGAACAGGTTCATCTTGTCTCCATCGGCACGGCTGCGTACGGTTAAGGGAAAAGCCAATAAATCTGCGTCGAACCATACGGACACTGCCCCATCGGTAGCGCCTTCCTTCATCCTCGTATCCTCTTCCGACCAAGAGCATTCGATAACCGCTCCCGTCTCGACAATCGTCAAGCTTTCTTGACGTGGCTGTAATATGTACAGGTAGGCTTCAGGAGGTACCACATAAGTATGTAACTTGATCCTGTCATATTCCCTCGTTAACGATAGGTTATGTCCTATATCGATACGCAGGTTTGACGGCTCTTCCTTGATGATCAGTTCCCTCATCTGCTCCAGCTTCATAAAATCAAGGGAATCGGCCTCAAAAGAAAGATAATTTAATATTAGTTTAATCAATCGCCTTTGTAAAGCAACATGTACCCCAGCAAACCAATTTCTTGACCATTGTGCGAAATCGCTTTCTACAGCCACATTTTGTTCAAAAACGGTTGAAGCTTGCTTATCCAGAAAATCATCCTCGGCAGTCATCATGACAGATAACCGGTTGAGTGCTTGCGGAAGCTGCTCATTATATCGCTCCTGCAGCAGCGGCAGAAGCTCCAGACGGATTTCGTTGCGAAAGTACTTGGTGTTATTGTTGCTGCTGTCAATGTAATAAGTAAGTTGATGATGATGGCAGTAATCCAGCAGCTCTGATTTATATATACGAAGCAACGGGCGCACAAGTTCCACATTATGTTCTACCCTGCGCATTGGGATTCCTGTTAGCCCTGACGGCCCCGTTCCGCGAAGCAGCCTCATCAGGAGCGTTTCCGCCTGATCGTCGGCATGATGAGCCAAAGCTATCCGCTTGGCCCCATACTTGTCGGCAGTCTCGTGCAAGAACCGATAGCGCAGCTCCCGGGCAGCCGCTTGCGAGTTTTTCCCCGACTCTCGGATATACTGCGGAACATCGATTCGGGCAATTTCACACGGAATCCCAAGCTGTCTGGAGTATTCCTCAACAAAGGACGCTTCTTGTTCGGATTCCTCTACCCGGAACTGATGATTGACATGCGCTACAACCAAGCGCCAGCCCCATCGTTCAGACAGCAAAAAAAGGACATGAAGCATGGCTATGGAATCAGGTCCTCCCGATACCGCAGCAACGATACTGTCCCCTTGGCGAAGCAGCTGCTCATCATGCAATTGTTTCTCTACCCTTGATACCAGATCCATCGTTTTAAATCCTTTCTTACGTTCACCTGGGTCTCATCTACAGCCAATACATATAAACCGTTAATCCGAAAACAACCAACGATGCTGCAAAGCATACCTTGAGCCAGGCTCCTCCCGTCGAACGGGGAGTTCTGGCCGGTTTCGGGTAGCTCTGTCTTCGCCAATCGGCCAAAGCTTGTTTGGAGCTCGTATACTTGCCGAGCAGTATCTTGCGCAGTACAGGAGCTGCTTGACTTAGGGCTTTGTTCGATTGAAGCATGTCGAGCAGCATTTCCACATTGCGATTTTGCGGCAGCACCTGCTTGATTCCTACCAGCCGGCGCTCAGTATCTGTGCTGCTGATGAGAAGTACGGCGAAAGCAAATAAATCGTACGCTTCATCCGCAGTACGGCTGCCGCCCCCCCAAAAGCCCCGGTCGTAAACCTCGGTAAACTGCTTGACCGACTTCCCCTTAAGCGTCACTCCGCCAAAATCAATCAAATCCACATCACCGTAGCCGGACACGATGATATTTTCCATCTTTATATCTCCGAATATGTAGTCTTCCTTATGCAGCTCAGCCAGCTTGCGCAGCAGGTTCAAGCCTATTAAATAGATCCAGTCGCGGCCGTTTCGCTTCATAAACTCGCCGATCGAGGACCCTTTAAAGTAAGGCATCACATAAAAGGGAATATCCTGTCCATCCCTGTGGAAATCATCCACATCAAGCAAATATTGGCGAAACGATGTATTCGATTTGGATAATGCTTTGAGCGCATTAACCTCAGACTGATGATCCACTGCGTCAAAGCCGGTCTTCATTGCATAATGCAGCTTGCCTCTTTTGACCAGATACACCTTGCCGTTGGCTCCGGCGCCCAGCAGACGTTCAATCCGGTACTGTCGCTTATTCCACTTGCCATCGACGACCGCTCCGGAAGACCCGAACTGCTCAAACGACGTAGTCACTCAGAATCCCATCCTCACCTTTACGCTTGCGCTCTGATCTGGACGGCTCATCCCGTCCGATTCCATGGTTATTATGTATTTCACCCGCAGCCCCTGTCATGAACTGAATGACTTTAAGAAGCGCTGGACCCGTTGGAGTCGTACCCTTCATGTTTAATTTATAAAACAAACGGTTCAGATTTGCAAGGTCTCGTGTCCAACCTAGGTCCATTTCCACCTCATCTTCGCCCGAAACGGAGGCCGGAAAATGAAAGACGGCCATTTCGCTGTCGCCGGTCCGCGCTTGAATACTCAGCTGCAAATCATAAATGGCTTCTTTCACGGCCGCAAGCTTGGGCTTCATGCTTGCACTTGTATCGATGAGAAGAGCCACCTGCAATGAAGACGATTCTGAGAGCTCATCCATGACCTGAACCACTTGAGATCTCTTGTCCGGAGGCAGGCTTTCAATTTTGGAATCTCCTAATATATGTTGAAGCTCCTTACCGACAACCTGCTGAATGGTCTGCACCACGGTTTTGCGTGTCATCATCTGGACCGTTTGAGACAGTTGGGACGCATTTACGAGTCGACTAATCCCCCCTCCTGCGCTGGCCGTTTCATTTATCTCTTCAACGCCGTGCTCTCCGATTTCGCTAGAATCGATCAAGCCGATTACATTGACGACAATCCCTTCTGCTTTGGCATGAGCAGCTGCAATGACAGGGCTTACCCCCACATTAGAGCATCCATCCGTGATGAGTATGATTTGCTTCATAATGCCTCTTCCTCCCTACGCGATAGTATAATCTCTAGTTTTTCCATTTTAAGAGATTCCTAAACTTAGGGAGAAACCAGCATAACCCGCGCCAAAAAGGCACTTCCAGCCCCACCAAGAGGAGAAAGCGCCTAGCAAACGGTCAGCTCACCGTCTTCGGACGTTCAATACGCTGCAGCCCAGGCCAACGGAACGTAGCCCACTCCGGCTGGTACTTTTCCACACGGGCAACCACGACGGTCATATCGTCATATATATTTCCGTGATGGTAACGGACAACCCGTTCCAACAAAATGTCAGCGAAGTCTTGCGGGATATCCGTGTGTATTTCCGAAAGCACCCTCTTCATCCACAGCTCCTTATTAACAGCATGTCCAGGGGCGTCATAAATCCCATCGGTCATCATAATCAAGATGTCACCCGGTTGCAGAGGCAAGCTCACCAAATCAACATCGATATCATGCACGATACCTACGGGCAAATTGTTCGCCGAAATCGGGAATACCTCGGAACCCCGCTTAATAAAGCTCGGAGTCGAACCAATTTTCAAAAATGTCGTATTGGCATTATATAAATCGATCAATGCGACATCCACCGTCGCATACATTTCATCCGAAGAACGGAGCATCAGAACAGAATTGACAGACTTGATAGCAAGCTTCTCCTCCATTCCCGATTGCAGCAGCTGCTGCAAAATACTGAGCGCTGCGCTGCTCTCCGCTCTAGCGCGTTCGCCATTTCCCATGCCGTCACTTAACGCGACTGCGAACTTCCCATTGCCAAGCTCCATCGCGCTGAAGCTGTCTCCCGACAGCAAATCCCCGTTTTTCGCGGCCCCAGCTATACCGGTTTCCACCTCATATTCCTTCGCTGAGCCGAACACAACCGTACTATAACCCTCCTTTCGCTCAAGCGCCTGCTCGTTTTTGACAGCGACATGCTCTCCCAATATTTCCGATAGCAGCGGTGCAATGATTTTACGGCATTCATCAAATCCTTTCGTATACTGATGGATAATTTCAATTTCCACGTTCCCTTCATCCAGACTGATAATATCGATACTATGAATGGATAAGCCCAGCTCCTCCAATGCGCTGCGGATCTGCTCCTCTTGCATGAAGAGCTCCTGGCCTTCCCGTTTGATTTCTTTGGCCAAATCCTCCATGACTTGCGATACGCCCGATAACTGCTCCGCAACGAGCTGGCGGCTTTCCATAATCTGCTTCTTCCAATGCTGATCATTCTTGTACAAGCTGTACTGGTGCTTCATCACCTCATGCACATGATCAGGCTTAATACAATGCTTCTTCCACTGAGGCAAAATATGCTTGCGCGACAACGGTCCCCTAACTTCCACCTCCGTCATCATATCGGTCATAAACTTGTAGGTTTGATAAAATTTATCATCCCAGCACTGGCTTCTCTTCCAGCAGCCCTTGCAGGACTGCTCGGCCACCGAATTCATAAAATGGCCTACTTCCTCCTCCTTCTCCAGCGGCTGCGCGTCAGCCGTTATTTGCTTGAAGCTCCGTGATAACTGGCGGAACACTTCGCTGAATTGCTCCACGCGATTTGCCGTGACATCCCTCACCCGCTTCGCATAGTCATGCTGGGATTTCAAGTTTTCCTGTGTTCCCGGCACGTATTTGGCGAGCATTTGAATCATCGCTTTTGGCGTTATCATGAACAGAATCACAGCTGCAAGCGACTCCCAAGTAGAATTCAACACCTCCGATTGATTGCCAATATATATGGTAAGTATCGATGAGCCCAGCAGCATACCGAGCGATACAGCGAGCTTATTCCCCTCCTTCAACAAGCCTGCAAGCATTCCCGCAAAGGCTAGAAGACTCATCTGGTAAATGGCATTGGAATTAGCCAGGCTTAAAATCAATCCTGTAATGACCCCGACAGATGCCCCCAAAGGAGCTCCTCCCACCAGGGCAAATAATAAGATTAAATAACGTGATAGCACATGTTCTACGGTAACCGGCCCCACCAACCAGCCCACAGTCCCTGTCATCACCGAGGCGAGCAGGATGATAAGACATATCACCTCTTCGTTTTTTAAGCTGTAATTTTTCCGGGTTAACGTGAATACCGGAATCGCCTGCAAAAAGATATGAGTCAAGATCAAGCTAAGCAGCGACTCTACCCCGATCAGCATAAACGAATATCCGGTTATCTCCGTATTGACCAGATTGGCAAACAACTGTACGAAGAAGGTGGAGAAGAATACAATGATCGGCGCAAAAGAGATGTCCGACCTCTCGAATCGCTCTACCCCTTTTTGTATGAGAATAAAGACGAGCATTTCGGCTGCAATGTAGCCTGCGTGCTGAGGTACTGCTGAGAAGACACTCCCCGCTAAAAGGAAGGTTCCTGTCCAGAACAGCAGGTCCTTTCGTAAGAAATACACAACGGCAAAGTAAGCTACGGCAAATGGCGCCAACTGATCCAGGATCATTGCCCTTCCCAATAAAAATGCCATGAATAGAAGAAGTATTGACCATTTCTTTGCAACGATGGACTGCACCAACCGATTTTCGACTACCACGCCTGACAGACGACTTTTACCCGATTGCATCCAACGGCTCCAAACGATTCCAACTTGACCGGCATTTAATTTTCTTTGCATATTTCCTGAACACCACCCATAGACTATTTAGTGGTTCTTAGTATAGAGGCAGTCTAGTATAAAGTTTGTCAGAATGAGTTGGTAGAGTAAAAGTTTTTTCCGACAAAAAAAAGACGCTAGGCGAAATCGGCGCCAGCCCTTGTGCACTCTACCGTGAGAGGCTGCCGGGTAGCGTTGCTTTTTCCTCAGTACAAAACAGATGTTCGGCAAATGAATCGGACAAGCATGCACTATTGCCGTTACATAGTGTCGATTTGCTTGGTACCTGTGGATGATACGACAAAACTACTGAAATCAAACGAATCAGCCGACAGAGAATGGGATATTATCCCATAATTTCTCGCAGCTGTACGAACTAAACTCGAATCATTGACGTATGGTCTGTTGCTGAAGCTTACATAACCACAACAAAAAACACCCTTGCCGGAATCTAATTCCGATAAGGGTGTTTCTTCCTGTTACTCTTAATAGCGGCGAAGGGGATCGAACCCCCGACCTCACGGGTATGAACCGTACGCTCTAGCCAGCTGAGCTACACCGCCACAACAATCAAGAGTATATACTGTCCTTAGGGGCTTTGTCAAGTTAGATCCTTATTCCAGTTAGAAACCTGCTGCAGCTGCATTATCGTATCTGTTGAACGGAGCCTCTCTCACGCAGCAAAAAAACCGTACAAGCACTTTCGTGCTCATACGGCTTGCTTGTATCATTAATCGCGTCGCGCTCCTCGGCCTCCACGTTTACCTTCTGTGTTCTTCTTCAGGGACGAAATACGCTCTTCACTATCCTTCAAAAAGCGTGAGACTTTGTCTTCAAATGTTAGCTTGCCTGCTGGAGGTTTACCTCCACGGCCACCACGGTCGCCTCCACGGCCTCCAAAACCGCCGCCGCCACCACCGCCACCACGTGGTCCACGATCACCGCCGCCAAAATTGCCGCCGCCACCGCCGGAACCGCCACTTGGTCTTTCAAAACGAGCGGGCCTCGCTGCTTCCACCGGTTTATCTACGGCTTGCTTAATCGATAGACCGATTTTGCCGTCTTTGTCCACATTAATCACTTTGACTGTAACCATGTCATTCAACTTCAGATGATCATTAACATCCTTAACATAGTTGTCTGCTATCTCCGAGATGTGCACAAGGCCGGTACCGCCCTCGGGCAGCTCTACAAACGCCCCAAAGTGAGTAATGCCCGTTACTTTTCCTTCCAGCTTGCTGCCCACTTCAATTGCCATAAAGTAAAATGTTCCTCCCTTAAATAATTGAGAAAACCTCTATCGAGGCCTTTCGAAGATGAGCGACCGCGCTTAGAGGCAGGCCTTATTGCCAATAAGGTACGGCCTGTTTGGTGTAACGAGGCCATCCTTACGATGGTAACAAAAACCCTGACAATGCAGATTATAACGTACTGGCTGCGATACGGTCAACAAAAGGATTATGACACTTGTTTACTTTTGTTCCTTAGGAACATAAAACAGCGTTTCCCCCTGCTTGACATAATGCAGCTCTTTTCTAATTTTCTGTTCCAAATATTCGGGATCGTTCAATCTGGCGATCTCACGCTTATTATCCTGGTTGATTTGTTCAGCTTCCTTCTTCTTCTGCTCCAGAGCGTATACCTTGTCGCCGCGCTCCTTTAACTTATCGATCTGATTCCACAGAGTTACACCAGCCCAGCTCATAAAGCATGCAAGAATAATCAGGACTAACCGGCGTCTCCGATAGGAGCCTTTATTATTCGGTTTCGGTTTTGCATCTTTGCCTACTGCCGGAACTGCTCGCATAAACTGTAAAATCCTCCTATCTGGTCAAAAAAAGCGACGAATGAATGCCGCGATGCTCCGACCTGTCTGGTTTACCCATGTAGGTACACGGAACCATTTGCCAAGCGGCTTTACAAGCCATAGCAGCAGTTTCCACATAGGATAGAGTAATTGTAGCATAACTTTATACAGGAAAATAGCTATGGCCAATAAAAATCCTAAAAACACGACAGTAGCCCTATATAGCCAAATGGCCGGGGTAATAATAAATACCTGAACTAACCGGATTCCAAAACGAATGGTTGCTAGAACCACTCGGATCATCCACATAATTACCCGAATAACGGTCTGGCTAAACAGCAGGAAGTAAATTCCTACACCAACGAGTATGCCGATGAAAACAAACATTCGTACTTGTCCCAAATTACTCATGTAGAGCAATTTGAAAATGAGGAGCGTCCCGATGCACCAAAAAAAGATGTCAAGGAGGTAATAGGCATACCGGGGCGCACGAAGCTGGCCGGCCAGCACCCGATACAAATCGAACAGTCCGCCTAGCGAAAGTCCCCCCAGAAGCATCATGCCCATCGTGACGAATTGAACATGAAGGGTCACTTGAACAGTTTACCGAAAAATCCCTTGGGCTTCCCTTGGGAGTTTGTATCCAGATAGGCCAGCTCGTTCACCAAACCTTCGATTGCAACCAATCCCTGGTCCAGACTCAAGTTTTTAATATGCAGGTTTTGCCCCCTGATCATGAGATAGCCGAACTCGGTTTCCAGCAAAAATTCCTCACTGTCAAAGCTCTCTACATTCATGACGCCGGATACTTCTAGCAGCTTACGGTTCAGCATCTTGATTTCTTGGCGTTTTACTTTTCCCGGCTCGATTGCCATGATACGATCCCTCCTGGCAGATTTGCTCGGACGCTTGCCAATCTTCGCTTAACCAGGCTCCGGTACGTGTGTGGTCTCCGGCTTCTGTTGAAAATGAATTCCTTGAATTAGCACTAGTAGTGGGAATTCATTTTCAAAGGAAGCACGTAAACTCTCCGACCAACACACGAACCTCCACCTTTTCGCGAAGAAAAGAAGTCGGTCAAGCAAAGCTTGTTTACTTAAAAATATGGAGGGATGTCCAGAAATAGAACTAAAATAACCCCA
The DNA here is from genome assembly GCF_000686845.1 of Paenibacillus sp. UNC451MF. Lineage (GTDB taxonomy): Bacteria > Bacillota > Bacilli > Paenibacillales > NBRC-103111 > Paenibacillus_S. Next base: position 33,735 of record NZ_JMLS01000033.1, on the reverse strand, counting down.
CAAAGTGGGGCCTTGGCATCGAAGCTGACTCAGGTACTTTGCGGGGAACCCCGAAATAGAGCCAAAAAAGAGACTGAAGCCTCAGTCTCTTTAGCCTTGCCATAATTCAGTTTTACGAGCTTCCTCACTAAGCAGAGTGTACATATTGGCCGCGTCTTCCTTGCGGGTCGACTCGGACAGCTGTTCCACACGTACAGTTACGATCTTCTGGCCGAACTGAATCTTCAGTTCATCTCCGACCTTAACTGCACTGCTTGGCTTTGCGTCCTTTCCATTGATCCAAACGCGTCCTTGATCGGATACGTCTTTGGCGACCGTACGACGCTTGATCAGCCTAGAAACCTTGAGAAATTTATCAAGGCGCATTATTTTACCGCTTCTTTAAGCTTGTTGCCTGCTTTGAAAGCCGGAACTACGGACTCAGGAATGTTAATTTCTTTACCGGTTTGCGGGTTGCGGCCCGTGCGTCCGGAACGTTTGCGAGTTTCGAAAGTACCAAAGCCGATAAGCTGTACTTTGTCGCCAGTGGAAAGAGCTTCTGTTACTTCGCCCAGGAAGTTGTTCAGAACGGTTTCAACGTCCTTCTTGGTCATACCGCTTTTTTCAGCGATGTTGTTAATTAAGTCTGTTTTGTTCATGGATACATTTCCTCCTCAAAATAACACTAATGCTATGTATTCTTTGTTTATCAGGAAATTCCTGCTAGCCATTGTCGATTTATAAAACTTTTTTTGCTTCCTGCCACAAAGACTCCATCTCTTGTAAATCAGTTTGGTCAAAAGATTTGCCCTTTAAACGCAGCTGCTGCTCAATATAACCAAAACGATCAAAAAATTTGCGATTGGCTTCAGACATGGCTTCTTCGGGCTCTATCTTCAGAAAACGGGCCAAATTGACGACGGAAAACAGCAAATCACCGAGCTCTTCCTGCTGTTCTTTTTTCGACAGAGACGCTATCGCTTCCTTCAATTCTACCAGCTCGGATTCGACAACATTCAACACTTCTTCCAGCTGCGACCAGTCGAAACCGACAGCAGCCGCCTTCTTCTGCAGCTTGTACGCCTTCATCAGCCCAGGCAGCTCACGCGGAACACCCGAAAGCAAAGGAAGCTCATCCGGATCGATACCCTTGCTGCGTTTCTCTTCCTGCTTGATCTGCTGCCAGTTGCTGAGCGCTTCGTTAGCGTCATCCGCCTTCATTTCCCCAAATACGTGAGGGTGACGGCGAATCAGCTTCTCATTCAACCCTGTAATAACATCCCATACAGTGAATCCGCCTTCCTCCGCTTCGATCTGCGAATGAAGCATGATTTGCAGCATCAGATCGCCAAGCTCCTCAGCCATATGGTCCGGATCGTCTTCGTCGAATGTTTCAAGCACTTCATACGCTTCTTCTATTAAGTTTTTGCGCAGTGATTGATGCGTCTGCTCCCGGTCCCAAGGACAGCCTTCCGGGCTCCTCAATATTTCGACAATCTCATGCAGGCGTGCAAAGGTGCGGTTGCGCAGCCGGTCTTCATCTGAACGTGGAATCCAAACCAACGACAAATTGCCGTAATCCTGCAAATGGTCCAGCTCATAGAGCGGGATCCGGTGGATCGCCTCTTCTCCAGGAACACCTAACGCATGGCCTACGACAACCTCCCAATCATCCGGGTACAGCTCCATTAAGGTCAGCTTCACGTCGGATGCAGAGTAAGTATCATATACTTGGCCAATAATTGTATGCAGCTGAGGGTTTAACGTGTGAACCGACAGCTCGGTTCCGTTAAGAAGCTGAAAGCCTTCGATAGGATCAAATCCAAGACGGATAAAGGCCTGATCGAGGAAGCTTTCCCCGCCAAGCAGTGTAAGCTCCACTCCAGCTTCAGGGCAGCGTGCCTTCAACAGCTGGACGGTCATTTCTGCCACCATCGGATGTCCTGGTACGGCGTAAAGCAGCTCACCTTGAACTTCCCTCGTTTTACGAAGCAGCTCGTCCGCAATGGCTTCGTATACTTGCTCAAACGTATCACGGCTTTCATATAGCGAATCGAATGACTCAAAAGCGATGTCGTTCTCACGCAGCATCTTCACCATCGGGTGCTGATCAGTGCGAAGGTAAATCCGCTCCGCCTGCTTCAGCTTCTTCCAAACGCCAAGCGTCAATTGGTCTTCGTCGCCGGAGCCCAGTCCGACCACTATGATATGTGGTTGCATCAAGTATTCGCCTCCTTAGCTTCGTTATCATGTATTCAACGGCTGTGCCGAGTGTAAGCATTATACAAAAAAACATACAGCAATCCTGACTCGACCGCAGAAACTATACGACAAGGTCGAGAGTGCTGCTTGTCGATCCTTCTGCTGCGAGCGAACGTCTTCCGACATCTATCGCAGCAGCTTGTATTTGCGCAGAAGCTTAAGCGGCTTGCCGCCCAGCTTCGGGATCGATTCCAGCTCGGCGGCGGTAATGACGCCGAGGCGCAGAAGCGCGAGCCCATACGCGAGCGCTCCTGCCGCGACGCCTGCGAGCGCGACGGCCGCAGCCATGCCCCGCGGGGGCAGGCTGAGGCGGAGCGCGCCAAGCAGCGCGGGCAGGCCGTGCGTCACGGCCAGCACGGCCGCAATCATCAAGCCGGTGCACAGCACCAGCTTGATGACAGCGCGGCCGAGGGCCGGCTTGACGCCGGTGGCGCGCAGCGCGTGCGCGAGCGCAAGCAAGCCTGCTAGCGCGTAGGCGGCCACAGCCGCGGCGGCAGCGCCATCGATGCCCCAGAGGGGCACGAGGGCGATATTGCCCGCGATCTTGACCGCCGCAGCAGCGAGCAGGTATAGCGCCGGAGCAGCGACGGCGCCAAAGCCCTGCAGCACGCTGGACGCCACGATGTTCAGCGTGCTGAACAAAGCCGTGAAGGCAAGGATGGACATCGTCCAAGAGCCTTCAGGACTTTTAAACAGCATGACGTTGATCGGCTCGGCCAGGACGGCCAAACCGACGGCGGATGCTGTACCGATCAGCCACGTCAATCGAATCGACATCCGCGTTCGGCTTTGCAGCGCATCCTTATCGCCTCGCCATCTTGCCTCAGCGATGGAAGGCACCAGGGCAGCGGACATGGACGAAGCGATCATAGCCACTAGCTGCACTAGTGGAAGCCCGTGATTATACAGCCCGAACCCGAGCAGCGCTTCGGATTCATCCATACCACTCAGCTTTAGCAGCCTCGGCACCGTGAACGAATCCACGAGAGTCAAAATAGGCATCGCAATGGTGCCCAAGCATATCGGAATCGCGTAGGCCAACAGACGACGAGCCAGCCTCAAGCTGCTTTCGGCAGCATATTCCTGTTCGTTCCCCTGTGGCGGCTTCTGCCGCTCTCCTTCTTCAGATGGTTTCGCCTTCCACCAAAACCAAAGCATCACGAGAAGGCCTGCTGCAGCCCCCGCTACTGAACCGAAGGTAGCACCTGCGGCAATTAGATCCGGCCCATACTGCCATTGCACGAATAACAGAAGCAGCAGGAACATGGTCACAACCCTGAAGGTCTGCTCTACGACCTGAGAAATGGCAGTCGGAATCATATTTTGATAGCCTTGATAATATCCGCGCAAGGCGGACATGACCGGCACGAACAGAAGCGCGAACGAAACGCTGCGGATCGCTGGGCCGGTCTGTTCAGCCCCCATAAGACCTGCTATCCAGTCTGCTCCCCAATACAGCAGCACAAAGAACAGCAAGCCTGAAGCGGCCAATACCGAAGAGGCCACCTTTAGTACACGCCTCGCCTCTTGATGACGGCCGGCAACAGCCTGCTCGGAAACAAATTTGGAGACGACCAACGGGAATCCTGCCGTAGCCAAAAACAAAATTAAAATATAGAGCGGGTACACCGCGTTATAAATACCGAATACGCCATCACCCGCTATATTTTGCAGCGGAATTTTTTGCATCGTCCCGATCAGCTTGGACAAGACAGCAGCGATCCCCAACACTGCAGCCCCTCTCAGCAAAGACGACCCTGCGTTTTTCTTCAAACCGCCGGCGTTATTTGCATCTTCTTTCATTCCTCATCCGTCAGCTTTCATCAAAATTATTCCATTTATTGCTTCCATGTAATCTCATCATTATATAATATCGCCGGTTGTTAAGAAAGAGTCACACCGCTTATGGCCCTTGTTCTGTAAGACTGAACTCCTGCCAACAACGAAAAGCTTCCTAACCTTCGTCTCCTCTTAGGATCCGCTTGTCAGGAAGCTTAATTGTTATGCATGGGTGATCCACCTATTGCTCCATCTGTTTTGCCAAAAATCCAGCGGCAGTCTCCGCCATTTTCGTTTCCATTTGTCCCATTTTTACATTCTCATCCTTGCTGACAAGAATAACTGATCCGATAGGATCGCCGCCCGCCACGATCGGAGCGATAACGTAGGAAGAATAAGTCTCCGTTATATCCTTACATACCTCATACTGGCCCGTTCCACTCTCCATGGACGACTTCCGGTTTTCCATACATGTCTCAACCAACGGTCCGATTTGCTTCTCCAAGTAATCTTTTTTGGAGCCGCCAGCAACTGCGATAATGGTATCCCGGTCGGATATCATCGTAATATGATTGGTGCTTTCGAACAAAGACTCCGCATATTCCTTGGCGAAATCGCCCAATTCTCCAATAGGAGAATATTTTTTCAAAATAACTTCTCCATCGCGATCCACAAAAATCTCCAACGGGTCTCCCTCACGAATCCTCAATGTACGACGAATTTCTTTGGGGATAACCACTCTTCCTAAATCGTCAATCCGACGAACGATTCCAGTTGCTTTCATATTTCTAGATGCCTCGCTTTCCTTGAAGAGTTAGATTCGACTGGATAGCACGGTGTATACAAATGGAGGGAATTCAATTAGTAACCATAGTATTCTTCGATTCCCAGTAGCTTATACATCTGTTGCTAAGTTAAGCGTCCGTTGCCAGCTAAGTATCCGTGACGCCGTTGTTTTCATTATGTCCATATTTGAGAAATAAAAACAGGGCACCCTGCGGGGTACCCTGGTAATATATTACTTGGCTGGCGTTTCTGTCTTCGGAGCATCTGCTTTTGGCGCTTCCGGAGTAGTTGATGGTGCTGCGGATGGTGGTGGTGTTGGAGTAGGCAGCTTATTCGACTCGATCAATGTCGGCAGCTCTTTCTCCACAAAATCATAAATATGTGTTTCAGCAAGCTCGGAGCGAAGATCACCCTTCACTTCGTCAAACGTCTTGGATTTACGGGACTCCACCTTCATAACATGGTAACCGTAGCTGGTTTCTACCGGATCGCTAATTTGGTTAAGCGGAAGCTCGGCAGCGGCTTTTTTAAACTCAGGTACCCATTGAGAAATCGGTGCCTCTTCGTATTTGCCCCCATTGTCCTTAGAACCCGGATCATCCGAATATTCTTTGGCCAATGCATCAAAATCGCCACCGTTTTTCAGCTTGTCCTGTACTTCTTTCGCTTTTTTCAATGCATCTTCTTTAGAACGGGTTTCTTTACCCGTAGCTGGATCGGTAAGGCCGACTAGAATATGTCTTACCGTAGCAACATCATAAATATTTTTGTCAGCGGCAATCCGTTTGTCGTATTCCGCTTTCACTTGATCGTCAGGTACTTTGCTTTCCATAGCGGCGATAGCCTGCATGCTACGTGTAACAAACAACTCCAAGTCTTTCTCTGTAATGTTACCGTCCTTCAGCTGCTTTTCCATACCACCTTCCTGCATGCCCATGAACGTTTTGATTTGATCCAATTGCTGCTTGGATTTTGTAGCCGCTTCAGCCTTCGCCTTATCGTCTGCGCGGTCAGATAACACCTTGAACGTAACCAGCTGTTTCATCATGTCCTGCTGGAACGCCGGGTCCTCTTTATATTGCGCATACTCTTTATAGAACATCAGGTTCGTATTAAGAAACGTGTCGAATTCGCCGCGAGTGACTTTTCCGCCGTCTTTATACGTAACGATCACTTCTTTGGCATCCTTACTGTTTGCAGCAGCATCTGTTCCTGCTTCTGTTCCTGCTCCTGTTTCAGCCTTCTTACCGCATCCAGCGGCAGTAACGATAGTCATAATAGCCAAAAGAGCGATGAGGCCCTTCTTAGCCGTCTTCCATTTATTTTGCAACATCTTGTAGTTCTCCCTTCGATTTCAGCGCACGCTTATATTGTACCAGAAACCTTTCCAGCAAATCGATGGTTTCTTCTGGCTTCAATCCTTTGCCCTTTAGTTGGAAATGAATTTGTGCACCGGAAACGGGCTTCACCCGGCCTTCAAACTCACTTGTCACCGCAAGCAGCTTTTGACCATCCAAATTGCCGGTTTGGTCGGCATGAATTTTGATGTCGTAATCCACTCCCTTTTGCGAAATCGTTTCGATCGCATACATCGAACCATATACCTTCAATCTCGCAACAGCCAGCAGATTGAGAACCGCCTCAGGCAGATCGCCAAAACGGTCTACAAGTTCGTCTTGCAGCTCAGCAGCCTCTTCCAGCGTTTTAACGGCAGCCACTTTTTTGTAAATCTCGATTTTTTGAACGCTGTCGTAAATGTAGTCTCCGGGAATATAAGCGTCGAGTTGAATATCGAGCTGGGTTGTCCAAGGCTTTTGAACTTCCGGCTCTTCCCCCGTAATCTCGTGCTTTCTTTTAGCGATTTCTTCGGCAAGCATCTGCGAGTACAGGTCAAAACCGACAGAAGCAATGAATCCATGCTGCTCGGCACCCAATAAATTACCTGCTCCGCGAATGGCCAAATCCCTCATCGCAATTTTAAACCCTGATCCAAGTTCTGTAAACTCTTTTATCGCTTGAAGCCTTTTCTCCGCTACTTCTGTCAGCACTTTGTCCCTTTGATACGTGAAGTAAGCATACGCAATCCGGTTCGAGCGCCCTACGCGGCCGCGGAGCTGGTACAGCTGGGACAAGCCCATTTTATCGGCATCATGTACGATCAGGGTATTCACGTTAGGGATGTCCACCCCGGTCTCAATAATACTCGTGCTGACCAGTACGTCATACTCCCCGTCCAAAAAGTCGAGGATCGTCTTCTCCAGCTCCTGCTCCGACATTTGCCCGTGCGCTACCGTTACTCTCGCATCCGGAACCAGCATCGAAATCTGCTCCGCCATCTGGTTGATGCCCTGAACTCGATTATATAAATAATACACTTGACCTTCACGAGCCAGCTCGCGTTCCACAGCTTCCCTTACAAGCGCGTTGCTATGCTCAACCACGTAAGTCTGAACAGGGAAACGGTTTTCAGGCGGCGTCTCAATAACAGACAAATCTCGAACGCCTAGCATGGACATGTGAAGCGTACGCGGAATAGGTGTCGCAGTCAGCGTTAGCACGTCCACGTTCGTTTTCAGACGTTTCAGCTTCTCTTTATGGGATACCCCGAATCGCTGCTCTTCATCGACGATCAGAAGCCCCAAATCTTTGAACTTCACATCTGCAGACAATAACCGGTGGGTCCCAATAACGACATCGACGGTACCGGCTTTAACGCCCTTCATCGTGTCCGACTGCTCCTTCTTCGAACGGAAGCGGCTCAACACTTGAATGTTGAACGGATAACCCGAGAATCTCTCGCGGAACGTTTCATAATGCTGCTGAGCCAGAATCGTCGTCGGCACAAGGACAGCTACCTGCTTTCCGTCTATAGCCGCTTTGAATGCAGCACGAATCGCTACCTCCGTCTTGCCGTAACCAACATCGCCGCACAACAGCCGATCCATCGGCCGAGGCTTCTCCATGTCTTCCTTAATCTCACCGATAGCTCTCAGCTGATCCCCCGTCTCCTCATAAGGAAACATTCCCTCAAACTCCTGCTGATAGGTTGTATCGGGATTAAAGCCGTAGCCTGTTGTCGATTGACGGTCCGCATACAGCTTGATCAAATCATCCGCAATATCTTGAACAGAGGATCTAACCTTGCTTTTGACACGGTTCCAATCCGCTCCGCCAAGCTTGTAAACCTTGGGTTCCTTTTCCTCGGACCCAACATATTTCTGAACATGATCGATCTGATCGATAGGGACAGACAGTTTGTCCCCCCCGGCATACAATATGTGCAAATAATCTTTATGAATCCCGCCAACTTCAAGTGTACCGATGCCTACGAACTTACCGATACCATGGTTAACGTGAACAACGTAATCGCCCACCTTAAGCTCTTGGTAGCTTTTAATCCGTTCGGCATTCGCCATTTTCTTTTCTACTTTTCTTGCTTTCCGCTGCTTCTGGGTGAACATCTCGCCTTCGGTTATGACAACCAGATGAATATTGGGAAGCTCAAACCCGGTTTGCAGATTGCCGTTCAAAATCGTAGGCTCATCAATATGATAGTCGGCAAGTACACGACGAACGCGTTCCACTCGTTCCTCGCCATTAGCCAGAATTAGCACCTTTGCCCCCGATTTTTTCCAACGTTCCATTTCAGATTTAAGCACATTCATCTGCCCATGGAAATTTTGCATCACGCGGCACATGAAATTCACGATATTTTGCGGCTGGGTTTGCGGAACCTGGCGCAAAAACAAGGACATATAGAGCATCGGATACGGTTTACGTTGCAGCAGTGTTTCATAGGATTTGGACAAGATTAAAGCAGGAATGCTCCCACCATCCTGTAGAGCCATCGTCATCCACTCAGCCTCATCCCGCTCCAATTGCTTAGCGGTCTCGAGAAGGCGTGCAGGTTCGTCGACCAATAGCACGGAATCCGTCGGCATATAATCCAACAGCGTCTGACGCTCCGGAAACAATAAAGAAATATATTTGAATAAGCCAGGAAAATATTGCCCCTCCCGCATTTGTTCAATGTCATGCCCTACGCCTTCCAGCAGACGGTCTTTGGCGTTTCGATCGGCCATTTTCTCCAATTGAGCCTGCAGCAGCTCGTAAGCCTGCTGAGCCGCGCTTTGTAACCGTTTTCCTTCAGCGATAATTTCACGACAGGGCGTAATGACTATCTCGTTTAATTTATCAATAGAACGTTGATCCGCAATGTCGAACGTACGGATTGAATCCACTTCGACATCAAACAACTCGATACGGAACGGATGCACAGCGGACAAAGGATAAAAATCAATGATCCCGCCGCGAACGCTCATTTCTCCTTTGTTTTCTACACGTTCCACGCGATCATAGCCGAGATGCACCATCTCAGCAATAAATGAATCTAGCTCCAGGCTTTGGCCCACTTGAATTGGAATCCGCGCCTCGGCAAATATTTCCTTGTGCGGAAGCACGCGTCTCATGCCTGCATAAGGCACGACCACAACGCCCCGGAAGCCGCCTGATAGTCTTGTAAGCGCGTCAATCCGCTGAGCCAGCATTTCAGGACTGGCAACCGCCGTCTCAGCAGCTAGCAGCTCCTGGGCTGGAAACAACAGCACCTTATCGCTCGGCAGACACTCCACCAAGTCTTCGAATATTTTTTGAGCCGAAAACATATTATGCGTCACTATAAATAGCGGTCGCTGAAGCTCCTGATACAAAGCGGTCAGCATAACCTGTCTGGAAGAACCGGACAAACCGGATATTAACTGTTCCCTCATCCCCGATTGAACACCTGAAACAATGCTCTGCAAATCCGGGTCCGCAGAGAACGCCTGGATTAAAGCTTGCAAAAAACGTACCCCCTCTCACCCATCAACAAAACCTCTTTCACCTTTGCCCTCTTGAAGTCAGCCTAGGCTGCCTCGCCTATGGCCGAGTGGCAGTTTCATGTTTCCCGCCAACGGGTACTAGGAGCAACACCACTACGAGGGTGACGCCCCTTTTATTATTCATATCCATCTACGCTTTACTGCTATAAAGCTTCAATCTACCAATTGGATTGGCAGCAGCAATGTATAACCCAGCTCAAGGTTCTCTCTTTGTTGAGTACCAGGCGGTAACTTCCTTCTTTAATCATATGGTGGTGATTGACACTTAAGAAGCTGTACGCCCAGTACTCAAAAAAGAACCCAGACTTGACTAGCCCAGGCGTGTATACTTGAATGATTGTTGCCATATTCCATTTATTGAAGCGGACTTGCAAGTAGTGAAAGCTCCGGATTGTTATCCAGTGCCTCCTTGCAATAATCGCAAACCACATTAACGGTCATATCGCCATTTGGGTTATACGATATTATACTCTGACGCTCTTCGGGGGTCAAGAAATGGAAGCCTAGCAGCTCATCGCTGACATGCCGCTGCTCCAATTCTCCAATGAGTGTACGGCAATGCCGGCAAACGTATTGGATAGCCATGACGCAATCCCTCCTTTTGTAACATTATGGCCCAAAAAGAGGAATTTTAGCCGACAGCTGGTCCGGCTCGACCCTGAAGATGTTTATTAAGCTTATACTAGCCGTTGAATTTCGCCATGGTTTTCTCAAAAGGATGCTCAAGAGCATACTCCATCGCTTCACATGTCGTATCCAGCACTTGAGGCATCGTCTTGAATTCCTCCTTGGAAAAAGAAGATAGCACATAATCCGCAATGTTGTAGCCAGGTGCAGGGCGGTTAATGCCCATTCGAATCCGGTTAAACGTCTGCGTTCCGAGATGCTGAATCGTCGACTTGATGCCGTTGTGTCCCCCGGCGCTCCCTTGGTAGCGAAGACGTATCTGTCCGTAGCTCGTGTCCAGATCGTCATAAATAATGACGAGATCTTCTATCGATGCTTTATAGAAATCGAGAAAGCCCCTTATTGATTCTCCCGATAAATTCATATACGTCATCGGCTTGAGCAAGTAAACCTTCGTACCATTGACATTACCTTCTCCCAACAAGCCCTTGCATTTGTTTTGCGTTATTTTGATGCCATGTTTATCGGCGAATCGATCCAACGCCATGAATCCGATATTGTGGCGTGTCGTTTCGTACTGCTTGCCTGGATTGCCCAGACCTACAAACCATTTCATGATACGGCTCCCTTCCTACTCCGAGCTCTTATAAGTCTAATATAGAAGCATACCTGTCGAGCAGGAAGACGCTGAAACGTGACAAAGGAGCGCATCGAACCCGCGTTCGACACGCTCCGCAACAAGGGAGAACTCCCCACCAAATAGTCTTACACCGTTTCCTGAGCGTGATTCGCAGCCGCTTCAGCCTTGGCTTCCGCTTTTTGCTCCGCTTCCTCCTCCGTATCAGCAGGAAGCTCTTCCTTCTGCGGAGCCAGCACGGTAACCAGAACATCATTGGCAATCGATTTAATCTCAATCGATTTGTCCACCGACAGATCCGATATCAGCATGCTGCTGCCGACCTCAAGTCCGCTAATATCAACCTCGATAGAAGCTGGAATTTGCTTCGGCAAACAGCGAATCTCAATCTCATGATGCTGGACTTGCAGGATACCCCCCATTTTCACGCCAACGGCTTCGCCGACATAATCGAGCCGCACCGTTGTTGTAACCGGTTCGTCCATGTTTATTTGGTGAAAATCAACGTGAAGCACATTCCGTAAAATCGCGTCACGCTGAACCTCGTTGATCATCACAGGCTGCTTACCCGAATCCGGCAGATCCATTTGAATGATAGCATGCGGATTAGAGCGCAGCAGCGCCAGCAGCTCTTTTTCATCTACAGCGATAGGCGTATTGCTTACTTTGCTTCCATAAACAACAGCCGGAATTTTACCTTTTGCCCGCAGTCCTTTACGTTCCGATTTGGTATTGTTACTACGCGCTTCCGCTTTCAATGTTGCTTCCATTATGTGAATCCTCCTTCATTAGGTCCAAGAATAAGAAAAGCTTACTTATTCTTACTTTACCCAAATGAGGGAGAAACCAATCATTTGTTTGTCGTGGATTGCTGTTTCTTCGCGCGAAACTTATTGCGAATCTTCTCTGCATAGCCCGATTTATTCACCTGACGTTCTCTGGCAATAGCCAGATCATCGGCATCGACATTATGCGTAATGGTTGATCCTGCTACCACATAAGCGCCTTTACCGATCTTGACAGGTGCGATCAAGTTGACATTGCTGCCGATGAACGCATCCTCTTCCACTTCAGTCAGCTGTTTATTAAAGCCATCGTAGTTAACCGTAATAGCTCCGCAGCCGAAGTTGACGTTTTTGCCAATAACGGCATCGCCAATATAGCTAAGATGCGAGACTTTAACGTCATCGGCCAGCTTCGCATTTTTGATCTCTACAAAGTCTCCAATTTTCACATTAGCTCCCAGCTTAGCGCCCGGACGCAAATAAGCGAATGGCCCGATCGCCGTACCGTCGCCAACCTCCGCTTCAGCAATAACGGAATACTTAACATGAATCTGATTGCCTAGCGTACTATCCGTAATATCCGCTTGCGGTCCGATCACGCAATCTTCTCCAATTACAGTGCTTCCCTTCAGCACGCTTCCAGGTAGTACTACGGTATCCGAGCCGATTTGAACATCGGCCTCAATATAGGTGCTGGCCGGGTCAATCAATGTTACGCCATTAAGCATATGACCGCGATTAATTCGAGCTCTCATCAGCTGCTCCGCGTCGGACAATGCTACACGGTCGTTTACTCCAAGGGTCTCCATAGAATTCGGAGTACAGTAAGCTTCTACGATATCCCCTTCATTGACCAGAATCCCGATGACATCCGTTAAATAGTATTCCTGCTGTGCGTTTTGGTTCGTCACTTTGCCAAGCGCTTCGAAAAGCTTGCGGTTCGTGAAGCAGTACATCCCGGAATTGATTTCCTTGATCTCGCACTCTTCTTCATTGCAATCCTTTTGCTCAACAATACGGGACACGCGGCCTTGAGCGTCGCGAACGATGCGGCCAAGACCGAACGGATCGTCAAACATCGCAGTCATCACCGTGGCTGATGCGCCTTTCTCCTGATGAACGCGAATCATTTCCTTAACCGATTCTCCGGTTACAAGAGGTGTATCCCCGTATAGTAAGACGGTCAGACCATCCTCGTTTCCTAACAAATCCTTGGCCTGAAGTACGGCATGACCCGTGCCCAGCTGCTGCTCTTGCAGAGCATATTCCACTCTATCTCCGAGGTAAGCCTTAACGGAATCGGCTCCATGCCCTACGACGACGACAGTTCTTTCTGTTTCTATTTGTTCGAGCACTGTAACCACGTGACCCACCATCGGCTTACCACACACCGGGTGAAGCACCTTATACAGCTTCGACTTCATGCGTTTTCCTTGTCCTGCTGCCAGGACGATCCCCATTACGTTCAATCCAGTCCACTCCTTTTTGCCTATTATGTCTCTTAATCCCATGATCGCTGCCAACCAACTGTGTTTTCAGAACCAAGTCAAAGAGAAGCTCCTGCAAGTGTATGCTATGGGTCCTCTATGATAAAACCTTCGAAAGACCCTGCCAGCTTCGGACTCATCACACAAAAAAACATTGTTATTCCTTATATATTCCCTGCAATCAATATATCTGAATTCATGCAAAAAGAAAAGAGAGCCTCTCTCGGCTCTCTCTCAGCTGAATTATGCCCCTTCAACGATAACTTCTTCCTCCGTTGCCGCTCGATCGTATTCAGCCAAAACAGCAGCTTGAATTTTCTCACGAGTTGTGGAAGAGATCGGATGTGCAATATCCCTGAACTCTCCGTCTGGTGTGCGCTTACTTGGCATTGCGACGAACATGCCGTTGTTACCGTCAATCACACGAATGTCGTGAACCACAAATTCGTTGTCGATGGTAATGGAAGCAATGGCTTTCATTCTTCCCTCGGAATTAACCCGACGAAGTCTAACGTCTGTAATCTGCATTAGTGTTCACCACCTTTTTCCATCTGGGAGACTTGGGATATAAAATTCCACATTTTAGGGCAAAATCCTTCTTTTTTTTAATCAAAAATGTATAATTTTATAAATAATTGATTAATTTATTATAATTCGACACCTGTCGCCGCTATCAGTTCGATTTCGACAAGGACATCCTTGGGTAAACGGGCAACTTCGACCGTAGAACGGGCCGGTTTATGATCTCCAAAGTACGATGCGTAGATCTCATTGACCTTTGCAAACTGATTCATATCCTTGATAAAAACCGTCGCTTTGATAACTTTACTAAAAGAGGACCCGGCTGCAGATAAAACCGCCTCCAAATTTTTGAACACTTGATGGGTTTGCTCTTCGATTTCCTGGCTCACCACTTGTCCGTCCAAGCCTAACGGAATCTGGCCGGAAGTAAACAACAAGTTACCGAATTGAATAGCTTGGGAATAGGGTCCAATAGCTGCTGGAGCTTCAGTGGTTGCAATAGTTTTCAAAGTCATGATTATCACTCTCCGTCACTAAAATAGTTACCTGGCTCCACAGTTATCTGCTTCGTCTTCGAATCAACAGCAGACAGCTTAGCCAGAGATATGTAGTCTTCCACTAAGTGTTCCTCGACTTCTCCGGATTCCACGAAAACGCCTACACCTTTGACCGTAGCATTGAATTCCTTCAAAAGATCCATCATCCCGTGAACGGTTCCGCCCACCCGCATGAAGTCATCGATGATCAGCACCTTGGATTCTTCCTTCAAGGCTCTACGAGAAAGCGACATCGTCTGAATCCGCTTATTCGAGCCCGAAACGTAGTTGATACTAACAGCCGACCCTTCGGTTACTTTGTTATCGCGACGCACAATAACAACCGGCAAATTCAAGAACGATGCCGTAGCGTAAGCCAGCGGAATCCCTTTGGTTTCCACCGTCATGACTACATCAATATCTTTTCCGGCAAAAGCTGTCGCAAACATTTTACCTACTTCGTTTAAAATCATTGGTTGTCCCATAATATCGGACATGTACATATAGCCGCCCGGCAATATCCGCTCTGGCTGCTCCAACTGACGGCAAATGCCTTGAATAAACTGTAAGGACGCCGCCTTGGTTACCTTCGGAATAAATTTGACGCCCCCGGCCGCACCGGCCAACGTCAGCAGCTCACCAAGCCCCTCTTCCTCAAACACCTCTTTAATGATTGCCAAATCTTCGCTGATCGAAGACTTTGCTGAGTTATATCTGTCCGCGAATGTCGTTAAAGGAATCAGGGTATGGGGGCGAAAAAGCAAGTATTGGGTCATCTCGACCAACCTTGCGCTTCTTTTTAACTTTTTCATCTGATTGCCCCCTTTGAGATAGCCCCCACTGAGCCCCCCAAAAAAAGGAAGGGCCAAGCGTAGAGGCGATTGTGTTGCATAAACATGCATTTCTTTCGTTGTTATGCGTTATAAAGAATCTGCACTTTAGGATACATCCATTAAAATACACAAAAATCCGAATAATATATAGTGAATATATCATTTTTATCCGTATTTTTTCAAGAGATCCATGAAAATTATTCTAACATATAGCTAACATAAACCGATCACGTCAAAATCCGAACGGCATAAACGTCCTTGCAAAAACCGCGAAGCCCATTGTAAATTCTCGGAACCTTAGCTTCCTTGGATACCAGTCCGAATACAGTCGGTCCGCTTCCAGACATCAATACCCCATCCGCACCAAGCCGTATCATACAATCCTTCAGCTGCCTCACCTCCGGATAAAGATCGAGTGTCACTTCCTCCAACACATTGCCGAGGCTGTCACACAACAGATCAAACCGTTTCTCCTGAATGGATTGAACAATCTTTTCTGTGGAGGGATGTGATTGAATCGCATTAGCCCTCAATTTTCCATAAATTTCTGAAGTGGACACATTGATAGGGGGCTTGGCCAAAATAACCCAGCACTGCGGAGGGGATTCAATAGGCTCCAGCTTCTCGCCACGCCCGCGTGCAATCGCAGTACCGCCTGTAACACAAAACGGCACGTCCGAGCCAAGTTCCGCTCCCAAGCGCTGAAGCTCACCCGCTGGAATGTTAAGCTTCCACAAGCGGTTTAGTCCCCTCAGCGTTGCGGCCGCGTCACTGCTCCCTCCCGCAAGACCAGCCGCTACCGGTATTTTTTTATCCAAATGTATGTAAACACCTTGCTTCACATCATAGCGGTCCTTGATGAGCTTGGCTGCCTGAAAGGCCAAGTTCTTTTCATCCAAGGGGATATACCCCGCCTGGCTGGAGATGATGATGGTATCACGGGGAAGCTCTTGCATCTCAATCCGGTCTGCAAGGTCCACCATTGTCATAACCATCTCCACCTCGTGGTAACCGTCTTCCCGCTTGCGCAGAACATCCAACGATAAATTGATTTTGGCCGGCGCTTTTTCAAATACTTTCATAGGACACCTTCTTTGCAGCTCTAGTCTATTCCCTAATACTATAACAAAAAAGAAACAAAAAAAAGCTAAAGCAGCGCTTCGCGTGCTCCAGCTTCCGTTAGGACCGTTATTTAATACCTCGGCGGCTGCTTCTGAATCGATTGCTCGGCAATCTGAATCGCTCTCTTTACCATGTTGCCCGCATCTTTAGTACGTATACCTCCCCAGCCTTCCCGTTGTACCGTTTCATGGAACCCGAGATCTTTGGCAAGCTCATACTTGAACTGTTCCGACATGACTCCATTTCTTCTGCGTGCCATACGCGAACACTCCTTTAAGGTAAGATAACCGTAGTATGCCCGGCTTGCCATCTTTCATGCAATCGGTTTGCCACTGTCTTCAACAAAAGACGGCACACTCTATAAGAAGAGTATGCCGTCTATGTAACCCCTTTATTGCTGTATAGTGATACGTACTTGTCCATCATCGTTACACACCATTACCTCAACTGACTCAGTCAGTATATCTGCGTAGCTGTATGAAACACGCTTGAATGCGTTTTGCTCCTGATCCAGCTTCACTATGAAAACGGAAGGGTAGGTTTCCTCCAATACACCGGAGCGTTCGATCGTTTTACGGCGACCGCCGTTTGCTCTTAACATGATTTTCTGTCCGACATGAGGTTCCAAACTGCGTTTGATCTCCAACAGCGCATTTTTTGCCATTGACCACTACCACCTCTTTCCTTGTAAATTATAACCCAATAGAGGTAGTATGTCAAATTAGAACAAATATTATATCAGCCATGTAAAGCGGTTGTCAACGGCATTTTTCCTTATTTTAAAGACTTTCCGCTCGAACCCCCTCCTTTTTTGTTCACTAAATTGTCAAATATAAAAGAAAAAAGCGCCCTAAGGCGCTTCTTTTGGTATCATTTTCTGAATTATGGGAACACCTCTGCGATAGCTCCCCCGAGACTCGACGCCTCCTAGCCCTTCCAATCCGCTATGCGTCAGCCCGATCACATCGACAATATTGACCGTATCTCTGATCGGCGTATAGGCAACCTTGACCGCGACACACAACGGGTCCAAGGCATGAATCAATACACGGGCCGGTGAGCTGGCATAGTTGGCTCCCGCTTGCATAATCGCTTCAAAATGCGATTGGCATGCTCCAGCGACAACCGTCAATGTATCTTTATTTTTCTCATATTGTCTCGCTACCTTTACTGCATTGACGAAATGATAAGAGTTCTTATAGCTGCTCAAATGGGTATAATCGCCGTTTCTCCGGTTTTTCAGAATGCCATCGTGACCGGTAACGACCACAATGTCCGGTTTTACTTGCGGAAGTAAACGATACATCGCGTCAGCCATCTGGGACTCAGGAACATAGTAGCCTTCCGCCGGTACTCTTAACTCTCCGTACAAGCTCATGCACTTGCGCAAGTAGATCGGATCTCCGTCCAGATGCAATACTTTGCCTGGCATTTCAAAATAAGCAGGCACCGGCTTCTCCGGTGCTTCTACGCCACCATACGCTTGTGGCATCTCCGTTTGATTCTCTCTCGCTCTGCGCATCGATTCCATCCAGGATGGCCGGGTCGTTCTAAGCGTATATTGATACGGATCCAGCGGCGCCTTGACCAAGTCAAAGAGCGGCGCATCGGCCAGCAGCCGGTAATCAACACCACGCAGTATCGCCTGCTGCTGCAAAATATCCTGAATTTTAAATACAATATCACCACCATAGGATCTACGAGTGACGAGGTCTCCCTGTTTCATGGCCAAATCGCCTCCTCGTGTATCCTATGGCGTCAATAGGCATTTGGTGATTATCGCGCCTATCATTTACTGCAAACCGTTGAATGCCGCTTAGTCACCTCCACGTGCACGAAGCAGACAGTGGCTCAAACGAGCAAACTCCTGGATCGACAGCGTTTCGCCCCTACGGGACGGTTCAATACCTGCTTCGAGCAAAATGGCTTCTAGCTGCCCTTTGGTCTCCTTGGTAAAAAACCGTGAAGCCAGGTTATTATTAATCGTTTTTCGACGCTGTACGAAAGAAGCATGTACGACTTCGAAGAAAAAGGCCTCATCCTCCAGCTCTACAGGAGGCTGACTGCGGACCTTCAGCTTGATAACAGCCGAATCGACATTCGGCTGCGGAATAAACACCGTATGTGGAACGATGGTGACGATCTCAGGCTCACAGTAATACTGCACAGCAATGCTTAAGCTGCCGTATTCCTTGCCTCCTGGCTTAGCCGACATCCGCTCAGCCACTTCCTTCTGGATCATGACCACGATGTTTTCTAAGGGCAGTTTCTCCTCTAACAGCTTCATGATGATCGGTGTCGTGATGTAGTAAGGCAAATTCGCTACTACACTAACTTGAGAATAGCCAGCTAAATTCTGCTCAAACAGTTCCTTGAGATCCACCTTCAACACATCGCCGTGAACGACGCTAGCTTGCGGATAAGGAGAAAGCGTCTCTTCCAGCAGCGGCAGCAGACGCTGATCGATTTCGACGGCTACGACACGGCCTGCGATTTTAGCCAATTGCTGAGTCAGGGCACCAATCCCCGGACCAATCTCAAGCGCTCCCTTGGAAGCGTCCAAGCCCGCCGCAGTCACAATTTTATTCAGTATATTCGGATCTATCAAAAAGTTTTGGCCTAAGCTCTTCTTTAGTGTGAATCCATGCCTTTGAAGGAGCTCTTTCGTTTTCTTGGGGGAGGCAATATCCTCCTGCATGCTGAAATTTATATTATTCATCGTTAACCCTCTTTTTTCTCAAGTTGCTTCCATGCCTCCGCGAACTCTTCACGGGATATTCTAAACATCCGGCAGCGGTTATAAAATTGCTTTCCGTTGCAGTAACCGATACCTAAATGCTTGCCCATCTCCATCCGCCGGGCAGCGGCTTGCTGATGTACGATCAAGCCTGCGTTGATCAAGTCCTCCCAGGTGATATCCGACTCTACAGCCTCATAATCGGTATGTACGTTGGCCAACGCCTTGCGTATAACTTCAACCGAGGCGTTCTCGACCCCTATGTCCCCTTTTGCCGTCGCCTCTTCCTGCGTAATAAACGCATGCTTACAGCCCTTCACCTGCGCTGTAATGATTTTCCGAATGCGTTCCCCTGCATGGTCAGGATCGGTTAATATAATGACGCCCCTGCGCTGCTGAGCCAGCTTGATGCGTTTGATAACGTCCTTATTAATCGCAGAGCCGCCCGTTTCTATGGTCTCGGCTTCTACTGCCCGTTTAATGGCCGTTGTATCGTCCTTGCCTTCAACGACTATGATTTCCTTAATCATCTTACTACCTTCCTTCACCCAATACCAGGATAATCCATATAGCTTTCTTCATACTAGCCTGACTTCCCTTGAGTTTCAAGCGGATGCTGTCATGCCGCCAGTGCAACCCACATAAAACACAAACTTCCCCACATCACAGAAAAAAGAAGAGGCTTCCCTCTTCTCTTTGTTCAAACGTATATATAATGAGTCTTCCCCAATTGCAGGTCCTTAGTCCGCGGTTGGCTTCTTAGGTCCTATCACATAAACGGTGTACCCGCGCTTCATGCCAAATCGGTTCGCATAATCGTTGCTGTCATAAAACACATCGATAATGTTTCCTTTGACTGCACTACCGGTATCCTCCGCTCTGCGGAAACCAAGCCCGTCGATATAAACCCACCAGCCAAGCGGAACCACTTTGGGATCCACTGCAATTGTGCGACCTTCCGTTACTCTCGTGCCTGTAGACGTAACTCCGTACTGCGGATGTTCACTGGTTTTTCCTGTCGAAGCAGCCCCCGCTGAATAAGCGGTTAATGTCACATTATTAATGACCTGCTTGACGCCAAAAGATACTCCGCTTTTAGTGACTTCCTGAAGACTCGGCGATGATGCCGACAACACAACAACTGGATTTTTCGTACCTATTGCGACAATTTTATTGACGCTCTCCGATTGAACCTTCTGATCCACGACCTGTTCTTCTACAAGTACTCCGTCTTCAAACCGTTTTTCCTTTTTCTTCAAAAGCAGACCTTCTTGGCCTTCTTGTACCACTTGTTCCTTACCCTTTACCAATTGCGGGTCATTCTTCTTCACTACGTCATAGGCTATCTTTTCTTGAACTTCTTCAAGCTCTTTAGTTACGCGCACAATTTGAATCTCGCCGTTTGCCGGCAATTCAGCCTCGATTGAAGGATTTACCTTATCGAGTTCCCCTACTTGAACCTGTAAATCATTTAATGCAGTGCCCACTGTTGGTTGCACCGTGTACAGTGTCTTGGTCTCGCCGTCAGCCGTCAGCTGAATCGGCTTCGCATGTTCGATCGTAATCCGGTCCCCGGACTTTACTTTCGAATCCAGCGCTGCAGAGAGACGATCATGCTCTCCTACAGAAACCCCCTGCTCATCCAGTAAACGTTTCAAGTCCCATTGCTTTGTATAGGCAACAGTTTCTTGTCCATTCACAACTACGGTTACCCGTTTGGTAGCCGTACCGTATAACATCATTAAAAACATGAAAGTCAAAGCGAATGAAATAATGGCAATGATCGATATCAAACGCAAGTTTTCATGCCTCCATCGCAATGCGAAGGACATGCTGGATGATCGTCTTACATGGGTTTGCTCGTGTTGAATAGCTCCCACTAGTTCGGTCCTCCTTCAAAGCCCCGCCGTCGAGTGTTACGCATGATTGATCTGACGCGACTATGGTTAAGTTTTGCAATCTGTTGGTTAATAAAGAATAACGTCTGACGACGCTCTTTCACATAGGAACAACCTCCATGATCGATGAAACGATTCATCCTGGAAGCAATGAAGATTTCTAGAGCATCATTCATGCTAAGAAAGCTTCTCCTGTGCGGTCAACTAAGGGCTGCAATAGGAATCCATATCGTTTCTCCTGCGTGCGGTCAGCACCTCCTCATGGCTGTAAGTATGATTATGTTGTCGGATAGGTATCACAATGACGGGAGAACAAAAAAAGTCATCGGAGAAGAGGACTCTTCCCGTGACTTTAGGTTATTTCATCAAAATGAAATAAAGCACACGACAATCGTTACCTCTCTCTTACGCTTACGAGGTTAGCTGACGGATTCGGACTTGAGAGTCGCCCTACTTGGAGACGGATAACAGCTTACTTATCCTTCCAAGACTCACCCCAGAAATTGTGACCTTAGCCTTATTTTCAAATAAGGAGCAGTCATATTGCGGTTCCCCCGTTTCCCTTACGGAAACTCAGCGATAATGGAAAATTGGTAATCGTATTAAGTTAATATTGAGTTTACGCTGTCGGATACAAAGTTGTAAAGTATACAAACTCGGCAAAAAAGGTCCATTTTCGTTCAATTGGGGAATTTTAATCTGATTTTTCGAATAAAATCCATGTATTTCTTACATTGTCATATTTTTTTGAACGATTTACTCCTGTTTTCACGTTTTCGACGAAATTAGGGCTGTCTTGACCCCCCTTTTATTTCATCGTAATCCGAACAATGTAACTGCATTTTTCGTAGTCGCGTGAGCCAGCTCCTCCAAGGTTAACCCCTTGATTTGTGCAGCGGTTTCTGCGACTAATTTCACATATGCCGTTTCATTTCTTTTGCCTCTGAAGGGGTGCGGGGTCAAATAAGGCGCATCGGTTTCCACCAGAAGTCGGTCCAGCGGAACTTTCTCCAGCACCTCTTTTGGCTGCTTTGCATTTTTAAACGTTACAGGTCCGCCGAAGGAAATATAGAAGTTCATATCCAGACACATCTTAGCCGTTTCCCAGCTGCCGGAGTAGCAGTGCATCACGCCTCCCACTTCAGCGGCCTTCTCTTCACGAAGAATACGGATAATATCCTGGTGTGCATCACGGTTATGAATGACTATCGGCATCCCCAGCTTACGAGCCAGACGAATCTGTTCACGGAATACGCGATCCTGAACATCCTTAGGTGAGGTATCCCAGTAATAATCCAAACCAATCTCGCCAATAGCCACCACTTTATCGTGCTTGCACAACTGCTCGATCCATTCGAGATCGTCAGGTGTCATATCTTTAGCATCCTGAGGATGCCAGCCGACTGTGGAGTAAATGAATTCATATTGCTCGGCAAGGGCGATGGAGCTTGGGATCGTTTCGCGATTAAATCCGACATTAATGATTCGACTGATTCCGCTTTCTAATGCACGCTGGATGACCTCGTGTCGATCTTCATCGAATTGAGGAGCGTTTAAATGGGTATGTGTGTCTGTCAGCATAACAGCAACCATCTCCTTCATCTAATATTGTTTGTCCGTTGTTGTAGCTCGATGGGCGGCCGTTTAATCCATGCCAAGCAGCTTGCGATGCTCCGGAAGGATGGAGCTCGGATCGACGTTAAGCAGCTCCTCCGGGAAATAAAGATGGTATTTCCCCATATGTATTCCGCTGATGGATCGGACAATTTCCGACTTGCGGGATATTTCTGTTAACGCATCTTTTTGATCAAGCAGCAAAATCGGCAATTTTTCGTCATGTACTCCCGGTCGATACACATCATACGAAAGATCGGAAGGGAAATCAATTTCAAGGTAAAAGTCAGGATCCAGCCCCAAGGCACGCATCGTATCACGCAATCGCTCCATTTGCAGAACGTCGATTCTTTCGAGCATGACATACTTGAACAGACGTCGATTAAGGAAGCGCGAGCATAAATCGGACAGAATCGCATCTTCCTCATTGGACCACTGCATTAACACGGTCTGCATGAAAGCTTCATCCAGCAAATAGAACTCTTGAATGGATAAGGATTGGCGGAATAAGCTCAGCAGCGGCGGCAGCATGAAAGAAAATGAATAGTTTTCTTCATATAACTGTTTGGCTCTTTGAAAAATTTTATGCAATATCAATTCTGCACTTCGGGTTACAGGATGGAAGTAAACCTGCCAGTACATTTGATAGCGGGACATCAGGTAGTCCTCGACGGCATGCATACCACTTTCTTTGACAACGATGTGTCCTTGAAAAGGTCTCATGACCCGTAAAATTCTCTCCAGGTCGAATGTCCCGTAATTAACACCGGTGAAGTAAGCATCCCGAAGTAAATAGTCCATTCGATCTGCATCCAACTGGCTGGAGACAAGGCTGACGACGATTTCCTGATTGTACGTTTTAGCAATAACGCCAGCTACCTTCTGAGGGAAAGAAGGGGACACTTCTCTAAGTACCCGATTGATCTCGGTATCCCCAAGTACGATGCGGCAAGACCACTCCTCATGATGGGTGCCGAATGTTTTTTCAATCGAGTGGGAAAAAGGCCCGTGTCCAACATCGTGTAAAAGTGCCGCGCATAAGGAGAGCAAACGCTCTTCCCGAGGCCAGTCCTCATATCCGTTGCGCTCGAATTGCGAGATAATTTTGCGTGTAATTTCATATACGCCTAAGGAATGAGAAAATCGGCTGTGCTCCGCGCCGTGGAACGTCAGAAAACAAGTACCCAGCTGTCGAATACGACGGAGGCGTTGGAATTCTTTGGTGTTAATCAGATCCCAAATGGTTTGATCTTGTACGTAGATGTATTTATGTACCGGATCTTTAAATACCTTCTCTTCCTTTAAAGGACTGGACATGGGTGCATACCTCCCTAAAAATTCTCGTGTTTCGACATAAAATGAGCATGTAAAAAAGAGTATTTGTCGAACTTTGTCGTATGTAACTTCCAAATGTGTACATAATATGTCTTGCAAATTTTTCTTTTGTAAGCAATATATTCATAATACTATGTTTGGTAGCTATAGAAAAGGTGCTTATTCGCAAGGCTTCTCAGCGACGACTCTATTTTTTGTTGAAATAGAAGGTTATTCTACCATAATTTAACGTTGAAAGTTGTAATTTTCTAGTTGACTATTTTGGGAATGGTTGGTATCATAAATCTTAAGAATATTGTCGAATAATGACGATTTATCTATTTCGAGAGGGGACTTTTATATATGATGAAATCTACTGGTATTGTTAGAAAGGTTGACGAATTGGGCCGCGTTGTTATCCCTATCGAGCTTCGCAGAACATTGGGCATCGGCGAAAAAGACGCTTTGGAAATTTATGTAGATGGCGAGCGCATCATGTTGAAGAAATATGAACCGGCTTGTATTTTCTGTGGCAACGCAGAAAACGTATCTTATTTCAAAGGAAAAATTGTTTGTCACGAATGTTTATCT
Organism: Paenibacillus sp. UNC451MF; assembly: GCF_000686845.1. Lineage (GTDB taxonomy): Bacteria > Bacillota > Bacilli > Paenibacillales > NBRC-103111 > Paenibacillus_S. Next base: position 9,346 of record NZ_JMLS01000033.1, on the reverse strand, counting down.
GAAATGCCAATACCTGTGACAAAATAAGAAAAATAGGTTATAATAAGGATAGCACTTCTTACTAAGGTAATTCTAACCTTTTTCATATCTCCTCTATTCCCCGATCCGTGAAATTTTCATGAGATTGGGGATTTTTTTTATGTATTAAACCACTACTATTATAGTAGAAACAAAAACAAGCCGATCGAGCAGTTAGCCGATCAGCTGATTAGATTGTACGGTAAAATCCGTACCAGGTGCATTTCGGGCTATTTCTGGTGCAAGTAATTGTAAAGCTCCCGCTTTGGCATCTGACGATCCGCAGCAGCGCGTTTAATGGCTTCCTTGCGGTCAAGTCCTTGAGCAGCATAATGCTCCACGTGCTCTTCGAGGCTGAATGCTTCCCACCAGACGGTAGAAGCTTCATTTTCGGAATCCGTGCTGCCCTGAACAACGATACAATACTCCCCTTGTGGAGGATGCTCCTGCAGCAGCTCATAGCATTCTCTTATCGTCCCTCTTGCCGCTTCCTCGTACTTCTTGGTCAATTCCCGCATCAGGCACATCTGCCGATCTGGATTCCATACTTCCATCATAGCCTCCATCGTCTTTACAATACGATGAGGAGACTCATAGAACAGCAGGGTCTCCTTCATAGGCTTGAGTGCTTCAAGCTCCTGATGAAGCGGCTTCTTGTCTCTCGGCAGAAAGCCAAGGAAAGTAAAGCGCTCCGTCGATAATCCAGATACAATCAACGCCGACAGAGCGGCATTAGCTCCTGGGATCGGAATAACAGCAATACCCTCGTCGATAGCCTGACGGACAAGATCGGCACCTGGGTCACAAATTGCAGGCAGCCCTGCATCGCTGACTAGCGCAATATCGTCCCCCGATTGCAAGAGACGTATTAGCTCAGGTCCGCTTGCATTTTTATTATGCTCATGGTAACTGACCAGGCGGGTCGAAATCTCGAAATGGGTTAACAGCTTGCGCGTCTGCCTCGTATCTTCAGCTGCGATCCATTTCACTTCATTTAATGTACGTACGGCACGGAACGTCATATCCTCCAAATTACCGATCGGCGTCCCCACCAAGTATAGCTTCCCCATCCCATTGTCTTGCTGATAGCTTTTTTGAATGTTCACGTTAGATTCCCTCGTTATGTGGTTGGTTGAATGAGCGCATCACGTTTGCCGTAATAAATCTCCATCAGCTCATCACAGTATTCTGTTTTATTTTTATAAACAATCAGCGGCGGAAGCGTTCGAAGCTCCGGCTTCCCGTCTCTAAGTGCTTCAATCAGTACCATATTCGCTTCCTCGCCGACACGCGGGTGAACATACCGAATTCGCTTAGGCTCCAGTTTATATTGTCTCATCGTACAGAAAATTTCAACCAGTCGGCTCGGCCTATGTACCATCGCTACCCGACCGCCGCTTCGCACCAGTCTACTGCTTGTTCTAACGACATCCTCCAATGTACAAAAAACTTCATGTCGTGCCGCTGCCACATGCTCATTAATATTTTGTTCCCCGTTCGGTACAGGCAGATAAGGCGGGTTAACCGTTACGACGTCAAAGGCACCACTTCCAAGCTGATTGTGAATATGACGTAAATCTCCTTGAACAATTTGAATCTGATTGCCCAAGTCGTTTATTTTGACGTTGCGGTCCGCCATATCTGCCAATCGCTCTTGGATCTCTACGCCCACAATGGAAGCCTTCGTACGTGTTGACAACAAGAGAGGGATCACTCCATTGCCCGTACATAGATCGACCATCCGCCCTCTCGGAGGAACGTAGCTAAATCGGCCCAACAGGACGGCGTCCATCGAGAAACTGAACACCTCATCGCTCTGAATAATTTTCAGATCGTTTGTAAGCAAATCATCCATTCTTTCACTCGGTTGCAAAGGTACCTTTTCCATCAATGTATGCCTTCCTCTTTCTTGAAAAAAACCGTAGAGAAGTTTGCTCCCTACGGTGGTTTCTTTATTTATTTAAAAACGATAAACAAAACAAACAATCGCCTTCCGTTCGCAAATGACCGTAGTAGACATTACAGATGTGGAAGCCTTCGTGGTACAGGCGGGCCAAATTGTCATAGCCTTCCCCTGTAAGCTCCTTGGCCTGTGCGGCGGTGACATGAATATGGGGTACTTCAACAGGTGGCTCCGCATCCTTCTTGAGCAGCTTACGCAGCTGCTGATTTTCAATGCTTAGCCGTTTGTTTTCCTCCAGGAGCTCGATAATTTGCTTTTTCATTAGCCCCAATTCGGAATAAATAGCACCCATTTGTTCTTCCATTTGCTCAATTTGAACAAAAACGTCTCTTTTATCCACACATTCACCTCAAGAAAGCTAACAACCGTTAATGCTGCTGCTCCACAACATCGTCAAAGGATAGCTCCATGACTTTTCCGAGCTCATAAATCTGCACTTTTACGGTACGCTCGTTAATATTTAGCGATACAACGCGACCGGTTCCGAGAGAAGATATAACTTCGCTTCCTACCCGCGGCACGTCCTCTTTCACACTTTCATAATTATCGTGCTCATATTTCAAACAACACATTAACCGGCCACATAGCCCGGATATTTTCGTTGGATTTAACGATAAGTTTTGATCCTTAGCCATCTTGATGGATACCGGCTCAAAATCCCCCAAGAAAGAGGAGCAGCACAGAATTCTGCCGCATGGACCGATACCGCCCAACATTTTGGCTTCGTCTCGAACACCGATTTGCCTGAGCTCGATACGTGTCCGGAAAACCCCGGCCAAATCTTTTACTAGCTCACGGAAGTCCACTCTTCCCTCAGCGGTAAAATAAAAGATGATCTTGTTGCGATCAAATGTATATTCAACGTCAACCAGCTTCATTTTGAGCTGATGATCCTTAATCTTATCCTGGCAAAGTGCAAATGCATTTTTCGCTGCGGATTTATTATCCTCCACAAGCTGTGCATCGGTATGATCCGCGATGCGAATCACTTTCTTTAAAGGAAGAACGACGTCGGATTCTTGAACGATCCGCTTGCCGATCACCACTTTCCCATACTCGATACCACGAGCGGTCTCAACAATAACAGCACTCTCTTTATCGACCGGTAAATCGATTGGGTCGAAATAATATATTTTCCCCGCTTTTTTAAAGCGGACACCAACAACCGAGTACAAATTTACACCCCCTTCAGCTGCATTAACAATTTTTCAAGCACCAGCTGCGGGTTCGCGTGAAAGCGGAGTCTTTTCTGCTGCTCGACTGCTTGCTCCAAACACCGCACCCAATGCCTCATATCGTAAGATAGGGCCAGTCCCACCATCCAATCGGTTTGATCAGCATACACTAAGTCAGAACGATTGCCCAGGTTTAACTGCACCATATCTTTAAGCCATAAAATCAGTAGATCTATAAACAAGGGAAGCTGCTCCGTCAACTCCGACTTGGCCAGCTTTTGCTGAGCCGTCAGCAGCGCCGTAGGCAATCGGGACATGCTTTCCTTAGTTAATTGTATCACTAGATTTCTGATTTCTGCAAACCCATTTCCTTGAATAAGTTCTCTGGCTGCATCTGGACCTGCAGTTAGACGAACTGCAGCCTGAATCAGAACCGAGGCATGTCCCTCCTCTTGAAGGACAGCCACCATACGATCACGACTCATTGGAGCAAATGGAACCCACTGAGCTCTTGAACGAATCGTCGGAAGCAGGGCCTGGCCATTGTCGGTAATGAGGATAGCAACGACTCTGGATGTAGGCTCTTCGAGAAACTTCAGCAAGCTGTTAGCGGCCTGAACCGTCATTTTGTCAGCATCTTCAAGAATGTACATCTTCAGCCCTGAAGCTGAGGCGCGGTAAGAGAATTGCTTTTGCAGCTCCCGGATTTGCTCGATCTTGATAGATGCACCTTCTGGACGTATCCAGTGAAGGTCCGGATGATTGCCATGCTCCACCTTGCGGCAATCCAAGCATTCTCCGCAGGCATCATCAGGCAGCACTTGGCAGTACAGCGCTTGCGCGAAGGCGAGTGCCATCTGCTTACGTCCCGTTCCTGAAGGACCCGTAAAAATATAGGCGTGAGAAACCTTGTCCGTTCTTAAACTATTTTGCAATATACGTTTAACGCGTTCTTGTCCGGGTATGGATTGAAAAGACATTGTCGTCCTGTAAAATCCTTTCCTATTATATAGAGATCATTTTGCACTCTGCTTCATCATGATACATTTAAAATGTAAGATTGATCAGCATACCGCGAATCTCTCCTATTTTGTGCAGCAGATCGATGCGTCCCTGCTCGCTTTCTAACATATCGTCCGCTAGCGTAAGGAGCTTCTCGTCAATTTCCTCCAGCAGCTTGTACCGTTTGGAGCGTCCCCGGCGGTCCCAGCCGCGCGTATCGCGCAGCTGTACCCCACGGCGTGCCGTCTCCTCCAAGTACTGCTTCACAAGCAGCTTATATTGACGCAATTCACGTACCGTCATCGATCTTGATAAGCGGTCTCCTTGCAGGTGAATTTGCTGTAAAATGCGCTGAAGCTGCTCATGTGATGCCCTTTCGTCCTGCTGATGCATCATATCCGAGAATGATTTATGCTGCAGCTGTTGGGGTGATGAAGTTTCGCTGCGTTGAATTTCTTTGCCGAAAGGGCGCCAGCCCGGATTTATTTTCACGATGAAACCTGCCTCTCACATTTAAAAATGCTCAAACCGTTCAACCGGAAGAACGAATACAGCCGCTCCGCCAACCTGAACCTCAACAGGGAACGGAATGTAGGAATCGGTAGTTCCTCCCATAGGAGATACAGGGGTTACGATTTGTTCACGAATTTTGCAGTTTGCCTTAATGACCTGCATGACTTCATTAATACGATCATCTTCGATACCGATCATAAAGGTCGTATTGCCTGCCCGTAAAAATCCCCCCGTACTAGCTAGCTTAGTAGCGCGGAAGCCTTCCTTTATCAAAGCATTCGAGAGACGATTGCTATCTTTATCCTGTACAACGGCAACAACTAATTTCATTGGCATTGCCCTCCTTCACATTTTTCCAAATGACTCGGTTGAACCTTCCAGCAATGGATGACTTAGAATGATGTCGAATGGTACATTATTTCATACTTTAATAATTTGACACCGGTCTATCCAATTCCTGCTTAGGTCTGCGGGAAAGCTGTTTTGGGAACCGTAATATGCGCTGCATTGCCATTCCCAAAGCAGCCTTCTAGTCGTCATACGGTAGTATATGTTGTCATAACGTAGGGGGTGCGACAGAGACTCCAATATCGCGTCACGGAAGCTTGTCTCCTTAGATATGCTGCTTAAGAAAGCGATCCAGGCCACCTTTCACCCTTTCAAATACTTCATCCATGCTCCCATTAGCATCGATGCTCACGATACGGTCCGCGAACCGGTCGGCCAATATCAGATATCCTTCCCGAACCTTTTGGTGAAAAGACAGTGATTCCAGGTCCAACCTGTTGATTTCACGGTCACTTCGGGCATGAATGCGTCTCAACCCTTCTTCAGGCGCAACATCCAAATAGATTGTTAAATCGGGAAATACATCTTCAATGGCAAACTGATTAATAGTGAGTACTTCATCAATTCCTAACTCTCTGGCATAACCTTGATAAGCTAAGCTGCTGTCAATAAACCGATCGCATATAAATACTTTTCCTTCCGCCAGCGATGGTTGTATCTTTTCGACAAAATGCTGTCTTCTAGCTGCGGCATAGAGGAGGGCTTCCGTCCGTCCTTCCATCTTCGTATTGCTCTTATCTAAAATAATGGCTCTTATTTGCTCTGCTATGTCAATTCCGCCAGGCTCCCTTGATGTAACAATTTCATGCCCTAGTGATGACAAATATTCAGACATACGCTCAATAACGGAAGTTTTACCTGCTCCTTCGCAACCTTCTACCGTTAAAAAATACCCTTTACGCATATAGTGTCTCCAATCATATAATAGGTAGCTATTGCCTATTTATCGCTTCAGCATACCCTTAAGGATATTATGATTATATACTGTCAGATCAGAAAACAAAACGCCACGATATCAAAACTTATTTAAGCTTTTGACCCAGGGCGTCAACCTGCATGCTTAGTTATATAGGAAAACTTCCATCTTATGTTCGCTATCTCTATGTTTTGTTTCTATTAAACTATCAACACAGACAGCAGTGGCTCATCTCCGTCGATTAATCCATGTATGCGTGCACCCATTTGAACCAGCTGCTTCAAATACCGAATCACGTCGGCAGATATCTTCTCTCCCGGACATAGAACCGGAATTCCTGGCGGGTAAGGAACTATCATTTCCGCAGATATCAAACCTACAGCATCCTTTAGTGGCACTTGAGCGGTACCCTTTTGCCGATAAACCGACTCATCGAAGGAAACAGGCTCAGACAAACCCGACATCGCGGAATAAGAAGATAAAGTAAGAGCCGTTCGCTCAGATTGTGAGGCAGATGGATAAGCTTCCCCAATCTCATTAAGTGCCTGCGCCAATCTCCCAGCATCCTCTTCAGTGGATGCAAGACTGAGTACTAGCAGAACCGCTTGCGGATCTGCTAATTCGACAAAGCAGCCTCGCTCTTCCAACGCATCCTTCAATTCAAAGCCACTTAAGGTACCTGTAGCCTCTTTAACGATAATCTTAAATGGATCTCTGCCTATTTCGTTATCTTGCTCCGGCATCAGCAGCTCGAAACGCTCATTATCCTTCATCTGCTCCATCAGCTGATCGACAATACGGATCCCTTGCTCCAGCAATTCCATCCCCTGCATGTGCATTTGTCTGCGGCTAAGATCCAAGCTCGCCATAAGCGGGTAGGATGGACTTGAGCTCTGCAGCATCGTCAAATACCGCTTCAATTCCTTCCGGTCAACCCGATCCCCCTGTACATGAAGCATGGCCCCCATAGTCATAGCTGTAAGCAGCTTATGGGTAGATTGTACGACTACATCCGCACCGCAGGACAATGCAGACTTGGGTAGCGCCGGATGGAATCCAAAATGCGCACCATGCGCCTCGTCCACCAGCAACGGCTTGCCGTATTCGTGCAGCAGCTGTACGATACCTTCTAAAGGTATGGCAGTACCATAATAGCTCGGCCTAGTTATCAAGAGACCTTTGGCATCGGGATACTTTTGCAGCGCTAACTTCACATCGTCCTGGCGAATGCCAAGCGTTAAACCGGTTGCCGGATCGATCTCCGGATTGAGGAATACAGCTCTCGCACCCGCCAGCATTAGGCCATGTATTACCGATTTATGCGCATCCCGCTGAACCAGCAGCAGATCACCTCTTCGACATACGCTTAAAATCATCGTTAAATTGCCAACTGTGCTTCCATTCACTAAAAAAAAGGTTTCTTCCGCTCCAAAACATTCAGCGGCCAACTGCTGTGCTTGCTGTATAGCCTCTTCCGGATGATGAAGATCATCCAGACCGGTAATTTCCGTTACATCCAGACGCATGATAGATTCATAGTATGTCCTGGCCTCTTCGTCCAAGCCTTGTCCTGATTTATGTCCCGGGACATGCAGGCTGACATGCTTCCCTTGAGAATGCTGTACCAATCGCTCGTATAAAGGAGCGCTCTGTTTGTCCATGTTGTGAATCTCCCTGTTTGCTTATAAAAGTATATACCCCTTATTGTAACAAACAAAAAGGCTCTCACCAACGGGAAATCCGTCAATCAGAGCACTTCTATTTTTTTCTAGAATATCTATGCATTTTTTCTATAAAAGATTTGCCTCATTTGATGGATAAAAAAAGGATATTTGGCATCCATAACGTCAGTTGAGATCATTTCATGCTCGCAGTCTTCGCAGATGAATTCCGATATAATCATAATGCCGTTTTCCTTCTTTTGTCCGCAGATGATGCAGTTATGGGCCACCAAAGATTCATGAATAGCGTCTCCCACACGACTCACCTCTATTCTTCTTTTCTATCAGTATGTCCTCTTTCTCTCAAAGTAAACGCTGATGATCTATTTTTATGAAAATAGCTAGTACATGGTTCCAAAATGCTTATTTTTCAAGCAAAGATTGCCGATATAGTATTTGCAAAAGAAATCTATGAAAATGGACGAGTGAGATCAAGTGAGGGAAAAACAAATATCAAAGGAATCATCTGTTTACCACTACCGACTACTGCAAAGAATTCGTTACAAACAAGCTTTCATCATCGCTTTCTGGTGTTTACCCGGCATTGCCTATGTCTGGGATTTAATTCGTTGGCATCCGCTTCCTATGCTGCTTAGCGTAGTGCTGATCCCTCTTTTACATACGCTTATCATTTATTTGTATTTCACCTTCAAGGAAAAGCGCCCTCTGCATCAATGGGGTATTCAATACCGGTTCCCTTGGATTGGTTTCGTTCCGTTAGGCTATTTTGCCTTATATCGAATGCTAAACCTGAATCTTCACCTGTTGTGGGTAACCGCAGTGATTTGTGGATGCTTTTTTCCCTGGGTGTCTTTCGACATGATTCTCCATGCAATGTTCATTCATTTGTGGATCTTGCTGCCGAGATTCATTCTAATCTTTCTCATGCGACATTGCATGGAGGACGGATATTTGAAAATCAATGAACAGGACACCTCATGCTACGCACAGTAAAAGACAAGGAATATCAGGAATGATTACGTCTAGATCTTGTGAACAAGCGATATACAACATAAATAATAACTGCCCAGAAAATCAAACCAATAAATGAAAAGGGAGTCCCTGCCCCAGGTCCGAATCCCATAAATCCAAACGGATTAAACAGGCTCCCAATTAATGCCCCCGCTGCAAAACCACCAAATATTCCTCCCCAACCTCCACGAGTAGCCGTACCCGTATTTGGTGTTGTTCGCGGATTGTTAGTTACATTAGAAGGATTACGGTTCGGGGTTGTGGTGGTGCCTCCACCAGGATTCCTCACACCTGAATAGGACCCGCGCCCCGAACGATACGCCTGAGGAGTAATTTGGTGGCCACCATCTGCAGCAGGTGTCTGCCTCCAATCCTGTCTGTGCTCGGAGGGTAAAACCTCCGTTACCTCTTCAGCCAATACCGGATGACACACCATGATGAAGAGCAAGCATATACTTGCTACCGCTGCATATCTTTTCATACTTATTCCTCCAATCGGCTGCTAATGAATATCACCGCCATCTTCACGAATTATTATCAATCCCTATGGACCTTTCTATTCGATCCATAAGCCTCCAGCTGTTGTACTGACATACAAAAAAAGCCTTCCCGGAAAATCCGAGAAGACTTTTTACTTTTGCTTGGCGACGTTCTACTCTCCCAGGACCCTGCGGTCCAAGTACCATCGACGCTGGAAGGCTTAACGTTCGTGTTCGGT
>NZ_JMLS01000032.1 GCF_000686845.1 Paenibacillus sp. UNC451MF | reverse complement strand
AGAGCTTGTCTTAAGCTCAAAATTCAATGCTAGCGAGAATTTTCATTCTCTTTAAAACATTCACTCGTTGTTCAGTTTTCAAAGGACAATCTTCGTTCGTTTTCGACATCCGTCAAAAGCGACCTGATTAATATATCACATTTGCCTACTTCGTTGCAAGTACTTTTTTTCAATTCATTGTTTGTTTCTTTTTCAAAAGTGCTTGTCTCAGAAGCGACAAGTAGTAATGTACCAAATCTCGACAACAATTGCAAGTATAAATTCAATTGAAAATTATTCCATTCATGAACCCATAAAAAATGCCGTCGAGTTCAACATTCGACGGCATCTATTATACGGACCATTCCTCAAGCTTTAGCATAGGATCGGCCGTTATATCCAAGGCCGAGAATTGTCCCCGCCGCCACTTCAAGAAAGCGGCGGCCGCAATCATCGCGGCGTTGTCGGTGCAGAGACTCATAGGAGGCGCAAGCAGCGGCACGCCTATTTCCGAGCAGCGCGCGGCAAGCCGCTGCCGAAGTCCCTTGTTGGCGGCCACTCCGCCCGCCAACAGCAGCTGCTTCGCGCCGTAAGCTTGTACGGCGCGGCTCGCTTTCTCCACCAGGACGTCGATAACCGAGTCCTGGAAGCCCTTCGCTACAGCTTGCGGCGCAAGCTGCTGGCCCTTCATGTTGGCCTGATTCAGCACGGCCAACACAGCCGATTTCAGCCCGCTGAAGCTGAAATCGTATGAATCCGGCTCCAGCCAAGCACGGGGAAGAGGCACGGCCTCCTCTCCTTCATGGGCTAGCCGGTCAATATGCGGGCCGCCGGGATACGGCAGCTTAAGCGCTCGCGCAACCTTATCGTAAGCTTCGCCAGCAGCATCGTCCCGTGTTTGGCCGATGATTTGAAAGCTCCCCTCGGATTCTACGTAGACAAGCTCCGTATGACCTCCGGAAACGACAAGAGAAACAAAAGGATACTCCAGCTCACGAACAAGCTGATTAGCATAAATATGCCCGGCGATATGATGAACCCCAATCAAAGGAAGCTCAAGCGCGCACGCCAACGATTTGGCGGCTACAAGCCCCACAAGCAAAGCTCCGACCATTCCAGGTCCTTGTGTGACCGCAATGGCAGATATATCTGCTGGACGAAGCTTGGCCTGTTCAAATGCCTGCTCTATAATCCAGGTGATGCTTTCGACATGCTGTCTTGATGCCACTTCGGGAACAACGCCGCCGAACCGCTTATGGGTCTCAATCTGACTGGACACCACATTCGACAAGATCTTAGTCCCGTCCTCAACAATAGCCACCGAAGTCTCGTCGCAGCTTGTTTCTATTGCCAATATATAAGTTGGTTTCTGTTGGGAGAGAGACTCTTCCCGCTCCAACGAATCATTTGTTTTCATGACAAATCCCCTGTTAATTCATTCAAATTATGATTATATTTCGGTAGATCCGCCCACATGATCATCGCATCTTCACGATTGTCCGTATAGTACCCGCGCCGCAGACCTACTGAATAAAAGCCAAGCTTTTCATACAATCTTATCGCTATATGATTCGAAGGACGAACCTCCAATGTCATACGCACAGCGCCGAAGAAGCTAGCCGTTTTTTGCAGCTCGCGCATTAAACGTTCGCCAAGCTTTTTGCCGCGGTATTTTTCCCTTACAGCCACGTTGGTCACATGGGCCTCTTCCATAATGAGCCACATTCCGCCATAGCCGGCAACCTCTCCGTCGCATTCCATTACCATGTAACGGGCAAACTGGTTGTTCGTTAATTCATTCTGAAACGCTCCTGCTGTCCAAGGCGTCGTGAACGCTTCTTGCTCTATCTCACATATGGCCGGAATATCCTCCATTTGCATGGAGCGAAATTCCAAAGGGCCCAATGTTTCATCGCTTCGCTCTAGTCGATCCAATCCGAGAAGCCTCCCTTACGATTTTTGGGCCAATAATTTGGCTTCTGCTTCCGGCAGCTGTGTATAATTGGGCACTAGTCCATGAGGGGCCTCCGTTCGTCCTTCGCCCCAGCGGACCTGAGCAAGCTCAGCTAAATGACGCGCCCGAATCTCATGCTGCAGCTCAGCGGCTTCCCCTTCCCAATCTGCAAAAAAACGCTGAAGCACTTCACCATGCAGCTTAGTTTCTCCTGCGAAAAGGATGCAGTCCGGCTTGCTTCCGTTACTAGATCTGGTACGCTGAAGCAATTGTTCCGTCCATGTTGACATTAAGCGGATACTATCTGATTCCAAACAGCTCCATTGCTGATTCGATACCTGATAAAGTCCAGTAAACGCTTGTCCACGGCGTGCTTCAATCATAGGTACAATCCAAAGAGTCCGCGGTTGATTTTGAACGGTTTCTAAAGCACTAAGCTTTGTCCCGCCATCTCTTTCAAACACCTTTTCGCCAAGTAAATGAGCTTCGGCCGCCCCAAGCGCCATCGTCTCCAAGCTGGAAACAGCAAGCAGTGCCATCTCGTGCGTCCAAGCAAAGGTTTTGGCTGCAGTCACTCCGATTCTCACACCGGTGTAAGAACCTGGACCTACACCGACACCAAAAGCATCCAACTCTTTTGCAGACAGACCGTTAGCGGTCAGCAGCTGTTGAATTTGTGGGAGCAGATGAATGGAATGATTCCGCTCCGCCATAGAGTTTATTTCACCGAGCAGCTCATTTCCGCGTACCAAAGCAATCGACATCGAACTGGTCGACGTATCAATGGCAAGTAAGGTGCCATGTAAAGCATTTAATGTATTCATAGCAATATTCCGTTCTCCTTTAATTCTGTGCACCACTGTTCATAAGGCTGACCATGAGGGGTCAATCGGAAAACACGTTCCGTATCACCGGCATGTTCAATCGTAACGGACAGCCTCTCGGGAGGCAGCAAATCGACGATGAGTGAAGACCATTCCACCAAAGTAATGCCCTCCCCGAAAAAATACTCGTCTAAGCCGAGCTCATCCGCTTCATCCTGAGATAAGCGATACACATCCATATGATAAAAGGGAAGGTGATCCCCAACATATTCTTTTATAATAGTAAACGTCGGACTGTTCACGACATGCCGTACCCCAATTGCCTTAGCCACTGCTTGGGAAAATGCGGTTTTTCCGGCACCCAAGTCGCCGTCCAGTGTTATAACCGTGCCAGGCTCAAAATGACAGGCAAGATGAGCGGCCAACTGTGCGGTGTGTTCCAAATTATCCGCGTGATATATATATGAGGCCGGTTCAGTCACTTGGGATCCATCCCTTCAAAAATGATTATACCCTTTTTTCTCTATTGGTAAGACGTACCCGCTGCTTTGAACAAGACGAACACCCTTCGTTTCGGCATTTACATACCCAATAATATGAAGAGTGAGACCGGCTTCTTTAAATTTCATTTGCAGTGTGATGGCATGCTCGGCCTGCATGGTTCCGACCAGTTGATAATCCTCACCGCCGAACAGAACAAAATCTAGAGGGTCCTTCCCAGCCTGCTGTGCATAAGACATCAGCTCGTCCGCTATCGGAATTCGATCCTCTATGAGGTCAATGCCGATGTCCGAAGCCTCCGCAATTTCCCAAGCTTCGCTCGCCAAGCCATCGCTCACATCGTTCAACGCATGGCAAACACCCGACTTCTGCAGCAGTTGACCCGCTTCAACCTGCGGCTCCGGCCTGCAGTGCGCTTGAATAAGCGAAAGTCTTTCCTTCCAATTGAGGTCATCATTCCATTGTTTATTAGGAACGTTCTGAGCAAGCAGAAAATCCAGACCTGCCGCAGATCGCCCCAGCTCTCCTGTTGCAAAGAGCACATCTCCCGGCTTCGCTGCGGACCTTAATAATGCTTTTCCTGCCTCAACCTCGCCAATAACGGTAACCGATACCGTAATTCCGCCTGCCGAAGAAGTGGTATCACCACCCACAATCACGACGCTCCAACGATTTGCGCATTCGTATAGCCCTTCATAAATCTCTTCCATCCGAGTCTGTGACGTTTCTTTAGGGAAGCTCACAGCGACCAATGCGTAACGCGGGATCGCTCCCATGGCTGCAATATCGCTTACGGCTGCCGCCATCGCTTTGTACCCTATATCCGGATTACGCATCGTGATGTCTTTAAAATGGATTTGCTCCGTCATCGTATCGCAAGTCATAACGAGCTGACTGCCAGGAGCAAGATGGGCTACCGCCGCATCGTCTCCGATTCCGATTTCTACGCCGCTTGCCTGTTGAAAAGCCAACGACTGCTTGCCCTGTGTAAGCCTGTGAATAAGTGCAAACTCATCTAAAGAACTCAATCTCAAACCGCCTCCGTACCTTGTTCTCCCTATTATAGCCCTCTCCCCCATACGTAGCAATACACGTTCCAGACCTGAGGTACCTTCTATCGAGGCCTTTTAGAGGAAGAACGATCGCGTTCCCATCGATGGTTTTATCGCGAATAAGAAATGTTTTTCCAATGCGCTGTCTGCTTTATTGAACTTAAACATTCTTATGACATAAAAAAGCCCTGCCTCCAGCGCAGTAAGCACTTAAAGGCAGGGTAGCAAGCTTTATTGAATTTCTTGCAGCTCGTCTACTGGAACGACTCTGGAGTCGGCTGGTTGAAGCTCCACATGAACCTTTGCGGTTTCCTTCTCGGGATCCACACTGTCAATCCATACGGAGACACCATTCAACTCCACATCGATTTTGGCTTCGGACTGCAAAATTTCTTGGGCGCGATATAACTTCATCCAAGTCTCACCCCCTCATTCTTCACGTAGAACCGACTCGGGATGATCCATTGTATCGGTAGTGGATTCCTCAATAAGGCCGTTATTAAGACTAACATAGCCTCCACCCAATCCTTCGTTAACCATCCGGTCAATATCCATAAAATAGTCTTCCCGACCTTGATGACACGTATCGGTCGTACTTGACTGTTCATTGGTCAATGCAGCGGACTCATCTTGATTTTGAGCAGCTTCTTGCCCCGCTGTTAACGAGTTATTGTTGTTCTCCATAGCTTGGCTCCTCCTTTGTCGGCAGCGACGATGTTGTTCATCACCATTTGGCTTATTTGTATCATGTCCCTCCGCTTACCCCGTTCATTCATACACAATTGCCAAATTGGGGATACTGTTATTTATAAGATACGGATTGGTTTTTGCTTCGCAAAACTCAAGTGAATGCTTTCGATGCAAGTTTTGCTTCGCAAAACTCTAAGTGATTGCTTTCGAAGTCAGTTTTGCTTCGCAAAACTCTAAGGAGGAATACTATGCATACAGTATGGAAAGGGGCCATCAGCTTCGGTCTGGTTCACGTCCCGGTCAAAATGTTTTCAGCTACCGAGGATAAAGATATTTCGATGCGTTACATTCACAAGGAATGTACGACACCGCTCAATTTTGTAAGGAAATGCCTTACTTGCGAACGTGAGGTCGAGTGGGAGGAAATCGCTAGAGGCTATGAGTATGAGCCCGGTTCTTTCGTTTTGTTCGAAAAGGATGAGCTGGAGAAGCTGAACGGCGAGGTCACAAAAGAGATTAAAATACTCGATTTTGTCCAGCTGACCGATATTGACCCGATTTACTTTCAAAAAACGTATTATTTAGCGCCGAACGAAACAGGAGCCAACGCTTATAACCTCCTGCTGGAAGCAATGAAGCAAACCGGTAAAATTGGCATTGCCAAAGTATCGATTCGCTCCAAAAGCAGCTTGGCTGCCGTACGTGTCATCGACAATTGCATTGCAATGGAAACCATTTTTTACCCTGATGAAATTCGGTCCATTGATCAAGTTCCCAATCTGCCGGAGCAAAGCAACGTGAACGACAAAGAATTGCAAATGGCTAAAATGTTAATTGATCAGCTGACGACCCCTTTTGAACCGGAAAAGTATAAAGATGATTACCGCGAGTCTCTCCTTCAAGCCATTGAGCAAAAAGTAAATGGACAACAAGTCAGCGTGGCTCCAGAGCCGCATAAAACAAACGTCATCGATCTAATGTCTGCCCTGCAAGCCAGTCTGGACGCGATGAAGCCGGTGCCAGAAACCGATGCTCCTACCAGCACGAAGGATAAAAAACCGAAAACAAAAAGAAAGGTTAAAGAAGAGACCGTCTCCTAATATGGCTCAAGCATGAGATGATTACAGCAAAAAAGCCGACATTTCCGGTATATTACCGATTGTCGGCTTTGCTTTGTCTTCATTATAACCTGCACTCCTGAGGAGATATATCAACGAATGATTGAATACTTGGCTGGCGCAGCGTCCTGTTGTTTGTCCACTCCATAAAATGAACCTTGACCGTAAGAACCGGCTCGATCCAAGTCGCTTCCTTACTTCTTTCCGGGTTGTTAGCGAATGGTTTGTTATCCATGCGAAGCTGCTCCACTTTCTTTGTCACCGTCTTCCAATCTTGCACGGTCATCTTACCGGCACCTGCGTGACCTATGTACCAGAGCTTTCCTTCCTCGTCATATAACCCAAGCAGCAGTGCGTTCACCGTGCCTGCCCTATAAGTCACTCCACCCACAACAGCAACCGTGTCCTGGAACAGTTTCTTTTTCATCCATCGCCGGTCTTTACCTCGAATTGCATAGACGCTGTTCAAATCCTTGCACACGATCCCTTCCAACTGATGCTGCTTGACGACTTCATAGAGCCCTCTAATTTCCTTGTAGCTTGGAACCAGCTGTACTTGCGGTACAGGATGAATGATTTGCTCCAAAATTTGCTGCCGTTGACGGAGGCTCTGTCCGGTTACCCACTCTCCATTAACAAACAGAACGTCAAAAATCATGTACACGATGGGTATGTGCGGCTGGACAGTTCGCACCTTCTGCTCACTTCGAAGTCCGTCTCGTTTCATTACTTGGTGAAACGATGGCTTCATTCCCTCAAGAGCGACAATCTCTCCGTCCAATATAACGGATTCCGCTGAACAATAAGCTCTTACGTCAATCAGTTCCGGATACTGCATTGTCCGTTCATTGAGCCTACGGTTAATCAACCTGGTCTCCTTACCATCATAATAAGTCAGCATTCTTACGCCGTCCCACTTAACCTGCGCGATCCATTCTTCTCCCTCGGGCAGCCTATCCGTTGATACCGGCTCGAAAGGGATGATCGGTTCTAATTGCATAGCTACCTCCGGATGAACTAGTCTTGTTCCCAAGTATGGACAAACTCTCATCGGATCATTCTGCAATCAGCCTCTCAGCCGTTCATCCAAGCTTAGCCTCTAAAAAAGATCGCCCCTACGACCAGCGAAGCTACGATTCCCCATGCCGCGTTAACATTCAAATATTGCACCATGACGAAATAACCGGCACCCAGTATAAAGGGCAGGAAGCTAATTACGCCTTCACTCGGTTTGAATACATATTTGGCAAAATCAAAAGCAAGCATCGCCATCATGACGAAGATAACTGGCTGAACCCCTTTTATCATCCCTCGTATAATGGGATTGTTCTGCAGCTTCATCATCACTCCTACGAGCGCTACCATCAATAAAGCCGTTGGCAATACAACAGCGGACAGCGCGACAAAGGCGCCCAGCCAGCCTGCGATTTTGAATCCTATGTAAGCTGCCAGCTTCGTAGCTATGGGTCCGGGCAGGGCATTACCGAAGGCCAAGGCGTTGCCGAATTCCTCCGGGCTCATCCACCCCATCCTCACAACCTCATTCTGGTAAAGCGGAATAATCGACGGTCCTCCGCCATACCCGAGCATCGTCGCTCTTCCAAACGCAATAAATAAATTCCACAATGTCATCCACATAGCTGTTTCTCCTTTTTTCCAAAAGCTTAGAGCTTCATTCCCATACGGCTTTTATAGCGTTTAATTAACATTTGGCAATCTACACTAACAATCCCCGGCATCGTATACAGCTTCTCAACAAGGAATGCCTCCATTTGCTGAAAATCGTTGAAAATTCCATGCATATGAAGCTTGCTGGGGCCTGTCATATGATACAGGCTGGTGACTTCCGTCTCCTGAGCCAGCTTTTCGGCGACCTGCTGTAAATATTGAGGCTCGATGTCCACATTAAAAAAGGTGGAGACGCTCATGCCAATCCGCCCAGGGTTGATTACAGCAGTAAATTTCTCGATAACTCCCTGCTCCATTAATGAGCTGATGCGTGATTGTACGGCAACACGGGAAAGTCCGATGTCTCTGCCTAAATCCGTGTAAGATATTCTTCCGTTATCGTGCAGCGCATCTAAAATTTTGCGATCATATTCATCCAATTCAACGACAGATTGAAGAGGAACTACCTGTTGATCCATAATGATTCACCACTTTCTTTTCGCAATAATATTTTCTATATTGTCGTTCGAATCGTAAGAATAAAATTAATTATATCCATCATACGATGGACTGTAAATAAAATTTCAATCAAAACGAAATTTATTATTGTCTGCTAAACACGAACTATGTTAATGTTTAACGTATCATAGTACCGAATGATTTATGTCACAATACATAACATTTTTTATAATATTCATCGTATCCTTATTTCCTATTTCATTCCAACGCAAAGGAGCTCGACCTGTATGAACCGATCCGTCATCGGAACGAAAACAATGGTTGTAAGTCCTCATTATTTGGCCTCCATGGCAGGCAGCCGCATTCTTCAGCAAGGGGGCAATGCTTATGATGCCGCCGTCGCAATAAGCGCCTGTTTGGCGGTCGTGTATCCTCATATGACAGGAATCGGAGGCGATTCCTTTTGGCTGTGCTATAACAAGCAAGAGGACGGGGTGAGAGCCTATAACGGCAGCGGTCGATCCGGCTTGGGCGTAACTATAGATAAGTATAAGGGAGAGGCAAGCATTCCTTTTCGCGGTGTACGCAGCGCCATCACCGTACCCGGGATGGTAGATAGCTGGGATGCGATGCTTCGCGAATACGGCAGGCTAACACTTCAGGAGGTACTCGAGCCAGCTATTGCTTACGCCTCCGAGGGATTTCCGATGACGAACGACCAATATCAACACACCTTGAACAATTACGAGCTGCTCTCGAATATCCCTCACACCTCCGAAATCTATACGCCCAACGGTCGGATACCTCAACCAGGAGAACGCTTTATACAACGTCACTTGGCTGACAGCTTGCGTGCAATTGCGGAGCAAGGACGGGATGCTTTCTATACAGGGAAGCTGGCTCACGCCATCGTGGATTTCCTTAAGGAGCAGGGAGGGCTGCTTACTTCAGAGGACTTGGCCGCCCATCGCGGCAATTGGGTAACGCCGGTGTCTAGCTCGTACAGAGGCTATACAGTGTATCAATTGCCGCCCAATTCTCAAGGCTTCGTAGGCTTGATGGCTCTGAACATATTGGAGCATTGCGATATGCAGCAAATCGAACATGGATCATACGAGTATTATCATCTGCTGGTGGAGGCCTTGAAGCGCAGCTTCCTCGATCGCAATGCGGTTCTGACCGATCCCGAGTTCAGCCACATCCCGTTGGATAAGCTGCTGGATTCGACCTATGCTCGTCAGCTGTACGAGGCCATCTCGATGGAATCGGCAATGCCGCCTGAAGGTGGAAGGCCTATGGGAAGCGATACCGCCTATGCCGCCGTTGTCGATGAAGAAGGCAATGCGGTATCGTTTATTCAGAGTCTGTACTTTGAGTTTGGTTCAGGTGTCGTGGCCGGAGAAACTGGAATCCTTCTGCAAAACAGGGGCTCCTTCTTCTCGCTCGATCCGGGGCATATCAACTCTTTGCAGCCAAACAAGCGATCCTTCCATACTCTGATGCCTGCATTAGCATGCAAGAACGGAAAGCCAGCCATTCTTTACGGAACCCAGGGCGGAGAAGGACAACCGCAGACACAGACGGCGATCATTACCCGTATGATCGATTACGGCATGCACCCGCAGGAAGCCGTCAGCGAGCCTCGTTTTGTATGGGGGCGTACTTGGGGGAATGCATCACAGGAATTAAAGCTGGAAGGTCGCATCGATCCTGATGTAGCTGAACGCTTAAGTAATGCAGGTCATGAGGTTCGCAGAGTGAGGGACTATGATCCCATAATGGGACATGCTCACGCCATACGTATTGACGACAAAGGCTTCCTCTACGGAGGCGTCGATCCTCGAAGCGACGGGTTGAGCATTGGTTGGTAAAGCTGAAAAGACTTTACTTCGGTGGGGATGCCCCTCCAGCCGCTGTTGTTCTTGGGAAATTTTTAATTTATTCGCTTTGCAGCGGGGATTTCCCAAGAACAAAGGCGGACGCTATCGCTCCTCCGAGGCATACCTCACCTAAGATATATCAAATTTCTCGAAGAAGCAGGTTTCTTGACAGACTGGGGATCGTTATAGCGATCCACTGGTCTTTTTTCACGCTGTTCACCTAAGCCTTCCTCTCTCCCCGCTCATGTTTGGATTCAACGCTCCACGACCATAATAGGGTAGAAAACCTTTCTTTCGGACTATGAATCCACCCTGTTTTCTTGAGAGGAGTTAATCTTATGGCAACTGCATCCAAGCATAGCAAAGGGACCGTTATCATCGAAGGGGAAGAAATTACGATTACGAATCCGAATAAGCTGCTATGGCCCGAGATGGGCATCACCAAAATCATGTATTTGGAAAAGCTGCTTAAGTTGGCTCCCTACTTGTTAGACTATACCCGGAGTCGTTATTTGACGACGATTCGCTTCCCAAACGGCTATGCCGATAAATCGTTTTATCAAAAAAACGCCCCCGAGCCTATCCCCCCTTTCGTTAAAACGGCGGAGCTCGATGGCATTAACTATGTACATCTGGATTCCATCCCTACTTTGCTGTGGCTCGGCAATCTGGCTTGTCTGGAATTTCATCCTTCCTTCCACCGGATAGGGGAGCAGCTGCCGGAGGAGTGGTTGATCGACATTGATCCCACCTTGGATCCTGAGCCGCGTATTATGGAAGCCGCTGAGGTGATAGGCGAAGCATTGGACAAGATGAATATCCGCTCCATTCCGAAAACCTCTGGTGCTACCGGAGTGCAGATCTATGTCCCCATCGAACGCCGTTACTCCTTCGAGCAGCTGCGCAAAATCGGATTTTTCGTCGCATCTTTTGCGGTTCAGAAGCATCCACGCCTTTTTACAATAGAAAGGTTAAAGAAAGATCGCGGTACGTTAATTTACTTCGATTATTTACAGCATTGGTATGGAAAAACGCTGTCGGCTCCCTACACCCCTCGTGCAAGAAGAGACGCCACAGTCTCTACCCCGCTTCACTGGGAGGAGGTCGCTCGCCGCTGCGATCCTCGCGAGTTCAATCTGCTTACGATAGAGCAGCGTCTTCAAGAGCAGGGCGATCTAATCAAGAGGGTTCCACCGCAAAATTTGGATAAGGTGCTGTCCTTCATTCAATCGACTTAAAAAAGCGGAGACAGGAGTCTTGCAATTACCTCTTTGCTTTTTTGCATCTGCGACCGTTTCTCGAACACTTCGAGCTTAAGCTCCTTGCTGTCCTTCAAATCCTGGAGGAAATCCGCTTCAAGGCGCTGAATCGACTCCTTATCGAACAGCACCGCATTCATCTCGAAATTGCTGAAGAAGCTTCGCATATCCATATTCGCCGTGCCTACGGACGCCAAGATATCGTCGATAATGATAACCTTGGCATGCATGAAGCCTTTTTCATATGAATAAAAGCGGACTCCTGCCTGAAGCAGCTCTTCAAAATACGATAACGAAGCATAGTTGACGACCTTGGAATCGGGACGCGAGGGATAGATGACCTTCACGTCCACACCGCTGATGGCCGCTGTTTTCAGCCCCATACTGATGCTCGGATCAGGCACGAAGTATGGCGTTGTAATAAAGATGCGCTTCTTAGCCGTTGTTATCGCCCCGAAGTACATCTCCAAAATCGCATCCCAATGCGCATCCGGACCGCTGCTGATGATTTGCACCCGTTTGCTGCCTGTATTGTTGTCATGCTCCGGAAACAAGATGGAGTCCGTCAACTGCTTACCGCTAACGAACTGCCAGTCGGTCAAAAAAGTATATTGCAGTGAATAGACTGCATCCCCAACGAGTTCCAAATGCGTATCTCGCCAAAATCCCAGGTCAGGGTTGCCTCCCAAATACTCGTCACCGATATTAATGCCGCCGAGAAACCCTTTTACACCATCCACAACTACAATTTTGCGATGATTACGGTAATTCATTCGTTTATCGAAGAACGCAATCAGAGGTGGCAAAAAAATATACGTTTCCACTCCTGCACTGCGCAGCTCATTCAAGAATCGGTTTTCAAGCTTATAACTACCTACCCCGTCAAAAATACATCGAACCTTCACGCCCTCCTGCACTTTGCGGATTAGCAATTGCTGAAATTGGCGTCCCGTCTCATCATGCCGAATCGTATAAAACTCAAAATGAACATAGCATTTGGCTTGTTCAATCGCCTCCAGCATCGCTGCGTAAGCCATGTCGGCATTCGTCAGCACCTTCACTTCATTCTGCTGGGTAACTGAGGAACTCGGGATATTGTTCAACAACGCGTGAAGCCTTGGCTCTCTGCACAAGCCTTCGATTTGCGGTATCTCTTCCTTGGACTGTGAAGCTGCATATCGTCTTCCCTCATGACGCGGATCGATCATATAGCGAAGCCCTCTTCGGCGAACCTTTTTGCGATGCGTGTATTCCTTGGCCAAAAAATAATACATAACAAATCCAATGATTGGAAGAATAAATAAAATCACGAGCCAAGCTACTGTTTTGGACGGATGCCGAAATTCATGAAATAAAATCGTGATGATTTGAAAAATAAACAGCAGCAGTGCGGCAACTAACCATATCACGGTTATCGTCCCTCCCTTCTCTAGGTTAGCCAGCCAAAACGATCCAGTACCGTATTATTGTAATCCGTTCCCTTAGGAGCTATTCAGTTTTTGTATCCTTTTGCAGCTTTATTCAAAAAATATAAATAAAAATTCCTTTTTTGAGAAAAATAGTCGTCAGATGCTCGTGCTAAATGAAGGAGGCCGTCATGCTGGGATCGAGAAGCAAAAACAAACAAGCCGATAAGGCCAAAAGTCAGAAGCTGCAAAACTTCGATTATCAGTTTATCGACGAGCTTAAATCGATGCCTGTTTTTGTATCAATGGAGGAAAACAAAAACTATTTGAACGAGCTGTTTAAGGACTGCTCGGATTTTGTTATAAGAGAATTCCAGATCGAGCACAGTTCCAGAGCGATCCTGTTTTTTATAGACGGCATGGTCAATACGGAGTTTGCGAATGAAGCGATGAAGGCGCTCATGATACTGGAGGGTGAGGAGCAGCAGATCGATCGCATTCTCGAGATGACCTTGCCGGTTTCGCAGATTCAGAAATCCACGGAATACGGAACCCTTTTGATGTCGGTGCTGGGCGGCGATGCCGGACTCATCGTGGATGGAAATAAAGAAGCACTTATGATGGGCATACGCGGCATGGAGAAGCGGTCCATACAGGAACCGGAAACAGAATCCGTTATCCGTGGCCCTCGCGAAGGCTTTGTCGAGAATTTGCGTACCAATACGTCGATGATCCGCAGAAAGCTCAAGACGCCGAGACTCAAAATGGCGCCAATGACTCTCGGGCGTGAAAGCAATACGAGCATTGTAGTTACTTATATGGAGGATATAGCTGATCCTAACTTAGTGGAAGAGGTATTATGCCGCCTCGAGAAGATCGATATCGATGCAGTAATGGAAACCGGATATTTGGAAGAATTCATTCAAGATTCCGCTTATTCGCCTTTCCCTCAAGTGCAATACACAGAACGGCCGGACGTGGTCGCCTCCGCCCTGCTTCAAGGGCGTGTAGGAATTATCGTCGATGGAACCCCCTTCGTGCTGGTCGTTCCGTTCGTATTTGCAGAGGCGCTGCACTCGACTGAGGATTATTACGAACGTTTCCAGATTATGACATTGATTCGTTGGCTTCGGTATTCTCTGCTTATTTTGTCGTTGCTGACCCCTGGCTTATATGTGGCCTTCACCACCTTTCACCAGGATCTCCTGCCGACGTCGCTGCTGCTCTCTGTTGCCGCTTCAAGGGAGGCTATTCCATTCCCTGCCGTGGTGGAGGCGTTCATCTTGGAGGCGACGTTCGAGGCACTGCGGGAAGCTGGCATTCGACTGCCTAAAACCATCGGTTCCGCCGTCAGTATTCTGGGGGCCCTTGTCATCGGGCAAGCGGCTGTCCAAGCGGGTATTGTGTCCGCTCCAATGGTTATTGTCGTTTCCTTGACAGGGATCGCTTCCTTCACCATTCCTCGTTTCAATGCAGCGATTGCGGTTCGGATTTTGCGCTTTCCTATCATGTTCGTCGCAGCGGTATTCGGTTTGTTTGGCATACTCATCTGCGTCATGCTCATTCTGGGTCATATGGCTAATTTACGTTCCTTCGGAGTTCCTTATCTTTCTCCTTACGGCCCCCTTTCTGCTAACGATCTGAAGGACGTTATGATTCGGCCTCCTTGGTGGTCTATGAAAAACCGCCCTGCCTACATGTCGGTGAAGGATTCTATCCGGATGGGGGATGAGGCGAGTAATGAAATCAAGGAGCAAGGCGGACAACGCGGGATGCACATCGAGCACAAAGACAAAAACAAAGGGGACGTTCAATAATGAGAAGGCATTGCGTTCTCTACCTTTTTCTGATTCTCTCACTGCTCCTGCTTCCGGGGTGCTGGGATAGAACAGAAATCAATGACGTGGCTTTTGTCGTATCGTCCGCTATTGATCTTGATCCAGACGGTAAGATCCGGATTACAGTCATGGTTCCTCTTCCAGGGCAAATGGGTGGAGCTACGGGGGGCGGTGGCGGTACAGGCGGTGAGAAGAGCTATTACCTAGACTCTGAAGCAGGCAACACATTCCGGGATGCCCAAGCCAAGCTGCAGGAAAGAATGTCGCGCCGCATGTTTTTCGGCCATCGCAGAACGCTGATCATCAGTGAGGAAATAGCTAAGAAGGGCATTCGGGATTTTTTCGATTCGTCCCCGCGTAACTCGGAGAATCGGATGTCCTCCTATCTTATCGCCACCAAAGGCAAAGCGTACGATCTGCTGCAGGCCACCCCCAAATTCGAGCGCTTTCCTTCCGAGGTGATACGGGAGTTGGCCAAAGCCGGTAGTGTCATTAGCTTGAACATGAAAGATGTCGGTGTAGCCTTAAATGCTCCCGGCAGCGATCCCGTTATGGTCTATATGGTGACTAAAGACTCTGAAAAAGGCGAAAAAAAGTCCAAAGAAATTGAGGTTCGCGGCTACGCCCAATTCCGGGGAGATAAAATGATTGGCACATTGGAAGACGAAGAATCGCAAGGCTTCTCCTGGCTCCGGAACGAGTCGATCAAGACGATGGTTTCCATATCGAACGGGCCCGAACAAGGAGGGGTTGGGTTGCGTGTACATGAGATTAGCACGAAAATTCGCCCTTCCATCCAAAACCAGAAGCTTCATTTCAATATTCAAACAGAGGCTAAAGCCGTTCTTCAAGAGGACGAGAAGCAACTTGACCTCAGTGAGCCCCACAATGTGGAGAAAATAGAAAAATTACTGAACGAATATATGAAGAATGCAATGAACAAAGTCATTGAGAAATGCAAAAAAAATCGGGTGGATTCCGCTCAGTTCGGCACCTACGTATGGAGAAGCTTCCCTGATGCTTGGAAGAAGGAGTATGCGAAGGAATGGCCGCAAGCTATGAAGGATGCCGAGTTCAGCATTACCATCAACAGCAAGCTTATCGAGACCGGGTTAATCTACCAAAACGTGACGAAGGAGAGTGACGATAAATGAATTCAATTTTCATGGTCTTCCTGCTTATCATCATGGTGATTACCTTCCTATTTGATCTTCGCAAGCTGAGAAGCCAAAAAAAACCGCTTCGCGGATTGTATTACTGCATTTTTGCAGTCACCTTTGCCATTTACTTGTCTACGTTAATGGGAATAAAGATTCCCATGCCAACAGGATTTTTCATCCATAAAGTATCACCTTGGGTGTATTCAATAGTACAACGATGAATCATTACTTATGAAACCAAAGCAGGTGAAGGAATGGATTCAAAGCAGATTATTAACTACCGGCAAATGGCTTGGCTTATCGCTTCGCTGCTAACCGGTGGAGGACTTGTCAGCATTCAGCATGATCTCGTGCGAGTCGCACGCATGGATGCCTGGTTCACTTATATTGTACCGACCCTATATGTGGCCATCGTCGCGTACGTTTTTTACAAGCTCTCACAGCGTTTTCCCGGCAAAAACATTTTTGAAATCAACAAAATCATTATGGGGAAAGCCATCGGCCTGCTCTTTAACCTGATTATCATCTTTCACTTCTGGCTGATGTTGATTCGTGACGTTCGGTCGTTCTGTAAATTCATGGGAACGATTCTTCTACCCAATACACCGGAAGAAATTGTCTTGTTCATCCTCGTCCTGCTCATCATGTACTTCGGTCGGACAAGTATCGAAGTCATAGCGCGGGTAAACGACATTTTCTTTCCCAACTTTGCCTTAACGATATTGCTTATGCCTTTAATGCTGTCCAATGAATTGGACAAATCGTTGATCGAACCCATACTGGCGGGTGATACGATTAAAGTATTCTACGGCAACATGCTGTCGCTTGGTTGGTACGGGGATATTTTCATTGCAGGTGCGTTCCTTCATACGATAAGTCAAATCAAACAGGTACGGTCGGCACTCCGTCATGGTGCTATTTTGTCATCGCTGCTTCTTGGCATTTTCCTGCTGATGGAAGTGCTGGTGTTCGGTCCTGTCATAACGGGAAATCTTATTTATCCGAACTATAATTTGGTCCAGCAAATACATATTACCGACTTTCTGGATCGGATGGACCTGCTGATTCTAAGTATTTGGGCGCCGATTCTGTTCTGCAAGGATATTCTTATCTACCTCGCTCTCCTGACAGGTATCGCGAGTTTTGTGAAGCAAAGAGATTACAGTACCATCAATACGCCGATCGGCTTTTTTGTATTGTTAACAGCCCTACTGGCTTTTAAAAATACAACCGAGGTGTTCAGCTTCGGAAATTACAGCTCTTCGGTCATCACTCTAGCATACCAGCCATTGATGCTCTTGCTGCTGCTCATTTTTGCGCGGAGGTTCCCGATCCCCAACACGGGTCAAAACGGCGCCTCAAGACAACCGTCGCCAGCCAATCAGGGCAACGGGGGCTCGGACCCACCTGATAATAACGCCTCTAACAATGATGGCAGGCAACAAGCACCTAGTCCGGGCAACCGCCCATCGAAAGGATCCCATGGTCCCTCGTACCATTTATGGTCACGGTTGAGCAACATTCTACTGTTGATTAGCTTGATTTCCGTAGGGCTTGGTCTGTGGGGAAGCGAGTATTATGCAGCTATTGGTATCGGTTGCGGTATCGTCTATGGGCTGTCGATGATCCTGGCCGTGATCAGCTCTTATATGGAACTGGTCCAAGCAAGACAGCAGCGGACTTAAAGGAGGGCGGTTCAGCGTTCTGTTGTATCAATTCCGATCACTTTGTTCATAGGAATGAGGATGCTGAGGTCCTCCTCCTCGTCTTCTCTGGATACGAGAATCTCGATAAAATCCGTTCCATTGCGGACTAAAACAGCCTTAAAGCTCCCTCCGTAAGTCGTAAGGATCGTGACGGATTCTCCTTGAATACGTGATGGAGTCTTGCCATTGGTATTCAGCAGAACAATTTCCTGAAGGGTCGGCGGCACATAATGCTGTCCGTTCACTCGAATAAATCGTTTGCCTACTTTTTGCAGTACGCCTGGATCTCCGAAGTAGCCTTCGGCCTGAAGAGCAACATCGGATTTCAGATGCAGGCTAAGACGATCCATAAGATTCATCCGGCTCGTTTTCAAAAAGGACAAAGCGAATTCCTCCTCGATGGTTGCATAGTTTCTACCAATGTATGCCACTGGGATTCGCAACATACCGAAAGGAGTTACCATGAGGTTCAAGTGGTTTCAAAACAAGCTGACGTTCGTCATCATTCCGGAGGCGAATGAAAGTGTTATGCGAGTAAAAATTTCCCGAGCGGTCGTATACGCCGCTTTGCTTGCTGTACTCCTACTAACGGGAACCGCCGTGTACGTGTATGTCATTCATTTTCATACCGTAGTTGCTACCCAAATGACGGAGTCCAAGCAGCAGGCGCATAGGAGCCGTTTGGAGCAGGATTTAACGAGTAAAAACAAAACGATCGAGCAGCTGCAAAATGAAATTTTCCAGCTTTCCAAGCAAGCAGTTGAAGTACGCACGAAAGTAGAGGAAATGAAGCAGTTAGAAAATGAGCTGAAGAAGCTCACCCCTGCGAACAATACTCTCTCTATGGGATCTGCCAAGGAAACGGTGGCCCCCCTAGCTGAAGGCGGTATGGGAGGACCGGCCCATCCCGTAACGACCCAACAGATGCGAGTGCTCGTGAAGCAAACCCATGAGAGTTATTCCTCTCTACAGCAGGAATTGACCGAGCTGCAAAACCAATGGGTCCAATCTAAGCAGACGCTGCTGGAGAAACGGGAGCTCGCCTTGCGAACACCGGGTCTTTGGCCTACCAGCTCACGCACCGTGACTTCCCCGTTCGGGTACCGCAAGGATCCTATAACGACTAAGCTGAGCTTTCACCGCGGCATCGATATCGCCGGCAAAATGAATGACCCTGTGCTCGCCGCCGCCAAGGGCACTGCGATAACCGTAGGCTTTGACAAGTTTCACGGACATCATATCGTACTGGAGCATGGAGGCGGGCTTCGAACCTGGTACATGCATTTGAACGAATCGCTTGTGCAGCAGGGAGATGCAGTGGAAAGAGGACAGCAGATTGGGAAGCTCGGTTCTACCGGCCGAAGCACAGGACCTCACTTGCATTACGAAATATTGCAAAACGGCAAAAGCACCGATCCTAAGCCGTTTCTGCCTGATTTATAAAATTTTCACTATACCAAGGAGGAGTTTATCTGATGGCCATGCTGAACAAAGCAAAGCCGCAGCGTCGTTCTGCGGGAACCGATACTTTAATCGGAGAAGGAACATTATGGGAAGGTAGCTGTACCTCGGAGGCTGATATACGTATTGAAGGCGAGGTCGTGGGGGATTTACGAATTTCCGGTGAGGTTGTCATCGGGGAAAAGGGTATCGTACGTTCTGAAATCACAGCTAAGGATGTTACCATAGCGGGAAGAATGGAAGGAACCGTGAAAGCGGATGGAGTTGTCAGAATTACGGCAACCGGAAAGCTATTCGGAACCGTGCAGGCCGGTTCTTTAATCATCGAAAAGGGTGCTGTCTTTCAAGGAAACAGCCATATGATCGAAGGAACGGATGATAGGATTTTCCCATGTGCCGTGGTATAATGGAGCATACTAGCGGCTGAGCTGATTATTGAACGGATGCCGCGGGGCTCAAGCCTTCAACGGATTGAACCTCAAATGACCTTATTTATTGACGCGGAAAATGGAGACCTTCTATGAACAAACAAACGATCCTTTTCGATATGGATGATACACTGCTTTACTGCAACAAGTTTTTCGACCTGGTGGTCGAGCAGTTTGCCGATTTAATGGAAATGTGGTTCCATACGTACCACATCCCAATGGATGAAATCAAAAAGAAACAGGCTGACATCGATCTGCAGCGTGTAGAACAATCCGGTTTCGCACCCGATCACTTTCCCCAGTCGTTTATTGATACCTATGAGTTCTACTCTGACTTGACGGGAAGATTGAAGAGCGAGGAAGAGCTCCTGCAGCTGATGGAGCTGGGCCGTTCCGTATACGGGCATGACATAGAGCCCTACCCTTTCATGTATGAAACGTTAACCAAGCTAACGGAGGAAGGACACGAGCTCCATCTGTACACTGGCGGAGAACCGCAGGTTCAAATGCGCAAAGTGACGGAAGCAGGGTTAGAGCGATTTTTCGCTGACCGGATTCATATTACCCGGCACAAAACAGCTGAATATTTGGAATCGATCATTCTTAATAACCAGCTCGACCGCAAAGTCACCTGGATGATCGGCAATTCGCTGCGTACGGACATCACCCCTGCATTGAAAAATGGTATTCATGCCATCTTCATGCCTGCTCTTCAGGAATGGGCATTCAACAACGTAGAGATCAACACGGAACCGCAAGGTGCTTTCCTTACTCTGTCCTCTCTCTCGGAAATTCCCGAAGCCATCCGTCGTTATACGGAAGAAGCGGCAACCGGCTGAGCTCGCCTCACGGGTGAGGCGAGTCCGGCAATAAAATCGACGTCAGCGTCCGCTTCGTTCGATTCGGTGCAGGATTGTTAGCCATCACTTCCGCAATGGCCTCTCCCAGCTTGCGGATCAGCTCCTGCACCTCTTCATCGGATGCAAAAAAACCGGCCTGTCGATAGGTGACGAGGTCTTTTTGCAAATCAATGAAATCCCTCTGCAAATAAGTTCCGAAATCGCCAAGCAGCATCGCAATAAAATGCATGAAATACTGCATATGCTCCTCTTTGGTCGCATGAAGCAAATCTTCCTTCGTCAAGCTGGCCCCCTGCTCGGCAAGAGCAAAAACCCGCTCCGTCGTTCCCCGAATTTGATGCTCTTCAACGACCTTCAGCAAGCCCGAATCCTGAAGGATCTTCATGTGTCGATACAAAGTCGCCTGAGGAATGTCCGTCAGCCGTTCTCCCAGCTGTTGAATCGTTAACTGCCGTCCGACTAAGGCTTGGATTATTTTCATCCGGACAGGATGCAGCAGCAGATCGGCCTTCGACTTGCCTGTTGACTGTGGGTTCATGGTGTCTGCCTCCATTATTATCATTATTTAAAATGATAATATGTGCTTGGACCCAAGTCAACCGAGCTCCACAACTCCCTCCCTTTCATGATTCGGTAAGGCCCAGCACTTTGATAGCTCTTCGCTTGGATAGATTATACTCCGTCCAGGAGTCCTGTCCGTCGTTCTGCAATCGTTCTTTCATTACCTGCAGCACTTCGGTCGTCTCTTGTAGTTCAGGGTATTTTCGTTGGAGCTCCAACAAATACGGTACAACCTCAAAGCTGAGCGAGCCCAAGTAGTCAACGTCGATGTTACCCGTCGTTTCATATCGCTGCAAATTATTGGACGCTACAACAGTTTCCACCTGGATGTAATTTAACACGAGATAGGCTGCCATTGCCGCAACAGCATAAGGCTGAAGCAGCCGAAAGCGGTCGTTCCATAGCTTATATAGAGCAATAGCGAACAGCAGAACCAGAAACAGCATGAAGGCGTGGACAAGCACCCTTGTCACAGTGTAACCGTAAGCCAGTTCATACAGGGATAGCCGGAAAAAGGCTGAGCACAGCATAACTCCCGTGCATCCTATCAGCATGGCTAGCAGTATGCGAAGAAAGCGATCCATCGAACGGCTGGAACGATCTACCGTATGAAGGGTGATCATCAACAGTGTAAAATTGATGACGGTGACAATAACCAGTTCTGCGAAGCCGCGTCGCGCATATTCTGCGTACGTGACCCCGTCCGGAAGCACAGCCGAGCCACCGGCAAAGAAGTAGGAAAACTGCACCACGGCAAACAATACGTACACCGCATTGAGCATAATTAATATTGTTGTCATGATCGTTGCATCGATTCGCAATGGCTTGGAGTACGGTTTAGGATAGCCTGGATCCCATTCCTCCCCTTTTCCAGCGGGCAATGGGAGCTGTTCGTTAGGGATATTCTTAGGCTTCGGATACAGCAGCCCCCAAATGTAAGTGAACAGCGCTATGGTCATAACGACTATCCATCCTGTTTGGAACACTACAGACCCTAGTTGAATATCGGCAAACAAGGTAGGTAATTTGGACAGCGTCCGGTCAAACATCGTGTCTGCCGAGGCGAGCAGTGCGCCAACCAGCAGCAGGAGTGGAAGCGATACGGCTACACCGGCCATCACCTTCCAAACTTGCTGAGAAACCTTCAATTTTATTTTCGAGGATAGGACGCGAGCTACCGAACGTACCGGCAAAGGAACATAACGAATACTATGCACGAATATTTGGTCAAGAGCAGCCCAAATGATGCCCCATTCGAAACGCCGGGTATCTTTTCTCCGTATCGCCCATGTCGTGTGTACTATAACAAGACACGGAATCACCAATGTATTAAGCACCATGAAAAGTGTATTGGTAAAGGTTGCGTACGTAAGTGACAGCAGACCGATCGGCAGCAAAAGCAGGAGGCTTTGGAGCCTCCACTCCTGACGCTCTTTTACTGACCAATAAAAATATAAGTAAAAGCATAAGGTAAACAACGGATACGATAGTCCCCATTCTTTATTGTAAAAGAGCAGGTAATGGATAATGCCGCATACCAGCGCACCCGCCAACATCCTCATTTCCTGTTTATGCAGTGGATGGTTCGTCGTCATAGTTTTTCGACAGCCTCCGAATAATAGGATTTCATATTTTAGTGAAACCAATGCTCGAGTGACTGAGCCCTCTCGCCGACATAGCTGATGAAGGAAGAGGCTTTCGACCGAAGTGCTTTCAATTCGTTATCCCTCAGCTCCAAATAGACCGTTAAGTTCGAGATAAGCAGGCACATCTGGAGCAGCCCGTGATATCTATCGGGCACGGTCTCCAGCGCTTTGGCTACAACGTCCTGCTCGGATTCAAGCCAGTGCGCCTTATCCACTTCGACTGTCAATGAGGGGTTCCTCTGCTGCTCCAGTTCCACATTTAAGCTTGCCAGTCCTGCGTAAAATAGAACAATTCTTGCTGTTTCTGCTATCGTTTCATGCTCAATGGCAAGCTGTGATTCCTTAATAAACTGCTCTGTCCAATGCATTTGTAATAGATGGCTCTCAGCCAACGGATTCAACATACTCACTATGTAACCTCCTTATGAAAGCTGTTTAATGGGCGACGGCTTTCTTTTTTTATTGTAGGCTGTAAAATAGGAATAAAAAGCGCAAGTTTGCAATTGGAAATTTCCTATTTTTGATTCCAATAAACGGTTATGCTTTATATAAGATGAAATGGGTTTGCTTCGCAAACTCGGCTCATGCTTTCGAAGTAAGTTTGCTTCGCAAACTTTAAAGAGGTGAAACAATGAAACTAGCCAGTCACTATATACGATTACGCGAAAAGCTACCGCACGTAGCCGAGCAGCAAGAGCAGGACATCCTGCTTGATGACATTGCCGCCATCCTGGACTGCACGCACCGCAACGCAGCCATTATTCTCAAAAAAATGAACAGCCAGGGTTGGCTTCAGTGGCTCCCCAAACGAGGAAGGGGCAACCGCTCCACCCTACTGTTCCTAACGCCTACGGAGGACGTCATCCTGCTGCTCGCCAAAGAGCTCGTGGAACGGAAAGATCTTCACGGCGCATTGGAGCAAATGAACGTCTCTTCGATTCCGGACTCGCTGAAAGATCATTTTCACAGCTGGCTTAACGGCCACTTTGGGTACAGCAGCGAGGTGCGCGACAGCAAGCGGTTCGACACGCTCCGCTTCCCGCTCACCCAGCCTGTCCAATCGCTGGACCCGGCATTTACAAATTTTTCGACGGAAGGGCATCTGATCAACCAATTATTCGATAGCCTCGTCCGCTATAATCGGCTTACCCAAACGATAGAGCCGCACTTGGCCCATGCCTGGGAATCGAGCGCCGACCGTTCGGCCTGGACCTTCTATTTGCGCAAGGGCGTAATGTTCCATCATGGTAAAGAGCTGTCCGCCGAAGACATTCGCTTTACGCTGGAACGGTTGAAGCACTCTGAGGCCCGCTCCTTATACCGCTGGGTGTACCGGCAAATCGAGCGGATCGATATAATCGATCCTTTGACTCTAACCGTTTATTTGAAGGAACCTAATGAGCTGTTCCTACAATTTATGAGCACGAATCGCGCTTCCATCATCCCTACGGATGCTTACATGGGCTATGAAACCGAAAACCAAGGAAAAGAAGCGTTTGCGCGCGCTCCCATAGGCACCGGCCCTTTCAAGCTGACTTATCTCGATGATTCGATGTGCGTGCTGGATGCGTTCCCAACCTATTTTCAAGGACGAGCCCATCTGGACCGTGTCGAGCTGTGGCATGTTCCGGATATGCAGCAGCAGGATCGGTATCGGACGCTGGAGAGCTTTCAAATTATCCATAATTACAGGCTGCCTGATGAGGCTGAGAGCCCCTGGCATCAAGTCCAGCAGCAGGGAACGACCTGCAAATTCGTCACGTTCAACCTGCTCAAGCAAGGTCCGCTCAAGGACCCGGCGATTCGGGAGGCAGTCTACGCTGCGCTGGATCAGCGCAAGCTGCTGGAGCTGCTCGATGGTGACGCTCTCTACGCCGCAGACAGCTTTATCCGGCACACTGCCATCAATCCTCCTATGTCCGATCTCGCACATGTGCGCAGTCTCATTAAGCAGTCGGGCTACACGGGAGAGCGACTTACCCTGTGTACGATCACACATTACGAACGGGACGCGCTGCTCGTCCAAACGCTGCTGAGAGAGGCAGGCTTGGCTGTAGAGCTATCGTTACTGCCCGTGGAAGAATTCAAGGGTGAGCGCCGACTTCAGGCGGATATGCTCCTCTTCTCGATTATGCTCGATAACGATACGGAGCTAAGGCTCATCGATTTGTACAAAAGCATGCAGAACCATCTGGAACCCGCGTGCAAGGCAGCTGTTGATCAATTCATTGCAGCAGCGCTGCGGGAGCCTCACCGTGAAGGGCGAGCAGGCCTTTTACAAAGCATTGAAAGACGGCTGCGTGATGAGCATGTACTGCAATGGCTGTATTTTAAACGACTCAAGACGATCTATCATTCATCCGTCAAAGGAATATCGCTAGACTCCCTGGACTGGGTGCAGTTCAAAAACATATGGTATAAGCCGTAAGTGAAGTCTTTCTAACTAATGTATAGCAAAAGGAACGGCTTGTTCCCCCATTCCATTTTGGCCTAACTGCGAATCCTCTACAAAGAACAATTACAGTGCGTTTTGTAGAGGATTATGTTGAATTTACCTATTGAACGTTCGTTAAAACGAAAAATTTTCAGGTTACCGAGTTGATTTTGTTGAACAATGAGGTATACTTGTATTGAATATTCGTTATAGAGAACGAATGCTAAGTTGGTATTACGCCAAAATGAGAATGGGGAGGCATCCGCCAATGTGTGGTATTGTCGGGTATATCGGCAGCCGGGATTCACAGCCGATTTTGTTGGAAGGATTAAAGAAATTGGAGTACAGAGGTTATGATTCAGCCGGACTAGCGGTACATACTTCGGAAGGACTTCATATTCGCAAAACGAAAGGAAGAATTCAAGAGCTGGAGTCCCGCCTTGAGGATCAGCCGCTAATTGGCTTTGCGGGCATCGGTCATACTCGTTGGGCCACGCATGGCAAGCCTTCAGACGTCAATTCGCACCCCCACGCCGACAACCGTATGAAAATATCCGTTGTGCATAATGGCATTATTGAAAATCATCAGCAGTTAAAAGAAGAGCTTGAAGAGCTCGGACATGTGTTTTTGTCGGAAACAGATACAGAGGTCATCAGTCATCTCATCGCTCAATACTATAAAGACGATCTGGTTCATGCGGTTCAGCAGGCGGTAGCCCGCATTCGTGGAGCCTACGCCATCGTCGTATTATCCGAGCACGAGCCGGATAAGCTGATTGCCGTCCGTTGGGCCAGCCCGTTAATTATCGGGGTCGGTGAAGGCGAGAATTTCATCGGCTCGGATATTCCGGCTATTCTAGAATATACAAGAGACGTCTATATTCTCGGAGACGGCGAGATGGCAGTCATCTCCCGGGATACTGTAGAGTTGATGACCCTCGAAGGAAACTTTATCGCCAAGCAGTTGTTCCGAATCGACTGGGACATTATGATGGCTGAAAAAGGCGGCTATGACCATTTCATGCTCAAGGAAATTTATGAGCAGCCCCGTGCGTATCGAGATACCATGCGAAGCCGAATTGAAGAAACCGGCCACAGCGTCGTTTTACCAGAAGTGAAGATCACTCCGGAGCGGTTGAAGCAGATCAATCACATTCACATGGTTGCTTGCGGAACGGCGTATCACGCAGCTCTAGTCGGCAAAGCCGTCATTGAGCGTCTGACCCGCATTCCCGTCGAGGTCGACGTAGCTTCCGAATATCGCTATCGGCAGCCCGTGATCCGGGACAACACGTTGGTTATCGTGGTCAGTCAATCAGGCGAGACGGCCGATACACTAGCCGCGATGAGGGAGGCGAAGCAGTGCGGAGCTCAAGTGCTGGCGATTACGAATGTCGTCGGAAGCTCCGTCGCGAGGGAGGCCGACCATGTTATTTTCACATGGGCAGGACCGGAAATTGCCGTGGCATCGACAAAAGCCTACACTTCTCAACTCATCGCCTTCTACTTGCTGACTCTGTATATTGCTCAAAGCATGAACGTAGTGGACGTCCAAGAACGCACCAAACTACTGGATATGATGAAGCAGCTGCCCGAGCAGGTGGAAGCCATGCTGGGGCAAATCGATCCCATCATGCAAATAGCCGGACGCATCGCTGCTTACGAGGATTTGTATTTTATCGGGCGCGGACTCGACGCCATGGTGGCGCAGGAAGCCTCGCTGAAGCTGAAGGAAATATCCTATATTCATTCGGAGGCTTATCCTGCTGGGGAGCTAAAGCACGGATCTTTGGCTTTGATCGAAGAAGGCACGCCGGTCATTGCTATCGCCACGCAAGAAGCCTTGCTGGAAAAAACAATCAGCAACATGAAGGAAGTTAAAGCACGCGGAGCCCATGTCATCGCTGTCGCGATGGAAGGAAACACTGACATCGCCAAATCAGCCGATGAAGTTCTTTACATTCCCCGAACCCATGCGCTGCTGACGCCTGCGTTGTCGGTCATTCCGCTGCAGCTGCTTGCTTACTACGCTGCTTTGACCCGTGGAAACGACGTGGACAAGCCTAGAAATTTGGCCAAAAGTGTAACCGTGGAATAATTGGGTCCTCTACTCGCCGTTTTGTAGTAAAAAGAAATAAAGTTTAAAGAAAGCCATCCTGCAGAGGATGGCTTTAGTCTGTCGAAAAGCCTGTTTCTTCGAGAAATTTGCTATAGGGTAGGTGGGGTATGCTTCGGAGGAGCTAAAGCGTCCGCCATTGTTATTGGGAAGTTCCCGCTGTAAAGCGAATAAATTAAAAATTTCCCAATTTCGCTTGCACCTTACGTAACGTAAGGTTTTATAATAAAGCTACCGGTACATAGCTAGCACTCAAGATTGGAGATGATGAATGAAGAGACATTGGAAGGTCGGGGACCTCGCCAGGATGACGGGGCTTACCGTACGAACCTTACGTTATTACGATCAAATCGGCTTGTTTTCCCCGTCCGACCAGACGGAGTCCGGACACAGGCTGTACAGTGAGATGGACTTGTCACGCTTGCAACAGATTTTATCACTTAAGGAGCTGGGCTTATCTCTCGAGGAGGTTAAATCAGCCTTAACTGACGGGCAAATCAGTCCGCTTGAAATCGTCAACCTGCAGAAAGGACGAATCAAAGAGCAGATCAGATTGCAGCAGAAGCTATTTGAGCAGCTCGAACATGTATCCAAGCTTATGCAGGGAAAGGCGCAATTAACTTTTGAAGATTTCACAAGTCTCCTTCAAGCTATGAAAATACGGTTTGATAAGCCCGTCATTGAGCGGCAAACGAGTTGGGAGCGACATTTGGACCTGCTAGGAGACTTTCTTGCAGAGGAAAGAGAAACGCCGAAACCTAAGGAGGAAAATTAATGATTGAACGATTCGTCAAGCATGCAACCTTCATCGTCGAGCGGACTTATGCGGCTCCGCCTGAGCGGGTTTATAACGCCTGGGCCGACCCGATTGCCAAAGGCAAGTGGTTTTCGAAGCCAGACATCTTCGAATTTCGGATTGGCGGACGAGAGTACAGCAGCGGCGGTCCGCCTGAAGGGCCGATCTTTACCTTCGACGCCAGCTACCAGGAGCTCGTTCCTGAGCAGCGCATTGTGTATACTTACACCTTGGATTCGGACGATATCCGTATCTCTGTCTCGATCACAACGGTCGAGCTTATCGAGGTGGATGGCGGCACGAAGCTGATTTTCACGGAGCAAGGCGCTTTCTTTGACGGACACGATACGCCGGAAGTACGGGAACATGGTACAAACATCATGCTGGATGCCCTTGGCAAGCTATTAGAAGGGGAGATCTAAGTATGAAAATAGGTGAGAATGAAATTATTTCCTCACGCGTGTTCGATGTTTCGCGGGAGCTTGTGTTCCGAGCCTGGACAACCCCCGACTTGTTAGCCCAATGGTGGGGACCGCAGGGTTTCACGAATACGTTTCACGAGTTCGATCTAAGGCCGGGCGGTACGTGGCGGTTCACCATGCACGGACCGAATGGCGTGGATTATCCCAACTATAGTGTCTTTGTTGAGATCGTGCCGATGGAGCGGATCGTGCTTGATCATCTATCCGGTCATGAGTTTAGAGTAACGGCTACCTTCGAAGACGTGGAAGACCGCACCAAAGTTACTTTTCGTCAGCTTTTCAAGAAAACAGAGGAATTCGAGCAAGTCAAGGCATATTGCATTGAAGGTAATGAACAGAACTTCGACCGGCTTGGCAAGCTATTAGCGGGATTGGCCTCCTAGGTCGCTAATCGAACTGCGATGGAGATATAGTCAAAAGATCAAAGGGCACAACATATTTTATATGTATGCCCTTTTTGCTATTGGTCAGCAACCTCGACTTGTTAATCAAAATCATACTCTATCAACAAAAAATAAAATTTTTCCATAGTGTTTCATAAAAATTTTATAATCAGCA
Source organism: Paenibacillus sp. UNC451MF (assembly GCF_000686845.1). Classification (GTDB taxonomy): domain Bacteria; phylum Bacillota; class Bacilli; order Paenibacillales; family NBRC-103111; genus Paenibacillus_S. The sequence continues at coordinate 36,927 of NZ_JMLS01000032.1, read as the reverse complement.
TTTCCTTTCAAGACTATTATGGTTGGATAAGCATTTATTTTACGTTGTTTTAATGCGGCAAATAACTCTTTTTGTACTATGGAATAAAATTTGCCTTCTTCATACTTAATAATAAGTGGTGGGAGGGCAGCTGCATTGAAATTAGATTCATCTACATGATTTCCCCCTATATTCATTCCATCACTCTGAATTAGACGCAATGGAAACTTAACAACTCCAAAATATATAGGATCTTCTTTCATTAAATCATGTAAAATTGGAGTATCTTTTCTGGTAAATAGAAGATAGCACTGAATCCATTCTTCAAACATACCGACATTAGCATATTGTACAGCTGACATTAAAGTTGGTGTATACGTTAAATTCTTATCCTTTTTCTTTGAATAAATGATTTTCTTAATGGAATCTAAGGATAAAAAATACTCGTCTGCAAGTTCTGAAACCGTCATCCCATGGGCGTACTTATTGCAAATCATCAGGTTACGCCTCTTCAGTTTATTCCTGTAACCCGACGTTTCGCCCCAAGCTTTTTTATCGTCTCCAGATGGAATGTAAAGAAGCTTTCCTGCCGCGTATTTTTGTATTTCTTTCAATAGTTCCTCTGGTAATACATCACTTGCATTTTCATATTTCATAACATCACCATCTATAGTGCATTTATTCTATCTTTCAGTTCACTTAATGATTTCATTATGGACTTGCAGGACTCTGTGTCATCAATCGATGCATGCCAACGTAATGTATCGATCCCTTTATAATATGCCATACATAAGAATCTTTCTTTAAAATCTTGTATTACAATGTTCCTTTTATTGCAATATTCAAAAAGCAATTCTGGTATTTTTAAGTAAGGCTTATTTAAATCCATAATGGCAAAATCCAAAAGGAAATCTACAATCCCAGATCTGCTCCAGTCGGGGAAACCTACCATTGTCTTTCCATCTGTTATCATGTTGACAAAAAAAGTATTATTATAAACCAAATAACGTTTTCCTTCACAATAACTAATTCTGTCTTCCATTTCCTTAAAGTATTTTTCAAAAAATTCACGCTCTAAAAGAGTTGTTTCGAACATCTCCTTCCAATTGTACCAGTATCCATCCTTATCATCTGAAAATGTATCTATTAGAAATTCTCTGCAGGTAGTATACTCTGTTTTACAATCATCATTAAACTCACCATAGCCTTCTACTCCCGCTACATCTGTTAAACTAATTTCTAAAATCTTGTCAAAAAACAATTCGTAGCAATCTGCAAACTGTTTTGGGCTTAACTTATTTGCAACAAACCCATTCGGTGTCATACATACCTTTTCAGAAAGCATCGATTTAATGATATGGTCCTTACTCATCTCCTTAACTCCTTTGCATTTCAAATTTTATTACCATCAGTTGTGCATTTGATATAGGGAAATCATATCATCGGAAATGTTTTGAGATATAGGCACAGAATGACTTTAATCAACTTTACATATAGAAATGATTCTACTTGCGGAAGGGGAAATTTATTTGGTTAGCAATCATTACGCAAGGGCGTGTAGCAGGCGTCATCTACGTTCAAGAAGGCGGTGAATAAACATTGGAAAACCCACTTGGTTAAGCCGATGAAAATTCAATGGGGTGTATTTTTATGCCAAAACGAGTCTTTATGAATAATAGTTGTTCATAAGCGATTCCGTCCGTATAATAAGGTAATGCGGTAATTAGATAAAGACAGAAGTTATGAGGAGCAATGAAAATGCGTATAGCTATTTTGGGCAGCAGTGGTGGAAATTTATTCAATCTCGGGGGGAAAGATCCCGACAAGCTTATTGGTGAGATCGTTGCACAGAGTAAAAGCGCAGGTATAGAAATTGGTATGGTACAGTTTATTGCAGCAGCGGAATCGATGGATGTCGCTAAAGAGAAAACAACAGCCTCATTATATGTTTGGGATCAAGCTGAACAGCGTATTAAGAGCGTCTTTGAGGGATTGTTGAAAGCTACGAACGACGCGGCAGCAGAGTTAGATGCTGAAATCTCCAAACAAATCCAGTCTGGCCAAATCGATGGTCTGATCGTTATGAGCGCTGATCCCAATCATGCCAATAAGCTGGCTATTCTAGCAGCGGCGGATAAAGGAATTCCTGTCGTCGGGACAGGGGGAACTTCCATGGCACTAATTAGCTCCAAAGGAGCGAAAGTTATCGCCACCTCCGGGACGACAGGAACCACCAACCGGACAAGGGCTGTCTCTTTTATGACCTCGTTGTGCAAGTATTGGGGGATCAAGTATTATCCCGTTCTTGGCGATACCAGCTCCCACAATAAAACAGCATCCGGGAATCCGTGGAAGAGAATAAATCTCAAAGGCATTATGCAGTCTTCCCTGCCTGGATTTATTGCCATGGCTATTGTGTTGGCGCTCAGCCAAATTCCTGCTCTAAAAGGATTAAGCGATGTATTCGACATCATGCTCAAAGCATTACCCGTAGTCCTAGCTGTCATTGCGGCCAAGCAGGTTTCCGACATGGATGAGGTATCTATTGTGGCTGGAGTCATCGCAGGCGCGCTATCCATCCAAGGTGGGATCATTGGCGGTATTATCGGCGGAATCGGGGCCGGACTGCTTGTTCAATTCCTGTTTGTAAAATGTGTTCAGTGGCGTTTTCCTATGACGACTGTCAACATTGTAGCCGGTGGTTTTGCAGGTCTTATATCCGGACTTATCATGTATTATCTGATTGCCCCATTCGCGCTTCAAGCAGGCGAATTTATTAAATACGTCATTAACATGGCGATATCGTTCAATCCAATTATTGCCGGTATTATTGCGGGTCTATTGATCTGGCCTGCCATTCTTGGAGGCGTATATCATGCGGCGATTCTGCCGATCGTATTGCTCGAAATGGAGAAAACGGGCAACAGCTTCCTCGGAGCTATAGATATGGTGGGCTTGGTTATGGTGTCCGCTGGTATCACATTAGCTAACATCATTGCTCCTAGAGATAAAGGAGAAGCCGCTGTAGCTACCCCTGGTTTCTTAATCAATATGGGTTTCGGTACGTTTGTTGAAGCCGCATACCCTTTCATGTTTTCTAATAAAATGGTGTTTGCCGGCGCGATCTGTGCAGCAGGCGTCGGTGGAGGACTAGTGGGCGTGTTTAACGTTCGCGGTACCGCCTACGTGCCTTCTATTATGGGGCCTTTCTTGTCTAACAACGCGGTCGGGTTCACGATTTCCATGCTGGTGGCTTTTCTTCTGACGTTTCTCATTACGCTAGTAGCTAACAAAACCGTCAGAAGCAAGAAACAAGCAGGGCTCGACACAACAATATAAACAGTCAAAAAGCCCACTGACCGACAACTCGGCAGTGGGCTTTTTGAACGATGCTTATTCTTTGTGATTATTGTTACGCCACTTATTAAACTGTAAAAACTCCTGAAACTGTTCCTTGCTAACTCCCGAAGACATGGCCTCTCGAACGAGTCCCAACCACTCTTCATCCATCTCCAGATGTTGGGTGGTTTTATTTTGCAAGAACGACTCTATAGGTACGTCAAGAACGGCGCATATTTTCTCAAGAAATTGAATGGATGGATTGGACTGGATATCCCTTTCGATGGAGCTTAAATAGGATTTCGCTACCCCTGCCTTTTCGGCAAGTTCCGTGAGAGTTAGCCCTTTTTCCATCCGTAATTGTTTCACACGTCTGCCTATCATGGTAGCACCCCTACTAATATCTAATGTCTTCATTATATTCTATCAAAAAAAGTACCAATGTGAAGGTAAAAATAAAAAAAAGGTAAAAATACCATCATCATCCGCCATGAAGACCGATCTGAGGCGATCACCTTGTTGATGATGTCTCCTTGCTGGAGACTTCGCAAGGTAATCTTATCGATCATGTGAAGGCAAAGCTTAAGTGTTGGCCGGGGGTAATTGTCGAGATACCAAGCAGCCTTCATCTATCCCGCTATGGGACGATGAAGGCTGTAATGGTTGGGTGCAGTAAAAGCTGTTGGTTTCGTATAGGGCACAAGCAGCAATACAACCGGTATTGGCTAAAGGAGGTCATTATTTAACCAAGCGTAGGGTTAACGGATATTCGTACATTTGCCCTTTGGAAGCTCGGATGGTTGCAATAATAATGCATACCAGCGCGAACAATCCGAGAAGCGGCAGAAGAACGAAGCCGATAACCGCAAAGCAGAGTATCCCTGCTACAAAAGAATAGATGATCATGGATATTTGGAAGTTGAGCGATTCTTTTGCATGCTCTGCGACATAGGCGGATTCGTCTTTTTTAATCAGCCAAACAATTAGCGGTGCGAGAACACCAAGGATAATGCACAATACATGAGAAAGCAGCGCCAAGTTTCTTTCTTCACTCGAAACCATACTGCACCTCCGTCCCTGGACTGGATTGACAATAAATATGGTGTCATAGCAATATGTATGCGCGTTGGAGGGTGAAGTTGCAAAAGAAACGAAATATTCCACTCATTGAATCTCATGACAAAAAATAAGGCACCGGGCTTCAGCTCCGGTACCTTACTTAGTGTTCAGTTATTAACGCAGTTGATTATTCGTTATGGTAAATTAGACGAACCCATCAAATACCGATCGCATTCACGAGCAGCCTCACGGCCTTCGTTAATCGCCCACACCACAAGGCTTTGTCCGCGACGCATATCCCCGGCTGCAAATACACCTTCTACGTTCGTTGCAAATTGGCCGTACTCCGCCCTCGCGTTGGAACGCTCATCCTTCTCTACTCCTAATTGATCCAAGACCGTATTCTCAGGGCCAAGGAAGCCCATAGCAAGCATAACGAGCTGTGCGGGGTATACTTTCTCGCTGCCAGGCACTTCAACCGGTACAAAACGGCCTTGATCGTCCTTCTTCCACTCGATAAGAACCGTGTGAAGCTCCTTCACGTGCCCGTTCTCGTCACCCACGAATTTCTTAGTGCTGATCTGATACTGGCGAGGATCTTCCCCTTGCAATGCAGCTGCCTCCTGCTGACCGTAATCCACCTTCAGCACCTTAGGCCATTCCGGCCAAGGATTGTTAGCTTGGCGAGTCTCGGGAGCCTTCGGCATCAGCTCAAACTGCAGGACGCTCTTACATTGATGGCGAATCGAAGTACCTACACAGTCCGTACCGGTATCGCCACCGCCGATAACAATAACATCCTTGCCTTCGGCCGAAATGAATTGCCCGTCTTCATGCTTGGAATCAAGCAAGCTCTTCGTATTTTTCGATAGGAATTCCATCGCCAGGTGAATGCCCTTTAATTCGCGACCTTCGATATTTAGGTCACGACCTTTGGTCGCACCTCCGCACAATACGATTGCATCGAACTCTTCCTTCAGCTTAGAGGCGGGAATATCTTTACCGATCTCCGTGCCCGTAACAAAATTCACGCCTTCTGCAGACAATAGATCAACACGGCGTTGAACATATTTTTTATCCAGCTTCATGTTCGGGATGCCGTACATGAGCAAGCCGCCGATACGGTCGGAACGCTCGTATACAGTAACGGTGTGTCCCGCTTTATTCAGCTGCGCAGCACAGGCGAGCCCGGATGGACCTGATCCTACAACCGCAACCTTCTTACCCGTACGTACCTTTGGAGGCTCGGGAACAACCCAGCCTTCCGCGAAGCCTTTATCAATAATTGATTTCTCAATGTTCTTTATCGTTACCGGAGAATCCTTCAACCCTACCGTACAGGAGCCTTCGCAAGGTGCAGGGCATACGCGTCCCGTAAATTCGGGAAAATTATTCGTCTTATGTAGGCGATCCAACGCTTCGCGCCATAATCCGCGGTAGACAAGATCATTCCATTCCGGAATCAAATTGTTGACCGGACAGCCTGCCGCCATCCCGCTGATCAATTTCCCTGTATGGCAAAAAGGGATGCCACAGTCCATGCATCGCGCGCCCTGAGTTTGCAGCTTGTCTTCAGCCATCGGTACGCTGAACTCATTCCAATGGCTGATCCGCAGCAAAGGGGCTGTTTCGACAGGGGTTTCACGCTGATACTCAATAAATCCGGTTGGTTTACCCATTGTTTACCTCCTACTCGTGTTGAACAAAGCAAATTCTTTGCAATGGCTTTGCTTTGAACCTGCATGTTCAACACGTTATTTGTATTAGTTACCGCCTACGCGGGATACGTCCTTCATATTTTCTTCAAATGCGACAAGCATCGCTTCCTGCTGGCTCAAGCCGGAACGCTTCACACGCTCAATCGCCTCGAACATCCTCTTGTAGTCCTTAGGAATAACCTTCACAAATTTCCATACGTACTCTTCCCAGCGTTTCAGCACACGGTCAGCTACTGAGCTGCCGGTGAATGTCTCGTGGTGCTGAATCATATTGCGCAGCTCTTCCGCCTCGTACGTTTCCTCGACCTGCTCAAGAAGAACCATCTCTTTGTTGCAGCGTTCGCTAAACGTGCCGTCCTCATCCAGTACGTATGCAATGCCACCGGACATACCGGCTGCAAAGTTGCGGCCTGTTCTGCCTAATACAACCACGCGACCGCCGGTCATGTATTCACAGCCATGATCGCCGACACCTTCTACAACGGCACGGACACCGGAGTTACGAACGGCAAAGCGTTCCCCCGCAATGCCGCGGATATAGGCATCTCCATCCGTAGCGCCGTAGAAAGCTACATTGCCGATGATGATATTTTCTTCGGCGGCAAATGTCGACTGTTCGGAAGGGAAAATAGCGATTTTCCCGCCAGATAAGCCCTTACCTACATAGTCATTCGCATCGCCTTCCAGGGAAAGCGTGATGCCCTTAGGTACAAATGCACCAAAGCTTTGCCCTGCGGATCCGTTAAAATGCAAACGGATCGTATCGTTCGGCAAGCCTTCACTTCCGTAACGACGGGTCACTTCACTGCCGAGAATCGTTCCGACAACACGGTTAACGTTGTGAATCGGCAGAATGACATGAACATGTTCTTTATTTTCAAGAGCAGGCTTACAAGTCTCAAGCAGCTCTGTCATATCGATGGAACGGTCCAGACCGTGATCCTGTACTTCAGAACAGAAGCGCCCCACATCCTCGCCTACTTCAGGCTGATGAAGAAGCGGTGTCAAGTCGATACCTTTGGCTTTCCAATGCTCAACCGCCTGCTTCGTTTCGAGAATTTCGGTGTGTCCGATCATTTCCTCAATCGTGCGGAAGCCCAGCTCAGCCATCAGCTCGCGCGCATCCTGAGCAACGAAGTTCATAAAGTTCACTACGTGCTGCGGATCTCCTGCAAACTTCTTGCGCAAATCCGGATTTTGTGTCGCCACACCTACTGGACACGTATCCAGATGACACACTCTCATCATGATACAGCCCAGAGCAATCAATGGAGTTGTCGCAAAGCCGAACTCTTCGGCGCCAAGCAACGCTGCGACAACCACATCGCGGCCTGTCATCAGCTTGCCGTCCGTTTCTACAGTGATACGGCTTCTCAGGTTGTTCAATACGAGCGTCTGATGCGTTTCGGCAAGCCCGAGCTCCCATGGTAACCCGGCATGGCGAATACTTGTTTGCGGGGAAGCCCCCGTACCGCCGTCGTAACCGCTGATCAGCACGACGTCTGCTTTTCCTTTGGCAACGCCTGCTGCGATAGTGCCTACTCCCACCTCGGACACCAGCTTGACGCTGATTCTTGCACGAGGATTCGCGTTCTTTAAGTCGTGGATCAGCTCAGCCAAATCCTCGATCGAATATATATCGTGATGCGGAGGAGGCGAGATCAAGCCAACGCCCGGCGTAACGCCGCGCACTTCGGCAACCCAAGGATACACCTTCGTACCCGGCAGCTGACCGCCTTCGCCCGGTTTCGCGCCCTGCGCCATTTTAATTTGAATCTCGTCTGAGTTAACTAAATAATTGCTTGTAACTCCAAAGCGTCCTGATGCCACCTGCTTGATCGCACTGCGGCGCAGGTCCCCGTTCGCATCGCGGGTAAATCGCTCCGGATGCTCGCCACCCTCGCCCGTATTCGACTTACCGCCGATGCGGTTCATCGCGATCGCCATACTCTCGTGCGCTTCCTTGGAGATAGAGCCGTAAGACATCGCACCCGTCTTAAAGCGTTTGAACATTGATTCAACCGACTCAACCTCTTCAATCGGAATCGGCTGACGATTGGATTTGAACGAGAACAATGCGCGCAGTGACGCGTACTTCTCATTTTCCTTATGAATCAGCTTCACGAAGTTTTTGTACATGCCGTAATTGTTCGTTCTAACAGCCGATTGAAGGGCATGAATGGTTTCCGGATTGTATAAATGATCTTCGCCGTTCTTACGCCACTGCAGCTCGCCGCCGGTGTCTAGCACGCGATCGCGGCCTTCCTGCTCGGAGAATGCGCGTTGATGGCGAAGAATCGCCTCCTGGGCAATAACATCCATTTTAATACCGCCGACCGGCGTATAAGTCCAAGTAAAATATTTATCGATAACGGATGGATCCAACCCGACCGCTTCAAAAATTTGCGCTCCACGGTAGCTTTGAATCGTAGAAATGCCCATTTTGGCAAGAACCTTAACGACACCTTTAGTGGCAGCCTTCACATAGTTATAAAGCGCTTTTTCTGAAGTGACATCTTTCAATTTATTATGACGGATCATGTCCTCCAGCGTTTCCATAGCCAGGTACGGATTGATCGCGCTTACTCCATAGCCAAGCAGCAAGGCAAAGTGATGCACCTCACGAGGCTCCCCGGACTCTAGCAGCAAGCCTACTTTCGTACGTGTACCTTCGCGAATCAGGTGATGGTGCAGACCTGATACGGCAAGGAGTGCAGGGATGGCAGCTTTGCGGACATCAACACCGCGATCAGACAAAATAATAAGCGTTGCGCCGTCAGCTATCGCCTTGTCGGCAGCCGTGTACAATTCATCCATTGAGCGCTCCAGTGCTGCTGCGCCCTCAGCTGCGTTGAACAAGATCTGCAGTGTGACGGTGCGGAAGCCTTCTCGCTGAACATCGCGCAGCTTAGCAAGCTCGGCATTGGTCAAGATCGGCGTTGCCAAGCGGATTTGTCTACAGCTCTCCGGCTCCGGCTGAATCAAGTTACGCTCCGGCCCAACCGTTGTGCCTTGCGCCGTAATAATTTCTTCAAAGTTGGCATCAATAGGAGGGTTCGTTACCTGTGCGAACAGCTGCTTGAAGTAGCTGTATAGCAGTTGAGGACGATCGGATAGCACAGCCAGCGGAGCATCGAAGCCCATAGAGCCGATAGGGTCGACTCCCGTCTTGGCCATAGGTTCCAGCACTTTGCGCAGGTTCTCGAAGGTGTAGCCGAACGCTTGCTGACGCTGCAGCACGGTGTCGTGATCGGTTTGCGGCACTTCGGCAGCAGCAGGCAGCTCTTCAAGCGAAATCAAATGCTCCTTCAGCCATTCACGATAAGGCTGCTCTGTAACAATGCCGCGTTTGACTTCCTCATCGGATACGATACGACCTTCTACCGTATCTACAAGCAGCATACGCCCAGGCTGCAGTCGCTCCTTGCGAGCAATACGTTCTGGCGCAATGTTCAAAACACCGGCCTCGGAAGCCAACACAATAAGATCGTCCTTCGTTATATAGTAGCGTCCAGGACGGAGTCCGTTACGGTCGAGCACGGCGCCGATCACTTTACCGTCGGTAAAGGAAATCGCAGCCGGGCCGTCCCACGGCTCCATCAGACAGCTGTGATATTCATAGAAAGCTTTCTTCTCGTCGCTCATTGTCTCGTGTTTTGACCACGGCTCCGGAATCATCATCATCGCCGCATGCGGTAAGGAGCGTCCGGATAGCATCAAAAATTCGAGCGTATTGTCAAACATTTGGGAGTCAGAGCCGTTGGTGTCAATGACCGGCAAAATCTTTTTGAGATCTTCACCGAACAAATCCGTTTCGCACATGGCCTGACGCGCATGCATCCAGTTGACATTACCGCGTAAGGTGTTGATTTCTCCGTTATGGATGATATAACGGTAAGGATGCGCACGTTCCCAGCTTGGAAACGTGTTCGTGCTGAAACGAGAGTGAACCAAGGCCAACGCGGTTTCGAAGGCTGGATCCTTCAGTTCCACATAGTAGTTGTCGACCTGCTCTGGAGTCAGCATCCCTTTATACACAATAGTACGGCTCGATAAGCTCGCGAAATAAAGCGCCTGCTCATGCTGCAAAGAACGAACGGCATTCTCGGTCAGCTTGCGGATGACATACAGCTTGCGCTCGAACGCCAGCTCTTCCACGCCTTCGGCACCGATAAAAATTTGACGAACGAAGGGCTCTACCGATTTGGCAGAATCGCCAAGCGAAGAATGATCCGTAGGCACGGTTCTCCAGCCAAGCAAGGTTTGGCCGGCCGCCGCTACGTTTTCCTCCAAAATCCTCTCACAGGCAGCACGTGCGGCCGCATCCTGCGGCAAAAATACCATCCCGACACCGTATCGCCCTGCATCTGGAAGATTAATGCCTTCTTTACCACATTCTGCTTTCAAAAAGCTGTGAGGAATTTGCAGCAAAATACCGGCTCCGTCCCCGGTGTTCGTCTCGCAGCCTTGACCTCCGCGATGATCCAGATTGCAAAGCACGTTCAACGCTTGACCGACGATTTCATGACTTGGCTTCCCCTTAATGTTGGCAACAAAACCGATCCCGCACGCATCATGCTCAAATTGCGGATCGTACAGACCTTGCTTAACCGGCAATCTATTTCTGCTCATGTTGTACAACCTTTCTATCCTTTATTTGTTCAAACTTTTACTAACATAAGTTGAAGGAGCAACGCTGTACAGATGTGAAGCAATAAATAGAAAAAAAGAAGCGACGATGATCTTGTGCTCTGGAAACTGCGATCTGTTGCTGGACCGGCTTCACTTGATGAACATGCAGATTATGTGCCCTTCTACGATAGGAAGTATGACAATTCTATGAACCTCTTTTTAAGGTATGATTTATATTAACATCTGAGAACTGACTTATCAATTTAAAAATATGCATTTTTTCTACAAATTCCAATCTTTTCTCGCAAATCTAACAAGGAATGTTCGTGTTTAACGAACCTTTCCTCGACTAAACCGAAATATGACGCTCTTCCGACGCCGAAAGGTAAGCGGCATCTGTCACTTTGGAAGCTATTATCCCCTGATCCCCCGGACAAAGGTACCGGCCAACTCCCAATATATCCTCTATGAAAGACTCTATCATCGGTACGTTCATATTTTCATGCTTAGGCATACAGAACTGCTGAACCTCCCCTCTATCATTAACCCATTCCAGTTCGGCATCCTCCACTGACTTCATAATCAGCTTGCCTCCGGTTCCGAATAGTTCAAGCTGATTGCCAACAGATGTACTAAAGCTTGCGTGGACGGATGCCTGACAGCCCGATGCGAACCGGATCAATACCGATGCCGTATCCTCTACTTCTATATTATGCAAAAGATTACCGGTCATGGCTGTTACCTGCTGCGGCTGTCCCAAGCAGAAGCACAGCAAATCAATCACATGGGTACCGACATCCATAAGTGGTCCTCCCCCCGAGATTTCCGGACGCAGCAGCCAAGCTCTCGCGGTTTCCGCATGATTGGTTTTACCGCTGAATTGCGCACGTGCGTAAACCGGCTGACCAATGGCTCCGGCTTCGATAAGCTCCTTCATTTTTTGAATCTTCGGATAATATCTGCGATAGTATGCAATGCCGAGCTTCACACCTTGCTCACGGCAGGCTGCGACCATTTGCTCTCCCTGTATTGCATTCAGCGCCATTGGCTTTTCGCATAGTACATGCTTTCCACTCTTCGCTGCTTCTATGGCATGCACAGCATGCATCATGACTGGGGTTGCTATGTAAACCGCATCAATGTTCCGATCCGACCATACTTGTGTCACATCGGTGTAAGCTTGGGGTATGCCGAATTGTGCTGCAAATGCTCTTACCTTCTCCTCATCCCTCCTTACAACCGCTTGAAGGCTGCTGCCTTGAGCCTCCTGCAGCGCTCTAGCGACTCTGCGCTCCACCACATCACCCGCTCCTATGACCGCCCAACGGATTTTCCGCATCCCTTATCCTCCTGACATTTTAGGCTCCACCTGAAATGAAGCATTTCTAAAATCAGAATATATCAGTTATGAAAAAGATGGAAGTGGGCAAACAGGCTTTACAAATAAACAAACAACAAAAAAAGGGAACCTTTTCAGGCTCCCTCGTTCACACCGCTGTAAACAGCAGTTGAAATGATGACTATTTAGTTGGCTGGGATTTCTGTTAAACGGATCGTTGGTCTCACTGTTCCTTCGACTTTCAGATCATATGCCGACGTAGTGATACTGTCGTATCCCTCTTTGGAAGCCGCCAGCACGTAGCTGCCCGCCGGTAAATTAAAAAACGTATAATTGCCGTACAAATCGGTTACCGTCGAGTAAGTGGCTTGTCCAACAGCAGTGACTCGGACTCCAGCTAAAGAAGAAGAACTTGAGTTGGTTACATTGCCATAAATAACCGTGTTGGCCATAGCTCTGTCATACGTATAGGCTGCAGGACGAATGTTCACATAGATAGGCGTATCACCTATTGCGTAGCCCGACTTCGTGAATTGCAGTCTGTAATGCATCCAAGGCTTAAGGTTTGCCGTGTAGCTTCCATTGTCGTCGGTAAAGAACGTATTGACAAGCTTCTCGCTGCTGCTTGTCATTTGATATACAGCTACAGTTACTCCCGATTGCTTCACACCTGTTTCATAATCATAGACAACACCGCTGATCGTGGTAGCCTTCGGGATCATAAACACCGTTATGGTTGTGTTTTCGCCAGATTTGATTTCGAACGGTGCAGAGACAGCATCTTCATACCCTTCTGCTGTGACGCTAGCTACTCCGGTTCCCTCAGGTAAATCGAATAACATGGCTCCGTCTACATTGCTTTCTTCAATAAAGGTCTGGTTATTCACCGTTACGGTTACGATGGCTCCAAATACACGCTGCTGACTGCCGCTTGTGATATCTCTTGCTCTTACAAACAGGGTATTATGAGCCAGCTCCACCGTATCAGCTTGAACCAATTGACCCGCAGTTACCGTAACGGTTCTGCTAGCAGGTAAATAACCGTTTTCTTTATAAGCCAGGCTGTAAGTTCCAGGAACAAGGCTCACGTTAAATTTGCCATCGCTATCCGTTGAAACAGATGCAATGACAGTTCCTGCAGCAGAGGCTCCGCTGTATACGGATACGGTAACGCCCGCAATTCCTTTGTTAACTGCATTGTCTTTACTGAGTTTATAGTCGTATACATATCCGCTCACTGTTCCCATTTGAGAATAAATGCTGCCTCGGGAGGATCCTCCCCCTGTACTACCTGTCACGGACGATGCGGAAGCTCCTGCACCATCCAGCTTCCCAGGCTGCTTCTCAAAAGTCGAGCCTTTAGCCGCAGCGTTCAGTGTTACACTATTCAAGGTTCCTTGACCTTTTACTTCAATAACCTCATTGGCCGTTAGGTTATTGACCACGGTGCCCGAAGCTGTCTCCAAGATGGTTTGGGTCTGAACGGTTGCCTCTTGCACGTTCGTAGTTCCTTCAAGAACGACGCGTATGGTTCCATCCTTCTTGTCTATTAATACTCTGTTCAAAACCGAATTCGTGATATGAACCGAGTTGGAGCCACCCCCGTTAATGGTCGTCGTGCCTTTAACGGTAATGTTCGATAAATAAACGTCGCCTTCCTGGATGCTGCTTGCCAATAACAGGTCGCCTTCAATCAGCGTGTTTTGCAGCTTGATTCCAGGCCCATCGATAACGACATCGCCTGCTTGGGTCGCTGAACCGGATGTAGGGCCATAGGTCCCTTCTTGGCTGTATACCACTTTATTATCCTGGGCTGGCAGTGCCCGATCCAGCATGACTACAGCTTCAGCACGAGTAATTTCCTTTTTCGGTTGAAACGATTTGTCTGAGTAACCATCCACAAAATGTTTGGCAACGGCTGCATTAACCGCTCCTCGGCTCCATGCCGAGATTTGGCCCTCATCCTTGAAGCCTGTGGATGCATTCACCGAAGAATCCAGCTTAAGCAGACGGGAGATCATCACAACGGCTTCTTCACGGTTTATTTTGTTCGCCGGGCGGATCGTTTGATCCTCATAGCCTTCAATGTATCCGGCACCTACAGCCTTCATCACATCGTTATAGCTCCAATCCGTCGACTTCAAATCTTTGAAGTTTGCACCGGCTGTCGTCTTTACATCGAAGGAACGGTTCACCAATGCCATGAACTCGGCTCTAGTGATAGAGTTTTCCGGCTTGAACGATCCGTCTTCATAGCCTTGAATCCAATTTTTGGATATCCAGTGTGTCATTTGCTTTTCCGCCCAATGCCCCTTTACATCGGATGCATTATCAGCGCCGAAGGCGACCCCAAAGGAGGAGATGAATAAGCATAGAGATAAAATGAATGCAGTTAATTTGCGGTTTGATCTGTAAATCACAGTACGTTTTTCCCCCAATTGTCTTTGGCTTTTTCTAATCCCGGGTTTTTAAATATCCATTTTTCCTTTCATTGGATAATTCCCTTTTAGTTATTCGACAGAATGTACATAAAAGTTTATAGTTTTTCAAAATAAAAGCTTATGAATTTGAATTTTACATCCAACCCATTTATAGGGTAATACGCAGTGCTCCAACCCCCATCTATGGTAATACGAGCCATTCCGCACAAGACCTATACTCATCATAATCAACCTATGCTATGATAAAATGACATATTTCACCCGAGAGGACTGTCTACCAACGTGGCCAAATTATATTTTCGATACGGCACCATGAACAGCGGCAAATCGATTGAGGTACTACGAACCGCCCACAACTACGAGGAGCAAGGAAAAAAAGTTCTTTTATTCACCCCTGCTGTCGACAACCGTTATGGAGTAGGTACGGTAACTTCAAGGATCGGGATGCAAAAAAAAGCTATCATTATTGATGAACAAATGGATATGATAAGCCTGGCAGCAGCAGAAAAGCCAAATTGCATCATCATCGATGAAGCGCAGTTTTTGAATAAAGACCAAATTATGCAGCTTACGGAAATCGTGGACAGCTTGAACATTCCCGTTATCGCTTACGGCTTAAGGGCCGATTTTATGGGTCAACTGTTCGAAGGCAGCTACCATCTGCTTGCTTTAGCAGACAAGATTGAAGAAATTAAAACCATCTGCTGGTACTGTGATAAAAAAGCTATCATGAACATGCGATGCGAAGACGGCCGCCCTGTATTTACAGGAGAACAGATCCAAATCGGCGGCAACGAAAGCTATTTGCCGGTATGCCGCAAATGCTATTCGTCCAAACGCAAAGCCCAACAAGGATAAGCATGTAATCTTGAGAAGATAGAGCTGACGTGGCTCTGTCTTCTTTTTTTGGAGTCGAATATCCCATGTCCAAGCTGTATGCTTGCCCTCACCTTCCCCTTCTCCCACTCATATAATAAAGCAAGTCCAAGAAGCGGTGGTGAGAAGAATGCCCAAGAAGGAATTGCTGTACAAGCTCGGAATCGTTATTTATTTAACCCTATGGTTTGTGGGCAGCTTCTGGATGATGGCTGCGCTTCAAAGCGGGCTTTTAGATCATATGCTTGGCATCGATTGGAAGCTTGTCGAGGAGTATGCTTACTACGCTTTGGCCGGAGCTATCGGTGGAAGCTTATATGCGCTTCGTCTATTTCATGAATTTTATAATCGAATGTCCGAGCGTTGGCTGTTCTGGTATTTACTGCGGCCGATTAAATGCGCAGGCGCTGCCGTCATGACGATCATTTTGTTTCAAAGCGGTGTTCTGCTGCTGCAAACCGGAGATTCGATGATGGCCAAGATCAGCATTGCCTTCCTGGTCGGCTTCGGATACGGCAAGGTTATGGAGAAGCTGAAAGCGTTGGCCGAAACCTTATTCAATGGAAAAACGAGCAATTCTTCATCCAAAGGAAACCAAGATGCCCCTTCCGACGTATGGAATGAGGATGATGTGCCTAAACGTTAATCACGTTAAGGTTAGATGGAGGGTCTTACAGGCTGTTATGCGTTCACTATCATTAGTATTGAAAATAGGAATAGCAATGATTTTTGCTTCATTCCTGCTCCTCTTCAGCGTCCACAAGTGGGGCTCCTACACCTACAAGGATCAGGTTGCCGTTCTAGCTTACCATCATCTCAGTCATGATGAACAAAGCAATGTAACGATCACACCGCAGCTGTTCCGTGAGCAGCTGTCCTTTTTGCGCCAAAAAGGCTATGAGTTCATTACATTGGAACAGTTTAAGCAATTCATCGACGGGGCGTCCGTGCCGAAGAAGGCCGTGCTCATTACTTTCGACGATGGGTATGAAAGCTTCTACACGCATGGTTATCCCGTTCTGAAGGAAATGGGCATACCTGCTGTAAATTTCGTCGTTACCAAGGATTTGCACGATCCGAAGACTTCCCCCCTGCCGTCTATGTCCAACGAGGAAATTCGGCAAATGGCGGTTGAGACGGATGGAATTGATTTTCAATGCCACTCCCACGACATGCATGCCAAAATCAACGGGAACCCGCTGCTGACTAGTCTGCTGCACATTAATGGTAATCCCGAATCGCCCGAGGAATACCGACAACGGGTACTTAAGGATACGAATTTTTGCATTAGCAATCTGCACGGGCTTCACTCTGAGAAAGTGGATGCATACGCGTATCCCTACGGGATGTACCATCAGGAAGCCTCTGAATTGATTCGGCAATCCGGCATTGAATATGCCTTTACAGTAGTGAGCCGAATGGCCGTCCGTCATGACGATCGGATGCAAATTCCCCGCATCAATGCAGGCAACCCGAGCATTACACCGGAATCGCTGCATCAAACGATTATGCGTCGTGCCATCGCGCGCAAGCTGCCGGTGACAAAGCTGTAGCTCAGCCGGAATCGTTCATGTCGGAAACAGACGCATTGAAACGTTGCTGTCCCCGCTAATGTCGCGGAACCACAAATCCTTGTAGTCAACCCAGCCAAAAGGGCTAATTTTCACGCCTTGGAGCTCTGCGGGAAATGAAGCCGCCTGGCGCCAACGATACCACAAGATCATCGAGCGATTGGCCAGCAGCTCTTCCTCAAGCAGAAGCAGCTGCTGCAGCCGTCTGGAGCTTGAGAGTTCATTGGTTAGCGCAGCCATGCGGCTATCGAGCCTTTGAAGAGTCTCTCCGGGCAAGCATTGCCGCAGCGGGCTCTGCTCACTCCCGAGTATCGCCCACATCGCCCATTCTGCGTCCCCATCGACCGGCTGCTCCAGCAATATCAAATCCGCCTCTGCAAGCACCGAATTCAAAGAGAGCTCCTCATAGGGGACGAACCTTACTTCGAGAGCAACACCGATTCCAGTCAAAGTCCTCTTCAGCCAATCGGCATCCCTCTCATTCCCTGCACCCGCATAAGTAAGCAGCTGCAACTTGCAGGAACGCTCTGAATAAGCGACTGCACAACGGGTACTTTGCCCATGAGGGGAAGCATCCCTCCAAGTGGAAGACGGCACTTGCGGCATACCTTCTTTCCTTACAAAAGTGGTTGCAAGCTCTCCCCTATTACCGCCTAAGCCAGCGACCTCCTCTTTGTTTCGGATCACCTCAAACAATGCGTCGCGCAGCTCCGGCTGCTGGAGCGGCCCCGGCTTTGCCAGCTGCAGTAATATGTATTTACAACCAAGATCATGTCGTTCCACCGTCGCCCAATTCCCCTCGGAGCGTTCCGGCCCTATACCTCCGAAATGGCGAAAGTTCATGCCTCCCGATTCCTGTTCATCCTCCCTCAAGGGCTGACGTCTAGTCGTTCTGCCATCCTGCTTCAAAAGCGGCTCCTGTCGGCATCGGCAGCTCTCGTCCTTTGTTAGCTCCGCTTCCTTTGTCAGCAGCGTTCCCTGTCGTTCCTCATACATCTCCGGCAAATACCACATTTCAACGCGATCCAATTGAGAGGCTCTCATAAAATGATCAGGATTCGCGTCCAGTACCAGCACGCTGTCATCCCGCTTCACCAGCTTAAAGGGTCCTGTCCCCTCCACCTTGAACGGCCAATCCGGTCCAGGCTGCCTCGGAATGATGGAAGCCGCTGTAGCAGCAAGTAGTGACAGCAGATGACGACAGCTCTGCTGGCAGCGTATCTCAAGCAAATGTTCATGAAAGGTCTCCACACCTTGTATGGTTTCATAAAGAATACGATATGGAGATGGATGAGCACCGTTTCGGGTGAGACGCTCCAAAGAGGCTTTCACGTCTTCCGCCGTACAAGGGACTCCATTGTGGAAGCGGACCTGCTTCTGCAAATAAAACCTCCAGCTTCTTGCTTCGTCATCCACTTCCCAATGATGTGCTAATCCAGGAGCAAATACATTTCTTTCCGGGTCATACACTACCAATGTATCGAACAGCTGCCGGACTAAGTGCAGCTCCGTCCGACGCGTTGTGTAGATCGGGTCGAGCATGCCAGGCTGTCGATACGAAGGGAATCTCAGCAGATGACGGCACTCCATATCCCCCTTATGCGTATGAAAGCCAAAGGCCTGACTGATCGCGTACCGCAGACGCTCCTGCCCCTGCTCCGTGAGCAGCGGAGATTGAAGGAGCTTGACCGCCTCCTGCATATTTCCCGAACGAATCAAATTCTCCGCCTGATCCAGAAGCAGCCGATCAATATCCGCTAGAAAACGTAGTCTTGAGCTGTGGCCCCGGCCGCTTCCCGGCTGCCAGCTGATCCATCCGATGCTGCACATCGCTTTAATGATGAGCTTTGCGTTGCGCTCCGTACAGTGCAAGCTGGCTGCAATAGACGGGACCGTGATGGCTACATCCGCTTCCTGGGGATGCTCCGGTTTCCATTCGCGATATAATTTGGCATAATGCTCGATCAGCTGCATAATGAAATCTTCACCTCCTTTCCCCCTCCTCTGCTAAAGGGGGAAATCGTTCTAGTTAGAGATTACACTTTTTAACCCCCTTTATCCAAGTACAATAAATCTAACTGACTCGAAATGGCTAAAGGAGGCTTCACGCCTTATATGAAAAACCCTCAATCCGCTTACAAGCAGCCATCCGCTGTCCCTAACGCCGCCGAAGAAGGGCGAGTCCAGGTTCGCATCATTGCTTGGATAACCGCTATTAGCTTGTTAGGCGACTCCATGCTCTACATCGTGCTGCCGGTATACTGGCAGCAGTTTGGTCTGGATGCGTTATGGCAGGTCGGAGTGCTGCTCTCCGTCAACCGCTTCATTCGACTGCCGCTGAACCCGCTGGTCGGTTGGCTCTACGGACGGATCAGCAAGCGCAGCGGCGTGCTTATCGCCGTGTCGCTTGCTTTCCTCACGACTGCAGCCTATGGAGCTTTATCCGGCTTCGCTGCTTTACTCCTCGCGCGTGCGCTGTGGGGGGCTGCTTGGTCGCTTCTGCGCATCGGCGGCTATCTTACAGTGCTTGAGGCTTCCGATGATAGCAACCGCGGCCGTCTGCTCGGCAGCTACAACGGCATCATTGGCATCGGCAGCCTCATCGGCATGCTAGCCGGCGGCGTGCTGGCCGATGCGATCGGAGCAAGCACCGTGTCGCTTCTGCTCGCCGCCGCCATGTTGGTCGGTATCCCGCTCGCATGGCGGTATGTGCCGGCTTCCGCCGCCAAAGCCAATGCTGCGAGTCCCGGCAGTTCGGCCGCCGGAACTAAATCGTCGGCGCGCCGACGCATTGCAGCTTTGGCGGCAAGTGGCCGCTCCAGGCTTGTGCTCGCCTCCGGCATCGTGACGGCTGTCGTCTTCTACGGCGTCTATGCCGGCACGATGAGCCCGCTGATCGAGGCTCATATGCCAGCCTCGGGGACGCTGCTGCTGTTTGGCGCCGCGCTCGGTGCTGCGTCGGTTGCCGGCATCGTGCAGGCCGTCCGCTGGGCCTGGTCCCCGTTCCTCTCTCCATGGATCGGAACATGGTCCGACGGCCCTCGCGGCCGGCTGCCGATCTTCCTCGGCAGCCTCGGCTTGGCAGCTGTAGCGTTGTCCTTGCTGCCGCTGCCGCTTCCCTTCGCAACATGGCTTGCGGTATTGTTGACCGCCCAGCTGGCCAATACCGCCATCATCACGCTAAGCGACGCGCTGGCGGCGGACGCAGCAACGGGCGATTCGCGTGTCGCCTACATGACTACCTACACGACGGTCGTCGATGTCGGCGCCGCGCTTGGCCCGTTAGCTGGCTTCGCCCTGATCGGTCCGCTCGGACTTAGCGGACTGTACAGCCTCTGTGCCGCGCTGATGCTGCTGCTTATCGTGGCATGGGCTATCGAAGCACGATTTCTTTCTCGTCGCTCCCGCATGATACAATAGGAGCAGAAAGGAGCGAGGTGTTATGCCTGCATTCTCTGCTAAGCTGATCCGCCCCGAAGGAACCGGTACATGGACGTACTTGAACGTCCCCTTTGATGCGGCAAGCCTTTTCGGCTCCAAAGCGCATATTAAAGTTAAAGGTACCGTTAATGGAGTTTCTTATCGGAGTACGTTGATGGTTCACGGCAGCGGAACCTACTATATGGTGGTAAATCAAGCAATCCGCGAAGCAGCCAGCGTTCAGGCCGGTGATACAGTGGAAGTGACAATGGATAAGGACACAGAACCACGCACTGTCAGCGTTCCTCAGGACCTTCAATCCGCGCTTGAAGAACATGATCGAGCCGGGCATTATTTCGCTCAGCTCTCCTACTCCGCTCAAAAGGAATATACCGATTGGCTCGAATCCGCCAAAAAGCCGGAAACCCGCATTAGCCGCATTCAGAAAGCTATCAGCTTGCTGGAGGAAGGCAAGCGACTGAAGGGATAGCGCTTCATTATTCTTGCCGCATATCATGCGACGACAGCCTACTCGCCCTTGTACCAAAAGCCCGGAGCATCTCATAATGCTCCGGGCTTTGTCCGTCCTTTTTTAGCTAAGATAAAATCGTTTGCGGTAGGTTCTGGGCGAGATCCCTTCTACCTTTGCGAAGCACGAGGCAAAATAGGCTGCTTGATGAAAGCCGACCTTTTCGGCAATCAAGGCGATCGATAAATCCGTCTGCAGCAGCAGCAGCTTGGCCTGCTCAATCCGATAGCGCAGCAAATATTCGAATGGAGAGCAGTTGTATTCCTTCTGCATGCAGCGGGCGATGTAAACTGGATGGAAGCTTAATGACTCCCCCAACTGTTGAGCGGTAATCTCCTCCCTGTAATGCATGCGTAAATAGGTTGCCGCTTGTTCGGCTACCAGTGCCCCGGGAGAAGCGCTTTTCCGATCCAGAGAAGAGCTGAGCTGCTCCAGTAATTCTTGAAAGTTAAGCTGAAGCTTCCAGCGGGCCCAGCTATGATGGGACTCACTCTCCAAGGCATTCAACTGGCGTAACAGCTCATACAAAGCCGTCGGCAGCAGCAGCTTGGCGAATTGGGGAAGCAGCACGCTGAAGGTTTCCATCGTAAAATACGTCTTTCCTGACGAAGCCTCGTCCTGCTGTACTCTGTCGACTCCCTCCATCTCTCCCCACGGACCGGTCGTATCGAAATGCAGCCAATAATACTCCGTTCTTTCCGTACAGCCCTGTGTTGGATAATGGTGCCGATCAGGCCTCAGAATGAGAGCATGACCGCTAGAAACCTCGTAATGGCGCTCCTCTTCGCCAATATACAAGCATCCCCGCGTGACAACCAAAAGATCGAAAACACCAATATTGCGCCTACTGGAGTGCTTGCCGCCCGGCGGAAATATCGTATAGCCACATGCAATATAATGCGGGAGAGGTGGAGAAATAAATTGTAGTACGGCCAAAGCGATCCCTTCTTCTTTAAGAGTTAAGCAGGTTGGAAAAGTGAAAGTTTTAGTTCATATACTAACACACTTTGCAGCGCTTATCTTTTATAATCTTAACTAATTCATCGCCCTCATACATCTACGGCCGTTGTATAAGAGCCCGGGAGGAAGTCATCTATGCGTTCAAAACAAAGATTCACCCTATGGGCACTCGCATGGCCTATTTTTATTGAAATGTTCCTTCAATTCTTACTAGGAACAGCAGATACGTTAATGGTCAGCCGTATATCCGACGATGCGGTAGCTGTGGTGGGCATTTCTAATCAATTGTTCTCTGCGGTAACGATACTGTTCATGACGGTTGCTAGCGGCGCTGGAGTGCTGATCGCGCAGAAGCTGGGTGCCAAGCGGTCTGAGGACGCCCGTACTATCGCTATTATGGCGGTCAAAACCTCCATATGGATCGGAATCGGACTTAGTTTCGTGCTGTACTTTGGCGCTTCGTCCATAGCCGTACTGCTTCAGCTGCCGGTTCATCTGCACGGCTTGGCGACGACTTACATATCAATCGTCGGTGGAGGCATGGTCTTCACGGCTGCCATGGCCTCGCTCAGTACGGCCATTCGCAGTACCGGAAATACAAGAAGTCCCATGTATATTGCCCTAGGCATGAACGTGCTCCATGTTGTGCTGAACTATTCTTTTATTTACGGTACCCTCGGTTTCCCCCAATGGGGCTTGACCGGTGTAGCCTTGTCAACGCTGGTAAGCCGCCTATTGGCGACGGCCATGCTCATCTTCCTGTTCGTTCATGCCTTTGATCGTAAGGTCGAATGGCGAGACATTCGACTATTCGATCGTCCGCTGTTTCGTGAAATTATTAAGATTGGTTGGCCAATGGGAGTCAACATGTCGTCATGGGTGCTGTCCCAGCTCGTTTTGTTTTCATTTGTCGCCACGCTGGGGGCAAAGGAGCTTGCAGCGCGAACGTACATGAACACGATGGAATCGTTTTGCTTCATTCTGGGCAATTCCGTCGCTATGGCTGTTCAAATTCAAATCGCCCACCTGTACGGGGCGGGCAAGCAAGAGGAAGCCTACCGCAGCTCGTTTGTTGCGATGTGGGTCGGGCTTGCAGTCGTTGCCGTCAACGTGGTGCTGCTGTACTGCTTTGGCTCTAACGTGCTTTATTTATTTACGTCCGATCCGGATATTGTAGCCCTAGGGTCGTCGCTCCTTGTGCTCAATCTGCTGCTTCAGCCGCTGAAATTGGTCAATATGGTAAACAACAGCTCCTTGACGGCAGTCGGAGACATCAGGTACATGACGGTTGTCGGCATGCTATCGCTTTGGATTATCTCCGTCGGCTGCTCCTACTTCCTTGGCGTTCATCTGCATTGGGCGCTGGCCGGTATATACATCGCCATGATCGTCGATGAGTTCACGCGCGGCGCCATTCTGCTCCCACGATGGATGAGCCGCAAATATTTGCCCCGGTCACAAGGCAAATGGAGTGAAAGTCCGGCTCACCATGCATAGCATACACCGGAATAGACAAAAACAAGAAACCCGCAACTGCTGCAAACAGTACGGGCTTCTTGTTTTTGTATGAGGTTATTTGCAGACAATTCAGTCTTAGCAGCCTAGGACAACATGAGAAGGCTGTCTTGTATGCTCTTGCCAATCCATTACTTCATCAGCTTGCTCACTGTTTTGAGCAGCTCGTCAATAACTTCTTTATCGCCCTGTTCCAGCCGTTCGACGACACAGGACCTCATGTGTCCTTCCAGCAGCACTTTCCCCACGCTGTTCAGTGCAGACTGAATGGCGGCGATCTGGTTCAGGACATCGTCGCAGTACGTGTCCTTCTCGATCATGCCCTTCACGCCTCGAATTTGACCCTCAATCCGGTTTAGCCGGGACACCAGATTATCTTTGACCTTATCCGAATGGTGGCTTTTCCGTGACCCATCTACTGTGCAGCAGGTATCTCCTTCAATTACAGCATCCGGATTTACTCCCGTTACTGCTGTTTCCACGTCTTTGGCGCTCATCGTCAGTCACTTCTCTTTCTGCGGCGGCCAAGCATACCGCTTCCGCTGTTTTTTTATATTATACAATAGCCTCTACGGGTTTCAAACCATTTCCCCCAACGATTTTGCTTTCGGAGAGGGTGAAGACCTTCGAGCACAAGCTTCCATAACGGGTAAAGTTGTTCGCCCGTTTTCAAACTTTCTCTTTTATATGCTGGGAGGATACACTATACTGAATCTATCATTTGACGATAATAGATAAAGTAGGTCTTGACCATGGATCATCTTCACGTTCAGTATAACGGTTGGATTGTCCTTCTCTCATTTGTAATTGCTGTGTTAGCCTCTTATTCCGCACTTAATTTGGCCGGTAAAATCTCGCGTGCACGAGGTAGAAGCAGGTACATCTGGCTATTAACCGGATCTTGTGTCATGGGCTGCGGCATTTGGTCTATGCATTTTGTCGGCATGCTCGCTTTTCATCTGGATCTTCCCGTTCACTATGATGTAGTGACGACCATATTATCCGCGCTTGCCGGCATCCTGGCCTCCTTCATAGCCTTTCGGGTGACGATGGATAACCAGACCAACAAATGGAGACTTGGTATTGGTGGAATCATTATGGGTGGCGGCATCATCGTTATGCATTTCTCAGGAATGGCCGCCATGCGAGCTTCCTTCGCTTTAACGTACGACCCCTATATCTGCGCAGCTTCAATCATTATTGCGCTAGCTGCTTCTTTCGCCGCCTTGTACTTATTCAGGCAGTTCCGCCGTTCGCCCGACTTCAGCCATTGGAAGCTGCTCTCCGCGGTGATTATGGCATTGGCGATATGCGGTATGCATTATACCGGCATGGCAGCTGTCCGCATTACTTATTCGCCGGCCGAAGCCAGCCCTATGATCGGTACGGGAACAGGTCCTTCCTTCTTTCTCGTTATTGGCGTTTCTCTCGCAACACTGCTTATATTGGCGGTTTCCTGGGGAGCGATATTTTTTGACCGTCATGTATTGGAACGCATGGCGTACAGCGATCCGTTAACCGGGCTTGCAAACCGCCACGATCTTACCCGTTTCTTCGAAGAGCAGTTCCTTCCGGGAACGGAGGGTGCCATTTTTTTCATTGATCTGGACCGATTCAAAACGATCAACGATACGCTAGGACATGATATCGGCGACCTGCTTATCCATGAAGTTTCCAAGCGATTGCAGCAGTGCGTCGGAGACAATCAGACCGTATTCCGATTAGGCGGCGATGAATTCCTTATTGCCTCCAAAGACAGCAGTCTTGAATCCATTCAGGCATTGGCAGAGCGCCTGCTGTACGATATTAAGCAGCCTTATTTTCTAGAGGAAAATGAGCTGTACGTGACTGCCAGCATCGGCATTAGTCTTGCTCCGCTGCATGGCACCGACCGGACCTCGCTTTTGAAATCCGCAGACACCGCCATGTATAATGCAAAAGCAGCAGGAAAAAACCGTTTCCGGGTATTTGATGAAGAGATGGACCGGCATATGATCCGTAAGCTAGAGCTGGAAAAGGATTTACGTAAGGCGCTGGCGCATCAGGAGTTTTATGCCGTCTATCAACCTAAGTGCGATGCGACGAATAATCAGATTGTCGGTATGGAAGCTCTGTTGCGATGGAATCATCCTCATCTGGGTGTCATATCGCCAAAGGAATTCATTCCGATTGCAGAGGATACCGGCTTGATCATTCCGATTACCCATTGGCTGCTGAAGGAAGTATGTAAGCAGAACCGCTTTTGGCAGGAGCAGCAGCTGATTTCAGTATGCGTGTCGGTCAATATGTCCGTCCGTATCTTCGAAAGTCATGCTTTGTACGAAATGGTGGAGGAAGCTTTAATGATTACAGGATTGGACGGAAAATATTTGGAGCTGGAAATTACCGAATCGATTGCTATGAATGACGCAGAAGATACGAGAGAACAGCTGCAGCACCTTCGCCAACTCGGCGTGCGCATATCGCTGGATGATTTCGGAACGGGCTATTCCTCCCTCGGCAGCTTGGATGAAATGCCTGTGGACACTTTGAAAATCGACCAGACCTTTATCAGCAAAAGCCAGATCACTTCCAAGCAGGCGATTATTAGTAACATCATAGCCATCGCCAAAAATTTGAATTTGGAGGTTGTTGCCGAAGGCGTCGAAACCGAAGAGCAAATTCAATTTCTTCAATCCCGCGGCTGTCATGTCATGCAAGGGTATTATTACGGCAAGCCGATGAGCCCCGATGAAATCCGTCATAAAGTGGCGCAGTCTCTGACTGGTTAGATCTTGTTTGGTTAAACTATGATGTAAATAACAACGGCTCGGTCACAGGTTGTCTGTGAAACCGAGCCGTTGTTTCGTTATGCATTGCCTTTGTTACAGCGTAACCTCCGATAGGGTGACCTTTCGTCCTTCCTTCGCGCTTTGCAGAGCGCCGTACACCATGGCCATGCTCTTGATATTGTCCGTGCAGGACGTTTCCGGCTTGCGCCCTTCAGTGAGCGCCGCAAACATTTCGTCGAGGCAGCCCTTATGGCCGCTTCTGCCGTTCCAATCAAGCTTCGCCTCCACACGACGGAAGCGCTGCTTATCCACCTGCTCCTCCTGTGGAAGTACTACCTCGGCAAATGGAGGTGTCGCTCCGTCCCATATAGCCGTACCCGAGCTTCCGTTAACTCGCCAATCGGCCTCCCAGGAGGTTGGGCTTCCTTCTGCGCACCAGGAGCCGCGATAGCAGAATACGCCTCCGTCTGCATATTCAAAGATGCAAATAGCAGCCGCATTGCCTGCATACCACGAACCCGCGGGATTAAACTCATGGCAGTAAACGGAGACAGGATCCTTACCCGTGATCAAACGGGCCTGATCGAACGTATGGATCGCCATGTCTAGCAATAGCGGGCTCTCCATCGCATCGCGGAAGCCTCCGAAGTGTGGTCCCAGAAAAAAGTCCGCGTTAACGAATCCAACCGTTCCGATACCCGCGTTATCGACCAGGTCGCGGAAAGCGCGAATTTGCGGAAGATAGCGTCGGTTCTGCATCACAGCGTAGGTACGTCCCTGCTGCTCTGCCAGCGCAACCAATCGGCGCGCCTCTGACATGGAAGTCGTCATCGGCTTCTCACCGAGCACGTCGCAGTTCAACTCTAACGCAGTCGTCGTTACTGCCGCGTGACTCTCCGGTATCGTGATATCGAACACTAGATTCGCACCGGACTGGACAATAGCTTGTCTCACATCGTCGTAAATGCCGCAGCCTACACCGTATCGCTCGGCCATGGCGGCAGCCGTTTCCTTGCGAATATCGACCATGGCTACGATTTCCGAATCTTCTCTTTCCAGCGCGTACTCAATCCAGGCCTTGGACATGCTGCCGCAGCCGATAACGGCAATTTGAAACTTTTTCATCAATAATTCCCCTCCATTTGCTTTACGAATGATATACAGCCATCATACCCGAACCTTCCCCCCCTGTCTTTACACGATTTGGCTCAATTCATCTCCTTTATGGCTTTCATCCTAAGGCTGCTGATTTTTCTATACCGGAATAAAAAATGTGACAAAATGCGAGCTTTTTCACTTTTCCTGCTGCCAACTATCACTCTGTAGGCCATCGATACCATTTTGTCGAAAAATAACGGTTTTCGTAGGACCAAAGCCATGGTATAAATAGATTATATTGTTTAGAAAATTATGACAGGAGTGGAAACGAAGGATGAAGAAAAAGGTCGTCGTCCTAGGGGGAGGCGTAGCCGGAATGAGCGCGGCTCACGAGCTGGTCGAGCGTGGGTTTGAAGTTGCGGTATACGAGATGAAGGGAATCGCAGGAGGCAAGGCGCGTTCCATGCCAGTACCGGACAGTGGAACGAACGGGCGCAAGGACTTGCCTGGTGAACATGGGTTCCGTTTCTTTCCGAGATTTTATAAGCACATCATCGATACGATGGAACGGATCCCTTACGGCAATAACAAGCGCGGCGTAGCCGATAATTTAGTCGAAGGAACGCGTCTCGGCTTAGCTCGAACAGACGATACTCCTGTCGAATTTGTAACCGAGTTTCCAACCTCCTTGTCGGATATCAAATCCTTGTTCAAATCTTTATTCGACAATCATCTGGGACTTACGGAGCAAGAGGTGGACCACTACCTGAAAAGAATATGGCAGGTTATGACAAGCTGCGACGAGCGCAGAGCGGAAGAGTACCAAAATATCCCGTGGTGGAGCTTCATCCAGGCGGATCAGCAATCGGCCAATTTTCAGCGCGTATTTACAGGTATGACAAGAATTCTCGTAGCAGCCAAAGCAAGGGAAGCGAACACTGCAACCGTAGGTGCAGTAGGTGCGCAGATCATGCTCGATATGGTCATGCCTGGAGGAAGCGCTGATCGACTACTGAACGGACCGACCAATGAAGTTTGGCTTAACCCTTGGCTCGACTATTTGCGCCAATCCGGCGTCGATTATCATTTGAATGCAAAGGTAGAGCGGATTGATTGTAAAGACGGCGCCATCACCAGTGCGACAATAACCGAGTTCGGAAATATGTTTGATGTTAAAGGCGACTATTACGTTGCGGCATTTCCTGTCGAAGTAATGGCTCAGTTCATAACCGAGGATATGCTACAAGTCGACCCAACCTTGTCGACAATTAAAGAATTGGCTAACGATGTCGATTGGATGAACGGAATCCAGTTTTACTTAAAAAAGGACGTGCCCATCCTTCACGGCCATATGATTTATATGGATTCGCAATGGGCCTTGACCTCCGTTTCCCAAAAGCAGTTCTGGCCAAAGGTGGACTTGACTCAATACGGAGACGGCGAGGTAGGCGGAGTCCTATCGGTCGATATTTCTGACTGGGAATCTCCCGGTGCCATACTCGGCAAAAGCGCGCGTCACTGCACACGAGAAGAAATTATGCAGGAAGTGTGGCATCAGCTCAAAGCCAGCTTGAACGTCGGCGATCGTATCGTGCTCGAAGACAGCAATATCCACTCCTGGTTTCTTGACGAAGACATTCAACTTCCGAATCCCGACGGAGTAGCAGCCAACCTGGAACCGCTGCTGATCAACAAGGTATACACTTGGGAAAAGCGCCCCCAAGCTTATACTGCTATCCCTAACCTGTTCCTGGCTTCCGATTATATAAGAACGAACACAGACCTTGCTACGATGGAGGGGGCAAACGAAGCGGCCCGGCGCGCAGTCAATGCCCTGTTAGAGGCGGCAGGCTCCAGGGAACCACATTGTGAGATTTGGGAAATGTATCAATTCAGTGCCTTGATGCTGCAGCGCTGGCACGATAAGTCCCGGTTCGACAAAGGCTTGCCATGGGACGGAGATATTTTTTAATTAGACTACAAACGAACTTATAACGACAAACAGCCTGACATCAGACTTTAACCAATCTGATGTCAGGCTGTTATGATTTAAAGCAGCTGTCCGCCAGCAGGATATGACCCTTAGTGAATGGAAGACTTACCATTCATTTCTGAGTCTAAGCTGAGTAATATGAGCTGTATGATGGCGGCCATGCCATGCATAGGTCCCCAGGTTCACATCTAAGCGAACTATCCCCGAATCCGGATGGACGAAGGTCCGTTCCCATTGCTCTGAATTGAGGGAACGAAGCAGGCGTCCCCACCGTTCATGCAACTGATCGAGCAAAGCTAGAGACAGCTCAATAGACGCTTCGCGACTATCCGTAAGCTCCGCCCAAGCCCCTTCATCATAAGGCTTGATCGTTGGCTGCTGTTCCGTAAGCGCAAGCTTAAAGCGAATCACACTGTTCATGTGGCTATCTGCCACATGATGCACTACTTGGCGAACCGTCCAGCCTCCGGGACGATACGGCTCGTTAAGCTGGTCCTCCGTAAGGCCTCTCACTGCGTTGCGCAGCTGGACAGGCAGCTGTTCTATATCCTCAATCCATAATTGACGCTGCTCTGGAGTAATGTCCCCGCTCCATTCAAATCGCCCAATCGGATAACGCAATGCTTCCATAGCAAGATCCCTCCAATGTAATTTATTCAGGCGCTGCACGGCTGACTAATTCAACGACAAAACAGCCAATCTAATAACCATTGCTGCTGGCTGCATGAGTGGTTTTAATCGCCGCCTCCTCCACCATCACCGCCACTGCCGCCGTCGCTCGATCCACCGCTATCGTGTGAAGAGCCGCCGTGGCTATCTCCGTGATGGTGATTATGATGACCATGATGACTATGGTTATGATGATGATGATTTCTATGACCTTCATTGCTATCTGAAAAAATAAAGCTGCTCGATAAGTTCGAATGGTCATCGTTGCGTCGGTGACGGTTTCGCTGATTAGAGGATTTCTTGGATACATTAAATAAAATCAAGACGATAACCAAGACAATAATAATAAACCCAAAACCTATCTCCATCGTATCCGCTCCCCTCCTATTCATCCAACCGCTGGATGTTTTCGTTCATGAACTCTCTTTATTGTATCGGACTGCTTTCCACGTTGCAAAGAAAGCATTGATATAACACCCCGTCTGCACGTTGAAATGTCAGACTGAATTTGACGAGATGCCTGGTTCATGTCATGATAATTAGATGTTATTAATCCCCTAAGAAGTTCTATGAAGAAGGAGAGCTGGCAATGAAACAAATCATCCACGTAACGACCCGAGAACAGCTTAACCAGTGTCTTGACATAAGAAAAGAAGTTTTCGTCCAAGAGCAGGAAGTCGATGAAAGCTTAGAAATCGATGAGTTCGATGAATCCCCGGATTCCTGCTACCACGTGTTGGTGCAGCAAGACGATCAGCCATTAGCTACCGGTAGGATGCGCCCTTATACGGACGACACCATGAAACTGCAGCGAATTGCTGTTCTCAAAGCGTCTCGCGGTACGGGCGCAGGTAAGACTGTCGTTCTCGCATTGGAGGACGAAGCCCGCCGTGCGGGATATGCTTATACCCTTCTTGATGCACAGTGTCAAGCAGAGGTATTTTACCGCAAACTCGGCTATGTCACTATATCGACGGAAACTTTCCTCGATGCAGGTATTCCTCATGTCCGTATGAAAAAAACACTATAGTCTCTGCAAAAATTAGAAGAAGATCGCCCCTGCCTTTCATTGAAAGGATAGATAGGAGCGGTCTTTTTATTATAATTAAAACCATCTAATAGCGAGAACGAATCTAGCTATTTTGGATATTATTACCAAACATTCCAAGAGGTATAATAGTTGAAAATGAAGGACTTATAACAACTTATTGAAGGGGAGCCTAAGCATGTCCCAATATGACTCATTTGCGGAGCAATACCATGAAATGGTGCAAAATGGAGGCCCTGAAAATGCCTATCGTTACATTATCGGGCAGTTAGAAGCGCTGTCCGATCTTCACGAACGGAAAATATGCGATGTCGGATGCGGACAGGGGGAGCTTAGTTCCAGATTAGCTCTGTTAGGGGCCGATGTAACCGGGGTTGATCTTAGCGGAGCTTTGCTGAAGTACGCGCAGGAGAAGACAACCCCTGTGACATGGGTTCAGGATGATGCTATGGAATTGAAGCACATTCCAGATGCAGCATATGATTATGTGGTTTCAAGCGTCATGTTAATGGATGTCCCCGATCATCGCAGCGTCTTCCATGCATGCCACCGCATATTAAAGCCGAATGGCATCATGATCTGGGTCATAATGCATCCCTGCTTTCAATCACCTTTCAGCCATCCGTTAGGCGATGGATCACGTAAGGTATTACAATATGCACCTCAATTTTGGAAATCTGCGGGGACAGGAACAATCCGTTCCACGCTGGGTGCTTTTCATAGGCCAATTGCGACTTATATTAATGATTTTATGGAAGCAGGCTTTTCTTTAATCCGGATAGATGAACCGGAAAGGCTGAATTCGTCTGTTGATCAGCTTCCCTCTCTTTTCGGCGCAGTTGGCAAAAAGCTCATCAAGCCTTGAAGCTCATGAAATAAATAAAGAGGCCATCGCTTATTAGCTGGCCTCCTTTGTTCTTACTGCAAAGCTTCAATTTCCGCCAGAGTCGGAAGAGCAGGTATAGCTCCCCTGCGTGTCGTCGTAACCGCCCCGACCTTGTTGGCGAATTTAAATATATCCGATACAGCCCCTTCGTCGGAGAAGAAGTTCTCCAAACCGTCAGCCGTCAATCCACATTCCACCAGTTTATAGAGCATGGCACCAACGAAGCTATCTCCTGCTCCCGTCGTATCCACAGCCTTCACCCTAAAGCCGGGCACCAATGTCATGGCATTGCGTGTAACGACGAAGCACCCTTCCTCGCCCCGTGTTACTACAACCGCCTTCGTGCCCATCATCAACAGCTGGTGTACCGCTTCAGCAGGCTCCATATCTAGGAGAAACGCCGCTTCTTCTTCGCTGACTTTGACAACATCAGCTAAAGCAATGTGACGGAGCACCTCCTGCCGCATCGTTTCCTCATCGGGCCATAACGCTGGTCGCAGATTCGGATCGTATGAAATGATTCCACCGGACTCTTTGACCTTACGGGCTGCTTCCAGCGTTGCTGCACGACTCGACTCACTGATTAAGGATATCGAGCCAAAATGATAGATAGCGGCATCCTCCAGCCACTCGTCATTTAGCTCCGATGGTTCCAGCAGCATATCTGCAGCTGGCTCGCGAAAGAACAAAAAGTCCCTCTCTCCGTCTTTACGGAGGGATACAAAAGCCAGGCCTGTTCGTGCTGCATCCGTCTCTACTAGCGCTGCCTCTACCCCCGCTTCAATAAGCGTGCTTCGCAAATAACGGCCGAAAGCATCATTACCAACTTTCCCGATAAAACGGGAATATCCGCCCAATTTCGCTACTGCCGCAGCTACATTAGCAGGAGCACCACCCGCTGCCCTCTGAAAAGCCGGCACCTGCTCTAGAGGCTGGCCGCTCTCCTCAGGCACAAAATCAATCAAAAGCTCGCCCAAACAGACAATCATCGTACGATCGTTCATCCTTCTACCCTCACTTCAAATCACATGGATTTAGCCATTGGCTTGCACAAATTTTCTTTATTAACCATAGCATAAAAAACCAGCAAAGGCACGCTCAGTCCCTTGGATTCTGGATAAATGATCACCTGCAACGGAGAAATGAGCCTGCGGCTCCTTCTATCCCCATCATTTGAGAAGGATAATCATTTTCATTTACTTATTTTTAATAACCAACTTTACAAATGTAAGTATATAGACTATACTTGGATCATACAAGTTCATAAAACAAAAGGAGGTTCCCACCATGGCTAAATGTGCTTGCGGCAACACTCAAAACTCTAACGGCAACTGTGACGGTACCCACGCTAAAAAAGACAAATAATCTTATATGAACCTTATATAAAAAAGATCGACCCTAATCGCTAGACGATAAGGTCGATCTTTTTTCATTTTCACCACAATTAGCATCAGCCTAAGCTACTCCTCCATGTGCTCACTGCTGAAAGAGCTGCCTTCTTCATCCAGCATTTGGATCACCCACTTACACCATTCGATCTCCATTTGAGCGTTATCCATGGCACGTTTTAGTAAGATATATTTTCCGAAGGATGCTGATCGAAAGCTCTGATTGCCTCCATCCTTTAAGTTTCTTTGACTCAGCTCTTCAAGGAATCCTTTCATTTTCTCCTTTTTCTTGCTGAAAATCTGCAGACGTTCCTCAAATAAAGACTTCGTCTTATCTGGTTCTGCAAGCCAAATGCCATATAGCTTAAGCAGCAGCTCATCCCGCTTCACTGGCTCCGAGGTTGATTCCGGTATCCACCGCTGAAGCTCCGCAATGCCAAGCTCCGTAATCGAATAAACTTTTTTATCCGGCTTTTCCTTTTGGGGCACGGCGACAAAATGAATAAGGCCGTTCTGCTCCATTTTTGCCAGCAGCGGGTATATTTGACTATGCTTAGCTTGCCAAACGGGTTGAATCTGCAGCATGAGCTCATAGCCTGTGCATGGCCCCTGCGATAACAGAGCTAGCAGTCCGTAAGAAAGAGTGTTCATGGCCCCTCCATGTGAGTCGGTCCCTCAGTTGACAGATGAATGGAACCGTAGTATTATTTTCTCGTGCCTATTATATGTAAAAATGTACATATAATCAATAGTGAAAAACTTCACAATGTATTAATCGATTGTTCGAACTGAAGCTCGCCAGAACTTGCGGCTGCATCTGCATGCTGCTTTTATATATTGTAATATAAGGGAGACATACACCATGCCTTATTTACGTTTCAAAGGTTTTCCCAGCGATTTTCTTAGATCTATAGCTCCACAGGTTGTGGAAGATTTCGCCCAAATTGTCAGCATTGCCAAGGAAAAGGTGAAGATTGAGTCATTGCTGAGCGAAGCCATCACGCAGGTTCCGCTAAGCGTAGAGATCCTCATGTTTCCACGCAAACAAGAGGTTCACGATGCCGTAGCAGCTAAGCTGAACCGATTGCTGCAGGATTGCGGCTATGATCAGGTCCATCTTTTTTTCGTTATTTTAAACCCTCATCTTTATTATAAAGGCGGAGAGCCTCTTGTCTCCTCCGGTCAAACCTACGGTCCTTCCGGAGAAGCTTCCTTCCAGGGAATCAGTTCATAGAAGCAAGGAAACCAGCGTAGAACGCAAGCATCCAAGGCTTTAATAAAGCCAATGGATGCTTTTTTTATACTAAAAAACCCCCATTCACCGCATTGCGGTATGGAGGTTCACCTTATGGTGTGTTTATACCTAAAACTTTATTAACCGATTCAATAACACGTTCCTTTTGGAACGGCTTCACGACAAAATCTTTGGCCCCGGACGTTATGGCCTCTACTACCATTGCCTTCTGCCCCATCGCAGAGCACATAATAATTTTGGCTCCTGGATCGATCTTATGGATTTCTTTCACAGCTCCAACACCGTCCAACTCAGGCATTGTAATGTCCATCGTCACCAAATCCGGTTTCACCGTTGCATAAGCCTGCACCGCTTCAAGTCCATTTGCTGCTTCGGCGACAACCTCGTGCCCCTCTTCCGTCAGCATCGTCTTCAGCACCATCCGCATAAATGCGGCATCGTCCACCACCATTACTTTTGCCATAGCGATCCCCCTTTACCAAATGCTTCTATATAAGGTCATTATGACAAATAGTATTTAAACAAATTTTAGATAACCACGTGAATATCTTTAGTTTTCCTTAAAGTTTCCTAACAATCATACATTAGTAGTCCACATCAGGCAGTGACCAAGTGCGCCTAGATTCCATACAATACAGGGTCAAAAGACTATATTACTGCACGGAGGTACCGTTATGGATCAACGAGCTTTCGGATTCCCGCATGGTGGTTTTTTCCCCCCGCCTTTTTTCAATCCTTTCTTTTTCCCGCGCCGTCGCTTTTTCCCGTTTTTCTTCATTTCTCCTTTCTTCTTTCCGTTCTTCAGAGGGGAAGAAGGAGAAGGGCGTAATCCTAACCTTTATGCCCAGCACCATTGTCAGGTCGGTGACTCCATGCAATCCTTGGCCAGAGCCTACAACGTACCGAAACCCATACTTGAGGCGGTGAACAGCCATCTTCCCACAACAAATGAACTGGCTCCGGGCTCTGTTGTCAATATTCCTCGTATGGACAACATGTACTGCCATAAAATGTACTTAGAAAAAGAGATGTCACCAAACGAAGCCATCTCTCCTTATTCTACACCGTCCGTTCCTTATGCCACACCTACTTATTCTATGCAGCAATTACCTAATACAAATTCAGCGTATACCATGCAGCAGTCTTCAAACGCTACGATGTCACCCCAGCCCATGCCTCGAAACGATAACTCGTCAGCTCCATTCTCCGGTTTTTATTCCTGTTGATGGTCTGTGCCGCTCTAAGAGCGGCCTGAGTCTGTCGAGAAACCTAAGAAGCTTGAAATATTGCCACTATACTCCGGTGGGGTACACTCCTCCAGCCGCTGTTGAAACCCGTGGATTTGATTATAATAATTAGCGGATTTTTCGCGGATTTCAAAGGCGGACGCATTCGCTCCGAGGCATATCCCACCTACCGATATAGCAAATTTCTCGAACAAACAGGTTTCTCGACAGACTCGCCGCTCTAGGGGCGGCTTTTTATGTGCAATCTCTCATTTGTGACAATTTTCTGAAAACTTTATGTAATCCTAAGGTTCCTTTAAGTTTTCTCCACGGCCTCAGGCATATAATGTTAGCATACTTACTTCATTGGAGGGATTGACATGAGACTATTTTATTCTTTCTTACAAGGCTTCTTTTATAGCTTTATCGCCATAGCTGCTCTGCCTATTTTGTTGGTACAAAGTATTCTCGAGCTATAATGGGCAGAAGATGTTATCCTATTGCCGTTCTCATTCGTATAGCAATGTAAAGGCAGCTTACCTTAAAAAATCGGTAGGCTGCCTGTTTTTTTTACCGTTTTATTATTCCACTCGAACCGCAGTGCCACTCACAGCCACCATCAGCATTCCTTCACGGATCACCTCATAGTCGATATCGATGCCGACGATGCCGTTAGCCCCTAAGCGCGCCGCTTGGGACTCCATCTCATTGAAAGCAATGTCGCGTGCGTCCTTCAGCTTGCTCTCATACGCTCCGGAACGCCCCCCTACAATATCGGTAATGGAAGCGAATAAATCGCGAACGATGTTAGCGCCCATGATGGCTTCGCCCGTCACGATAGAAATATACTGTACAATTTCTTTGCCTTGAATCGACGGTGTTGTGCTTAAAATCATAATAAAAGCCCCTCCCTTCATTGGTCTTTCTTAGCATACGGGAAACTGTCAGCTTTCATACATGATGAGAAGAACAGATTGGAAGGATTCAATCTTCGAGTAAATTTAAAAACCCCCTCATGATTGGTCAAGACCCAATTTAGTGGACAGTTAAGAAAAACCCTATTTTGCAAGCTGGCACCGGTACTCTACCGGAGTCAGCTTGTTTAATTTTCTTTGTGGTCTGTGATGGTTATAAAAATAGATATAATTTTCAATTCTGCTTTGTGCTTCCTCAATGGATCGGATATGATATGGATAGAGTGCTTCCGTCTTTAAA
>NZ_JMLS01000031.1 GCF_000686845.1 Paenibacillus sp. UNC451MF | reverse complement strand
CCTCGTCAACATATCCCTTTCGCTTTCCACGAGTATCTAGGAGTCCAAACTCCCCCATTTGTTTATAACGGCGCATCCATACTTTTAGTCGTCCAACATCAGCAATCCCCAACTCTTCCGCCACTTTCGCTTTTGTCATCCCTTGAAGTCGCATTTCTATTGCTTTTTTCCTTATCTCAAAGCTATACGTCGTGAGCTTTTGCCCCTTTTTTGCCATAACGAAAAGCACCCCCTACAGTTTTCATCGGTTATTAACACCAGGGTATTTTACCAATGTCCACTATAAGGGGTGCAGTTCACAGGCTAGGGGGTTTCTTGCTTTATTCTTTTCCTTCCTTGCGGCTTTCCGTCATTTGCTGCCAGACGGAACCTGCGGCCTCCTCGCCGCGTTCGATTCTCTCCAATGCGATTTTGGCCTGCAGCTGCACTTCAAACTCAGAATCCTTAGAAGCAATCCGAAGTGCTTCCACGGCGGATTCATCGCCAACTTCGTAGAGGAAGCGGGCGGCACGCCAGCGGACAAGCTTGTTCTTATCGCTTAACGCATGAATCATAGGTTCGATCGCAGCCGGATCTCCCAGATCCGACAAAGTATCTCCAGCTGTTCGGCGAACCGCTGCTGTAGAGTCCTTCAGCGCCTGAAATAAATAAGGCAGCGCCTCCGAGTGCCGCAGGTCGCCTAAATAGACTACGGCTAGACGGCGGATGGACGCATTATCGTCGGCGAGTGCCTTTGCCAGCAGCGGCAGCGCCTCGACGGACGGTTCGAATCGCTCCAATGCGGCATAACGCTGCTTCCAGTCCTCGGATTGGAATTGCTCCTCCAATTCTTCCATGGACAATGGAGCAGGACGGACAGCAGCAGGAGCCTCCTGTACGCTGCTTCCCTGTTCTTTAGCTAGGTTTACAAGCTCATCGAGCCTCTCCTGAGGGTAAGAGGCTTCCAATTCACTCACAATTTCAGCCGCGATGTCTTCTAGCTCTCCGTAACGAACTCCGAATTCCTCCAGCTTTCGTTCCCTGATCATGGACGAGCCTGCCGCTTGTTGGACAGCCTCGCTAAATAGAGCAGGAAGTGCAGAGCGTACTTCTCGGTCCCCGGTTTTGACACGCACCTGGATAGGAATACCGCGATACATTTGGACAAGGACTTGTGCCTCTCCGTAGCTCGTTGTCGGGCTCATAGCTTGCTCGGCAGACGGGCCTTCGCTGCTATCCGTTAGCAGCAGCTGTCTGGCTGCGGCAAGAATTGCAGCCCAATCAGCGCTGGGTGCCCGATCGAGAGCAATGAAATCCGCTGTTCGGAAAAGGCTGCGCACTCCCTCGATAGCTAATAAGCTCTTGAGTGGTTCCGGTGCTTCATCGGCTTGATTGGCTTTGTAAGTCAACCGTATCCCTCGCTGCAGCACTTCATCCACATTAAGCTTCATGGAATTGGGACTTGGTG
This sequence comes from Paenibacillus sp. UNC451MF, assembly GCF_000686845.1. Taxonomy (GTDB): domain Bacteria; phylum Bacillota; class Bacilli; order Paenibacillales; family NBRC-103111; genus Paenibacillus_S. The sequence continues at coordinate 67,115 of NZ_JMLS01000031.1, read as the reverse complement.
TCGGTTCTATAGAAATAAGCTTCATAAGGAATCCTCCGAAGGTTATAGTAAGGTTCTTCCTCTTCAGTTTAACTTATTTCGAGCTGCGATGCGAACGGACGAAAGGAACACTTCCTTCAAATTAGGCCTATTTTTAGAAGCAAGGGGAGAGATAGCCCGTCCAATATGAAAAGCCTTAATGAAACAAAAAAGTCCAAAGTAAATTAAGCTAATATCCGCCTATAATGAGGTCTAAAGCAAAAAATGATGGTTGTCGATAAATATTCGATCTGGATATGATTAGCATGAGTAGGACGTAAAGGTTATGATATGGCTTTCAGATAAGATGGATAAGCTTGGCTATGGATACCATAGATCACTTATAGTCTATCCAATCAGTGATTTAACGGAAGGCAGGGTTCGGGATGAGATCGGTTAAGGATGATTTGTTTTTAATAGGCGAGCTGGATATTAGTGCAGCAGGGCCCCGCTGCAAAATGCTGCTAGGAGATCTTGACGGAGACGGCAGAATGGAAATCGTTATGGTACAGCCTGATAATCGCCAAGATGTACGCTACATTCCCCATCAAGTTCAGTGCGTCACGGTGTTTGATCTTGAAGGAAAGCTGTTGTGGCAAACAGGGACGCCGGATCCGGGGGCTGGAGGCCCAGGCTCGGATTATCCGGTTCAGATCTATGATCTGGATGGCGACGGAAGCCTTGAGGTGCTTTGTGTGATGAACGATAGGTTTCATATCCTTGACGGACAGTCGGGCAAGGTGAAACGAAGCTTTGAGCTCCCGGATCCTCAAGCTCACGATTGCATTATTATAGCGAATCTTACAGGAGGCGATCGACCGAGTGATCTTATCTTGAAGGATCGGTATCACCGCATGTGGGCTTTGAACTCGGAGTTCGAGCTGCTTTGGACCCATGCCGGCAATCCAGGACATTATCCATGGCCGGTTGATTTGAATCGAGACGGATATGATGAAGTCATGGCAGGCTACGACCTGCTTAATCATAAGGGGGAACGGCTATGGAGCTGTCGCGATTTGGACGATCATGCCGACTGCATCTGGATCGGGGACGTGAACGGCGACGGCCAACCTGAGCTAGTCATCGGCGGAAGCGTGACGGTGATGTACGATTCTCACGGGCAAGAGCTGTGGCGCTACGAAGGCTCGGTCGAATCACAACACGTGGCATTAGGTAAATTTCGCGATGACCTGCCTGGATTGCAGGTTGCTGGTCTTGACCGCATTGTCAGAGGGGATGGAGCCGGGAAACGCAAAGGTAAAGACGGCATGTTCCTGCTAGATTCCGAAGGCAAAGAGGTATGGAAGGAAGACCGACAGACGGATGGATGGCTGACCATCATTGAAACGGTAAGCCGCTGGGACGACAGCTCGATGGATTACATATTGGCTTACCGGAGGGGCGGTGGCGATCTGCCTGCTCTGTATGACGGGTATATGAACATGGTAGTTCAGTTTCCGACGGATGGCTATGTGACTCATGCCGATTTACTCGGTTCAGGTAAGGAGCAAGTTATCATTTACGATCATACGAAGGCTTCGATTTACTCGAGCTCTGATTACGATGTGGCTGTCTCTGTAGCGGGCAATGCCTTGCCGCATAGCAAAAGATTATATCACTCCACCCTTTATCCCGGCGGGGAAATCTAATTGTGAGGTTATTAAATCATGACTTATTTCCATGAACGTGAGTCGATTATGCAAGGAAACAATGCTCCCATTGAGGAAGTGCTGGCAACGGTGACCAATCGGTTTATCGGATCCCATCCGAAGAAGGCGCCGGTTTTTCGTACTTTTAATAGAAGCGGGTTTTTAAGAAAGTCGGACTATCGTTATGAGATGAATTTGCATGAAGTATTTCCTAATATGCAGGAGGGGAGCTACGTCTACGTCTGGGGCAAGCTGTGGATGGAGCAGGAGAACGACCTTCCTTTTCGCGTGAGCTGTTACGGTCCAGTACGTGTTTATATTAATGGAGAGCGAAAATTTCAATCGAACATCAATCATGAAGTTTTTCCAGAGCTTAAAACCGATTTTCGTGCGCGGTTGTCCCAGGGCTGGAACCACTTTGTGCTGGAGTTTGTGAAGACGGGGACTGGGTGCGGAGGTAGGTTCGGAACCGGCTCTGCCAAAGGGTTTCCGCTGCATTTCCTTGCTCCATCGGTCGAAAGAGAAGGACAGGAGGGCTGGATTTATAGCGAGCCTCAAAGCGAAAGATGGTCCGTCGCCAACCTCCCAGAAAATGGATATACAGAAGCTGACACAGGATTTAAGTGGCTTCCCCATGCTGAGTGGTCAGAGAAAGCTTCGAGTCAAGGATGCTTCTCACGGCTATTTGGTAATGTACCGGGTCAGCAGGCTTTTGCTTGGTCCAAGCTGAATAACAGCGCCTATAAGCCGCAGCATGTCACGTTGAGGGGATTACATCAAGGTTCGTTGGAGCTTTATTTAAACGGGCAGCTCTTCCATCAAGCAAGTGAGGACAGAGGAAGCTTTTCAGTCCCCTTATCGTTATCACCCGGAAACCATGATCTCGTGGTAAAGTCGACATGTACGTCAGCTGACTGGGGTCTTCAATGGGAGTCGTTAAGCGAGGGGGCCATACAATGGACATCGCCTCATCCTGTTGAGGGGTTAAGGGATACTTGGCTTTACCTGGGCCCATTCTCCACTTCTTCCGCCCCGGCTGCAGGAGATACGACACGTCTGGACAAAGTATTTGGGCCGGAAGGAGATGAGACGTTCTGGCGTGCGGATCAACCGGATACTTGGGTAAGGCCCTATTTGGAAAATACGATGTTCGGGAAATGGAATTACCCGCTCGGTGTTACGCTCTATGGCATTTTGCAGACAGGTAAGGAGCTAGCCCGCAAATCATATATCGATTACGTGGCGGATCACATAGAGCAGTGCACCTCCTATAATGAATATGCTCATTGGGATAGTAGGCAATACGGGGCTCCGGGCTTAAACAGCCAGCTAACGCTCATTGACAGTCTGGACGATTGCGGTTCTTTCGGCGCGACCATGCTGCAGACCAACAAGGAACGGGAGCTCAAAGGGGCACGGGGAGTTGCCGATAACATTGCTCATTATATTACAAGCGTCCAGGACCGGTTAGCGGACGACTGTCTATACCGGGTACGCGGTACGGTCGATTTCATGAAGGATACAATTTGGTGCGATGACTTATACATGAGCACTCCGTTCTTGAGCAGATATTATGAGCTGACGCAGGACATTTCATATTTGAATGATGCTGCGAAGCAATTTCTCTTGTACAAAAGTAAGCTGTTCATGTCGGACAAGCAGATTATGCACCATGTCTATGATATGAAGTTCGATAAGCCGAATGGCGTGCCATGGGGAAGAGGGAATGGCTGGGTACTGTTCTCGCTGACGGAGCTGTTATCGGTAATGCCCGAGGATCATGATCTGAGAGGGGAGCTGATAAGCTTTTTGCAGGAGCTGTGCGAAGGTTATTTACGCTTGCAAGGAGTAAGGGGTATGTGGCATCAAGTACTTACCGATCCCAAATCTTATGAGGAGGCTTCCTGCACCTCGATGTTCATGTATGCTTTTGCCCGGGCTGTACGCTTTGGCTGGATTGTGAACACTGAGCCTTATATTCAAGCTGTATTTAAGGGCTGGGACGGCTTGGCCGCCACCTGCATTGATAAGAGCGGCAATATTTATGGCGTGTGCCGAGGATCTGGCTACTCTTTCTCTTCATTATATTATAAGGATCAATTGTCATGGCTGTTGAACGATACTCATGGTATTGGTATTGTGCTTCTAGCCGGGATCGAAACGATTAGGCTGCGCAAGTTTCTTACTCATTCATAATTCATAGGTTACAACCATTAATGGGTTGGGCAAATGCTGCTCAACTCTTTTTGCTGTGCTGAGACCTCCATTATTAGCTGAGCTAAAATTCAATTATATGTAAAAGTTATCAACATATTGTAGGTGCCGCTCAGGATAGCGTAACGACATTTAATACTAATTGAACAACACAATTATTGGATATTTGTTGATATAATATCTGCAAGCGATTACAAATGTCGCTTCGCTCCGGTGTGAAAGCATCGATGGTTTGGCAATGACACATCATATTTCTTCAGGAGGGGTTACAGAATGAAAATGCGTAAGGTGGTTCCTTTTCTAGCTTTAAGTATGCTAGTTACGGCATGCTCTGGTGGCAACGGAGGTTCTGACAGCAAAGCCAGTGAATCGGGAAAAGCAAACGAACCGCAAAATAGAGAACCGGTTGAACTTGTTTTTTCTTCGGAATTAGGTAAAACGCCGGAGGACTTCGAGAAAGAAATCGGAGATCCAATTAGAAAAAAATTCCCTTGGATCACAGTAAAATATATTGAGCGCGGCAAAGGCAGCAACCTAGAGGATCTCGTTACGGCTGGAACGACCCCGGATATTTTCTGGTATGTTTACAACCGGTACCCGAATTTGATTCAAGGATTAGGCCTTGAATACGATATGTCGGACTTGATCAAGAAAAATAAATACGATACGAGTCGCCTCGATCCTGCATCTTTAAAAGCATTGGATCAATACACTGGCGGTAAAGGCATCTACGGTCTTCCTTTCGTAGCCAGTACATCCGTTATGTACTATAACAAAGATGTGTTCGATAAGTTCGGAACGGCGTATCCGACGGACGGAATGACGTGGGATGAAGTATATGATTTGGCTAAGAAAATGACACGCGAAATCGATGGAACCAAATATCGGGGACTGTCTACGTTCCACGGATATTTGTTAAGGGAAAATCCGTACGGTTTAAGACCGCTTGATCCGGTTACAGGCAAAGCGAGCTTGAACACAGAAGAGTGGAAGAAGCTGTATCAGAATTTGATGCGTATTTATCAAATTCCAGGCAATAACAGACCGAATTCAAGATCGACCAATCCGGAGCTTCAGGCGTTCGCCAAAGAGCAAACCATTGCGATGGCTGTCATCAACAATGACTTGAACCATGTCAAATTAATACCACAAGGTATGAATTGGGATGTCGTTTCGATGCCTACGTTTGCCGATAAGCCAAAAATTGCGGATCAACCGTCCCCTTGGATGTACAGTATTATGAAGACGAGCCAGCACAAGGAAGCAGCCTTTGAGGTCTTATCGTATCTGACGTCAGATGAGTTCTTCATGACGGAATCCAAGCGCGGCGTACGTACTCCTACGACTAATGATCAGATTAAAAAGGCGTTTGGATCGGATTCGCCGTTAATGGGCGGCAAAAATGTAGGCGCTTACTATTACAATCAATCCGCTCCGACTCCATCGTCTGGCGGTGCTCCTGAGCTGATGTCGTTGATTCCTACAGGCGCTGATGCTGTAGTTAATAATAAGCTGCTGGATGTTATTCTAGAGGGCAAGGATATAAATACGGCGCTTCGAGAAGGCGATGAGGAAATTAATAAATTAATCGAAGGTTTGAAGAAGAAATAACACTTCATTCATGAGTGACATTAAAAAAGAGTCCAGCTTTTGCAGCGGGACTCTTTTTAATATCCTATTTATATAGGATAAGTTATTTTAGTCTTTATCGACCAGATTGCGGTGTAAATAGTTGTCATCCAAAGTCTTAGTAAGATCAAATACCGTATGAGCCAAATCGAGATTTTCGAAAATATGCTCGCATTGGTCCTTATACGCCATTTCTTCATCATAATGAGATGTATAGCGCTGAATCAATTCCGGAGAATCGCCTCGATCTTCCTCACGCTTCACGATGGTTTTCAAATCGGCATGAATGAAGATACGCACGGCTTTATTACCATAGAGCTTCTTCAGAGACTCGGCTCCAAAACGGTTAAGAACAAGGTAAATCGCCCCATACTTATCAAGCATCTTGGCGACATCCTTTTCCTTTACGCCATAACGGTTTCCATCCATTTCGATGACTTCCACAAACTCGTTATTGCGCTCCGCTTCAAGAAAGGCATCTCGTGAAACAAAGTGGTAATCCTGTCCGTCGAACTCCGCGGAACGGGGTGCCCGTGTTGTGTACGATATAACCTTCTTCATCCCTAGTGTCTCGCCTGACATCTGAGCTACTGTTTTACGTCCGGCACCATTAGGACCGGTAAATATAAAAATGAAATCCTTATCCCTTAGTTCGTACATAGAAACCCCTCCTTGGTTTTGGAAGTTCCTTGCCGACTTACCGTATACCTTATTTTACATGTTTTCCATGCCAAGGTAAAGGTTTATGCAATTTAACAAAACAAGTTATACGGTGAACCTACGGGATTTTAGCGTCCGCGACGTCCGCGCCCGCCAGTATCATTACGCCCTGCACGTGGGCTGCCGGTCGACTGTCCACCGCGTGGCTTATCGTTCCGCCCGCGCGCTTGCTGAGCGCCACGCTCGCTGCCACCGCTCCAACTGCGCTGCTCACGCCCAGCCGTTTGAGCTTTGTCGCCGCGCCCGCGCGCTTGCTGAGCACCGCGCTCGCTGCCACCGCTCCAGCTGCGCTGCTCACGCCCGGCTGTCTGAGCTCTGTCGCCGCGTCCGCGTGCTTGCTGAGCGCCACGCTCACTACCCTCGCTCCAACTGCGCTGCTCACGCCCAGCTGCTTGGGCTCTGTCGCCGCGTCCACGCGCTTGCTGAGTGCCACGCTCGCTGCCTTCGCTCCAGCTGCGCTGCTCACGCCCAGCCGTCTGAGCTTTGTCGCTACGTCCGCGTGCTTGCTGAGTACCGCGCTCGCTGCCTTCGCTCCAGCTGCGCTGCTCACGCCCAGCTGCTTGGGCTCTGTCGCCGCGTCCACGCGCTTGCTGAGTGCCTCGCTCGCTGCCTTCGCTCCAGCTGCGCTGCTCACGCCCAGCCGTCTGAGCTCTGTCGCCGCGTCCACGCGCTTGCTGAGCACCGCGCTCGCTGCCTTCGCTCCAGCTGCGCTGCTCACGCCCGGCTGCCTGAGCTCTGTCGCCGCGTCCACGCGGTTGCTGAGCGCCGCGCTCGCTGCTTTCGCTCCAGCTGTGCTGCTCACGCCCAGCCGTCTGAGCTCTGTCGCCGCGTCCGCGTGCTTGCTGAGCACCACGCTCGCTGCCCTCGCTCCAGCTGCGCTGCTCACGCCCAGCCGTCTGAGCTCTGTCGCCGCGTCCGCGTGCTTGCTGAGCACCACGCTCGCTGCCCTCGCTCCAGCTGCGCTGCTCACGCCCAGCTGTCTGAGCTCTGTCGCCGCGCCCGCGTCCGCCGCCGGACTTAACCTGGCGTGAGCCGCCGCGGTTCTCTCCTCTGCGTGGCTCCGCTGTCCGTCCGCGTCCTGACTCCTCGCGTTCACTGACTTTGCGCCCGCTTGTTCTTGCCTCACTCAGCTCTCCATCCGCCTTCGCCGTTCGTCTTGGCAGTTCGGCATTGATGCCTCTTTCAATAGCCTCAAGCGTACCTTGGTCGCGCTGCGCTACCATGGTAACCGCCATACCGCGTTGACCTGCGCGGCCTGTCCGGCCGATTCGATGAATATAGCTTTCAACATCATGAGGCATATCGTAGTTGAACACATGAGTGATGCCTTCGACATCCAAACCGCGTGCGGCAATATCCGTAGCTACAAGCAGTTGGATTTTGGCATCGCGGAATCGCTTCATGACCTGTTCCCGTTTGGCTTGAGTCAAATCGCCGTGCAGCTCATCGGAGGCATAGCCTAGATCCTGCAATGCTTCATTCAGCTTGGAAGCGCGAAGCTTTGTCCGGCAGAAGATCATGGCCAAATAAGGCTGATATTCGTCGATTAGACGGACCAATGCGTCCTGCTTGCCGCGGTCTGTCGTTTTAATGGCAATTTGCTCGATTTCTGTTAGCGTAACCTGCTTGGTCTTTACCTTGATTTCCTGCGGATCTCTCATATAGCTTTTTGCCAGATTGCGGATAGGACCGGGCATTGTCGCTGAGAACAACAAGGTTTGTCTTTTCGGGGATGTCTGTACGATGATTTCCTCAACTTCCTTCAGAAAACCCATGTGCAGCATTTGATCCGCCTCATCAAGAACCAATGTGGATAGACGTTGAAGCTGTACCGTCTCTCTACGCAAATGGTCAAGCAAACGGCCCGGCGTTGCAATGATCATATGTACAGTGCCTTCGAGTTTTTTTAGCTGCCGCTCGACATCTTGTCCGCCATATGCAGCGAGGACGCGTACACCTTTGATTGGTGCCCATTTTTGCACCTCACCGGCGATTTGAATAGCCAGCTCACGGGTAGGCGTTACGATTAGAGCTTGAGTAAAGTTTTTCTTAGGGTCAATGCGCTCTAGAATCGGAAGGACGAAGGCTAGCGTTTTACCAGTTCCCGTCTGAGCTTGGGCGATAACGTCATTCCCGGCCAGCACGACCGGAATGGATTCCTGCTGAATCGGCGTAGGCTCCGTATATCCTTGATTGTTCAAGGCTTCCACAATTTCTTCACTAATGCCTAGCGAGGCAAATAAATTGGTTTTCATTATAGATTGTCTCCTTATCTTCCAGTTCATTCATCATAAGTCTGTTCCCTAAACGTCTCTAACGGAAGTAAATCCTTATAAGTAAGCAGCAGCCAAAAATTTCTCTTCTATAATAGGATGCGAGCCGTTCAAGATCTTAGGCCGTTTCGAACGAGAGCGACCGCAAGATGCGTTGAACAGACTTGTGGCGTCTACATGCATTCTACAGGAAGCCGTAGGAAAAAGAAACCGACGTTATTTCTTTTATGGCATAAAATCAAAACCAGTAAACGTTGAACTGCACCAGCAGCTAAAAAAGCTTTATTCCCAGTATCGGTTAAGAGTTCAGTTATCTATTCTCTTCAGACCAAAAACCCCGAGTTTCTTCATATATAATATGAAGCGATTCTCAGGGTAAGAAAATAGAAGATGATTGTCAGACGATGTGTAGTAGCTTGAGGGTTTATTCCGTGCTTGTAGGATGAGTTGGCTGTGTACCGAAAATATCCTCGGATAAAGCGTCGAAATGAGGGAGAAATGGCTTCAAATCCTGACCCTTCCAAGCTTCCTGGGCAATCCGGTTCAGTTCATTAATATAGTTGCGGTTTGCTGAAATATAAACATCTGAAACAGTTGGCTGTAGAGAGCGGATTTTCTCGGCAATTTTTTGTTTGAACAAATGAGTTAAATGCTCATGGTTTTTTACTGTTTCATAAGAGTTGGTTCCAGTCGCCAGTTTTTTCGGGTCCGCATAATCGCTAAAAGGAGTACTTGGGTTGTACAAGCCTCGCACGGTTCCAGCATTGTTCGTTTCTTGACCGGAAAGCCCACTTCGGGTTCCGGTTGCCGTTTTGTCGATGGTGATCGCTACATAAGCAGTGTTGTCGGCGAGCATAACAATAGCACTGTTAACTCCATCCATAGCAGCAATCTGATCCGATAAAAACTGATTCATTTCGAGATTAGTATGCTTATGGGATACAATGGCATATTGCTGTTGCGTTTGATAAGCCCGCGTAGTGTCCTGTCTGGGGGCATCCCGCTTACTGCCGAAATTGTTGGCGCTGTTGTAATCGTAAGTGGAGAAGCATCCACTAAGGAGAATGAGGGAGCTTGTACAAACCGCCGCCCATGAAAGTCGCAGATGGAACATCATCATAACCTCCTCATAAGTTTTGCATGAAGCAAAGTACAGCAGTGGAAAAAAACGTTTCTTGTAAGCATAAATTGGGGGGACTATTGAGAAAACTGATTCACATAGCACCATAGCCCTCGCAACTGCAGTTGAATTTCTTCTATATTAGAATCCGTTAATTCGGGAGAAATATGCGTTATTCGACAAAAGGTGTTGAGATGCATAAAAGCCCTGAATTATGGAAATAAAACAAGAGAGGCAAAGGAGAAAAACCAATGAAAATGCTATGAAAATGGCTGTTTGAGAACAATTTGTGAACTTCTTCAGATTCATTGACAAAAAAGTGGTACGAATTTATAGTTAATATGGTGATTAGGTTCATTGACAATATATGACCTTTTGTTCGAAAAATATTAGCTTTAGAGGTGGGATTGATAAGATGAATCGATGGCAAAATCTGTGGCGTTTCATCCCTCTTTTCGGGTTGATGATGTTGCTTCTGACGGGGTGTGGAGACGATAGGATTTCCGCCTTGAAGCCAAGAGGTCCGGTAGCCAGAGACCAGCTGTTCTTAATGAAGCTGAGCTTGGGCATTATGATCTTGGTCGTCGTGGTTGTATTCGTAATCTACATTTACGTATTGGTTCGCTTCCGGAAGAAGAAAGGCGATAAAGATATCATTCCGAAGCAAGTTGAAGGAAGCCATACGCTGGAAATCATTTGGACAGTGATTCCAATTATTTTGCTGCTCATTTTGGCTGTGCCAACAGTGAGTTATACAGTGAAATTAGCGGAAAATCACATCGGTGACAAAGATGCAGTACACGTTAAAGTAACAGCACACCAATTCTGGTGGCAATTTGAGTATCCGGAACTTGGAATCGCTACAGCTCAAGATCTGGTTATTCCTACAGGCAAAAAAATCGCATTTGAACTTACATCAGCCGACGTGCTTCACGCTTTCTGGGTACCTTCCCTCGGCGGTAAACAAGATACGAACGTTGGAATGACGAATGTATTCTATTTGGAAGCAGACGATGCGGATACCTTTATGGGTAAATGCGCCGAGCTCTGTGGAGCGTCCCATGCTCTGATGGACTTTAAAGTCGTGTCCAAATCGGAAGCGGATTTCAACAAATGGGTAGAGAAAATGAAAACTCCGGCTTCGATTCCTGCAGAAGCTAAAAACGGAGAACAAGTATTTAAAGACAACTGCTTGTCCTGTCACGCGGTTAACGCACAAGGACTTGGCTTTGGACCTAACTTGAACGGATTCGGAACTCGTGAAATGGTTGCTGGCATCTTGCCTCACGACGATGAAAGCATTAAACAATGGATCAAAGATCCTCAATCGGTGAAACCGGGCAACAAAATGCCTCAAGTTCCATTGCAAGACAACCAAATCAACGACTTGGTTAAATATTTGAATTCATTGAAATAACGAACATCTTGGAACAAAGGAGGTTAATACGTTGGCTCACTCTCACAAAGCAAAACATTACACCGGTTTAATGGATTGGCTTACTACAGTTGACCATAAAAAAATCGGGATATTGTACCTGATTGCAGGAGGCTTGTTCTTCCTGATGGGCGGTGTAGAAGCGATTCTGATCCGGATTCAGCTTTTGTATCCTGACCAAAAGATTTTTATCGGCGATACGTTTAATGCGCTGACTACCATGCACGGTACGACGATGATCTTCTTTGCAGCGATGCCGATCATATTCGCGTTTATGAATGCGGTAGTTCCGCTTCAAATCGGTGCGCGTGACGTAGCATTCCCTTTTGTGAATGCGCTTGGATTTTGGTTGTTTTTCTTCGGTGGTGTCATGCTCAATACAAGCTGGTTCTTGGGCGGAGCGCCTGCAGCAGGCTGGACGGCATATTCACCGCTTGCGAGTATCATTGATACAACGACTGGTTATCATGGAGTAGACTTCTACGTCCTTGGTTTGCAGATTGCCGGTTTGGGTACGCTGATCGGGGGGATTAACTTCCTTGTAACGATCATCAACATGCGTGCTCCTGGTATGACTTATATGAGAATGCCGTTGTTTACTTGGACTGCATTCATCACATCCGCATTGATTTTGTTCGCTTTCCCTGCGATTACCGTAGGTTTGGTTGAATTGATGTTTGACCGTTTGTTCGGCGGTGCGTTCTTCGATGTTTCTAAGGGTGGTAACGCCGTACTTTGGGAGCATTTGTTCTGGATCTTCGGTCACCCCGAAGTTTACATTTTGATTCTTCCTGCATTTGGTATTATCTCTGAGATTGTTAGTACATTCTCGAAAAAACGTTTGTTCGGATATAGCTCCATGGTATTCGCTACAGCGCTGATCGGGTTCCTGGGCTTCATGGTTTGGGTTCACCATATGTTTACAACAGGTATCGGTCCTGTCGGTAACGCGATATTCTCCATTGCTACAATGGCTATTGCAGTACCAACAGGGGTTAAAATCTTTAACTGGCTGTTCACGCTTTGGGGCGGTCAAATTACGTTCACGACAGCCAATATTTTTGCAACAGCGTTTATCCCGACGTTCGTTATGGGTGGTATTACAGGGGTTATGCTTGCGGTTCCAGCAGCTGACTATCAATATCACGATACATACTTCGTCGTAGCGCATTTCCACTACGTTATCGTAGGTGGTTTGGTTCTTGGATTGTTCGCCGGTGCTTACTACTGGTGGCCTAAAATGTTCGGTCGCATGTTGAACGAAACATTAGGTAAAATTCATTTCTGGACCTTCTTTGTAGGTTTCCACATGACATTCTTCCCGCAACACTTCTTGGGATTGATGGGGATGCCGCGTCGCGTATTTACATACCAGCCTGGCGTTGGTTTAGAAGAAGGTAACTTTATCAGTACGATCGGTGCTTTCTTGATGGGTATCGGTACAATCGTATTCTTGATCAATACAATTGCTACTGCACGTAAGCCTAAGAATGCTCCTGCAGATCCTTGGGATGGCCGTACATTGGAGTGGGCGATTCCATCTCCGCCTCCAGAGTACAACTTTAAACAAACTCCGCTTGTTCGCGGATTGGATCCATTGTGGAAAGAAAAAATGGCTGGCAACAAAGAGATGACACCAGCAGAACCAATCGGTTCGATTCATATGCCGTCACCTTCGATTTTGCCGCTTGTATTTTCAATTGGTTTCTTCATCGCCGGTTTTGGCTTCATGTACCATACCTATTGGGTATCTGGAGTAGGTTTAGGAATTATGCTGCTTAGCATGTTCTTAAGATCCGTATATGATGATCACGGTTATCATATTGAACCGGAAGAACTCAATGATAAGGGGGTAAAGGCATGAGTGCACATCACGAAGTAGGCGGTGCCCTGCCACCTCACGCGGAAACTGCAACATTAGAAGGAAAAAATAAAGTATTGGGCTTCTGGCTCTTCCTTGGTGGAGAGTGCGTATTGTTCGGTACGTTGTTCGCATCATTTATCGCTTTGCGTAATCAAGTTCCTGACGGTCCTACGGGACAAGAAATTTTCCAATTGGGTACGGTAGCTCTGTCAACATTCATCTTGTTGACGAGCTCCCTAACCAGTGTGTTCGCAACGATGGCATTACACCGCGGTCAACTGGGCAAGCTTTTGTCCTGGATGGGTGTAACAGTACTTTTGGGTCTCTGCTTCTTGGGTCTTGAGATTTACGAGTTTACTGAGTATGTACATGAAGGTCATGTATTCTCCAAGAGCGCATTTGCAACTTCGTTCTATACGTTAGTCGGTTTCCATGGAGCGCACGTTGCGTTTGGGGTGTTATGGATAACGCTGTTAATCATCTCCTCCTTTAAAAAGGGATTGACTGTAGTAACAGCACCGAAGTTTTATGTAGCAGGACTTTACTGGCACTTTATCGACGTAGTTTGGGTATTTATCTTCACCGTAGTGTACTTGATGGGGAAGGTGGGACCGTAAATGAGCAGCCAACAGCATTCATCGTCTGCCGGAAATCGGCATAAGTTGGAAGGCCCTAAGAACCATTACTTGTCCTATATTGTTTCCATTGTATTAACCATGATCGCCTTTGCAGCAGTGCTGTATGGTGGTTTGGATCGCGCATTTTTGCTTTGGTTCTTGACCGGCCTCGGGGTCGTGCAAATATTGTTCCAGTTAGCTTATTGGATGCACATGAAGGAAAGAGGACATCTATTCCCGATCGTGGGTCTGATTTTCGGGGCGATTGTCGCCCTGACAGCAGTAGCTGCAGGTGTTTACTGGACTTGGTGGTAGTAAGGAGGGGGGCTTTTAGAAATGAAAGCTCCCCTTTTTTTCTTAGGCTTGCGCTATTTTTCACAAATTAGTAACAATCCAAATTTTGACTTCATTAGCCAAGAAAGGAGAGGTTAGCATGAATACAGATCCAATGGGACAGATGGGGCATGGAGGGCATGGTGCGACTGCAGATTTTGCCACATTATGGAGCCCAGCTCTGCTGCTTATTCTTGTTGTCATCGGATGGTTGTACGGATTAGCCGTCAATCGCTGGCGCCATCGGTTTGCAGAGTCAGAGCCTGTTTCGATAAAGCATCAGTTGTACTTTTATACTGGCTTGCTAATGTTCTATATAGCGGAGGGAAGTCCACTAAGCTATTATGGGCATCACTTCAGCTTCAGTGCTCATATGTTTCAACAGTCGATTCTTTACTTGGTAATGCCTCCGGTGGTGCTATTGGGTATTCCGGGATGGCTGATTCGCCCGCTGTTTAAACGGCCGAGTATTCACAGGATCATGTATGGATTGACGTCCCCATTGGTTTCGTTGTTCGTGTTTAACATGGTATTCTCCTTTTATCATATACCCATGATCATGGACACGCTGATGGCTAATCCATTGCTCCATGATATGTACAATACCGTGTTTTTACTTGCTGCGTTCCAAATGTGGTTCCCTGTGTTTTGTCCTCTGCCTGAATACAGCCGGATGACGGAGCTTAAGAAAATGGCTTACATTTTCGTTAATGGGATCCTGCTAACACCGGCATGTGCTCTTATCATTTTTGCAGGTGAGCCTATGTATGCGAATTACGAGGGTGTATCCGAGCAATACTTGTATATGTCGATTTTGAACGATCAGCAGCTGGGCGGCGTCATTATGAAGATTGTCCAGGAAATTGTTTATGGTGCGGCATTAGCCTACATTTTCTTCCGCTGGTATCGCAGAGAACGGCAGGAGGAAGAAGAAGAAGATTTGCAGAATGAGTCGTTCGCTCATTCTTCGGTCAATGCAAACCGGGCCTGATTAAGGAAGATGAGGTGGAGCGAGAATGCATATATTGCCGACGATCAGCACGTCGTTTATTGTTATTAGTGCTATTTTTGTAGCCTTCGGTTGGAGACAAATCTTAAAGGGAAACCGTAAAGGGCATGAGAAGTTGATGCTCTGGGGAGCCGGTTTTGCCCTGGCCTTTTTCATCATTTATGTATCACGGACCATCTTTGTAGGTAACACGACTTTCGGAGGACCGGAGTCGTTGAAGCTGGCGTACCATCTGTTCCTCTTTTTCCATATTACTTTGGCTACGTTAGCCGGTGTTTTTGGAGTGATTACTCTGCTTCACGCTTTCAATAAAAGGTTTGCGAAGCATAAGAAGATCGGACGCTGGACGGCGGTTATGTGGCTGATTACAGCTCCAACGGGTGTCATTGTCTACGTTCTTCTGTACGTTCTGTACCCAGGCGGAGATACTAAACCGATGATTGATGCGATCTTGGGACTTTAATCTTTATAAATAAAGAGACTTCGTTTAAGAATGGAGTTCTAAGATTGATATGAAACCTATGATCCAGATGCTCGCAGAAGGCGGGAGGTGAAGTATCCCCTGTAGGAGCGATAGCGTCCGCCTTTGTTATCGGGAAAATACAGCTATAAGACGAATAAATTCAAAATTTCCCGATAACAACAGCGGCCGGAAGGGGGTACTCCACCGGCGTATACTAGCAATATTTCAAGCTCTTCTGGTTTCACGATACTATGACTTCGTTCAAAGAACGAAGTCTTTTTTTTGCCTTCATTCATCCGTTCCTGCAACATGGATATACTATGGACAGAACATGCCATTCAGGGGAGGAAGATGGTTATGGCTAATATACTGGTTGTGGATGATGATCGGCATATCGTAAAGCTGATGACCTTATTCTTGGAACGGGAAGGCTGGGTCACAAGGGAAGCGTACAACGGGAAGGAAGCATTAGCTCGGCTGGAGAAAGAACGGATGGATCTCGTGGTGCTTGATATTATGATGCCTGAGATGGACGGTTGGGAGCTATGCCAGGAAATTAAAGCACATTACGACATTCCGGTACTTATGGTTACTGCCCAAGGGGAAACCGGTCAAAAAGTAAAAGGCTTCCAGCTAGGAACCGATGATTATTTGGTGAAACCTTTTGATCCAATAGAGCTTGTCCTTCGAGTAAGAGCGCTGCTGAAGCGTTATAAAATTGCAGCCTCCCATGTCGTACACATTGGAGAGGTACTGCTAGATCAATCTTCTCATGAAATGAAGCTTGGAGACGACACGGTCGTGCTGCCGCTTAAGGAATTTGAGCTGTTGTTTAAATTAGCCAGCTATCCTGGACAAATATTTACAAGAGAACAACTCATCCAGCAAATATGGGGAATTGATTATGAGGGAGACGAGAGGACGGTAGATGTTCATATCAAAAGATTGAGAGAACGATTCCATATGGAAAGCGTCTCATTCAAGATTAGCACAATTCGCGGTCTGGGTTACCGGTTGGAGATGAAGGAATGATAAAGTCTCTCTACACACGAGTGGTGGTAGCTTTTATCGTTGCAGTTATAATTGGTTTGGTCGGTTCCTTCCTTGTTACGAACCAGATGTTTGAGCAGCAAATGCAGGATTGGATGAGAGAGGATACGAGCCGCTCTGCGGAGGGAATGATTGATATTTTATCTGAAACGGAGCAGGAGCGATGGCAGGGAATAGTGCAGCATTTTGCAGAGATGAAGTCGTCATTTATTAGCATTTATGACGCCTCTGGCAAAAGGCTGGTGAGCTCTTCGAACTCTATTATGGTTTCCAATGATCAGGTGAAGCAGGTTTTCACCGAGAATTCGTATCAAGCTTTCTTGGACAAACAGAACCGTGAGCTGCCGGGATGGCTTATGGGGTTTCCTTTGAAGCGAGAAGGCGAAGCTTTCGTACTCTTTATTCAGCCGAACTATACGACAATAAGCCATTCGATTAAAAATACGATTCAAATCAACCTCCTCATTGTTTTAGTCCTGGGAGGATTGGTTATGGTCGTGGCAGCAAGGTATTTGGTGAAACCGCTAAATATGTTGACCAAGGCGACGCGAGAGCTGGCCAAAGGCAATTTCAACGTTCAAATGAATTTGAAGCGTAATGACGAGATCGGAATTTTGACTCAAAGCTTCGATGAAATGACAGATGAGCTCAAGCAGCTGGAACATATGCGACAGGACTTCGTATCCAATGTTTCTCACGAGATTCAATCGCCATTGACCTCGATTATCGGTTTTACGAAGGCATTAAAGAACAGTGCGATGCCTTCTGACGAACGATTGTATTATTTGGATATTATCCAATCCGAAAGTGAGCGTTTATCACGTTTAAGCGATAACTTATTGAAGCTGGCCTCACTGGAATCCAAACATCATCCATTTCAAATATCAACGTATCGTCTGGATGAGCAAATTCGCCATGTTGCGGTCGTGTGTGAGCCTCAATGGAGCGCAAAGCAGCTTCATCTGGAATTAAATTTACCCAAAACGGTCATAGCGGCTGATCAGGACTTGCTCAATCAGGTATGGATCAATCTGCTAGGAAACAGCATCAAATTTACTCCAGAAGGCGGCATGATTGGAATAAGAATGACGGCAGAGGTACACCAAGTCAAAGTAGTGATTGCTGATTCAGGAATAGGTATCCCGGAAGCGGAGCTGTCGATGATTTTTCACCAGTTTTATAAAGCTGACCGTTCTCGCACGGGTACAGCGGAAGGGAATGGATTGGGATTGTCCCTTGTAAGGAAAATCGTATCGATGCATAAAGGAACGGTTACTGTGAGCAGTAAAGTAGAAGAGGGAACCTCTGTTACGGTTATACTTCCTAGTTCAGTGTAATGAGCATATCCAGTTGAACAGTCAACATTTGGATCAATGGCGCTGGACAAAAGCATGGCTTGTTCAAGCCTAATTATATCTTTGGAGAGGAATGACTGAGGAATGCTGCTGTCATAGACTCTATAAAATGGATACGTACCGTAGTATATGAATCTAGTCATAGTTTTATATAATTCATATAATATACCATCTCCAGAAGAAAAAGGAGGTGGCGAGTATGGATTCTTCTTCTATTATTTCTATCATTGAAAGATTATCACTTGGTCAAACTATTAGAGTGTTTTTTGACAATACTTCTGTAACTGGAAAGTTCCAAGGATTAAAAGGCTGCACTATACAAGTCGTTTCATCCGTTGGCAATAGTTTTTATATCCCTGTACAGAATATATTATCTATCGTATTGTAATGAAACTAAAAGAGGCGAACGAGGCTGGTTCCTCGTCCGCTTCTTTTTTGTTTTTACATATCGTAGATTAAGCAGGCTTTGGAGTATCCGTAGGCTTGGCATAGCCTTTTTGATACTTCTGATCGATGTAGGAACGGATTTCTTTGGCAGATTTGCCATCCTGCTTCATTCTTGCCGATGTTACTGCAATCTCCAGACAGACACCGCAGCGTGTTCCGTGATCATCCCATACGACGCTGCCGTCCTGCTTGATTTCTTTGATGAAGCAGTTTTTATTGCTTGTGTGTCCCGCGCTTTCCCCGCAACCACAATAGCATGGAATCCATTGCAGAAGATCAGAGACAGATGCCGCCACCTGATAGGCCTGCTTGATTTCTGGCCGCTGCTTGTCAAGGAATGTAGGGAGTTTCGTGATACCGGAAGTAGTTTCTTGCAAATCGCCGTTAGGGGCGTGCTGCTGGTGAGAGGCTTGGGGAGCCATAGCCGTCGTTGATTTACCGGCGGATGAGCCGCAGGCTGATAGAAGAAACGATAAAGCGACCATTCCGGTTAAAGGAATCAAGGCATTGAATTTCATAGAGATTACCCCCAAAAGCAAATGGTTTTTAAGTATTATTATACCATACATGGGTATAGAATATTCTATCCACAATGACAGCTTCATGAACAGCTTTTACGCAACGGAGATTAGGGCTTTTCAAAGCATTTAAAGGAACTCTATAATGGATATTTAGGTAAATATTAGGTAATAAGGGTTGGTGTAGAATGGAATGAATATGACATTTAATGTTAGCTGGAAATTGAATAAAGCTCCAGTTAGAGACATTCATGTTTGAATTCCTTGAAGAGTGCTGTTTAGGCAAAAATACGATAATAAGAGAGGGTGCAAGCAGCTTTTTCATGCAATGAATATAATTCATAGAGGCTCAAGTGCTACTTTCAAACCCTTGTAAAGTAAATTGCCACAGACATAAGGATAAAGATTGCGAAGATTTATCATCTGGCCCCCCTATAAGAGAGTTCTATATGGTGTGTAAAAAGACTTGATTTGACATGTCCAATCATCCGATAGACAATGAACATAGGCTAGGGTTAGGAGGTAGCGGAATTTGAATACATGGACGTTGGGGCCATTGGTTGTGTCAGGCCAGGTTCTGATCGTTGCGGCTGCCGTGGTTGCAGCTTATGCTGTCATGAGATTAAGGCTGCGGAGTGCCTTGCCTAAAGGAACAGGTTACGAAAGGCCGTTTGAAGCAATACTGATCTGGTTTTTGATATGGAAGCTAAGCGTGATCCTGTTTCAGTCTCAAAATGTATTGAATGAACCGAGAACGCTGTTGTATTTTAGCGGAGGTGTTAAGGGAGCTTGGCTAGCCACACTGCTTGCAGCAGGCTATGTATGGTATAAAGACCGCGCGTCGCCAATTCGTGCTGTTTATATAGATTCGTGGCTTGTCTCAATAATTTCTGGTTATACGATATATCGAATGTTGGAAGTCGCTTTCTTAGAAGGGAATATTACCACGAATGCTGTTATCGCTGTGCTTGGTATAGGGACTGTAGTCCTTGGATGGATGAGAGAGCCTCAAGCGGGACGCAGCAGGATGCAGACATTGTTTCTCTCTTTTGTCATAATGCATGCATTGCTAAGTGCGGTTGCCTCAAACACATGGGATAAATCCGGTTGGGGAAGCCAGGCAGCGAGCGAAATAGGCATTGGTATCGGTCAAATAGCTCCTGATTTCGAATTAACGACACTCGAAGGGACCAAGGCCAAGCTGTCGGATTACAAAGGGAAAAAGGTGCTGATCAACTTCTGGGCAACCTGGTGTCCGCCTTGCAGGGTAGAGATGCCGGTCATGCAACAATTTTATAGCGAATACAAGGATAAGAACGTCGTTATTTTATCTGTCGACGCAACGCATACGGAGGCTAGCCAAACGGTGGTGGCATCTTTCCAGAGGCATTGGGGGCTCACGTTTCCCCTAGTATTGGATGTGGATGGACAAGTGGGGAAAACTTATCAAGTATCCGCATATCCGGCAACGTATGTGCTGGACGAACAGGGAGTAATCCGTAAAAAGCATCAAGGTGCAATGGACGAAGATATGTTGAAAAAAGCGGTTCGGTAGTTTGTATTTGCTTTAACTTAGATTAGAATTCAACTGATTTTTGTAGCATGTAGATCTTCTCATAGAAGTTAAGAAATGAAAGCGGATAAATTTTTTATTGCAAAAATAAAAGTATGCGTGATATGATTTGGAATATTGAAATTCATTATATGGAAATAAGTTCATAATATCGAACTCAGGGAGGCATTTTTTATGGCCAATACAAGTATCATTTTACGGGTGGAGCTGACGCACGGAGAAGTGACATTCGGTGACGTAGCTGCAGCAATAAGCTATGCAGGAGGAGATGTAACCTCGATCGACGTTATACGTGTCGGCAAGGAATCATCTGTTCGGGACATCACGGTGGATGTCCAGGACTCTGCGGAGGCGCAAGTCGTTCAAGGCATTAAACAGCTGTCGGGAATTAAGCTGATCAACGTATCCGACCGGACCTTTTTGGCGCATTTGGGTGGGAAAATCTCGGTTACTCCGAGCATGCCGATCAAAAACCGCGACGACTTGTCCCGTGTGTATACACCAGGCGTAGCTCGCGTATGTACCGCTATCCATGAGAACCCCAATAAAGCGTACTCCCTTACCATCAAGCGGAACACAGTAGCCGTTGTTACAGATGGAACAGCCGTATTAGGTCTTGGCGATATCGGACCGGAAGCTGCTGCCCCAGTTATGGAAGGGAAAGCAATGCTGTTCAAGCAATTGGCTGGAGTAGACGCTTTTCCGATTTGCTTGGATACCAAGGATACAGAGGAAATTATCCGTACCGTTAAAGCTATGAGCCCGATTTTCGGTGGCATTAACTTGGAGGATATCAGCTCGCCGCGTTGCTTCGAGATCGAATCGAGATTGGAGCAAGAGCTTGATATTCCAGTATTCCACGACGATCAGCACGGAACGGCAGTCGTAATGATGGCGGGTCTCTTGAATGCGTTGAAGGTAGTAGGAAAGCCGATTGAAAACATCCGTGTTGTAGTTAACGGAATTGGCGCAGCAGGCGTCTCGGTCTGCAAAATGCTCTTGGCAGCAGGAGTAGGCAGACTTGTCCCTGTTGACCGTGACGGTGCGATTGTCCAAGGCGGTACTTATGAACAGCCTATGTGGCAGTGGCTTGCACAACAGCCGCAGGTTGAATCGAAGGCAGGAGTCTTGGAAGACGTAATCCAAGGAGCAGACGTATTCATCGGCGTATCGCGTGCAGGCTTGTTGAAAGTACATCACGTACAATCGATGGCTAAAGATCCGATTGTATTTGCACTTGCTAACCCGCAGCCGGAAATCGATCCGGAAGTGGCACAGCCTTACGTGCGTGTTATGGCAACAGGAAGAAGCGACTATCCGAATCAGATCAATAACGTTCTGTGCTTCCCAGGTATTTTCCGTGGAGCGCTCGACTGCCGCGCACGTCGAATCAATGAAGAGATGAAGCTGGCTGCAGCTCGCGCTATCGCCTCGGTTGTGAGTGATGCGGAGCTGAATGAGCTGTATGTCATTCCGAGTATTTTTAACGAGCATGTTGTAACGAATGTGCGTCATGCCGTAATTGAAGCAGCTATCGGAACTGGCGTAGCACGCCGTATCCCGCCGGATTTCCGGTAATAGCCCGGCCAGTGCTGGCTGCGCTCATAGATGGATGGAGGACCTCCCTGTCAGGGAGGTCTTTTTTTGACTGAAGATTTAGCCAAGTGACGATAAGTCTTTCCTAATCCCAAGTTAATTCCCTATGGTTAAAAAAATTGCAATAAAGAAACATTAAGTATACAAGCTGAAATAACCATAGTTAGCATAAGGAAGGAGCCATAACTAATGATTGTCGTTTATGGCATTGGGCTGCTTTTAGCGGGGTTATTCGCAATCAATGCAGTGTTAGCTTACCAAGCGAAGCATATCGAGCCTTTGTTTTGGTCTACGTTTTATTACCAGCTCAAGCTGCTGCCGTTGCTTTTTGCGACGAATTTGATGATAGGTTACGGGATCAAATATTGCTACAAATCATTTGGGAGCTTGACGGTAGCACTCAGCTTGTCCAAATGTTTGGAAATTTTGATTTGCGTCGTGATGGGATACTGGTTTCTCAAAGAAATACCGACCTGGAAAACATACCTGGGTCTAGCCGTCATTGCCGGGGGTTTTATCATTACTAAATGGAAGTAGACCTACTCAACTCCGATAGAGGGAGAATCCCAATCCAAGAGGGGGACAAGACAGCTTGCTGGTCTTTTTTTCATGCTTGTACATATGATGATAAGGGTCTGATATGTCTCATATGGAGTTGGTTCGGATGGAACAAATGGCGCTAAGCGGTATCATCGCTTCATTATGCACGGTGCTCGGGGCTATCCCCGCGCTGCTGTTCAAGCATGTATCGCACAGCAGAAGAGACAGTCTTCTCGCGTATACGGCAGGCATTATGGTAGCCGCATCGACATACAGTCTTATTCCTTCCGCATTGAAGCTCTCCAATCTGTGGGTGCTCGCTGCAGGAATATTGGCAGGAACAGCCGTATTAACCCTTATGGAAAAAGCAATTCCGCATACGGAACCTGCTCATTCCTCAGGCAAGCAGGCCATGCAGGACAAGTCTTTATTCTTTTTGCTTGCTATGGGCTTACATAACTTGCCGGAAGGACTTTCTGTCGGGGTTAGCTATGCGAGTGAACACCCGGATTTGGGACCTCTCGTTTCGTTTGCCATCGGTTTGCAAAATGTGCCGGAAGGATTCTTGATCGCTCTGTTCCTTATTTCCCATCAGGTCGGCAAATGGAAAGCGGTTTTGTTTGCTTCGGGTACAGCCTTAGTGGAGCTTGCCGCCTGCTTCGCAGGATTTCATTTTACATCACGGATGGGCAATGTCGTTCCATATGGGCTTGCCTTTGCAGCAGGCGCCATGCTTTATGTCGTATACAAGGAGCTCATACCTGAAAGCCATGGGGACGGTCATGAAAGACCGGCCACCTTCGCGTTCATTGCAGGTCTGCTGACGATGATCGGCTTGACACATGGGATTCGTTAAAAGAGATAAAGTGAATAAACAAGCTGACTTCATTAGATGGAAGTCAGCTTTTGTTTTGGTTGCAGCGATTACTGGAGCTTATATAAAAAGACTTACCGCCATTATTTATTAATGAAATTAAGCTTTCCGCCATCCGGCTGCGGAATGTCCTTCCATGTACGATTTTCCCCATTAAATTGCGGCAGCCAAGGAGCTAATGCTTCGAACATGTCATCGCATAATCGCCACACTTCATCTGTAGTACAGACGGCAGCGGTCAGCGGATCATGCAGAACCGCCTGCTTAACCAGCTCGCGATTGCCAGTCAAAGCCGCTTCGACTGCCATTTCCTGCACACTGATGCTTGTGCGGCAGGTTGCTGCACAAGCGAGCGGTAGCGATCCAATGAACGTTGGCTGGATACCGCTGCGATCTACATAGCAGGGGATTTCTATCGTGCTCTGCTCCGGCAGATTGGTAATCAGGCCTTCGTTACCGATGTTGAAATGGCCTCGATATACGCGTCCTGTTTCTAGCGCTTCAAGTATATAGGAGCCGTGTTCTTCTGAACGTTGGCCCAGAGGTATCGATTCCAATTCTCCACTAAGCCACTTCGGATAGTTTTCTTTATATTCATCGCCGCGGCTCAGACAATGGTTTAGATAGCCCCCGGTTTCTCCACCGATCCATGTATCGGGATATATCCATTGAGCTGTCGCTTCCGGCCGTTTGCGATACCACGGCAAATACTCGCTTAGATGTCCGTTCGACTCCGTCGAGAAATAGCCGAAGCGGCGCAGCACATCGATGCGGCATGGCTCCCTAAGGGCAATATCGGGATGCTTCTCCATTGCAGGAAGAATATCGGACAGCAAGCTATGTCCTTGATGCGACACTTGGACGAACCAGGTTTGATGGTTAATTCCTGCTGCTGTGTAATCGACCTCGTGCCTTGGCAGCCCGAGCGCTTTGGCGATGAGCGAATGGCTGTGCTGAACGCCATGGCACAGTCCGACAACCTTAATGCCGCCGGCGCGGCGAACCGCCCATGTATTCATAGCCATGGGATTGGAATAATTGAGAAGCAGTGCATTCGGAGCGACCTCACGCATATCGCGGGCGATATCCAGCAGCACCGGAATCGTACGCAGCGCGAAGAAAACGCCCCCTGGCCCCAGTGTGTCTCCTACACATTGATCGACACCGTAGCGGAGTGGAATTTCAATGTCGTGGCGGAACGCCTCGAGTCCTCCAACACGCGCGGTGCAGAACACATAATCTGCTCCGGTCAGCGCTTCTCGCTGATTGGTCGTCGCGTGGATAACCGCTGGCAGATTGTTCTTCTCAATCATATGCCGACACAGACTGGCGGCCATCTGCAAGCTTTCCTCGTTAATATCCATGAAACGAAATTGCGCATCTTGAAATTCTTCCACCGCTAAAATATCCATAACCAACCTGCGGGTAAATCCTATGCTTCCTGCACCGACCATAGCAATTTTTAACATAATAAAAGTCCTCCTATCCGACATTTAAAGTATAAATGCATTGATCTTCGTTGACTTGTGTATTGGACAGTTACATAATAAAACAAAGAAAAAAGGCTTACAATGATAACATATTATCGAAAGGATGATACTATATTGCTCAATTATCATGAGGCTTGTGAACGCTCGAGCTTCGGGTTCAAGTACTTAAGCAGCGCGGAGCTGCCCATTCGACTCATCAATATCGGATGGGATCGAGTGAACTCAACTGACTATCGTTGGAACGGGCGGGAGCGTGGAGGGGGCTTCGTCGTATTTCAATATACGCTGTCGGGACGAGGGATGCTGAGGGATGGAGATACGCTCTATTCGCTGCCTAAGGATACGGGCTTTATCACGATGATTCCAAGCGATCAGGAGTATTACTTTCCTGTGGAAGAGGAAGAGTGGGAATTTCTTTACATCGTCGTCAATGGAGCGGATGCTCTAAATCATTTCACGGATATCGCAAAAAAAATGGGAACGGTGCTCTCGTTTCGCGAATATAGGGAGCCTCTTGCGATATTAAGCCGATTGTATGCAGACGTATATCGGGATCCTCAGCTGGATAAATATAAGATTTCTTCTAGACTGTACGAGCTGTTAATGTCCCTGCATCGGCTGGCAGAGGGGAGGGACATTGTACGTGCCCCTCAGGATATGCCTGATTCTATCCGGGCTGCTATTAAATTGATGAAATCGAAATATGCCAGTGATGTATCTATCGATGATTTGGCTGAGGCTGCGGGTCTCAGTAAATTTCATTTTTGCCGGCAGTTCACGAAGAAAACGGGCTTGAAGCCCAATCAGTATTTGCGGAAAATCCGAATCGAACAGGCGGCGTGGCTGCTAAGGCATACGGACAAGACGGTTGAGATGATCGGCAAGGAAGCGGGCTTCGAGTATACAAATTATTTTATTAAGGTGTTCCGTTCCTTTGTCGGAGCGACGCCAAATGAATACCGACTGGGGAAGACCGGCGATCCCGTCTATTTTTTAAGGATTGAGCCTTAATTAATAGGGGGCACAAAGCGAAATAAGCAAAGCGCACCGATTCTTAGACGGGTTGCTTTGCTTATTTGCTTCTCGCGCAGTGTGAAGCGCTGGATTCATGCTTGATTTTTCCGGAAGCTTTCCCGATATTGCCCTGGGGTCATACCCTCCTGCTTTCGGAAAAAGCGGTTGAAGTTTTGCGGTTGATATTGCAGCCTTTGAGCGATGTCCTTGATAGGCATATCCGTTTCGATCAACCATTTTTTAGCCATTGTGATTCGGAAGGCGGTAAGATAATCACTGAAGGTCTGACCGGTTTCCTTCCGAAAAACGCTGCTCAAATAATTGGCGTTGTAATGAAGATCCGCAGCACATTGCTCAATAGTCAGATCGGTGTCGAACTCCTTATGAATGCGGTCGAGCACTGTCTCCGATATGCTTTGGTACTGAGAATCCAACCGCTCACGGAAAATCCGGATTAACGGCAGGATAAGTCGGGATAAGAACCACTCTTCGATTTCTTTGCCAATGTGGAGTTTATTCAACTCCTCATAGTACGATTCTCCGCCAGGATTTAGCTGGTTTAAGCGAATGCCTGCCTCCTGAATCATAATGAGCAGGTTGTTCAGCAGCCTCATGAAGGGAACCTGGTATTCCTGGGGGGACATCTCGTGCTTGAAAATGATCTGCATCAGAGTTTCAAAATGTTCTATCGCTTTCTGCTCGTCGGCTAGCCGAATGGCATCGAACATTTCGCTCTCGGTGAGCCAAGGATAATCCAGATTCATCTGATGTTTGCCTGCATTCATGTTGGCATAATGAATGATGACGCCGACCCCCAGGTGAATACGGTGTTTCAGTGCCTCCAGTCCCTCACGATAAGCGATGGTCGTATGCTTAAGATCATTGAAAGGAAGGCTGATCCCGATACTTATCTTAAGCTTTAGAATCGTTTGAATTACTTGCTGGAGAGATTCCGTAAGCGAATAGATCCAACGGTTGTATCCCTCAGAATGCTGTTCCGGTTGTCCTACCAGGATAACGAGAGTTTGGTCGATGGAAACCGGAGGCAGACGTAGGCCCTCAGGAATGCTCTCCTCGGTAATATTACTGACAGCAAAGAGCAGCAGGTCCAGATCGTCCTTTTCATAAGACGTATTTTCAAGCGTATCAATCTGTATATTGATGACGGACATGACCTTCCAGCTCTCCAGCTTGTCGCTGAAGCCGAGCTGCTCCGTTTTCTCCATAATATCTTTACGCCGCATCGTACCCTGGAACAGCTTCATAAGGAAGAAGTCCCGCGCTTGTTGGAAGTGGCGGTGAGTTTCCTGCTCCAGCCTGCTCTTGGATAATGACAGGTCCTGCATCATGCTGCCGATCATATCAAATTCATTAAGCCGGGAACCGCTGTTGTGCGCCTCCTTGACGGGGATCTGCTTGATCATACGGCGAATAGGGCTATACATCCGTCTAGAAGAGATCCAGGCGACGGTCATGAACGCTAGAACGATAACAACGCTAATGATAATGGTAAAATTACGAATTTTAACCGATTCCTTGGTAAGACTATCAATGGAAATGATCGACATATAGATCCAATTGTTATAGGAAGAACGCAGATAGGTCGCGGTGTACTTCTTACCGTCCACATCCGTTTGAAATTGGTCCGAGGATTTGCTGAAAATCGCTGGATTTTTAATAAATCCCGTATTGATTGCGTACCTTCCGATCATGGATTGATCATTATGGTAGATGATCCTGTCTTGATCGTCCAAAATCATAACGGTTTCCGATTCCCGCGGCTTGTAGTTCAGAATACCCGGCATGTTGCATGAAGAGATATTCGCAATGGACAAGCCGTACTTATCCAAGTCTTGGGTCGGGAGCTTTTGGACAAGACTGATCGTATAAGGACAAGTGCTAGCATTTGCCTTTTCTTCGCTATAAAACCAAAGGCTCGGATTCAATACCCAGGAGGTCGAGCTCGGGAGCATCATTTGATTGGCAATTTGGGAACGATGAATATATTGATCCATGCGATAAAAGCCTGAATTTTTTAACATCCAGTTTTGTTTCAGATTAACGATAACGACATCCTCCAGATTCGTATAAAACGACTGGGTATTGCTGATTTCCTTGCGAAGATCCTTATAAAGAATGAAGTCTTGCTCGGTAATGGGACGCCGTAGCGCCTCGGACATCACCGTAGAATTGTTCAACTGATCTAAAGCGTGATTCACGGTTTGCAGCGTTTGCTCCACATTAGAGTTCATTTGTGTCAATATTTGCAGCTGCTCTGAGTTAACCTGCTTCTGAATCTCCTTCGAAGATTTCATATAGGAGAAAAAGCCTATAAAAATAACGGGAAGCGTACACAAAATACAGCCGAATAGAGTCATTTTGGTTAAAAAGCTGTATTTTCTCATCGAAATACCTCCCCGTGTGTTAGTTGTAGAGCGTGCCTCCTAATTGTAGCAAGGTTAAAGTTGATAGATCAATGCGTATTCATGACAAATATAACAATAATTCGTCACGACAAGCCAGTTTTTCGACTTTTTTCGTGTATAATGAAATGTTAGAATGAGGTGGAAAGGAGGTTGGGATCCAAATGAACCGTTGGTATGCTACACGTTGGATTCGGTCGATTGCTCTTGTCATTACAGCATTAGTGCTGCTCAGCTCCTGTTCCAAGGGAAGCCACAACGCTGAGACCGTGGTCGATAAACCGGGACTAACCCCAATTAGTATGATGGTACCGCTATTCCAGCCTCAACCGCCCTCGGACGAGCTTATGCGCGAGCTAAACGAAAAGACTGGAGCCGAATTGAATGTTCAATGGATTCAGGATGATATCTATACAAGTAAAATGCTGAATGCGCTGGAGACCAACACCTTAAAACAGGTGACCTATGTCCGGCAGATTGATTATAATTTAGTGAAAAATTCGATTCGCTCCGATATGTTCTGGGATATTGGACCTTATCTTGATTATTATCCGAATTTGAAAACGCTAAGCAAAGAGACGCTGGATGAGACTATGCTGGACGGTAAATATTACGGCTTGTACAATGAGAGGCCGCCCTCCCGTCAAGGAATTATGATCCGCAAGGATTGGCTGGAGCGGTTAAACCTGAAGGAGCCGACTACGATTGATGAGCTTTATCAGGTTATCCAAGCGTTCACCTTGAATGATCCTGACGGCAACGGAAAGCAGGATACCGTCGGAATGATCGACCGCAACGACTTGATTTACGGCGCTTTCAAGACCTTAAGCTCCTATTTTGGTACGCCTAACAATTGGTTGTTGTCCGGAGGTACCTTTATCCCTGATTTTGCGACACCGGAATATATGGACACGATGAATTTTATGAAGAAGCTGTATAGCGAGAATATCATGAATAAAGATTTTCCGGTAGCTAGCAAGCAGGTGCAGCGCTATATGATGATCAGCGGGAAGGCTGGCGTCTATGTGGGCAGTCTTTCCGATGCGCCACGGATGCTGGAGGAGATGAAGCAGGTGAATGCAAACGCCGAATTGACGCTTGCGAACCGTATCCAGGGGCCAAAGGGCTACGGAGTGTGGTCTATCCCCCACTATAGCGGGCTGTTTCTCTTCTCCAAGAAGGCGATTAAAACGCAGGAGGATCTGAAGGCGATTCTTGCGTTCTTCGACAAAACGATGAATAAGGATGTAGCGAATCTGATGCTGTATGGAAAGGAGGGCAAGCATTATATGCTTAAGGACGGACAAGTAGCCGTCCCTCCGGACATGTTTCAGCTTATGAATGCAGAGGTTCGTCCCCTGCTGTCTCTAATGATTGCGAATATAAGTAACCCCAACATTTTGAAGCCGAACGAAAAGGGGCAAGAGCCTATTTTGCAGGAGGTTAATCGTCTTGTTGCCGATAACGAAAGTATCCTTATCCATGATCCGACCGTAGGCTTGTCTTCTTTAACTAATGATGCTCATGGAACCGAATTAGCCTCTATCATGACCAATGCAACCTACAATTATATTCTCGGTAAGATTGATGGCACAGGCTTCCGTAATGAGATTGAGATCTGGAAGAATAAGGGTGGAACTCAAATTATAAAAGAATTGGAAGAGGCTTACAATAAAAGTAAGACTGCTGTCCGATAAATAGATCCATAAGTCTAACCTACCAAACTCCCATTTGGTAGGTTTTTTATTGTTTGAATTTAAACTTGTTTCCGTTATTTCGTGAACGCTATGACCTGAAAATCGGTATCTGCAGCTTGGAAAAGCCTGTTTTTGGCCGTTACAAAAGCGCTGCACAGGGGCTATATCAGGTTAATTTCTGCATATACGATCAGCTCAAACCCGCGCCAATACTGGGTTTATAAGATGTGAGTCAGGGATAATGTACGAAATCTGTAATAGGGGTTACATTATTACTCGACAGACGGAGTAAGCAGCTATGCGAAGCAGTTTATAGAGCACTTTTATAAATAAAATTTATGAAATTGGGGAGGAAGAGAATATGAGAAAGTCTTCAAAAGATTTGAAATGGGTAAGCGCTATTTGTACACTCGCTTTAGTTGGTTCAGTCGTTGCGGGTTGCAGCAGCAGCAAAGGTACGGAAACAAACGGTGCAGCCGCAGGATCCAATGATGACAATAAGCAGCCTGTGAAAATTACGATGATGGCTGATTTACAGACAACTGAGGTGCCTTCGGATAAGCTCGAAAAAATATTGGAAGAAAAAACAAACTCCCAGCTTGAGATTCAATGGGTTCCTGACGGTTCATATGATGAGAAATTTCAAGCGGCTTTCGCAACGGGTTCACTGCCGCAGGTGGTATATCTCAAAAACCAGGCTTCCTTTGTTCTAATGAGAGACGCAATCAAGAACGGTCAATTTTGGGAAATCGGTGCTTATCTGAAAGATTATCCGAATCTGAAAAATTTGGATCCAAAAGTTCTGAAAAACACAGAAGTTGGGGGCAAAATTTACTCCCTGTATCAAGAAAGACAACCAGCTCGCTCCGGTTTAATCTATCGGAAGGACTGGGCGGATAAATTAGGTATTCCAGCTCCTCAAACTGTGGACGATCTTTATAACATGCTGAAGAAATTTAAAGAAGCCGATCTGGCGGGAGGCGGCAAAACGATCCCGTTGGCCGACCGTAATGATTTGGTGTACGGATCGTTCAAAACCGTTTCCATGTACTTCGGCACTCCAAATGGCTGGGGCGTTCAAGATGGCAAGCTGACACCGGATTTCATGAGCAAAGGTTACTTGGATACATTGAAATTTTATAAAAAGCTGCGTGAAGAGGGCTTGATCAACCAAGACTTCCCTGTTACGAGTAAAACGGACCAGCAAAACCTGATGTATACAGGCAGAGCGGGAGTGTACATCGGAACTATGGGCGATGTCAAAACGATGCAAGAGAAAACCGAGAAAAACTTCCCTGAAGCAAAGTTCGATGTAGTAAATGAAATTAAAGATAACACAGGTAAAACTATTACTTGGGGTCTTCCGGGATATGGAACCGTTGTTCTCTTCCCTAAATCTTCCGTTAAAACCGAGAAGGATCTGAAAAGCATCCTGAACGTGATGGATAAATTCTACTCCCCTGAAATTGCTGACCTGTTGAAATTCGGCGTGGAAGGCGAGCATTACACGAAGAAAGACGGCAAAGTATTGCCTTCGACCGACAGCAAGCTTGTAGAGAAAGAAGTAAGACCTTACTTGAACATGGCTTTGTATGAAACAACGAATATTACGCCTTCCTTCTACACATTGCCTGTTGCAGAGAAAGCGAACAATTTGTCCAACGCAGCAGTTAAATTTATGATTACGGATCCAACGGTTGCTCTGGATTCCAAAACATACAACGAGAAAGGCGCAAGACTCCAAGATCAAGTTAAAGATGCAACTTACCAATTCGTAATGGGCAAAATCGATGAAGCTGCTTACCAAACGGCAATTAAGAAATGGCAAAATGACGGCGGTCAAAAAATCATCGATGAATTTAACGAACAGTATAAAAGCAACGGCGGCAAATAAGCTGGTCCCATAAGAGGTGATTAAAGGCAAGGGCTGCTGAGCAGATCGGCAGCCTTAACCTATCTCATTTATTCTCGCATCTCATGATTGCTAACGATAGAAAGGAATGAACCTTATGAATAATACGGCTGCACAGTCTACCGCAGTGATTGTTCCCAAGCCTCAAAGCAGTCTCTGGAAACGGGTCGTTCGCAACCGTTATATTTACTTGATGATATTGCCTGGATTTCTGTATTTTCTAATATTTAAATACATTCCTATGTTCGGACTGATTATTTCGTTCCAGGACTATCAGCCTTATAAAGGGATAATGGGAAGCGAATGGGTCGGCCTAGAGCATTTTAGAAGACTATTTACCGACTCTGAATTTTGGAACATATTCAAAAATACACTGGTTGTGTTTGTCGTCAACATCGTGTTTTATTTTCCGGTACCGATTGTACTGGCGCTTATGCTTAATGAAGTCACTCACTCATATTTCAAACGCGTCGTACAGACGATCGTTTATATCCCTCACTTCTTGTCATGGGTTATCGTTGTATCCATCTCATTCGTTATGCTGACGATGGATGGCGGACTTATTAACGAACTGATTACTTATTTCGGCGGACAGCCGATCAACTTCCTCATGAGTGAGGAGTGGTTTAATCCGATTTACGTCCTTCAAGTAATTTGGAGGGAAGCGGGCTGGGGGACGATCGTTTATTTGGCGGCAATGGCTGCTATTGACCCGGGCTTGTATGAAGCGGCAAGGATGGATGGGGCCGGACGATTCCGTCAAATCTGGCATATTACGATCCCGAGCATTCGTAGCGTTGTTATCGTTCTGCTTATTCTGAAAGTGGGAAGCGTCCTGGATACTAGCTTCGAGCATATTTACCTGCTTCTGAACTCGATGAATAAAAATGTGGCCGAGATTCTTGATACTTACGTTTATACTGCCGGCTTGAAGCAAGGACAATTCAGCTTTAGTACCGCAGTCGGCTTGTTCAAATCCGTCATTGGCCTGATTCTGGTACTGTTCTCCAACTGGTTGGCTAAGAAATTCGGTGAGGACGGAATTTACTAAGCCGTTTACTTCAAAGGAGGCATCAACATGGTTCAAGATAAAACAATGGCCAGCCGATTATTCGACTTTTTTAATATTTTTTTCCTTATTATTGTATCGCTGCTTATGCTTCTGCCGTTCCTTCACGTGGTTATGGGCTCGTTTACTACAGCAGAAGAGATGGCGCGCAAGCCGTTCGTCTTGTTTCCGACTGAATTCACATTGAGTGCTTATCAATATATTTTATCGACGGGAACTCTCTTTAAGGCGTTGGCAGTATCCATTGGCGTTACCGCGGGTGGTACGCTGATCAGTATGTTCTTAACGTCATTAATGGCTTACGGTTTGACAAGAAGAGACCTCGACGGCCGTAAAACCGTTAACCTCATGATCGTGTTCACTATGTTATTCAGCGGTGGTTTGATTCCTTCCTTCCTCGTGGTTAAAAGCATGGGGCTGGTTGACAGCTACCTGGCTATGATTTTGCCAAGTGCGATCAGTGCGTTCAACTTAATCATTTTGCGCAGCTTTTTCCAAGGCTTGCCTGACGGTCTGGAAGAATCAGCGAAGATTGACGGCTGCGGCGATTTCGGTATTTTGTTCAAAATCGTACTGCCTTTATCTCTGCCATCACTGGCCACGATTTCTCTATTCTACGCGGTAAACTACTGGAATTCCTACTTTAGCGCTATCATGTACATCAACGATGCGTCAAAATGGCCGATTCAGGTTCTTCTGCGTCAGATCGTTATTGCAGCGAGCGGTATGGCTGCGGATACGGGTAACGACTTCATTAAGCCGCCTGAGCAGACGATCAAGATGGCTGTAATCGTTGTTTCGACCCTTCCGATTTTGATCGTATATCCATTCCTGCAAAAATATTTCGCTAAAGGTGCTTTGGTCGGTTCCGTTAAAGGTTAATCCTTCCTGGTGTCGGGGGCCGGCTGCGGCTCTCCTTGTGAATCATTGAAGCGAAACGCCCCTGTAAGCTGCCGTTGAGTGGCAAAACTTACAGAGGCGTTTTTGTACTTATTCATTAGGCATGTATAAGAGAGGTATGAGCTAAACCATCATGGCAAAAATCCAGCTTGGCTGACATAGATCCGGTTTTCGGGGAAATGGGCCTTTAGACTGCTCAGTACGCGCTGGTAGGCGTTGCGGTCATACCAATCGGACAAATCGAGCTCCTCGTATATACGGCGAATGCCGAGCCTTTCAGTTCGCTTGCCTAGGCTGCCGTCGCCCATGAAGAAGTCATCGATACATACGCGATCTACGACTTCCGCCAATCGTTCTACGAACTGCTCAGAGGAGGGCAGAACAGGGGAGATAGCAGCTTGAACATCGAGTCCTTCTGCTGAAAGCTGCTTTAATGCCTGTAGTCTTGCCGCCAGGGGCGGAGCTGCAGGAGTGAAGGCGCGTCGTACCGATTCTAGATCGGTCTCGACTGTGATGCTTATGCGTACTCGCTCTTTCAGCTGAAGCAGCAGGTCCACATCCCGCGTAACGAGAGGACTGCGTGTCTGGACGAGCAGGAAGTCGGGCTTCTCTTGCACCATCGTTTCGAGCAGGGAGCGGGTGAGCTGTTCGCGATATTCAACAGGCTGGTAAGGATCTGTACTTGAGGACATGAAGATGGATACCGGCCCTTTGCGGCGCGCCTTGACCAGCTCCTTCGCCAATAGAGCGGCAGCCCCTTCCTTAATATCAACCCAGGTGCCCCAGGGCTCTGACCGAAACTTGGCTACCGGCATTTCACGCACATAGCAATACGAACAGGAAAAAGCGCAGCCGGCATAAGGATTAAGCGTATGGCTGTATCCGGTTAAATAACCGCTGGCTGGGTTAAGCAGCTGCTTGGGGATTTTGCGGGTAAAGGACTGTCGCATAAGTAACACCTCTTTTGCTCTGAGTAGTAAGCTGGAGATCGATAGGAAGTATAATGTATAATGACGTTTGATTCTCAAATTATAACAAAAAAAGCCTTCCGCATCTTTACGAGCTGAAGGCTTTAAAGCATTATTCCATATCTTCAACGGTTTCCATATCATTGTCGGATTGTTCTACTTCGATGACTTGTCCAGTGTTGGCGTCGACTTTGACCTCCATCATTTGAGAATGCTTGTCTTCAATAATTACATTATAAACAACCGTACCGTCCTCAATTTCCAGCATGACCTCTTGAACTTTTCCTGCAACTTTTTTCTTGGCGATACTGACGCTTTGATCTTTAGTAATCTTAGCCTGCTTCCGTAATTCGGTTTGCTCAGCCTCGTCTTGTTCATCGTAATTCATCATTTGTTCCGTCTCTACGTAGGACGAGCTTCCAGCAGGATCTGCTGAGGCAGAGTGTGTCAAGCCTAAGCTTCCTCCGACGATAAGCGTCATTACAGCAGCGGATAGCCATATTTTATTGTTCATTTGAATGCCTCCTTGGAAATTTGTTGTTACTAGCTTTATCATATCCACAAAATATGGGAGCAATCGGCCCGAACACCATGAATTATATGGTAAAAACATGTAAAGCAATGAACAGGTTAACAAAAATAAGACGACTGCTTAAGGCAGTCGTCCCGTGAAGGGTAGTTTAATAAATTAGTCGGAATGGTGATTGGTAGGCATAGCTTCCGGAGAAGTCAGCTTATCATAGAACTCTACATAGTTGTCCTTTTCATTGCTTGCGCGGAGTGCCATAGCTGCACGAGGATGCTCGTTCAATACGCCGGCGATCATGTAAGGAACGATGTAGCCCCATTCTACTTTCTCACGCATAGGAATCAAATGGTTCTCGATCAGGTCAAGTACTGGACGAACTTCGTATCTAGGATTTTTCAAGTGGCTTACGAGCAATTCGGTAGGGCAGTTACCTGCCGCACGACCCATGCCGAATACGGAAGAATCCAGGAATTGAACGCCTTTGCTGGCTCCCATGATCGTGTTCGAGAAAGCAAGCTGCATGTTGTTATGCATATGAAGACCCAATTGCTTCTCAGGAAGCAGACGTTGGAACTTGGCAACGAGGTAATCAATATCGCTGTAATCCATGCTGCCGTAGGAGTCTACAATGTAGACAACGTCAACTGGGCTTTTGTTGATTTCTTCGAACGCTTCAGTCAACTCATTCTCCATAACATGGGAAAGAGCCATAATGTTAATGCTTGTCTCATAACCGTAGCTGTTGAATTTGCGAACCAGCTCCAGCGCTTTATCTACATCCTTGATGTAAGTGGCTACGCGGATCAAATCCAGTTGGCTTTGCTCACGAGGTAAAATGTCGTTCTCGTCTACACGGCCGATATCAACCAAAGCGGACAGCTTAGTATCCGTTTTGGTATGGATAACTTCCTTCAAGAAGTCCTCGTTCAAAAAGCGCCATGGGCCTGCATCGGCACCTTTAAGCAATTTGGCGGAGTTTTTATAGCCGATTTCCATATATTCCACGCCGGCTTCACTTAAGCCTGCATACATATCTTGTACCATTTTAACGCTAAAATCCCAATTGTTGACGAGACCTCCGTCACGAATCGTGCAATCCAAAATTTTGTGGTTCAAACTTCTTGTCATCATAATGTGCTCCTTTTCTCTATGTGGCGGAGTCAGCCCGGCAAAGAAACCGTACGGCGGGCGTTACTAGCCACTTCGTATTACTTCGCAACTTTTAAGCTTTTTAGCTTTCAAGCGGTAAAGTGGTATTTTCTAACCCTATCATTACACATCATTAAGTACTTTGTCAATGATAACAAAACAACGGTCAATTGACAAACAGAATATGTAAATTTGGGGACTCTCAGGCAATCTTTTTTGGGTAAATTCGTTGCAGTAGAACCGCTGTCTATAAGGAAAAGTTCCGTTGACCCTTCATATCTTTAGGTGATAAAATATGGAAAATATATTAAAACAAAGTTCGGTATTTTGAACTGAAATAAAGACTTCTTAAATTAAATTATAAGAATGATGGAGGCAATGCGAGACATGGATAAAAAATACTGGGTCCCCGCACTGGGACGGGCTCACAGTGTATTGCGTGAAATCGCTGTGAATCGGGGGAGACTAAAGCTTAGCGATTTGTGCCAAAGGACAAGTATAAGCAAGAGCACTATGTTCTCCCTGCTTCAGACGATGGAAGAGCTGGGGTGGATTGAGAAGGACGAAGCCGATTCGTACGGTTTGGGAGGCTATTTTGGCTGGCTGGGCAGCGCGTATTTCCAGCAGTTCGATTTGATCGATCTGTTCAAACGCGAGGCTCCTGCAATCATGAGGGAAATTGGCGAATCCGTGCAGTTGGCCAAGCTCGAGGGCAAGGACGTCGTCTATCTGGCGAAGGAAACGGCTCCGACACCGGTTCAGGTCATTTCCGGACCGGGATCCCGGTTTCCAGCTCATGCAACCGGGCTTGGCAAGATGATGCTAAGCGGACTGGACGAAGATTCGTGGACGCAATTGTATCCGCCCGGGACAGCATTGCCCCAACTGACCCCATTTACAGCGATGTCGAGCGACGACCTGAAGAGGCAGGTGATGCAGGCCAAGGAGGATGGAATCGCCTGCGATGAGCAAGAAGCGGTTATGGGCTTTTGCTGCATTGCGGCTCCGATCAAGCAGCCAGGTGGTGAAATCAGCGGAGCGGTCAGTATCTCCATGCCTTTGCATGAATGGGAGAAGAAGAAGACGCTCGCTGGGACATTGGCAGTCTCATTGGCCGGGAAGCTTGCTTTCGGAGGACGCCAATAATATGAAAGGACGGGCGATATGAGGCTGAAATACAATCTTTGCTTTATTCGCAAGGGCGATCAGCTGTTGATGCTGAACCGTCATAAGTCTCCACTGCTCGGGCTTTGGAACGGAGTCGGCGGTAAGCTGGAACTAGAGGAATCGCCTTATGCAAGCGTGCTTCGGGAAGTGCGTGAGGAGACGGGAATCCTATTGCCGGAGGCGCAATTTGGAGGAATCGTTACATGGGAAGTCGACGGTAAACCCAGCAGTGGGATGTACGTTTATATAGCGGAGATGCCGGATGGGGCAGGCGCCGCTTTCGATAAGCCACTCGAGACGGATGAAGGGATTTTGTCGTTAAAGCCGATAGAATGGGTCATTCACCCGGACAACCAAGGGGTTGCGGTGCATGTTCGCCACTTTTTGCCCCCAATGCTCAATTCTGAGGTATGCCGAGAATACCGCTGCATATTCCGCCAAGGGAAGCTGATCGAATGCTTGGTGCTGCCTTTAGAAGAGTCATATGCCGTAGGGGGAAATTAATCCCCGTAAATAAAAGAAGCCGACTCCGCTTTTAGAATGGAGTTGGCTTTTTTGATTTTATGTTTGGAAGTTTGGATGGGGTGGAGAAACGATAGTGTCCGCCTTTGAAGCTCGTGTTCCTACCAGTGATTCAAGGAACAGGAGCTTCAACAGCGGTCGGAAATCCCGCTCCCAATCCACTCCCCACTCACTGGCGAGAGGGTTTCTGTAGCCCAAGAATTTTATGCAATGTTACGGAACTTTAATAATAGAAATATTGCCGATCACAGGAAGCGGCTTCAGCTGCCCGTTTGCCGACTGAATAATCCCTATTATAGCTAACACAAGCGTGGCTAGATTAGCAATTGGGAGTAGAATCCACCCGATAAAAGGGATAAAACCGAGCACGATATTGCAGGCGATACTGAGCAGGAGCAGTACGAGTCCTTGATTGGCATGGAACATGGCGAAGCGGGATTGCTTGGCGGCTAGCAGTGGAATGAAAAATATAATATAAGCGACCACTGCAATCCATTTGTTTTGATTGACATCTGCGGGGTCAGCGGCTGAAGCAGAGTTGTCCGCAGTAGTGTAACCGCGATCATCATCGTTGTACTGGGTCAAATTACACACACCTCTTTCATAATAGAAGGATGGGTCATGCCTTAATCGTTTTGTAACCAATCTATGCAGCGGGATCCAGGCGTATGTCTATTTGCATAAAAAGGAATAGTTTGGCGCGTTCTCGGGGAATCTAAGGCAAACCATCTCTTTCTCAAGAAAGGAACGAAACGCATGACGGGTGTACCTATTTATTTTGAGTTTGACAATGAACAATCGGCACAACTGGCCAGAGAAACGCTGCAAGAGCTAGGGTATCAGAGCGGCGTGCACAGCGAAATGAAGCTGCCTACCCTGCACATTGAAGTGGACGGGAGCGAGCTGACGTCAGCGTTGGAGATAGCCCAAGCCCACGGAGGAAGGCTGAAGGAAGTGGAAGGAGCCGGAACGGAAAGCGATACTTACGCGTTGGCTTATAATGAAGCAGACTATATTTCGATTCCCGCTCATTTGGTCAATGAAGATTTGGAAGAGGCAGCTGTGACAAGCGCCGATAGCTTTCCGGGAGTAGGGGCAGGGGAATCGGATGAGGGCAACGGAGCGCCAGTGTTTGATCCAGCTTCCGACGATTACAATTATTTTGATGCCGGCGTGCGTTTATAAACGCTGCTGCGTAGGCGCAGTATTGTTGGTGACATAGAGCAGCGGTCTGCCGCAAGCGCGGGGACTGCTGTTTGTTTTTTTATGTTTTTCTTGCAGCGCGTGAACTTAGCTTGGGTGAAAAAGATTTGCCGCGGAAAACAAAGTTGCGCTGTCCCTATTTTTCGTTGCACGGAAAACACTGTTTCTCTAGACCCACACGAGTTTCGTTTGCTATGATGGGTTTCGGTCTTAAAGTTATGTTCCGAAACATGAAGCTGGAGGAGAGCCAAGCGTGGACACATACGATAATCTAAAGCAGGGTGAGAGAGGCGCATGGGTCAGCATTGTTGCTTACATTTTATTATCCGCCTTTAAAATCAGCATGGGCTACATGACGGGTTCAGAAGCTTTATCTGCAGACGGTATTAACAATACAACCGACATCATAGTATCGCTTGCCGTACTTATCGGCCTGCGCATTTCGCGTAAGCCGCCCGACCACGATCATCCGTATGGACATATGCGTGCGGAAACTATCGCCTCCATGGTTGCCTCGTTCATCATGTTCGCAGCCGGCATCCAGGTGCTTATCCAGGCAGGCCGGAGTTTTTTTGAAGATAAAGGACAGGCTCCGGACATGATAGCTGCATGGATTGCTTTGTTTTGTGCGGTATGCATGTGGTTCGTCTACTTATACAATAGCCGTCTCGCTCGCAAGATCAATAATCAGTCGCTGATGGCTGCGGCTTATGACAATCGGTCGGATGCGCTCGTCAGTATCGGTGCTGCCGTCGGTATTTTCGGAGCACGCCTGGGCATGCCTGTTCTCGATGCAGTTGCCGCTTTTGCAGTGGGAATTGTCATTTGTAAAACAGCCTGGGATATCTTTTATGAAGCTACCCATGCTCTAACGGACGGGTTTGATGAAGAGAAACTAACCTTATTCCGCCAGACGGTTCGGGATACCCCTGGTGTCAAAGGAATTAAGGACATTAAGGCCCGCGTCCATGGAAGCAGCGTGCTGCTTGATGTCGTCGTAGAGGTGAGCGCCGAGTTGAGCGTAGAGCAAAGTCACAATATTAGCGATGAAATCGAACGACGCATGAACAAAAAGCATCATATTGAAAATGTGCACGTTCATATTGAGCCTTATTCCGGCACTTGTTAATTACGCCCTTATACGCAACACAGAAAGCTGCAGCATGTGCTGTGGCTTTTTGCTATGCCCTTTTATTGCTATTCTTTTAGATACAAATAACGGATATGACAATAAACATAACATGCATATTGAAATATATCGAAAACGAATATATAATGAATTAAACGAAAATTTCGCTATATTATCTATTAATGGGTTACGCTCGTTCCTGGTGCATCTATTTTATTTGAAGATGTCATGAGGGAAGTTATCTCAACCATTTAAGAAAACGATTTCAAAAGCTGTGGCAACAAGCTTCTTCTTGCGTTAGGCCAAACGTTTGAAGGAGCGGCAGAATGAAATCGTGGACGGGATCCCATGGAGATGACTGAACAGCAAATGGGAATGACGGTCTCATTATTGGATACTTGGAAGGATCATTGGGGAAAGTTTGGTTCGGGCACCCTGCATCCGCATCATACGACCTACACACTTTAATCAGGGGGAACAAATATGGAAAAGGCTGCAAATCCAGTGGTTGACGCAAACGAGTCGGGTTTGTTTAAATGGGTGGAACGCGTAGGAAACAAGCTCCCTAGCCCATTTGTATTGTTTATTTATTTGATCGCCATTTTGATGGTAGCAACAGCTCTATTGTCTTATTTTCACGTTGCTGCGTTTGATCCGATCAAAAAGGAATCCGTCTATGTGAAGAACCTTCTAAGTAAAGAAGGTATTCAATGGATCGTCATGAACGTTACGAAAAACTTCGCGGCCTTTACGCCGCTTGCATCGATTTTATCATTGGTGATAGGCGTCGGTTTGGCTGAAAAAGTCGGCTTGCTTGAAGCGTTAATGCGCAAAATGACGACTCGGGTCAGCGCCAAATATGCCAGCTATCTTGTCGTATTCATTGCCTTTTTCAGTCACGTGTCCTCAGATGCTGCACTCGTCATTATGCCTCCTCTGGGTGCGCTCATCTTCATGGCTGTAGGACGTCATCCGGTTGCAGGGCTTCTCGCAGCAATTGCGGGAGTAGGTTCCGGGTTTACAGCGAATATTCTCATTGTGACGACGGATGTGCTCTTGTCTGGAATCAGCTCGGATATCGCTAAATCAGTCATCGCTGGAGTTACGGTCAACGTAACGGATAACTGGTTCTTCATGATGGCTTCGGTTATCGTACTAACGGTTGTTGCCGCACTTATTACAGATAAGTTCATTGAACCCCGGCTGGGCAAGTATGAAGGAAGTACGGATAAGCATTTGGAGAAGCTGACCGACCAGCAGAACAAAGCCCTTCGCACAACTGGAATTGTAGCTCTTA
Organism: Paenibacillus sp. UNC451MF; assembly: GCF_000686845.1. Lineage (GTDB taxonomy): Bacteria > Bacillota > Bacilli > Paenibacillales > NBRC-103111 > Paenibacillus_S. The sequence continues at coordinate 25,349 of NZ_JMLS01000031.1, read as the reverse complement.
TTTTTGTAGTGGTCATGGTCCTTCTGGTTGTTCCTAAGGGAGCATTGCTGCGCGATCCGAAATTAGGTACGGTCATTCCGTCTCCATTTATGTCGGGTATTGTGCCGATTATCATTTTATTTTTCCTAACCATAGCGGTTACGTACGGGATCAAAATGAAGCTGATTCAAAGCCAGAATGATATTCCTAAGCTGCTCGTAAGCCCGATGAAGGGGATGGCCGGATTTATCGTCATGGTGTTCCCGCTGTCGCAATTCGTCGCGTTTTTTAACTGGAGCAACATGGGGAAATTCATTGCTCTCGGGATTACCGATTTCCTTGAAAAAATGAACATGACCGGTATTCCGGTTGTTATCGGCTTGATGTTTTTGTCCGCATTGCTTACGATGTTTATTGCCAGCGGCTCGGCCATCTGGTCGATTCTGGCACCGGTATTTATTCCGCTGTTTATGGCGCTTGGCTATCATCCTGCATTTGCTCAAATCGTGTTTAGGGTTGCGGATTCCTCAGTGATTCCTTTTGCGCCGATGTCGCCGTTCCTAGCTTTGTTTTTGGGCTTTTTGCAGGAGTATAAGAAGGACGCCAAGCTGGGTACGTATTTCTCATTAATATTGCCTTATCCTATCGCGTTTTTTATCGTTTGGACGCTGCTGCTCGTCATCTGGTTCTTCCTTGGTCTTCCGATCGGGCCGGGCGTATATCCCAAAATGTAGAAAGTCTTGTATTGTCGTAAAATATAGAAAGAAGATTCGAAGGAGTTGGAGACATTGGACATCATTGCTGTACGGCGTGATTTGCATGAACATCCAGAGGTTGGTTTTACCGAATTCCGCACTGCATCAAAGGTGGTAGAGTTGTTAACCGCCTGGGGCTATGAAGTCATCTATGGACAAGATGCGTTGGACGGTCCGTCCCGCCGCGGCCTACCGTCGGAGACGGTGCTTGAAGAGGCTTATGAGCGTGCGCTGCGCGATGGAGCGAATCCTGACATTGCTGCACGAATGAGAGGCGGCTACACCGCTGTCATCGGAATAAAAAAAGGACGCGCTCCCGGACCGACCGTCGCTTTCCGGTTTGATATGGATGCTTTGCCAATTCGGGAAAGCGAAGAGGCTGATCATTACCCGCAATCAAACGGTTTTCGCTCGAAATACGAGGGGAATATGCATGCCTGTGCCCATGACGGTCATACGACCATCGGTCTTGGGCTTGCGGAGAAGCTGGCCGACGGGGATTTCTCCGGTACGGTGAAGCTTATATTCCAGCCGGCTGAAGAAGGTGTTCGCGGAGCTTATTCCATCGTGCAAAAAGGGCATCTGGATGACGTGAACTATTTGTTTTGTCATCATCTGGGCACAGACGTGCCTACAGGTGAGATGCACGGCGGCTCTTACGGCTTCCTGGCAAGCACCAAGCTTGCCGCTCATTTCTATGGCACGGCTTCCCATGCGGGAGCCACTCCGGAACAGGGGCGCAATGCGCTGCTTGGAGCAGCTACCGCTACTCTGAACATCCATGCGCTGCCGCGATTCAGCACAGGGTCGACAAGGATTAACGTCGGGGTGCTGCAGAGCGGAACCGCGGCGAATATCATACCCGAATACGCCAAAATGATCATAGAAACCCGCTCCATATCCGAAGAGACGAACGAGGAGCTGGAGCGTCGGGTTCGCAATATTATTGCCAGCAGTGCGGCTATGCACGAGCTGAAGTATCAAATCGATGTGATCGGCGCAGCTATTCCGATAGTCTGCGACGAAGACTTGGTTGCTTTGGCAATGGAAGAAGCTCGCAAGGTGGAGGGCTTCACTTCGATTAAAACCGGTGAGCCTAGCTCTGCCGGAAGCGAGGACGCCAGCTTCATGATCCGCAGAGTACAGGAGCTGGGTGGCAAAGGAACCTACATGATAATCGGTTCGAATCTCCCTGCCCCTCACCATCATCCTAAGTTCGATATTGAGGAGGAAGTACTTCCTCGCGGTATCGAGCTGTTGAACCGGATTGCCAGAAGAGTGTTGCAGTAAGTTAACGGCATCAAATAATCGAAAAGAGGGTTCCCTTGGATCAAGGCGGAGCCTCTTTTTTTCTATTTTCGTGAAATCGGGAGAACTTGATATAATGGAATCATCTTCTAGTACGAATCAAGAAGGAGCAAGAGCAATTATGTATAAATTTGGCGTTGTAGGCCCTGTCCCATCCGTAGCGAAAATATTGGACGTATCCAAAGAAAGTCCTAACGAAATTGAATTTATTCCGTTTCCATATGAAAAGCCGAAGGAAGTCAAGGCCATCATTGAGCAGCATAGACATGAAGTGCACGGATGGTTTTTCTCCGGACCGATCCCTTATATCCGTTCCAAAGAATCTCTGAATGCCGGTGCCAACGTCATTTACTGCAAGCCTACCGGGGCTAGTCTATATAAATGTTTACTGGAGCTGTCTCTTCATCGCCATGAGGTTTCTACAAGGGTATCTATTGATATGATTAATACGGAAGACCTGGATCTGCATGAATCTTTATTAGAAGCAGGCTTCCCGATGGAACAAACCTATATTAAAATGTTCGACCAGCATTTTGATCCGGATCAGCTGGTAGAATACCATATTGGGCTATGGAAGGAAGGAAAGATCGACGGAGCGTTAACCTGCGTGAACTATGTGTATGAAGCACTGCAAGGGCACGATCTGCCCGTATACCGTATCGAGATGACGCAGCAGGACATTCGATTGGCGATTAAAATGATCCATGAGCAGGCGAAAAGCTCCTATTTTAAAGACACCCAAATCGGTGTGGAAATTATCGAAATCGACCAGTTCGATCAGATCGCTGAGAAAGCGGGCACGCGCTATCATTTGCAGCATTTGGAGCTTAAGATCAAACATGCTCTGCTGCTGCTTTGCGAGAAAATCGACGGTTCCTTATTGGAAAACGGGAATGGGAGGTATCAGATATTCAGTTCCCGGGGGGCGATAGAACGGGAGCTGGAGATGCTGAGGGAGACCGTACGACATCTTTCCCTGGAGGCCAACGTTCCGGTAGCCGTAGGCATCGGCTTCGGCAGCACAGCCTTCTCGGCTGAAAATAATGCACGCAAAGCAGTGCAGCATGCCAAGGAAAAGGAAGATCGGGGCATTGTTATCGTGCAGGAGAATGGGATCATCGTCGAGTCCGCCGGTGAAGATGAAGAATTAACGTATGCTTACCGAACCAATAACAAGGAGCTGCTGAAGAAGCTGGCTCAAGCGAATATCAGCGCCAAGACATACAATAAAATCGAAGCGCTGGTTCAGCGAATGGGATGGGATGGCTTCACAACAGCAAGCCTGGCATCCCATTTGTCCATGACCATACGCAATGCTCAGCGGATTATGGGGAGCTTGGTTGAATACGGGCTTGCCGAAATAGGCGGCGAGGAGCTTCACTCGGTGCGCGGAAGGCCAAGTAAAATATACCGTCTGACTTCCGGATTGAAATAAGACGTAAGAAGTCCTATAATATTAATAAACGTAACTTTCGTTAATTGTTCGTTTATTATATGTAAGGGACTGATGAAGATGAAGCCAACAGAACGGCTTTCAGCCATTATCGAGCAGAAGAGAGATACCTTCATTCATCTCAGTGACTGTATTTGGGATTATGCGGAAACCCGCTTCGAGGAGTTTCGTTCCGCGGAGCTGCTCTGTCAAGCATTGGAGAAAGAAGGCTTCGCCGTTGAGAGGGGCGCAGGGGGCATTCCTACCGCTTTTATCGGAAGCTATGGAAGCGGTTATCCTGTCGTAGCCCTGCTGGGCGAATTTGATGCGTTATCCGGTTTGAGCCAGAAGAAAGCAACGCCTCAAGCGGAGCCGGTTGTACCTGGAGGCAACGGGCACGGCTGCGGGCATAATCTGCTTGGAACCGGCTCCTTGGCCGCTGCTGTCGCACTGAAGCAGTACATGGAGGAGAACGGCATCCCGGGAACCATCCGCTACTACGGTTGTCCAGGAGAAGAGGGTGGCTCCGGTAAAGCCTTTATGGCCAGAGAAGGACTGTTCGATGATGTCGATTTCTCTATTAGCTGGCATCCGATGGATTATAACAGCATCATGTCGGTCAGCTCCTTGGCTAATTATCAAATCTATTACAAGTTTAAGGGCAAAAGCGCGCATGCAGCCGCTAGCCCGCATCTCGGACGAAGCGCTTTAGATGCGGTAGAGCTCATGAACATCGGCGTCAATTATTTGCGCGAGCACATTATTCAAGAGGCAAGAGTGCATTACGCGGTTACTAACAGCGGAGGTCATTCTCCCAATGTGGTGCAGCCGAATGCCGAGGTGCTGTACTTAATCCGCGCACCGCAAATTTCGCAAGCCAAGGACATCTTTGACCGGGTCAGCGATATCGCCCGAGGCGCAGCGCTTATGACGGGCACGGAAGTTAGCATCGTGTTTGATAAAGCTTGCTCGAACCTCGTTCCGAATTCGGTGATGGAGCAGATCATGTACGAGCAGTTTGCCGAGCTTGGAGTTCCAACCCATGATGAAGCCGAGCTGGAGCTGGCACGTAACGTTAGAGCCACGTTGACGGACGCGGAGAAGAGCAGCGCACCTAACATTCCTGCAGGAATGAGAAATTGCGATATGGCGGATCGATTGAACCCCTATACGGGAACATTACCGCTTTACGGTTCAACAGATGTAGGGGATGTGAGCTGGGTTACGCCGACAGTTCAATGCACGACCGCATGCTTCGTCGTCGGGTCGCCTCCGCACACATGGCAGTGGGTCACTCTGGGAGCTACTTCTATAGCTCACAAAGGCATGCTGCATGCCGGTAAGGTCATGGCGTCAACAGCCATGAGGATGATTCAGAATCCGGAGCTCATCGAGCAAGCTAAGCAGGAGCTGAAGGATCGTCTTGAAGGAAGCACTTATCAATGTCCTATTCCTAAGGATGTCGTCGCATCTGCAAGGAAATAATAAATCATCGACAATAAGAGTCGTTGGCACCTTTTAGAGGCTGCCAGCGGCTCTTTTTTGCAAAAAAGGAGCAATGGAGCAATAAAAGTCAAAGGGAATCGGCGCTGCTGCATAAATGTCTTGTTGATGGAAAACCAAAAACATAGTATCAATAAGAAGTATAAGCTTACGATGCAAGAAAAGTTCTCTAAGAGATCATGTTGTGAATGGAGCAGATAAATGTGAAAAGAATGATTTTTCGTGCGCAGCTAAAAGAGGGGCAGCAAGACTTGGGCCTGCAGCACATGCTTGAGTCCCAAGCTGCAAGAAGGCTTGTGGATGAAGGCGCACTGATGACTATTGCGGCATACCGATGGATGAGGAATGTTTTTCTGTATTATGAATGTATTCATGAAGAGGTGCACCCGGATGACATGTTCCAGGAAGCGGCTCCCTTTTTAGAGGATTGGCCTGGACAAGCCAGCAAAAGACAATGGATTCCGATGGTCGACGTATTTCATTTTAATGAGCCGGTCAGCTACGATCACTGGATTCGCAAAGCCCCGGTAGAGCGGAGGGCGGGCAGGGTAGCGCACCTGAAGCCGGAGATGATGGCCAGCTACATTTATTATCACTACCAGCTCCAGGAGGAACGTGCCTTTCTGGGAGAAAAATACGAAATCATTGCCATGCACGAAAATCTGCTGTTCGGTTATCAGGAATTCCCGAAGGTTGTTGAAGAGCCGATTGCTCCGAAAAAATTGAACACAAACGGTACGCCAGAAAACTGGAATGATTCCCGAATGGATCTGCATTTCCAGGCTTGGGAGGACGGACATTTGTACTTTAAGCATATTGAGCCTGTCTTTGCCTATTACTGTGGCGATGAGCATAATGAACGCGTATAAAGGAGATGAAGCAGTATGATAGTGAGTATTAAAGATTTTGGCGCGGTAGGTGACGGTGTCGCTAAAGATACGGCTAGCATTCAAGCAGCGATCGATCATTGCTTTGAGCAGGGTGGTGGCACGGTTGTCGTTCCCAAGGGAGAGTACTTGTCGGGCACGGTGATGATCAAATCATTTGTCAATCTGCATTTGGAACCGGCGGCACGCATTGTGAGCAGCATGGAGGAACAAGATTTCGTAGCGCCGAAGACGGCAGGCTCCGAGGATTTATTTTATAGCGAAGGCCAAGGCAAAAATGCGTTGATCTGCGCACGGCACGCTGAGAAGGTATCGATTACCGGTCTGGGCATCATTGATGGACGCGGGGAGCATTTCCTCGAGCCGGAGGACGGTGTTAGCGATTATGTGCTGCTTCCTTTAGGTGGTTTCCGCCCTAAGCTGATTGACTTTGAGGGCTGTACGGATGTGCTGTTCCGGGACGTTACGCTTTATCGCGCTTCGTCATGGGGACTTCATATGACCGGGTGCAACCGGGTTAATATTAATGGGATTAAGATTTTGGGACAGCAGCGCGGCCCTAACAACGACGGTATCGATCCGGACTGCTGTAAGGATGTGCATATTTCCGACTGCCATATTGAAACGGGTGACGACTGTATCGTTGTGAAAACGACGAAGAACGGTGCAGAGCGCTATGGAGCTTGCGAAAATATTACGGTTACCAATTGTACGTTGGTCACCCATGACTCCGGTGTGAAAATCGGGACAGAAACCCATGGCGATATCCGCAATATTGTTGTGCAAAACTGTGTCATCCGCAATTCCAACCGGGGTCTGGGCTTGTGGGTCAGAGATGGCGCTACGGTCGAAAATATATTGTTCTCGAATATTATTATTGAGACAAGATTGTTCAGCGATGCGGAGGAGACCCAAAGGGAGCTTCGCTGGTGGGGCAAAGGGGAGCCGATCTTTATTACGGCTGAACGCCGCAACGGCGCGCAGCACGCACCTGGGAAAATCCGCAACATCCGCTTCGAGCACATTTTGGTGGAATCCGAAGGCGGCGTTTATCTGGAGGGCTCGGAGGAAAGTGTCATCGAGAATATCTCGATTCGTGGACTAAAGCACACGATGCGGGTAAAAAGCGGCTACCCTGGCGGATTGTTCGATACACAGCCGTCCGCAAGAGGTGTATTTCCGCACCATGTTCCTGCTGTATTTTGCCGTCACGCGAAGAACGTATCGCTTGACGATGTGGAAGTCGTGTGGGATGGGAAGCCGAATGAGCATTGGTCCAATGCACTATACGGGGAGCATATCGAGCAGTTGGCTCTTAAGGGCTTTCGGGGCAAAGCAGCAAAAGAGGGCTCCAGCACGATTGAACTGAAGAATGTTCAGGGACTTTCTGTCGAAGGCTGTAAAGCCGAGAATGGGATGGATGCGTTCTTGACGTTGGAACAGGTAGATGTGGAAGAGATGTTTGTCGTCGGCAATGACTTTTCCAAAGCGAAAACGGCCGTCCGGTTCACGGATGGAACGAGCCCAGAATATTTCTCTGCGGCGAATCGGATGCCGAAGTAAGAGGGAAGTAAGAAAAGGATGGCGTAATGGCCATCCTTTTTTCGTTTTATGTGCGGTCAACGGTAAACATTTGTCCTAAGTGATGCTTCATATGTTCAATGTGGTCTTGAATCAACCATTGAAGTGTGACCATTTTTCTTCCTAAGATATCATCGCGGTTTATTTGTCATATTCTTTGAGGGACAGATTGTAGTAGAGATTCCAGATGAGAAATAGTCCTGTTAATCATGAGTGCCCTCCGCCGCGCTTTTCCCCGCTGTATACCCTGTCGTAAAAGCCGCAGTAATATTATAGCCGCCTGTATAGCCGTGAATGTCGAGAATTTCCCCGCAAAAGAACAAGCCCGCTACGAGCTTGGATTGCATCGTTTTCGGATCGATTTCCTTTAAATTTACTCCCCCGCCCGTAACAAAAGCCTCTTCAATAGAAAGGGTACCATTTACCTCGATGGGAAAAGCCTTCAACAGCTTGGCCAGCTCCATCCAAGGCTGCTTCGGAAGGTTGTCGTAAGTGAGATCTTCAGCAACTCCCGCTTTACTTAGCATTAGGGGGAGCAGACGTTCCGATATGGCACTTTTCAGAACATTCTTGATTTGCTTCTTTGGGTCTGCTTTGGATAACGAAAGTGTATGGTTATACACTTCATCGACACTCAAATCAGGAAACAAATCCAGTGTCATTCGGATAGTTGGGACGTTGAACTGCTTCAACGCTTTGACGACGAATTGGCTGCACCTCAGTACAGCAGGTCCCGAGATGCCGAAATGGGTGAAAATCATGTCGCCTTCATGCTCGATGAGCTTCTTCCCCTTTGGGTTCCACACCGAAAGCGTAATATCACGCAGGGATAGGCCTTGCAGCTCCTTACTGCGAATGAAAGACTCCTTGGAGGTGACCGGTACCTCCGTCGGGTACAGCTCCGTAATCGTGTGACCTCCCGCTTCTGCCCAAGCGTAGCCGTCTCCTGTAGAGCCTGTATGCGGCACGGATTTGCCCCCGGTAGCTATAATGACTGCGTCAGCTTCGACACGGCGTCCGTCCAGCAGCTCTACGCCCTGGACACGATCTTCAGCATAAAGTACACGCCGAACCGGACTGTTCACCCGGATATCCACACCCAAGCTGCGAACCTTGGCAATTAACGCGTCAACAACCGTCTTGGCTTTATCGGAAACCGGAAACATGCGTCCCCGATCTTCTTCCTTGAGTCGAATCCCAAGTCCTTCGAAGAAGGAAATAATATCCTTGTTACTGAAATGCGCAAATGCGCTGTATAAGAAACGCCCGTTGCCGGGAATATGTCGAATCAGCTCGTCCAACTCTTTCGCGTTGGTAACGTTGCATCTTCCGCCTCCGGAAATGCCGAGCTTGCGCCCGAGCTTATCCCCTTTATCGATCAGCAGCACCTTGGCTCCATGGGAGGCCGCTGCAATACAGGACATGAGGCCGGAGGGCCCGCCCCCAATCACGATGACATCATAAGACATAATAGTTTGAAGCTCCTTGCATCCAGAATGAATTTCAATGGCTCACCACATAGGAAGGTATAACATCACCACAGCATAACAAAGTGAAGAACGTTCCTATTGGTGATAAAAACATCCGCTAAACGCGGTCGCGCATCTATGAAAGTACGTTTTTCTCATTGTACGCTTTTTCCAACTTAAAGCAAAGGACAGGGAGCTTCAGCGATAAGTAATTATTTCATATATATCCCAGGCTAACCAGTAATTCTACGGTCTTTGCCGACGACAGGAGAGCCATAATAACCTTACGATGTCGGGAACTGGAGGGATTTCCTTGAAGCAGGGAAACGGGCTAATGTGGTCCATTTTAGCCGGATGCATTGCCATTTCATTGATTTGGACCGTATGGCTTCCGACTTACTCAACAGATTCGAATTTCAACTCTAGTGAAGACCTCGCTACAGAGCACACTTCTCAGCCGCAGCCATTTACCGATGAACTCTTAGTGAATGAACCTGCGACAATTCCGCTGCAAGAGTACGAGGATAAGGAAGAGGAGCGCGTAACGACTAAGCTTAAGCTAAAAGGAAGCTACACCGAACCTTTATATCATCAAGTGGAGGCACCCTCATCCAAAGTAAAGGAAAGTATCGGGAAGAACAAAATAGCCTATTTGACTTTCGATGACGGCCCTTCGCGTAATACGGAGCGTATTTTGCAGATTTTAAACGAAAATGATGTCAAAGCGACTTTTTTTGTAACCGGACGCGCCGCTGAAAAACACCTCATGTCGCTCAAGCATATCGTTCAATTAGGACATACGCTGGGCAATCATTCATACTCGCATGACTATCAGCGAATCTATGCTTCTGTGGAGGCCTTTAAAACCGATGCGGACAAGCTAGGTCGGTTTCTGCATGATAAGGTGGGAATAGAACCAAAGCTAATCCGTTTTCCTGGCGGGTCGAATAATCGGTTAAGCTGGCGGGCTGGAGGTCGAAGCGTGATGAATGCTATTACCCGGGAAATGTCGAAAAATGGGTATCAATACTTTGATTGGAATGTGAGCTCTACGGATGCTGCCGCAGTCGTTCAACCTAAAGAGGAAATTATTAACGCAGTTAAGGGAAACAGCACCGGAAAAAATCGGATTATTGTGCTGATGCACGATATGGATGTTAAAACAACGACCGTAGAAGCGCTTCCCGAGGTTATTGTTCATTTGAAGCAGCAAGGCTACCAGTTTGAGGTACTCAGTAAGCATTCGTTTACGTACCAATTTTTGAAGCTTTGAGTTAATTCCATGAGGGGAAGCATAATAACAGGGAAGGGAGATGGTGACTATGGCAAAGAACCGCACCGTAAACTCTAAGGAACAGCAAATTCAAGCGCAGCAAAATAATAGCCCGGAAGTGGCAAATGAAGCGATACGGGATAAAAAACTGGATGGCCCGAACCGTCCTTCGGTTTAGGAACTTTATTTATCATGCAAGCATAAAGGAGTGACCAAGCATGAGTCCCAACGAGAAAGAACAGCCTAGTCGTCCCGTTTCAGCCAATACAAGGGATCAAAGCGAACTGGACCCGTTTGAGATTAACTTTTTACCGCAATTTCTGGAGGGGAGGGGGCCGAGAGATCCCTTTGTCAACTCTCAGGGCGTGGTAATCGGAGACCACGACTATGAATCAGACGAGTCTCCGCTAGAAAACTGGTCTAAGGAAGTCGATCCTTCGGTTATGTCAGGTGACGAATGGGTGCATCCATTCAAGGATATTGGCTTTCAAACAGCGGAGAACAAAGATTATTTCGAGAAGGGGATTATTCCGCAAACAGGCAATTTTGCTCATCCCGACAAAAATGTCGCTTATCCTGTCTACAGTGCCCCTTTGGACAGTGAGGCGGAGAATGGCGAGCAACCGAATACTGATAAATCGTAATAACCATAAATGAATGCTCAAACTTTTATTAAGGACTTTGCTTTCCTACCTTGCCGATGTATAATGAGACATACGATAGTTTGTAAATCCTTATGTAGGTAAAGGAGTGGAAGTAAATGTCCATGTCATTTGAGTCATACATGAAAGATATGGTTCAACCGATGAGAGATGAGTTGACTCGTCACGGAATCACTGAACTGCGCACGCCTGAAGAGGTTGTGGAAAACATCGAGAATTCCAAGGGCACTGCTCTTCTTGTTATTAACTCCGTTTGCGGCTGTGCCGCCGGACAATGCAGACCAGGCGTAGCCAAAGCACTGCAAAACGCAGTGAAGCCGGATCAATTGTTTACCGTATTCGCTGGTCAGGATAAAGAAGCGACAGCTAAGGCGCGCGAATATTTGGCACCTTATCCTCCGTCTTCCCCGTCCATCGCTCTTCTGAAAGACGGTGAGTTGGTACATTTCATCCAACGTCATCAAATCGAAGACCGTTCGGCCGATATGATCGCTGGAGATTTGATCAGCGCATTTGAGCAGTATTGCAAATAAGAAGTCCTTTAAAAGCTCCCCATCGGTACCGGATAGATCAACGGCCGATGAGGGGCTTTTTAGTTCTTGCAATCTGTATACAGTTCACTATACTTATAGGAAATAGAGAGTGGAAGAGGTGTATAAACGATGAGTATACAACAGGAAATTATCGCAAAGTTGGGTGTAAAGCCGCAAATCAATGTGGATGAAGAAATCCGCAAACGCGTCGATTTTTTGAAGGAGTACATAGTATCATCGGGAGTCAACGGTCTCTTGATCGCTATCAGCGGCGGGATTGACAGTGCCGTAGCCACAGGACTCTGCATTCGGGCCACCGATGAATTAACGCAGGAAAAAGGCAAGGAATACAAGACGCTAGGCGTTTTCCAGCCTTATGGACAACAAGTGGATATCGCGGACAGCTACGCCGTAGCCGAAGCGTTCAAGCTAAAATATCGGGTCGAAACCAACATTGAGGAAGCGGTCAACGAGATTGCGCTCGAAGCGGAGCATGCCTTGAAATCCATCGGAGAGCATCGGCATTTAAGCCGCGGCGGCAAAGGAAACGTAAAGGCGAGAACGCGGATGGTAATGCAATATGCGCTGGCCTTTGAGCTGAATTTGCTTGTCGTTGGTACAGACCATGCATCCGAGGCGATCACTGGTTTCTATACCAAATACGGCGATGGAGCTGTAGACATTACTCCTCTTAGCTCATTGAACAAGCGTCAAGTTCGACAACTGGCTGCAGCGCTCGGCGTTCCGCAAAGCGTTCTGGATAAGGCCCCAACTGCCGGCTTATGGGAAGGTCAAACCGACGAGAATGAGCTTGGCATCACTTACGAGGCTAACAGCAGTTATCTTGAAGGCAAGGAGATCGATCCGGCCGACAAGGAAAAGTTGGAGAAGCATTACTTGAAAACAGAGCACAAGCGTGCTCAGATTCCAGGGATCTAATATGAACAGGCCGAGCCATGCTCGGTCTGTTTTTTCAAAAGAATAGACAGGTCGCGGCGGGGATTCTTTTCTTGCGTTTGGAATGCAGATTCGATACGATGAGATAAAATACCCGGGGAGGGTCTGGACGTTGAGGGCTCTTTCATACCGGACTGGAAAAGGACGCTTTCCCGATGATTATTGGAATTGGTACGGATCTGCTCGACATTGCAAGAGTGAAGAGCATTCTGGAGAGCACGGCAGGTGAGCGATTCATGCAGCGAATACTTACCGAAGCGGAGAGAGAGCTCGCGTCTCAGCGCAAAGGAAGATTGGCTGAGTTTGTAGCCGGCCGTTTTGCTGCCAAAGAGGCTGTAAGCAAGGCTCTAGGGTGTGGTATCGGCAAGCAGGTGTCGCTGCAGGATATGGAAGTGCTTCCGGATGCTCTAGGTAAACCTGGTTGCAGACTGTCAGATGAAGCGCTTCAGAGGCTGCAGCTTCCGAATGGAGCTATAGTCCATCTGAGCATAACCCATACGGAGTCAATGGCTATGGCTTACGCGATAGTTGAAACATCAAACTAGAGAAGAACCGTTTACATGCATGGGAGGAAAAGAGTAGTGGAGCAGCGATTTGTTAAGGAATCGAGAACGTATAAGACATCCAGAATATTTCCCACGGATGTCAATAACCACAACACGCTATTTGGAGGCAAGTTAATGGCATACATTGACGATATTGCCTCTATTTCGGCATCCAAGCACTGCCGCCGATCGGTAGTAACAGCTTCTACCGACTCCGTCGACTTTTTGTCCCCGATCCGGCCGACAGATTCGGTTTGCTTGGAATCATTCGTAACTTGGACAGGGAAAAGCTCGATGGAAGTGTTCGTGAAGGTCATCACCGAGGATTTGAAGTCGGGCGAAAGAACGATCGCAGCCACGTCGTTTCTTACTTTCGTCGCGATGGATGAGAACAAGAGGCCGATTCAGGTTCCTAAGGTGATCCCGGAAACCGAAGAAGAGCGCCGTTTGAATCAAACGGCTACAAGACGAGCTGAAATGCGCAAAGCACGCCGGGAAGAAAGCAAGGAGTTTTCTGATCATTTAATTACCCGCTTCCCATGGGAATAAGAAACGGAAATCAGCAGCTTGGAAATTCGAAAAAACGGTTGAGGGGAAAGGCGGTTATTCGATATGAACCAAAGGCCAACTTCAAGCGAGTATGCTCCTTATTACAGCACCTATATTAGGCTTGTTCCCGAAGAGGGGGATTTGAGCCAGATTTTGAAAGAGCAGCTCAATAGCACCTATGCTTTGTTAAGTGATTTAACGGATGAGCAAGGAAACTATAGGTATGCAGACGGAAAATGGAGTGTTAAAGAGGTACTAGGCCACATTACGGACAATGAGCGGATCATGAGCTACCGCCTGCTTCGTATTGCAAGAGGAGATAAGACGCCACTGCCTGGTTACGATCAAGATACGATGATGGAGGGTGCTCCTTTTAATCAATGTTCCGTTGCGTTTCTGCTTGAAGACTACAAAGCGGTTCGACAAGCTACTCTCACCCTGTTGAGTGCACTTACAGAGGAAGCATGGATAAGACAAGGAACCGCGAGTGATAGTGTGTTCTCTGCAAGGGCATTGGCATGCGTCATCGTCGGTCATGAGCTGCACCACTTGAATGTGCTGTACGAACGCTACGGGTTGAAAAGACTTTAAGCAGGCTAACTAAAGAATCTCCCACGGTCAATTAAGACTGTGAGAGATTCTTTTTATTTTACATGTTTTTATTAGAATTCGTATTGAACACTGAGATTCGTTGTAATCGTCAGTTCACCTGGAGCGATGGATGTTGGAGTAGAAGTGGAATCCGCTGTTTTCATAAGCATAGGACTGTACTCGCGGCGAATAGGGATAGCGGAGCTTCCGTTTTGGACTACGTTTACTACGCCTTTCAGCTCTTTACCGACGGTTTTGGCAATGGCTTTCGCTTTGGCTTCGGCATTTTTCATTGCAGAATCAATGGCCTGGATCTCATAGTCCTGGCGTTTTTCGGTATCGAACTGAACACCATTAATTTGGTTCGCCCCGGCAGCGGATGCCGCATCGAGGAAAGCGCCCACTTTATCGATATCGCGGTAAGTGACTTGAACCATTTGTGTTGCGGAGTAACCGGTAATTTTCGGTTCCTTATCCGAATAGTTATAAACCGGCTGCACGGAGAATCCGGACGTTTTCACGTCTGTCTTGTCGAGCTTGTACGTATCATACAGCATGGAAGTCAGGCCTGCGAAGCTTTCAGCGTTCAGTGTCTGGGCTTCACTTGCGGTGTTGGCTTTGGTCATAACGCCCAAATTGATATAGGCTACGTCTGGAGTAACCTTGATCTCGCCTTCGCCTCCAACGGTAATAGTTTTGCTGTAGGCCGGGCTCACTTGCTCAGCGTAAGCTGGTGTGACGCCAGCCGGATGAAGAGAGGTGAAATAAGTCAGGCCAGATAATAAGGTGACTGTGGCAACTCCGATAATGAGCTTGTTTTTGACTGTCGATTTCATATTATTCCCCCGATTACCAAAATGTTGTTTCACTTCTAAAAACGGAATCGTCCGGTAAAATGTTGCAGCCAAATAAGGAAGACAAAATAAATTTTTGAAATTAAATGGCGCGCAGCACTCATTCTTATTTTGATTCATCACATTAAAAAACAAAAACATCTGATATACGAGCGAATCGTAGAACGGATGTTTTTGGTCTATGCGTTCAGCTATGTAAGTAGTGCTTAAGGTTTATTTTTTACCTGCAAGCCATTCAGCTAACGCTTCGGTTTCCTCCGGCTTCAGCTTGGTGCCAAAGCCCGGCATGCCGTTGCCACCGCTAATAATCTGCTTGCTGATCTGCTCCTTCGTCAGCTTTCCGCCGATCTTTTGCAGATTGGTTGTGGGACCGACCTTGCCTTCGAGATTATTCCCGTGGCAAGAGATACAGCTTTGTTTGTAGAGAGCTTGTACCTGCTCCGGTGCGCTTGTCAGCGCGTCGCCCTGGCTTGCTGCTTTATTGCTGCCTCCGAAAGGTTCCCCGCCCTGCTTGGCGGCACTGCCGCAGCCGGCCAATGTTCCTACAATTAGCAAAGAAATGGCCCAACTGAGCCCTTTATTTAATCTACTCATCCGGTTATCCCCCTACCCGAGTGGTTTGATCTGTTGACGGAAGCCGTCCGTTGTACGCCCATATCGGTTGAAATCAATGGAAAAAGGCGTGCTTATGGGTAGCGTACACCTTTCGACATGGGAAGTCAAACCGTGCGCCGAGACGACAGCTTATGCGTTTTTACCGGTCCATAAAAGGAGCGAAGCGGTGCTTTTTCGCGTAATCGCGAGGCGAGACACCGGTGACTTTTTTGAAAATACGGCTGAAGTAAAATTCATCCGTGTACCCGACACTGTTAGCGATCAGCTTCAGTCGGTAATCGGACAGAACCAATAATTCTTTGGCGCGATCCACCCGCAGATGGGTCAAGTAATCGATAGGACTGTATCCGATATATTTTTTAAACAATCGGGAATAGTGACTGACGCTCAAGCCTGCCATTTGCGCCAATCCCTCTAAGGTTAATGGCTCTTGATAATGGCCGACCATATGATCCTGCGTCAGCTCTATGGCGGCAGTGGTGTCGCCAGCTATTTTTTGCGCGCGGAAGTCTTGGATGAGGGTTAGGAAGAACTCCAGAAGCAATATTTTTCTCCGCATGGCGGTCATATGCCCTCTGCGCTTCCATAAAATATCCAGCTGCTCGAACAAATAAATGAGCTGAGGCGTATTGTTGACCGTGTACATGCCCTCCAAGGGAAAAGCGGCTTCAGAGGAGCTGCGGTAAATCCACTGTTCCTTCTCCTCGAAAGTTTCCGTATAATGAAAACGGAGGAAGTAGTACTCGAGCGGCTGCTCGGCATCTGTACGCCGTTCTACGACCATACCGGGACTGAAGCAAAAAAATTTTCCAGGCTCTGCAGGATAATGCGTTCCGTTGATCGTAAACGTACCTTTCCCTTTAATGATAAGCCAGATCGAATTGTGTTGAATCGTTCTGGGCAGTTGGTGCCACTGGGGGCTGCATTTTTGATGTCCTACTAGTAGGATGGAAATAACGAGCCTATTGAGCCGTGCCGCCAGTTCACCGGGAGTTAACATTTGCCTCACTCCTCTGATGGTTTTAAATGCCATCATTATACCATAACGTTCGGCAATAGAAGGAGACCTCATGGATACGAACCTTAAAAAACAATATTTTTCTGAAGAGCTGCTGGCATGGTACCGCAAGCATCGCAGGGACCTGCCCTGGCGGCGAAGCAAAAACCCTTATCATATATGGATTTCTGAAGTGATGCTGCAGCAAACCCGAGTGGACACGGTCATACCGTACTTCCACCGGTTTACCGAACGGTTTCCGACGATGGAGGCACTTGCTAACGCCCCGGAGGAAGATGTGCTGAAGCTGTGGGAAGGACTTGGGTATTACTCTAGAGCCCGCAATTTGCAAGGCGCCGTACGTGAGGTGCAGGAGCGGTATGGTGGTGTGGTTCCGGATACATTGAAGGAAATCTCCACCTTAAAAGGAGTTGGTCCCTACACGGCCGGAGCGGTACTAAGTATAGCGTACAATAAACCGGAGCCGGCAGTGGACGGTAATGTCATGCGGGTGCTGTCACGTTATTTTCTCATCGAGGAAGACATTATGAAGGTCAGCACAAGAGGGCTGATGGAGAAGCTCGCGAAGGAGCTGATTCCTGAGGGCGCAGCCGGGGATTTTAATCAAGGCTTGATGGAGCTTGGAGCAATGGTTTGCACTCCCCGATCGCCTCACTGCCTGACCTGTCCCGTAATGGAGCATTGCTCCGCCCGGGAAGCGGGAATGGAGGAGGAGCTGCCTGTTAAGAAAAAGGCCAAGCCTCCGCGTCCAGAGTATCGGCTTGCCGCTCTTGTCGAAGGAACCGGCCCGAACAAGGGACAGGTGCTGATTCGGCAGCGGCCGCAGGAAGGCTTGCTCGCCCGGATGTGGGAGCTGCCGCATGCGGAGGTTCCATTCGCATACTCGGGTTCGGAGAAGGCGCATCACGCGATAGACTCGATTCCCGCTTCGGTGTCCATATTGATCGATCAATTGGCCGAAGAAACTATCGGCATTCATCCAGAAAGATGGTACATGCATGCTGAACACACCTTTAGTCATATCCATTGGGATATGCAGGTTGTAGCCTGTAGTCTGGAGCCCATGATGGTGCCTTCCAGCGCGGGAATGCTTATGCCTTCTCACTATCAGTGGGTTGACCGGGATTCGATGGGACAGTATGCGTTCCCCAATGTCTTTTTGAAAATTTTAAACCGGTATTTCGCTGAGCAAGGCTCTTAGTCGAAAGGAAGCAAAAAGAGCGGGTTTTAAACAATCCGCTCTTTTAATGCATCCATCTTTTTTATGAAGATCATTTTTTTATCGATTGAGATGATCTGATCATCCTGAAGCTCCTGCAGCACCTTGGTAACAGACTCGCGCACGGTTCCAGCCAGGTTGGCCAGCTGCTGGTGGGTCAGCTTCATATTGATTAAGATCCCACTCTGACGCATAATGCCATGCTCCTCAGCTAACCGGGAGATGACTTTGATGGTCCGTGTGCGTACATCCAGGAAGGTTAGATTGGCAATTTGATCATTGGCGTTGCGCAGCCGTTCCATTGTGGCTTCAAGCAGCTTTAGGCAAAGCTTCGGTGACTTCTCCAAAAAAGCGATAAAATCGGATCTCATTAAGGAATACATCGTGGTTGGAGCCAACGTCTCTGCCGTAGCCGATCGGGTCATAACTTGCTGTATAAGCGACATTTCCCCGAAATAATCTCCCTCGCTTAATAAGCTAAGGATGACTTCCTTTGTGTAATCGATTCGATAAATTTTGACGACACCCGTCTCGATGATGAAAAATTCGTTTCCTTGATCGCCTTCATGGAACAAAACCGTATTTTTCTTTATTTTACGTTCCGTAAAGAGAGGCGATATGGACATTAGCTCACTTACCGTCAGATCTTCAAATAAAGGAACTTCCTTTAATAAAGGAACAATATTGTGCATTCAAAGCTCATCTCTTTTCCAAACTTAATGTACCAGCGCATCTTCGCCAATGCGGTAAATCCTAATGTGCGGGTGGGTGGATAAATCCATTTCCACAGACTTCATCAAGTCTTGGCCCTGCTCATTGGTAAGAATGCGGACGACCGGTCGGTGTTTCAAGCCGAGGTTGCGTTTCGATACGATACCGATTTGTCCTGTACTTAACCGAACGCTTAAGCCGACGGGATAAATGGCGGCACGGCTGCGAAACGAATCTACCTTCTCTCTATCATACAGCGTTCCAGCTCTTGTGAAAAGATTTTCCAGTGCGTGTTCCGGTGGAAAAGCTGGTCGGTAAGGACGCGGATTGGTCATAGCATCGTAAGCGTCCAACAAACCTATCCATTGGGCATAAGGATGAATACCCGCTTGAGTTAAGCCGGCAGGATAACCGCTCCCATTAATCTTCTCGTGATGCTGAAGTGTGCAGTGTGCGGACAAGAGCGGGATACCAGGAGCATCTTTGACTATTTTGTAGCCGTACTCTGTGTGCTTTTGAATTTCCTCGTATTCGAGCGGTGTAAGGGGGCCTGTTTTTAATAACAGCTTGGGGGATACTTGGGTGTTACCGATATCGTGCAGCATGGCGCCAAGCCCGAAAGCGTAGAGGTCGTCCTGCCCGTAGCCATCGAGAATGCCGATTCGAGTGGCATATACACAAACATTCAAGGCGTTTTGCCACAGCTGCTCAAGGATAGAAAGACTGTTTTTGTTGGTGTACATTAACCTGATCGTATCATCCTCGGGCGATAGCTTGCGCTGCTCCTGCAAATCGTCAAGAATCAGCTTCATACTAATGAGCGCTGATTGTGACAAGGAGCGCATGTCTCCGCTGTTCCAGTCTCCGGATTGCTGCAGCCTTTGAAAAGCGGGCATCAAGTGATGTCGAACGGCACTCGACGTATCCTCGCTCAGCGCATCAGCAATTTGAATATCGTCCGTTCGAGGATCATCGATATGCAGCTGCTGATAGCCCATCAGCTTTAATTTGCGAATATCAGGCTGGGAAAGCTCCGAGTGGTAACTCAACATCGTTTGCCCCTCTTCGGACACAATGGATTTGCCAAGCCTCATGCCGGGTTGCACCATTGAGATAGGGAGTAGTCTCATCGACTAAATACCACCTTTGTACTCGGTTATTTGATTGTGCTTGCTGGAAAGCTGTATAAATGCCTGATGGTTCATCGCAAGGCTTCGATTAACGTTGTTCCCATTATTTCATATCAAGGAAAAAAATGCTACGGAATATTCCATGAACACATCAAAAAGAGAGGGACTATAGAGCCCCTCTCTCTAATGGTACAATGCTTATTTTGCTGCAGCTTCGTAACGTTTGCCAACTTCAGCCCAGTTAACAACATTCCAGAACGCAGAGATGTAGTCAGGACGTTTGTTTTGATATTTCAAGTAGTAAGCATGCTCCCATACGTCCATACCAAGGATTGGCGTGTTGCCTTCCATGATAGGGCTGTCTTGGTTAGGAGTGCTGCTTACAACCAATTTGCCTTGAGGAGTAACGGAAAGCCATGCCCAGCCGCTTCCGAAACGAGTAGTGCCGGCTTTAGCGAAATCTTCTTTGAATTTATCGAAGCCGCCCAATTCGTTGTTGATGGCATCAGCCAATTTACCTGTTGGAGCGCCGCCGCCGTTAGGTCCGATAACTTCCCAGAACAGGGAGTGGTTAGCGTGTCCGCCGCCGTTGTTGCGAACAGCAGTACGGATAGCTTCAGGTACGCTGTTCAGATCAGCGATCAGATCTTCAATGCTTTTTGCTTGAAGCTCTGGGTGACCTTCCAAAGCACCGTTCAAGTTCGTTACATAAGTGTTGTGATGACGATCGTGGTGAATCATCATAGTTGTCTCGTCGATATGCGGTTCCAACGCGTTGTTTGCATAAGGCAGTGCTGGTAATTGATGTGCCATGGTTATACCTCCTAATAATATGTAATTTCTTATTCCGTTTCTTATTATCCTCTATTTTTGATATAAAATCAACATGTATGTATAAAAAGTGAGAATGTATTCAATCCCGCTTTTGGATTTCTTGAATAATTTGACTCAGCATAGCTGTACCCTGGGCATTTAGCCAAGGGGACAAATCACTCATGACACGTTGATGATAGTGCAGCTCTTCTCCGGTCCAGCCGGATGTTTTTACATCGTTAAGCTCGTGAATTCGTCGGATGTCCTGACTTGTCATGGCCGTTCTCCTTTCCCTTTGTTGTCAATTTCCCGCATTAGCATTTCTCGGCAGCGGCCATTTTATACCTCGACATCAGGGTGGAGACACCTTGTCATGTCATTAACCAATGTTTAATGGCGTGAAACATGATAAGGATAAATGACCTTGTTTTCGGGTATGCAAATGGGCAAGGGTATGTTAGAATGCGGGCGTACGATAAGCTCAATTACATAAGAAAAGACAAAATGACCTCAAGGGAAGAGGGATGTCTCATGATATTGGAAGTGATAGCAACGAGTGTTGCCGATGCGAGATTAGCACAAAATAACGGGGCGGGAAGAATCGAGCTGATATCTGGCATAGGAGAGGGCGGGGTGACACCGAGCTTCGGTCTCATCGAACAGGTACTTGCCGCGGTTACTATACCGGTTCATGTCATGGTCCGCCCGCATGCCAATACGTTTTTCTATGATGAGGACGACATACGTACCATGCTTGCGGATATCCGCATCATTCGTAGTCTTGGTCCTGCCGGTATTGTAGTCGGTGCATTAACTCCGGGCGGTCGAGTTGATGAGGCTGCGATGGAGCGTCTGTTGGCGGAGGCGAAAGGAGTATCCGTTACATTTCACCGGGCTATAGATGAAGTGAGGGATCAAGAAGAGGCGCTCCGTACAATAGGCAAGTATTCGTCGATTTCGCGTATACTGACATCAGGAGGAAAGCCAAGCGCGCTAGATTCCATAAAGACGATTCAACAAATGAATCGGATTTGTAAAGAGTTATCGATCACTCTGCTTGCAGGAAGCGGGTTGAAGATTGAATCTCTGGCCTCCTTTATATCTGAATCAGGGGTCACGGAGGTCCATTTAGGTACTGGTGTCCGTGTGGATTCAAGCCCGTGGAAACCGCTGGATCCAGTCAAACTGCACGCAGCGGCGAATATCGTTGCGAGTTTTTCCAATTAATGTAGCGGGAGGAACCCATATGAGCGAGATCCTGGTAGAGGAGCTTCGCGGCGGACTGCTCGAGTGCCAATATGCCGGGCATATTTGTGGCGTAGATGAATCGGGCAGCGTGAGGTACAAAGTCGGAAATGCACATCACATGACCTATTTGCGCTCGGCGGCGAAGCCGATTCAGGCGATTCCGTCTTTTCGTTATGGCATAGCACAACGCTATCCTTTTACCGAAAAAGAGCTTGCAATTATGACTGCGTCGCACCGTTCGGAGCCCTTTCATGTTACGGCTCTGGAATCCATGATGGACAAAATCGGGTTGTCTGAGGAACATCTGGCCTGTCATGCGACCTACCCATTAAATACAGCTGCTCTCAACGAACTCGTTACCCAAGGGAAGCCAGAGCGCCGATTGTATCATAATTGCTCGGGCAAACATCTGGGCATTCTTGCTTACTGTAAGAGCAGAGGCTTTAGCTTGAGCGGGTACGATGATCCGAAACACCCTGTACAGCAGGAGATTGTTCAAACATTGGCTATGCTATCCGAATATCCTGCGGAAAATATTCATATCGGCGTTGACGGCTGCGGCTTTCCCGTGTTTGCTATCCCGCTGTATCATTTGGCATTAGCCTATTTGAAGCTGGGTTGCCCCGATCTTATTGGCGATAAGGCGACAAGGGTCGCTGTAGAGGAGATAACGGCATTAATGAACCGCAACTTCGAGATGGTAGCTGGGACGGACATGATTTGCTCGACGCTGCTTTCCGACGATAATATCGTCGCCAAGGGAGGAGCGAAGGGAGTCTACTGTTTCGGTCTGCGTAAGGAGAGGCTTGCGTTTGCCCTTAAGGTGATGGATGGCTCCGAAGATAAATGGCCGATGATTGTGGCAGCTATTCTGGAGCAGATCGGATATGATCGCAAGCAGACTATCGACGAACTGTACAGGTTGTGTCCGAAGATTCTTACCAATGGCAGTGGAACTATTGTAGGGGAGAATAGAGCGGTGTTCCAGCTGTGACCCTTTTGTTGAAATACATGATTGCCTTAAAAATAGTCGTTTCCCGTGAATTCAGTGCCTAGGCTGGAGGTCGTCGGGAGACGGCTTTTTCTTTTTCTTGAATTCAGTCCCATGAATGCGCTAAAAAATTTATATATAAAAGGTCCGCAGCAGGTCTTTTATTTTCATCCGATCAGTGGTAAACTAATCCTCAGAAACATAGTTTATCGAATAAACAAAGTACGCGCGGAGGTGCACTTATGAGTTCATTTATTCCTAAAAAAGAAGATCGTTTTACATTCGGCCTATGGACGGTAGGCAATTCAGGCCGTGACCCGTTCGGATTGCCTGTACGGGAAGGCTTTACCCCGGTAGAATCGGTACATATGCTTGCGGAGCTTGGCGCTTATGGCGTAAACTTCCATGACAACGATCTCGTGCCGATTGACGCTACACCTGCGGAAAGAGACCGTATTGTAAGTGAATTCCGTCGCGCTCTGGAAGATACCGGATTGAAAGTACCTATGGCCACAGTAAGTCTGTTCACTGATCCAATCTTCAAGGATGGCGGCTTTACATCCAACGATCCTCGTGTACGCGCTTACGCGATCCAGAAGACGATGCAAGCGATGGATCTTGGCAAAGAGTTTGGAGCGGAAACCTTCGTTTTGTGGGGCGGACGTGAAGGCTCGGAAGTCGATGCGGGTAAAGATGCAGTAGAAGCTACCAAGCGCTATAGAGAAGCAATCAACTATTTGTGCGAATACAGCATTTCGCAAAACTACGGCTACAAATTCGCGCTGGAGGCAAAGCCGAACGAGCCGCGTGCCGACATCTATATGCCAACTACAGGAGCTATGCTCGGTCTAATCACTACGTTGGATCATCCTGAGCTGGTAGGGGTTAACCCTGAGGTTGCCCATGAGCGCATGGCTGGCTTGAACTTCTATCATGCGGTTGCTCAGGCACTGGATGCAGGTAAGCTGTTCCATATCGATTTGAACGATCAGAAGATGGGACGCTTCGACCAAGACTTGCGTTTTGGCTCTGATGGCATCAAGGAAGCTTTCTTCCTCGTCAAGCTGTTGGAAGACTACAACTACAAAGGCATGCTGCATTTCGATGCGCACGCGCTTCGTACGGAAGACCGCCAAGGCGTTATCGAGTTTGCCAAAGGGAATATGAAAACTTACTTGATCTTGAAGGAGAAAGTAAGACAATTCAACGAGGATAAAGAGATTCAAGCGTTGTTGCAAGAAATTAACGGCAAGAAGCTGGATCTGCCTGGCTTCGATATTCAATTCTCCGCTGAGAGCTTGAAAGCGTTGAAAGGATATCAAGTGGACCGTGCGGGCATCGGTGCGGAAGGCATCAAATACGAGAAGCTCGATCAGCTTACTATTGAAATTTTGCTCGGAGTACGCTAAAAATAAGAAAAACGACATGAGGCCCACGGCCTGTGTCGTTTTTTTTTACCTCTTATAGGCGCTTGGCATAACAGTGCCTCGGATGTCCTCCGTACATAGGACGGGTAAATTGAAGGGAGAAGCCGGCTGCTTCGAGATTCCGCCGGCTGGCCTCGTTATCGGGATGAACGGTAGAGTATACGTACAGAAAGCCGCGGGCACGAGCGCGCTGCTCTCGCAAATGGTGGAAATACCGCTGCAAGCCTCGCCCTCGAACGGATTCGTGAACGATAGTCGCATCAAAAATCGCTACTAAATGCAGCTCGTCCTCCGGAACTCCAAACTCACGCCCCAAATTTTTGGCAGCGGAACCGGGGAATGCAAGCACGGAGTAGGCAGCTAGCCGTCCACCGGAAAACGCGCCGTATATTTCTCCATGTTCTTCGATGTGAGCGTGGAGGTAATCTATATCGTCCGTGGCGAAGAGAGTGCGGGAGGGGAGACGTGAAACAACGTCCTCCATCAGCTTAAGTATGTCTTCAACGTCGTCGTGCTCTAGTCTGCATACTTTCAAATCACCGATTTCATTTGAATGGATACTGCTAGCTTCATTTTTGTTCATATCATGTTCCTTTCCTTACAAGACGGAGAAGTATAGAACTACCTCAGCTTCTTTTCCATGCAAATGCTGCTGGGGCAATCAATATACTCACCGAATGGCTCGATATGATAATAGCCGCATTTTTCATATAACGCTATCAACGTCATGGATCGCTTGATCGTTAAAGTCCACTATGAATACTTCTTCCGCTGGATACTTGGCGTATAGCTCTTCATCTAGTTGGGTGATCAGCTGCAATAAGTCGGGATTCGTCGAATCGGTTAGCTTTAATTGTACAGTATCCAAAAGATATACACTCCCATGCGTGGAAATAATACTTCTTATTAAATACTGCATGACGATTTGAGTTTTGTAAAGGCTGGGGTTCTAGAAGGAAAAAGCATGAAAAAAAGAGGGCATTTCGCCCTCTCAGATTGTAGAGAAACCCATGTTTTTTTAAAACGTTGGGTTTCTTTCTGTATTTAGAGGCTATTTTGAGAAGGCCGGATGGGAGGCTAGGCCTCTTTCGCCTTCCGCTCCAGATGGAATGCAATCTTTTTCATGTTTTGTACGGCTGCTGTCATAAGCGCTTGCTCCGTGACATTTCGAAGCCCCCGCAAACGGCAATAGCGAAACCCATGGAGCTGTTTAGCGTCCGCGAAGCTTCGCTCAATCGTTTCTTTTCGTTTTTGGTAAAGCCGCTTACCGGATCTACTCAACCGGTTTAATCGCACTTG
>NZ_JMLS01000030.1 GCF_000686845.1 Paenibacillus sp. UNC451MF | reverse complement strand
GATTCGCGCCAGCTTTCCAAGCAGTTTAAATACCGACTGTTGCTTACCCATATGCTTTAGTTGGACATTGTTTTCATGCAGCTGCCGAAATAGGTTTGTCTATTTTACATAGACAAACTTACATACCTCACGCATATATCGATCTTTATTTATCTTAACTGACAGTTCCGTAACTTCCTCAATGACGCCGCTGCCGATCAATTCTTCCTCTTGAAATACGAGAACTGGAGTCTTATTTGCTGCGGCCGTGTGTAGGTGGATAGGTGATGTAAGCACTCGGAAGCCTTTATAATGTTTCATTTAGTGTTTGTCCCCTTCTAGTTTTCCCTCATTTTAACTGCAAACTTGGACCCTGCCAATACTTACCGCCTGCTTGATGCATATATCACAGCTATAATTACTTTAGAGGTGATTGTACGTGTTTATATCCCCCATGTTACTTGAGACAGCATCGGCTCCTTTCTCCGATGAGGATTACGTGTTCGAGCCGAAGATAGACGGTCACCGACTTCTTTTATCGCGTATCGACGGCGATCAGCCGCGCTTATATACTCGTCACAATAACGATTGCACACGCCAGTATCCTGAGCTTCAAACTATAGAACTTGATGATGTCATCCTAGATGGTGAGGCAGCAACTACGGACGAAGCTGGCCATGTGGATTTCGAGGCGATAATGGAGCGATTTTCTCTGCGTAAACCGGATAAAGTCCTGAGGGCTGCAGAGCTACGACCAGTTAATTATGTTATTTTCGATATTCTCCGTTATAAGGGTGAGGATCTCCGCGGCTATCCATTACATAAGCGTAAAGAGTTGTTATCTACTTTGGACTTCGGAAACCCTCATATGGCGCTAGTTCCATCGATTGAGGCTGAAGGTGAGCAGCTGTATTCTCAAATCGAATCTTTAGGAATGGAAGGCATCGTTGCAAAACGTTCTAACTCAATTTACGTTAGCAGCCGGTCTAGCGCGTGGCTTAAAATAATCAACTGGACATATACAGAGGTGTTTATTTCAGGATATAGGAAAGGAGACTTCGGATGGTTGGCAGCAGATGAAAGAGGCCGACCACTAGGAGTGATTGAGCTTGGAGTAACACCCCATCATAAGATGGCCTTTTATGGCGTCAAAGACCAGCTATTCCGTGGAGAAGACCGTGATTACTTTTATCTTGAGCCGCGGATTAAGGCGAAGGTTAAGATAAGGAACTGGACAAAAGCAGGGCTCCTGCGCTCGCCGGTATTCGTGGATTTTATTCTAGAGAGGGAGTGATTTTATGTTGTACCATGCTATACATCGGGAAACACATGAATTAATTACCCTGACCGCTGCGGATATTTTAGATATGGATTATGATACCGCAGGGCGTGTTGTAATAACTGCCGTTGATCAGCAGTGCTATTTTTTACTTGCCAGCAAAGATATAGTGCATGAATGAAAAAAATCCCTACCAGCCTCTAAAGGCCAGTGGGGATTTTTTTTTTGGAATAATTTCTGTTCAATTTGATGTTTTATACTTCAATCTTCCGATCAACCCTGCCATGGCGTATTTATAAAATGTCCGTAATCTATAACAACAATCTTTCCGTTGTGTTTCAGACGCAAGTTTGTATAGTGTCCGTTCTTATACACTCTCAGATCATGGGGGATGATACCGTACCTCTCGAATCTTTCTCTCAGCTTGTCGATTCTGTATACACTTTCGCTCGTCCTGGAAAATTTTCGAACATTTTTTCTCATGATCAGCCATCTATAACCATTCCCATGTTTTACAACAGCACTAAGACGTCTTCTCACCTGTGATGGAGATGATCGATAGATGGTAACTTCTGTACGATTACATCTGATTCCAAGTTTCGATTTGGCAACTTTCAATACATAATTATGATTCCAATCGTACACGATTCGCGACGAACCTATTCCGATAACCTTTTTACCTCGCATTAATTTATGAATGCTTCTTTTCAATGTAAGATCCCTCTCCTGCAGCAAAATGATGGGTACTTTGTAATTTATTCAGTCAAATGAAGCCCGACATGGGCAAGTTTACGTTTTTTTAATAAATCGTCTAAATAAGGACCCTGCGGCATTTTGAATAAGATTTAATTCATTACTAACCGATAAATATCAGGGCTGCTGAGCTATCGTATTACGAAGGATCATGTATTCTTCAACATTATATCCTGTTAAACGTTCGCCCTAAATTTTCCTTTTATATGGGCATTGGCCGTGAACGATTGGTGAATCTGCCCAGGCCGGCCATTCTGGATGCACCATGCTACCGTTAATAAAACCAAAACAAAAAGTATGCTGCCAAGTATGATTGCCACCACCATGTATATATCATGTTCAACACTCCTTATTTCTGATAAGATGGAGTGGGAGAGGTACCGACCAAAGTTTCTCTTCCCTAAAGGCTGCTTGCTTCCATCAAGCGGCTTTTTCTAATTCAGATAGATCTAGAGCTTTCTTTTTTGCATGGTTTCATGCAATTTCAATACATCAGATTTTAAATAAAGCGTTTCTTTCTTCAGTGCTTTGATAGGTGATATGTTGCCGCGTGCTACATGATAACTTAAGTTTTGGCGTTTGCACTCGAGGATTTCCAGTGCCTCGGAAGTGTCGATGACTTCCGAGGCTAGAAACTCGACCAATGCTTGTTTGGATTCAAATTGATACATCATGCTCATTTCTCCTTGATGAGTAGCTTTGTAATGAATAGTACGATCCATACTGTAATGATGCTTAAAGCGCCCAACTGTATACCGGTTAGTTGACCGAAATTCAGATCAAGCACATACAGTATCGCCATAATGAAAAACAGAGTATCCGTTGCGGTTGTGATTCTCTTCATAATTTGGTTGGATGTGATATAATGGATTTTGAAGAGGAGGGAGGCTGCCCTCCCCTTCAAGGTTTTATTTGCGGCTGCGTCTCTTTTTGAGGCGCTTTTTCTTTTTCCTCATCTTCTGGATTTCTATAATCAGTTTAATTGCTCCTGCTGTATAGAAGATGATGGCAGCCACATCTTTCATTTGGTTCACATCCAATCTTGTTCACCTCCTTTCCACACTCTTATTATATCACTTTATTTGTCGCGCGTCAAATAAACAGTAAAGAAAATGGGTAATTTTGTTATGAAAAGTGGTATATTATGAGATACATAGCATGTTACTAGGGGGGATTATATGAAGTTCGGCATGAGAAAGCCTAGTATTAAGAAACGTGTAGCAGCTAGAACGAGCCTTAAAAGGCAGGTTGTACATCAGCTGGGGATTAAGATACCTAGGGGTTATGGATGGCTTAGAAGCCCCAAAAAATACGTATATAATAAGGTGTATAAGCGAACAACGTTTGATATTTTTTCTCTAATTAAAAAACTGTTCAAATAAAAATAGCCCTCCATCCCAAAGGATAGAGGGCTTTGTCTAGTCTATTCTACTAATTGACCTGATGATCTGCGGAGTGTGTTCGCTAATCTGTGTTGCCAATCTCGCAAATTCATCCACGCTGCAGCGTCTTGGGTTCGTCCTTCCTGCATGGCAAGATAGCGCTCTTTCTCACAATTTTCCCATGCAAGAGACAAATACGAATCAATGATATTATTTGCAATAGCAGTTGGTAGTTCTGGAACTGCATTTTTAATTGCCATGCCTGTTTTCCACCCTCCAGCATCGCCGTTAGATTCATCAAGATCAATCCCAGTTTCATTAACAACGATGTCATTTTGATATTGGTAAATGTTTGGATTATCTAGCTTGGCTCCACGGCTCCAAGCATAGGTTTGCCACACCTTGGAAACGATGCAGCGCTCCTGCATTACTTTACAAATTTCATATTCACCATACACACCAAGCTCATAGCCGGTAATCTGCTCGTCAAATGCTCGTAAATACGCTTCTATTACATCGTAATGAGAGGGGTTCACATCTGTATCCACGGCCGCATAAATGACCGTCCCTTCGGGCTGTCCGATCTCCTGTGCATACTGTAAGGCAAGCTTGCCATCCTCTGCCCCTTGTACAGCTCCAGCTAGTGCATTGTCGGCTCCACGCTCAAATACAGATACAATCCATAAGCCAGCGCTTGTAATATGTTGGGCCTCAGAAGCTGAAAGCCGTTTCCAAGAACCCTCTGGAGCAAGGTATCTGCAAACAAATGAATACCCCTGTTCGAAAAATTCTTTGGCTTTATATAAACTAAGTGGTGTTGCACAATCAAATCCCTTTGCCACTTGATTGATCCCCTTTCTGCCTCAATTGCTCTAAGAATTGTGTCAACGCTGCAGGCATAGGTACACCTAGCACACCTAGATTTTCAATAACAGACAATCCCTCACGACCAGAGTAGAAGTATAGTGCAAGAGTGCGGAATATCGGGGCTTGCCCTCCTACAAACTGGTCACACATACCAGCCAAAGCAATAACCAAAAAGACGATGCCCTTACGGACACCACCCCAAAACATGACATCACTATTTAGGGTTTTTGACTTCAATGCTCCTAGCACGCCTGTTAAGTAATCAACAAACATCAAGAAAGCCAACACTTTTAAAGCCGAATCCCATCCGCCCAAGTAATCACTTACAATTGTACTAATGAATGCAACAATACCCGTGAACGAAAATTGTCTAGCGCTATCCCCTGCTGCAGCTCCTACAGCCAGTGATCCAATATCTTTAAAGTTCATTTCAATATCTCCTTTCAATTATTTATAGAGTTGCTGTCCACATATCGTAAATATGGGGGAAATACGATTCGGGCATATAAAAATAGCCTTTATCGCCCCAAGCTTCTCCCCAACTATTTCGAACAATGAAGTAATCTTTGCCGTTGATTTTCTTGTATCCAACCGCTAACACAGCATGTCCACCATGAGAAACTGCATTCTCTGGATAGTCCTGCATAATACCAGTACGAGCCACTTCCCACGATTCAAAGTCGGGGAAGACATCGAACCCAAATACAACCGGAAATCCTTCAGCAAGCGCCGATTTAAAGCCGTTCAAATCAAAAACGCGGTGGTATTCTTTGATTCGATGCTCCCCAGCATTTGCTTCCGCCTCTGCTGTCGGTTTATCGCGAAAAGTGTTTTGGATGTAAGGGAAGCGTGACTCTGTGCATGTGCCGATATCTGCTAACACTTTCATCATGTCACGAATGAAAGCCCCGCTATCTTCATTCTCCCATCCTCTCATTTCCCGAGAGTGCCAATAGAGAAAAAGGCGAGAGAGGTTAAAATATAGGCTTAAACCATCCTCACGCTTTCGAAGAAACTCTCTTAATCCGCAGCCTGCATTTGCTGTGCAGGAACCGATATGTCCCTGGTCAAAAATGGGTACATCATTCGGACGTAAATCCACTTCATCCGGAAGAATGGAATACTTGGGAACGCGAAAAAAGTCCCGAGAATCTTCGGGACTTCGTTTTAAAAGATATTGTCTATTCATTTTTTAAGCTCCTTTATTTTGATATGGCTTTGTTGCTTATGCGATATGCAGAAGCATTAGGGTCTGTTGTTGACACTAACTCAAAGCATCCGACCCCGCCCGACTTCAATCCCACGCGTAAAGCCTTAGAACCAAGTACCCCCGATGTCGGGTCATAAACGGACAGCAAAATCACTGATCCGTTCTTCCCTCCGACCGGATACACTCCGACTTTCTTTTTGGTCATGAACTCGCGGTAGGTATAGGAGCTTTCATTCCCAGCTTTATCGTGGTAGGTTACAGTGAATCGATAACGAGTACCTTGCTTCAAACCAGGCACATATTTACTCGTCACATTACCGATATCCTGACCGTTGAACATCGGAGTCCCGACCCAGCTCGATCCGTTCCACTCTCCGAGATAGAAATCTGTTGTAGCCCTACCTGAAGACGGGGCTGGATCGCTGAATTCACTCCATGTGAATGTGGCATCCGTTAGCCCCCAAACCACGGAAATGTTCGGATCGTTAGCTCGTTGAGAGTCGACAAAGAAATAGGCCGCCTTACTTCCAATCATCCAGTTTCCAGATTTATCTTGACAATAAAAATCTACCTTATACTCCCCTTCTCCCGTAATCGGAATGTCAACATAATAGTCAGAACCTGACTGTACACCAACTACACCGTTAACAGTTGCTTGTCCTGGTGGCGTATAATTACAATAAACATTAAATATTCCTGATAGATTATCTTGAATGCCATATGCCCATACGCGCCTATTACCTGATGTTTGATTCGTATATGAATAGCCTTGAACACTTGTAATAGTTGGAGCTGTTCTATCAACGAATGTCCGCACCCTCGGTTGTGACGCTTGTACTTGATTACCAGCATTGTCAAAAGCATATGGATCAGTTAAATATTCCCCTTCACCATTTCCGAACTGATTGATTGGTATATCACAGTACCAATTGTTCGTGCCTGCCTCCCTAATTCCATCAAACCACAACCAAGTAGCTCCACCTGATTGTGTATAGTTACAAGTAGGAAATTGTACACGGTTAATACCCGATCCATTATCGACAACATCTTTAGCCCACACCCTAAAAGAACCATTAGCTTGAGTGGTGGTATATTGTGGGTTAGCTGTACGATTATTTTGATCTCCTGCAACACTTCCTATTGTAGGAGGCGTTGAATCAACATACACATACGCTCTTGCCATTGCACTTATATTGCCAGCTGCATCATGACCTCTGAAATCTATTCCCCAATTTCCTTGCATTAATCCATTCCAAGAAACTACCGTATACCAATTTCCGTCATAGGTTGCATTATCAATTTGATAAGCGGACCCATCAGGTCTTGTTAGCCACACGGATACTGCAACTACACTTACATTATCAGTAACGTTATAAGCATATATTTTAGTAGTATTTCCAATGTTGCTATTGTATTGCTGACCTGAGACACTGCCAATATTGGGAGCTGTATTGTCTATGGAATAAAACCTGTTAGTGGATTCAATGGGACCTGATATATTACCGCCCTGGTCCATAACAGACATACGTACAAAAAAGCTAATATTATCACCCATTTTAGGTAACACATAGCTTCTTCTATCGGTTTCATATCTCCAACCGCTACTCCATATTGTGGCTGTATATTCCTTATTTACAATTTCAATATTGAAACCTTTTTGAGCGGTGTTATCAGTGTATTCCCAGTATATAACTATATTTTGGTCTTTTTGTGAATGATTGTTAGGAGGTGATGTAATAGAAACCGATGGTTTACCGGCATCTATTCCAAAGACTGGAACCCATGACCAAGGACCCTCCCACCCCTTACTATCCCATGTTCTAATTCTATAATAATACACGCCATCGCCAAGATCATGTGTCCATGTCCAATCTTGCCTCGAGCCTGGCGTATACCCCGTGTCTCCTACCCAACCACTAGCAAAATTTGAATCTGCTGATACTTGGATTTGGAACGCGCTTTGATAATCTCCTGCATCATTATCACTGAATGCCCATGTAAAATATGGGCGTGGAGAGTTATACCATGCGCCATTTGTCGGAGTATTTAGTAATGGTCCATTTGGAGATACATTTGGTATTGTATAATCAACCACTAAATATGGCTTATTAGCACCGGCTATGCCTTGGTAATAAAATCCACCAAATTCACCTGTATTATCGGCTTTTGCGAGTCTGAACCCAAGCCTACTATTGCCCATGTCCCTGACTAACTGAGTTACATTGAAATCATTATAAGTATTTACGGCGAGTGTATTTGTGTACCCCGTCAAAGCATTTCCGTCGGTAAAATCTGGACGGTTTCCAGCAGACCAACCGCTAGTTATTCGTGAAAATTTATATTGAACGTTGCCACTCTTTGAATTCCCGTATAATCGCAAGACTGCACTGTTTATGACTACATTAGCAGGCAAGTCGTTCCAATTAAAGTCAATGTATTGCAAGTCTTGATAGTCGCCATTGTCACTGTCATACGTCCCATAAAATGATAACTGGGGGGTGCCTGTTGAATTTAAAGTAACAACATACGAGTTAGATCTGTACTCATAATTACACCATGTGGATTTATTTGCATATAAAGTTGCCACTGCCATAAGTTATTTGCCTCCTACAACAACAGATCTTCTCGGCACCATACTTGACCTGGTTCTGGGTTGACTGGATCAGTAGTCCTTACCTCAACTCTGAATGGCTTCGTAGCGTCTGAACGAATGTCATCCACTTCCGCCTTTCGAGCCACATCATCACTTGCAGCCGGTGCAGCTGCTTTAAGCCTCCCGTTTGCATCCCGTTGGGCTATTGCATTAGGTGTGGCCGAAGGAGTAGAGCCATGGACTGTGCCAGCATTCGTGTGATTGGTCAGATTGGTTTGAACCGCATCCACCTCTGCTTTTCGAGTCACATCATCACTTGCAGCTGGAGCACTGGCTTTAAATCTGCCTGCATCATCGCGGCGCACAATCGCGTTTGCTGTTGCTGCAGGTGTAGCACCATGAGCTGCTTTATCATTTACATGCTGATTAAAATCTTGCATCGTCAAATAGATCAATGACTGATCGATTGTAGCCGATATATTGGCTGTATTCCCCACAATGACAATGGCATTAATGTACCGTTCAAGGATATCCGCGCCGCCTGCAGCTGGGATATACTCCGCATCTTTACCAGCGTTCGCATAACAATACAGGATCTCGCTTCCCCCGTCTGGATTTTGGGCAAACACACCGATTTCACGGAAATAAAAACCTGTTGATATGTCCTGATTGTTTAAAACCGCACCAACGACTGCCTGATTACTGGGTAATTTCTCAGCCTTTGTAATGGGCAAAGACTTTTTCTCACTAATCATGGTTTTTAAATCAACGATAGATTGACCGGTCAAGCTGCCGTCACCCATCGCGATTCGTGTGAAATGAAGCGTTGTCCCTAATTGCACCTTGGATTGAAGCGCTAAACCACTTTTTGTTAAAATTAAGCCGCCAAAAGCTCCCACTTATACCACCTGCTTTATTGTCATAAATTCTCCGATGTGCAGCACACCGCCGATATGAAGATTCATTTCATCTGTGATGGAAACCTGGATGCTTTCAAGCCAGGATCGTTCATTCTTGACTGAATTCAATGCTTTGATAAACTCTTGCGCTTGTTCGTTGGTGGCTTTGGGATTGGTTGTCACCACACGAAAAGTGTAGGGTTCACCGCCAAAGTCGTACCATTCCTCTACTTGACCGTCACCAAAAATGGTTGTTATCAGTTCTTCCACGGCTGAGGGTGTACCTTTACGCCGGTGCCAAGCATAACTATTCTTTACGAGTAATCGCTTGGTCTCTAAGGGAAGGGAAGCGTCATAAAAATCAACATGATATTGCCACGCCAATTCATCGATTTCGGCCGCTTCCAACGTATCCAACCGTGAAAAAATGTCCAGCTTGCGAATGGATTCGTTTAAATCCTGCAGTTCACCATCAATGGCTTTGGCTGCTGCTGCAATGTTTGGGTCATTTCGGAGATTGGGCGGAAGGATGTTAATTAATTGGATTTGGTCTAAGTTAATCACCTTCAAGCCCTCCATAATGGATTTCGATGGTATCTGCGATGGCAACCTCTGAAGCGCCAACTGGCGTATGCACCAAATCCGTTATATCGACTCGGCGCGCCCCAGCTTGCATCACTCGGCGGACAAGTTCAGACGGATTGATAGCACGGCCCAGTTTGGATTTTTGCCACAGTACAAAGCCATTGACAGCTTCCGTAACTGCTGTTTGAACACGTGCAGCGTCAACAGCATCGTTAATGTCGATCCAATATTGAATTGCTACATGGTAATGAACCACCGTGGGTGCTTTGACGGTCACATGATCGGTTAATGGTCGAATGGTTTTGTCATTACAGACAGTACTAACCGCAGTAAGGATGCTTCCAGACGGGACATCCCCGCCATCCATTAACGGCACCACATGCACTTCACCTGGCGCTGGGGAATAAACAGCAACATCAATAATGGCGGAGCTCACTGTCTTTGCCCAATGCCGATAACCTGCGCTTGGACCAGCTACCGAAAACGATTCTGGCGCTTCGTGGATTCGGACCCGATACGCATCATCACTTTCGCGGTTCGCACCACCGCTGGTTGTCGTCAGATTCGATGCTTGGGATATAAAGGCGATAGGGTCCACAATTTGCACAATTTGTCCAGGCAAAAAATCGTTGCCTGCTGTCCCTGCTAGGGTACAAATAGCAGGTATATCAATGAAAAGGCTGCCGGGGGGGATTTCTTTGACTTCGGTTGTTTCAAAGACAATGCTTCCCCCTTTC
Organism: Paenibacillus sp. UNC451MF; assembly: GCF_000686845.1. GTDB lineage: Bacteria > Bacillota > Bacilli > Paenibacillales > NBRC-103111 > Paenibacillus_S. The sequence goes on along the minus strand of NZ_JMLS01000030.1, from coordinate 58,699 downwards.
ACGCCGACACGCGTTCTAATTGGGATCAGGACCGGATCAGGACGAATGGCGGACAGAAAAAAACGTAATACAGTGATAGCAGCAACAGCATCCAGCCGCGGTGTTTCGGCAAAGGCTCCTAAATGATCTAAATAATCACCGCTGGTATAACGTAATAAATTTCGTTTGGCTGTTTGATCGATCAATGCTCGCTGCTGCACAATGATGGACCCAATCGATAATAAAAAAAGCCGTACCGGGTCGCCTGGGTACAGCTTTCTTTCCGTTAAAGCCTCAAATATAGTTATCATTTTCTCAGTCGTTTCGGTAACATCCGCCGTTACGAACTGAACATCTTTTAATTCGGATAAATTCATACCATCACCCCATCTGCTAAACGGTAGCGGATGATAGGCTTAATCCGCCCGTTCATCGCTTCATATTCATATCGAATTTTGATGACGGTAATCCGCGGTTCATACTGACGAAGCGCGCGTAATATTCGATTGGTCATTCTTGCCTCAATCACCGCTTGTGGCTGATCCATAGGGGCATCGATGCCAAAAGATCGATCTAATGGAACACTGCCTTGCCAAGTTGTCAAAATGGTTAGAACATTTTGATTGATCTCGTCAAGACCTGTAGCGCCAAAATCGATCTGAGCAGCTTCAGCGGATACCTCATACTCCACCGCATTCACCCCACGATATATTCCTCTAAACTAATCGTTGCTGTACCTACCAGCACATTCCCTTGATTATCGATTACATTCCATGCTTGTTCAAGGGAAGTAATGACCCATAACCCAACACCAAGCGACTTTCCACCAATCGTTAAATCAACTGCTTGTCCGCTACGGTTCATTTCGAGTAAAATCTCCATTTCTTGCAAGGGATTCATGCCATAACTAACGTCAAAGCGCATAGAAAAAGAAATGGTATCCAAATCAGGACCGAGGAACTGGGATTTTTGCTTTTGGCCTAAAACTTCATGTTTCCCCCAGCGTGCCGTACTTTTTCGTGAAAAGTCGGTAAAAGTGCGAATGGTATCATCTGTGGCGACGAATACCACATCCCCCAAAGATCCGATCATGATTAACTACCCCCTTGCGTAACGGTACCAGTAACCACCAAATTACCCTCGATATGCACATGGCTGGATGCCTTTAGGTGCAAGGTGCCTGCCGTTGGATCGTAATAAACATGGCTTCCATCGGGAAACCATACCCCGTGAGCACTCGGTTCTACGGCTGGAGGTGGGTTTTGGTCCGTATATAGCGCCCCTAGTATAAACCCAGTTTGAATGCCATTGCCTAAAAATAAACAAACAGCGGTTTCTCCTACTTGAGGAAAAGTAATGTAATGGGCTTGTTGTGTCGTTGGCACCAATACGGGCAAATCTGCTGTCACTTGATCTGTTTTATCTGGAAATGTAACGCGAGCTGTACCGGCTTCTCGGTTTACGGAAGAAACCAAGCCAACGCGGATAAGGTTTCGCCAATCGCTCATATCAGTATCCCTCCAGAACGCGCCGTACTTCAATGTCCGTGCTATATGCCCCACTACCAACCGAATGTTTGGTACTTGTGACAAAATACTTGCCATCATACTTGCCCCATCCAGAAACCATAATGGTAACCCCATTGATCAAATCGGGGTTACCCATCAAGGAAAAGCTTGCTTTGCTTCCTTCTTTGTTCTTTTCACGCAAGCTTTTCTTGGCTAAGTTCATAGCTTCTTGGATGGAATCGACCTTTTCATTGATCCGTAGGACAGGCCCATCATCGGGAGCTCCAGGTGCTTTAAATGTGTAGCTGATCTTTCCTTTTTTAGGATCGAAATAAGATACTTCACAAGCACTGTATGCAGCATCTGCCGCACTAAAATTGAACGAATAAGACAAAATGTCACTTTGTCCACGAACAAGCGATAACACAGGCTCTTCTTGTTCATAAACACGCTCATCAAATAAAACAAGCTGCGAATCCGTTAATTTCATTGCAGCACCTTCTTTGACGGCCACAGATTGCAGAAAACCAAGGTCGGATTGTTCGGTTTGATCCACACGGTCATAGGTTGGGTCATCCTCCAACTCAAAGACTAAGGAAAGACCGGATTTTCGGGCGATATCTCGCGCTATAGTGGATAATTTGACCTTTTCCCATGCTTTATTCTTTTTCTCGTATCGAGCACTAGAGTATACCGGTACTGAAACCCCTTTAATTTGAATGGTATCGGGTGGTCCCGAGCAGCTGGTTTCATCAATCTCGAACGATCCACAATAAAAGGTATCCTCGGTTCCTTCACCATACCAGTTAATTAACTTAATGGAAGCAATAAGGGTATCCCCTTGAAATGGAGCCCAGTCACTTTGCCAAAGTTGATTACGGTCCTCTAACGAGATCTGCAGGTCATCGACACTGCCGGTTCCATTATCACTAAACGTGAAATCTAATAAGAATTCAGAAATGGAAGAAGAAATATCTACATCACCATAAAACAAAGCGACCTCTGCCCTGCGTGCTATCATGTTGCTGGCCTCCCCCTTTTCCATGGTGGAACATTACGTATGCTTGTTTTAGTGATGGTGGGGACCTGCAGCGTGACATTAGCTGAAAAAATGACGGTCTGTGCATGGTGGGGATTCGCTGCTAACAAAGCAGGCAATTCCTTTTCACTGCCGTATACCTTCAGTGCAATTTGATCCCACATGTCCCCTTGATTCGTGACGTAATCAGCCATAGCTTACCCTCTTTTTGTTGGCGAAATATTGAGTTAGCATCCGTTCAAAATCCTGTTTGTCTCTTGCCAGCATGTCAGCGACCTTTTGCAATAGATCTTCTGTGGCGCCTGGTGCGTGGATCTGTGGAGCATAAACGATTTGCGGTAGGCTGCTGGTTGTTTCTCCAGAAGAGGTGTTGCTTCTCATCCCAAGCATATCTCCAGCGGTTTGCCACAATGATTTCGAGCGTTCTGAGTTATTGATAGGGACTATAACCTCTTTGTCGCCACCTTCACCGACCCAAGCGAGCTCTGGACTAGAAACAATCCCCCCATCAGCATAGCCACCAAGTTTAGCTATTTCAGGGATATTGACACCAAAACTTTGGCCGCCAATTTTAGGGACCCAATCGGGAACATCAAAACTGACTTTGTTCATCCCCCGAATGGCGGCATTCATGGCATCAATCGCAAGGTTAATAGGGAAAGCCAAGACGGACCCTAGCGTACTAAAAATACCGCTGAAAATATCCTTAACACCAGTCCAAGCTTGAGACCAGTTACCCGTAAATATGCCGACAATAAAGTCAAGAACGCCACCTAATACCATCAATAACCCATCGATAATGCCCCGAATGGCCGTAATGGCATTCATAACGACAGACTGGATGATAGGAAAGGCAATATTAAACGCCGTAATCATATTTTGGATGATCGGTTGAATTACACCCCATACAACCATAAAAACTTGGGCTATTTTATCACCAATCACCGTAAGTTTAGGCAGTAATGATGTAATTGCACTCGATACGGCTGGAATCACCGACTGAACTATAAACCCGACAATCGACATCAGTACAGGTAGTAATTTTGAGACGAGAAACCCGATAACAGGAGCGATGGCGGTTAATATTCGTCCAGCAACTGATTGGACAGTCGATGCCACACTGAAGAAAAGCGGAACGATTTGCTGAAGTGTACTGGCAAAACCATTAATAAGGCTTGAGATTAAAGGGCGGATTTGCATAACGGTCTCTTTAACCTTGATAAATCCGCTAGAAAGCTGAGTGACAAGCTGATAAGCACCGTCTTTACTCATCCCAAGCTTGACAAGTGATTCTTGCATGGCAGACCAAGCGCTCATATCGGCGCCGCCACCAAGCAGGCTGTAGATGAGTTTGACCCCGTTCGTGAATACATCCATCGAATTCTTGGCATTGAGCATGGACCGGGTAAACATCTGTGCAAAGCCTTGAGCAACTTCGCTGCTTATACCTAGGGCGGTTAATTTATCAACCAATCCGGTCCATGCTGTCATATTAAATTCAGATCCAGAGAAAATGCTTTTGGCCACTGCCCAGGCATCACCTATATAAGACAATTTCCCAACGATGAAGCTGATCTTATTTCCGATAGATTGAAAGACGTTTGCGACCGTTTGCTGAATGGCCGGTAAAGCAGATTGGGTCCAAGAAAAGAACGTTCGGAATGCAGGCATGACCGCTTTACCTAACGGTAAGACGAATTGTGTTTGAATCTGCCGCCCCAGCATGGTTAAAAATTGCCCTGGTGAATCCAGACGTAGGCTATTAATTTCTTGTAGCGTATCTTTGGCCCCATCAAATCGGCTCTGCGCGGTTCCCATGGCAGCAATGACGCCAGCTTCCATATCTTCAAACTGTGTCCCCATGAGTTGTACCCCAACGGTATTACGTTTGACAGGATCTTCGATAGCAGATATGGCTTGTACAACCTGATTAAACGCTGCTTTTGCCCCGAGTCCGCCACTGGCAAAGGTTTGAGCCATCTTATCGGCATCCATGCCAAGAGCTTGAAAAGCCTCAAGGCTTCCTTTGCTGCCGTCTTTGACTCGAATATTGAATTCTTTGACAGCATCTCCAACTTTATCTAAATTAAAGGCCCCTGCATCCAGTCCCGCACCAAATACATCGAACATTTCATTCGCTGAAAAACCAAGCGATTTGAAATAGACACTATACTCATTGGCCGTATCCAGAAGCTCATCAGATTTGTTCAAACCTTGCTTTGCCCCTTGTGCCAACAAGGTATAGGCTTGCTCTGCACTGACACCAAAATTTTTCATCATGGTATCGGTTGCCTTGATGGATTCCTTGACGTCATAATCGAACGTATCTCGCATCATAAGTGCATTTTGTGTAACTCGTTCTAACTCATCACCTTGAAGTTTCGTCACCGATTTTGCTGTTGATATGGCTGCAGCTAAGTCATCCCAATTTTCGCCAAAGTTTTGCCCATACAAATTTTCTGCAATCTTACTGACTTCTTTCATTTGCTCTGTTGTGGTATCCGTGGACATTTGAATCTTGTTCATTGCTTTTTGGTAATCGTTTGTAGCTATCATTGCCCCAACACCTAACGTTGCGGCCCCTGCTGCAACGGCACTAGCTGCAATGGCTGCCGTCTTGGCGATGTATGCAACCTTTTCGGCTGACCCCTCAATAATCTTCCCAGCATTCGCGAAGGTTTGCTTGAAATTTGAGCCCAACTGTGCGGCTAAACGAAATGCGATTTCGTATTGCTTTGCCATGATTCACCTCGTTTCTGGCTTCATGGATTTGATATCTTGAATCCATTGGAATAGCTCATATAAGGGCATGTCCAACCAATAAGAGATTGGGGTATGGCTAGAAATAGAAAGGGAGGCCGCTGCTTTTCGAAGCAGTGACCCCCTTTGTTCAGCCAACCCTAGCCGAGCAAAAAATTTTGTACCCGCAATGTGATTTTCGAAAAATCTTTTGCTGAAAGTTGTGTAATTAATTCACCTGGCACTTTAGCAGCTCGAGCGGCCACAAGTGCTTGAAACAATTTGGAGAGCTCCGGCACAGGCTGCAGCATTCCTTTGTTCATCGCGTTCATTTGGCGCTCTGCTGCAAGTAAATCCTCGCTTGTGAGCTCATCCAGGTTGAGATTCAATTCGGTGACCGTTTCCCCATCAAAGACAATACTTCGGCTAAGTGTAATGATTGGACTGTTCATTTCTTGGTTATTGTCGATAACATCAGGTGTATTCATGGTTTTACTCCCCCTATATTCCTAGTGCTTCACGTACTTTAGCGAGATAATCCACGCCATCAATAATGCAGATATAATTAAATTTATCGATCTCGACCAACGTAGCATCATTTATCACCATTTTCATATAAATGACTTCAAATTCATTGGTGCTATCCGTGGTGGACCCTACATCGAATTTACCGATATCAAATTTTTTCGGAATAGTACGTACAGAAACTTTCACACTTGATGTATCATAGCTTCCGCTGCTTGCATTAAACGTTTGCTGTGCACCCCGAAAATCAAGAGCATGGGTTTTCGGTGCAGCCAATTTCACCGCATTGGGATCAACAGCACGCCAATTCAGCGTGACGGACATACTGCCAAAATGACCGATTGTCGGGGAGTCTACTTCCCCTGCAATACCGGCACCCTTGACCGTTTCTGTCAAATATTCGAGGCTTGGCAGCTGAACATCTGCGGTACCAAGGAAATCCGAGCCGTTCAAGTAAACCGAATAGGATGTCAGCTTTTCTAGTACTTGTTTCAATGAGACTACCTCCTTTTAGGCCGTTAGATCGGCCAAATACTGGGCATCATACTCCAGCAAAAATTCAATTTCCTGTGCCGGTGACGGCGGAGTAGCAAAAATATGAAAGCGAAGCTTGCCGTCCATTAGATCGGTGGACAGATTCTCATCGCTGCGGAATTCAACGCGGCCACCAAGCAGATAGCCAGATGATTGCAGCCCGTTTAACCAAATATTGATACTATCAGTGATCGTTTCAATCAGCCGCTTATTGGCCGGGTTATCAAGCTTCTGCCAGTAGGTTAAAATGATCGTGTTACTTAACCAATCAAACATACGGCGTACAGGAATAAAGGCTTCAACTGGATCGGATATTGCTGGGTAAGCACCAGTACGATTGCCAAAAACCTTCCATCCTCCAATAAAATTCAAAGCAGTAACAATGCCGTTCGCATTGAGATAGTTTGCTTCTTCTGGACCTAAAAACAGGTCAGAACCTTCCGCAAGCAGCGCACCATTTGCTTTTAATGGCTGATTGGATGGTGAAGCGTAAGGTACGCCGCCATTTTGTTGATCGATTTGACATATAACACCGGCTACCTGCGTCGATATATGGAATATACGCTCCGCCAGGCGGATTTTAGGATAACAAACGATTTGTGAGTCTGCCGTATACCCATTGTTTTTCTTCCATTCCGGTGCAAGGGTGTATTGATTGACCGTATCTGTTGGAATATCCACCACGGCCATAGCACGAAAATGATTATTAATGTTGATTGCTTTGGTATTCATTACAGCGGCGACTTCTGGATCATGGCTGAATCCAGGTGCAAGGATGAGCCCCGGCACCATGCCAAACCGTGGAAAAATTTGCTGGATTAATTCCAATCCTGTGCGCTTTCCTGTTGCTCCATCGATGCCGCCAATGAGTTCAGACTTTGTAACGGTTGTCCGGTCCAATTTGACATAGCCGATCTTGAGTTCAGCAGCTTGTGCCGGTATCGTGCTTTCTTTGGTTCTTGTAACCACAACGAAGCCTTGTTTATTGAACGAAAGGGTATAGTCCACTTCCTTATCGTATGTGGTGCTTCCCTCAACCGATTTAACCGAGATGCTATCCAGCAGGACCCCTTCCATTTCAATAACCGCATCGCCATCTACTAACGGAATACTAACAGGTACAACGATGGTTTTATGATTGGCTGGGTCCATCACATTAATGAACACAACAGGAGCTTGTCCGAATAGTTTAAATTGCGAATAGATAAATTCGCATAGTGTGAATCGATCCCAATCATCGCTATATCCGAATGCTTCCACAGCTTCATTATAGCTGTAGCATAGAATCGGCTCGTTAACTGGTACTGTAGACCGCTTGGTTAGGTTTACGGGTGCTGTACCGAATACAACAGGAACAGCGGAGGCCGTAATCGTGGATAGAACCGAAGTTGGTACTTGTTTCGTATAAATACCATGTCTCTCCAATGGAATTGCTCCTTTCAATATTGAACTTCCTCTATGATGGTCGGTACCGTCCAAATGGTCTCAGCTTCTCCGATCCATTCTGGATACGGTTGATCTTCAAACAGATGCCATTTATACGGCATTTCCATGCGGTACTTGTCATCAACAGTTCTTGATTTCAACAATCCTTGACGCACTTTTTCCATCAAGTTCAAAGTCGAAAAAAATCCGTCATCTTCTCGCGAATGGGTCCCAAACAATAGCTTGATTCGCACAGTTCCTTGCTCTATATCATCCTCACCGCTCACAACACGAACGAGGATATAGGGAATATCGCTGTTATCTTCATCGGAGCTGCGCTGCTGTGGCAAGTACCCAGCATGGACGCAAGGTACACGATCCCCATTTTTCGGGGTTTCCAGCGCCATCGTAGCAATGATCGATTCCACCTGCTTACATATGGCATGCTGCAATAACACGGCTGTCACTTGCTTCCCTTCCTTTCGAGTACGCGTTTTACTTCATGATCCATTCGGGTTTTTAACCGCTGCTGTGCTTCTTTTCTCAAATGAGAAATGACGCCAGGTTGATTCAGCATGACTGGCATCGCTGGACCGTACAGCTGCTCAATAGGTAACCGCTTTTTCCCGACTCGTGAAAAAACGCCAACATGACCGCCTGCTTTTGTTACGAAAGCACCCTTAATTAGCTTGGCAGCGCCTTTTTTGACAGTCGCTTTTAACGATTTTGGAGCACGCTTTGGCACATTTCGTGGATTGGTCTTAAACCGGATCAAGGGAATGCTTCGACCGCTTGAAGCAACCTCGGCCCTTAAATCTTGGGCACTAGCCTTGTGCCGCACTTTGACAAGAGGGCGAATGTCTGTCGCTTTGACTTCGTAGGTTTCCCGTACTTTTTTTACGGCCTCCGTTTTGACCCCTTGTGCAGTTCGGTTGAGTGCAGAAGCAAAGACACGCGGCGCCGCGGTTTTTAAGGTGCGGATTGTTTGCTCTGCTATCTTCAATTCAGCTGCATCCACCTTCATCATGCTTGGTTCGCCTCCAGAGCTAGAATCATGAGCCCGTCTTCCACTGAAACTTTCATGACGGTATACCATTCACCATCAAGCTCCATTTGGCTCCCCTCTGGCGGTCGGCGCGGCAAAATATGTTCCTCGATATAGACCATTGTCTGATAAAGAGAAACACCCTCGGCATAAGCCAGAGGGTGCTTTCCTTCGGTATCGTCTTCAACCACAGCAATGACAGACTTGCCATCAATGATATGTTTGTCGGCAAATTCAGACGGGTTGATAAAGGTACCCATATCAACAGCAATACACTCTTTAAACGAAGGGCCTGGCATCTTACAGCCCTTGTTCGAGCCAAACGGTGTACTGTTCAATTCGTTCGCTTCCATTGGCACCCGGCGTCATACCATACTTCTCCAGTTCGGCTTTCTGTTCAGCTGCACTTAGCTTGGTGAATGCCTCAACAGATAGGGAATCATCCTCATGTAATGTTTGTTCAAGATCCATATTGATAAATTCAGCTTGGCCGTTATCAACAAGTTCTTGTTCTTCATCCTTTGACAACACATGAACAATGGTTCCTGCAGGGAACAGCTCCCCGTCATGTTGAATGTTCCATTTACTTATAATGGGCATGTCTTGGTTCCTCCTATTTCACTTTGCAGACGTACCAGCTATCCACTTCATGCGGTACTGGCAATGGTCGGCTGTTGATCTGTACAAAACGGGCAGCAGGATCTTTTTGCATCCAAGAATCCGGAATTCGAGCTCCTTCATACGTAACAAAGGTTTCCCCTTTTGCCAAAGTGACAGCTCCATAGCACATACTGGATTGTGCACGGCTGGAGGCAACCAAAATATAGCCATTAGGTACCATAGGCTTTTCTTCTGGATTATCTGGATCAGTATCATCATCCAAATACCATTCATCATAACTGTACAGGTCCATCCCTGTTGTTACGACAGTACCCAAGTATGTAACCCCATTCGGTAAGAGTTTGGGATCGATTTTGCCAATGTTCATGCCTTTGTTATCATATAGCTTCATAACAAGTGGATGATTAATAAAGTCCGGCACAACGTCAGAGGCAAGGATTGCCATGTCTGCTGTTAAGCCGGACTTTTGAATGACTGACAAACGTAAGGTTGCCAGCGTTTTGATAGGATCGCTGTTCGGATCTGTCCACTTTTCGGTACCACTTAGAATCAATTTGTTCGTGAAATTAAAATCCAGGGTTTGGTCGACACCTTCCCCAATCATATCCACTTTCCCAGTGAACATGACCTGGGCTGCCATCCACTCTTCACGGCGTGTAATCGTTTCTTCTAATTCAAGAAGATCCTCGGCCAACAATTCAATGGCGCGTTCGTCGGGTGATTTACCAGAATAAATATGTTCACCCATCGTTCGGAGCTGCAAGTCGCCAACCGTAAGAATTTTCTTCGGCTTAACCATAGGGGGTTTGTATGTTTGGGTGACAATCCCCTCACGGTCTAACACTTGACCTGCAAGGCGTGGAGATACAAAAGGCGCCATTTTCCGTCTGCCTTTTTTATAGTCAACGTCAACCGCCTCGGTGACAAATGTGTTGGGTTTACCACCAAAAAAAGTGCTTTTGAGGAAGGTACTTGCTGACGGCATCTGTTTGACGGCTTTGAGTAAGGTACGCGGTTCATAAATGCTAATTTCGTTTGGCATGGGTAGGTTATCCTCCTTTAGGCTTTCTTCGTTTTACGAACAGTTATGCCGATATTTCGCAGTGCCTGATGATGTTTATCCAGCTTATCGGTTCCACCAAACACCAACGCAGCACCATTAAATTCACCAGCAAGATAGACAATGCCGGGAGCGTCTGCCGTTGTAGCGTCCACGTTGTCGGTTAAAATGCCATATGGGGTCTCTGTGCCGTCCGTTTTCGTTGAATCCACTAAGGACCCCTTACTATCGGCTGTCGCTAGGGCAATAACGGAACCCCGTAAATAGGCACGGCCTGCTTTCAAAGTAACGGCAGCCGTTAGGATCTGTGCGGAACCAGCAATCAAATTATCATAGTTTGTGCTGTACGTATGAATGAGTTGTTCAGCCATAAATTATACCTCCTCTACGTTGAATGAATTTTTTTGCAAGTGCATCCGCGTGAGCGTCTGACTTTTCTTCTTCCGTCTGAGTCAAATCTTCAGCGGCTCCAGGATCAATAGCATTTACACCTGACGCGTTAGCATCGTTTTGTATGTTTGTGTTTGCTGCAGCTCGCTTGGCATTTTCGGCTTTGATAATGTTGACGGCTGTTTCGGCTACGGATGTACCGTCTGCTTTCGCTTTTGCAATAATATCTGCATTGCCTGGCATCGCAAGATTATCCAGCGCCTGCATCCGAATGCGTTCTTGATTGATACCTGCAGCAACGGCCTCGGTATATACATCTGGATATTTGTTTTTCAGTTCTTCCAAACTCAACATGGTTGCACCTCCGTTATTAGGATCGTTAGGTATCGGTTTGTTTTGTGGAGCTTGCCTATCAAAGGAAGCCGCTGCACTCGGCAGCTTGGGAGCCTTATGGAAATTGGAAAAGTCCAAGCTCACCCCATTCACGCTGGCGACTGCTCCACGAATGCTGGCGGTTACGGGGCTTCCATCCTCGATTTCATCAGCAAAACCGTACTGTACGGCCTCTTCTGCTGACATCCACGTTTCATCATCCAGCATCTGAATGAGTTCATCGGTGGATAGACCGGTTCGGTTGGCATAAACCGAAACCAGCGAATCTCTGATTTTGTCCAGTAAGTTCGCAGCTTCGCGAAAGTCTTTTGCTTCGCCTCCATACATGGAGCTCATCGGGTTATGAATCATCATCATGGACCCTTTAGCCATCACAATTTTGTCACCAGCCATAGCAATAATGGAGGCGATGGAAGCTGCATAGCCGTCAATATGGACTGTTACATCCGCCTTGTGATTTTTTAGGATAGATCGAATGGTTAATCCTTCAAATACACTGCCGCCCGCACTGTTTAAGCGAACCGTAATTTGCTCTACCTCATCGCCCAGGCTTTTCAAATCATCTGAAAACTGCTTGGCGGATATCGAATCGTTCCACCAACTGTTCCCGATATCGCCATAAATCGTGATTTCAGCGCTATTCTTCGTCATCTGATTTAGATTCCAGAACTTTTTGGGTTTGGTCATTGTTGTTTTCACCTCCTTCCACGATTAAGCCGTCTTTACGGCGCATGTTTTCTTCTAACACGCGCTGCCGGTGATTCATTTCGAAGTCACCACCGGTTAACTCTGCTGTCTCACGCTCACGGGTACTAAATCCTTCCTCGACCCTGAGTTTTGCCGCTGTCGCCTCTTTTAGTGGGTCCAACTGACCTGCAGACGGTCCGTGCCACTCGGCTTTTGTATACGCCTTTCGAATTAAAGGATCATCAAAAAAGCCGGGCGCTGGGATACGTCCCTTTGCGACGGCTTCAGTAAACCATTCTTCGTATATGGGCTGGCAAAAATCGGAGGCGAGCCACGAACGGCGCATCCGAAACATCTTCCATGCTTCCAATAACGCGCCACGGCTCGCAGAATAGGACGCTGTGAAGTGTTTGACAAGTAACTCCAAGGGTATTTCCAAAGCAGCACCAACTTGTCTTAAAACAGCTGTTACGAAGCCGTCAAAGGCTGTGTTCTGTCGTCCGGGGTTTGCTAACGTTGCTTTTTCACCTGGAGCAAGACCAATAATCGAACCGTTGCCCAACTCGTAACTGTTTGGATCGTCATCATCCACCTGCAATTCCGGGTTGATACCTTGCCCTAATGGGGTTTCCGGGCTTTCCGATTCGATAAAGACCGTGAACATCCCGGACACAACTGCGGCCATTAACTCAGCTTCGGTATAGCGCCCTAATTGTTTAAGCGGTTCGATAACCGGCGCAAGCATCGGTACGCCTCGGCGCTGTTCGGGTCGCTCCGATTCCATTAAATGCAGCACATTCCGCCGCCCCGTCAGATTGCCAAACGCTTCTACGCGAGCCCATTCTTTTCGCTTTTCGGATTTACCAAGCGGATGCTGGTTAACAAACCAATAAGCGACCACTTCCGCATTTTCGTTGACTTCAACGCCACCTTTGATATCTTTGCCCTTTTTATTATCAGGGTCACAGCAGCGGTCCGCCTCGATTAATCGAATGCGAGTATCATAAACAGAATGTCTCCGTGAAAAGACGGGCAGTAGGGCAAAGCAATCTCCACTCATAAATTGGGATAAGCAAGCGAGCTGCTGCAACTCATAAAAGTTGTTGACCCGAGCTGCGTCACAATCGACAGATTCAGCCCAATAGGTGAATTCTCGCTCGATTGTCCGTTTGATCTGCTGCGCTTCATCATTGGATAACCCTAGAAAGTCCGCATCAATGGACGGTTTGAGTCGCAGCCCAGTACCGACAATGTTGGTTCTGGCTGTTTTTATGGCTCCAGTTGCTAAAGCTGCACCGCCCATGTACAGGTCCCTTGACCGTTGCCGCAACGTATCAGCATTATCGATGATGTCCTCGTCCGGAGATCCACCGCCAAAAAGCCAACCGATCATCGATTTCTTGGTCCTGCTGGCTCCATGATGGGAGTATCCAGAGTTTAAAAATTCCATTTTCATACGCGCTGTGTGCCGTTTTAATGCCATTTCGGGTGCAAAAATGCCTATCATCTTGTCCAATCGGTTCATAAGTCACGCGGAACAACGCGCATGACTCGGCTGCCACGGCGATTTGCAGCTAATTTGCTGACTTCATTCCGCCAAAAGGTAATTTGCTGGCGGATCTCTGACAAACTTGCACGTTCTAGCTGCCGTGTACCGATACGGTAGGATTGACCCGTTGAAACGGCCAATTCAGCAGCAAGCCAAGCATCCAAGTGTTTTTTTGCATCTTCTAATGTCCATGCCATGGTTCCTTTCACCTCCCGTTTAAAGTCCTTTACTTATCACCCTGCGCTTACTACGCTGTACGGCTGCAGGCGGTCCCGTACTGCGGTCTTCATCCAGGTTAGGATTTAGAATTTCAAGGGCTGCGGTGTTATATACCCGAAGGTCTAGCGGCTCATTGCGGTCACGAACCTTTTTCCATACCTTGTAACCAACCCCAAGACGGTAGCGCGTTACCATGATTTCAGCTGTAAGCCCTTTGAAATAGTCCTGGTTGTACCCTCGATCGATCGGAAAATGACAATAACCTGGGCCTTCAGCAACAACTTGAAGTCTGGAAACGACTTTCGCTTTTCCTTCATCGACTCCAAGATTAAACAAAACGGTTTTTTCCCGTGGAGTACGTTTGCTACCATTCAAGAAAGGAACATACTCCCCATCTTGAGCCCCTTTTCCTTTGATCGCATAGATACGGCGTGCTTCCCTTGGTTTGCAAAAGCGATAAACTTCGGTCGTGAAGTGACCGCCTGAGTCGATGCATGTAATGGCAGGGACAAATTTCTTTCCCTCGGCATTACTCCAACTGCGCGAAAGGTATTCATCCAATTGACGCCAAATGTCTTGTTGCTTCAGATCGCCATAAAGTTTATCGTACCGAATGCCCCAAGACTCTTTACCAGCACCCCATCCAACAATTTCAATTTCAAAACGATCATCCTGGACGTCGACCGCTGCGGTAAGCACTTTGACTTGATTGGGAACACCATGCTTATAGCCTTCTAGACGCTTCATCAGCTGCTCGTCTTCAATTTGCTCTCCTTCTTCTTCCCACGTTTCCCCCAGTGAGGTGTTCGTCCATACCTTTTGGGTTTCTTGTCCGCCAAGCTTGGCCGTATGAAATTCTTCGACAATCGTTTCCCATTGCTTCCATGGGCTGGCGAACTCATTGAGATGAAAGCCGCGTGTTTTCGCATTGGGTTTACGAGCTATCCATTTCCCATCTTCTTGATGCCAATCTTGTTTTGGGTGAAGCGCGCCACATGACCGGCAAGCATGTTCTGCTTTGGTGCACATCTGAGTTTCTTTATCGTAATCAAATTTGATTTGTGCCCAGCTGAACGGCTGGTGTTCGCCACAACTCGGGCAGGGTACACACCACTGTTCCATAGAGCTCCCCAAATAAAGGGCTTCGATCCGTGATGTCCCTTTTGTTGTTGGTGTGCTTACCCATATTTTTTTTCGATTCCAAAAGGTATTTGTCCGTTTGGAAACGAGCATAACTGGGTCACCCTCCACTCCAGCCGACACCGGATAACGATCCACTTCATCCCCAAGAACAATACGGATAGGACGGCTGGCAAGGGATGCAGGGGAATTTGCCCCAGCGAGTGTGATATGACCACCAGGGAAAACCTTGTGCAAGAGCGTGTTTCCACTGTCCCGGCTGCGAACGTCCTTCACCTTGCCGCGAATGGCTGGCGTATCTCGAAGCATCGGTGCGAGCCGGTCCTTTGAGAATGCCTGTGCCATGTCTAACGTTGGCTGAACCAGCATAATCGGAGCCGGGTCATTGTCGATGTGGTACCCGATCATATTTAAAAGAAATTCGGTTTTTCCGACCTGGGCGGACGACTGCACAACAACCGTTTCCACATCAATATCATTAATTGCGTCCATAATACCGCGTTGATATGGCGCCCGATCCGTCCGCCATTGTCCCGGCTCTGCTGAAGCTTCGGAGGATAGTTTGCGATAACCATCCGCCCATTCGGAAACGGTAAGATCTGGAGGCGGAGCTAGAAGCAAAGCAATCTCTTGAAATAACCGCTTTGTCTTATTCGGAATCTTCATCATCACTCAACTCCACATATTCCTCGCTTTTAGCATAGAAAGCTTGTGGATCATACTCAGATAGCTCCTTTAAGGCTTCGCGGATCTCAGACGTCAACAGGCTATTAATCACCGGCAGCTTATTTTTTCCAAGCAGTTGCGGCGATAGTTTGGCAGGCAAAGCTAGCATACGGGAACGAAAAGCGGCAAGCATATCATTCATGACATACTTTACATCCTGGGATCGATGAAGATCCCCACGCATGACGGATAACTCAATCTCGGCTATTTCTCGTTTTGCTTTTTCATGAAGGGCTCGCTCATTGAAATAGTCAACATCAGTGTTTCCATCCCCTTGTTTTCCTTGAATGGACTTGATGTAATTTTGAATACTCTCGAATGCTTTGTATTTGCCGCGCTCGGATTTAACAAGGGTGCCATCTTCCGCCAGCTGCTGCACCCTTCGAGGCGTCACATTTAACAATTCCGCAAGCTGATTGGTTGTAAAAATCATTTCGCTTTGTGTCTTATTTGACGGTTCTCTTTTTCGCATAAGTGACGGTGTACACCCCCTTAAAACACAAAAAAACCTTGACACATCAAGGCTTTTTGGCTTCTGAATTTTTATACAGGCCCACGCATACAGAAACGAAGCGATCAAAAAAAATTTGTATCTAGCTCGATTTTGGGGTCGCTAGCACCCGCATGAGTTTGGACGTCAGAAGGACCCACGATTTTCCATAACAAGCGGCATTCCACACCGTTTTTCACGATATTTCCCTATGTTTTATTCCATCGTTACCACTAAATGTTAAATATTAGTGAGTGCACCATATCTTATATTGTGGTGCACTCACTACACGCCGAATTTCCTTGATCTATCTAGCTCTGCATTCCTTTATAAAAACGAGTGCGACATCTGCTCAATATGATGCACTGTTACAAATGCCACCCTTTCATGCTTGAATTGATGTCATCCTGGATGATGCCGATATACCGAAGTAAATGTGATTCATCCTGATGACCTAAGAGATTCTTCAAGATCGCCGTGTTTTTGTTTTTCTTCCAGTGATGGTACGCAAAGGTTTTTCTTAGAGTGTGACAGCCTATACGCTCCAATCCATATTTTTTACCAATTCTGTTCAGTAGACGATATGCAACGCTTCGGTCAATCGATTTACGTAGACCCTCCTTCTTCTTCCTCTGACGGGAAAGAAATAAGTATTCATGATCCCCTCTACCTTCCATAAGTGGTCTTAGTTCCCTCCGTAAGTAGTCTGAGATGGGTAAAAAAATTTCTTTCCCGGTTTTGGTCGTTCTTATATATAGCTCTGGCTTCTTCATATGCAAAACCTGTAATTTGACGATATCCGATATCCTTAATGCTGAATTGATCCCAGTGATAAATAGACCATAGTCGCGATATGACCTTTCCTTAAGATCGCGTTTAATGGCAGCAATGATCTCAGTGCTGCGAATTGGTTCGACCGTATTCACTTCAAATCACCGTCCTTATCAAGCGGGCGCAAGTAGAATATTTCTTACTCCCCATTCGTAGCCAAGCATCTCTACTGCCTTGCTAATTGAAGGTTTTTGACACTCAATTTCTTCATCGGCTCCCCCTGTCAAATGCGTGATCTTTCCAAAACAAAAAGAGCCGTAATAAGCGACTCTTTTCATAATCTGCCTTACTTTTTGAGCGAAATGCTGCTTATCAGCAGCGTTCGAATTATAACCTTCCCTAATTTCATGATAAGCTGATATGATCAATTTCAAGGTTGTGCTTTTCAAACACTGAGTTAACAATGTGTTGAAAAATATCAAGATTAATAGAACCATCGGGGTCTTCAATGTTTATTGCTGCTGCTTTGATTCCAGCTTCTTTTAATGAAGGAGGTACTACCAACTCATTAGCGTTATCGATAAATACGCCATGGCTAAATAATTCAAATTGTATCTCTCCAATAGCATCATTAAACTCCTTTGACTCACCTATAAAATGAATAAAAAATGTTCTATTACTACGAACTCTTGATTTATTTTTGTTAGTTGATATCTTATTGTTTTTGTTAACCAATTTCAGAATTACTCCCTCAAGTTGGTCTAAACGACTAATCATATACTTATCTGCATCTTTTAAATCTGCATTTTGAATCAAATTACTTTCAATAACTCTATATATAGGATTATCTGGCTGATGGTCACCCTTAAGAATCTCAGCAATAGTAGATGAGAGTCCTTCCTTAAGTTGAACAGTTCCAAGCATATCATTAGTGTAGAAGATTGTCCTCTCTTCTATAATATCAAAAGGAAGCCTCGTGCCTTGTTCACATATTTGTATTACAGGTTTCCTTGATGCATGTCGAACAGCCAGTTCATACATCACATTTGGATTGAGATTGGTTAAGTTTGCGATTACAATGTCATCCTCTAAGATTCTTGTAATCACCTGTTTATTAATTGAACCAGGGTGAGGCATTCTATGCGCCACAGTAATATTAGCAGGCTCAAAACCAAATTCTATAAGAAGTGGCATTATTACTGCATCGATAACTCCCTCCGCAGCTCTCCTTATATCAGTATTATCACCACCAATAGGTGTTACAATAAAGCATTTTTTATCTTTGTACTCGCTCATATAATTCCCTCCAATTGAATTTACTTTCGACATTAGGAAGGTATTTCCTCCTATTCCGTTGAAAGCAATATAGGTCAAAAGGAGGTGGTCAATTTGAGAAAGACACTAATTAGTGCATTTGCAGCAGGAATTGCTCTCTTACTAATATACACTGCTACTAATTACCTGCAATCTTTACAACACTAGGCGGGTTCCTGTACCTCAACGATCCATCTTTTCAAGTTATCCCAATACAAATATAGCATACATTAAAACAAATGTTCTGCCATATTTCTTCCAAATATCTGCCATTTGTCTGCCACTTTAAACTAATTTCAGTACACGCATCCAGTATTCAACGATTATTATCAGTGTATCTGCCATTTTCATAAGCCTTGTCACGTTGGCCATTATAATTGTAAAGTGGTGAATTCAAATTCAATATATAATGATAAGAGCGTAAGGAAGCTAGACATACGCACGAAAGAGCCGCAGCATTTTGACTACGACTTCTTTGCACGTACCGTCTTTCTATTTTCCACACTATTACTATAACACCTCCGGAGGCAAATGTTCTGTCGTTTTACTGCCAAAAATCTGCTTTTTATCCGCCACTTTTTAGGTTGCAATATTTGCTTAGATGCCGCTAAAGCAATTAGATATTCAATATGAGTGCCCGTAGTATTTCTTTACTAATTTATCCTTATAATTAAAGAGTTCTCCACAGATTCTCTGTGCACTGTCTAAGTATTCATCAATCTTTTCCGAATCATAATAATAACAAAGCAAATGTTCATCCATGCTTATGCCTTCTGGTGGTTTTAATGTCAAAAGTTTGCGTGAATATAGGTCAATCATATAATACACATCGAAATCTATCGTTTCTCTTAATTTAGGTAACTGGACTTCAAGTTTCTCGTTAAAAATAATAAGTTGATTTATTATATATTTTCCTTTATCGATCCCAACTGGATCCCCATAATTAACAAATAACATACTTAATGAAACTATAGACTTTAAATTATCCACTGCTTCGTCTACCACTGTTATCTTTTTATTGAAACTTTCTAAAAACCTACTTTTTTCTTGATGTTCTAATGTCAGCTTAACCCCTAAATAAGTAACTACCCCTCCAATAATTCCACCAAGAATTGAACCAAGAAAACCAATCCAAGCGACAATATAAGTTGATTCGAATCCCAAAGCTTTAAGCCAGACTGTTATAACAAATAACATTACTAGCAATACTGTTGCTATGGTTAAGTATGGTACTATGCTTTCCCAATATTTTTTTACCAATTACCATCACCCCCAACATTTCTTTCTTTAAAAATAGTATACAATATTTTCAAAGTTAATATAAAAATATAGCACCCAAAGGTATTCATTTAGAAATGGGGATCATGTTCTAAATAGCCACATACACGACTTCCACCTACTACCTGCCAATTATCTGTGTAATTCTAAGCTATTTCAGATGGCTGCTTCCCTATATCTCGCGGCTCTACATAAACCTCAAGTCGGAGAGCAAAAGCCAGCTTGTAGATTGCACTAGATTTCATCCGGTAGTATTTCCTCTCACTCATATGCAAATCATTAAACACATGATAATCAAAGATTTCATCATCTTCCATAAATCGTTTCTCAATGATTTGCCGCTCAGTCCGATTTAGTTTGGATACAGCCATTTCAACTTGTTCCTGCTTTTGCTGCAGCCTAGCTTCAGTATCTACGTTATAAATCGCTGCATTTTCCGCTGCTTTAGATATGATATTAGTGGTCCCACCTTCTCTTAGTTCATATGAAGCTGTAGTTTTTGTTTCCCTGCGTATAAAACCGAGCTGTTTATATATCCGGGCAGACTCAAGTCGTTCCTCTACGGCCTGCCGCGTTGCTTCTCTATCAATTTCCATTGGAAAAGTGATTTTCAGTTGTCCCATATTCCTTAACACCATCCTCTATGATATAGTGATGATAGGAACGTATATTCCCCAGCGCCTCCGACCAAGGCATACGCTGGGGAATCTTCTTTAATTCAATTACTTTTACTAAGCTTGTCTAACGTGAAATTAAGTGCCAGTTTCGTGACTCCTAACTTTTTTGCTAAAACGGAACGCTTCATTTTTTTGTGATTCCGAAGATAGAACATTTGATCATCTGTTAATCGAATATCTATGCTTTTTTGTAACAATCTATCGACATCGGGTTCTTCCTGGTATCCCCCTACTTCGACATATTCGCAAGACACCGCCCGGTAAATCTTTATTTTTTCCTTTCTTCCCACATATTCGATGAGCCAAAGCCTATGCAGGATATTAATAAATTTACTAACAGTAGCTTTGTGAAGACCGCTATCAGTCGATATCTCGTGCCGGCTCTTACCTTGTTTAATACCTTCATAGACTATGATTTCGTTTTTAATTAACTGCAGCACACTAAGACCTCCTTAATCTCCAATTACTCGGTACGCTGGTTCCTCAGGATAGTCTTCTGGTCGCTCCTCTTGAGCTTGAATAATAACCCCTTGTTCGTTTCTTTTAACATACATAATTGTTTGTTCCCATTTTCCTTGTTGCATGTTACCCCTCCAATCTATAATCTTAAATATTCAGTGATGGTACCCTACGCACTCTTTTCTATCAATGCTGTATACTATTAATGTGAAAACCATTCTCTTCACTCTCCACTCTCCTCCCACTTAAGGGAGGTTTTTTTTATGCCCAAGTTCCTCAATATACATTTTGTTACCAATTCCAGACAGATGCCGGTCACATCATTCCATGAAAGAGGATATTCTTCTCCATTGTCGAATAATGGAAGTTATCTAGGTTTTACAATTTCAAGGAAGAGAGCAATTAATATGAACAAATACAAACGAGCAATCATAAAGAGACTTTTAAAACGGCCCCATTCTGTAGAAGAGCTTGCCGACATCCATTGCAATGCGATCGTGCTCTCATGTTTACAAGAGTTAGAAGAAGTTAAGTACGTTGAACACGTTACTGAGTGCTATGTTGTCGATTCGACTCAGACTCCAACTGGCGAAAAACAGGAATGCGATAATTGGATCATTTCACTTAGGGGATTGGACTACCTCACAGAAAGGAAAAGGGAGCTTTTATGGAAGTTCCTACCTATAGCAATTTCCGTTTGTGCTCTTGTTATCTCGATCCTTAAGAGATAATTATCCTCAAAATTGAATGAAAATTGCAATTACAGATATAGTTAAAGATATTCGAAAATCTATGTTCAACCTCCAGTAGGAGCAGAATGATTTGAAGAAACCAATCACATTATCAAATAAGTTCATGTACTTTTCCCGCCTATTCATCGAATTACTTTACCTACAATTGTCATTTTTGACTCGTTTGAAAGTAGTTGCATAATATCGCCCTCGCCATTATCATAACTTTCTATTTCGTAAGCGAGTCTTTTTTCGTCTGTGTCACACTCAGGGGGATAATATTCATTAGGCACATCAATTTCAATTTCTACTGTTACCGTTATAATTGCTTTCATACGAACACTCCTTATGGACAAATTTATTCATTTTGTTACCTAACAACCTAGAGGCCATTCTTTAAACGCTCTATTTCCTTGTCCTTTTCAATTAACATTTCATTAAGCTGCTCTACCTTAGCTTCAGCTTCAACTGCGCGCTCCACAGCCTCTAACCAAGCTGCTTGAGCCATAAGCGGATACTTGCTATCAGGATTCCATTTCGTGCGCAACAGCAACATATCTTCAACTAAATTCCGTTGTTCCTTTCTCATGAGCTCCTACCTCCTAAAGTTTCAAATAATCCTCTATAACTGTTTGATTCTTGTCGGCAATCACTGCTGCCTTTGCAGGACGAATGGAGAAAATGACTTTGGTAATTAAATTGATCGTCCTATTATCACTAAATGCATGATTTATCAGATTAGACTCCTGCCGTTTAAGTGGACGTCCAGCCCAGCTTACGAACATGTCGTATATGGGCTGCATGTCTTGCTTAGCAGGTCGGACATCCTTTTGCTGTGATATCAAGGGGCATCCTCCTTCCCCATGCGCCGCCTGGTCTATCTTGTATGCGACCGCGGCGTTTTAAGTCCATGATTAACAAAGTCACTTCATCGATATCTCTTTCAAAAGATCGGGCCATATCCCAAACACTTAACCCTTCATTCCACATCTGACTAGCTGTTGAAATATTTTTCTCATCCCAAACAAAATCTAAATCTTCCAAGCAAACGTAAAGATTCTGACGCTGATGTTTAAGGACCACCAAGCTATCGAGCATTTTTGGCATCCTCCTTACGCATTTCCTCATATTCCCGGCGCAACTCTTCAGCCATCATTTCACATAATTTTTCTGTGTTTAAGTCGAACTCGAAGTCATCAACATGTTTATTCATGCGCTTTCTGGCCCCCTTAGTTTGTTGCGGCGCCGATCAGTACCGATCATTTCCATGAGAACAGCTTGTCCGAAAATTCTGCTTGATACTGCGCTGCCGTTCCTCTCCATAGCAATATCGATCCTGTTAGGTGCATAGTTGCCGTTGATAATAGTTACCCTTCCTGGACAATTTCGCGCCTCCAGAAGATGAAACATTTTATCTTCTGCCCAGTCTTTGTATTGGCTCTTAAATAGGTCATCAATCAACAGGATTGGTACATTATGATATCTCCAAAGGACCTCTTCCTCACTCTCTTCCGAGTCTTTGCGGTATGTGCTTTTGATGTCCTGAAACAATTTCTGTTCGGTTACATAAATGGAACGATACTTAAGCCTTGTCAATTCATTCCCGATGCAATGAGTCAAATAACTTTTTCCAGTACCAAAGGCACTCAGCCCGCGTGGTTCTGCTCTCTGTTTATCACCATGTATGTAAAGCCAAGTTCCTGCTTTTAAATGAACATCAATACTGTCTACGAACTTCTTAGCCTGCTGGAAAAAGTGCCTGTTTTCTTGATCTAAGATAGCATTCTCGAAGAAACGATTTTGCTCGCCTGGCTTCATTCCAGAGGTTGCATTGCAATTAACAAAGATTTGTTCTTTGTAGCAGTCACATAGTGGAGGGTTGCCGTTAGCATCGACTTTCAGAACTTCTCGATAGATGACATTACCTTGTTTGTCCCGGTCCCCCTTGTCCACTCTGATAATTTCGTTAATGGTGCCCGTGTCCTGACACCTCAAGCATTTGTAAAGACTGTCTTTGGAGTTTGTCGAGCTCGTCATCTGGGACCTGTAGAGCTCCGCTTTGGCTCGAACTTCTGCCATGAACTGAGTCATGTCCTTTCCTGCTACCGCCTTTTTCAGCAACTCCAGCACCTCCTCCTTGGTTTAACTCCTCAACCATGTTGATACAAAGGTCCTTATATTTTTCACGTAGCTTGCCAGCACTTAGAATGTTTTTTCGCCAAAACTTGTTACTAGTTGTCCAATCGATGACCTGTTTGATTTCTTCTTTGTCTCGTTTGTCGTTTTCAAGAAGCTTGCGACAATCATCAGCCCAGCTTTGAAGCTTCGCATCACGAACTAAGTGAACAACTCCCAACGTCTCAGCATACTCCATGATTTTTGAATGAAGGTATAATGCCATACGATATGGAGAACTGTCCTCGGCATACGCTTTTTGTTGCCGAGAGGGAGGTCTTTTAGGTTTATTATTACTTTCTTTTTTATTTACTTTACTTTCCTTTACTTTACTTTGTGTACTTTCGGTAGACGTTTCGTCGTTTTTACTTTTGTTAATGTAAACATTTACTTTATTTCCGTCAGCATTATTTATAATGAGTGTGATTTTGAACCTCTCACTCATCTCTGCTGCATCAATTAAAATGTAGTCTTGACTCATATTTATTTCCTTACGTCGCTTTGCTGCTTCAATGTACCTTTTTTGAAATCCTTTGGAAGTAAGAATATTATGTCTTTCATATAGTTCTTGATGGAAGAAACCCCATTTAATGCACTCATTTATGACTTCGCTTATGGTGTTTATGTCAACATTAATCCTGCTTGCGAAAACATATTGCTCCCTTTCGCCCCATTGATAAAAGTATCCGTTTCTATAAATCTCGCCCATCAGTTTCACTATAATTCCATAGCCTTGCATGCCAAATCTCGCTATAGGAACAATGAGCTTATCATCCTGGTCCATATCTACATCCAGTGGAAAGTAATCCAATCCTTCTTTTTGAGGTCTTGCCAGTTGAATCTACCTCCTTTCAAACAGGCTGTGTGTATCCTTTAAATCAACCTAACTGCTCTCTTGCTATGTATCTAGGATTACAACTTAAAGAATCGTAACAAAAGAAATAAGCCTCTCTATGACCATATCTGCCTTTATAAAGCCTTGAATAATCAATTTCGCCAGTTGTTAGAATGTCTGATAACTGGGAGCCGACTTCAACTAATTTAGCTTCTGCATCCGGTCGTGTGACATAAATACTGCATTGTACTAGCCTTCTTCTGGACATGGGATCACGAATCTCTACACTAAGCTCATTTACATGACCTGAAAATTCGACGAATACATTGAATTTTGAATTTTGATTCAAGCGAAATGCCAATCCCATAATTTGGCCTAATAGCTTTTGCTCATGCATAGTTGTGCACCACCTTGCCAACCTTTCCAATATTAGGTATACTATTTCTAAGAACTTTATTATTATTAACATCTAAGTCGCCTGGCAGGGCGGCTTTTTTCATTTCTTCCACCTGTAATTTTTCACGCTCCATATCAGTTAGCTTGACTCTTGCCCAATCAAAGAATCCACAAGCTGTATCTAAATCGACTTTTGGATCCCGAAACAACCGTCTTCGATATTCCTCCAATTTGGCTTTATATTGAGCTTCCGAAATATTATGCATGCTGCTTGCTCCTTCCATTATGGATGTATGTAAATCTCACTACTTGGTGGGTACAAACCCAAATCCAATTTTCGTACATAACTGCATCTGGAACTTGATGTCCATTTTCAACTTTGCTTATTGTCGATTCAGTGGTCCATAGAAATTCAGCTAACTTTTCTTGGGTGAAACCGGCTTTCATTCGTAGTACTCTCAACTTCTCGCTCATATCCGATGCTGTTAGAGTAAACATTTTGTAAAAACCTCCTTTCGAATTTCGAATGGTAATTACTGGAGAAAGGAAGTATCCTCTATATAGTTGCTAAATTCCGCGTAAGCAAATCCCCTTTTTATTCCCCGTTAGTCTCCTTCCTGACTTCCCATGCCCACTGCTGACCAGTGGGCTAATTCCCTCCAACAGCCTTTTCTTCTTGCTTTGCTTTATTGTTGCGTATATCTAACGCCATTCGCTCAAGTAGCTCCTGCGATAATTTACTTGTTGATGCCACCAGCTTTTTCTTCTCAATCGGTACCTTGTTATCATAAGAAAAATACTCTTGCATGCTATCCCTCCTTTCTTGCTTGAGCTTCTAACCCATCCAGGATCTTTAATATTTAACTAAGGTCGTTTACCGCATCTTCTTGTTCATAATTTGGGTCGTCTTTAGATAGATCCATTGTTGTGAGCAATTTGTACTTAAGCTCAAGACTTGCCATTTTAGGAGAATATCCATGAGGCACCGCCTTAATTAGCTTCTATTGCTGTGGATTTCATGTTCCGATTCGGAACGTCTTGATCAAAAAAAATACTATCTACTGTCGTTTCCAAAACATCAGCAATTCTTTTCATTACCTTAAAAGAAGGATCTTTCCTACCTGCCTCAATATTCGTGTAATACGGTCTAGATATATTTGCTTTATCAGCGATTACATCGTGAGTCATTTCAAGTTGATTACGACGTCTTACTAGTTCCGTTCTCATATTGAACTCACCCCTTTCTTTGTTCCGTTTAGGAACTTATTACATCTCTATAATAGTTCCTAAACGGAACGTTGTCAATGCATTTTGTTCCTTATATTTACGTTTCTTTTAGGAACATGTAACTGTAAAATAAAGATATAATGTTCCGGTGGTGATACAATGGGGACCTTCTACCAAAGGTTCAAAATTTTAAGAGAAGAATGCGGTTGGACGCAAGATATAGTGGCAGAAAAGCTCGGTGTTTCACGCCCTACAATTGCTGGTTATGAGTCAGAGGAAAAAAACAGACTTCCTAGAGAAGAAACTCTACATAAGATTGCTGACTTATTTGATGTCTCTATTGATTATTTATTAGGTCGCACAGATGACCGTTCACCTTCAGTTCAACTTGATATTCCGCCAGACATCAATGTAGCTTATTTAGATGGGGTAAAACATGAATTGACTCCTGAGGTCGCACGTAGACTTAAAGAGGATATAAAGCTTTTTGAAGAATTGAAAAAACAGTGGAAGAAAAATCAAGAGGATCACTAGCAAATACTCCAACCGATGGGGATTATTACGAGGCGATTTTATTGGAATGGAAACAACGTCCTAGATTAATTGAATATTGGCCAGATGACGTTGATTTTGTAATGGGTGTCGATGAAAATGGAACTTCTGATCTTTTGTCAATCAAAAGAAAAGTTGATGCAGATAAAACTAATGAAATTGATTCATCTATTAAAGATTTTACATTAACAGGGGTAATTTTCGATAAAAAACGTTACGATATTTTAAAAAAAGAAATGAATGATATCAAATTCACTTTTTGGAATGAAGGTCTTTGTGATTATAAAGGTAGTCTTAAACGAGTTTGTTTTCATTCGAGTGAAATTAGGAAAAGATCATATCCTTTCAATAGGATCAATTATGATGACTTCATGCCTGCAATTTCTAATATGATAGATAAAATTCCAACTAAAATTATTTCATGTTATATTGACAAGAAAAAGCATTATTTAAAGTATAAAACTCCTGACCACCCTTATCATATTGCTATTAGATTCATTATGGAACGATACTGCAAAGGGTTAAACGAAGCAAACAAAAAAGGAATTATAATTATTGAATCACGGGGTAAGAAAGAAGATAGATTTGTTTTGAAACATATTGTTGAGATACTCGAACAAGGGACTAATCAAAACAAGGCAAGCCACTTTAATAACATTGCAGGAGTGTATTTTAATCCTAAATGGTGGACGTCAGATAATGATAAATCTACTTTTGTGGTTTTGGAATTAGCTGATCTCTTATCGTTTCCAATTCACAAATATGCAAGAAACCAGTGTGATGAAAAATTTAAAGATATATCATTTCAGCTAATAGAAAAGAAATTCTACAAATTCCCTAAATATCTTGGTTGGGGATTAAAAATATGGAGTCCATAAAAAATAAAATCCGCCACAGCAAAGCTGGGCGGTCGACCGAGATACCTCGATCCCTAAAACTAACTTTAAATCAATTCTTTCCAATTGTCAATTATACTATACGAACAGATTGTAAAAAATATGAGAACATCCAATAAGAATACTTTCTTATTATTAGCCTGTAAAGGCTTTTCTTTTAAAATTTAAAACGAACATACGTTCCTAGCCATCCACATTATTACTAATATATCCACATCATGGAGGGATCTCATGGATTTATCATTGTACAAACCTACCGAACTTGAGTCATGGATTTATCAAAAATATCGTAGTTATGGGATTCATTATGCATCTGATCTGGAAGACATTGACCTTGTCGCCTCCATCTTCAATACGATGGTGTACACTACTAAAGATGAAACCAGGATTGTTTGGGACGACGACTTCGGCATGATTTTACTCCACGCATATTATGCCAAAGAGATAAAAAGAGCTTCGTTTTTCCATGAGCTTGGCCACTTTTTAAGACATATTGGTTGTCAAAATAAATTACCTAAATCTTTTATGGAGCTACAGGAATCCCAAGCGTCACACTTCCAACTTTACGCAGCTATGCCCATCTATATGATCCAAGAAATTATTCATGACGTATATTCCTACGCTGCGTTAGAAAAGGTACTTGCTGAAGAATTCATACTCCCCATCCCCTTTGTGCAGAAGAGGATTGATCAAATAAGCAGACGGATTTATATAGGACAACAAGAAAAAGAATGGCGGGAACGAGATACCGATACGAGTCATATCACTCCCGAGTATGTAAAACTTCGACAACAAGAAATAGAGCGTCAGAGGATAGCGAGGTTTGGTACATAGATGAAAACAAAAATAAGTGTATTTTACGAAGAACATCCTGAACTTGATGATATTGGGTTGGTACCGATGAAAATGATTGTGCGTTTTCCTCGCGGCAAAATAAAATGGGACAAGTCTGCTGTATACCTTCCTATTAAGGCTCCTTTTGAAAGACATTTTATAGCCGATTTCCATGACGAGATCATGAGTGTAACGATCGCCTTTGAAGATCTTATTATGAATCTAGAATGGCCTAATTATTTTGGTATTTCTCTCACTCACGTTGTAGAACGCATGGATAAGATGAAGAAACGAGACCATTTCGATTTTGATTATAATGACATCGAGCAATTCATCATTCAAATCGACGACCTTGAGGAGCTGCTTTGCATGGTTGTTAGACCATTTTACGAATTGGAATCATATTGAGGCACTACTCGAAATGGTAATTTACCCAAACAAGCAAAGGTGGTCATTTTATATGAAAGTTGCAATTTACACACGTGTTAGTACTGATAAACAGTTAACTGATGGTTTCTCACTTCAAGCTCAGTATGATCGATTAGTGGAGTACGTGAAACTGCAGGGTTGGGAATTAATTCGCATATATACCGATCCTGGTGTTTCTGCCAAAGACTTAAACCGGACTGGTGTTAAGGAAATGATCGACGACCTTAATGCCTGCAAATTCGAAGCAGTTCTTGTACATAAACTTGATCGACTCACACGGAATATATCCGACCTTTACGATCTTGTCGAGTTGGTCAATAAAAAGAATGTAAAACTGATCTCCATCAGTGAAAACATAGATACCTCTTCTCCCATGGGTCGTATGTTTGTGTACCTGCTCGGTATATTTGCACAGATGTTTCGTGAGAACCTTAGTGAAGAAGTTAAAAAGGGAATGGTTAAACGTGCTGAGTTAGGACTACGCAGCACCTTTGCCCCTTTCGGATACCAAAGATCAGAGGATGGCAGTTTAATCATCGTGCCTGAACAGGCTGAGATTATTAAAGAGGTTTTCGGGCTGTTAATCCAAAAAAAATGGGGTTATCTGACCATAGCTAAACATCTAAACAAAAAGAACATCCCTGGAATACGTGGAGGTTCTTTTCATAGCAGTTCCATTGAAGTCATTTTAAAGAATCATACCTATACTGGTAAAAACCATTGGAAGCTTAAAGAAGCTCCGGAGTCTGAACGTATTATCGTTGAAGCCGGCCATGATCCCATCATCGATGTGGAAACATTCAAAAAAGCAAACACAATCATTGAACGGCGTTCCCGCAAGGAAATGTCTCGATCTTCTTATGACTATCCTTTCTCATCGATTGTTCGTTGTGGAAAATGTGGCGGACCATACCATGGACTTATGGGTCCAAGATCAGGAAGAAACTATTATTTTTATCGCTGCTCTAACAAACTCCGCGGTAAATGCGACCAGGGCGATCTTTCCGAACTCAAGTTTGAACGCCTGTTTTTCGAACATTTCGTTTTGCAAAATCAAGGGATTTCATTTAAAGAAGTTGCTGCGGCGAAAGATTCGCCTAAGATGGACCGTCACCGAATCGAAAGGGAGCTCGAGAAAAGTGATCAACGTCGTAAAAATTGGCAATATGCTTTTGGAGATGGAAAGCTACCCTATAAGGATTATGTAAATTTGATTGACGAGGAAATGCTCCGTGTTGAGGATCTGAAAATGCAGTTGGAGAACATTATAGAGGAACCAGACGTAAAAATAACGTTGCAGGAAGTTATTGAAACGATATCACATTTGAAAGAAAACTGGGCTTACTTGGAAAGAGCTACAAGGAAAGATTTTATCAACACTATTTTTAAGGGAATCGAGATCACCAAAACAGATGATAAATGGTCAATAACAAATGTGGTATGGGCGTAATAGTTCATACCTTTGATCACTTAGGTAAAGCTATCGCTATAATAACCAATACCGCTAAAATCAATAAGATTTCAAGCGTCCCAAGGCCATCCTCCTCTTTCCAAAATCGGCGCATAGCCTGACCAATCAAATTCATATAAACTTTCTCCTCTCTAGCCTCGATATATTGTACTAATTCATTAACAATATGGCTGGCGCTGCAACGACGACCATAACGATGAAAAAAATCAGAACCATTGGAAATACCATTTTCGAAGATGCTTCTTCACCTAATGTTTTGGCTAATGACTTCCGTTTCTCCCACAAAGTCGACGAAAGCTCTTTCAATGACATTACAAGCTCGTCGCCGCCGCGTTTGTAATTTAAAAGCAGTGTCGTGGTAAATAAGGACACCTCTTGCACTCCGCATCTTTTATTGAAATCCTCCATCGCTTTAGTAAAGGAAGCATTCATGCTAATTTCGTAAGAAGCAATAGCAAGTTCGGATAAAAGGGGACTTTTTTCGATGGACGTTTTGCTCTCAATACAACGCTGCAGTGCTTTTTGCACCGTTTCGCCCGCGTTAACCAGTAAAACGATTTGATTCAGTACTTCCGGAAGTTCCAAGAGCATCAGACGCTTCTTCTTACGCAATTGGTTAGACAATTCCTTATAAAGTACAAATGGAACGAACAGGATTAGGACCACTCCATAGCCAAGCATCTCGCTATTCCCTTCTGCCATTACCCCGATCAGCGTACAGCCAATTAGAATAACAACACTGAGTGACAAAATGTCTGCAATGAAGCATTTTGTCCGCATCAAAGCGTTTTTACTTCCATGCAATCCAATCATTTGCTGATGTACTCTTGACACGGCTTCCGCCAAACGGTCTGCTAAATGAAGCCGATCCATCAAATATAAGGCTAGCGGCGCAAGCCAAATGATTTTGATCTGCTTGCGGTGCTCCTTTACAAAACTAATATATTGCGAGTAAGCGGTCCAAGAAATCAAAACACATAACGTGAACTCGATGCCTAGAACGATTAGCATCGCCATGTAACATCACACCTTAACGTCCATAATCCAATTTGTAATAGCATAGCAGCCTATTAGTACTAATAGCGCCGTAGTCATAATCAATAACCCCGAGCCTTGATATAATGGCTCCATATAATCCGGTGAACTGAAATTCAATAAAGCAATTACAACCAAAGGAGCAAAAGTCAGGACTTTGGATTCAAAACGTTTTTGCGCCATCATCACTTGTATATCCTGTTGAATATCAAGCTTCTCTTGAATAATCGATGCCGTACGCCGAATGACATGAACCAGATTGCCGCCCGTTCTTTTGCAGGTTATGAAAACCTCCGCAAACTGCTGAATATCTTCCACACCTGCCCTGTCACTCCAATCCTTTAGGGCTAATTCAATCGTTTCTCCGTTTTCAATTCGACGGTTTACTGTCTCTAACTCTTTCACAATAAACGCTTTTGGATCTGGATAGAGCAGCCGTAAATCCGTCAATGCTTCCTTAAACGCGGATTCTACCGATTTACCTGCACCAAGTGCTGAAGACAACGATGAAAGCGCCTGCTTAAACTGCAATTGCAGCTGTGTCTTACGTTTTCTAATCATTTGCTTTCTCCAGATGACCGGATAATATAGTCCACCGCAGGCAAGAACTACTGCTGCAATACCATTTTTGTAAAAAACAAATCCAATAGTACCCAATACTACACATCCAGCAGCAGTACATAGCATCCTTTCTGTTGTACTTAAAAGATATTCGTTATAACGGATCAATGAAGTTGAAGATTGTATAGGTGCTTTTACCATCCTTTTATTAAACGGATGCTGTGACTTTTGTAGAATTGAGCTGTCATTGCTTTCGACTGCCTTTCTTTTCTTATAAGAACTTTGGTAGATCGTCACCGCAAGCCAGCACAGGACTCCTACGAGAACTGTTAGTATGATATAAATCAAAAGCGGTCTCCTTTTATTCAAGTATAGGTTAGATGCTTAAACAGCAATTCCCGCCATAGATAGCTTATCCGTGTGCATCAAAGGGTTACCCGTTGGTATGAGCTCTCCAATTACCCTCCCCTGAGCATCCTCCCCTTGCTCCACAAATTCAAACAAGCGGTTCAACTTTACTTCTCCACCTTCCAATCCGATAATTTCACTAATTTCGGTAACTCGGCGAGACCGATCTCTCAGCCTTTGCAGGTGAATCATGATATCAATTGCTGAACAAATTTGCTTGCGAATCACTTCTACAGGAAGCGATGCTCCGCTTAGCACCATCGTTTCAAGTCGACTTAACATATCAACAGTTGAATTAGCATGTCCCGTTGATAGGCTACCATCATGTCCGGTATTCATTGCCTGCAGCATGTCCAACGCCTCAGCTCCACGCACTTCGCCGACGATGATTCGATTAGGTCTCATACGCAAAGAAGAACGGATCAGGTCTCGAATCGTAATTTCGCCTTTTCCTTCCGTGTTGGCGTTCCGTGTCTCCAGACGTACCAAATTAGGCACAGTACGAATTTGTAATTCAGCAGAATCCTCGATTGTAATCAATCGTTCGTCGTCAGGAATGTATTGTGACAAAGCATTGAGAAAGGTCGTCTTT
Organism: Paenibacillus sp. UNC451MF; assembly: GCF_000686845.1. Classification (GTDB taxonomy): domain Bacteria; phylum Bacillota; class Bacilli; order Paenibacillales; family NBRC-103111; genus Paenibacillus_S. The sequence continues at coordinate 25,989 of NZ_JMLS01000030.1, read as the reverse complement.
CCTGACCCGGTTCCCCCTCCTATAAAGAGGTTATATTTGGACTTAACCATTTGGATCAAGAAGGATGCTGCGGATTGCGTCAATGACCCTTTCTGGATCAAATGATCCAATGTCATCGGTGAATCAGGGAACTTACGAATCGTCATTGCTGCCCCTTCCAATGCAATCGGAGACAGCACAACATTAACCCTTGAACCATCGAGCAATCTTGCATCTACTATAGGATTTGCCTCATTAACTGCGCGATTCACTCGAGCAACTATAGCCTGAATGACGTCCTCCAGTTTTTCTTTGCTCTCGAATTTCATTCCCGTAAGGCTTATGCAGCCATCTTGTTCAACAAAGATTTGATCATACCGATTAATCATAATCTCAGAAACCGTTGGATCATCCACTAGGGGCTGTAATATATCCAATCCTCTGAACGAATGAAACAACCGCATAATTAATTGATGCTTCTGCCCTGCCGTAAAGTATTGGTCAAAGCGAAATCCAAATACTTCCTGCTCGATTAATTCCATTAACTGAACATCAGTTAACGATATGGACAAATCCAGCTTTTCCTTCACAGTCTGCTTAAGCTCCGCCACCGTTTCATCGTTCCACATCTGAAGTTTCCTCCTGCACAAGAGAACGGAACCAATTGAGTGATGCCAGGCTCTCGCTGAACGCACTGCGTTTCAGTACTATCTCAGTCCTGCCAAATGATTTCCATTCAGGAATATAAGGTAAATAGCCTGCAATTGGCAAAGGAAGCTGCGACTCGCTGTTATGCAGAGTCCCGTTGAATTTATTAACAAGGATTGCACATTTATGTCTCCAATCCGTTTCCATCTGGCAGTCCATCCATTGACTCATTCTCGTGTGGCATTTTTCCCACTGAATGCTATCATCCTGTACCAGCCACAGCACATGGTCACTAACTTTCAACGAAGCCTTCACTCGGGGAAACAAGGAAGAGTCCAGATCAAGCAATACACAATCGTATGCTCCAGTAGCGAGTACAGCTTTAACAAGTGATTCCGTGTCTTTTTCTGACATCTCTGCTAGCTCTAACGACTCGCCATTCCCTGGAAAATAATCAAAGCCAAAGACACTGTGTCGCCTTTTATACCTCTCTACTTTGGCGATTTGAAGTTTGGCATCCGACTTCCCATAGTAAAGCATCCGGGAAAAGCAATGCTCCTCTACACTCTCCCCTTGTTCAATCCACAACGTCGACGGCAGCTGTTCCAAATTAATATAAAATACGTTTCTACCTACTAACGCTAATTCTCTAGCAAGATGCAGAGCTGTTAACGTTTTACCGCTTCCGCCCACTGCGGAGTATACGGAGACAACCTGAGACGTTTTATCCCCCTTCAGCATGCGACTTGATGTAAACTCGTTATAATGCGAAATCACATGCGCTAACAGTTGGTTCAAAGGCTGGAATTTACAGACTACTGGATATTCAACAATATCTCCCGTTGCTGGAAAGTCACTAACTATTAGCATACAACCATGCTGTCTTTGAAAAACAAGCTCTGGCAGTGGAATAAAGCTTTCATGAACAAGAAGAATAAAGTTCTCGCTGCTCCTTTCGATATATGAAAATCCTTGCTCCCTGTTTGTGAAAGCCGATACCGTAAAAGTCGAAGCATAATCTGATGTTCTTGTATATGCCGTTATCCTATCAATAAAATAAGTATCTGCATCCAGTAAGACTAGCTTCATTTTTGACATTGAACCGGGCCCCTCCCCCTTTATTGATCAATTGCTTCATCCAATCTTGGTTCACATCGCCCCCTTAAGCTGTAAAATCCCGCTTGCCACCAGAACCGCCGATAAAATGGCCACTACAATCGCGGCTTTTACTTTATTGGTAATTTCCATATCGCCTCCTAGAAACGAACACGCAAAAAAAGCACCAACTGAACAAGAATAATATTCTTGATCAGCGGTGCTTCCGCTTGCGAATCACATATTTGTTTATATAATAACATAAAATATGGTTTTTTCAACTATTTTATGTATTTTATTGTTGAATGGTCTTTTTTGGTTAAATAAACGGTTCATGGATATACTATCCTCATAATAAAATGAAGGAGCTTAAGAGATGATAAGCAACCGTGAACTGAAGGGGCAAATCGAGCAAATTACTGAACAACAGCAGTCCTTAACTGATGAATTGCAGCAAATAAAAGAATTGCTCCAAAGTCAATCGGATGATTCAAGCGGACAAGATGCCCAACAATCAAGTGGAGGCCAATCGCAACAGCAAAATAGCGGCGCTTCCAATTCCAACTCCGGTTCTATATCCGATATAGCCAAAGATTTTTCCAAACTGAAAGACCTAACGAGTCAATTAGAGACAAAAATGCAAGAATACATCTCCAACAATTCCAAAAGTCAGCCATTGAGCGATGAAGATGCAATTAACCTCGTTCTTAGCATGATGAATGGAATGATTGATTGGAGTATGGACCTTATGTCCAAGCAATCGAGCTCTAACGGCCAGTCCGGACAATTACATTAAACCGTTAAGCGAGCTTGTCGCCTTCTTTCTTATTTTTTCAAATAGGATGTAGATCCTGTCTCTCAGCTTTGGGCCTGCATTCTCTACAAACACCTACAGCGGATCCGTGACCCCCGGCATAAAAGGTTAATCGGTCCGTTTTCTTTTTGCAATATGAGCACTTCTGCTGATGCCCATTGCGTTTATCCTGCTTCTTGAACTCTGTCATTCGGATAACATTCTTGCTCCGTTGTGACCTTGAACCGATTCTCCTGCGAAGTATAACGAATAATATTCCAATCACAATGATAATACCAATGACTATCGTTGTATACCAACCGCTGCCCATCCAGGTCACCTCTTTCAAGACTACTCCCTTAAAGCTTCCCTCAGCTTGCTAGACATGCTGCTTTCCTTCGAATTCACTGTGTTCCGCAACCTTCTAACTTGCTCCTTCAAACGTTCATTCTCCATTGTTAGTTGCTCCAGTTCTTCTTTATATCCAGTTTCCCGCTCAAGCGCCTCAATACTTCGAAGCAACCCCTTATGTTCGTACCCTGCGTCAGCAAATAATTGAAGCAGCGCAATGCGAAGATCCTCACACAGGCGCTGATGTTCTACATTCATAATGAACCTCCCATTTATAAATCAAAGACCAACCCGCTCTTTGCAAGCACTACTTCACCGGAATAATTCTGCTTGACTTCTTCCACAAGAGAAGCTGTATTACCGAAATGAGGTAAATGAGTTAAAACGACTTTTCCCGGATTCGCCATTTTGGCTAATTGGCCGACTTCCATGCTATTCATGTGGCCGTATTGTCTGGCATTCTGAATGTCCGCATAAAATGAGGTCTCAACAATTAACACATCTGCATCTTTACAAAAACGGATTAACGACTCATCAAAATAAGTATCCGCGGTGTAAACGAGCGTTTTGTTATCAACAATTATTTTAACACCTAAACAATAAACCTCATGAAATGTTTTAAAAAAAGACCACTCCATACCGTGAAGATTCCATATGTCGTTTTCTAGAACCGAGTGGACTACAGAACCCTTCATCGTACGATAAGGGTCACTTTCACTCACAGCTTCACCCCCGATGTATATTTGCAGAGGATCACGTCTCTTATCCAGATCTGAATCAATTAGGCAAGCATATTGCAAACAACCTAAATCTGCAATATGATCGTGATGACGATGGCTGATGAACGCAGTTGACAGCTCCTCCAGCTTAACATACTTCTGAACAACGGAAAGAACTCCACTTCCGCAATCCAGCAATATCTTCTGGCCGTTGTGTTCAAGCAAATATCCCGCTGTAGCTTCTCCAGCTGTTGGGTAAGCCCCCCATGGTCCCAATACAGTCAAGCGCACAATAATAGCCCCCTCATTCTATTCTTTATTCCTCCGCGGTTACGCTATGAAAAAAGCACTCACCGGCAAGAACAAGTCTTGAAAAGTGATGCTTCATGATGTTACCCTCTATAGTCTTTTCGATTTATCGCTTGAATAAAAAAACAAATGATGGCTCAAGTAATAAGTTCCGTATACCTTCTTGCTCCTGCGAATTCTTGCGCATATGCCGGTGTTTTCATGGAGATGATCTCAATGCTTCTTTCTGTTTTAGGAGAATGAATCATCATGCCTTCCCCGATATACATTGCCACATGGTGGACCTTACCTTTCCCTTTGTCATAAGCATAGAAGAGTAAGTCACCCGGCTTTAAATCATCCGTATTTACCTCTGTTCCTGCTTTGGCCTGATCTTTCGCATCTCTAGGAATCGTAATACCGTGGTTTCGGTGAACCGCGTAGGTAAACCCGGAGCAATCGAATCCAAACCCAGAAGTTCCTGCCCATAAATAAGGGAGCTCGAGAAAGCTATTTGCTGTTTGAACCAACTCTTCTCCAGTAACTTGACTCTTACTTTCCCCTTGATCCAGTGACGGGTCCCGTACAATAACATCTGACTTGTTCATCCAACGAATTTCTTCATTTCTTGAGACGACACCAATTCGCGACTCTTCATGGAAAACAATCGGCAGCTCCGTGTTAAAGCTGATTTCTTCAAGCCGTAGCATGCTCGAAGCATCCTCATACAACCATGCAGTCGGTCTTGACACAACGGCTATAGGACAAGAGTCATACTGACGGGTTTGTTCAGCAAGCTGATCTTTGGGCACCCAGCCAGGATAGCCATTCTCATTTTTCGGAGTGTTCTGACCTGAAACGGCTACCCTCAACCAATCATCCCTTCGATCGAGTAAAGTCACCTCTGTCCCCAGAAGCGCCTGGGTTTCCAGCTTACCGACCAACCACAGCTTATCTGGAAGGCTCATGGATTGAAGCCATGCTTTCAATTGAACCGGATTCCCAAGACTAGGTCGATCGATGGATCGAGCTTGATTCGGTTCGCTCCATAATGTCGCAACGGGGACCGTTACTACCCAACGAGGCTTATCCATAACCTGCCCTTCACACGAATGTACAGGAGCAGCCTGTTCCTGTACCCTCTCGTAAGCAATAGTGTCAGCTATCGGTGTCCAGCGGATATTAGAAGCTTCAGCAATCTGATTACCACTGAATGCTGCTGTGTGGGAATCTACTTCTAATATCATAGATGAACCATTGTTCTCCGATCGCGGCGGATTTAAAGTATCATGAGGCAGAAAAATCAATCCCAGTGCAGCAATGACTAGAAACAAGCCAACTGGAACAAGGAGCCTTCTCACAGCAAATCCTCCCCCATAGCACTCAGTTCAAGCTCTATTTTTGATTTACAGCAGCAATTTCCCATAACCTTTTCGGTTTATGGTATCGATTCATTGTAGTCTCCAGGTAGTAAACCAGACTCCACCTTTTAAACAACTGAATCACTTGGTCTTTATCAAAAAAACGCTTGTACTGTCCATTCTGCTCGTAATAATTGGGTTCAATCTCGATGCCTTCCCCTGCACCAAAGTGTATGTCATGAATAGAATTAACTCTGCACAGGAGATGACCTCCAGGAAGCAACACTCGCTGCAGCTCCTGGAGAATCAGTTCCGTCTTTTTCCATGAAAAGTAATGAAGACTCAAGTCTGCAATGATCACTTGTGCACTGTCACTTAGGAAGGGAAGCTCTTCCCTTAAATCTACTTTACATGTCTCTGCTAAAGGAATATGCAGCTGTAATTTACTCAATGCTTCCTCCGACCAATCACACGCAATAACTCGATAACCGCGCTCTGTCAAAAACAAGCTGTCCCCACCAGCACCGCAGCCAAGGTCTATGATCGGAATATTTCGCGAACCTTCCAAAATTGATTCATGCTTAATAAGCCACTCATCATATTCCGGCCTAGACAACTCCAGATCCGTATAGATGTGATTCCAATATTGGTTTCCGTCTTTCATAGATATCCATCTCCATTCAACGGGAGACTAAGTTCTAATTAGAAACACCGTCAATTCTTCCCTGTTATGAAACAACTGCTTTCCTTTTTGCAGCGCCAGATCAGGCGATAAGTCCTCTACAAGCTCACGAACGGCTTGAAACGGTTTCTTGTGCATCAGCTTGACCGTAATAATTGCTGTACCGCCAGTTTGCAGTGAATACAGCAGACCCTTTACAAGCTTGGCCATTTGACGCGGACTCCAGCTCATGTCGCATACTAGCAAATCAAATGATTGCGGCTGGAATTTAACCTCACCTGCATTTTTTTGAAGGAAAGTGAGTTTCGGATGCCGCAGTAATCCTGAATCTAGCTTCGCCGGATCGACAGCCGTCACCTTCATGCCCCGTTCGAGAAGTAGGGATGTCCAACCCCCTGGTGCCGCTCCAATATCCAGCGCAGATCTGTACTGTTGAAAATCCAGTCCAAAGGCACGCTCTGCTTCTAGCAGCTTGAACTTGGCGCGAGATACTTGACCCTCCTCCTTACGGAAGCGGATCGCTCCTCCCGACCAGTCGCTTAAATTGTGTTCCGGCTTGGACACGCCTAAATAAGCTTTATCCGGAGTTAGAAAGATAGAGACGATAATATCCGCATCTTTGGCAACAGGAATAATCGACCATTGCTTAATCAGCACATCATCTACTGCTCGCTTGTATTCGGTAGTAGAAATATCGGATCCAACCTGCTCCGTTTTGCGGATTTGCACGGCGGCTTTCAATCCGGATTCCAGCTTAAGCTCCCTACCTATAAATTGTTGCAGCGTCTCCATGGAACCATCCCAATCTAGCTCCACATCTACGGGTTGCATATGCCGTAAAAACATCGGTTCGTTATGAAGGAGCTTGTGAATAACAGCCTCTTTTTCTTCCTGAACCGTGAAAATAAATACTTCAGCCGGGATAATATGACGAAACTGTGTTCCGGCTTCAAACAAACGTCTTATTTCTTCCTGCGCATGCTGGCCAAAGCCGTGATTTGCTGTGCCGATAAACGTGCTGCCTTGTCTTGATTGTTCTTTTTCTGTCATCATAGCACCTTGATCCAAGGTCTTCCTTGAAACCATTCCAACGCAACAGGAACTTGAAATGCTTTAAGAAGGTTAGCTTCATTAAGTACTTCTTCCTTACGGCCTGATGCAATGATTTTACCTTGGTCGATCAAGGCTACATGGGAGAACATCGGCATAATTTCCTCAATATGATGTGTTACATATACGACCGTAATTTGCTGCTTTCCAAGACGGTTAATAGTCTCAAGAAGCCGTTCCCGTTCAAATAAATCCAAGCCAGAGCAAGGCTCATCCATAATAAGAATTTTAGGACTAGTCATAAGTGCGCGTGCCAGCATTACCTTCTTACGTTCCCCTTGGGAAAGAGTCCCTAATGGCTGATCCGCAAGGTGTCTCAAGCTGACTTCCTCCAGCATATCAAGAGCCTTAGCACGTACTTCGGCAGGAATCTCTTCATAAAAACGCAAAAAGCCATACTCTCCTGTTGCAATGACTTCCCACACCGGATCTCCGGGGTTCAATTTTTCATATAACGATTGGCTAATATAGCCAATTTGCTTGCGTACTTCACGAACATCGCATTGACCATAAAGATGATCCAATACGCGAACCTCGCCTCTGCTAGGGAACTGGTATCCGTTGATTAATTCGAGTATCGTCGTCTTGCCTGACCCGTTTTTCCCAAGAACAACCCAATGTTCTCCTTTATTGACTTGAATTCCTACTTCCGATAAAATCGCCCGCTCCTCGCGGATAAAATGAATGTTTTCTAATGAAATAATCTGCATGTAAAATCACAACCTATTCTTGTCTAGTTTTAGCGATGTGGAGAAGTTTTTCATACGGGATGGGGCCGTTGGCCAATTTGACGCTTTCCGGCTTGCTTTGATACAGCAACTCATACATGTTTTTTCTGCCTACAAAGCTGGAGCTGTGAAGGTAGATTTCTCGGGGATAACGATGGGTGGAAATCATGAGGCGGACCACATCCATTCCCGTTGGCTGATCCCATCCCAAATCATAATCCAGTGATAACACGTCAATCTCGCATTCCTGCAGAAGCAGTCCGCATTCCTCCGAGCTGCGCGCGAGTACAAAGCCTTCGGGACAAGCCCTCTGATCATCTAGAAAAACATTTATGATAGTCCGTCAACCTCCTAAGGAAAGCCGAAATGCCTATGTAAAAAAAGACTTTAAGACAATAAATGCTTTATTTGTCCGATATGTAACGTTATGAATCAGCTAAGTGCCGCACAAGCTGAATCTCCGGCGCATGAGTTTCACCTCGGAGGACCGGCGTCTCCAACACAACCGGCAGGTCCATCCCGCGTATCGTCCGCAAAAAATCACGAAAGCGCTGTTCCCCGATATACCCACTACCAATCATAGCATGTCTGTCCTTAAACATCCCGCCTTCATACATGGAATCGTTAAGGTGCACAGCAAGCAAATGGTCGAAATAGCCTAATCGAGCAGCTTGGCTTTTGAGTTGAGTCCATCCGTCACTCCCTACGGGCCATAACCCGCTGGCGAAGGCATGACAAGTATCGAAGCAATAACCTATATGTTCCTTATAAGCACATAGCGTCCGAATTTGTACAAGCTCTTCCAACGCAGTTCCCATCATGGAGCCATCTCCTGCTTGATTCTCAATAAGCAGCTTAGCTCTTCCTTCCCAATCGGAAAGCACATCATGTAAACATTGTATAATATTTTTGTAGCCTTGTAACGGGTCAGCCCCTTTATATTTGCCGAAATGGACAACAACACCAACAGAACCGCAGGCATCCGCAATGCTCAGATCGTTTCTCAGTGATTGAATCGTAGCTTTACGAAGCTCCGAATCGTCCACAGCCAAATTCGTCGGATAAGGAGTATGCGCAATTGAATAAAGCCCATGTTCCAGGCAAAACTGCTTACATGCTTGCGCATCCTTTGCATTCCATTGCTTGACAGACAAGCTGCGCGGGTTCTTCGGGAAATATTGAAAAGCATTTGCGTGAAGCTTTACAGCTGTTTTTGCTGCTTCGAGAAAACCGTTGCGTATGCTCAAATGACAACCTACGTTCATTCTGCACCTCCTATCGCTGACAATGCTGACAGCAAAACGATTTTTTGGAGGATACATCATGCCGGATGAGCGGTCTGCCGCAGCGCACACATGGCTCTCCTTCTCGATCGTAGACTTTACACTGTTTATCATACCCACCCGTTAAACGATCTTCAACGAACAATGGCATCTCCATGTATCCGCCGCTCCGCGTTGCTTCTGCAAGAACATGACGCATCGAGTGATACAATGTTTCCATTTCAGGATCTGCCAACTGCTTGCAGCGCCTGGAGGGAAGGAGCCCCGCTTCAAAGCATATTTCATCCGAGTAGCAGTTGCCAATGCCTGCCATCACACTTTGATCGACTAACACTGATTTTAAAGTACCGCTCTGCTTCTGCATAAGCTGACCAAAGCGCGATATAGTAAATGCTGATTCCATTGGTTCTGGTCCGAGCTTCTGAAGAAATCTCTCCGCATCCACCGGATCATAATAATGCAAGTATCCTAATCTTAATCCGATAAAATAAAGACTCATTGAACCGAAGCTTATAGTGACTTGAACCGTCCGATCCGGCTTCTCCTTCTCTGTTCCATAGAACAGCATGCCCCCGAGCATTAAATGAAGCACGAGCACATGAGAATTGCTTAAATGAAAAAGCAGGTGTTTGGCTCTTCGCTCCACCTCTCTGACAGATGACCCGATCAACGCATGTTGAAATAGTGGGACCGTAACATTAATCGATTTCTCCCTTTCAACTTGGACATCTGTAATGATGCGGCCGATAATTCTTTGGTTTAACAGCAGCTTGTAGTTTTCCATTTCCGGCAGTTCCGGCATAGTTTCTTCCCCTCCTGTGAAAAGTTGGCCCGTCTGTGCAGATGCTTACAACTATTTCCATTACAGGCCGGATTTATGCTCTTCCAGGTAGGGATTCTTACATATACCGCCGTTTTCATCACGCATGCACTATATCAAGCTGTCCATGACCAACCCCAACTGCTCCTCAGGACCCTTCAAACGTCTTTTTCTGGGTTCTGTATTTTTCTTTGGAGCAAGCCGCTCCGGAAATTCTTTTGATACTCCCCGTGTAGATTTCGTTTGAAGCCTCTGAATTCGTTTCTCTAAATCGGCGACTTCGGCCTGCTGCTTACGTTCCTCAGGTGACATTCCCCTTCCTCCCCGCTTACCGCCCTTTGCAGGGCGCTGAGGTCTCCTCAAGGATTCACGCTGCCATGCCTTATTCAATGCCTGTTCCGCATACATCAGAGCCTTCGGCAATTGCTTCTCCCTGTGCTCATAGTGTATGGCAAGCTCAATATACGGCTCCAGGGAAGCCGTGCTCCGATGCCCCTTACGTTCCACGTAAGCTGACCATAAACGGCAAGCAGTTGTATAGCGATGCTGCTGCTTATATACCTGCGCAAGAGGAAGCAAGTATTCGTCTTGAGCCCCTTCGTTATCTGTTTCGAACAACCTCTCACACAAATGGTCCAATATCTTCTCCCCACGTGATTCCAGACCAATCTTATGAAACCAGAGCCCCAACCGATATTGCTCCTCGAGCCCCATGCCTGTCCAATCAATCTTTCCTTGAATTACACGGGAAAAGTGCACTGATAAGCCTGCCAACGATAAAATATCGAGCTCATTGTGAATAAATACACCTTTCACTACAGAGACGTCGTTCTCCGCTAAATATTGAAAATACAAAGCCGGTGCCAAGGAACCTGGAACATCCTCGTGTCTTGTTACAAGGAGCCGCTCTTCCTCAACTTTTCCTAAACGGCAGGAGGGCAGCGTATGCTTCCACAGACTGCGCGAAGGATATAAGAAATCCAAATGTCCTGATATATCAGGTTCAGAGGGCATCCTGTTCAGAATGTACCTGTTCTTGATAATAGGCCAGTCGAATGTCTTTCCATTGTATGATACAAGGTAAGGATACTTTTCCAGCTTTTCCTGCAAGTGATACAGCATCGCCAGCTCTTCTGCCGGGTTGCGTATGAACATCTGTTCAACAACAAACAAGTCTCCCTCGTAGAATCCTATTCCTATCATGAAGGGGACATTCCCCGCTCCGATTCCAAGCCCTGTCGTTTCTGTGTCCAAGTATAGGAGCCGATCATGAGGCAGACAACTCTCCGTCGCATCGACATCCCCTTTTAGCAGGATGGACATCAGCGGATCCGATTGACCCACTAACTCTCCTAACGCATAACAACCATGGAAAAAGGAGCTTTCATAGACCCTTCGACGCAGTACAAACGATCCCCATTCATTATGAGCCATACTTGCTTCGATAACATCCCACTCGTTATGAGCCTCTTCCTGCTCCATCTCTTTATGGGCTGTATTGGAAGTCTGTGAACCGTTATCCGTCTTTTTATGCCGCAACAGCCGTTCGCGCAGACTGCTCATTGCGACACCTCCAGTTGCTCCAGCAGCTTCATAGATAGCTGTTTTCCTGTGAGTCCCACCTCTTCTATAGGTCCCACGCATGCCGGGCAGCCGCTCAAACAGCCGCAAGAGGATATCAACCGTTTCGCTTCATCCAACAATTCCCCGTGTACCTCGTACAGCCGCTCACTTAAGCCTACACCTCCTGGATAACGGTCATAGAAGAAAATCGTAGGCTTTTTGTTATGAACCGCCTTCACCTGAGGCACGACTCGAATATCCTGTGGATCACACATTAAATAAAGTGGAGCAATATGGACCAGTACGTTGGAAATGCCGAGCAAAGCAAACTGCATATCGTTCGTGCTTGACGCGGCTGCTATTTCATCGGAGAAAGTAAACCAATAAGAGCTCGTATGCAGTTCTTCCTCCGGAAGATGAATAGGACCGGAACCGATATTTTCGTGGGTTCTCAGTTTTATTTTTTTGAAAATGGTCGGTTTGGCGTTCACCGTAACTTCGCCGTATTGACGCAGCAGTCCTTCTTCCTCCGATTCTCTGTGGACGTGAAGCACTTTAAGCTGAACAGCCATACTGGCGTCCGTAAAATAATCGACGTCTACTTCTCGGATATATGCTTTTTTCTCTTCATAATCCAGCTTCTCTACTTGGTATTGAACACCTTCATGGATATAGATTGCTTCCTCATGTATCATCGTCGGGGCGCTAAAACGATCCACTTCGCCAATAACCCTGCTTCCATTTGTCATATCGATAATTACGAAGTTTTCTTGCGCAGCCGATCTGAGTGAAATATCGTGCGCAGGGAACGATTGTTCCATCCAATACCATCGATTCTTAACATAGTGAAGGATCTGCTCCTCCGTTAAAAATTCCAGTACATCTTTTAAGGATTCATCACCGAATTTCTCTCCTTGTTCAAAGGGCAATTCGTATGCGGCGCATTTCACGTGATCTACCAAAATAATTAAGTTGTCAGGATGGATCAATGCTTGCTCCGGCGGGCGCTCGAAGAAAAATTGGGGATTTTGAATCATATATTGGTCAAGCGGGTTACTGCTCGCCACCATAAAGGTGATCGAGCTTTCCTGCCGGCGTCCAGCACGTCCTGATTGCTGCCAAGTACTTGCAACCGTACCAGGGTAACCATTCAGAACACAAGCCTGCAGCTGCCCTATGTCGATCCCGAGCTCTAACGCGTTAGTACTGACTACTCCTCGAATTTCACCGTTTCGCAATCCACGTTCAATCTCCCGGCGCAGCTTTGGCAAATAGCCTCCGCGATACCCTCTAATCGACTTGGTCCCGAGCTCGTGAGCAACAAGATCCTGCAAATACGTCAGAAGGATTTCCACACGCACACGACTTCGGGCAAACACGATAGTCTGAACTCCCTGCTTAAGCAGCAAGCCTGCGATTTTCCGTGTCTCCAGCACGCTGCTTTTCCGAATACCCAACTGCTGATTGACTACCGGCGGATTATAAAATACAAAGTGCTTCTCCCCAGCAGGAGCTCCGTTACGATCGACCAAGGATACTTCTTCTCCAATCAGTCTCTCCGCATGCTCCTTGGGATTATCGATTGTTGCAGAGGCACATATAAATTGCGGAGAAGAACCATAGAAGCGACAGATACGTTTTAGTCTACGGATCACATTGGCAACATGGCTGCCGAATACTCCACGATACGAGTGAACCTCATCGATAACAATATATTTTATATTTTCAAAAAGCTTCACCCACTTGGTGTGATGCGGCAAAATGGCGGAATGCAGCATATCCGGGTTAGTAACGACAATATGACCTGCATTGCGGATCGCTTGCCGTACCGTCGGTGGTGTGTCGCCGTCATATGTATGTGTCTTGATATCGGCCCCCATTCGATTCACGGTCTCCTGAAGCTCAGCTACCTGATCCTGAGCCAAAGCTTTAGTAGGGAACAAATAGAGTGCTCTCGCACTATCATTATTCAGAATCCCTTGCAGTACGGGAAGATTATAACAAAGCGTCTTACCTGAAGCCGTCGGTGTTACAGTCACAAGATGGCGCCCCTCCTGCACTTCGCGAAACGACATCGCCTGATGCGTATAAAGCTGCCCAATTCCTTTTTCCATTAGAGCAGCCTTCAAAATCGGATGAATATTCTCCGGGAAAGCCTCATATGATGCGTCCCTTGGAGGAATCGTGTGCCAATAAGTTACTTGTGACATAATTTCTGGCGTTCTTTTAACCAAATCTATCATTTCTTCTATCGAAGATACCTTTCCTGTTAACGGGTTCATTGCAACATCTCCGTTCTTCCCTTAGTTATATCCATTATATCGAATACATGTTCGTAACTCAATGAAAGAAATGGATAGTGCACGTGCCCCTTTCTATTCAAAACCTTAATTAAATCAAAAGCACTGACCCGTAGGGTCAGTGCTTTTGGTTATTTCTCATTGCTGCTTCATTAAATCAGCTATTTTCTTGTCGGCCGCTGCTTGCGTTTCTCTAAGCACCGTGTTGATATCCTTTTTATCTAAAGCCATATCTTTACGCATGTTACGAATCAACGTTTGTACTTCTTTGTCATATTTATTTGGTGTCGGCGTAGGAGATGAAGGATATTTGAAAATGGCTGCTGTATTTTTATTTTTAAGCGATGGGTTCTCCGAACCGAATGCTTTTATAATTTCCGGATCGTTCAAAACCGTAATCCGTGAATGCTTACTAATCAGCATCTGCATCTCTGAAGAGGTGAGCAGCTCAATTACTTGCATCGCTTGTTCCTTATACTTGCTTCCTTTCGTAATGACCAGCATATCCGCCAACGCATGACGTCCTTTCCCGACTTTATCCTCGAAGGTAGGATTCGTCACCATATCCCAATTCGGAGCAAGGCCATCCGCTTCAGCTTGAAGAAGGTCACTCATAATTTTCGATGCCCAATCCGGCTGCATGGCCAATCTTTTCTCTTTTATAAATGTACCATCTGCGTAAGCATACGAAGTCCCATTGACAACACCAGGTTGATCGTAATTCGCACGGAACACTTCCAGAATCTTATGGTAAAGAGGTATATCGACAAGCGCTTTATTGGTTTTTGGATCTACAAATGGCTGGGAATACTGGCTGATCATATGATCAGGAAAACGCGGGTCAAAGCCAATATATTGAACACCGTCCTCCATTCTCGTTAACTTGCGGGATAAATCCAGTACTTCGCTCCAGAGCATGCCATCCTTCGGATAAGGAACACCGAACTTATCAAAAATATCTTTATTGTAAAATAACACTCCCGTGTTACGGCTGAAAGGAATACCTTGCAGTTCTTTCCCATTAGGATCCAGATTTCGGATCGCTTGAATTGTTTCCGGGACAAACTTACCGAGGTCCAGCTTGGATTTCTTGACCAAATCAGTTAAGTCCGCAGGCAGGTCCAAGGAAACTAGCGGCATATGCCAATCGTTGTCTGAGAAAATAAGGTCTGGCGTTTGCCCAGCGACGATAAGCTTTTCCAGATCCCCCTCAACTTTTTCCAGCGTAATGTGCGGATACTTCTTTTTGATTGGCTCTACAAAGAACGTATTGTACTCAAGAGGTGAAAGTCTAGTTACATTGACATAAAACTTTAACGTTACAGGCTCCGTAGATACCTTAAATTCTGTCTCCTCGGGTTTTGGTTCTGCAGCCGGCTTGCTGCCAGAGGTACAACCAGTTAACGCCATGATGGCTATAATGCTTAGCAAAGAAATTTTTTTCAACGGTTTGAACATGTTTTTTTCTCCCCCTTTAATCATTTTGTTTGCGCTTACAATCGTATCAAGTGCTTACACTTGGAAAGTCGATCGTTAACCACCACCCTTACTGCCTTTGAATTCGCCGCCACCGCCGCGATAACGTATCATGATTGTCAGTTCAAAGCTTGCATAATAATTCGAGTTTATTCATGTTTCAGTTGTCTTGACATTACATAAAGCTGAAGTGTTTTCGAACCATGTTTCCGCTTACATTTATAACCGACAAAAGCTGAAAAAACCTTATCAAAGTAAACATGACTCACCAAAAAATGATGTGTATGCTTACGGGATAAGGTTTTCTCCAAGACTCAAGCCCTCGCCGTACATATTCATATTATTTGTTATAAATATAGTTCCTCAACCTATAATTGTCAAGGATTTATTCGGTAAAGTCATTACGATAAGTCCCTTAGAGGTATCATGTACCAATAAGTCACTTGTAATATTGTTTCGGGAGTTCGTCTTATCGAATCTAGCATCTCTACTACGGAATGTAACTTTCGCGAATCATCGGCAAATAAATAAAATAACCCTATACGGAAATTCCGCAAGGGTTCATTATTTCGACAGTTCATCGTTAATTCGTTACACGTCTTGCTGTATTAGGCAGGAACATCCGAAATGCAGTCGAAAGGTGTAAGAAATCTAAAGGATAAATGTTTAAATTTTCAGAATGTTATGTCGTTTCCTGCGCTTTCCCGGGAAAAGTTTTTAGAGCATGTCCGATGAATCATCATAGTCGTAACGTAATCCATCATGAAGGACCGCCCGTTTATCTGATCCGATCATAGCTGCAGCCGCATTGTTTCGCAGCTTGCTCAACACTTCACGGTAGTGATTGACCTTCGAGTCTTTTGGTTCCGAGCTAATCGCCCGTTGTAACGCTTGTTCGATTATAGCAATATCGTGACTTGTAAAATCCATAGCGCACACCCTCTCGACTATCATTTTTCACTTCATCTATTCTATCCCAATAAGAGGATATTCATTCAATGCTTACCTTCATTACCCGAGAAATAGAACTCACAGAAAAAAAAAAAAGGCCCTCTCAGGCCTCCTTCAGACAAACGGGGGATCCCATGCCTTTTTCCACCAGCCTAAGGAATGGTCTACCACATTCAAATTGCGATCCAACTGCACATCAACACCGAATGGAAGTCGGTGGTTGTACCAGAAGCGTACATCTCTCCATTTCACAACATAACCGTCACCTTGCTCCGTACAGCTGACATGCACCCTTTGCGCAAAGTACAAGAAGGCTTTGACCTTTATGGTGCTGATAGGATCGTACAACGATATAAATGAGTGTTGCGGCATATATCCCAAGAAATAACCACCCCGTATGAACCTTCGACCCCATAAAGCTCCAGATGATCAGTCCAGCACCATGTATCACAAATAGGAATGGCTCGAATAAAGATAATATATCCATATTTTTCCATTTATTCGACAAAGGTCTAAAGCATTGAACTCCATACACGTTAAACCAGTCCAATAATACATGATAAAGCACAGCCCCCATTGCCCATAAGAAAATCAAATGAAAATGCTCCCATACTTGAAATAAGCCTGTTACCGGAAAAGATATTAGAAGGGGCCAGATCAGTAAGGCGGGTATAGAATGCGTAACTCCACGGTGGATACGGATATAGGCAGAGTAACTTTTTAACCGTACAATCGTATCGAAATCCGGAGCATTCGACCCAACCAAGGTGGCTGCCATTATAGCATGTGCAAGAACAGGCTGCTGAGCAACTGCGGGATCAAGTAAAGCTAGCCCTCCCAGCGTTGCTCCGAACATAAGGTGACTTGCTGTGTCCATGCGCACCTCCTCCGAGTTTTGCGAAGGCAAACCTTCTTAAGCGCTAACTGTGTTTTCCAAAGGAAAAATTCACTACATTTCAAGCAGAATGCTGCTTTTTCAGCTCCCTACCAGCAGAGAGATTGACCATGGAATGGGAATCTTCTTTAGAATCCGTTAAACACTCGTTTTCCCAGCGTTCATCCGCATTAAACCAGTAAAACCAATGGGCTGGATATTCTCGTATAACACGTTCCATATACCGGTTCAGCACTTTTGTCGCTTCAGTTCTTTGGGAACGCTGAAAGCTTGCATACAGGTGAAGCGGCTGTTCAAACTTTAGCTTATGATTAAACCCTTTTTCTCTATGTCCGTGGAACGGTATAATAGGAACCTGGTAATCAATCGCCAGAGAAGCTGCACCCTCAGGGGTCCTCGTGGCTTTTCCAAAGAATCGGGACAACGGAAATGTAGGACGGTAAAAATCACCCAGTATAAATACAACCCCGTTAGCTGCCAAATGGCTGCGTAGCTTGCGGACCAGCTCCAATGGAGGCGTATCGTCATAATCCAGACCGGCGCAGCCCATATCCCGGAATCGATAATACAGTGGCTGCAGTTCTTCGCACCCGCTGGTTACGATAGTGAGACATGAATACTTTTGGCATAAATACCAATAGTAATAAAAGAAATTACCAACATGCGGTGTATACACGATCGCTCCCCGGCTTAATCGAAGGGCCTCTTCCAAATGCTCTTCCCCTTCGGCCTGAAAGCGACGTGCTCCTATTTCATTTAATCGACGCGTATCGAGCCATAGCTCATATAAAGTGATAATAAGGTTTTGATAATAAGATACTTGATAGCCCTTAACCTTTAATTTTGAACGCTCTGATAACAGTTCCTGCAAATTGTGCTTTACTCGTCTCCCAAACCCTCTCGACACAGCTATAAACCATATCATTCCAAGGCATTTGCATATCAACAGCATAATTGGCCTGGGAATCCTGGAGCACGCCGACTCTAACTTTCCCCATACTTTCCGCTGTTTCGTTATAGCACCTATCCACTCGTACAATAAAAGCCCTCCAAATCCTTCCCCTGTAAACAAGGGTTGATGGGATGCTACAATCCTTTATCCTCATCCATTAAAAAATGCTTTCGATATTTGCGGGTTACGCGATCTTTTTCCAACACAATGAAAAAATCAACCGTATTAAACCATTCATCATAAGCCGGGTCACCGCCTATTTCTGCTCCCAGCCACTGGTAACCCTTCATCAAAGGAGGAAGCTTGCGGAATACTTCCTTATCTGTCATTTCATATTCTGAAAGCTGTAGGCCTTGAATTTGATGAGTAGCTAAAGGCTGAATACCGAATCGGTCCGTAATGACCTGCTTCATTTTAAGCATACTGTAGATGACGTTTAAATCCTCCAATGACTGCAAATGAACACTCGCACACCCAATTAAATAACGATAATTCCGAACCGCAATGTAACGGGCAATTCCTTCCCACAGCATTTGTATAGCTTTCCCACCGCGATATGCCGGATCAATACAGCTGCGACCAAGCTCCAGCGAATACTCCTTATGTTCCTGAAAGGCGGACAAATCAAATTCCGTTTCCGAATAAAAGCCATTGCTGCTCACAGCACGTTCTCCCGGCAGCAGTCGGTATGTCCCAACAACTTGATCCCGGTTCATATCTTTTACAATTAAATGATCACACAAAAAGTCGTACTCATCCTGTTCCAAGCCTGTGTCGTTCAACAACCGCATGTTCTTTTCCTCTTCAACAAAAACTTGATACCTTAAACGCATAGCCTGCTCCAATTCATCGGAATGAGTGACCAGCTTGACGTACAAGTTTGAAGATTGAGGGCTGATTTGAGCAGCCGTTTGGATCATGGACAACACGCCTTTCTCAGGAAAGTGGAATGAACTACATAGTTAGCGTAACAGATGATTATTAAACGGACATTTGCTTGTTGTTAATATTTTGTAATGATTGAATATCTTTTCAAAATAAAAACAGCGCGCCTTAACGGCACCCTGTTTAATCAGCATATTCTATTCATTAGCGAAGCCAAGCATATAAGGGTATAAATAAGATCGACGTTATAATAGCTGCAATCCCCATTGCAAACCCGCTAATGCTCCCCTGAAGCTCCGAATCCCTAATAATCCGTGCAGTGCCAATTCCGTGTGCTGCCGTCCCCATGGCGGTCCCAATCGATACATCATCACGGACCCCGCATTTCCTTAACAAATAGGGACCAAACATGCTTCCAATTAACCCTGTCAAGACCGTCAATACAGCCGTAAGCTCCGGTATTCCCCCAGCTTGTCGGGAAATCTCCAATGCTATTGGTGAAGTAACTGATTTGGGCATCATCGTTAGCATCATCTCTTTGGTACCTCCTAAGCTCCATACGAAGCCCGCAGACAGAACAAGAGCACTAACCGTTCCTGCAGTGATTCCCCCCAAGATAGCGCGGATATGCTCACGAATACGAAGCGCATTTTTATAAAGAGGAATCCCTAACGCCACCGTTGCCGGACCTAGGAAAAAGACAAGCATGTCCCCCCCTTGCTGATATGCTTCATATGGGATGTGACCTAACAATAAGAACGTAATAATCAAGCCTGAACTTAAGAATAAAGGATGAAGCCAGGGCAGCCTTCGATTTAATGTCAAGGACAACGTATAGCAAATCAAAGAAAGAGCTATTCCGAAGAGTGGCTGCCGGGTGAACTCATCTGGACTCACGCTGCTTTCCTCCCTTGCGATTTATCAATTTGACTGTCCATCCTGCCACCAAGAGCACCCCCGCTGTGCTTGCAAATAAGCTGACTAGCAGCTGGACTGCATAAATACCAATGTAATGGAAGAACACCATCGTACCAACAACAAAAGGAATAAAAAAGAGCAGCATATGTCTGATTAAAAATTCTCCTGCATCCTCCACCCACTCAAGCTTCACCAGTTTCAAAAATAAGCAAGCCGTAAATAGAATAAGCCCTATGACGTTAGCAGGCAATGGAATATGAGCCGCGGAATGTAGTACATAACCTAGAAAATAAAATCCAACCAGGATGGTTAACCCTAGCATTGTTCACCTCTCCTCTTCAACCATTCTTAAGCTACTATGTATATTTAATGCTTCAATGTGGGATTGTATTTCTGGTATGCGATTATCGTGTACCAATATAACTAAGGAGCTGAATTCAACTCATGGCAAAACCGGACAATCGTGCAGACAATGCAGAGCATTTACAAAAAAGCATTAATAACACTATTGAAAATTTAGAACAAACGGAGCAATATTTAGCCGAACATGCTGACGAAATAAGCCCTCAGGAGAAACAAACCCTGCAATCTAAAAATGAGCGTAGAGAAAAAAGTCTGAATTCCTTCCGTGAAGAGATGAAGGATGAAGCGAGTCAAGAATCTTAAACCACTAGTATCAAACAGTTACTTTTAGACTCAAAAATAGCCCCGTCTTCGGACAGGGCATTTTTATTTTTCTTTTGAGCAGGCGATCTTCAATTTAGTTTTTTTCGCAACACTTCATACGAGACATGATCTCTTGCCAAAAACGTATTCAGATGTATTTGCTTAGCTTCTTCTGTTAGCAGCTCGGCCTCATCCTTTTGATACCGTGAACTGATGTGTGTCAAGATCAACATGTTTACACCCGCTTCCCGAGCTGTTCGAGCAGCATCCATTGCGGTGGAATGATCATAAGCGACAGCCAGATCTTTTTTCTGCTCGGCAAACGTCGCCTCATGCACTAACACATCCGCTCCCTGCGCCAGCTTCGACGAGTACTCGCACGGCTGAGTATCGCCCAAAATGGTTACGATGCGCCCGGGATACGAAGGTCCAATATAATCTGCGGCTTTTAATTGCTTCCCATTTTCCAAAGCAACATCTATACCCTGTTTTATTCGTCCAAATAAAGGACCAGAGGTAAGTCCAAGCTCCTTCAGCTTTTCAACCATCAGGCGTCCCTTCTGTTCTTTCTCAACGATACGATAACCATAGCTGTCGATTCTATGGACTAACGGAGCCGTACTGACTGTAAACTGCTCATCTTCGAACAGCACGGTTTCTTCGGAAACAGAGAACTCCTGGATCTCCAATTCATAACCCAAATGCGCCTGACTCACGTCTAGCGCCGTTCGAACAAACGTCTCTGTCCCCTTTGGTCCATAGATCTTAAAAGGAGTGCCAGTATCTCCACCTTGATAGGAACGGCTGGTTAGTAGCCCCGGCAGTCCGTATAAATGGTCCCCGTGCAGATGAGTTATAAACAGCTTCTCAAGCTTTCCGATCCGAATTGGCGAATGGAGTACCTGGTGTTGGGTCCCTTCACCACAATCGAACATCCAATATACGTTTCGTTCAGCAAGCAAATTCAAAACAATTGAAGACACATTTCTTTCTTTGGAAGGCATTCCCGCCCCTGTGCCCAAAAAATAAAGTTCCACGTACGCTGCTCCGTTTCATTATGCTGGATTATAGGGAAAGAGCGGAGTCCAATATGCGAACTCCACTCTGTTTATCATGCCTAAACTTTCTCTACATTAAAATAACGTGCTTGCGGATGAGCGAAAACAATCGCCGAAACCGAAGCCTCCGGTTCCATCATACTGCCCTCAGTTAAATGTACGCCAATATCTTCAGGCTTCAGCAAAGCGAACAGCTGCTGCTGATCATCTAAATTCGGGCAAGCAGGATAACCAAACGAGAAACGTTGGCCGCGATATTTCGCCCCAAAGCGTTCCTGCATTGTCATTTCAGCCGGATCGGGGAACCCCCATGTATCCCTCATCAGTTCGTGGACACGCTCAGCCAACGCTTCTGCCGTCTCCAACGCAGTAGACTGTAACGCATGGGAACGCAGATAATCGCCCTTCTCACGCCATTCTGCTGCTTTCTCGTTGATTCCATGACCTGCAGTAACGACGAGGAAACCGATGTAATCCATTTCTCCGCTTTCTGTAGATTTCAAATAATCAGCAAGACATAGATACGGCTCTGTCTCCTGCCGCGGGAAACTAAACTTCTGAATCACCTTCGTGAAATCATTAGGGTCATAAACTAAAATGTCATTTCCGGACGACTGCGCAGGGAAAAACTGATACATTCCATGTGCGCGAATAATATTATCCTTCTGTGCCTCATCTAAAATCTCATCTACCGTTTCCTTCAGTTGAACGGCTTTAGGATCTCTCTCTGCAAGCAGCTTATCGACCTTGCCTTTAAGACCGAGGTGATGTCCGAGCAGCATTTGCATATTAATATAAGGCATCACATGGCTGATCGGGAAATCGCGAAGTACGCGGCGCTCCAAATCTGGCGGCACTTGAACCGGCAATGTGCGGTCTATGGTTGAAGTTCTAACCCGGGTCAGCTCCGGCATGGTCTCCGTCTTTTTGCCTACTTCCTTAACATCGGATTCCATACTTTCCCTAAGCTCTCTAACAAGCTGTTCTCTTTGTTTCGGATCACTTAGCTTATTGGCAATATCGAGGCCGTCCATCGCATCCTTAGCATAAAGAACCAAACCTTCATACTCAGGTGCAATACGGGTTTTCGTAAACTTTCTGGTTAATGCAGCACCGCCGACCATAATAGGCACGTCAATACCCGCATTTTTCAAATCCTGGGCAGTAATGACCATTTGTTGAGCGGATTTGACTAACAGTCCGGACAAACCAATCGCATCTGCCTTTTCTTTACGGAAGGCTTCAATCAATTGCTCCGGCGGTACTTTGATACCCAGATTAATTATTTTATATCCGTTGTTGGATAAGATGATTTCCACAAGATTTTTACCGATGTCATGAACATCGCCTTTTACCGTTGCTAAAATGATTTTCCCTTTTACGGCAGTTTCATTTTTCTCCATGAACGGTTCCAAGTGGGCAACGGACGCTTTCATAACTTCAGCGCTTTGCAGTACTTCGGCAACGATAAGCTCATTATTGTTAAATAATCGGCCTACCTCTTCCATCCCTCTCATCAAAGGTCCGTTAATGATTTCGAGTGGTGCATATTTCGTCATTGCCTCGTTCAGGTCGGGGATTAGACCTTCCTTGGTTCCCTCAACAACGTAAGATCCTAAACGCTCTTCCAAAGTCAGGTTCGAGATCTTTTCCTTCTTCTCTACTTTCTTCTCACGGAAGTGCGCGACGAATTCAGCTAAAGTCTCATCATTCGTATTGAAGATTAAGCGTTCCGCCAGTTCTCTCTCATGCTCAGGGATAGAGGCGTAACGCTCCAGGTTTTGTGTGTTAACGATCGCGTAATCTAGTCCAACCTTCGTACAATGGTACAAATAAACAGAGTTCAGCACCTCACGGCCAGCCGGAGGCAAACCAAATGAAATATTACTTAATCCTAGAATCGTCTTACATTCAGGATACTTCGTCTTGATCATCCGGATGCCTTCAATGGTTTCTACTGCTGAACCGATATATTGCGGGTCTCCAGAGCCTACTGGGAACATGTTAGGGTCAAATATAATATCCGAAGGATTCAAGCCGTACTTTTGAGTTAACAGCTCATAGGCGCGATCTGCAACTTCCATCTTCGCTTGACGTGATACCGCTTGACCGCGTTCGTCAATAAGAATCATAACTACGGCAGCACCGTATTTGTGAATCAACGGTACGATATTTTGGAACTTCGTTTCCCCATCTTCAAGGTTAATGGAGTTAATAATCGCTTTCCCTTGGGAATATTTCAAGCCAAGCTCGATAATATGGTCATAGGTCGAGTCAATCATCAAAGGAACCTTAACCTTCTTAACAACTTCCTTCAGGAAGTTTTCCATAGCATAGGCTTCATCGATATCTGTGTCCTGTACGTTAATGTCGATGACATACGCACCATTCTTTACTTGAGCGCGTGCAATTTCAGCACCTTCTTCAAACTTGCCTTCCTTCATAAGGCGTTTAAACATACGGGATCCCGATATGTTCGTACGTTCCCCAACCATATAAGGTCGGTTAGCATCTTCTAGATAAACCGTCTCGATACCCGATACCGCTGGCAGATGGCCTTTTGCGCTTTCTCTAGGCTTGTATTGGGATAACGTTTCTGCCATAGCGCGAATATGATCCGGAGTCGTGCCACAGCAGCCCCCTGCGATATTAAGCCAACCCTGCTCTGCAAAACCAGCCAGCTTTTTAGCCAGCGACTCAGGAGATTCGTGGTACTTACCATTCTCGTCAGGCAAACCTGCGTTCGGATAACAGCTAACCGCTGTAGTTGCCAGCTCAGATAACGTACGAATATGATCTCGCATAAATTCCGGTCCTGTCGCACAATTTAGCCCAATGGATACTGGCTTCAAATGCTCCAAGGAGATGTAGAAGGATTCAATATTTTGACCGGCCAGCGTAGTACCCATTGGTTCTATCGTACCGGAAATCATAAGTGGTAGTTCAATGCCCGTAGTATCCATGGCTTTACGAATACCTATGCTGCCAGCTTTAACGTTCAATGTATCCTGGGACGTTTCAAGCAGCAGTGCATCCACACCCGATTCGATTAAGGCCAAAGCTTGCTCGTAATAGCTGTCAACCAGTTCATCGAAGGTTACGCCACCTGTGACCGATAGGGTCTTCGTTGTAGGTCCAAGCGCACCCGCAACATAACGAGGCCATTCTGGCGTACTGAATTTATTAGCTGCATCAACCGCCAATTTGGCTGCACGCAAGTTGAGTTCACGAGCACGATCTTGCAGATCGTATTCCGCCAATACTACACTTGTAGCACCAAAAGTATTTGTCTCAATAATATCCGCACCCGCGGCAAAATAAGCTTCGTGGATTTTAGAAATAACGTCTGGACGGGTAACGACCAAATACTCATTACAGCCGTCTAAATCCTCGCCACCAAAATCGGCTTCCGTCAAATTCTCTTGTTGAATCATCGTGCCCATGGCGCCGTCCAAAATCATAATCTTCTTTTGTAGCTGCTCTTTCAAAGATGGTTTACTCATCACGATCTTCCTTTCACCTACATCCTTCCGACAACTTTCTATGAAAACGTCTATTTTATCTCTTCATGCAGACCATAAAAAGGCGAATATTGTAACCCTAAGTTTATCAGAAACGTTCGTTAATGAAAAGGTATTCCCGACTACTGTGCTTATATATATTTCATATAATTCCTATTGGTATTGTCGTAAATACATTATCGACAGAATTGAAAAATTAAATTATAATAAGTAAAGAACTTATTTATGATATTGAAAGAGGGATGAGCATGGCAGAAATTCGTATTCGTAGCACCGATGAGCGTATTTCCGGCGAAGAAAATGTTAGAGCATTTTTGGATAAACAAGAAGTATTGTATGAGCACTGGAATCCTACCAAGCTTCCTGCACATTTGCAAAATAAATTCGTATTTACTGATGAAGATAAAGCTGAAATTCTATCTACTTTCGATCCTGAGATCAAAGACCTTGCAAGCCGCCGCGGCTATCTGACTTGGGATATTATCGCCCTGTCCGATGCAACTCCAAATCTGGATGAATTGCTTAAAAAGTTTGAGCAAGTTCATACACATACTGAAGATGAAGTTCGTGCCATTACTGCTGGTAAAGGTATTTTCATCATCAAAGGCACCGAAGATGTTGGTTATTTCGATGTGGAGCTTGAAGCCGGCGATGTTATCTCCGTCCCTGAACACAAGCCGCATTTCTTCACTTTGATGGATAATCGTCAAATCGTAGCTGTTCGTTTATTTATCGAAACCGAAGGTTGGATTGCTCACCCATTTGCAGATCCTTCTTTCCAAAAAGCATAAGTTCAATAGCAAAAGACCCTCTAGCTTTGTTTAGGGACTGACCCCCGTTTGTGAGACAGGGATCAAAGCACCTTTCAAGTTTTAAGCAGCCAGTCGCCGAAAATCTATAGGCGACTGGTTATTTAGTTTCGTTTGAATGCGAATTGAGTTATAGTA
>NZ_JMLS01000029.1 GCF_000686845.1 Paenibacillus sp. UNC451MF | reverse complement strand
ACTCCCCGTTTTGCCATTTCTTTACCCACACCTTCAGTTGTGAACAGTTACGAATTCCTTCTCGTTCAGCTACCGACTTGTAGCTCGATGAACCCCCTAAATACGCTCTGACCGCCTTCAACTTGAATTCTTCTGTATACGTCTGGAATGTTTGTCCCTTTTTAGCCATAAAAATATCCCCTCCAAGTTTCACTCGAACCTCCATGATAACATGAAGGTTTTTTTTGAGTGTCTACTTGAAGGGGATAATACCAATGTGCCAGCTTTTTTCGTTAGTGTCCTCCACTACGAACCTCGCTAAATACTGATTTGAAACAAAACGATAAATTTAAGAAAAATAAATGAACGAATGATTCCATGCTTCGCGTGTAACCTCATGCTATCTCGTGTTATTTTCTGCGCAAAAATGGACATGTTAAAATTTCCTCTTGCTCAATACTTCCTATCCTGCTATCATAAAGAAGCATGATTTTTGGAAAGCGAATATTCAACAATATGTAATTAGGATCTTTCCAAGCAGATAATCTTTGACCACTTCCTTTAAGGAAGCCAAAGCCATACGGACAGCTGGGTCAAATGCCGATTGGCAACTTTCGTTGCCTTATTGATGGAGTTAAGAGCTCAAATTTTATAAGTTGGTTACTTTACAACCAGTGCATACGCACACAACTTGTGAAACGATCAATAAGAGTGGTAAAAGTAATTATTTGCTATATAGACTCTGATCCTAACACCGTATATTTGAATATTAAGGGCCTTTCCATGAAACGATGAGTTTTATGGCTGATTGACGAGCACATTAGTGGTTTGTCCGGTCATACTTAATGGGACTGTCTTATTATTTGATTATATCGAAGCAAGTGTGATGCGCATGGTGCGTGTTCCGCTTGCTTTTTTTGTTGTAGTTTTTACATTGAAAAAAATAACTTATTCAGGATAGGAGATTGAGACATGGGAAAAGCTCTAATCATCGGCGCCGGCGGCGTAGCTTCTGTAGCAATTCATAAATGCGTTCAAAACAGCGAGGTGTTCGAAGAAATCTGCATCGCCAGCCGTACGAAATCCAAATGCGATGAATTGAAAGCAAAATTGGACGGTGGCAAAACCAAAATTACAACCGCGCAGGTCGATGCAGACATCGTGGAAGATCTGATCGATCTGATTACTGAATTCAAACCGGATATCGTCATGAACCTGGCTCTGCCTTACCAAGATTTGACGATCATGGATGCTTGCTTGGCCACCAAAACGCACTATATGGATACGGCAAACTATGAGCCGGAAGATACGGCGAAATTCGAATACAAATGGCAATGGGAGTACCGTGAACGCTTTGAAAAAGCAGGGATCACAGCTCTTTTGGGCAGCGGATTCGATCCAGGCGTGACCGGTGTATTCTCCGCTTATGCGCTGAAACACTATTTTGACGAAATTGAATATATCGACATTCTGGATTGCAACGGTGGGGATCACGGTTATCCTTTCGCAACCAACTTCAACCCGGAAATCAACATCCGTGAAGTGTCCGCTAACGGACGCTACTGGGAAAACGGAGAATGGATCGAAACGAAACCGATGGAAATCAAACGTGTTTATAATTTTACTGAAGTCGGCGAAAAAGACATGTATCTGCTGTACCATGAAGAGCTTGAATCCCTTGCGCAAAACATGCCTGGACTGAAACGCATTCGTTTCTTCATGACTTTCGGTCAAAGCTATCTCATGCACTTAAAGGCACTTGAAAACGTAGGAATGACTTCCATCGAGCCGATTGAATACGAAGGAAAAAAAATCATCCCGCTTCAATTCCTGAAGGCTGTGCTCCCGGACCCGGCTTCCCTGGGACCTCGTACGGTGGGCAAGACGAACATCGGTTGTATCTTCAAAGGGAAAAAAGACGGCCAAGACAAAACTTACTATGTCTACAATATTTGCGACCATCAAGAGTGCTATAAAGAAGTGGGCTCCCAAGCCATCTCCTATACAACTGGCGTGCCTGCCATGATCGGCGCGGCAATGGTCATGACTGGCAAATGGAATAAACCAGGCGTATTCAATATCGAAGAGTTCGATCCGGATCCATTCATGGAAGAGCTGAACAAATGGGGACTTCCATGGGTAGAAGACTTTAATCCGGTGCTTGTTGACGCGTTGCCTGAGGAAACTAAACAGCCGGAGCTCGTTCGTTAATATGCGGTTTGAAGAATTACCTACACCTTGTTTTGTAGTCGATGAAGCACTCATTGAAAAAAACCTGAAGATTTTAAATGGCGTCATGCAGCGCACCGGAGCCAAGATTGTGCTGGCGCAAAAGGCTTTTTCCATGACCGCCATGTATCCCCTCATCGGGCAATACTTAAGCGGTACGACCGCGAGCGGTTTATTCGAAGCACGCTTAGGTCACGAAGAAATGGGCAAAGAAACTCACGTCTTTGCCCCTGCCTATCGTGAAGATGAAATCGACGAAATTATATCCATTTGCGACCATATGATCTTCAATTCCTTCTCCCAGTTGGAGAAGTATAAAGCGAAAGCGCTGGCTGCAGGTAGAAAAGTAGGACTTCGCATCAATCCGGAATGCTCGACGCAAGAGGGACATGAAATCTATGATCCCTGTTCGCCGGGATCCAGATTCGGTGTGAAACGGGATGATTTCCGGCCAGAGCTGCTTGAAGGCGTATCGGGACTGCACTTCCATACCCTTTGCCAACAGAACTCCGACGATTTGGAGACCACGCTGAATGCGGTCGAAGAAAAGTTCGGGCCATGGTTGCCGCAAATGGAATGGATCAATTTCGGTGGTGGTCACCATATCACTAGAGATGACTATGATATCCCAAGACTTGAAGCTTGCATTTCGCGTATGCAGAATAAATACGGCTTGGAAGTCTACCTTGAACCTGGAGAGGCCATCGCGCTCAATGCAGGATATATGGTCACCTCCGTCCTGGATATCCATAAGAACGGCATTGAGATTGCTATCGTAGACACGTCGGCTACCTGCCACATGCCAGATGTTCTGGAAATGCCGTATCGTCCGCCGCTTATCGGTTCGGGCGAAGCCGGCGAGAAACCATACACCTACCGGCTTGGCGGTCCGACCTGCCTTACAGGCGATGTCATCGGAG
This sequence comes from Paenibacillus sp. UNC451MF, assembly GCF_000686845.1. Lineage (GTDB taxonomy): Bacteria > Bacillota > Bacilli > Paenibacillales > NBRC-103111 > Paenibacillus_S. Next base: position 70,432 of record NZ_JMLS01000029.1, on the reverse strand, counting down.
ACTATTCCTTCGATCAGCCCCTAAAGAGCGGCGACAGATTAGTGTTTGAAGATATGGCGATCTACTCCATGGTCAAAACCAACACCTTCAACGGCATGCCGCTGCCGGCCATCGCCGTGCAGATGAAAGATGGCAATTGCCGCGTCGTTCGCGAGTTCGGCTATCAGGATTTTAAGACGAGACTAGCTTAATAAATCATCAAAGCCTTAACCCTGCTTCACAAGAAGGGTTAAGGCTTTTTGGTCTAACGTCTAGTTTAGCTTAACGGGGCTATCGGCGAAAGGTGCTGGTGGCATTAATAAACCAACCACCAGCGGTAAGACGGAAGCAGGTTGAATCCTACTCCTCTTCCGCCAAAAAGCCATCCCCTATAAACAGAGGATGGCTTCCCTACTTTTACTTCTGTCCCAAAATCTCCCCAACCTTTGGAATCGCCTCCTGCGCCCCTAGTCGGGTCACCGCAATAGCCGAGGCCCTCTGCGCCAAATCCACGGCTTCATCCATGCTCTTACCCGTGATGATCATCGCAGCCAACGTTCCCGAGAACGTATCCCCCGCCGCGGTGGTGTCGACAGCCTCTACCTTGCGAGCCACTTTGTACACATTCTCCGTCCCGTTAAAGTAAACGATCCCCTTCTCGCCTAGCGTAATGAGAGGGTAACGAATCCCTTTGCCGCGCAAAACGTCCAAAGCGCGGAGACCATCATCCGTGCTCCGAATCTCCACATCCGTGTAAAGACGGCACTCGATTTCATTCGGCGTGAAGTAGTCCACGCTGCGAAGAATGTCTTCATCTATCGGCACAGCCGGTGCAGGATTTAAGAAAATCGGCACCTTGCCTTTGAGCATACGAACGGCTTCATATACCGTCTCCATCGGAATCTCCAGCTGCAGCATGACGGCTGCAGCTGAGAGAAGCTCCTGCTCATAGCTTCGGATGTAATCCGGTGTGACGTGATTATTAGCCCCGCCGTCCAAGATGATGCTGTTATATCCATTCAACACAGTAATAGCGGCAACGCCTGTCGTAACGTTCAGCTCACGCACCATATAGTCGGTGCGAACTCCATAGCCCGCAAGTCCGTCGATCAAAGACTGGCCGAAGAGGTCATCGCCAACTTTGCCCATAAACCAGGTATCGGCACCCATCTTGGCGCAGGCAACGGCTTGGTTAGCTCCCTTGCTGCCGGGGGAGAGGAAGAAGCCCTCTCCCTGCATCGTCTCCCCGATTTCGGGGATGCGGCTTGTGCGCATCACCATATCCATATTGGCGCTGCCTAGGACAATAATTTTGTTCATTTGCCTAAATCTCCGTCACTCTAATATCGCTATAATAAGCTCTCGCCACGCCGAGCGTACTCACACCATACATCCCATATCCCCAAGCATCGTCTGTATGCGTCAGCACTTGCTCTCCATTAATACTCAGCGTAATCGTATTTCCTTGCGCCGTTACCTTGAGATCGTATTCCTTGTTCAACTGCCAAGCATAGCTGGCAGATACGAGCTTCTTGTATCCGAAGTCGTTGATATAGATCGCGACTTGGTCCTTCCCGTCGAAGCCCGCGTGGTAACCGCGCATAGCGCCTTGGGCGCGAATGGCTACGAGATGCGAGTCGCCGATCTGCGGGTTGATCTTCACGGACACGGAGTAATTCCGTGCGAAGTAGCTGCCTGTATACGCCTCACTAGGCTCGGCAGTCATTAGGTACATTGTACCGTCGACAAGGCTCCAAGCGCCGTGGTTGTGGGCGAATGGCGTCACGCAGCCAAAGTCCATCGATTGCTTGCTGAAGTCGATGCTGTAATCCGCTTTGCCGTAGATGCGGAACTCGTCGATGAAGACGCGGCCGAGGCTCTTCGGCTTGCGCGTCGAGTAGGCTTCAAGCACGATGCCGACTTCGTCGATCAGCTCGCCTTCGGAATCCGGGATTTCGAACTCGACATGAATCCATTCTTGATTAACGAGCTTGATATAGCCTTGGACGAGCTCCTTCTTGCTCTTGGCTAAGCGGACGTAAGGAGCGATGCCCATCGTCTCATTGCCACTCCATTGGTCGAGGTAAATGTTCATCGACACTTTCTGGCCGGAATACGCGCGCGGTGCGAAGGTCGGTGAGTAACGCTCGTCACTGAAGTCATCGCGGGTATAGAATGGCTTATAGAACACTTTGGATTTCTCCCCGCGGACCATGCGGTCGAAAACCACTTCGAGGGAACCGGTTCCCTTGAACGCTTTTTCCGTAGAATGACGAGCTTGGCAGAAGAAAGGATCCGACACGCGAATATTATGCGTCGAGCCCGGCAGATCGAAGTCGAAGTAGACTTCGTTCTCCTTGAAGCTGTCCAGAAGCTCCTGCGGGCAATGCTCCTTCGCCAGACGGTAGCCGAGAATGGCCAGCTCCTTGGCATAGCTCGGAATGTCCAGAATGTTAAGATATCCAGAGATCCCCGACATGACGATAGAGTCGTTGATCGGCTTACGGTATTTGTCCGCGATGCCTTCCAGTCCGACGGCTACGCCGAGCACAGTGCCGACATTCCCTGCGTTGCAGTCGGTATCCCAGCCGCACATGGTTGCAATCTCGACGGTGCGGTTGAAATCGCCTTGGCCGTAGATCATCGCGAGGACGCAGACACCTGCGTTCGGGATGATGTGGCAGACACCTTTATACTTGTCATAGCCCCAGTTTCTTTCCAGCATATCCCGGCAGGCGCGGAAGTCGTCCGGATGCTCGGCGTGAAACGCCAGCACGGCTCTAGCCACCTGCGCATAGAGCGACTCCGCAGGAATTTGCGCGAGTCCCGCCTCAATAATCTCGTTAATATCCGAGGTTAGGAACGCTTGGGCAATCGCCGCGCAGAAGAATCTCGCGCCCAGCACGCCTTCGCCGTCATGGGATACATGGGCTGCGGCTTCGCCGAAATCGGCGGCTTTCTTAGGGTTGCCTGGATTCACAAGCCCCCAGGTATCGATAAAAATTTGTCCGCCGATCTGCTCGGCGATGATCAAGCCGTTCTGCTCGATAGAGCCGGCTTGGGGTGCCGGGATGCCGTTCTTCAAGTTAATGAAGGCGGTATGCTCGGTGCTGACCCCGTAGCCACCCCACCAGAACATGCCGACGCCTTCACGGGCGTAGTTCAGCCACGCGCGAGCGACATCGTTCGGAGTCACATCCCGATCGACGGCATCGTCATATAGCGCACGTAGGAAGTAGTACGGACCGTTCGCATCGTCGTCGGCCGCGAAGTTTTTGAATTCCTTGACGTAATCGGTAATTTCACCGTAAGTATTTTGAATACGTTCATAAGTCCAGATGGTCGGCTCGACCGGGGCACCCAATCGGATGCCGATATTCATGCCTAAGTAGCCAGAGTATACTTTTTCTAAATAATTTGAAGGAATCACTATGAGTCCACCGCCTTTATTGTATTGAGCCGAGCAGCTGTTGTCTGCGCTGGCTGAATTGGATATCTTCTTGAATGATGGCCGAAGCCGCTTCGATGAATCGGTTGCATTGCGTTTCAAAGTCCTGCTTGTTCGCTTCCTCTAGGGCAGCGATTTCATCAGCCGGAATCGTCTGCACACCCTGCATCGCTCCCAGAATCGCGCCGATCATGACACCGATGGAGTCCGTGTCGCGGCCGGAGCTGACGCCATCTTTTACAGCTTCGAGCAGATCGCCGTCGTGAAGCACGATGTAGGCGAGCGCCAGCGGCAGCTCCTCGATCGAGAACAGTCGACTCGGCGTGTAATGGTTTGATGGGATGCCGAGCTTGTCGATGCTGCGGTTGACATCGTCGCCCATCGGAGAGTACGGGGCTATCGCCTCGTGCAAAGCCTGTACGACCTTGCTCCGGTCCTGCTTCTCGGTTCGCAGCTCCAATGCCTTCGTGCAAACGTCTTGAATCGCCTGCTTCGTCCCGTCCTTCGCATAGCGAAGCGCCGTGTCCACGATATCTTGGACGCTCACTCCAGGCTCGAATGCCTTAGCGACGCAGGCCGCCAGCACTCCCGCCGCTTCCAGCCCATAGCTCAGCTGATGGCCGGAGGCGAACAGGATCGCTTCATCGTAAGCCGCCTTCGGATTGCACGCATTCACTATTCCTATAGGAGCAATGTACATTGCCGCTCCGCAGTTGACCATATTGCCGTAGCCACCCTCACGCGGCTCGCAGTTCGCCAGCACATGGCGGTTGAAAATATGCTTTTCAGGATAAAACAATCGATCCAGAATGAGCGCTTCTCGTCCAAATTCCGGAATATATCTTTGGCGGAAGCCGATTTCTTTGACAAATTCATTAGCCATGTCATACGCGTCCAGATGACGGCGCTCTGTGCAGTACACGTTCATCAGCGCAAGCGTCATTAGCGTATCGTCCGTCACGATGCCCTGCCCTCTCATTCTGCCGAGCCTTGATGTTTCCGGCCAATCTGCCTTCCACCACTTCGTTCTGACCGTTTCGATCCGGTCGTATTTTTCTTTGATCTGGGTATGGGTCATTTTCTCCACGACCGCCCCCATCGCATCGCCGAAGGCGGTACCGAAGACTACTCCTTTTACCCTATCCGCAAAAGAAATCATGAACCTGCTCTCCCCTCCATACAGGGAGTGCGAAGCCGAAAGCCCCACACTCCACAGCTTTTTATCTGATTCCGCCTTACCACTTCTAAGCATGCCAACCGTTTTACTTGATCGTTTTATTGGCGTACTCCGTCATTTCCTTACCGCCTGCGGCGTTCCAATCTTGGACGAATTTATCGAAATCGGCGATCGATTTCTTGCCTGTGACGACGTTCGCGGCGAATTCCTTATACAACGCGTTGCAGGCATCCCACTTGGTAGCCAGCTCGGCAGGGATGATGAAGCTGTTGTCCTTGCTGGACATCGAAGCCATCATCTCCAGCGACTTGGTAGCCGGTTCGGACAAGTAAGGTGTCGACGGATCGAATTCTTTGTCCGGTTTGAAGTTCACGGTCGATTCCACAAAGCGCGCATACCATTCAGCGAATTTATCCGTTAATTTGATTTTGTTGTCTACAATCTTGTACTGCTCGCCCTCTACGCCGAGCTTATCGAGCATTTGTCCTTTGGGACTAGCCAGGAACTCCAGTACAGCGAAGGCCATATCTTTGTTCTTGGACGTTTTGCCAATAGCGAAGCCGCGGCTTTCCTTGCTCACGTCAACAGGCATATAGCCTTGACCTTTGCCTTTGGCTGGCGGAAGCGGCGTAAGCTTCGCGTTCGCGCCGTTTTGGGACATAGCTTTTGTATTGTAGATATCGATAACCTTGCCCTGCGTACCTGCGATGACGGCTGCTTGACCGTCGTAGAACGCTTTTTCCTTCGTATCCCATTTCTTCGTTAAGAACTCTGGATCGAGCAAACCATCTTTATACAGCTTCGCGTAAAATTCCAGTTTGTCTTTCTCGAACGAGGTCGTTTTGCCAAACGCATACTTGCCGTCCGAGCCTTTGATCCATGTCGACGTTAAGCCGAATGCTTGACCGAAGGTCGCATCGAGCTCATCCAAGGTGCCTGCCGTCGTATAGGCGAACTTGGCGCCGTTCTTGTCCTTCACTTCCTTGAGGAAGTTATAGTAGTTGTCGATGGTCGGATTCGCCAGCAAATCCTTGCCCGTAGCCGTTTTGTTCAGCCAATCCTGACGGACCACCGGAACCGAGTTGCTGATCGGGGACAGCCAGACGAGATACGGATAGTTCTTCATTCTTTCCTTGTTGTATGGGTTCATTGAGGCTTTCACATGGGTAGATTTCTCGATGTAAGGCGTCAAATCCTCAAGAATCTTCTGCGTGACCGCGAATTGGTAATCTCCGCCCTGGAAGTAGATCAAGTCCGGAATGTTGCCGCTTTGCAGCAGCAGGCCCAGCTTCTCGGAGTAGGTGCCGCTCTGTACCGGAACGATCTGCAGCTTCACATTTTTCCCTTCGGCCTTCATGCCTTCTTCAATGCCTCTAAGCAGTTTATCGTCCGGGGTTAGATCTTTATCGACAATGGTAATCGTCACAGGCTTATCGGATGAGCCTTGTGCCGAATCGGCTGGAGCCTTCGTATCGCTAGAGCTGCAAGCGGTCGTTACCACCATTAAGCCGGCTGCCATTAGGGTGAACATTTTTTTCATTTCTGTTTTCCTCCCCATTTTCATTGGATATGAATTATTCTTTGACGCCGCCATCCATGACCCCTTTGGTGTAATACTTCAGAATGATCGGATACAGCATGAGAATCGGAACCATGGCAACGATGATTGTAGCCGCTTTCAACGACGAGAAATCGAGCTGGGCAATATTGTTGTTCTTCAGCAGATCGGTTGCGCCGACTAGGCTTGTTGTGTCCCGTTCGACGACGAATTGTCTAAGGAGCACCTGAAGCACTGTATTGTCACGGCTGGACAGAAAAATACTTGATTTGAAAAACTCGTTCCACTTCGCAATCGCATAGAACATCCCAATCGTTAATAGCGGAATACGCGCAAGCGGCATGACGATTCTTATGAACAAGGTCATATGACCCGCTCCGTCGATTTTGGCTGCTTCGATCAAGGAATCCGGAATTTCCTCCAGAAACCGCATCATGATGATCAAGTAATAGACGTTAATCATCCGGTACAGCACCATCGCCCACAGACTATCCAGCAAATGCAGGTCCTTGATAACCATGTATTCCTGCACGATCCCCGGTTCGAAAATCATAATGATGATGAGGAAGATCATGATCGGCGTTTTGAAAGCCAGATTTTTGCGGGTCAATACATAGGCGGCAAGCGTTGTAAAAAAGATGCTCAAGCACGTGCCGACCACCGTAATGAACACCGAATTAAGCAGCGCTTTTCCGACAATCGGATTGCTGAGAACGACTTGAAAGTTAATGAAGGAGAGGCCCCTCGGCCATATTTCATACCCATGAAGTAGATACACCTTGGTAGGGTGAGATAAGGCTCTCGCAAGCAAGTTCATGATCGGTACAAACATTGTTAAAGTAATCAGCGTTAATATAAGCGCTATCATCACTTTGGATACGGTAAGTCTTCTTTCCAGCATGATACATCCACCTCCTTACCATGCGCCTTTTGAGGTTAATTTCTTCGAGATAAAATGCGTGGACAGCACGAGCACGACGCCGATCATGCTTTTGAACAGGTTGGCTGCCGTCGCAAACGAATATTGCCCGTTGATCAGACCGACGCGATATACGTACGTATCGATAATATCGATGTGGCTGTTGACGGAATCATTCGTGAAGTTAAGCACCTGATCCAGTCCAGCGTTCATAATGAAGCCGACATTCAGAATAAAAATGGTCACCATCGGCACGTACAAATGCGGAAGCACAATTCGTGTTACAATATGCCAACGGCTTGCTCCATCGACATAAGCAGCTTCGTACAGACTTGGGCTAACGCCCATTATGGCTGCAAGGAAAATAATGGAATCCCAACCGATACTGCGCCAAGCTTCACTTGCTAACAGTACCCAGCGGATGCTGTCTTTGTCCGTCAGAAAATCTTTGGCCGGCATACCGAGCGCCTTCACGAATTCATTGACCGCCCCGGTCGAGGGAGACAGAAATTCAAACCAAATGCCTGCAATAACGACCCACGATAAAAAATGCGGCAAATACGACACGACCTGTACCGCTTTACGGAATTTCCCGTTGGCGAACTCGTTCAGCATCAAGGCGAACAAAATCGGGATAGGGAAAATAAGGAACATTTTCATGGCGCTAATAATTAATGTGTTTTGCAAAACATTGGCGAAGACCGGAGTACTGAACAGCTCCTTAAAATATTTGAGTCCCACGTACTCGTGATCGCCGAGAATGCGATAATCGTAGAAGGCCAGCTTCATGCCGATAATGGGCCACACATGAAAAAGAACGAAATAAACGATGCAGGGTAGCAGCATGAAATACAGGATTTTATCTGCCCACATTCGCTTCATTGTAGTGTACACTTGTTCACTCTCACCTCTTGTCTAGTAAATTCTAAGTTGATTGTTAAGCTGCCTTAACGCTCAACATGAAAGCGCTTAATAGTAAATAGTTATGCAGTATTTCTACACATTAAATTGTAATGAATTCTAAGGGATGAGTCCTCTTCAATTCACTTCATTTCTTCTCAAAAATAGCTATTCTTACGAAGTGATCATGTATTTTCTGAATTCTTTAGGGGTCATTCCTACAATTTGTTTAAAGGACCTATAGAATGAAGCATGGCCTTGAAAGCCGCAAGACAGATACACCTCGGTAATCGATACATTGGGATCGCTCAATTTCTTTTTCGACTCGTGAATGCGGATTTTGGTTAAATATTCTTTAAAGCCTTCTCCCATCGTTTCTTTAAATAAATGATAAGCCCGTGAGGTGCTCAAGGATAAACTTGCAGCCATCTCCTTAAGCTGAATATTTTCATGATATTGATGGTGAATCAACCCGAGAGCCGGCTGCAATTTCTTATAGGCCTGTAACGAGCGGTTCCACTCTTCCACTGGAATTTCTTTGGCATAATGGCGAAAAAGGTAGGTGCATACTTGCATCAACAATCCTCGAATCATGCTCGTGTACGCCCGATCCTGCTCCTGGATTTCATTCCAAATGTCTCGAAGAAGGGCTCCGATCTGTGCAGCTGCTTGCAGATTTCCATTGATTTTATTCACGAAATACTTTGACTTCATAAAAAACGGGGCCAATAACTCATTCTCCCCTCCATCTATCAAAGAACCATCAAATTTTAAAAAGTGAAACTGGCATGGCTTCAAGGGGTCGGATTGCGCCCGATGCTTTTCCATATGACTAACAACGAACACATCGCCTGTATTGATCTCATACCTCTTGTCCTCAAAGTAAAAGAGTCCCTTTCCCTCAAGGCAATATCCAACCTCAAAAGAAGTGTGCCAATGGAATGGCTCAAGAAAGATACTTGGCATCCAGCGTGAAATATGAATGGGAACATTTTTATTGAAGTTATAATCTCGCTTCACTATAAATCCAGGTGCGACAGCGCTCGGGCTAACAGATGGACCCGCTGCCTCGTTCATAGGTTCACTTCCAGTTCCATTAACGGCGCATGCTGCTGGGCTCCGTAGACGTCGCGGTCGAGGAACGTACCTGACGACACTTTGCGGGAGAACGTAATCTTGAACCCAAGCGCCTGATCAAAAAACACGATATGCGTAATGCTCTCTTCCGGAATGCTGTAGAGCCGGGATACGAGCTCTTTATTAATCAGCTCAAGCTCCTTGACTCTGTAGTAGATCGCAGGATCGGTGAACAGCACATCGACCGTGATTTCAAAAGGCCCGCTGTTCTTGCTGCGTAAAACGGCTGCTGCGTCATATAGCTTCATGGCTGCACCTCGGTATATTCGATTGGGAACATCTCCAGCCCATCAGAGACCTCCATCAAGTGATAGACGGAAAATTCGTACACGGCGCCGAACGGCACATCACTCGGGGCAAAAGGAAACGCCAGATTGCCAGCTGTCGCTTTACGACCTTCATAGCCGTAATGCAGGAAGGTCGATCTCACTGAGCTGCAGATAGCATTCGCCAGCTCCTGCGTCTTCGCCACGACTTCGAATACAACGCCCAACTCATGAGCAGGGACACGCTGTGGCTCCAGCTCGCCTAATACACCGTTCAATCCATAATTGATAAAATGAATGCTGTAATCTTCTGGCGCAACTTCACTGTAATAATCTCGTACCTGCTGTTTCACCAGCTCTTCCACTTCTTCGATGCGGGAGATCAGCAGCGGATCGCGCACACCTGCGACGACGAACGTCCGGTAAGCCACCTTCATGGCGCCTTCCAGCTTGATCTTGTACACCGGCGTTTCTTCGATTCGGCTTCCAGTGACTTCAACGCTTCCGTCTCCAAGCTCGGTGAAAGTACACTGCTCGAGATTAAGCACCATCCCGGGTCCGTGCAAAATGTACGGGTGATCCTTCTCGTAGAACGTATGGGCAGCCACCGATACGGCCGTACATTTGCGGGCATCGCTCAAAGGCTGGACGATGAAGGAATCCTGCTTGAGTGTGCCGAGCATGCTGTCCTTGGTCGTCCCCGGCTCTGCCGATAAGGCGGCGCACTCCAGGATTTTGCCCAGGTGGTACGCAAGCGCCGTATCGAACCCGCGGAACATAGCGACCGCTGCAAAAGGCGATGGATCATAAGCACGTCCGCAGACGATGATATCCGTGCCCGCTGCGAGAGCTTCGATGATCGGTTCATGGCCCATCTGGGCGACGATGCGGCTTGTCGCTTCCAGCCTTTCCTGCGTCAGCAGGGCAACCGTCAAGCCTAGCGGCTCGCATTCGCCTGCTTGCAGCTTCGCTTCCACCACTTCATGAGGGATATCTGCCCATATGGTGGCGAGCTTGACTCCGCCGATCCCATGATCTTGCAGGATCTCCATGATGATCGACTGCGTCCATTCCACATGGACCTTCGCCCCGCTTCCTCCAGCCGACCCGATGATGACCGGGATGCCTGCCTTAACGCCTTCGGTGATGATAATCTCCAAGTCCTTCTTGCAGGCTTGCCTGCTTACAATCGCCGTGCCTGCGCCTAATTTATGAGGCCCTGCGTCGGTAGAACCGGCGTCTACTACGATTGCATCCGGCTCATGAGCCATGCCTTTCATGAAGGACGCTTTGGGAAAACCGTACCCTAGCATGCCGCAGGGGGCTAGTATCTTGAATTGTTGTTTTGTCATATGCACCCTCCACTTGTCCAAGCGTCGTCTTATTGGTGCTGTTATTTAACAGCTCGCTAATTTGTAACCGATTGCAAATCGTTTGGAAGAAGCTGTAATGAGTGAAGTCTCTTACTGAAGCTTCTATTTATCACTTTAAGAATTAGATTTGGATAATTGGGTGATCCAATTAAGTTATCAAAAGGATGCGTTTCATCCGTTTGATCCCACTTTATTCAACATAATATTTTGCTTCACTTGGCTGATATGGTACAGGAGCGCTTCCTTCGCCTTCTGAGGGTCTTTCTCTTTAATGGCCTGGAGAATTTGGAAATGCTCTTTATATACTTCCGTTTTGCGGCCTGGAATGTCGACGGTCTTCGTTGCTGTCTTTTGCAAAAGATCCATATGCAGCTCAATCAGATTCACCAGAACCACGTTATGCGTAGCCTTGGCAATGGATAGATGAAACGCCTGATCAGGACTCATTGGATCGTCTGAGTCGCTGTCGATGGTTCCCCATCTTTCAAGAGCGCTTTCAATTTCCTGAATATCTTGCTCGGTCGCCCGCTTCGCCGCCAGCTCCACAATACCGGTCTCGAATATTTCCCGAGCTTCCAACAGTTCGATAATCGTAGCCCGCTCGATATTCTCGATAATTCGTTTCTGATCTTCCGCTTTGCTGAGATTTTTGCTAAGGTAACGGCCACCGCCGGGACGGGTCTCGATCAGCCCTTCTCTCTCCAATATGCGGAATGCTTCTCGCAGAGTCCCTCTGCTAATGCCGAACGCTTGAGCCAGCTCCCTCTCCGTAGGCAGCACATCGCCTGGAGCCAGGTTGCCCTCAAGAATTAAGCTTTCGATCTGCTCAATGACATCCTCGTACACCCGATGATATTTGATCTTCTTAATCGTCATTGTCATAAACCTTTCTATGTCGTGATGACTCACAGGATAATTGGATCACCCAATTATCCACAACTTCATAGTAATCACTATGGGTGGATGTGTCAAGAATATTTTTACAGTCGAAATAGTAGGCAGATATTGAGCTTGCTTGATCCTGAGTTGAGACTCGAACACAAGGAAACTCAACTTGTATATTGACCACATGGCAGCATAAATTATAGTAAAGCTGATCGATTGGTCACTCCTTCAAAAGGGGTAAGATTATTAAGAAAATAACGAGCGCTGAGCTTTGTATTTTATAGAGAGGATAGATAAAAATGAATTACGCATACAATTTTCGCGAAGCGACCGATGAATCGTTTGCTTTTGCGGGCGGGAAGGGTGCGTCTCTTTGCAGGATGTACCAGGCGGGGCTTCTTGTTCCGGATGGGTTTGTCATTTTATCTTCTGCATTTGAGAATAATACGTTGAAACCGGAGGCAAAAGCTGATATTGACAAATGTTTAATCCTGCTGCCAGATGTGCCTTTGGCGGTACGCTCCTCCGCTCTCTCCGAAGACAGCGCTAAAACCTCATATGCCGGCGAATTTGAGTCTGTGCTGGATGTGCCAAAAGCAGATGTGTACGGTGCGATAGCCACGGTCGCCGCCTCCGTCTCCTCAGAGCGGGTGAGTGAATACAGCAAGGCGCATGGTGCCGATAAAGAACATAAAATCGCAGTCGTTGTTCAAATCATGATACAAACGGAGATATCCGGCGTATTGTTTTCCGCCGACCCGATTATGGGCAGCCACGTTAATATGGTTGGTAACTTTGTGTTCGGTGCGGGCGAGCAGCTTGTGTCAGGCGAAAACAACGCCTTTCCTTTTACCCTATCGAGAATCGGTACGAAATATAAGGGCGACAAGGCGTTTGAGCCTTACGCGAAAGCGATGCACAAAGCCGCGATAAGGATTGAGGATATTTTTGGGCGAAAAATGGATATAGAATGGGTCATAAAGGACCGCACACTCTATATCGTTCAGGCGCGCCCGATTACAACCCTTGAGACGATCAATCTCGATACCTATGAAATCAACCAAAGCCTTGATACCGACGCGCTGTGGACCAGCAACAACGTGGGTGAGGCGGTGCCTGATGTTATGAGCCCGTTCACCTGGAGCCTGCTTCGGGAAATGGACCTGGAATGCCAGAAGGTGCCGGGATACTATATGTTCGGAAACATTTGCGGTAGGACGTATACGAACGTAAGCTTAATCTTTTCCTCGCTCAAGGTCTACGGATTCAACGTACCGCGGGTTAAGAAACTGATAGGCGATGTATTCGGCCAAATGCCGGAAAATATCGAAGTACCTATGTACCCGTTCAAGGCATTTGAATTGTTTAAAGAAATGTTTATCCGCTCGAAAAAAAATCTCAAACGCATAAACGACTCAAAAAAGCAAAAAGCCTATTATTTGGAACATACCCCCGTGTGGTATGTCCAGACCCTTAAAAAAATTGAAAGCGTACATTCTAAGCAGGATCTGCATAACCTTTGGACATCCGATGTGCGGCCGTTTTTATCCGCGTTATGGTATATCTGGTTCGGCGGCGCGGGCAGCACGACGTTGACCACGCTGAGGAAGAAACTTGTTAACCTTGTCGGGGAGGAGCAGGCCAACCTTTTGTGTTCAAATTTCAGTGGCAGCGGAGTGCTTGTCAGCATGCAGCCGGTTCTGGGTATAGGACAGGTTATAACCGGCTCTTTAACCCGAGAAAAATACATTGAGTTATATGGCCACAGAAGCCCTCATGAGTTTGACGTCTATTACCCCTACCCCGCCGACGACCCTGATTATATAGATCATCAGATCAAAGAATACCGGAATCTAGACATTGACCCGACCGCACTTTTGAAAAAACAGCAGGCGGAGTTTGAAAAAGCGAAGCGGCACTTCGCGCGGAAATATCCGAACAAGCAAAAATGGTTGGAGAAAAAGCTTGAAACTGTTTCGAGAGATGCAAATACCCGCGAATCTCTCCGAAACGAGTTTATAAAGGTATTTCGGGTCATGAGGCATTTGCTTCTAAAAATCGGAGAGGTCACGGGAATTGGTGAAGATGTGTTCATGATGTACTGCTTTGAGGTTCCGAAATTTTTGCAGGGCGATGTTTCAATGATAGATAAGCTGCCCTTGCGTCGCGCAAATTTTGAGGAGTATCAAAGCTTGCCAGTTTTCCCGCAGTGGATCAGGGGTCGATTCAATCCGCGGGAGTGGATTAACTCACCAGGAAGAAGCCAATTATATTATGACCCCAATAATCAAATGCCGGCGATAAGCGGTAGTGCGGTAAAAGGCTTCGCGGGCGCACCCGGAACGGTGGAGGGAAAAGTCCGCGTCCTGCACAGCTTTGAGCAAGCAGCCGAATTTCAAAAAGGGGAAATATTGGTTACCCCTCTTACAAATATCGGCTGGACGCCGCTTTTCCCAAAAGCCGCCGCGATAGTCACGGATTTGGGCGCTCCTTTGTCCCACGCCGCAATAGTTGCAAGGGAATTTGGCATCCCTGCTGTTGTAGGGTGCGGTAACGCCACAACGGAATTTAAAACAGGTGATATCGTCGTTGTAAATGGCAGTATGGGAGTTGTCACAAAAAAAGATTAGCTTGTATCCATAAGCAGCCCATCCTCATTTAAACCATAACTGCTAATTGCCCAAGCATCCAGCTTGATGGTGAGCACAACTTCCTGATTTCCATAGGAATCAATATGATCCATACCTCGGATGCCTTCAAAGCCCGGAAGTATAGTATGTTGGGAGGAGCCGTATAATCCGTTATGATAATAAGATTGGGAAAAGAAACATAGGCATACTTTCTACTTTGAGCGCGGTCGCGGAATAACTCCCCCGATCGTCAGCAGCATAATAATAAAGACAGCCGACACGTTCTTCATCGAAAAATCGGTTAATTTCATCAAGCTCCTATACCTCCCCCTACTTGCTTCTTAGCAGTTCCAAATCTTTAAAAAACAACGCGGCTTTAAACCCCTACATCAGCAAAAATGGGCATAGTAATGAAGCCGATTCGACCTAACTATCAAGGTGCTAATCGGCTGTGTGTTCTTGGAGTATAGGCCAAGCTATTTTTTCACCACAGCAATCTTCTCTTCTTTCCCATCCCATTGGATACGAAGAGTAAAGCTGGTTTCATCCGCATATGGCTTATCGAGCGTTGATTTTCCTGTTATAGTGAGGTTGGTTGATTGTGAATCACTCCTCCCTTCACTGTTGAAATTTTTGCTGTTCTCAAAAGCATAATAAACTTTCGATATAGGCTGACCTTCTATACCGATATTCTTGATAGCATAAGACTTTACATTAGCAGACGGATCAACTGAACAATCGACGTTCCAGAACTCGCTTTTTCCGTTAAATTCAATGGGTCGTGAACAGCCTGCCAGTATGAATAGGCCCAGCAAGATTAGACAAACCAACCATCGTTTCATTATCATTACCCCTTACTTTTTGGAATGGTATAGCCCTGTTCGAATTCACAAACGCTCACTTACTCATATCTTGCCGTTCATGTGCTATGGTACCAGTATACCTTCCAAAACTTAACAGATTGTAAGGTGAATTCTTATTAGTTTCTTAACGATGCCAATTCCCGCCTACAGCAAAAAACCGACCAGGCATCAGTGCCCGCGTCGGCTTTAGAAATAGTACAATCTTTATGGTTTCAAGGACAGCATAAATTCAAGAATCGCGATAGCCGTCAAGTGAACCGGATAAAAGCTCCTCCATAACCATCTAGGCATCCGAATGCTTTCAACCTGCTTCCATACGGTCGGAGCATACACAATGGCTACCGTTGTGATGATGCTATAGGCCTCGATCACCCAACCCTTGAGAAAAAGAAACAAAACATTCAAAGCGAAATGACATAGTACCATGTAATGACTTTTCGTATACTTATAGATCAGCACCAGCAATACGCCGTACAAACCGTAATCGAAGCTGAGGGCCTCCATAGCCACCGACATAGCAATTACCGCGGGGAGCCAGACGGATTTTGCCGTATTTTCGATGAGATATAAGATGATCACGCACATCAGCAGGGTTCCTACCGCATTCACTCCTCTTGCACCTAATGCCAGCATGAAGGGAACTTGGGAAAGTAGAGCGATGATGAAAAGCCGAACCATATACAGCTTTAAATTCCTTGTACGCGTATATCCAACGACAATAAAGTAGGCATAGATGGGAAAAGCAATCCGACCGACCATCCTCCATATCGCTTGATCTTGAAAGAACACCAAACCGATGTGGTCGATGAGCATGGTCAGCATGGCAATAAGCTGCATCAAGGGTTCCTCCCTCCAAGAGCGTCCTATATTAAGAATATACTGCCGATAGGGCATCTGTACAGTGGCTCGAGGGCAACATCAATCCGTTTACTTCAGCTAACTTCATGCTATCAACAGACGGTTAGTACTCCATTCCAAAAAGGGTACCGAGCCCTTCTTCCATTCTCCAAAATTGTTGAATAATGGGTTACTTCACGTCTTCCTTGCTTTTTCTGATTAGCCGTCCCTAGTTCACTCGCATTCAGCAACCCTGACTTCAGCCGCCCTTACGTGACAAGGAAGCTGCTCGTAAGCCCCCATTTCTTGAATAATCGGATACAGGCTTTGCAGTGCCTCTTGGCTCAGCCTCCCTATTGTCGAAACCTTCACCATATCTCTAGAAGTCACCCCTGAAAACGCTTTGGCAAAATGATTCGTAGGCAGCACGGCCGTAATGCCTATCCCATAGTTGGCAGCAGAGAACGGCGTACTGCCGCCGATCAGAATTTCCCCTGCATGACGTACCAGCTCCATTACCCTCTTCTCCTGCTCTTCTTCACAAACAATCATTAAATGCTCCGGGGCAAAACCATTAATAAATTCACAAGCCTGTTCGATATCCGATGCAACAATAATAGCTCCTTTCCCCTCGGGGCCAAACACTTGGTCCAAATAGGTCTTCCTTATTCCCACGACCTCTTCAATACATTTCCAGAGCAGCCTCTCTACTTGGGCAGCGAAGTCTACAGAAGTTGTCATCAGAATCGAAGTGGAATCAGGGCCATGCTCTGCTTCGTTGATGAGATCATGGGCAGTTTGCAGAGGATCAGCCGTCTCATCAGCCACAATCACACTTTCCGTGGGACCGATGCCTAACGCGCTCTTTTTGCCATAGGTCATACCTATGCTCATAGCCGCTGCAATGCCGCCTGGCCCAGGGCCAAAGATGCCATCCATCTCCGGAATGGATTCCGTCCCTTGAGCAAAGGCTGCAATGACGGCTACGCCGTTACCTATGACAAATCGATCAGCACCTACAAGCTTCGCGGCCGCTACAGTCCCGGGATCTGCTGAACCGTCCTTTAGCGGAGGCATTCCGACTACTATCTCAGGAACACCCGCTGCTTTCGCCGCGGCGACCAGCATAATAGAAGTGGACACGAGCGGCCCCTTCCTTGCCGGTATCCATATACCAACCCGATCCAGCGGAGTCACCTTTTCACCAACGATCGTTCCCGGCCTGATCTCTTGCTCCCACGATTGGGGGAGTAAGGCAAGATTGACTTCCCGCACATTGCGTAAGGCATGTTCCACCGCTGCACGTAAAGAAGGAGCTAAGGAAGCGATGCACTCATTAACATAGTCTTGAGTAAGCACTAGCTGTTCTAATACTGTGTCGTCAAACTTCAGCGTCAGACTGCGGACTGCTTCATCCCCCTGAGCCGCTACCTCGTCAAAAATTTGCAGCACCCCGGTTAATACTTCCCGGCTAAAAAGCGTTTTGTGCGGTGCAAGCCTCCTTGTAAGCAGCTCGTTGTCCTGCGGTATTGAATACATAATCTTCTCCATCTGTAATCGACCTCCAATAATGTGGTAAACAAAAAAGAGCCATGCGGGATAAAAAAATACCCACATGACTCTTATGTTTCAAGTCCGTAGGTATAACGCCAATAAGCGCTTGTACCTACGGACTCATTGATCCGTATTACAAACGCTTAACTATGATGATGACTGTAGGATTCAATCATATAAGTGCAAAGATTATAGTTCATTATGATGATCCTCCTCAGCCATTTTTGTTTATTATAACGGGTCACCTATTTTTTGTAAATAGTTACCTCATTTACTGCTTCATCTTCATTATTTTGCACCAATTTGCTGACATCGTTATAAGATCCAGGTTGGTCGGCACAGACTTTTTCAATATACTCGTGTTCCCAAAAACTTCCCTAATGGCTTCTTTATCTACCCGCCCCCAGCATACATCCACGGCATGACGAATAGCCCGCTCCACGCGGCTTGGCGTCGTTCGATATTTCTCAGCAATGACCGGATAAACGGATCGAGTTATCGCCGAGGTAGCATCTGGATCGTTTATAACTATTAGAATCGCGTCTTTTAAATACTGGAACCCTTTTATATGGTCCGGAACACATAAAAAATCCAGTAGTCGAATAACCCTTTTTTCTTCATCTATAGACTCTGGATCAAGGCTTGCACGTGAAATGGTCGGCTTGGGGCTATTATCCAAATTGCTAAGAGCGAACTTTAATCCTTGAATTTCCGAAGCCATGGCGTTTATTTTTGGTGATTCGGATGGACGCAATGGTTGAGATACTTGAGTATGTTGAGATGGTTGAGACGCCCCTATTTGAGACCATTTATCGTTCATTTCAACAAGCAGCTTCATCATATTGCGCTGGTTCGCTTCAACCTCGTACACTTTGTTCGTTAACATTTTCAATTCTTTTAATAATGCTTCTTCTATCTTAACACTCACTCTTCTGCCTCTTCTCTATGTGCAATCTTTATCATTTCCTGGATCTAAATAGAAAATACCACCAATAAAGGTGGACTTTGGAACATCATAAATGTCTGCGTGTACACTCTTTGATCTTCAGGTTCAGGAAGTAATCCTGGAGCCGAAACAACTCCATTCGAGCCTCATATTCAGACCCTATCCGGGTCAATCTTTTTTTTCCATAAAATACGGCGAACATCCCTGCTTCCTCTCCTTTGATATCTAATCATCTTCAATATTTCTAATTATTAATGTCTTTTATTTATTTAAATCTTAATATCAACATAAAGAAAACCACTGAATACAGTGGCTTTCTCTTCCCATTTATCTCAATAATTGAAGCTCTTGAATAAGTCGATCTCTTCTTTTCACATGTTGTTCTCTATAATTTCGGGCATAAGGAGATAAAGGTTCTTGTAATTTCATTCCCGCAGCTTGTTTAAATTGAACTTGAACATCTTTTAATTGATTCCATGGAATAGGCGCAGACGGAATATTTAATAGTTTTAATCCTTCTATGACTTCATTAACTTCTAAATGTAAATATTGAACTAATCTAATAAATGAGGATTCAGGTAATTCCCACGGCATAATTGAATTATTTAATAATTGATAAATAGAGTCTTCTAATATTTCTAAATGATTTGAAAGTTCATTTATATTAATATTTTGATCTTCTAATGCAAACTGAATAAGCAATATACAATCCAAGGTATAGGATTCAAGTCTATGAAACTCAGGTAAATCCTCATCTTTTTCATCTTCTAAAAAATAATGAAAGCAGCTAACGGAATCGATGTTATTTGATTTTAATTTATTCATACATCAACTCTCCAAAATATTAAATTATCTAATTCTATAGTCATATTTATATAAATCATCTGGAACAGGTTAAAACTTATTTCCTTTGTTCTAACCTGCCCGTCTGATATTTTTCTAAGTTTAGTTGTTATTAATAAATTAGGATGGCTTATGCTCTTTGAAATGTTTGCGCTAACCTTTCGTTTAAGTTTTTCCTCGCTTTGAAGCACCATTGATTAACCTGGTTCTCATTACTTTGAAGTATCTCTGCTATTTCTCTAGCGGAATAGCCTTCTATGTATTTCATAATAAATGCTTTTCTCTGCTGCAACGGCAAAAGGCGAATAGCCTCTTCCATCCTATCCTGCTGCGTCTCGGTCAGAATGGACCTATCCACTTGGACTGTCAGGTTCAGAATTCCATCCTCTACGGTACCGTATAAGATCGGCCGCCTTTTCCTTAAATGATTCTTGGTGACAAAACTCGCCGCTTGGCAGATCCACGCCCGGAGCTTGTCCGGCTCGATGCATTCGATTTTCTGAAAAACAAGATCTCGTACTTTATCTGTTATTTCCTCGTAATCACTCCTTCCCATGGACCGATATTGTCCGATTGCCTCTTGCCTGGCTTGATGTTCTACGACCCTCGGCAGCCAGTCTTTAACAAAGGTGACCACCTCTGCATCATCTAACTGCTGATGTAAGATGCAGTGATGAAGCCGACGCAAATCCATGCTGGACCCATCCCTTCCCTATGCTTTAAAAAGAGGAAAATAATACCTCTACTATATCATGTCATTACGAAGAGAGAATCTTATTCGTTTCAAAAAATATTTTGGGATGGGCTTGGGGAGGGAGACAGCCTGCGTCCTTCCTTGCGTCCATTGGCTCTATTTTTATAAAAGCGAGGATGAAAGTAAGATATCCGATCCCGGTTTTCAGCTAATGTAAATACATCACCGCACCTTGTACAGGCCAGCTCGACGACATGAACTATTTTTTGCTCCGTACCGGGGTTTTGACAGTGCCTGAAATTTAGAGTATCCCGGCATTTCGGGCATTTCACGTTATCTTGACAAGCTTCCTGAATGATGGATACGCACTCCTTAATGAGTTCGTTTCCGAGCTCATCATCAAGTCCCTCTGTCAGCTCACGAATCAAGGAGATATGGTACTTGAAGACAAAAAACAGCGGGTCTTCCTTCAGAGCAGCCCTTATCCCATCTACAAACACGGCAGCTTGAACGGAACTGGGATTGATGGAATCTCTTCCGGTCATGTGCTTCACCCCGAATCTATAGTCTATCTCCAGCTCAAATTCTAAGTGCTACATAATGATTTTACCGACAGCTTCTTCAATACGATCTCTCTGAATAGGTTTAACAACGAAGTCAGCCGCCCCGCTTCGGATCGCTTCAAGCACCATGTCTCTTTGGCCCATAGCGGAGCACATAATGATCTTCGCCTTGGGATGGCGCCCTTTAATTTCCTTTAAGGCCTCAATGCCGTCCATCTCGGGCATCGTAATGTCCATAGTGACCAAGTCAGGCTTCACCTTATCGTACAGCTCCACAGCTTCCCTCCCATTACGGGCTTCCGCCACCACGCTCATCCCCATATCCTCCAGTATTCCGCGCATGACCATTCTCATAAATGCCGTATCATCCACAACCATAACTGCTGTCATCTGTCTACCTCGCCCTTCCACTACATGTTTACTTTTATTTAATCAAATCGCCCTGAACAAAAATTGAACAAATGGTGAGCGTTCGCCAATAAAAAAGACAGACACCCTTAACGAGTGCTGCCTTATTTTATATTTTTATTGAGCCGGCCTAGCTAAGCTTGCGCCAAACCCTTTCCACTGCTCATACCATATAACAATTTTCTCGTTAGGAAGAACGTCCAGCTCCTGCATTATCGAGGTAAGCTGCTTGTACTGCTCTTCCACTGCTGTCCGCTCATTTAAGATGCTGTACAGCTGCATTAAAGCAAAATAGCTCTCCTCATAGTACGGATACTGCTGCTGCATCCGATGATAGACCCGCATCGCTTCGGAGATCATCCCTTGCCGGGTATAATAATCCCCCAGCAGCAGCACCTGCTGCAGCCATAGTGTCCGCAGACGCTGACGCTCGTTCTCGGCCCATAAATAATCGCAGTCGGCCAGATAATCCCCCGAATACCTATCCACAAGCTGTTGTTGCTCATGCAGATTATCAGCCGTTACAACACCCAATCGACGAAGGGCCTGCTCCCATTCCTCCACATCGATACGCACTCTGGAGGCATCCAGCACATATCCTTCTTTGATACTCAAGCTGCGGATTTCGATATCCGCTCCCATCCGCTTTAAGTCCTGACGAACCTGGTATATTGTCGTATACAAATGCGTCGTCGCTTTTTCCAATGGAAAATCCGGCCACAACATTTCGAACAGGTCTCCTTTACGAACCAGCTGTCCTCTATGATGGAGTAAAAAGGCGAACAGCTCCTGCGCTTTGGCTGTACGCCATTTCAGCGTGACAGGCTCATTGCCGGGCAATTCGATCTGCATCGTCTGCAGGCATCGAATGAGCAAGGAACTGCTTTGAACCGCTTGCTTGGGATTGTCAACTAAGGATTGTTGTAGCCGCTGAACGGTTCTGACCAGGCGCTCCCTCTGTATAGGCTTCATTACATAATCCAACGCATTCAATTCAAAGGCTTGGACGGCATATTCGTCATATGCGGTGACGAACACAATTTCCACCGACGGGCATGCCTCCTGCATAAGCTCAGCGGCCTTCAGACCATATATCTCCGGCATATGGATGTCCAAGAATACTACATCGGGCTGCAGCGTACCTACCGCCTCAATAGCTTGACTCGGTTCCAAATAAGTCCCGATGATTTCAATTCCTGGTATTTCCTTCAGTAACTTATCCAGCTGCATTAAAGCAAGCCGTTCATCATCCACCAGCATAGCCTTCATCGTTATCCTCTTACCTCCTTGTGGAGCCTGTTCCATTTCCTTATCGTTGTCGTTGGATATACAGTCTGACTTTTATGAAATGTACATGTTCAGAAATTGTTTAGTATAAAAAGGTACAATACTATTTTAATATATAACGGCTTTAGTGTGCTTGGGTTTCATCGTATCGCTCCATTCCACGGCTTCACTCTCCATGTCATCTAAGGCCTTTATCGATTCGTAAGGAGTGGTTGTCATGCCAGTCGAAGGATACTATAACTACCATATCGTAGCACTCTCTATAGCCATAGCTATTCTTGCCTCTTATTCGGCATTCAATATGATGTCCAAGCTTTCTCTTGCAAAAGGTAAAGTACAGTGGTTCTGGTTATTTTCAGGAGCGCTTGTAATGGGAAGCGGCATTTGGTCCATGCATTTTATCGGTATGCTTGGTTTTCATCTGCACGTTCAGGTCAATTACGATACCACTTTGACTCTATTATCTATGGCTGCCAGTGTCGCAGCTGCATTTGTAGCCTTCTATACTACCATACCTAAAAACCGAAGCTTGAACAAGATCGCCCTAGGCGGTTTTTTTATGGGAAGCGATATTATTGTCATGCACTATACTGGTATGGCTGCCATGCGAATGCCGCTTGAGCTGGAATATGACCTTTTTTACTGGATATTGTCTGCTCTGATCGCTTTAGTCGTATCCTATGTAGCCTTATTATTGTTGCTTCGCTTCCGGGATTATCCCGCTTCCTGCGCACACAAATGGTTATCCGCCATCGTCATGGGTATCGCTGTTTGCGGCATGCATTATACGGGAATGAAGGCCGCTGTATTCCGGGGAGATTCCCGCTATTTGGATCCGGTTATCGACAATGGCTTGTTGAGTGTAGATCCTCTGTTGCTAGGTGGAGTCACCTTGAGTGTCTGCGTTATTTTGCTTGTATCCTGGGTAACAGTTCTTTTGGACCGGCATGTGCTAGAAAAGATGGCTTACACCGATTCGATAACCGGTCTGCCTAATCGTAATGAAATGAACCGCTTCTTCGATACTTATATGGGAGAAGATAGCCTCGGAGTATTGTTTCTGGATCTGGACCAATTCAAAGTCATTAATGATACGCTGGGACATCCTATCGGAGATAGACTCATTCAAGAGATGGGAATCCGCCTGAGGAGCTTCATATCAGCTCGACAGCAGGTTTTCCGGATCGGCGGGGATGAGTTTCTCGTCATTGTCCGGAACTGCCATCAAGAGCAATGCGAGCTGCTGGCCGACCAAATACTCCACAGCATTAAAATGCCCTACTATCTCGAGGCCAACGAGCTGTATATAACCGCAAGCATAGGAATCGGCATCGGACCGATTGAACATAAGGACCGTTCGATTCTACTCAAGAAGGCCGATACCGCTATGTATAAAGCCAAAGGTCTGGGCAAAAATCAATACTTCGTCTACAACGAAGAAATAGGTCATGCTGCCGTACGCCGAATGGAGCTCGAGAAAGACCTGCGCAGAGCGTTTGACCATCAGGAATTCTTCGTCGTCTATCAGCCCAAATGGAATGTTGCAACCAACCAGCCTTATGGCTTTGAGGCGCTTGTTCGTTGGAATCACCCGCGCTTAGGCGTCGTCTCGCCGATTGAATTCATCCCCATAGCCGAGGAGACCGGCTTAATCATCCCTATGACACGCTGGGTCTTAGAAGAGGCTTGCCGACAATGCGTCATCCTGCAGCAGAAAGGGATCCGTCAACCGCTATCTGTCAATGTATCCATTCGGCTATTCAAAAGTGACAGCTTGCTGGAGATGATTCAATCCGTATTGTCAAAAACAGGTGCAACCCCGCATTTGCTGGAGCTTGAAATAACAGAATCCATGATTCTCTATGATGTGAATGATATCGTGAGACAATTAAAGCTTGTTCGCGACTTGGGTGTACGGGTGTCGATGGATGATTTTGGTACCGGATATTCGTCTATCGGGCTGTTGGATCAAATCCCCATCGACGCACTGAAGCTGGACAGGCTGTTCACCAACGACCTGCATACTCCGAGTAAAAGAGCCATTATTAATGCCATCATACTAATGGCCGAAAGCTTACAGCTGGATGTCATAGCTGAGGGAGTAGAGAGTAAGGAGCACCTCGAGCTGCTCAAGGAATTAGGCTGTAAAGTCATACAAGGCTATTATTACAGCAAGCCGATGGCCCGTGAAGAGATAGAGGCATGGTTACAAATGAAGAACTGTTCGATCTCCGGCCAAGCGAAATCTTTACAGTAAGAGTAGATCTCATACATACATGTACCAAAAAACCGACCACGCAGTGAATTCGCATGGTCGGTTTCTTGTTTGTCTTTATTGCACTTCGTCAGCAAGCTGGTTCTTCCAAGCTTCGCTTCCATCTTGATTGCGGGTCGATTCGTGGGAAACTGTTGCTTCCTGCACGTCCCCAAAGCCCCAATGGCTCTCGGGAACATCAGGGAACACCACATCCGTACCTTTAAGAGGACCGCGATACAGCATCCGATTAATCATCGTCACTGCCTCAACTCGGCGGATACTATCATCCGGCTTGAAGGTTCCATCTTGGTACCCTGCAAGGAATTTGCCGCGGTACAATTGTTCAATAGCATCAGCAGCCCAGTGACCTTCGGTATCCTGGAAGTGATACGCTGCCGGTGCAGTGACATTCTGTTTCAAGAAGCGCGCCATAACGGATGCCAGCTCACCTCTAGAAACTTGAGCCTCCGGACGGAAGCTTCCGTCCTCGAAGCCGCTGAAATAGCCATGCTTCGTAGCAATCTTAATGTAATTAGCCGCCCAATGGTTTTCTTTAACATCCGTATAGGTAATAGCGTCATTTACCGTAACATTCTCCGTCAATCTGGCAACGATAGCCGCCAGCTCAGCACGAGTTAGCGTGTTATCCGGGTGGAACTTACCATCCGGGTATCCGAGAATATAACGTTGATGCTTGAGCTGTCCGAAACGATCGGAGAACACTTTAATTTTTACAGTAGAATCGGCTTTCACAGCATTATCGGTTCCACCGTTAACTGCAAATTGACCTGAAATGTCAAACTGAGCATCAACTGCCGTTAGAAGATCCCATTTCAAAACAACCTTGAAGCTTCCTGCTTGTCCGGCAGGCAAATCCGCAATATTCCATGTAATCGTATTGCCATTAACCGTACCGCCGTCGGCACTCACTACTTCAGCTCCTTGAGGAATGTTGAAGGTGATAACCCCAGCTCCCATCGAAGAAGCAGATGTATTTTTGTAATCAAGCGTAATCGTTGATTGGTCGCCTTCTTTGACCAGGTTCTTGTCTACAGTCAAATTCAATGATGGCTGTGCAGCAGGCGCTACATAGCTGGAGCCACCTCCTGAGCTATGGCGATCGGATGAAGGAATTCTGCGCATGGAGAAATCCAACCCTACCACATCTTGTCCTACGTGAATAATGCCGTCTTTAATATAGCTGCTCGAGCCATTGGCTGCAGGCACGTTCGGCTTCGCATCCAAGGTGCTGTAATTAATGTAACCCGGCTTGGTTGCGACAATGTAGTAATCTCCATCTGGGTATACCATCCAAGCATATTGCCCGAATGCATCCGTTATTTGCGGGTTATGGTTTTGATTCGGTGCAAAGTCAGACAGCTCCGGCAAAGTGACCAGTGTATTAGGCTTACGGCCATTTTGTCTGTTCAGCTCCGTATCAGCCCAGTACAGCTGTGTAGTTACTCCTTCAAGTACTTGTCCTGTGTAAGCATCAGTAACAACACCATAAGGATCGATCAAGGAATATACAACGCCCAATTCCCCGTTCTGATTTACCTTCACCGTTGTCGATGGTCCTGCCAATATCGTTCCATCCGGTGCTTTAATTTGATACGTAATTTTATACTCACCCTGAGGTACATTAGCTAATTCAAAATTCCCTTCAGCATCAAGCGGAAGCGTCGAAGTGAATGTATTTCCATTCATGCCTTGGATCTGTGCACTCACATTTCCGTTTCCGAACATGCTGCCTACCGTAGGCTGTGAATCTGCAGAAGAAGCAATGAACAGCGAGCCGCTAATTTTATTGGTAGAATCAATTTTCTGGCCTACGCCGCTCAATTGACCTACAGTTGCTGTTTGCGTTTGCTTTAAGGTTACCGTTTGATTCCCGATTTGTACCGGTGTTTGAATATTCATCGTGTACGTGAAGTTACCGCGAGGTACCGGGATTTGGTAAGAACCGTCCGGTCCTGTCGTTATCGTGGAATTAAAATCAATAACGCCGTCCCCGTCAAAATCAGCTGTAACCGAAACGGTTGCTCCGGAAGCTGGCTTTCCAGTCACTTGATCCATGATGATCCCATACACTGCAGCAGGCATGTACGTCATCGCTACACTTTGCTGTTGGGACAATCCGGATTTCGTATCAGTTGCTGTTGCAGTAATAACTTCACTTACAGGGATAATGCCTTGAAGAGCTGGCACCGTATACTCTGTGGAAGCAATTCCTTGCTCATTTGTAATAACAGTGACATCGTCGGCAGAGTTATTGCCAAAATGGAATGTAACCGGTACTCCAGCAACCGGTCCACCATTCGGTGAAGTTGCTTTGGCGCTCAAGGTCACCTTGGAATGACCGTCCCCTACAACCGTCTCAGGCGATGTGCTGAAGGTTAAGCTAAACTGTGGAGCTTGATCTTGCACAACAATCGTTTGCGTTGTTGTCTTGCCATCGAAGGTTACTGTAATCGTCGCTGTTCCTGGAGCTTTGGCTGTTAAAAGACCATTAGCATCCACAGTAACGATAGCAGGATTAGAGGAAATGTACGATGCCTGTTTCGTTACATCCTTAACACTCTCATCCAAGTAAACTGCACTTGTTTGGGTTTGTTGAGCAGCTCCTGTTACCAGCGTAGCATTAGCCGGATCTACTAGCAGGTCACGCAATGTTGTTGTGGTTGCCCCTGCTACACCCGAAGCCTGTGATACAATTCCATTGCTAACAGCACTTACTGTGAAGCTATGCTCCGTACCAGGTGTAAGTCCTGTTACAGTGTACTGAGTACCTGTAACACCAGAGGCAATCAATTTACCGTTATCGTAAATATTGTAGGACTGAGCACCTGGAACTGCATTCCAGCTCACAGTCGCTTCCGTTGATGTCACATCTTTCGTTGCAACTCCAGTCGGTGCTGCAATAGGTACCGTAACCGTAGCTTGAACTTTCTTGCCGTTATAAACAGCTTCAATTACGGTTGTTCCCGCTCCAATCGCCGTAACAAGACCATCTGGGTCTACTGTTGCGACGGTAGAGTTTGTCGAAGTAAAGTTCGTTTTATTCGTTACCTCAACCTTGCTTCCATCCGAATAGACGGAGGATACTACCGTTTGATGTGTAGAACCTACTGGCAGTGTATAGCTCGGGCTATCTATAGCCAGATCCAATGGGATCGGGAGCTTCACGCTATTGGAAGGAAGCGATTCAGCCGTACCCTCCGCATTGTTCGTTACTGCCGTAACGGTAAATGTAGCGAATTCTCCTGGCGTAAGTCCGGTCACATTGTAAGTAGCGCCCGTCACATTCGTAGCGTACAAAGCTCCATCTTTATACACATTGTAGTAGGTTGCAGTACTTACTGTATTCCATGTCAGCTTGTTGGCTGTCTGTGCCGTTGTTCCTGTAGACAGGTTCGTCGGTGCAGGTGGAACTTTCACGGTAGCATAAGCGCCGCCGACAGCTATGGCCGTAATGTCGCTAGGTGGATTACTTCCGAAATCCACTACAGTACTGGCTTGGCCGTTACCGTCCGATTGCATCGGGATCGTTCCTTGGGAAGTATTCAAGCTAACCGGAGCACCGGCCACAGGGTTGCCATCTACATCATATAGCGTTGCGATAACGTTATATTTTCCTGGCTCTCCTGTCGGCACTGCGTTAATTTTAACTTCCGTTGGAGCTTGCTTGTATTGATATTGGGTCGTATCGATCGGATCCAATTCGTTTACAAAATACCAGGACAGGATATCATGCGTCTCCATAGCGCCACCTGTTGCTGCAGTGAAGCCTGCGTAAACGCCCGGCTTGCCTTGGAAGATGCTTTCCAAATCAATACCCGTAACATTTAATACAGGTGTATTTGGTCGTGTAGGCGAACTGCCGATATAGACCTTCACATTATTAGTGGCACCATCATAATCAATCCACGAATAATAATCGTTACCATTAGAGAGGTTTACCGAATTAATATTCGTTGTATACCAGCCTGCTTTGTTGTTAACGTCGCCATTAACTGCAAGTCCGATATAGTTCGCCGATGGGTCGCCAAGAGCAGTGTTTTCATAGGTATCATACTTCACTGCAAAGCTAGGTTTAATTCCGCCGTACCCTATGCCTTGACCAACCGCTCCGGCATTATTGGACTGGGCTTGGATGGTGAATGTAATTCCGTCAGCCGGGCTGTTGCTTTGATTATTAGCATTCAAACGGAATTTAAAGAACGTACTGAAAGAATACTTATTTGTTGAAGTAATCATCTTTTTGTTGAAAATACTTCCAAAAACGTTACCTGTACTCTCGGTTAATCGTAATACTTTACGATTTTTATCATCTGTTATAGTTTTTGCAGTACCGTTTCTCGAGAAAAGATTCACTTGGTTTGCATTCGAAAAATCATCATTTTTAAAAGTGACCCATTTCGTGTTATCCGGTGCAGCGGCTCCCACCGTTAACGGCTGCATCATGGTGACCAGCATACACAGCATAATCACCCATGACAACCATTTAGCTGTATTTCGTTTCATTTCCTTTTGACTCCTTTTCATATCCTAGTGACTTGTAATTCTAAACTTTAGCTATACTACATCGTCCTCTCAAAACCCCCATCACGTCCCTCCCTCTATTAACGAATTCTGCATTGCTACCATTCCTAGTTCCAAATTATACAAGCACGATCTAAACAATTTTTGAACAAGATTCACCACGATTCGACTTTCACTTCATCAAGACTAGTACTTCAAGCCTAATTTCGATAAAATGACAAATAACCTGATCCGACAGTTTGCCGGTTTCAGGTTATTTTAGAGTAACATTTGTTGTTTGATTACTTACTTAGGACGACGAAGCAGACGAATAAACAGAACGAGTCCGATGATGAATACAAGCCCGACCGCAGCCGCCATCCAAATTAAGGAGCGGTTCGACCCCGAAGCACTTGCCGTACTCGTAGCAGGAGTCGTGGTCTGCATTCCTTTGAGATCAAAGGACAGAACTTCGTTGGACTTACTCATGACAACAACCTGACTGGATTTCTGTTCATTGTTTAGAAACTTTAACAAGTTGACATGCATGAATGTATCTTTGGCTTTGTTGCTTTCTCCCGCCTGGAATACCGCCATGATACGCTCTTTATCCCATACTGATGTTTGAATCCATGCCGCATAGTCGGTCGTTTCATTAATAATGTTAGAATTAACGGTCGGATACTGACTGCTGCCCGGGCTCATCATCAGTTGGTCCTTAAAGTTATTAAGAGCTTCGAACGAGTCGGGATTTCCGACGACAATGACATTGCGTCCTTTAAGCTTTTGCTCCAGATCTGGCTCCTGATCCTGCACAATATCGATTGACGCATTGGCAGACGACCCGTTCGTCATATCCCGGATCATAGCAGCCAATTGACTTAAAAGCACCCCATCGACTTCCTTTGGTAACAGGAATACGGTACGGTCCAGACCCTGGTCTCCAACAAATGGGGATGGCCAGTTTTTAAAGCTGGTTTCTTTTTGAATCTCATGAGGCAGCTGGAGAGTGCTGCTTTTATCTATGAAAATCCATTTGCCGTTATCCGATTTTGGACCGCACACGTTATGAGCCTCGTTCAAGTGGGCAGTGAAGGTCATGGTCAATGTATTGGATTGATTCGACTTCAAATA
The DNA here is from genome assembly GCF_000686845.1 of Paenibacillus sp. UNC451MF. GTDB lineage: Bacteria > Bacillota > Bacilli > Paenibacillales > NBRC-103111 > Paenibacillus_S. The sequence goes on along the minus strand of NZ_JMLS01000029.1, from coordinate 40,253 downwards.
AGGGCCAAGCGCTATAGGAAGAAGATAGCTGTCATCTTCCTTTTTGGATTTCATAATATCCGCAAATGCGAATGTTTTGGGAATGTCATTAATGACAACCGTTAATCCGGCACTGTCGGTCGTAGCAGAAACATTCTTGCTTTTATTCTTGTCGTTAACCTCGACAGCCTCATTCTGCAATAAAGGGGAAACCCGAACCTTTAACAGCAATTGGCTTTCTCCGGTCAGACTCCAGAAAGAAGGAATCGTGTAAGTCAACCGATCGGAACTCGTGCTTGTCTTATCTAGCTTGATGTTGGCAATACCCATGGATTCGAATGTGATAGGCTTCGCAGAATCCTGCGCATCAGGCGCTGCGGATTGATCATTGATAACTAAATGGTTACCGGCGAGCTGATCAACGTATTTTTTCTCCGTCAGTACATGAATCTGGTCTTTGATGACCTTATCTGCTGCAGCTGATACAAGAAGCACTTGTCTGCTTTCATTGCTTGCTTGGTTTTTTACCGCAAAGGTATCCAGACTTAGCTGGCGATCCTTCACCTGAATCGGACTTTCCGCTATCATTTGCTTGACGGGCCCGCTCCATGAATCGATACTCCCAAGAGCAGCTGCGGGAAGAAGGAGATCCTTATTCAGCCATTCGGATTCCGTCATAACAGGGGTTGCCCGTTTCGTCGCGGTCTTGGATGAGAAATAAGCAGCCAGACGCATCGCCGAAGATATTACATCTGAAGAGGGATGATCCGGCACCATAACGGCTCCGTACATTTCATCCTGAATGCCCTGCTCTACGAAAGGAAACGGATAGCTTCTGAGCGCATCCGCCGTCGTGAATGACGTTGTCGTGTTCAGGAAAACAACCGAAGAACGGTTGATCTTCAGCCAGTTCGCCGGATTCTCCTCATCATCGCATAAATCGTTGGAGATGGTGCTGTGCTTTTCAATCGTCACGCTATGGAAGCCCGGGGCAACGTCCTCACTGCCAAGATAAATCCGATTCACAAGACGAGAGCTAGTTTCCTTGGTTAACAATATGCTTTTGAGCGGTCTACCGTCGATCGAGATGGTCATCGTAGACGTCGAAGGCAGCAGCAGCTCCGAGTAGCTGATATCCAAGTCAATATAGCTTCCGTCAGCTACATCCGCCTTGGGAACACTGTAATACAGCTGCTGCGTACTATCCACCCTTGTCATGGATATATTCTCATTCGCGAGATGAGACAAGTAACCAGGAGTTGAAGAAGAAATATTGGAGCTGAATGTCGCTTGGGCCCCGTCACGAACATATGATGAAGATATATTGATCTTGGAGGACCCGCCGGTTTCGGCATAGGATACGATCGGTTGAGCTGTAAGCTGCAGAGCTAAAAGACTGATGCTGCTGTACAGAACGGTCTTGCGATAAGCTTTCATTCGTATAAACACCTTTCAAAGCATAGTAAAAATCAGGATGAAACACTTTCTTGTTTTTTCGGTTTCTGAAAGCGCTCCGTCTTGTACCACTTGGTTTCTTGCTTGAAGATGACCCGCTTCATTTCCAAGTACAAGGCATAGAGCACGAGAAGAATCCAAAATTGCGAATACGTAAAATACATAAGAGATACGATAAAAAAGTTTTTCGAATTGAGCTCTGTTTTCTCAATGCCAAGAGCTATCATCACTTCAGTAATGTATAAGAAGTAAGCCAAAATCCAAAGAATGATCGAGACCATCCCTACATTGAGATGAAGGTCTGTGAACAAATTGACGACGAATAAACCGTCTGACACGATGACGCCGAAAAAGAATAGAAAGTAAGTGAAGAAAAAATAAATCAAGTCAAATACGATGCTTTTGCGTTTCAGCGTAAACAGCTTGGCCATAAATTTAAGAACGACATATTGGTTGCCTCGCGCCCATCGTGTGCGCTGCTTCCACCATACCTTCCACGTTTCCGGCTCTTGCTCCCATGTAATGGCGGCAGGAAAGAATCGAATATGGTAGCCCATGTTATAAACGCGGATCGTCAGCTCCGTATCCTCCGCCAACGCTTTCTCATCCCAACCACCCAACTCCTCTATGATGCTGCGCCTGATGGCAAAGTTGGTTCCGGGAATCGTCGCAACCCCGAACCAGAAGAATCGGCCGGCCTGCGCCATCCATTGAAAACAAATCGTTTCAATATTAATAAAGCGTGTCAGCAGCGTCTGAGCGGCATTGATAACGCGGAATTTCCCGACAATAGCTCCGGCCTTCGGATCATTAAGCATCGCCAGCACCAGATAGTATACGGCCTTCCGCTCCGGCGTATTGTCGGCATCATAGACCACAATAACGTCACCTGTGGCATGCTTGAAGCCATGGTTCAATGCCCCGGACTTGCCTCCGCCGATGTTGGGGGGTCTCAGATGTACAACCTTCAATCGGTCATACCGGCTCGCATAGCTGTCCGCAATCTCTCCCGTTCGATCCTTGGAGTTATCGTCGATCACAATGATTTCGAGTAGATCCTTCGGATACTCCAGCTTCAGCATCGCTTTAATCGTTCTCTCGATCACGACCTCTTCATTATGCGCCGGGATCATAACGCTCACTTTAGGCCAGACATACTCCTTCTTCTCCCACTCTGGAACGGGCTTTCGGAAGCGAAGATAATGCAAATAGCCGCCCTGCATGAGAAACATGTGATATAGCAGCATTAGCCAAATAACGGTTAATGAAGTATAAAACAATAGATTAGCCACTGATGTTTCGCTCCTCGAATAATTGTTTACGCAGATTCATCCTCATGCTGATGGTATAAAGGAAAAACATCAGAACCATGATAGCCACAAGGATGGCAACTCCCCACAGGATCAGCTGAACGCCACCAAGCTGCTTCAATGTCTTGACAACCTGCTTGGCCTCTGATCGTGGAGCCGTATTGGTATACTGGATTTGCCCCTGTGAATCCGTCAAAATCGTAATGTCCGGCGCCTTCACGGATGCATTCATCTTCTTTAAATCCAGCCATTTTATATTCGGCACACGCTCGACATGAGAGATGAAAGTTTTCAATTTCTCCAAACCCAGATAAGGGTGATAGAACATCCCCATCATGCCGCCATCAATGAACTGCATACCTGCGATTTTTTGATCCAGGTCGGTCTCCGGCGTGGACGAGACATCATCGTAATATCCAATCGTCTCAGGAAGCAGGGTCATTCCATGCAGAAATGACGGTGTTGATCTATAGGGCGATTCCCCCATATGCTCCCAGTCGCTGTTGCTGACCTGAGTCTGACCCAATACATAATTGAAATAGTGCGATACGATTTCGTACCCGGTTTGACTCATAACATAGTGGGGTGCCTCGAACCCTAGCGGATATAAACCCAAATCCGTCAGCTCCTGAATACCGCTCACGATTCTGGAATCTATATACTGTTTCTCGAAGGCTTGAAGCTGCTGCATGTAGCGGTCATATTCTTCTTTGGAGGAAAATTCATGCCGTTTTCTCACCTTGGTTTCTTGATCTGAAGGGCCCCATATTGGCGTGTTATTCAACACATCCCAGAACTCAAAGCCTTCCCCTGTCTCGGAAGACCTGTATTGATGCGTATAGCCATGCAGTAGAATGCTAGCCCCGCGTTCTTGCAGATGCCGCAGCACCTCGACGATAGCCGGAGAATCGGACAAATGAAGCTGCTGGTTGGTCTGATTATTGGTATAGATCGGGATGAGTGCTATCATGAACGGAATCCCTTTATCAGCCAAGTAATCCCCGGTCTGCTTCAACAGCTTCGGATCTGACATAGGGTGGACATCCTCAAGACGAATATAAGCCGTGTGCCCGGCAGTCAGCTGACTACCAAAAAAATCAGCCAAGCCTCTGCTTAAATATCGATTGAATGGAACATCCAGGTTGTCCGCCGCATAATAGGCGCTGTTCTCGTATTGAGCAAATAACGGAAACGAGGCATCGCCTCTCCAGCCTTCAAAAAGGGCCTTCCCTTGATTCAGCTCGACTTGGGTAATCGGATAAGTGGAATCCAGAAACTGGTATATCGGTTCATCGGTTGAAGGATCTGCCTTAGAAACTTGATTGATATAAACCCTCTCACGGATCGTCATAAAAGAAAATCGCGAACGGAACTGCTCTATATTGGCTCCAGCCACCAATGCCGGCCCCTTAAATTGCGTAACCAGCTGAATAACTTCGGCAGGAAGCTTCTTCTTCGTGCCGCCGTAGTAAACAAGATGAGTCACATCCTTCAGATCGCTGCTCGTTACGGATTCGTCATCCTGAAACTTTATGCTTCGTGCAAATTGCCCTAACAGCAAATCCAGCAATCTCACCGAGTCGTTAATCGAACCGGATTGTGTGGAATAAATGACTAATACCTTATTGTCTTCAGGAACCGGACTATCAGCCAAAGCAGTAACTGGAACAAGCTGGAGTATTACCAAGAAAAACAGACTGACCAGAACCGAACGGCGTATGAAATTATTGCATATATGCATCAAGCTCTTCGAATGCAAGTTGAATCAACTCCGAGTAATCATTCAATTGTTGATCAAAGCTGGCCGAGCCGAATGAAACCGTAATGGTCACTTCTTTTTTCCCGTTCGCCAGTCTATGATGTCTTAGCTGCTCTTCCATTTTGTCGAGCACGAAATGGACGTTCTCCGCTCCTGTATTAAATAAAATGACCGCAAACGTATCGTCCTCAAGTCTAAACTTGCGATCGCTGATCCGCGTTTGCTTCCATAACACTTCGGATAGGGACTTGACCAAAAATTTCTTTTCTTCGAGTCCATACAGCCGTTCAAATTCCGCAAAGTATTTGCACCGGATCAAAAAAAGCGTAAATGGCGTTCCCGTTCGAATCGACCGCTTGAATTCTTCCTCCAGCTCAAAATAAAAACGTTTTTTATTATCAAACCCGGTCACTTCATCAATCGTCACGAGTTCATCAAATTTGCCATTCATTTCTTTATTCTCGTTAGTTACCGTCGTAGTCCACCGGTGGAGAACGCCTCCTATGACTGCGGCTGCTCCTATTGCAACCATCCAGATTACGATTTCCTTCACCGACAACGTGTTGGCCGCAGCAAAAAACGCATTCCAGATAAGTACCGTACCGAGCAAAAACATAACGGCAAGACTGAGGCCAAGTCCGAACAGCAATCCGCCTAGCAAGCTTACTAGGGTAATGATGAGGGCGCTTGAGAACAACAAAGTGGTTGACCACGGAATTTGCTTATAGCCGGTAACATAGAGGCAAAGCGCGATAACAAACAAGAAGAAGCAGGTTTGTACGATGAAGAAGGTTGTCTGCTTATTGTAAAATCCTTGCATTATAAAGCTTCCTTTCTGCTAACAAGGGAACGAGATTATCAAAAATATGAGTATCTGTTTGCCGGTAGTCTATGTAGCCCCCGTAATATTCGCTGGCGGGATTTAATGTCTGAAAGCGAATCATGCGATAATATAAATCTTTGGCAAGCTCGCTGTCGTTATGTTCCAATGCGCATAGAATCGCTAGCCCGTACACCGATGGAGACTCATATTCAACAGCCCGCTGCTTGCTCGCTATGTCATATTTCCCGTATAACACGTGATCGTTTTGAAAAGCTTCCTTCAAAAAAGCCCAAAACTCTGAATCCTTCTGTCCGAACTTAGCCCGGGAATATTCCACAAACAGCTGGTCCAGCAGATTAACTTGATCATGAAATTCAAACCGTTCCTCATCGACATGATAGTTAAACGGATAAAAACCATTTTGCAACGGGAGATCGATCATGAATGTTTTGGTCTTCTGATACAATCCCTCGCTGATTTTACTTTGTTCGTAAAGACTGGTTAGCGCAGTCGCATCTAAATAAGATAGCGTAATAACATTGCTTGGCCATTTTTTATCCATATCGTAGAAGTCTCTGAAAGTGCCATTAACGACCTGCTTGCTTACCACACTTTTCGTAATCGAGTCCGCTGTTTTCTTGAATTCCGCATCCTGCCATTTGGCTCCGGCACTGTATAAGGAATAAGCAATTCGTAAATCGTCGACAAGCGCATTCGTCGTTGCCGATGTATTCGTAGGCCCAACCTTCCAGGCGATCCAGCCATCTGGCTTCATGAAGCTTGTTTTAACGATCTCCGCGTTTTGGCGAAAGAGCGCCGGATCGCCTTTTTCAAGCGCATATTGCAGCCAAAATCCCATCGATTCGGATAAAGCGTCATGACCTGCCGCGGTTTGCGGATCTTTGGATTCTTTGGGCAGCAGATAGGTTCTTAGCGTGCCATTCTCATTGATCATATGGGATTGAATGAATTGCTCTCCGGGAAGCAGACGTACCCGCTCTACTGCTGCCTCATTGCTTTGGGAATTCACATCCGTTACCGCCTTGTATTTGTTATCGATGGGCAATAGCATGTAAGCAGCTATAGCTGCCACAATGACGCTCATGCTCCATATACTCTTTTTTAACAATGCCACGGCTTTCCTCCTGAATATCGGTTTATTTCCTATTTAAGATGTATATAAAAAAATGAAGATATTGTCGAAATATAGTTCTTTATTTCCATATAAAGTAATATTTATAGGCTTTAAGACCTAATTCTATCATACATGCTCCAACTGAACAAATTAACATCCTGTGACAATTGCCCACTAGGAAATGGATTGCGGAATCCATTTCTCACAGAACTAGAATCTCTCGGATTTGCAAGCTTCTCTCCCTGCTCAAATCTATAAACTCATCCTCCAGCTTGATTAGAGGCGCTTCCAGCTGGTGAGGATTTAGGTAGACGACCTCTCCTACTCTTCCATCGGTCAGCACCACTTGCTTTCCGATTAATCTTCTAATCATATTTTCAATAAAAAGCGAAATAATTCTCGGATCGAGCTCCCCGAAACGGCCGCGCTGCATTTGGCTGACGATCTCATGAAATGGAAGCGGATCATGATAGGGGCGCTTGGAAGACATGGCGTGAAAAATGTCGGCAACGGCGACAATCGAGCTTAGAGGATCGATCTTAGGCTTCAAGAGGCCAAGCGGATACCCTTTCCCGTCTTCACGTTCATGGTGCTGCAGAGCAACGAGTGCGATTCTATGGCTAATTCCTTGCGTTTCTCTTAGCATCTCGTATCCGAATATCGTATGCTTCTTCACCAGCTCGTACTCGGCATCGGTTAATTTGCCAGGCTTGTTCAATATTTCATCGGGAATTTTCACTTTCCCTATATCATGCAGCGTAGCTGCAAGAGACAAATTCGCAAGCTCCGGCTCACTAAAGTTCATCCATCTGCCGATCAGTGTCGATAGTACGCCTACTCCAATATTATGCTGGTAAGTGTAATCATCCTTGGCTCTTACCATTTCAAACAAATGAAAAATATTGTCTTTCATTGCTATATGATGAATAACCGGTAATATTTCTTTTCTAATTTCTATGACCGGAATTTTGCGGGAGCTCCTGATTGATTCAATAAGCTCCTTGGAGGCATCTACCGTTTGTTTGAGCACCGCCATGGATTCCGTATCTTCTTCATAAATAGTTGAATCGATTACTATAGAATCAAGAGATATTTTGTGATTTATTAGCACGGCTAGCTCGTCAGAAGTAATGACGGTTCGGGCAGGGAGGACCGTAGCGCCATAGGCGTTTATAATATCATGCTTTACTTTTCTACCTAACAGATGATCCATAAACAACCTCCATGTTGAGTTGGTCCTTGCCTGCCTACCGTAAGCAGCACGACAGTGATTGTTGTCATAGATCCCAATTATATAAACAGGCACTAAACAAATTCTGAACAATAACGACAAATTCAGAGAGGATTCGCCTCGCTTTTGTCGAAACTACTCCTATTATGAAGAACAACAAAACGAAAACGTTGATCATTGTCGTTGTATTTTTAATTATATTGACAGGGATCCGTCTGCTCTGGAACAGCATCAATGCTATCCCTGAGCATCCTGAAGCTATTCAAGGGGTCCTTGATTTAAGGGATTGGGATTTTAAAACCAAGCCCATCATGACGCTGGACGGACAATGGGAGTTTTTCCCCTATACCTTTCTGCAGTCCGACAGCAATCGTATCGCGGCGGCCTCTGGGCAAAGCAGCTATCTCCAAGTGCCGGGACATTGGCTATCTGCCTTCTCGAGCGATCCATCGGCATCTTATTATTATGGAACGTACCGGTTGCGCATCCTTATCAACGACGCTTCCAAATTAACGTACGCCGTCCGCGTCGCCAACATTCAATCGGCATCCAAGCTGTATGTAAACGGGCAATTGCTTGAAGCGGTCGGACAAATCGGGGAGCTGGAAGAGCATTACGCTTTTCGTAACATTCCGTATTCGGCGGATTTCCAGCCGGACGGCGGAGAGATTGAACTCGTCATTCAGGCGGCCAATAAGAAGGTGGTTGGAGACGGAGGCATCATTCGCCCCATTCAATTCGGGGAGGAGCACGCCCTACTCATCAGGACATGGATTTCCATAGGTTCGCAGCTGGCTGTGTGTATCATCTTATTGATTCACGCTATTTATGCTGTTCTGCTGTATGTAATAGGCTCGCGGCAAAAGGCATCCATTACGTTCTCCCTATTGGCTATCAGCGCCATGGTTTCCATCCTTGTAGACGATGAACAGCCGCTGCTGACATGGATCCCATTTAATTACGAGTGGACGATCAGACTGTTCTTTGCATCCTACACCTGTATCGCACTCTCCTTGTTTCAGCTTGCCAATCAATGGTTCAGACATTCAAGCTACCGGGTCTTCAGCCAATTTCAGCTTATTTGCGGGATTTATCTCGCCTTTATCCTACTGGCTCCGGTCTACTGGGTCATGCACTCATCGTATGTGCTGATCAGCATGATCTTGCTCTCGGGTGTTATATTCTCAATACTTATCCTAAAGATGGCCATGAAGAGCACTCAGGATATGATCTTTCTGCTGCTTGGTATTACCGCCGTCACGTCGAGCGTCTTGTGGGGCTGTATCAAAAACATCATGCATGTCGAGTTCGGGTACTACCCGTTTGATATCATCGCCGCTTTATTGGCTTTTGCCGCCTTCTGGTTCAAGCAATATTTCCGTACGGCTGAGCAGACCGCTGCTCTAGCGCAAAAGCTTCAAAAGGAAGATAAGTTAAAAGATGACTTTCTCGCCAACACATCGCATGAACTGCGAAATCCGCTGCACGGCATTATCAATATCGCTCAATATGTCCTTAACAATGAACATAGAAGCATGGCGGACAGCAACAAGAAAAATCTCGAGCTCTTGATTACCGTCGGGCGACGCATGTCGTTTCTGCTGAACGATCTTCTGGACATAACCCGTCTGAGAGAGAAGCGTGTACGGCTCCATACCAGCAGTGTACAGGTTCAATCGGTCGCCGCTGGCGTTGTGGACATGCTCAGCTTCATGACGGACGGCAAGCCCGTGAAGATAAGGCTCCATATTTCAGATTCATTCCCTAATGTATCGGCAGATGAAAATCGTCTGACGCAAATCCTGTTCAATCTCATTCAAAATGCAATTAAATTCACTAATGAAGGTACGATTACGATCGGAGCTCGTTTAAAGAATGGAATGGCCTATATCGATGTCGAGGATACAGGCGTCGGTATAGACGAAGCTATGATACAAGTTGTATTCCAGCCCTACGAGCAAGCGGATTCCAGTATGACGTCCATTGGAGGCGGAATTGGGCTTGGGTTGAGTATTTGTAAGCAGCTGGTGGAGCTGCATGGAGGCACTTTGGACGCAGCATCGAAGCCTGGTCAAGGCAGCGTGTTCACCTTTTCCCTGCCGCTCGCTGAACCAGCCGGACAGCCAGCACAGTCTGCTGTTGAAGAAGACAAGCCATCTGCATCCGTTAAGGATCTCGTACTTTCCTCTGTCGGAATGATGGCTGCGGCCTCTGCATCTATGCCCAGCGTTCCCGAACAGACCTCCAAAATATTAGTCGTGGACGACGATCCCTTGAATTTAAAAATATTGAACGGCATGCTTTCAGCCGAAGGCTACGATATCGTCACCGCCAATTCTGGCAAAGAGGCGCTGGAGCTGGTGCACAACGGTTCTTGGGACCTGGTCATCGCCGATGTCATGATGCCGTACATGTCAGGCTATGAGCTGACCCGAACTATCCGCGCCCAGTTCAAAGTATCCGAGCTGCCTATCCTGCTATTGACGGCACGCAGCCATCCCGAGGATATTACGACCGGATTTCATGCCGGTGCCAACGACTATGTCATTAAGCCTGTGGAGGCTTATGACCTGAAAGCCAGAGTCCGGTCGCTGATCGATTTGAAGTTGTCCGTCGAGGAGCGGCTTCGCATGGAAGCCGCATGGCTGCAGGCTCAAATCAAGCCTCACTTCTTCTTCAATACGATCAATTCAATATCTGTACTTAGTGATTTCGATACGGATAAAATGAAGCAGCTGCTTGGTGAGTTCGCGGCTTATTTGCAAAAAAGCTTTGATTTCCAAAATTCCGAGCAGCTTGTTTCGCTTCATCGCGAGCTTGAGCTCGTTCGCTCCTATCTGGCGATTGAAAGTGTTAGGCATGAGGACAGGATGCGCATCGAGTGGGATATCGACGACAAGCTTCAGCTTCAGCTTCCTCCTTTATCTATCCAGCCTATCGTAGAAAATGCGCTGAATCACGGTATTCTCAAGAACGCGCGAGGCGGAACGATTGCCATTCAGGTAAAAGATCATGAAGACTATGCGGAAATTCGAATTACTGATAACGGCATGGGCATGAATGAGACGAGACTGTCGGAACTATTGAACAGTCCTAAGGATAAAAAACGGGGCATCGGACTCGTTAATACCGATCGTCGCTTAAAGAACATATATGGAAGAGGCCTGGCTATCGAGAGCACTTCGGGCCAAGGCACTACGGTTTCTTTTCAGATTCCCAAATGATTGATAAATCTAAAAGGCAGCCGCTGCGGCTGTCCTTTCACTTAAAAAGATGTCATGAAACGATTATTAAAGAAATACATTATGATGATTATGAGTTCTTCTTGCAGGGTGCGAGCCTCCATTCATTCAGGCAATGGGATTCTTCTCTCAAGAAGAGCTTCTTTGCGTTTTACAAAATGCAAAAATCTTATTCAATGGAGGGATGTTATGGGTTTATCTTCTAGAAAGTATTTAGCCGAGTTCATCGGAACATTCGTACTTGTTCTATTCGGCTGCGGCAGCGCTGCGACAGCGGGGGGCGAGCTCGGTTATCTGGGAATCGCCTTCGCATTCGGCTTGTCGATTGTAGCGATGGCCTACGTCATCGGTCCCGTCTCGGGCTGCCACATCAATCCAGCAGTGTCGTTAGCGATGCTATTCAGCCAAAAGCTGTCCGGTAAAGACTTCGTAGGGTATGTCATCGCACAAATAGCCGGCGCTATTGCCGGTTCGGCTCTTCTTTATGCGATTATCGATTCCACCGGCAAAGCCGTAACCAGTCTTGGACAGAATGGTTTCGGCTCAGGCTATGGGATAGGGATTTCCGTTTGGATGGCTGTCATCGTCGAAGTCGTCTTAACATTTGTCTTTATTTATACCATTCTGGGCGTTACTTCTGCCCAGGGCAATCCCGGGCTCGCAGGGCTGGTTATCGGTCTCACGCTTGTTTTCGTTCACATTCTCGGCATCGGTTTAACAGGAACGTCGGTCAACCCTGCTAGAAGCTTAGGACCTGCACTGCTGCTTGGAGGGCAGGCCCTATCGCAAGTCTGGGTATTCCTCTTAGCCCCGCTTGTCGGTGCTGTATTGGCTGCATTGGTGTTCCGATTGGTTAACAAAAGTAAGTGAAGTCATTCTGTTTGAAGAGCACCTGTTCCAGGGGCTATGATTGAAGAGAAACCCATAAAGCCTTGAAAAATTGCTAGTATGCTCCGGTGGCGTATGCCCCTCCTGCCGCTGTTGTTACCGGGAAATTTTGAACTTAATCGCTTTTCAGCGGGGATTTCCCGATAACAAAGGCGGACGCTTTCGCTCCTCCGAGGCATACCCCACCTGAATAATTTGGGTTTTCGACAATCTGAGCGCCTGTTCCAGGCGCTCTTTTTGAGTTATAGAGGTTGTTTAGTTACAGTGGATACAGAAAGCGGGGCATCGATATTATTGCAACTCGGCGACACTCAGAGAAGCATATATCCTTTCCTTTAAATCCTCCAAATCAAACGGCTTCTGAAGGTAATCGGCTGCTCCAAGCTCCATACATTCGTCATAGTGGTCTTCATAAGAAGTCATCATGATGACTTTGGCATGGGAATTGAGCATCATCAACTCCTTCAAAATTTCAATGCCGTCCATGCCAGGAATTTTAATATCGAGTAATACGATATCCGGGGCTGTCTCGTTAAACAGCTCTATTCCTTGTCTCCCGTGTCTAGCCAAGTGAACTTCGAAGCCTTCCTCAGCGAACACCTTGGACAAAAAGAGTCTAATTCCGTACTGATCATCAATGACAAGCATGGTTTTTTTTACACTCATCTGTACTTAGCAAATCCTTTCTTCTCTACTTAAGATACCCTTATCGTATCATATAGCACCCGCCCGCCCTCAGGTCTAATAGACACTTTCTATTTTCTAATTGAAAACTTCAATCCTCCGTATAAATGTGATACTGGTTTTTTCCTTTCTCCTTGGAACGATATAACGCAATGTCAGCACTTTTGCATAAAGCATCTGGGTCCACACCATGCTCTGGCGAGAGAGAAATGCCGATACTGACCGTGACCTTGTCCCCATCTAACTGTATTTCTCGAGCCGTCGACTTCCCTATCTCTTCAATGATTCGAGTCGCCATGGACTCCATCATAGGTCTCGTAACGGAGGGCATAATGATCACAAATTCATCGCCACCCAATCGTATGGCTATGTCTTCCTTTCGTGCGATAGTACGAAGACACTGCGCCACACACTTTAATAAATGATCCCCTTTGTCATGTCCAAGACGATCGTTAACCAGTTTAAAGTTATCGAGATCAATCATCAGTAATGCGGTTATTCCTTTGTTTTGGGATATGGTCATAGCCAGCATCTCCTCAAAAGCCGCCCTATTGCTCAATCCGGTTAGACTGTCATGGAAAGCAAGATACATAGGTCTGGCAACCCATCTGGATATTATGAAAGAAAGGCCGATGGAAATAATGAATACAATAAATAATTGAACTAAAAAAGTTTTCTTGTTTTGGTCAAGAACGGATTGCAAATCCTTGTCTTTATAGATGATTTCCAGCACCTTATTTTTCGTCGTGCCGATATCGTACTCGGAGATATAATGAACATAACGGTATATAGCAGGCTCGTTCCTCCATTCTCCTCTCCATTCCGTCGTTTGTCCGGTTTGAAGCGTCTGGTCGAAGGCTTTCCGTCTTTCTCCTGAAAGCTTGCGGCCATCGGCCGGTTCACCCAATGAAAAGCCGCCCGTATTCAATATGTTGATTTCATTCATGGATGGGTATTTTTGCAGCAGCTCTTCGAGCGTCTTAAAGAAATTGAATTTTTTAAAAATATTTTCATTTTGAAGAGCGTAACCAAGCTGAATGATATACTTCTTGTCACGGGTTGCCATGTAGCTGTATTTTTTGATTTTCCCCGTCTTTTGCTCAATATCGATGCCGTCATGAAAAAACTCCCCCGACATCCTTCTTTCACTCAAGACTTGTGCCAGCTTTTTGCAGCATGATCCGAAATCAAGCCCCAGATCTGCTTTAAAGCTGCTGTAGATAATTCGATTATCGGCATCAATAATATAAATATCGGAGGAGAGCCGCCTATGAAGCGCATCAAAATCCCATTGATCAAACGAAGGATTCTCGTCATACTTATTTAGCAAATAAATAGAGTTTTCTTTCAATTGCTCCGCTATGTGATCACCGAACACGAAGTAAGCCTTTTCAATCGTCTCAAGTGCATATTTAGCCATCTTCTCATTCTGCTCTACTTGATCCAATTTATGATGAATCGCTTGCTCTCTAAGTCTTTGATGATCCGTTATTGCGATGCTACATGAAATCAATATAGCAAACAAGATCAAAGTGATCGTCAGTTTTAATCTAAAACGAGATTTCAATGCCGCCCCCTCCGCCCTCGCTGTCTCTTTAATAAATAAAAACTAAGACATAGATAAATAACCCATACCTAAATGCACACAAGGCTGGGAATCGTACTGTACATAACCATAGATAGAGGCAGCTGATGACCGTCCGGTGAGCCAGCTCTCCTACTCCATATTTTAGGAACGTGGACCTACTTCTGCTATTCTATCATATGGTAATGATTTGTAAACTTGAGAATCGCATTTCTTGTCGAATCTTGGCTGTTTATCATCTGCGTTCATAAAAGCAAATAACCCGCCCTGGACTGTACCAGTGACGGGTTATTACATCGTTTCAGTTTAAGGTCATATACTCAATGCCGCGAGCTTCAGCTTCACATAGAAATGCAGCTGGCCGCTATCCTGCTCCGCCCAGATGGTACCATCGTGTGAATCCACGATGCTCTTGGCGATAGCCAGTCCTAACCCGGAACCTCCTGTGCTGGAGGTACGAGAAGCATCAACCCGGTAGAAGCGCTCGAACAGCTGCTGCAGCTCTTCATCTGTCAGCATATCCGACCGATTGCTGACCCGGATGGTCACATACCGGTGATCCCTAGAGACATTGACCGTGATAGCGCCTGGCTTCAGACTATATTTGAGCGCATTGGTGAGCAGATTCTCGAATACGCGGATCATCTTATCCACATCGATCCGGACAAGCAGCTTTTCCTTCGGAATATTGCGGATGATCGCTAGCTGTTGTTCCTCAGCCATCGTGACGAACTCTTCAAGGAGCTGATCCAAAACGTCATTGATCGGGACGCCTTCTTTGTACAGCGGCACATCGCGATTGGACAGCTTCGTATATTCGAACAGATCGTCGATGAGAAGCTTTAGCTTCTCGGATTTATTGTAAGCGATACTTACATATCCGGCAGCTTGTTCCGGTGTCTCGTACCCCTTATCGTGCAGCAGCCGGAGGTAGCCCATAATAAGAGTGAGCGGTGTACGCAGGTCATGCGATACATTCGTAATCAGTTCATTTTTCAACTGCTCATTGCGCCTCTCCTCCTCGATCCTCCGCTGTAAATCCTCCACCATCAGATTCATATCCCGTGCCAAGGAACCCAGCTCATCCTCGCTGCGCTCGATAACCCGATAGTCCAGATTGCCTGTAGCAATAATACGCAGGCCGCCTGCCAGCTCCTCCACGTAACGCATTTTCCTTTGCGTCAAGAAGTAGAACAAGAAGATGAACATGGCTATTGCGCTGAGAATCGACATGGGGCTGTCCCCTTTGCGATACGTAATGTGCGGCTGGGGAATGCCGGATACGACCAAATACGATTTTTGTCCTTTATAATTAACGGGATAAAAGCTGGAAAATTCTTTTCTATCATAATCACTGTCAGTACGGGCGTTCATCGCATTGTTAATGACATTGTGAATGTCGACATTCGTTTCCGCCGCGTTGCTGCTTCGGAAAATAACTCTCCCTTCCAAATCCGTGATGAGAACCTTGTACCTCTGGTTTTGGGCAATCCGTTTCACATGCTCTTCAAAGTCAGCTTGCCTCGAGGCGGGCGTAGGCCTGTCCTCCTCAGGCACGTCTCCAGAATGGAGATACGGGGGATCTAATTCCCGGGCAAGATTGTGAGCCTCACTATCAAAGTACGCTTCCTTCCAGACGGCTTCGTATATTTTCTCGATGTTCCACACCATTCCCCGATTACGAGCCAGAAGCTCCAGAATGGCGAACTCCCGCGGTGTAAGCTTCACTTCCTGACCTTGTACCTTGACCTCATGCGTCAAAGTATTGATCATCAGATCGTCTACTTCAATTTCATGCTCCTTGTTCACATGGGGAACATTCAGACGGGTATAGCGGCGCAGCTGGGATTTGATCCGAGCAATCAGCTCGAGCGAGTTAAAGGGCTTGCTCAAATAATCGTCCGCTCCCGAAGATAACCCCCAAATTTTGTCCATGTCCTGACTCTTGGCGGAGAGCATGATGATGGGCATATTTTTTTGCTCTCTGATTTTGAGGCAAGCCTCAATCCCGTCCATCTTCGGCATCATGATGTCAAGAACGATCAAATCGACTTCCTCCTTCTGAAGCACCTGTAGCGCCTGTTCGCCATCGGATGCCCGGAGCAGCTTGTAACCTTCGTTTTTTAAATAGATTTCCAGCATATCAATGATTTCTTTCTCGTCATCGACTAGGAGTATCGTTGATTGTGCCATCGTGCGGATACCCTCCTGTTAAGGTTTGTATTTCAGTTATATCCATTATGAGAGGACGCTCTTCTTATTACACGCATATCCATAAACGTAACAATTTGGGTGGAGAATTACAATCCCTAAGGATTGTGAGTCAGTCTAGAAACCTAAGGAACTTGAAATGTTGCCACTATACTCCAGTGGGATATACCCCTCCAGCCGCTGTTGAAACCCGTGAATTTGAATAAAAACTAGCGGTATATTCACGGATTTCAAAGGCGGACGTAAACTCCTCCGAGGCATCCCCCACCTCCCTATATAGCAAATTTCCAGAAAATAGATTTCTCAACATCCATAAAATCCCTAAGGATTGCCAAGACCACTTTCTAACATGTCATTTGACTCGCTATGGGTATTAGTATAGCTCCCGAATCTTAACAGATTGTAGAAACAATTCTTAAGAGTTTCTTAACGTTACCGATAGTGTGTTCCACACAACACAAAGAAACCCGACAAGTCTGGCCATGCCAGCGTCGGGTTTCCGTATAGGGTGATGCCTATTACACCATAATTTTGCAAATATCGTTCGTGAATTCAACAGGATCTTGAATCGGCAGCCCTTCAATCAGAAGTGCCTGGTTGTAGAGCAATTGAGTATAAAGATTGAACTTCTCTTTATCTTTGCCGTAAGCATCCTTCAGCGATTGGAATACCTCGTGGTTTACGTTGATTTCAAGCACCTTGTCCGCTTTTACATCTTGGCTGTTCGGCATCGCTTTTAATATTTTTTCCATCTCAATCGTGACTTCACCTTCTGTAGACAAGCAGACCGGATGAGTTTTCAAGCGTTTGGACGCTTTAACCTTGGTCACTCTATTCGTCAACAGCGATTGCATGGAATCGAAGAGCTCCTTGGTGCCGCTCTCCTCGTTCTCAGCCGTATTGTCATTAGCATCGGATTCAATTCCCAAATCTCCGCTCGATACAGATTTGAACTCTTTTTCTTTATAGTTCATGATCATTTTGATCGCGAACTCATCGATATCATCGGTGAAGTATAGGATTTCATAGCCTTTATCCGATACCATCTCGGTCTGCGGAAGCTTCTCGATTCTTTCAATCGATTCTCCGGCAGCATAGTAAATGTACTTCTGATCTTCCGGCATTCTCGATACGTACTCATCCAAAGTGACTAGCTTCTTCTCCTTGGAGGAGTAGAACAGAAGAAGGTCCTGAAGTACGTCCTTGTTTGCGCCGTAATCGCTGTATACACCGAACTTCAGCTGTCTGCCGAATGATTTATAGAATTGCTCATACTTGTCTCTTTCATCCTTCAACAAGCTTTGCAATTGGCTTTTGATCTTGTTCTTAATGTTTTTGGCGATTAGCGTCAGCTGTCTGTCATGCTGCAGCATTTCTCGGGAAATGTTGAGGGATAAATCCTCGGAATCAACCATCCCTTTCACGAAGCTAAAATAGTCAGGAAGCAGGTCAGAGCACTTGTTCATGATCAGCACGCCATTGGAGTACAGCTCAAGCCCTTTCTCATATTCCTTCGTGTAGTAGTCGAACGGAGTGTTCTCCGGGATAAAAAGAATTGCATTGTATACCGCGGCGCCGTCTGCGCTAATATGGATGTGCTTGAGCGGCTTATCAAAGCCGTAACGCTTCTCAAAATAAAACTGATCGTAGTCTTCCTGCGTCAGCTCGCTTTTGTTTTTGCGCCAGATCGGAACCATACTATTGACCGTTTGTTCCTCGGTGTATTCCTCAAGCTCTTCAGCGTTTTCTTCTTTCGGACGCTGCCCTTTTACATCCATCTTAATTGGATAGCGGATGAAATCGGAGTATTTCTTAATAATCGCCTTCAGTCGATACTCGTCCAAATACTCGTCGTATTGGTCATCCTCGGTGTTTTGCTTAATTTGCAAAACGATTTCCGTACCTACGGAATCCTTCTCGCAAGGAACAATCGTGTACCCGTCAGCTCCCTCGGATTCCCATTTATAGGCCTCTTCGCTGCCCAAAGCTTTACTAGTGACGGTTACCACATCAGCTACCATGAAAGCGGCATAGAAACCAACGCCGAATTGGCCGATAATGTTGTGACCGTCTTTTGCTTCATTCTCTTTTTTGAAAGCCAACGAGCCGCTCTTGGCAATTACGCCCAGGTTATTCTCAAGCTCGTCCCTTGTCATCCCGATACCGGTGTCGGAGATCGTCAGCGTACGGTTTGCTTTATCCGCAGTGACTTTAATGAAATAATTGTCTTGATTGAACACCAATTGCTCATCAGTTAATGCCTTGTAGTATATTTTGTCGATAGCATCGCTTGCATTAGAAATAAGCTCTCTTAAAAAAATCTCACGCTGCGTGTAGATGGAGTTAATCATCATTTCCAGCAATCTTTTGGATTCTGCTTTAAACTGTTGTTTGGCCACGAAAAGATCTCCTTTCAAAATAAACATCGTCAAAGTAGTTAGGTTGCTGCGCAGATGACACGAATTCAACTGCTATAAGTTTTAGCACTCGTTTCACTTGAGTGCTAACTCCTCCTTTTATATACCATATCCTAATTTTTAATGTCAACCTCTTATTCCAAAAGTCGGAATATTATATTGGTAAATTTAAGCGTTCCCCCGTTCGACAATCCGGGTCAATTTGCTCCATTAATTTTTCCCATACATAAACCATAGTTGTACAATTTGCTTCCATGTCTATCGACGCTCCTTTGATATAGGGGTATTAATTAATTTGTAGGTGTTATTCAGAAACCACACTGACCAGGCAACCCAAATCGTCAAATAGATACTTTTTGCCATCGTTAATGACAATTTGACCAATCTTGTCATAAGGCTTACTTTCCATCATCAATACCATAATGAAAATGTTTAGATCATTCGGTTTTAGCTTGGTTTTCATGCCTTGTTCTCCTTAGAAGATTTCAATTGCGGCTACTAGGTTTGCCACTTGGCGATAGATATCATATCGAAAAAACATCATCGATTAAGCTTCCCCGCTAGTTCTTCCGGAGGCTTCGCAAAGCGCGGCTACGCGCTGCCGGAGTGGAAGAACTGGATCAGTCAAGGGGCAAACTGGAATACCGACCGTAGGGAGGATATGCCGGGAAAACCCTTGAATGATTCAGCGGGTATGATAGCATTGCAAAGGGTGGCAAAAGCCAACCAATGCCGCACGCTTCCGGGGACCGGAAGCGAACCTTCTTCTTCAGCATTTCTTTCATAAAGGCTTCGGAACGCAAGGACCGATCAGAAGTCCAATGGAATGCTACCGGGTCTTAGGCGCTTTGCGCCTTAGAACCGGTCAGTCGCTTGGACTTCCGGGCCGGACGAGCTAGGGGATCCGATTGATGTTATAGTTTTTAAATGGGGTTAAAGACATTGACGAGTAAGGTTAAGTAGTGATAGTGATATAGTTTGACTACAAAATCCGGAAGCACTGGTTGAAGAAGGTTCTGTGTGGGACAAACCCATTCGGGACCTTTTTTCGTTTCAAAGTAATAAGAAGGGAGGAAAAATCATGGGTACACTCGTTCAGTGTACATCCTGCAATCATCAGGGGGCGGTCGGAACTGGAAGAAAGTTGATATAGTATGGCGCAATTTGTCAAACGCTAAACAATAACTGACTTCATTCGACAGTGTACTTACGTCCTATTTAGGTATATGTAATCATTTATCTTGTAAACTATTTTTCTAACATTTTATTTATGGTATATTCTAGCAGGGATAAATCAAATTTATTACAATTTTGGGATTGTAAGGAAGTTGGTTTATTTTCAAAAGTTAGTATGTCAATAATAATTGACTTCTAACTTAATTATTCATAATTTTATTTAAGGAGAGGATTAATTTGAAAAAAGGAAATTCTATGTTCAAAAAAACGTGCTCACTTCTCGCCATTTCGGTACTAACATTTAGTTTAAGTGTGCCAACCTTTGCAGCAAAAGATAATTCACCAGAATTAAAAGGAACTTGGTCGAGAGGGGAAGTAACCCAAGATCCTATCGCAACGTTCAAAGGCTATAAAACTGATGAAGCTGGAAATAAAACTGTGTTGGATGTTTCTCCATTTACTGGGAATAATATTATTTCTTCAGCGACAGCGAAAGGTATGAAAGGTGCGAACGGTGAAGTCGGTACTTACAACTATTGGGATGGTGTTTATTATTACGAATATATCCCTAACAGTTATGTAATGGATTACGGTTTTAAAGATGATTATCACTATAATGTTGGTCATACACAAGCTTACAACGGTACCGGAGGTACTGCAAAACTAAGTTACTCACAAGCATCGGCCGTTACTTCACAGTGGTCAGTTACCGCTCAAGTTAGCTCTACTGCAGAAATAAAAGCTAATTATTTACAAAAGCTAGGTCTTACTTTTGGAGGTTCGTATACCTCAAGTAATACTACCACTTCTACTTCTACAATCCTTTACCAAATTGACGTGTCTCCTGGAAAAACAGGTTATATTGACGCTGCTTTGCCAGGTGCCTATTCAAATGGGACTGCAAGTTATAAAGAATATTTGTATTTTTCGGCCACAGGAACGTTTACTTCTACCGGGAATACAGTCACAAATTCGAATGAAGGCGGATGGTCTCCTTTAGCTAATTCCAGTACATCCGTTTTGAATTTCACCTCGGGAGAGTATTGATGTTATAATAAGGTAAGTAAATACACTAATGGAATGAATTTGATGTAAAACATCATATTCATTCCATTAGTGTTACTTATATTAAACTGGAGGCTTGCAATGAGAATAATCCGGTATCCCATTATTATTTTAGCAATAATCCTTACGCTAACTGCCTGCAATACTAAAAGCACTGATAAGAAGAACACACAAGATGTTCTTTCCTACGATCAATACGTAAAAGTAGTGAATTCTATACAAGACAAATTACAATTTTCAAGTGCTCCAATGAAGCTAACCGATTCGACACTGAAAAATCCGACCATTATTATAACTAATAAAGAGATGACTTTTGGTAAAAAGGAAAATTTAACTTTACGTAATGATTTCAAGGATTCAACGCAGTATTTTTTAACTTACGAAGATGTTAAAAATGGGTATAAGCTGATTACAGGATGGATTTATACCGATGTTAATCAGGGAAATAACCTGCTTTATTTCAAGCCAGATGTTCAAGGGAATACAGGAGACTTTAATTCGATCCTTTCATATAAAAACATCCTGATTCATGTACAGCTTACACGTTTAGCATCCTCAAGCATTTCTTCCGAGGATATTGTGAAAGAACATGAAGCTGTTCTCAAAGATATTGTACATTTTCTAGAAACGACAGATCCTACTCCTACTGAAAATCCCCGCGGTTGAATCCAAGGGGATTTTTGTTACCCAAAGGCGAAGTCCGTTTGCGCTTTTGACCTTGATCTGGTCCTTGACGAGAAAGGGCGCCATCGCTGATCCAGCGCTCTTTATCTTTCTATTATTAATATTGATGAAAAGGTAACATGAATATTAAGTTTATCGAAGCTGGCAAGAATCTAAAAGACAAATATCAGCCTGCGCTTCATGACTTTCATTCCTTCGCATCAGTTGTAAGTAAATCGTTTGACAATATCCTCAATAATTTCCATCTGATTGCCGGTGCGTACTTGTTCGATCATCCGAATAAATAGTAAGGATATAAGTTCTTCTAAACGCATATGAAATGATCGATCAACAAGGACCGATCAGAAGCCCAATGGAATGCTACCGGGTCTTAGGCATTTTGCGCCTTAGAGCCGGTCAGTCGCTTGGACTTCCGGTCCGGACGAGCTAGGGGATCCGACAATGCTATTTTCTTTAGGAACTGCCTTATTAACTAAGATTTGAATAAGGAGCTAAATCTAGCTTATCACCTAGCTTGTTTTCTGCTGCCTCTTGGATCTCATCTATCATTCCCGAGCATCCATGTGCTTTATATATTTTCCAGTTAGAATTCATCACGTCCAGCAATGTTTTAAGCTGTCCCTCATTGAAATGGTTTAATTTCCGTGAGACTAGCTCGAATCGCGAATAGGCATCTTGGTAACTGCCGGATTTTGAGAAATAATTAATGACCATATCCAAATAGTCATCCATCTTATTTACCTGCTCTGCAAGTTCTTCGAATTTCTGAAGAGCTAAATGATTAAAAGGGCGGGCACGAAAGTATTGTTTTACACTAACAAGATGATCCCCTGGATCCCCACTAAGGAACCATGAACGGACATAACGTGATGATGGGGCTCCCTTAATCTCTGTTTCTATCTGTTTCTGTAAATCAGCATCAAGAAGGTTGAATAGCCGCGGAGATTGATTAAACAAATTAATCAACTTATCTAGCTGTTCTTTATCCAGTGAAACCTGACTATAGTACGCTGGGTCATTCGTCAAACACTGAATGACTAAATCAGGGTAAGCTCTATTAATTAATTCAATCGCTAGGGCATTTACATCCCTATTTTCCTCACATTCCTGATCATTCAATTTATATGTGAACTTCCAAAGCTTCTTAAATAAACTGACTACTGCAAAAGAAATGGCTGGATTTATGTTAGATCTTTACGATGGCGAGAAAGTTGTTGGAATTGTGAATGGAGAAACGTACGACTTCGAATTAAAAGATCCGATTTATCCGTATGTGGCGAGGACAAGAATCTAGCTTTTGAAAATCCTAGCTTTGCTGTATCTGTTCTTTTACCCAGTCTAGCTCAATATTCTCGGATTCATCTTCGATCCATTCGTTTTGTTTTAACGATATATGTGGGCTGCAAGAACTATATACGTATCTCTTGAAAGAACTCCCAGCCGGGAGTTCTTTTTTTAATGGTATTTCAATAATTACTTTCTATCATTGTAAGTATTAATGTGTATTTGTTTGCTACTCAATAAAAAAGCAAAACTTTTATAAAGGCTTACCGGGTGAAGCAGAACTATATTTTGTCCTTAGTAACTTCATCAAACGCTTGATTCACAATATTATGAATGCCAACAATCCATCTATACCTTAATAAGATGACGGCAAAAACAATGACCATCGGGAACATGAACATTGCAATTGAATTGTAATGCACAGTTTGTATCCCCTGAAGGAGCGATAGCGGCCGGAGGGGGATACCTCACCGTCTGAGCTGTCATTTTGACAAAGCAGTAATGGCAGCATCGACCCCTTGCAGACCAAACTCCATATTTTCATATTGGGTGTTATGGCCTGATGCAGGCTTACCGGCAAACGCCGGCTGTCCCATAAATACGCGCACACCATTCGTAGGCTCAGGATGATTAGTTTCATTATTCCATGTCTTACGAATCGACACGCTGATCGTGTTTGAAACGGACTCCCATTTCTATCATATCTTGAACTCTTCCTACGAAATAACTTACAAAAGCTCCAAGCAGCAATTTCAGGAAATCCTTGAGAGCATGTCGTTTCGTGAAAAATAATAGGCGGTACACAAAATAACGCGGTCAGGGCGACAAAGCCCTTTCCGCGCTAATCAACTTTGAAGCTGGCTGAAACAAACAGCCAGCTATTTCTATTTAAGCATACGAAGCAGCAAAGTAATGGCTTCCGCACGCGTCGTATGGTCGTTCGGAGCGAACTTCCCATTCTCTCTTCCCTTCACGAAGCCCTTCTGCTGTGCAGAAGCAGCATAGCCCTTGGCCCAAGCCGGAATATCGGTCGCATCCGAGAACAAACTGTCTACCGCTCCAGGTGAAGCTGAGGGAAGCTTGAAGGCTTTGGCTGCCATAGTAATCATCTCTGCTCGGCTTACCTGTACATTGGACCGGAACGTTCCGTCCTCGTATCCATTTACGATGCCATTCTGTTCTGCCCATGATACCGCTTGAGCAGCCCATGCAGGGATTACAGCCGCATCGGTAAAATGGATTGCTGACGCCCCTTGCTGTACGTTGTCCTGTTCAAGTGTCTGCATGAGCATCACTACGAATTGTGCGCGCGTCACCGGTTCATCAGGTCGGAACGTGCCGTCCTCGAACCCGCTCACGATCCCACAGCCTGAAGCTTCGGTTACTTCTCGCTCTGCCCAATGTCCCTGCATATCGGCAAAATGTGTAGATAACGCTGTTAAACAACGCTGAGAACTCCCGCCTGGGGGCTTCACAGGCTGCTTCGGCTCCTCCAATGGTTTCGGAACTTCTTGAGGAGGCACAATGGCTCCCGAGGAAGAACCGGAAGAGCCTCCCCTCGTACTCGAAGGAGATGCACGATGAATGACAACTGTGTACAGCAGCTTGGTCTTTTGATCCGGTGCGGTCACTATGATTTCAATTGCATTGCTCCCTACTTCCAGAGGAATCGTTTCTGATGCTTGCCCATTGGCAGCCACCTTGCCATTTAAGGTTACTTGTGCTTTCGGATCATAGACCGAAGCCGTCACGGTCGTGTTGAATGCCCCGTAGCCGACATACATGTTATAAGCTGTAATTCCTTTGTCAAAAGAAGGGGTTAACTCCCCCGCCGATAACGAAAGACCGGTAAGGCTAACATTCGAACTCGGCTGTCGATGGACATCTATAATGTAGGACTGCTTACTGACTCCATCTTGCGCAGTTACAGTTACTGTAATTGCATTGGACCCTACCTGCAGCTCAATCGGCTGAGATGGCCGACCACTTGCTACCGCTCGGCCGTTGACGGTCAAGGTTGCGGTGCGGTCATACACGGATGCTGTCACCGTTGCACTTGTCGTTCCATGCTCCACTGTCTTCTCGTAGTGGACGATACCACTGTTGAATACAGGGGTTAAGTCACCTACAGAGAGCTCCAGCCCATTTAGTATCACATTCGAGCTCGGCTTCCGGTTTACATCTACCCTGTACGATTGTGTTGTAATACCGTCTTGAGCCGTAACAATCACCACAACCGGATTGCTTCCCACCTTAAGCTCCAGTGATATTATACCATTATTTTCCATAAATGAGGTGCCATTGATCTGAATTGAGGCTTCTGCGCTGGAAGCCTTTGCCCTTACCATTACGGAATAAACATCATTCGTAACGGTTGCCGTATAATCCGTAACCCCTTCGCTAAAGTTCGGGGTTAGAATCGCAGGGCTCACACTTAGGTCACTTAAACTCACTTCACTTGAATAGCCTCTGGAAACCGTGACCGTATACGGTTGAACGGTTATCCCATCCTGAGCCGTAACCTGGATCGTGAACGTTTGGATTCCGACTTGAAGGATTATTGGATTAGCTACAGACTGACCGTCTTGTAAAATTTGTACAGATGCATTCGCATCCGTTGGGACAGCCGTAATCGCAGTGCTCGCCATGTCATACGGAACCTGGGCCGTATATCGATAGGTCGTACCTGTTACCGTTTCGTTCAAGGTAATGCCGCTTAGTTCTAACGTACGAAGTCCTGCATTATCCGAGACAACGGTAAAACGGTGCTCCGTGGACACCGCACTCTCATTGCTTGCGGCATCGGTCGCCTGTGCTTGAACCGAGTGTTCGCCTACAGTAAGTCCGACGACAGGGATGTAGCTCCAGCCGCCGCTGCTGTCTGCTTTCACATCAGCCGCTATGGCCCCATCCACATATACGCTTACCGTTACGCTAGCTTCCGAGGTTCCTGAAATGACCGGTTTCATTTGATTCGTTATGCTTCCGTCCGTTGGCTGGAGAACGACAGGGACTTGAGGTGATACTGTATCCACAGTAAAGAAAACTTCGGTCGACGCCGGACTGACATTGCCCGCCGCATCCGTCGCTTGAGTCTTCACGGAATGTACGCCCTCGCTCAATACCGTGCTAGGCGTAAATCCCCAGTTCCCGCTCCCATCGGCCGTAGCTGAAGAATCCGCACCTCCATCCCAAGTAATGCGGATGGAGGCATTGGCTTCTGCTCGGCCTCGAACGGCAGGCAGCCCTGTATTCAGAATCGCTCCTTCTAGCGGAGCTTCAATCACAGGTGCCGGAGGAGCTTGCGTGTCTATCGTCCACACAACCTCGATGGACGCCGGGCTAACATTGCCGGCCGCGTCCTTGGCCACAGCTTGAATCGTATGAGCCCCGTCGGTGAGTGCCCCAATCGGTGTATACATCCACTTGCCGGTGCCGTCAGCCATCCCGATCCCCGCATGACTGCCGTCCAAGCTTATCTCAACCTCCGCACCCGCTTCGGCTGTACCGGAGATTACAGGTTTGTTATCTCCATGGATGATCCCATTCGCCGGTGTTAGAACTACGGGCGCCAACGGTGCTTGTGTATCCACCGTCCAAGTGACTGACGTCGATACCGCACTAATATTGCCCGCTTCATCAGTTGCCGTAGCAGTCATCCTGTGAAATCCATCCGCTAAAGAAGATGGCAATGCATACGTCCATTCCCCGTCTACATCGGCCATTATCGTCCCGACCGAAAGCGTATCTGCATATAGCCTAACCGTGGAACGGGCTTCCGCCGTTCCGTCAATGATCGGTTTAGCATTGCCCAGCACAGCTCCCTGCTCTGGAGTCAGGATGACCGGCGCAGCCGGTGCCGCAGTATCAATCGTCATGACGAGATTAGCAGCAGACTTGCTAATATTTCCAGCCGCATCCATAGCGACAACGGTTATCCTGTACACGGAGTCGGCTAATACGGAAGATACTGTGTAGGACCACTGTCCACTGGCATCGGCAGTTACCGGCAGCTTTGCGTTGTCATCGATGGATAGCTTGATCACCGCCCCTGCTTCTGCCGTGCCTTGAATTACAGGCTTGTTATTGTTGGTTACCGTCCCTTGTTCCGGTGAGATAACAACAGGAGTTGGCGGTGCCGTACGGTCGATTTGCACCAATGCCGTTGATACTGCCCCTACATTACCGGCCTTATCGATCGATCTCGCACTAATCGTGGTCTGTCCTTCAGCAGTAATAGATAACACACTGCTATAAGTCGTCCAATTCAAAGTACTTGCACCCGATAAGCTGTATTCGGTCCGGTTCACACCGGAACCGCCGCTATCCGTTCCTGCCGTTATGGTAACGGGTACAGCTGCAGCCGACGTCCAGCCGATTGTTTCCGGTGTCACTACCGGAGCCGTCGGGGCCGTCCGATCGATCGATATGACTACTGTCTGAACCGTACTCATGTTGTTGGCCTTATCTACCGTTCTCGCACTGATTGTTGTCTGTCCTTCCGCTGATATGGATAACTCTGCAGTATAAATCGTCCAGCCTGCTGTTGTAGCTCCGCTCAGACTGTATTCCACCCTTTGTACTCCTGAACCGCTAGCGTCTGCTCCAGCCGTTATCGCGACGGGTATGCTAGACACTGATGTCCAACCAGCAGTTGCTGCTATGGCTGGAGCCGTCGGGGCCGTTTTATCTATGAATACGTTACCTGAAGCAACGGCACTGGTGTTCCCGGCATTGTCTATTGTTCTTGCTGTAATCGTTGTTTGACCCTCTGCTGAAACGACGAACGCTCCGGTGTAGGTACTCCAGCTTAAATTCGTAGCCCCCGATAAGCTATACTCGGTACGGGTTACCCCGGAGCCTCCGGTGTCCGTTCCTGCAGTTAATGCAACGTTCACGTTCGCTGACGTCCATGTCGTAACGGACGGTGTTACGGTTGGTGCCGTTGGTTCTGTCCGATCTATTTTGACCACCGTAGAGGCCGTGCTGCTTACATTCCCCGCATTGTCTACGGTTCGGGCCGTTACAGTTGTCTGTCCTTCCTTATTGATCACGACAGGTACCGTATACGTCGTCCAGCCCAATATGGTCGCTCCGCTTAAGCTGTACTCCGTTCGGTTAACTCCGGATGCGTTATCCGCCCCTCCTGTTATCGTAGCTTGGACATTTGCACCTTTCGACCATGCCGTTGTCGCAGGACTCACTGTAGGTGTGGTCGGCAGCGTCTTATCCAGCTTGACCACCGCCGTCCCTATTATGCTAATATTGCCTGCAATATCTATTGTTCGAGCATCAATAGTCGTTTGACCTTCGGCATTAATCGTAATCGCTCCGCTATAGGTCGTCCAGCCTGACGTCGTCACCCCTGATAACTTATACTCCGTCCTGCTCACCCCTGAAGCATCATCCGTGCCTGGAGTAACCGTAACTGAGACGTCTGATTTACTCCAAGCTGTGGTTGCAGGAGCGACAGTTGGTGCTGTCGGCAATGTTTTATCCATATAAATGTCTGCTGTGCTTTCGGTACTGATATTGCCTACATTGTCCACGGTTCTGGATTTGACCGTTGTTTGTCCCTCAGTAGCAATGGTTACGGTTCCCGTGTAGGTTGTCCAATCCAGCGTCGTGGCTCCCGACAAGCTGAATTCCAGTCGGTTCACTCCCGAACCGCCGGTATCCGTTGCCCCCGCTAGCGTGAACGTGACATTAGCATTGGTCCAGGAAGCAGATGACCGGTTAATAACAGGGGCTGTCGGTGGACTCCGATCAATTTTGACAACAGCTGTTGCTAGAGTGCTTGTATTTCCGGCATTGTCCACTGTCCTTGCACTTATGGTGGTTTGGCCGGAATTGGTGATGGTAATCGTAGAACCATTCGTATACGGAGTCCACTCCTGCACTGTTGCCCCTGACAAGCTGTATTCTGTTCGAGTGACACCGGATTCCGCATCCGTTCCCTGTGCAATGGTCAAATTAACGTCAGAAGCCTTCCAATCGGCTTGGGCTCCGGAAATGACAGGCGCAGTCGGAGGTGTAAAATCAAATGTCAGCTTATAGACTGCAGAATTGTTAGTATAATCCAAATCGTTGTAGCCACCCATGATATATACATCATTTCCTATCAGCATCAAACTCGAATTGATCAAGTAATTCGGATTCGGCTTGTCCTGTGTCCAAGTATTCGTATCTGGATCGTACAGGTAAAAATTATAATTGCCCATGACCAACACCTTGCCGTTAGGCAGCGTCACCTGATTATGTCTAAAAAATATATCCCTATCCGAAAAAGGCAAGCTTGCCATTTTAGTCCATGTATTGTTTGAAGGATCGTATATATAAGTATTAAAAGAATAAACATATCCGCTCAGTCCCCCTGTCACCAACACACGGCCGTCTTTGAGCGTGCTTTGTGCGGCACCATACAATCCGATTGGACTAGGAGCCGCTTCATCCCATCGATTGGCTGTTGGACTGTATATGTAAGCATTATTGTATAATGTACTGCTCCCGGGAGAATAAATCTCATTGGCTCCCCCCACAACGAGCACTCTACCATCCAACAGCGTACTTTGGGTGTGGCCCAGAGAGTCATGAGGTAAACTCGCCGCATTGGTCCAGGTGTTCGAGCCGGTATTGTATATCCGTGCAAGGTTATTATAGGTATACCCGACTCCGCTTGTGAAATTGTTCCCACCGGTTACTAGCACCTTGCCATCCTGAAGCTTGGATTGGATATGAAAAGCCAGGTTCAATGGAGGAGCGTAAGAGGACCACGTCTGACTAACCGTATTGAATACGTAGGAGTGCTGTGGATACTTGAATTTACTTGCATCCTCTCCTCCGGTCAGTAAAATCTCTTGACCTGAGAGCGTGCTAGCCGAAGCACCCGGCAGCACTTCAGGCAAATTAGCGGAAGTCGGCAGCTGCTCTATCATCACGGCTGCATGAGCCATCCGATCCCAGCCTGCAAGCCAACAAACGACAAAAACCGCGAGCAAGAACAGTCCGCGCAGCATTTTTTGTATCAACTGGTTATTCCTCCTTATACATCAGAGCGACAAGCCGCTCAATCGACTTACGAATGGTACTATAGTACCAAAACCATTTTCTATTGGATATTAACTTAAGTTAACTACACACAAAAAAAAGCACCCCTTGCCAAAGCACAATGGGATGCCTAGAACTGCTTGAATCTATCAGACTACTATTGTACTGCGCAGTAACGTATTCATGCTGAGCAGCTCAAGAAACTTTTGCCCTCTTACACGTTAACTTCTTGGATGCGTATATCGTATCTTTTACTTAAATCAACGAACTCCTCATTGACCTTGACTAATGGAGTCTCTCTGCTGTGAGGATTCAAATACACAACCTCTCCCTCTCTCCCATCTGATAAAGAAACCGTCTCGCCGATCAATCGGTTTATCATATTATCAAGAAACACGGATACGATGTTCGGATCAAGCTCCCCGAATAGCCCGGTTCTCATACGACTTACAATTTCATGGAATGGGATTGGATCGTGGTAGGGCCGTTTGGATGACATAGCGTGAAATATATCGGCAACCGCTACGATTTTACTGAAATAATCGACCTGGTTATGCTTAAGGCCCAAAGGATAACCTTTGCCGTCATTGCGCTCATGATGCTGTAACGCTACAAGTGGAATGCGTCGATTTAGGCCTTCTGTATTTTTCAGAAGTTCGTAACCGTAAATCGTATGCTTTTTAATAAGCTCATACTCTTCCTTTGTCAGTTTGCCTGGTTTATTCAAAATATCAATCGGCACATTCACTTTACCGACGTCATGCAATGTAGCAGCCAGCGATAGCGTAGATAGATCCGGCTCCGGCAGTTTTAACCATTTTCCTATTAATGTAGATAAGATCCCGACCCCAATATTGTGCTGGTACGTATACTCATCCGTCGCCCTTACGACCTGGAACAGACGAAAAATATTGGAATGCTCCGATACCTGCTGAATGACTGGGAGAAGCTCCTCTTGTATTTCTATCAGCGGGATCTTATTCGATTTTCCGATCGATTGAAACAGCTCCTCGGAGGTTTG
This sequence comes from Paenibacillus sp. UNC451MF, assembly GCF_000686845.1. Lineage (GTDB taxonomy): Bacteria > Bacillota > Bacilli > Paenibacillales > NBRC-103111 > Paenibacillus_S. The sequence goes on along the minus strand of NZ_JMLS01000029.1, from coordinate 9,257 downwards.
GACCGCTTTGTCAACAGAATGCTTGTATACATCCTCAACTTCGGATACGAGAATTATGGATAGGGGATCAACGTTATGATTTCTCAATAACTCAACATGAAGATCAATCAGTGTGGTTCCCGCAGGTACGAGGGTCATCCCATACGAGTTGGTAATGTCATTTTTCACTTTTCTCCCGAGATATCTATCCATGCATTTCCTCCCATACCGCCGTATTATTAGTTGACCAGCACCTTGCTAATGGCCTCCAATACCCGCTCTTTTTGGAACGGCTTAACAATGAAGTCTTTTGCACCGGCCTTAATAGCGTTAACCACCATTCCCTGCTGCCCCATTGCGGAGCACATAATCACTTTGGCGTACGGGTCATGCTTTTTGATTTCGGTCAGAGCCTCAATTCCATCCATCTCAGGCATCGTGATGTCCATCGTCACCAGATCCGGCTTTACCTTTTTATACATTTGAACCGCTTCTTCACCATTGGCTGCTTCTCCTGCAATCTCAAAACCGCTCGAGCTCAGCATATCCTTTAACATTTGTCTCATAAAAGCTGCGTCGTCAACTACCATAATTTTCGTCATAAGCTCATTCTGCGCTCCTTGTTTGCTTGATTACCATACTTGTTGGTGTACATTTTCTTATCTGCGATCTTTATTAAATCATCCAAGCCTATACCTTCATTCGGATACACCGCATACCCTGCGGATACAGTAACCGTCATGGGAACAAGACCAGACAGTGCTTGCAATTCATGGTGCAGATAGCTTTGCTGCTCTTGCATTCTCGCTTCGTCCGTACAGGGAAGAAGGATCAGGAATTCATCGCCACCCCATCGAACCACATAATCCGATTTTCTAAAAATGCTTTTGAGCGTATTCGCAATAAGCTGCAGCACCCGATCACCCATAGCATGATCATGCTGATCGTTAATTGATTTGAAGTTATTTACATCTATGAGAAAAAGAATCAGCTGCTGCCCTTTTCTATCCGATATGCTTTTTAGCTTCGGGAACTTGTCCATGACGAAACGGCGGGTGTAGCATTCCGTCAATAAATCCTTTTCGGACAAATACTTGATCTTGTCGTACTGCTTGCCGAGCCACCAGCCACAAAACAAGTAGAAAGCCGAAACCGTAACATGAATCACATCCAATAAACCATGAAATATGTAGTTATATACAATTAACCCCAACGAGCTGATCATGACGATGAGGAGAGATACGATACGTCCCGTATATTTCATTTCTTATGGCAGCCCCTTGCTCATTTTAGGTCATTAGCCCCACCTATTGTACACCATTTCCATTGCCTGTTTACTTAAGAATTGTTAATAATTGGTCTAATTGCTCTCTAGGAGCTGAACATAAGTAAATAGATAAAAAAACCAACCCTCGGACCTTCTGAGAGGTCGATTGTTGCCCTAGTTTTTGTTCTGCTGGCTCTATCATTTATTCCTTGTAAAGGAGATTATATTTTTGTATTAATATAACCGTCGTTATTACTGACAAAAGCACTTCCACACTATCAATGGAGAAAAGTCCTTGCTGTATAAAAATGCTGGTGCATAAACCCAACCCTATAACCGCAATATAGGTCGCAGCCTTGTAAGCCCTGTGAAACCAACGGCTCTCGGAAAAGCTCCATTCCAGCAAAGTTACGGTTAATACCGTTAAGCTTTGCAGCAGCAAACCTATGCTTGAGATAGTTTGAATAGTAGAACCCCTATCAAAAAGCACCGTGTAGGCGGATATATAGGCCTGGAATATAGATAGCAGCATCAGCATGATCATCGTTTGGCGGTAGCGTTTATGCATGGTGGTCCTCCTATAACCGTACAGAATAGAATGAGAGGATGTTCTACTTTTCTTTTTCAGAGGATAGCATGGTCCTTATGGCAAGGTAAAATCCCTCTACCTGAGTATGACTTGGGAGTCCTGATACCTGACCGTCCCCTACTTCGATAATGATCCAGTCCCCGCTTGCCTTCTTGGCAATGTCTATTGTAAAAAAATTACTTTTTATATACTTCCGGCTTCATCATCCATCCACAGTACACAATGGTTTCCTTAGTTTCGGCATTGGAGATACGCTTTAAGGCCTTAGATAGATTTCCTTCCAGTAAGCTTTCCAATGAAAAGAGCTCCACTTCTATGCCTAATTCGACTGCAGCCTTATATTCCATCTCATAATCCGGATCAACCCGCTTATCGTTTAACGGATCCGAGCAAAACAATACTCTCATTGTTGGTGGCACCTCACTTTGATCATAACTAGTTCTAGTTATCGTACCACATTTTGGTAAGCTTTGAGATGTGCCATATTGGATAAAACGATTCTCCCCGGTGGGTGAATCTTAAACGAGAGGCCGTATCGGCTCCCGCTCTCATTTCGTTGGTAAAGTAAGCATTCATGAGTCCTGCATGCTGATTCCTTCATTTTCTTTAATATCCGCGATTCTCTTTTTACCCCATTCGTACATCATTTCGACAATCGGCAGCAGCGTCTTTCCAAGCTCCGTTATGGAATATTCGACTTTCGGGGGCACCTCGGGAATGACTTCCCTGTGCACGATCCCGTCGTCCATCAATTCTTTTAGTTGACTTGTAAGCATTTTATGTGTGATTTTGGGAAACAAGCGCTGAAGCTCGCTGAACCGGCGGGTCCCCTCCGTACCCAAATGCCACAGAATGACAATCTTCCACTTTCCGCTGATCATGGCTAGGGTCAATTCTTTCTCGCAGTTAAAATCTCCGTTCTTGATCTTATCTAGTATTTCTTGCCTGAGGTCCGACATGATTCTCTCCCACGCTTTCAAGTTACTTTTTTGGTACCACCGCACAAAAAAGTGCATTCTTCTTTAATCTCTCCATAAGGGTTAAGATGTATTTTGTCTTAATCAATCCATTTCATAGAGAGGTGCTTTACCATGTTCATGCTCATTAATAGCTTGATATAGAGGATAAACGCTTCTTAGAGACAATGAGATGAAGCCAGGTAAGGGAAATCAAATTATACCAGAAAAGCTTTTTATTAAAAAACATTATCCGGAGGGCATAATACTATGGAACTGCAATTAGCGTTGGACTTGGTTAACATTCCGCAAGCGAAAGAACTGGTGAAGGAAGTTGAGCCTTACATCGATATCGTAGAAATCGGCACACCCGTTGTTATAAATGAAGGACTCAAGGCTGTAAAAGAAATCAAAGAAGCATTTCCTCATTTGAAAGTACTGGCGGATCTAAAAGTCATGGATGCAGCTGGTTACGAAGTCATGAAAGCATCCGAAGCAGGCGCGGACATTATCACTATTCTTGGAGCTGCGGAAGATATGACGATCAAGGGTGCCGTAGAAGAAGCCAAAAAGCAAGGCAAAAAAATTCTGATCGACATGATCAGCGTGAAGGATCTGGCACAGCGAGCAAAAGAAGTCGATGCGTTCGGCGTAGACTACATCTGCGTTCACACAGGCTATGATCTTCAAGCAGTCGGGAAAAACTCCTTTGAAGATTTGCTGACCATTAAAAGCGTCGTCAAAAATGCGAAAACAGCTGTCGCTGGTGGCATTAAATTAAGCACGCTGCCGGAAGTCATTAAAGCGCAGCCGGATCTAGTCATTGTAGGCGGCGGAATTACAGGTGAAGAAAATAAACAAGCCGTTGCAGCTGAAATGCAAAAGCTGATCAAACAAGGTTAATGTCTATGATGCAGACAGCGCCTTATTTAGACACCATAAGCAAAGAATTAAGCCGCTCAGTCGACTTGATCTCTGAAGAACAGGTGGAGCAATTGGCGGATCGCATCCTTCGATCGAAAAAAGTATTTGTTGCGGGCGCTGGCCGATCCGGTTTGATGGTACGGGCCTTCGCCATGCGGATGATGCAAATGGGAATCGAAGCGTATGTCGTAGGAGAAACAGTCACCCCGAACATGGAAACCGAGGATATGTTAATTATCGGATCCGGCTCTGGGGAAACTAGAAGCTTGGTCCCAATGGCCGAAAAAGCTAAAGGCTTAGGCGGATCCGTCGCCGTTGTAACCATTTTTCCAGAATCCACTCTTGGAACAATAGCAGCGCTTGCCGTGAAACTGCCTGGCGCACCGAAGGATCAATCCAGTAATATCGCCCAAACCATTCAACCGATGGGTGCATTATTTGAGCAAACCCTATTAATATACTTCGACGCCGTTATCCTAAAAATTATGGAAAAGCAAGGCTTGAACTCTGGTACCATGTTTGGCCGTCACGCCAATCTGGAGTAGAAAGTGGCCCTCACAAATTATTGTGAGGGCTGTTTGTTTTGTTAGAATATAGCCCCAGCAAGCAACATGATTATGGTAAAATCGTCATGTTCAACCGACTCTTTTTTGCGGCCCAATCATGTACATATCGTATTTATCCCCACGTCGTTCTATAATAGATGAATATAACTTTTTATTTTAATAGCAAGGAGCTTTGCTATGAGTTTGTTTTCTACCTTAAACGATGAGCAATGGTTACAGCTGCTTGAACAAGTAGCAGGAACTTTTAATGAAGTCACCCTGAGCCGAGGGTTTAATTATTTTAAACAGCAGCGCGTAGTCAGACTGGTCGCTTCTGAGGACCGGGTTATTCAAGCATGGGTGACTGGCTCGGAAGAGTACAAGGTTACACTGCATTTAAATCATTTTAAGTCTAACTCTTGTAACTGTCCGGTCCAAACCAACTGCAAGCATCAAGCAGCCGTTATGATGGAGCTTGCCGACAGGCTGGGCTATCCTGCCTCCCAGATTGTGAACGCCAAGCATCACCTTAAACGGATCACACCTTCCCCAGAAACGTCGCTTAATCAGTTGCCGAGCATGAAGATTTCAGGCTGGCATGATGTTATGAAACAATATACATCCCGTGTTACACCGTCTTATGATCTCGGAATGTATTCAGACGCACTGAGAAATCAGCTGCAAACAATTCGTAAAGACTCTATAAATTTCTCTGATATGGACCGAATCTTTTTCGAGCTGCATCAAGAGCTATTTATTTTGCGAAAAATGAAAGAGCACTCGGCTCAAAACAGCGTTAATTATTACACTTCTTTTGCTTTGTACCGTTTGTCAGATAAAATTCAGGACTGGCTGCAGCATCAATCCGCCTTAGTCGATTTCTCTCTCCATGCAGAACGTCTTGAAGAAACATTAGATTATTTAAGACAGCAAATGCTGGATGAAACCAATCATAAGTATTTGGATTTCGGACTATATACAGCACTATGGGAGCATGGAATAGCTCATTCCCCCGAACTAGGGCATTGGGTGACTCAAGAGATTACGGAATTAGAGAAGCAAACGTCCGATTCCCAATCGGCTTCTCTGTTAGCGGCTAAGGCTTACTTATATCTATATCAATCCAAAAATAAAAAGGCATGGGAGACTTTACAAGAAAGCAACTCATTACTAAAAGCACCGGCGAGTCTCTTCTTCCCTTTCTTGAATCGTATTATGGATTCTCACAATTGGGATGAGCTAGTGGACTGGTTAATAAAGACCGCTAATTGTTTCTACGGTCAAAAAAACAAAGAGCTTGATGCCTATATGGGCTATTGGAAAGCAGCCATTTCCCATGTTCCGGAAGCGGAAAACCATTTATGGACTGCTCTAGAAGGGATGCTGCCTCATTCTATCCCGATTATGGAAGATGTGCTGTACGAACAGCGGAGATGGAAGCCTTGGCTTGAGCTGCAAATTATCCAGGGACATGATCCCCACTCCCATAAGGTCAGCGTTCTACAGCCGATTGAGAAAGAAGCTCCTGAGCTTCTTCTCCCGTTCTATCATCAAGCCATAGAGCAATATGTCTCCCTTAAAAATCGCCACGATTACAAACTAGCAGTCAAGCTTTTGAAGCGATTGGATAAGGTGTACAAAAAAATGAAGCAGGTCGAGCGGTGGGACCGATTCTTTGCTGGGTTTATAGAACGGCATAGCCGATTGAGGGCGCTGCAAGAGGAAATGAAGAAAGGAAAGCTATTGGAATGATCACACAATGGTATGACATGACTTTGCACGTCATTTTAACAGACAGCGGGGATGCCTTGCTATGGGGGCAGCAGAATGGACATGACGTTCCCGGCGACAAATTCCGGAAGTTATTGTTTGCTTGGCACGAGCCTTCCTACTACGGAACTACTCTAGAGCTGCAACAGGCTGGTGAGCTGACGGTAACGGTTCTCCCTGCTGAAATGGTGCTTCCCTTCTTCGCTGAGCCGAATTTCATCGACATCATCCGGTGGGAAAGTGGAAATGAAGCGGTTAATGGATTGCTTAAAGCCGCTCCCCTTCTACTCAAAGAAGCAATTGAAGGCCATTATGTGCCTAGCTACAGCTCTTTTCGCAGTGGAAAGCTGCAGTGGACTTGGGTGTCTGGATCTGAAACATTGGAAACGCTGGATTGGGATTCATTAAAAAGTCTCGACGTCTCAGAGGAGGAGCTGTCAGGTCTTCGTTCCGCGTTTTCCGCGACGGTAACAAGACAGCACTATGGTAGCGAGGCCGCCATGTCCGATCTTAGAAGGGATTATCCCGCGTTGTTTAAAGGGCGTGAGTCCGCAGCATCCGCTTCGGCTGGCGCTTTTACGGAGGAAGAGTGGCTTGCATCCTTGGGCTGGAAGCCGGATATGGCACCCTTTCGCCCTGCTTTGCAGCTTCTGGAGCCAGACGAAGAGCAGTACGATTGGCGCCTCCGGCTGGTGCTGCAGGATAAGAACGATAATACCGTGCTTGTGCCCATCCGCCTGGCTGCGGATGGGCAAGCATTCGGAACATGGACCAGCGAGTGGAGCCCTTATATCCGGGAGCGTTCTCCCGGATGGACGGCAAGGCTGGCCGCGGCACTTCCAAGCGCTAATAATGGCGGTGAGCTCTTTGCTGAGCCGCTGAGTGATGAAGCCGCTTGGCGATTTCTAACCACAGACAGCCGCGAATTGCTGAGCGACGGCTGGAATGTTATGCTTCCCGGCTGGTGGGAAGCTGCTTCAAAGCGCAAGCCTCGGCTGCGCGCGCAAGTCACGTCCGAGGCTGGCGGCAAAAGCCAGTCGCTCTTCGGGCTCAATGCCCTTGTCGACTTCGACTGGCGCATTGCCATCGGCAACTCGGATTTGAATGAAGCCGAATTCGCCGAGCTGCTGAGCCGCAAAGAACGGCTTATCCGCTTCCGTGGCGAATGGGTCTACTTGGACCCTGCCCTGCTGGAACAGATCCGAAGACTAATGGAAAGCATGAATCCGGAAGAAGGCTTATCCCTACAGGATGTTCTTCAGCTGCACCTGTTAAGCGAGCTGGAGCAGGAGAAGCCTTCAGCTGAAGGGCGACGGAGTACAGAGATAGATGATGAGAACGAGGAAGAACGGATCAAGCTGGAGGTTGAACTGAACTCCCATCTATTAGCGCTGCTCCGTCAGCTCGGACAGCCTACTGAGTTAAAGGAGCTTGCCGTCCCCAATGGTCTGCGGGCAGAGCTGCGCGGCTATCAACGCGAAGGCTTCACATGGTTAAGTTTTCTTAGAAAGCTTGGGCTCGGTGCCTGTTTAGCGGATGACATGGGGCTCGGTAAAACCGTTCAGTTCATCACCTATTTGCTTCACCACAAAGAAGAGTCCGAATCGCCAGCTCTGCTCATTTGCCCAATATCTGTGCTGGGTAATTGGCAGAAGGAAATTGCCCGCTTTGCTCCTGATTTAAAGGTGTGGGTGCATTATGGGAAAGGAAGGTTAAACGGTGAGGCGTTTCATACTGTACTACAGGATACGGACATTGTACTCACCTCTTATACGACGGCTCTTCTGGATCAAGAGACACTACGGGATATCCAATGGAGCTCTCTCGGTCTGGATGAAGCGCAGAACATCAAGAACGCGCAAAACAAACAATCTGCCGCTGTCCGTTCCCTGAAAGCGCGGCACCGTATCGCATTGACAGGAACACCGATTGAGAATCGCTTATCAGAGCTGTGGTCGATCTACGATTTTCTCAATCCCGGTTATTTGGGAAACTCACGCGGCTTTCAGCATCGATTTGCCAATCCTATCGAAAAGCATCATGACGAGGAACGGACCCTACAGCTGCAAAAGCTGGTCAAACCTTTTATGCTGCGCCGTAAAAAGAAGGATCCTGCAATCCAGCTGGATCTGCCGGATAAGCTGGAGATGAAGGTGTATATCAACCTCACCGCTGAGCAAGGAGCTCTATACGAGCAAGCGGTCAAAGATCTGATGGACCGTATGAAGAATTTGGAGGGTATTGAAAGAAAGGGAGCCATCCTTGGTGCCTTGACCCGTCTCAAGCAGCTATGTGACCATCCCGTGCTGTTGACCAAGGAAGATGCGTTGTCCGAGGAAGTGCTTCTGTCTGAGGAGCGGCGAGAATCGTTCATCACACGGTCCGCAAAGCTGGAACGGCTTGTCGCCATGGTTGATGAGCTCCGGGACGAAGGGGATTCCTGCCTGATTTTTACCCAGTATGTAGGCATGGGACGCATGCTAGCCGACGTGCTAGGGAAGCATCGAAATGAGCCCGTTCTGTATTTGAACGGCAGCACATCCAAGGCTGATCGCGACAAAATGATCGATACGTTCCAGGCACCAGACGGATCGGGCCCCGGCATCTTTATTTTGTCGTTGAAAGCCGGTGGTGTCGGCCTCAACCTGACGGCGGCCAACCATGTATTTCATTTCGACCGCTGGTGGAACCCTGCCGTGGAGAATCAGGCTACCGACCGTGCCTATCGGATGGGGCAAAAACGCAACGTGCAAGTGCATAAATTCATATCCCTCGGCACTCTGGAGGAGAAAATCGACGAGATGCTGGAGAGCAAAATGAGCCTGAGTGAGAACGTGATCTCTACTTCAGAGAATTGGATTACAGAGCTATCCAATGATGAGCTTCGCGATTTGTTCACGCTTCGTCAATCGTGGTGATCTGAATTGATTTGAATAAAGGATATTACAAATCCATCCTGGTCTTTTGTTGACCAGGATGGATTTTATTTTGATCATTCTTGCGGGTTTGTAGCTAAAGAAAAAAACACCCACAAAGTGAGTGTTTTTTGATTTGCTTGGCGACGTTCTACTCTCCCAGGACCCTGCGGTCCAAGTACCATCGACGCTGGAAGGCTTAACGTTCGTGTTCGGTATGGGTACGCGTGGTTCCCTTCCGCCATCATCACCAAACGGGATTTTTCGAAGCTTTGCTTCTTCGAAATCGCTGCGAGAAAATATCCATCCTTA
>NZ_JMLS01000028.1 GCF_000686845.1 Paenibacillus sp. UNC451MF | reverse complement strand
TTTCCTTATCTCAAAGCTATACGTCGTGAGCTTTTGCCCCTTTTTTGCCATAACGAAAAGCACCCCCTACAGTTTTCATCGGTTATTAACACCAGGGTGTTTTACCAATGTCCACTATAAGGGGTGCAGTTCAAATCCGAGGTGGCTCTTTGAGAGAAAAGCTAGCTGGACTAAGATTCGTTCGTTGTTCGACTAGCTTTGACATGTTTAAGCTGGGCAACGATGATGACGCTAATGATTACCAGAAGGAACCATGAGCTTATCTTATTGAAACTAACTAGCTTCCAGGTTTGGTACTGGTCAGGGTATTTCCAAGCACCAAAAAATGTGGCAATATTCTCTGCTAACCAGATGAAAACACCTACAATAATAAACGCAAGCGTTAAGGGCATTCGATAAGTTAAAGTCCGTACCCGATAGATGATCCATGTTTTCCAGAAAACAATAAATACAAGAGCAGTAAGCCACCAACGGAAATCGGGAATAAAATGATGAGTGAAAAAGTTGAAATAGATAGCTCCACCTAGCAGTACGGAAGATGTAAGACCAGGCCAGCCGGTCATGTCCATTCTCAGTCTCCGCCATACCTGACACATATAGCTTGCTACACTAGCATACATAAAACCGCTGTAGAGCGGGACACCGAGCAGCTTCGTATATCCAGGATCTGGGTATGACCATGATCCCATCCTTACCTTATACAACTCCAGTACCAAACCAATCAAGTGAAATATACAGATTACTTTGATTTCATCTCGTGTCTCTAAATGACAGCGATACATAAGGTATTGAACCCCAAGCAATATAATTAAAATAGCATCGTAACGATGTATGAATGGCACCTTAATCACATTAGAGAGAGCCAAAGTTCCAAAGATAGCAACAGGAAATATGCAGCTCATCGCCTGATGATAGCCAAAGTGAAGTAGTTGTATTATAGGTTTCAATTATGCTTATCCCCTACCCATGCTCTTTTTAATTGCACGATTATTTAAACTAAATTCATTCACTATAAATAATAATGATGAAATGGGTTGGAAAAAGAGAAAAAAACTTGATTAAATTTGCTTATATTAGTTAAAGCAAGAATATAATAGCCTATAGTTTTTTATTGGTAAAAAACTTGAATTCTACTTGTTAGGTGAACAAAGGCTGCCGTCCGTGCCGGCAGCCTTTGTTCTGGTTGGTAATTGAACTCTCGATATATCGCCCATCTTCATCACGCTAAAACTATCCATATAGTTCATTCAGAATAGGCGCACATATGTCGGCTACCGCACCGACGGAAAATGGATTGACTAATTTTCCTGCAGCCAAAAGATTCAGATAGTTTGTACTACCTCCCTTACTGCAAAATGCGAGATAGTCTTTCCAAGTCTCCTGATAGTTGATTTTTGACCGTCCATAGAATTCAAAAGCACTCATCTGTGCAAAGTTGTAGTCGATATAGGAAAAAGGAGCGTTGAAGAGATGAGGTTGGCTGTACCAAGAGGTTCCACGCTTAACGGATTCATGATTACTCCCGGCACGCCAGGGCATATATTTCTGTTCAATTTCACTCCACAGTTCACAACGCTGAGATTTTGTTAAGGTTGTGTTCTCATATACTTTGTGTTCAAATTCATCAATGGCACATCTATAAGGAAGATACCGCAATGCCTCATACAGATGATTCCGTCTAAAGTTATCTTTATGTTCCCCGACGATAAGCTCCAAATAGGGGTATGCAAGGAGTTCCATCGTCTTGGAATGTACTTCGTTGATACTGACTGTTGAACGGTGGTATTCGAACAACTTCTGACTTCGTGCTGCGGTATAAAATGCAAAACCATGCCCCAACTCATGGATAAACATTAACGCGTCATTGCCATTAGCTTTTAAGTCGCAAATAATGAAGGGTGCTTTATAGTGTGAAAGCATACAACAGCAGTAAAAAGGACGTTTGTTGAGTCTAGACTCAACATCAAACAATTCATAATCATAAATAAAATTAATGAAATCGCTGCTTTCCTGCGATATTTCGTGAAATATATTTTTGACAGTATGGACAATATTCCCAACTGCGCCAATTGGCACAGAATTATCTTGGGGTCTTTCCTTTTCAAACACGGCACAAGCAGGAGTAATGACGTCAAGCACCTGAGAACGAAAAGAGGAGATAGCTTCCTTCCCGTAATCGATGCGTCCCTGGATTCGATACGCCATCTCTATATAACTATCGAAACCGAGACTTTTAGCCAGATTCGTCCGCACATTGATCATGCTGTTATATAAGTCATCGATTTCACTGGACCTCGCTTCTTTTGATTTCCCTGAAGAAACCAGCTTGTTATATTCTATACATAATCGGTTTTCTTCAAGTTGCAGCGAAACGGCATTTTCCCCTGATAGGCTCCTTCTAATTCTCATATCTTGGATAATCTTATCTCCGAATTCAGCTTTAATCCCCTCAATATAAAGGGAATCTAGAAGTACATCGTCACATTCTTTTCGAAGCAATCTAATCTGCGGCTCTTCAATACTATCTGTGTGCACTGTATTCTTGTAAAATGTATCCGAAGTATCGGTCAGAAATCGTATGTATGCGAGATCTGTTAACATATCCAAATATTGATCCGCTTTTTTTCGTGATAGCCATAAATCACGAAAGTTCTCATAGGAAGAAGCATTTGCCATTCCCTCCTTAGATTTCAGCAAGGCAGCTTTTTCTTTTTCATAATCCGGGCTTATATAATTGAGTTCTGAAAATTTTTGCATAACTTTCACTCCTTACTCACTATCATAGAGTTCACAACAGATTAATATGGCTTAAGTTGCTGTCCACATCTTCTCTAAAGAAATAGGAAAGGAGTTTTGGAAAATCCATAGTTTCTTTAAATTGATCACCATGAGGTACAGCATTTCAGAATGCTGTAATTGAGAATAGTCGTAAAAATGTAGTCCTATCCCCAAATACCAATATTGGATTCAATGGCTTCTTACAAGTAGCGGATGCTTCAAATTTGATATGTTAATCACGGATTGGGAAGCTTTGGAGGAAGAATTGAGCAGGATCCAAGATGATGTTATAGTTGTAGAGCAAGAAGACAAAGGCCAGTTTATATTTTTTTATCATTATTCTAGCCTTTTCATTAATAATCGTCATTTCCCAAAAAAAACAGTTTTAGCTAATTAACGGTTTTACAATAATGAGCATCTCAATTATTTACTCAGCAGTATCCGCTTTCGATTGACTCATTTTGTCTGGCATCCTCGTCCTGATTATTAATAGAGCTATCGTTTCCTGTTAGTGCAACGACCGTTGGCTCTAACATTTACAAATCATCAACATATTTCCATCCGGATCTTTGAAATTGAACCAATGTCCATTCTCAATATCGGTAACAAGTTCAACTTTACGGTCTTTCATGAATTGATAAGCTTTATGTATATCGTCAGTGTTAAAATGAAAGGTAGGATTTCTAAAGTATGAATCCCCATTGTAAATATTGCTGTCTAACACAAGATTCATTCCATTATTATCCAATGGTATACAACAAAGATGGCCCGCAATAATATCAAACGTAGGTTCCAGTCCAAGAATGGAGCAATACCATTCCCTAGCCTCACTGATGTCACTTACTGGAATGAAAACGGCTCCAACTTTACTTTAAATAATACTCACATTTATCACACTCCTTAATAAACGTAGTACAAAGGTATAAGATTAGATATTGTAATCTGATATGCTACCGATTTGATTGACAGGCGCGGCAGCTCCTCGCTAACTGTTGTAGAACTAAAGTTTCCCTTTAGTTGAAACATCTCAATGGTTTTCTTTAATTTTCTCTATAATTTCACTAACACAATGTTCTATATCCTTATTGGAGCAATCAAGAGTTTTATCACTATATTTAATGTATAGAGGAACTCTTTCCTTGTAAACGTCCTTAAGACTATTTCCTTTCTTTATTACGATGCCTCTGGTTGCTATGTTTATTAGTCTCCTATTAATTTCTTCATATGGGACATGTAAATAAATAATCTGTCCATCCTGTTTAAGGACATTCATAGCTTTTTCTGAATATATAACACTCCCACCTGTAGATATAATGCTATTTTTCAGTTGCAATTCAGACACAATTTTTTCTTCGACTTCCATAAATTTTTCGATACCATCATTATCAATTATATCTTGTAACAACCTACCTTCAAGTTGTTTTATAACAATATCTGTATCTACGTAATCCATTCCTAAAGCTTTTGCAAGTAACACACCCAAAGTACTTTTACCAGCTCCAGACATACCTATAAGAACTATATTCATATTTTGTATTGCCTCCATTTTGGATCTTTGAATTGCTTAAACGAAAGAAGCTTTCTTCGCTCGATCTGAACAGGGTCCAGTACAACAGGGTCATTGATCAGAATCTTTCTTTTCCATTTTATGCTCATAAGTGAAGCCTCCTACTTGCCGTTGAACAAAAATTCATATTTATTTGAATATGTAAGACAGATAATTTAGTTCATTTACCATTATTTACTAATATAATATCAAACGTATGTTCGTTTGTAAATAATGTTTGCTCGTAAAATGATCGTCGGGAATGAGATTATATTATATTCACCGGACACGCTGGTGCGTTTTCAATAATTAAAATTGGCCAACCATTCAACTCGTTCAATAGCATAAAATTTTCCCGTTTAACATAAAGAAGGGGCACGCAATAACGTGCTCCCTCCCCTTTGTCACCAACCGAATTATAGTCGAATGTCAATAGTCGTCCCAACACCCACTTCACTGTGAATGGCAATTTCTCCATCATGCACCTGAATAATATCTTTGGCTATCGCCATTCCGAGCCCGGAGCCTTTATGAGCATCCCCAGTGTTGGTTCCGCGGTAATAGCGGTTGAAAATTTTGTCGAGCTCCTCTTTCCTTATGCCTTTGCCGTTATCATGGATGACAATTTGGGTCCGATCGGTCTTTTCTATACTTACGGATATGTTTACGTTAGCGTCATTATGGACAAGCGCATTATAAATTAAATTGTTGATCGCTCTCCGAATCAGAATTTCATCCACCTCTACCGGAATGTTTTCTTGATTAGTATGAAACTCAATATGTCGTTTGGCATATTTCGGGTCATTGACAATATCGATCACGATATTTCGCAAGATCACGACCATATTCGTCATTTTTTTGTTTAACATCAGTTCTTTATGTTTCAATCTTGTCGTCAAGCTTAAATCTTCTATGACCTCTTTGATATATAGCGACTTTTTCTCGATAATATCAGCATATTCCCTGATTTCGTCTACAGTAAAGCGATAATCAGGGTTTTTTATCATTTCTGCAAAGCCTTGAATCGAGGCCAGAGGCGTCTTAATATCGTGAGATATGTTGGTTACCCATTCCTCTTTCATGCGGTCTAATTTTTTCCGTTCAGACTCATTCGCCTTTAGCTGATTGGATAAATGATTGATATTTAAAAATACTTGTTTGAAAATACCTACCGGCTGTGCATGAAAATATTCATTGCTTGCCAGCCTCTTAATCCCGTCGATCAATGTATATAGCGGCATTGTCAGCCGTTTGCTCAAGAAATACCCGATCAATAACGTAATCAATATATCGATAGCTAAAACGACGCCTCCGACTTTAACCATGCGAAACAACGAATGATTATCGTATAAAATAAAATATCGGTTAATATTGCGATTCTCGATCCCAATCAAATAGCTGTATGTGTGGCCGTTTGCTTTCTTATCTCCGATAAAAACGGTTGTTTCTGAATTCACTTCCTTGTACTTGTACATTTGAATGATTTCCGAGGGAGTGTAGTGTTTCTTTAGCCCTTCTGGTGCCTGGGAACAGAAAAGCTCATTTCCGTTTTCATCCAAAATTTGAATCCATGCATTTCTGTTGGTCAGCTCTTCCTGACCTGCTTCGGAAATCGTCAGTTCATTGCCGGAAATCGTGATTTGATCCTCAAACTGCCTTGCAAATTGCTCGGGAGAATGTTCCTCTTCTTGAATGATAGGGGGATTTAAAGTAGCGTGAGCTATGAACAAAGCAAGTGTAATGAAAAGGTTTATGAAAATAATGAAGATCACTACGAAGACAACCGAGATGAGATATCTTACTGTTAACTTCCATTTCATAAACTATTCATCCTCTACTGCAAGTTTGTAACCTAAGCCTTTGATAGTAATTAAATAGCGGGGTTCTGAGGGGTGCTCTTCTATTTTTTCCCGCAGCCTTCGGATATGAACCATGACCGTATTATCGATACCGATAAAATCCTCCCCCCAAACAGCATCGTAAAGCCTTTCTTTGCTGATCACTTTATTCACGTTCTGAAGAAAATACTTCATTAAACCAAGCTCTTTCGGTTTTAATTCAATGCCGGTCCCGTTCTTTAATAATTCCGCTTTTTGTTCGTTTAATACAAAGGGGCCAGCTGTTAAAACTGTATCCTTCGTTGTCACTGGCAGCATATAATCGGCTCTGCGCAATTGGGCTTTCACACGGTAAGCCAGCTCTTTGGGGCTGAACGGCTTGGTGATATAATCGTCGCCACCAATGGCAAAGCCTAAGACCTTATCAATTTCCTCTGTTTTGGCTGATAAAAATAAAATTGGAACCTTCGAAACCGCCCTCATTTGCTTGCATAAGTCGTAGCCTTCCCCATCTGGCAGCATAATGTCCAGTAATACAAGATCGGGCTGCTTTTGCTGGAATTGGGCAAATCCGTCTGCCGCTGTCGTGGATGTGATGACATGTTCAATGCCTTCTTTTCGTAAAACCGTAGCGATAAGCTTCAATATCGCTTCCTCATCGTCTATAATCAAAACCTTTTTGTTGATCGACATGTCATCCTGCCTCCTGGAAAGAAACGTATAGGTAATTCATTTCCTGTAAGTATGCGGCACTTTCTCTCGTATCTGGCTGTACGGAGCCGCGGAGCATGAAACAAATGCGCAAGAAAGCCATGCTGCATCGGCTTCTTTGCGCATTGTCCGGGTTTATTGGACGGTTTGTTTTTTGCCATAAGTCATGTATCGCCATACTTTTTCCAACGGACCCATTTTAAAATAGCAGAACCACAGATTGCTGCAGATAAGCTCCACGATCATGATCAGGCATGCAATCAGGGTCACATTGGAGGGGGACACCGTCTCCAGCCCCATTAGCGATATGATCCACAGTCCGATAAAGCTTTGGGCGACGTAGTTTGTTAGCGCCATCTGGCCCACGCGTGCGAAGGGCTGAAGCAGCTTCCGGACTGACTGATGCTCCAGTATCAATAACAAAGATGTTACATACAACAAGACTCCCGGAATGGAGCTCAAGGAAACGATGATCTTCAGGTTATCAGCTCCATGCTGGGCCGCCGTCCAGATCCAGATCGACAACCCTGCAAAGATCGGTAATGACACAAGCTGCACCTGACGAACCTGTTTTTTCAATTCCCCTACCCGTCGGATCCAATCAGCCTTCGCTACCAGAAATCCAGCTAAAAACATGATGTAGACTAAGGTAGAATCCGAGGTTGCAAAGTCAATCGCGTTGGATAATGGACCGGCTCCTCCCATCGTAAGCTTTGAAATGAGCGCGAGCAAGTAAACCCCCGTGATTCCTCCAAGCCAATTGCAGATGGTCGTCACCTTAGCCCTGTAAAAAGGAAGCAAAAACAGACCTATCAACGCGTAGCCAGGCAGGATGGTGCCCCAGAAAAAAAGGGCATGGATAATGCCCATGATGAGGAGCATGAGCAATCGACGTGTAAATCGCCAGATGGGCTTGTCCCCCCTTCGCTCTGCATGAGAGGCAAAAATGTAGAAGCCAACACCGAACAAAAATGAGAAGATAGAGAAAAATTTCTTTTCCACAAGAATGAGAATCAAGGTGTCAATCATTTGATTGATTCCGGTGTATTCTGGTATTATCATACCTTCGGTAAGGACAATATATCCTTTTACATTAATAAACAAGATTCCGAATAACGCAAGCCCCCGAATGATATCTAAGGCAATAATCCTATCTTGCTGTGGAATAGATGGGTTCATATTGCTTTACTCCTTATGATCCTTCGATTTATTGCAACTTCTGACTTGCTTTCTCTGGCAGCTTTTCTTTCGTTACTTCCTGGTAAGAGGTCACGCCTCTTCCTTCTTTAACAAACAGACTAAGATAAGCTCGCTCCCTCAGCGGCTTCGGGGCGGAGAACTTCAATGTTTTTTGCCCCCCGTTCTTATCGAAAGC
This sequence comes from Paenibacillus sp. UNC451MF, assembly GCF_000686845.1. Taxonomy (GTDB): domain Bacteria; phylum Bacillota; class Bacilli; order Paenibacillales; family NBRC-103111; genus Paenibacillus_S. The sequence continues at coordinate 95,683 of NZ_JMLS01000028.1, read as the reverse complement.
CGGCAGCTCGTATTCGAATCGTACAACGATTTCTCCACTGTCCATTTTATATTCAAGCTTCTTTCCTTGCCCTTGAATCTGAATATAGTAGACATCTGTCCCTAGCCGGTTCAGATTGACGTTCTGAAATAAGAACATACCTGCAACTAAAAGAGCCGCAATGACGATGCAAGAAATGAATATTTTTTTCATAGTCCTCTCCCGTTCCGTGTTAGGCATTCGATTTGATGACAATTTTGTAGTAGGTATTGACGGTTAAGAAGTAATAAACGATGTACATGCTAGCATATACACCTATGCATAGGAGGACAGGTATCACCAGGTTGATTTGGATGAGCCTGGATAGAGCCGTTAAAGCAACGATGCAATGAGCAATTCCCGCAATTAATGGCAGAGCAAACACGAATAAAATTTGGCTAGCGATCGATTTGCGAATTTCTTTTTTGTTCACTCCGATTTTGTGCAAAATGACGTAACGTTCCTTGTCTAAGTTGGCTTCCGTCAGCTGTTTAAAGTAAATGATACTTCCCGTGGCTGCAAGAAAAACCAATCCTAGGAACCCGCCCATAAAAATGATTAACCCAGTAGATTCCGTTCCTGCGGCATAATCCGTATAGAAGCTGGAGAAGTACGCATCTCGCGGCAGTATGGTTTGAACATCACTGGATAGTTGCTTGGCTTCGTCTTCGTGTGTAATCTTGTAAGCTTCCATATTCACGAGTGGAGCTTCTTTTTGCAATTCGGCAAATACCTCATCGCTAACCACGACAGCTGTATTCGCCGTCCGAAGGTTCAAGACGTTATACCGCTTTAAGCTTTTGAAAGTAACGTTCTCCGTAAGCTCCTTCGCATTCAGTGAGATCGTAGAGTTGACATATGCAGGCGATAGCCCTTCGTAATATCCCGCATCCAACACAGCCGCTTCTTGTCCTCTTAGCATCAGCGAATCATTTCTTTGTTGAACTTCAGCCAGCTTGTTAAAGGTTGCATTGGAAATGAGGGTATAGTTCACGATATTGCTGGAGATTTTACTGTTCAGGCTCGTAATATCTACCTTCATTTGCAGAGCCGGGATGCTCACATGATAAACAACCTCATGCTTTTTATCGCGCGAAATCCGTTCGTTAACTTCAATCACTATGCTTTGGTCGTTCGTTATAAACATCATGCTGTTAGGATCGGCAAGCTCGACATTGCTTCGGTTGTTGTAATAAAAGCTGTATGCAGTTCCGACGGCCGTCAATGTCGTAGCGCTTAGGACAGCGATGATCGTTAACGTACGGGCGTTTCCTTTCATGCGGTACAGAAGCTGGGAAGTGCTGATGAGATGAATGCCGTTCCAAAATCTTTTTTTGTTTTTACAGGCCATCTTTAACAAGTACACGATGAACGTGCTGTACAATAAATAAGTGCCTATGATCACGGTGGCACATATAACCAGCGGTGTGACCATGAAACCCATGTTTCGCCAAATGGAGGACTCCAATATGTTTTGAAGCGCCAGCCAATAGCCGAGTCCAATCAATATTACGGCTAACAATGCCATTATCCAAGAGGCTCTCGGCTCTTCCTCACCTTCTTTGTCTGCCTGAAATAGCTCAATTAATTTGAACCGATAAATCAGTCGGTACCCATGGAACGAAGTAAGGATGGTAATCACGGTGAATACAACGATGGTATGGATCACCGCTTGAGGAGACATGTGAAAATGTATCATTGCATCATAGCCCATGACCTTCATCAAAATCGACACGAAGCTTCGGGACAATAAAGATCCAAGCAAAATCCCGAATATGATGGCCAAGATGCCCATTATAAAATTTTCGTAGAACAGCATGCGACCGATTTGTTTCTTCCGCACGCCGAGCAACGAGTACAGTCCGACTTCTTTTTTACGCTTCCTGGTAAAGAAGGAATTGGAGTACCAGATGAATATGGCGACGAAAATCATTAAGACCACTGACGCTCCGGAAAAGGCAGAGCTGATTTTGGGCGAAGCGTCCGACGTCGCTAGGATCGTCGAATCGTATTTTAACGAAACGAACGTGAAGTAAATGACGATGCTAAAAATCATCGAAGCAAAGTACAGGAAGTAGTTGGTGAAGTTTTTCCGGATGTTTTTTCCCGCAAGCTGAAACAACGTCATTTACCGCCACCTCCAAGCGAAGCAAGGACATCCATTATTTGCTGAAAAAATTCCTGCCGCGATTGCTGATGCTTATGAATTTCCGCGTACATTTTGCCGTCTTTAATAAATAGGATTCGCTTGCAGAAGCTTGCGGCAAACGCGTCATGCGTCACCATCATGATGGTTGATCGATGCCGTTCGTTAAGCTGGGTCAGGCTTTCGAGCAGACTAGCAGACGATTTCGAATCCAATGCGCCCGTCGGCTCGTCCGCTAGGATCAGGCTAGGATTGGCGACAATGGCGCGCGACGCGGCTGTTCGCTGTTTCTGGCCCCCTGAGATGTGATAGGGGTATTTCTCGAGGATGTCCCGAATGCCGAATGTATCGGCGATTTCCTGGACACGCGCTTCGATATCGTTGGCCGGAACCTTCGATAAAGCAAGCGGAAGCAAAATATTCTCTTTCACCGTCAGCGTATCGAGAAGGTTATAATCTTGAAAAATAAATCCAAGCTGATTGCGACGAAAGTCCGACAATTGTTCCTCGTTCATCTGCAAGATATTTTGACCGGCGATGACAATTTCTCCAGACGTGGGGCTATCGATGGTAGACAAAATATTAAGTAAGGTTGATTTCCCTGCTCCCGAAGGTCCCATAATGCCAATAAACTCGCTTTCCATCACTTCCAGATCGATATCTTCAAGTGCCTTGTATTGGTTTTCCTTCGTACCGTATATTTTTTGAACGTTGTTTGCCTGTAAAATGGTTTTCATATAGCCATCCTCCTTGTTTCTCTACAAAAACAATTATAGTTCTCCTACCTTACAACGTTTTAATGCGAACCTTACAGGAACCTTAAAAAGTGGAGGATAGCGGCAGCACCATTAAATCTAGCCTTTATTTCAATAAAAATAGCAGGTGCCGCGGCACCTGCTATTTAGTGATTGGTATTAAACTGTAGTTAAATTTTCAGATACAATACTGTTACTAGATCGATTCCCAAATCATCTTTACTTGCGATAATAACGGTTGTGCCAGTAGTAGGACATCTCAAAGCTCGCAAATACACCTACAACTGCAGCAACCACTATAATCGCCCATATGCCGATAGCTGTGACAGATCCGTTAACCCCCAGAAGAAGAACACTATCAATTACCCATAATAAATCGAGAATGGCAAAAAAGAGCACTAGCCGAGGAGATATTAAGTTCCTGGTTGCTGTCCACAATAGTAATGCGACGACAATGAGCAGGAAAACGCCTGTTCCTGCTAGTGCGCTCAGGTTGTCCAAACCTGTCCAGCTGCGGGCAAATCCGGGAAACATAAGCAGCAGCAATCCAACAGCTCCCGAGGAAACGGCATTCGTCAGGAGAACTTTTCGAATCAGTGTATCTCCTTCAATCGTCTTTACTCCATTTTGTTGCTGTGTCATGTGAAAGCACCTCTCTTAGTCAGAATTGATTTTTACATGATCAGCATAAGGAAGAAAGAACTGCCATAACCACACATTTTACTGCCAAAAGGTGCTAGTTTGCCTGTGGAGCTCAAGAATGATCTTAATATCCGATTAACTTACCTTGGCTCCATGAGAAAGCGCAAGCAATACAGATTGCTCTCTATCCATTCTCATTCCTGTAATGGTGAATGTTTTAAAATCTACTCCTTCCATTTTAGCCCCTCTTACATCCGCATCCTGTAACTTTGCTTTTGTCAGTATAGCCATAGTCAGATCACAATCTCTTAAATCGGCTTTTTCTAAATTTGCTCCTGACAAGTCTGCTTCGTAAAATTTAACCCTGCGTAAATCCTGTTTAACTAATCTGGAATTTCTCAAATTTGTGTAAGACCAATCTCCTTGAAAAATTGTGATCCCATCCATATTTGAGCTAGAAAAATCTGAACCTGTCATTTTACATTCTTCAAATTTCGAAACAAAAAGATTAGTTCCATTAAAGTTGCAATTCTCAAACGCTGATTCTTTATGAATGGACCCATTTAATGAAGCTCCTCGAAAATCACACTCAATAAAACGGCAGAAACTGGATGTAATCTCATCAAGAGATCCATTAGAAAACGAGCAACGATTAAATGTACAACTTATTAAATCGCCGTACCTTAAATCTTGTGTACCAAAGTCTATTCCTTCATATTTTTGATTACTATGCTGAAACATAAGTTGCCTCCCAAGTATTATTGTAAGCTTAGTCTTTTTGAGTTAAGTATAAGGCTTATTTAATGCTAGGTATGATCGTGGATAATGCATGCTTATAGATCATGCTCTGTTTTCCAGAGTGCGCGCGTATAAAGACGACATGTTTATCAAAAAGTTCAATTGTTCCTTTGATTTGTACTCCATTAGTGGTGATAATCAAGCATTCAGTTCGATCTTTCATCAAGATGGATAAATGATATTCTTGACTAAATCCTGGTTGTTTTTCAAACTTAGTTTATCCCTCACTTTTTAGAATAGGATCTAGTATCCTCCCCTACCCCCGTGATATGATCTTTGTTTAATGATAGCACACGGCTGTCAAGTACCCGTTTGATCACAACTAAAAGTCAAGAACTTTATTTTTTATACTCCTTACGGAATTATTTCAGTTTTTCAAGAAAAATGACCTGAACTAAGTCCACCGTCGTGCTTGCAGACTTGTTTCCCGGATAACGCCATCATATAATTCCCAAGAAAAAAAGCCAACCAGAGTTCCTGGTTGACCTAATGATACAAAATAATGTCCTAGACTGCCGATCATCTTCAATTTTCTTTAATTTCCCCTACTTAACTCTGTATTCTTCGAAAAATTGGGGTATGATCTGAGTCGAAGCCCCTGGCATTTGGGGTAACACGTAGTAACCGTCCTTAACAGTAGCAGGCTCTTCAAAAATATGACGAATCCAAGGAATATACTCCAGCATCGTTGCGTTTGATGTAGAGGCGACAAGGTGCTGATGTATTTGCCCCATATCTCCCACATGTGGACAAATCGGTAAGTCATAGGAAGCTGCGAGACCAGCAACCTGTAACCACTCAGTTATCCCCCCCACTCGGGTCACATCGACTTTTACATATTCGACTGCACCTTGATGAATATAATCACGGAAAGCAAATTTTGAATAGACGTGCTCGCCTAAGGCAATCGGCACCGTCAATGTATCCGCGAGCTTCTTATGTCCAAGAACGTCGTCTGGATTAAGCGGCTCCTCCAGCCAGAACAAGTCGAATTCCTCCAGCTTTTTGCCCCAAGTCATCGCGGTATTAATATTCCACTGTTGATTAACATCGATCATAAAGGTTGTGTTGTCGCCAATTGCTCTTCTCACGGCCCTAACGCGATCAAAATCTTCATGAGGATCTGGTTTTCCTACTTTAATTTTAACTCCAGTAAACCCTTGTTCGACGATTTCGCAAACATCCTTGATCAGACGTTCTTTGCTCCAATTTAGCCAACCCCCGTTTGTGTTATAAGCTTTTAATTGCTTCGACTTATGTCCACCCAAGTACTGCCACAAAGGTTTATTTGAGGCTTTGGACATGATGTCCCATAATGCTATGTCCACTGCGGCAAGAGCCATGTGAGTAATTCCAGCTCTTCCGATCCAGTGCATCTTGCCAAATCTAAGTTGATCCCATATTTCCCTTACCATGAAGGGATCTTTACCTATCAATTCCGGCGCATAATACCGATCGATGGTATCGATAATCATCTCGTCTCCATTAGCACAAGTACCTGTATAACCGTATCCAATAAAACCGTCATCTGTAAAAATCCTTACTCCGGCTAGTCCCCAATGAGTAGCTACATTTATTGCATCCGTTATCGGAGGAGTTATAGGAACATGCAGAATAAATGACTCCACTTTTGTTATTTTCATAGATAATTGATTTCTCCTTTATGTGTCCACTTAATAACCTAGAAAGTGCTTGCTTTACTAGTATCCTGACACCAACGGGAAGATCGATAATACCGTATCATGATCTCAATTGCTTCATCCGTTCGCAGATGGGTGAGTGCTTCCGCCGCATAAGCCCTGACATAACGATCTTTGCTGTACAGCGCTTGTTGCAGGGAGCGAACAACTTTCATTGGATCGCCTGTCTTACCTTTGCGCAACAGTGACAGTGCCGCCGTATAACCGATCTTATTAGAAATGTAGTGCTGCATGGTTACATATGCATTTTTCGATTGCATGTCTTTCGTCTCAGAAGCTTCGTCAGTTTCACATATTTCACATAGCAAAGACTCCTCCAATACATTTGCTAATGCCGAAACGACCTCTTCTCCAGGATTTCTGACCATGCCCAAAGCTTCGACCGCATTTCTACGGACCCAATCACTCTCATCTTGTAAGCATGAGATAAGCGAGGATATCGCTTCGCCTTCGGGATATCCGATCATTCCTAGCACGAACACTGCTAACGCCCTGCGCTTCTCATCTTCATGCTTCATAACATGTAGCAGTGCTGGAATGGCTTCCATGCCTGCTCCTTGTAATCCGTATGCGGCACGTTCCGCTACTAAGCTCGATCCTTCTTTTAAATGACCGATTAGCACTTCAATACCTTTTATTCCTAATTGTCCAAGGGCGTAGGCTGCGTTCAACGCGGTCGTTTCTACCGGATCATTCAACAGAACCCCTAATTGGGGAGCACAAGAAGCCGCTGCTATACCTATCCTCCCCAAATCGTCTGCAGCCCGCTCGCGCACGGTCGAATCCTCTGCTTCAAGGTCTTGTTGTAATGCCAACAATCTCTCATCGTTAATATTCATGCTGTTCTGCTTTGCCGTATGTTTGTCTCCCCGGAGCCAATCCCAGACATCCTGCCATAAATTCATATGGATAGCGGGTGTTCCTTCAGGCACGATCATCTCCTTGCTCTGATGATTCCAACTTGGAAATTCCGGTGCGGATAACCTGAGAAATTGAAACTTGAGCATATATCGATCTAGATCCGATACATTAAGTGAGGCTTTATGCCACAAGTCGAAATGTACCAGTACCATCGTTCCCGCCTTGCCTGTCGGCAGAAGCGTCTCCCCTCGTTCGTCGAGAAATTTTTCGTAGTATTGGGTGCCAGGCATGATCGCAGTAGGCCCTAAATCCTCAGTAATGTCGTGAGTATAATAAAAAATCATGGCCCACCACGGCCGATGGCTGCGAAATGATGACCAATAACCGTCTTTGTGCCATGTTCCGCCCCCTGGAGTCTGGTTTCCTGGTCGGTTGTAGTGACAGTGACGGTGAGGATGCATGTAATAGTCCGATCCAAGAACACTCGTTAAGGCTCCTTTGACAACCGGAGTATCGAACAGTTGCTGTATATCCGGAACTCGAGGTAGAATGTTGTTGCCCGGGTTACCCTCTTCGTGCAGTACGTAATAGATTTGGTTCATAATACTGTTATGAAGCTGATGTGGCAAATCGTTCTTAAGTACAAGATACCCTTTGGTAATAAACTGCAGCATTTGCTCATCTGTTAACAAGTGCTTGCTGTCTAACATGTTATCTCCACCTTTAGATGTTGTATGATTACTTTGTTAATCTTACAGCGCAAGGTGTGAATTGTATTTGGAAAAAGGTCAATCATTTGTACAATCGTCATATCAATTGCATTATTATTTTGTTAGAGGTGGTGATCGAAGATGGATTTCGGAGACTTTCATCCTTACGTTTATTATGCAACCCGGTATCCCTTTTCCAAAGGACAGACCAGCAGCAATCGGATCAGCTATGCCTCCTCTCTCTATTTGATCAGCGAAGGAAAAGGTGTTATTCAAACATGTGGTCGAACTTACGATACTGAGGTCGGCTCACTCGTATATATACCAGCTGGGCAGCTCCACCATTGGATTGCTGACAGAGATGAACCGATGGTACATGTGTGCTGCTATTTCGATTGGTCATATAGGGATCGAAGAATGGAATTTATCAACCCAAGCATCATCTGCTTTGATCCAGCATCTCTACAGCCTTCTCTGATTGGCCCCACTTTTCCATACTCTTTACCTGAATATATGAAAGTGGAGAAGCTGCGGATATGGATTGATTTCTTCGAGAAGTTTTATACTGACAATCAATATACGAATGAGAGGACATACATTCGCAGTCTGAAGATACAGAGCAGCTTCCAACAATTTATTGAGTTTTTTCTCCATTTTGCTCTGAATGAGGAATATATCCCTGATCCCCGAATGTACAAGCTGCTCGACCGATTGGATCAAGATTTGTTGCATGGAAAGCTGCAGCCCTTAAAGACATATTACAAAGAACTACGAATAAGCCGAGGTTATTTTTTCAATTTGTTCAAACAAGCTACTGGTTTGCCACCAACACAATATATCATTCAATTCAAGATCAATCGGGCGAAGAATGACCTCCTATTTACGAATCTAAGCATCACTGAGATAGCGGAGAAGCATGGTTTCTCGTCTGTTCATTATTTTTCTAAGCTATTTAGCAGGTTAAACGGAAGGTCACCACGGGAATATCGTGAAGAGAAAAGAGATGATTCATGAGGTATGAATCCGTGTATCATTCTGCATTGAATTAAAGCTTGCTGCTTAACTCGGATCAAATTCTTGACCGTTATCGATACCCAGTAGCATTCGCTGGTTTGCCCGCTTCTTGAACTTCTACGAGATACCGCCAGCAGTCGGGCTGTGACCCGTCAAGATCATAAAAACCATACATTTGTGCGAGCTTACCGCTGGACAAAGAGTGACCGTTCCATCGAGCAGCTTCCGGATCACCAGCTAGCGCGGCAACAGCACGCCCTACAAAACGCGGAGATTCCGAGATGATGAAATGGGGTTCCTTAATAGTGGCATCACGCCAGTTTTCTTCTTTAACACCGTAGTGATCAAGCATGATTTCAGAACGCATCCAACCCGGGGTCACTGCTATGGCGTTGCATTTATGGGGTGAAAGTTCATGGGCTAAAGACTGAGCCATACGAATGACGGACGTCTTCGCGAGATCGTAGAACAGTGATAAACGGTAGTTTTTATCGTTATATTCTGCCGTGCCGTCCGATATCTCAATGACAAGTCCATTCTTGTTTCGTATTAATAATGGTAGTGCAAAGTGGCTTGTAATGATATGCGTGTCAATCGCAAGCCGAAGCATGCGAAACCCTCGTTCTAGGGAGTGCTCCCATAAGGGCACGTTCCACTGTGCCAAATATTCAGCCCCCCACACATCGTTGACCAGGATGTCCAGTCTCCCCTGTTCGTTCTCAATACGTGCAATTAGAGCCTGGACCTGATCCGGATCCAGATGATCTACTTGAATCGCTATTCCTCTACCACCCACATTGTTTACAAGATCAGCGGTTTCTTCAATAGTTTCAGGACGATTATACTCGGATCGTTGTGTTCGTGTCGTACGTCCAGTCAAATAAACAGTAGCCCCAGCTGCGCCTAATTCGATAGCTATTCCTCTACCTGCGCCGCGCGTTGCACCCGCCACCAAAGCTACTTTTCCATCTAGAGGTTTCATATTCTGTTACTCCTTTCGTTGATCTACCTCCCATTATGAACCATTAATATGTCAGCTTGTGTCATATTAATAATTGCAAATGTATCTTTTTTAGCAGGGATAACCACCTTAGTTCCATGTTAGCTAAGGCTATGATCTAGGGGGCGCCGGATTCAACTTTTTACGTTTAAAAAGGCCTAAAATTAGCAGTAACAAGGGTCCTCCTGCCATAAATATAGGGAATACGTACTTTGTGGCTACTTTTTGTGGGAAAATGACCGAAATTTCTTCATAGTTCGTAGGGAGCAACGCTATAACCAAAGCAACTCCAGCAATAACCCATACAGGGATTCTCCAGTTCTTCATGCCAAATAGCTGTGAGGTACCGTACCCAGCCACAAATAAATATAAGGCTAGTTTAGTAAATATGCTCATGATCCAAATCGTAATAACAACGGCATCGAGATTTTCAATAATTCCGCCAATGGATATGGAACGTACTGTCATTAGCATTGGATACGGATACCCGGAAGCTACGTTAGAGCCAAACATGAGGAGACTGACGATTACGGATAATGAGGTGAAAATTCCTGAAACCATGACTCCGTAAACGGAATGACGGACTTTAAACTTGCTATGGTCTACAAAGGAGCTGAGTATAAGAATCAATATGCAATCACCTAAGAAGGCTGCTGTAGGCAGCGCTCCTTTCATGATAGCCATATAACCGCTATCCGAAAAAATAGGAAGCAAACGATCCCTATCCATTTCATTAATAGCTAAAAACATGGGCCCTATAACGCCGATCAATATGATAGGCCCTGTCAATTCGCATATACGTCCAATAACACCTACTCCATGCAAAGTAGGATATAGCACGACGATAAGCATCAAAATGATAATAATAGATACTGGTGTTTTAGGCATGATTGTACCGGTTATAAATAAACTAAATTGCTTTAAGATCACGGCAAGGATGAGAATCCAAACTAAGATGTACATGGCGGAAACTAATCCTCCCAACCATTTACCAAGCAAACCACGGTTATATTCGATTAAGGATTTGTCTGGAAAAATGGTGTAGAGTTTCCCGCAAATATAGGCGATACCAATACTGATACCCATCGCTAGCAAGGCGGAGATCCATGCATCCTGCTGTGCTGATTGAATAGCGGGAGAAGTAGTGAGAAGTATCGTCATAATGATCTGCGTGCTAACCATCATCCAGAATAGCTGCCGATTTGTTAATTCCATATCACTCATTACATTCCCTCTCTTTTGCCTCGGACCGTAATATTGGTTATTCCAGGTCTATGGATTTCACTATTCACCTCTAACTGAACGTCTATCGTTTGGAATACGGAACCCCAATTGTTTTTCACCTTCTTCCATTCTTGCGGATATTTCTTGTGAAAGGCTCGGGCAAAACCAACTACATCCGTCTTTAACTCTTTTTGCAGCTGGTCTAATGTACTTTTAAGCACTTTCTTTAATTCCTCATCGAATACTCCCTCTAGTTTTCTCAAACTATTAGTCCCATTGGCTATAGTCATGGTCGTTGAATTTTGTACTACATCGGCAGTAAGCTTTAATTGTATTTTTACTTTCCAAATACCGTTCTCAATAGTTGGAAACAACTTGGCCTTGGTATGAAGCACCCTAATGACAATTTGCCCTCCTTCTCCTTTTTTGGTTAAGGTAATATTTCGGCCAAGCTCAGCATGATTAAGGAGCCGAATCCCTATGAGTGATTGACTATTCAGAAAACCGGCAAGCTTTTTCATATGAATAACCGAAATCCCGCTGACAGACAGGATAGCCTTTTCGGAACCGTTAGAAATCATCGAGGTTAAGGATGCGACAGGAAGTAAGAAGGCTCCCGAATCTCCGTTGAACATTTCCTCTACCTCGTGCATCGTAGAGGAGCGGGTTGACGGTTTCTGTGAAAGCTTAATGAGGGTTTCATAGGTATTTGGATCATTTTGTGATTCAAGCAGCTTTTTCGCTGTCCCTTTGCAAACAAAGAAATTGGCTTGCTCCCGCGGCTGAATATCTCTAAATAAGAAATCAAACTCGTTATACATACCTTGCCGTGCCAAAGCCTCACCAAAAACATACGCTTTTGTATGCCCCCAGGTAAAATATCGTGGCAGCTTCTTTTGTATCTCTGTTAATGCATCGGCCATTGAGCTCCCCTGCGTTGAAAAGGTGTAAACATTACCTTCTCCTCCTCCCCCTCCCCCACTCGATCCTGACCCAGATCCGGTCGGATTGGGTATAAAGACTTGTACGGTTAATTCAATACGATCGTCTTCAATTTTGTCTATGCCTGCGGATACGATTAGGGCCATGTCGTTTACTTCTACTTTGTCCCAGCAGCCAACAAGTAAAAACAGGATCAAGAATACCGGGAAGATTAAGAAAATCCTCATTTTTTGCCTCCCTACACATATCCACTCGACTTATTCCTGAGAATTATCTGGTTTATCGCCTTGCCTTTTCAAATTACCTCTCGCATAAAAAGCGGGACGAAATTTCATCTTGCCTCCAGGTGCACGTATCAGTACATCCTTTAATCCATTGGGATATATTGGCGCCAACGGAGTCAGATAAGAAACTCCAAAAGAACGGAGAATACACAAATGACTTATGATTAACAGCATGGCTAAGATAAGACCGAATAAACCTAACATTCCAGATAAAATCATGATCGGAAACCGAAGGATTCTGAGAGCAATACTTGTCGGATACTGAGGCATCATGAACGATGAAATCCCGGTTATTGCTACGACCATGACCATCGGAGCAGAAACCAAGCCTGCTTGAATGGCTGCTTGACCGATAACAAGTGCGCCTACAATACTTACCGCAGATCCAATCTGTCTCGGAAGACGAACACCGGCTTCACGTAAGGCTTCAAATGTAATTTCCATAATCAGAGCTTCCACTAGAGCAGGAAACGGGATTTCTTCTCTTGATTTCGCAACGCGAAGCAGCAGTGTGGTGGGAACCATCTCTTGATGAAAAGTTAATACCGCTACATAGATTGCAGGAGCAAGCATAGCGATTAAGAAGAACATATACCGAAGCCAACGAATGAGAGTTCCTATTATAAAGCGTTGATAGTAATCCTCTGGGGATTGCAGCATGGACCAAAAGGTTGTTGGTGCAATTAGAGCGATAGGTGTATTGTCTGTCATGATAATGATTCTTCCTTCTAAAAGACATGCTGCAGCCACGTCGGGACGTTCCGTAGTTTGCATCTGGGGAAATGGCGAATAGTTGTTGCTCTCCATTAATTCTTCAATTATTCCACTCTCGATCACACCGTCTATGTCCATTTGGGAGATTCGATCCGATACTTGGCGGACTATTTCTTGTTTCGCAATTCCTTCCATGTAGCCCACCGTTACATCTGTTTTTGAATAACGACCTACAGTGAAGGATACGAATTTTAATGCGGGTGTCCTTAGCCTTCTTCGAATCAAGGATATATTCACTGATAACGCTTCAATAAAACCTTCACGGGGTCCGCGCACAACCGCCTCGGCCAGCGGTTCTTCAACGGCCCGCTTAGCGTAACTCGTCACTTCAATTGATAAAGCACCTTGGAGTGTATCCACAAGCAAAACCGGCTTACCTCCCAATGCCTCATGGAGGATATCCCCGATATTTTGAAGCTCTTTAGTATCTGACACGATAATTTGTTCCTTAAAGTTACAGATGGAACCGGAAGGATTCATTTCGGCTTTCAAGAGCGGTGAAAGTACATATCCATCCAACAGCTCCATATCAACCAAACCACGAGTATACACTACAATGGCACTAATACCGCAATTTAAACGAATGGGATGGAATATCACATCTTCGCAAGACTCAAATATCTTCTTCAAATGACGCACGTTTCCGGCCAGATCGGCTGATATCAAAGTATGATACAGTTCTTTGTCTATGCTTGGATCCTCCGGATACGGTTTATACATACTAACCCCCTGTTATTCGACATTTTAATTAATGTTATGCTCTTCCAATTCGCGAATTATTCAGAAATTCATCATCTCTATATAGCGAGAACTGTACATAATACACAGAACGTTACCAAATAAAGCGTGATGTCAAAAAGTCGGATATAAGTAAATTGAAAGTTTAGCCACTTGTGGTGTTGCTGGCTTCGCAACTTACCGATAACAACGAAAAAAGGGAGCCCTTGGGCTCCCTTTTGGAGAAATTAATGCATCGGATTCATCGCTGCACGATTAACGACCACGCGGCGGATAAAGAACGCTATGGCCAGACCGATAATCGTCACGATCATTGCGAAAAAGAACACGTTCTGCGAGCCGAATGTCATCGCATTGGCCACCTCGGTCATCTCGTTCGGCGCTGGGGATTCGTGCAAGTATTTTTCCATGCCTTTTGTAAGGATGCTGATCGCGATCGCTGTGCCGATCGCGCCCGCGACCTGCTGCAGCGTATTCATGACAGCCGTACCGTGTGGATACAATTCCGGTGGCAACTGGTTCAGGCCATTCGTCTGAGCTGGCATCCAAACCATGGAGATGCCGACCATTAGGCCGATATGCAAAGCGACGATCAAAGTGATCGAAGATGCCAACGTAATGCCGGAGAAAAACCATAACATTGCCGCCACAACGAAGAGACCGGGAATTACGAGCCACTTTGGCCCATACTTGTCAAACAAACGCCCCATGTGAGGTGACAGGATTCCGTTCAGTGCGCTGCCGGGCAAGAGCATGAGTCCGGCAGCGAACGCCGACAGTTTCATGCCGTTCTGCAGGTACATCGGAAGAATAATCATGCTCGACAAGATGATCATCATACACGACAGTACCATAAGCAGCCCTACAATGAACATAGGGTACTTGAAGACGCGCAAGTTCATCATCGGCTCACGCATGAAAATCTGCCGCAGAGCAAACAACACGAGTGCGACCATCCCGATGATTATCGAGGTAATCACAATAGCGCTAGTCCAGCCTTCCTCGCCTTCGCCCGCCTTACTGAAGCCAAAGACGACACCGCCGAAGCCGATCGTGGACAATACGACAGACAATAGATCAATACGGGGCTTCGTGAGTTCGGTGACGTTTTCCAAATATTTTAACCCTACCAACAGTCCTATGATCAGAAACGGAAGTGAGAGCCAAAAGATGTAGTGCCATGATAAATATTCGATCAAGAGCCCCGCCACTGTGGGGCCAGTTGCCGGCGCGAACATGATGACTAGACCTACGAAGCCCATCGCAGCACCGCGCTTTTCCGGCGGATAGACAATGAGGATCGTATTGAACATAAGCGGAATTAACAAGCCCATGCCAGCCGCTTGCAGAACGCGAGCAACCATCAACATTTCGAAATTGAATGCGAGAGCTGCAATCAACGTGCCGATGATGGAGCTAACGAGGGAGCCAATGAACAGTTGCCTCGTTGTAAACCATTGCAGCAGAAGCCCTGTCATAGGCATCAGAATACCGAGCGTCAGCAGGAACCCCGTCGTCAGCCACTGCGCTGTCGCTGCCGATATTTGGAACACGTCCATTAAATTACTGATCGCGATATTGAGCGCCGTCTCGCTGAACATGCCAACAAAGCCGCAGATGAGCAGCGATGCCATAATGGCACGCGTATTGTATTGCTTCATTCCCATTCCACTTCCTTCTCCTGTAAAATCTCTATTTGTACGCGGCCCTGTATCCGTCCGCTCTGTTACAATAAAGTTAACAGTTATCTATGTCAATAC
The DNA here is from genome assembly GCF_000686845.1 of Paenibacillus sp. UNC451MF. Classification (GTDB taxonomy): domain Bacteria; phylum Bacillota; class Bacilli; order Paenibacillales; family NBRC-103111; genus Paenibacillus_S. The sequence goes on along the minus strand of NZ_JMLS01000028.1, from coordinate 80,317 downwards.
CCAGAACGTAATTTATTTGTAAATTAAAGAAATTTGCTTAGTTGTCTAATAAAAATACTTCAACCTGGTAAAAGCTGAACAGGCTGCCGATATTGCCGGCAGCCTGTAGTCATTTTGTTACACGGCCAATACATGGATCAGTTGTCCAGCCAGCGATTGCGAAATTATGCCCATAGAATGGCTGAATCACATACTCCATTTTCCCTTACCAGGAAGCTAAAATGCGAATTATAAGGTCGAGATGTCGATAACAAATCGATAACGCACATCACTTCGGAGGACTCTCTCGTATGCTTCGTCTACTTGCTCAGCATGAATCACCTCAATTTTTGGCACAATGCCGTGTTGAGCCGAGAAGTCGATCATCTCTTGTGTTTCCAGAATTCCGCCAACGAGTGACCCTGCTATACTGCGGCGGCCCATGATTAAGGAAAACACATTGTATTGATCCGGCTTGCCTGGAGCACCAACATTGACTAGCGTTCCATCCACGCGGAGCAAAGATAAATAAGCATCGACGTCAAGATTTGCAGACACGGTGTTTAAAATGAGGTCAAAACGTCCAGCCAACTCAGTGAATGTAGTGGGATCACTGGTTGCAAAATAATGATCAGCGCCAAAACCCAGGGCTTCGCTTTTCTTGTTCATAGACCGGCTTAAGACGGTGACTTCAGCACCTAAGGCATGCGCATATTGGATCGCCAGGTGGCCAAGTCCGCCCATTCCCACAATCGCAACCTTCTTGCCCGGTCCGGCGTTCCAGTGTTTCAAAGGTGAGTAAGTAGTAATGCCTGCGCACAATAAGGGGCTTGCCACATCCATTGATAGAGCGTCCGGAATACGGACGACGAACCTTTCAGTTACCACAATTTTTTGACTGTATCCACCGTAAGTTGGTTGACCGTCGTAGTCCAAGGCATTATAGGTTGACACAACGCCTTTTGTACAATATTGTTCTTCACCGCTAAGGCAATATTCGCATTCTCCGCAGGAGTCTACAAAGCAGCCGACGCCAACGCGGTCGCCAATTACAAATTTCGTTACTTCTGATCCAACCGCTGCCACGACCCCAGCAATTTCGTGACCGGGGACCATCGGAAAGATTCCTCCACCCCATTCGTCATGTGCACTGTGAATATCGGAATGGCAAATCCCGCTATACTTAATATCGATTAAAATGTCGTCAGGCCGCAATGCTCTGCGCTCAATCGTTGTCTTTTCGAATAGTGCTTTGGCACTTGAAACACTTAGAACATGAGAATTACACATATCTCTCACTACCCCTTTATTAAACTAAATATGAAATATAGAATTCTTCAGATACGGCATCGATTTGCAAGATCTTGTACTTTCACACCTCTATTGAAGTGAGTTGAAGTTTTGTTTTCAACGATCGTTTCACAAAGAAAATGAACGCCAACATCGAGAATGCGACCATCGCTGCGCTGACCGCGAACAAGAAAGAATAGCTCGTGTACTGAGATACCCAGCCTAGCATGATCGCGCCTAACCCGATACCAAGGTCGGTGGCTGTCGCTAAAGAAGCATTGGCAACTCCTTTACGATCTGGGTGGGCAAGACGTATTGTTGCCGATTGGAGAGCCGGATGCGCGGAACCGAAACCGATTCCGTACAAAACAGCCGAAACGAGCACCCCGAACATTCCGGTCGATAAACTCAAGCAAATTAAAGCCATCATCGTAATGACAAGAGCCGGTACGATGACAAATGTCTCTCCATACCGGTCCGACAACTTCCCCGATAGAGGACGGCTCAGGGCAAGTGTTGCTGCAAAGGCTAGAAAAAACATACCGGAATTGACTTTGATGGATTCCGCGAACAGCGGGACAAAGGTGGTAATGCCGCCATATGCAATGAACATGAAAAAGACCGATGTAGAGATGGGCAGGACCGATTTTTCAAACAATTCGATTCTTCTTGCGCCTACTTGAGGATGGAATGGCATTTTGGCTCCAAACGTTAGGAGCAGCGCTATGGCAGAAAGAACGACAGCGAATAGAAACAAAACGTGGTACGACAAGTCCTGGATCACCCAGATCCCGACCACCGGGCCGAATGCCATAGCCAAGGTCATCGACGTACTAAACCACCCCAAGCCTTCTCCGCGTCGTGCGGATGGGATCATATCCGTTATGGTTGTACTAATGGCAGTGGTAGAAATGGCCCAGCTTATCCCGTGCAAAATTCTGAGCCCCAATAAAGCGACTATTCCGCCGATCCAGCTATACAAATACATTGCCAAAATGAAGACCAGCAGCCCCCAGACGATAAACGGTCTCCTGCCATAACGGTCCAGCAGCCCGCCGACGATCGGTCGAACCAAGACGGATGTCAACATAAAAGCGCCCATCGACAGGCCGATCTGAGCTTCGTTGCCACCAAACTGTTTAATAAATAGCGGCAGCGTTGGGTACAGCATATAAAATGCGTTGAATAGGAAGAGCGTCCCTACGGTCATAAGGATAAATGACTTCGTCCACAGGCGTTCCACGGTTTCATCCTCCCCAAGTGAGATAACAATGCAATCAGTACCTTTTAAGAGCTCTACCCCCGAATCGCTCTTCCCCTTTTCATGAATCCGTTTCAGATATTCTGGCAGCCATGTCGTTTATGTCCTTAATCAAATCGATATTGATTGAATAATCAACGTTTGTCTATTATTATAAAAAGTAACAAGACGTTTGCAATGGTTAAATGAACTCGTTTTGTTGATTTTTGAACAAAACTAACATAATTGTTGATTATTCAAGAAAGTTTGGTGACCTTCAGAATGTCCAAAGTGGATAGAAGAATACTTAAATCCCAAGAAGCGATTAAAAAAGCTATTATTGAACTGATGTCTGAAAAAAATTTTGATGACATTACCATACAAGATATTTCCGACAGGGCAAATGTAAACAGAGGAACCATCTATCTTCATTATCAGGATAAGTATGATTTACTGGATAAGCTTATTGAAGAACATATTAATGAAATGCGGGGAATCTGCACGTGGGCATGCGAAATGGATTGGAGCGATGCGACTGTGGTCCTTTTCGAATACTTTGAGCGTAATTATTTATTCTTCTCTACGATGTTAGCGAGTAAAGGTGCCCCTTCTTTTCGTAGTCGGTTCCTTGAGTTTCTTATCGAAGAGTTCAAGGATGAAGTCAATCTAACAGATGAAAAAAATCGCGGATTAAATGAAGATGTTATGCTTCGATTTATGGGAACGGCTTACGTAGGGACAGTGGAATGGTGGATCATGAATGGAATGCCGCATCCCCCTCATGTCATGGCAAATCAAGTGGGGATCTTGTTAGAGAGGATAGTATAATCAGTCGGACAAAATAGTTCGTAAAGCTAGGATGAGTCCAAGGGAAGGCGCTAACTCGACACATACGTTCTCTTTGTGGGATAAAAAAAGGCACCGTCTCTCAAGTCGGTGCCTTCTGTTTCAATTGTTATTTCCCAGTCAAATCAATCTTCACAACCGAAGCGCCGATACCCGGCTCATTTGGCTTATTGACTCCTCGTGGTTGGTCAAAATTGCTGACGTATAAAGTATTGCCCACGACATGTACACTCGCTGGGAACTCTAATGTACCTTGATTGCTCGGGCTGCCGGCTACCTCGGTTACCTTTCCGTTCGAAGACACCTTAACGACTGAGTTCAGCTCATTGGCACATACATACAAGTCACCGTTGGGTCCGAACATAATCCCGTCAGCCCCATATAGTCTGGCATCTTTGGCGAAAAGCTCCACCTTACCAAACGTTCCGTCCGCATTCACAGCCACCCGGTTAATTTCCCCTGAGCTTGTGTTAGCGATATATAGCCTACCGTCTTTGTCAAAGTCCAATCCGTTCACCGTAATGAGCTGATCTTTTCGTTCGGCCACAATCCCGCTGGCCCAGACCTTCAACTCACCGCTTGGTGATACGACATAGACGTTGCCGTTTGCTCCGCCGCTTACATACAAGTTACCTTTGGCATCGAAAACCATTCCATTGGCACCGACAGTCCCGCTCACGAACGTTTCTACCAGACTGCCGTCGAATGGACCTCCTTCCAATACCTTCGATGGTATACGCAGAATGACGCCTTCCTGTCCACCACTTGCCATATACATATTGCCGTCTTTATCCATTACTAACCCAGTTGCCGGATGTGGCAGAACCGTTAACACCTCAGCTTTACCGGTCTCGGGTACAATTCGGAACAGCTGCTTGGAGTTCGAATCCACTGTGTACAAACGGCCTTGTCGATCTCCAGTGATGCCCTCGGTGCGCATCCCAGTTGCGTTTTCGGGATCCAGATCAACTAGTACTGAAGCTTGCGCCATACGAAAATTAATGACCTTCTTTACTTCCGGTTGCACTGGTTTCTTATCTTTACCCACCAGCTGGACTGTAAGTTTATGCTCTCCAGGCGCTAACTTATTGAAGATGACCGGTTGGCCTTTCGACACATCCATTGCAGGCTCCCCATCGATAGCAGCCTGGGTATAGCCCTCCCCAGCCTTCAAAGCAACTACAGCAACTTTTAATTCACTGCCGATCACTGCCTGCTGCTCAGTTAGTCCAAACACCTGCAGACTCGGCTGGCTACCGGATGTGAGCGCAACCGTTCTTAGCTTGTCATTGTATGTAACCTCGTTTCCAAACGTTTCAGATACGGATCGGACCGGAGCAACTATGCTTCCACCGATTAACTGCAGCGGTGTTGCTGTAGGTAAGCTTAATCCATTTATCTTGTAAACGGCAGCTCCTACGGTCATTTCTAACGTGTTACCCTCTTTCGTCAGGGTGAGCGTTTTAGCATCTTCCTGCCATTTTGCTGCGAGTCCCAATGATTGGGCAACCGACTCATAAGGCGAATACAAGTTGTGATCCACAAGAAGGGAGTTGCTCGATAAATCCGAAGCCTTGCCGTTTATAGCTACTTTCATGTCCGATGTGACCGAGTCTGCAAGTGCGGTTGTTGAAGCTGTTGTGAAACAAGTGATTGCCGCAAGCATTGAAACAACTATCCGTTTACGCATCCTTCTTCAATCCCCCTTAAAGTTTGATTCAAGAATAAAATTCGATGAAACGCTTACATTCCCTTCATCACATTTAAAAAATAATTTTATAAAAAACTCACGCGTCTACATACTTCCTAATATTACCTGAAGCCTGTGAACTTAACAAAGTGAAGTTGTTCGTTAAGCAACCGTTTCTTTTGTTTCAGACGAATAAGGCTCAAACGCTCGGATCCATTTGAATCGATTAACTTTTATAATAGCTACAAAGCATTTAAGGATTTGGTCCGACTTTAGACAGATAAATATAATTAACGGCGAAAAATCAAACACAAAAGCACAAAGCGCTGAAGCCGGAAGGACAATCAGCCACATGAAAATGGTATCATTGTACAAAACAAATTTGGTATCCCCTCCACTGCGTACGATCCCTGTTAAAGACGGCATCTGATAGGCAGTTCCGCAAACGGTGATGGACAGTACTGTCATAAATTGAAGTGCAAGAGCCCTTGCTTCCGCGGAAATGGAATAAAAGTCAAGCACATGATCCTTTGTAATAAAAAGTAGAGTACCAGTAAATAGCCCAATGATGAGATACAGCACCTGTAGGGTCTTGGCGTAGGATTTAATTTTATCCATGTGCCCCTCCCCAATTGTTTTGCCAATTACAATTGTCGTAGCGCTTGCAGAGGCAAAAACCACGACGGATACAATTTGAAAGATGGTCGTTGCTATGCTGTTGGCCGCAATCGCAGCCGCTCCCATATGCCCGAGAATGGATGTTTGTGTCGCCATAGCAATACCCCAAATAAAGTTGGACATTAGAATAGGTGATCCTAGATTAACATAGTGCTTAAACAAACCCATCTCGATTTTGAAGAAATCACGCAGCTTCAAATGGATCTTTCGATCAAAGCGCTTCACGAAGATTAAGACAATGATCAGTTCAATGATTCTTGCCGACAAGGTTGCAATGGCTGCTCCTCGCACCCCTAGACTCGGAAAGCCAAAATGTCCGTATATGAAGAGATAATTCAGGCACACATTGATGATGAGCGTGGTCGAGGACAAAATAAAACCAATCTTGACTGTTTCTACACCCCGCAGTGTCGCAAGTAGGATACTGGTAATAGAGAAGAATATATAAGAAAAGCAAATGATTTGTACGAATTTTGTTCCCTCAGAGATAACGTTTTGATCATTAGTAAACAATGAGAGTAAGCTATGAGGAAAGAAAAAGACAACAGCCCACATACTCAAACCAACTAGAATCGAAAGACGCATGCCGATGCTGGTAATCTTCTTTATCGATTCGATGTCATTTGCACCCCAGTATCTTGATGCCATAATGACTAATCCCTCGCCTACCCCCATGACAAGCATATGTAGCACAAACTGAATTTGATTCGCTACCGCGACACCGGAAAGCGCTGATTCACTGTAACCTCCAATCATAAAATTGTCGGATAAGTTGACCCCGAAAGTAATGATGTTTTGTAAACCGATAATAAGGGTCAGTGTAAAGAATGTTTTGTAGAATGACGTCTCTCGCACAAATATACCCATGAGCAGAACCCTTCTTCACTTTAGAGTTAATTAATTTCTCAAAAAAAGTAATTAAAGGTAAGGAATTCCCTCCTCAATATACCATATTACGGGAATCTAAACCGAAATAATCATTTGTAAAATTACCACTGACAAGAGCCCCAAATCTCGTCTTTATTACTCTGAAATGAAAGTTTGTAGGGTCATGTCCACATCGGTAGCAATGTTTCTCCACGGTCCGTTGCAGGTGCTGGAGTAATAGCCCGCTAGTTCAATAGCAATCATTCTTTGGATTGAGTTTAACAACAACCGGAACTAGAATTTCAGCAGTATACTTACTTTCCTCTTTTCCAAATTGAAACACTTCCAATGAAACCGAATTTGAATTTCTTTGCATTCCTTTGTCCCGTAGAAATTTATCAATAAGTCCATATGGCTCTTCGCCATTGGATTGTACTCTTACATATTGGTTACTAGGTACTTTAAAGCCAATCATACTCTCTGGAATAGATTGTAGTTCTGTTACTTCCATGCAATAGATATAGGTGAATAACACCTCGTTTGCAAAATGTACACAAACATAAGTGCTCTCGTCCATTATGCTTTGAATTTCTTCTTTTCTTTCCATGAAAAGTTGTTGTGCTTCCCCAATACCTTTAACGTTTTTCAATGGAGAAGTTACTGCGATGCCAATATATTTTCTCTCCCCTAATTGAACAACATCAATCTGTGTATTACTCATTCGCATCGTCTCCTTGTATAAAATCTGGTGGTGATAATTTCGATATATCCCCATTATCTTCCTTCTAATGATTTCTGCTCATATATGAGAAACCTAAGCGAAACTTATATTTTATATATTTTTCATCAAGTGGACTTCATGTTAGCATAAATATGAAAAACAAAGCAGGCTGAGAAAATGGATAGATGGAGCCTGCTTGTTAACGAATTAACAAGGAGGTTCAACCATGATAAATGGTAATGATCTTATGCATCTGAGACGCTGTATTGAACTTGCAAGAGCTGCTTTGGAGGCGGGTGATGAGCCATTCGGTTCAGTCCTTGTCTCAGCCAGCGGAGATGTGCTTGCGGAAGACCACAACCATGTAGCCGGTGGCGATCATACCCAACACCCTGAATTTGCTTTGGCGCGTTGGGCTGCCAAGAACATGACAACGGATGAACGAGGCAAGGCGACGGTCTATACCTCGGGCGAGCATTGCCCTATGTGCGCTGCGGCCCATGGATGGGTTGGATTAGGTCGTATTGTTTATGCGAGTTCTTCAGAACAGCTGGCACAATGGATGTGTGAAATGGGGGTTGCCGCAACGCGTGTTCGTAATCTCGCTATCCACCAAGTGATTCGTGATACTACCATTGACGGCCCTGTTCCTGAACTTGCTGAGCAAGTTCGGGAGCTCCATCGTCAATTTCGCGATAAACGCTGAGTACGCCGCATTTGAACAAGGATTTCGATTGAGCAAGAATGCAAAGTCAAGTAAAAAGGGTATCCCCAAAGATACCCTTTTTACTTGACTTTAAAGTGAATCAATTCAGATCAGTCTATTGAAGAAATTTAATCCCATTAAACAAAAAAGCCGCTATTTACGCGGCATTAAATCTCCATTCTAGAGCTACCTGTTTAGTCTGCCGAAACGTATAACTTCATTGGCGATTTGAAGCTAGTGGCTCTGTCATACCGGTGTGTTCCCTATTGGAATACTTCAAAGCCTCCGGATTAAACTTGACCGTCTGGCCGGATATTTTCTGAGTGACCGCATCGGCGATTGCCCGGTAGCCTGCCTCATTCGGATGGATTGTATCCTGCATAAACGGATGCTCTGGCCGTACCTGACGCCCAAACACGAGGCTGGGAATGTCGAGAATATCGACGCGCGGGTTATAGTCCCGGAAGCTATAATAAACCTCCCACAGCTGATCGGAGTAAAGCTGCGCGTTCTCTATTTTATCCATATGAATATAGCTCCATCGGTTCACTGACAGGAATGGATTCGGTATACGCAGCAGAATCCCGCCGTGAGTTTCCTTCAAGAGCCTGTCCACGGCGAGCTTCAGATCAGCCTTAATCTGCGCAGGACTGCTTTCTCGAATGTCGTTGATTCCGTAAGAAATGATATACAGGTTGGCCTGATCTTGAATCACATGGTCAAGTGTATTGCCGTGAGTAGCGATTTGGTTAACAAAATGATGCAGCGTATTGCCGCTAGAACCTCGGTTTCGGATTTTCACTCCTTCCAGAACGCCTCCTGGACCCCCATAGATCTCCTCCAGTTGGTCATATAGGCCATCTGCAGCTTCTGTCGTACTGTCGCCGACGAAGTCGATGAGCTTGCCTGATTTGGAGCTCTGATAGAACTCCTGAATCGATTCGGCCGTATCCCCGGAAGACCAAACTTGAAGCTGAGGTGCGAAGATCAAAGAGAACGCTAAACCTAGCTTCCACCAGCTACGCATCAACCTAATCAGTCCTTTCATGGTAAAAGTAGAAGTTTTCTCCTTTACTAAGGTTCCCCGTACGGGTTTCTTCATTCGCTTCCATTATCGTCGTATCGATAAGGCGGCTCCAACGGGAACCACCCACTATTCGCCAAGGAAAATAAAACAGCAGACCAGATTTAATCTGGTCTGCTGCCGAATGCTGAAAATATTCTAGCACTTATGGCTTCGCTGTACCTTTTGTCGGTACTGCCTGAAGAGTGACTGGTACAGCAGAGTTTCCAGCTGCGTCAACCGCCGTAATTTTAATGTCGTTCATTCCCGGCTGAAGTTCAATCGGTGCTGAGATAAAGACAAGATCGTTGCCCACCTGTGCATCGATACTATTTACGCGGACCTCCGCTCTCTCACTGACCGTACCACCCAGTAACCAAGGTGTTGTGCTGATATTATAGTGATTCCCTGTCTTTTTGCCGATCGGCTGAAGCGTAATCACTGGAGCGATTGCATCTTCGACTCTCTTCATGTCTCCGACATTTAGGGATTGCCCGTCAGCTGTTTGTGAGCTGTTGCCTACGACCTTGACATAGATACGATTCTCATAATAACCTGCGGTATTTGCTATCTTGAGCAAGTTCAACGGCCAAGAGCCTCCCCAGCTATACCCGTTACGGCGCTCGTCTTCGATTTCGAGTATATTATGCTTGATAATGCCGTCGCGTCCGGAGAAGATCGGCAGGTTAGTTCCGATTTCGTAGAAACGGTACCAGGATGTACTAGCCGGATCCGGTACGAAATACACATTGTTCTTATCCCCCGAAACATATTTAATCCCACTAAGTTTATTTGCTTCAAACCAATTTAAAGCATTATTAATTGCTTTGCTAACCTCTGGTGTTTGATTAGGCAGTGCCATCAAATACTTGACAATTTCCACCGATTCGGATCCTGAAATAGAAGGATGCTCGTAAGCCCGGGCCTCTCGCGGCTCATAAGTGACGGGATCATGCTGGGCGCACCAAGCAGTTAGCAAACCGTTCGCCGTAATTTGTGATTTCAGAATATAATCCAACCCCTTGTCCAGACTTTCCTGCAGCCTGGTCACGTTATCATTCGCTACAATGTCGGTATTAAACGGATAATCGTGCTTCTTGACCATACTAAGAACATTCATCACTCGCATCATCGCGTTATCATTAAAGGTGACATAATCGGAATAATTCCCGCGTGCCGGATAGACTTGAGGCCAGCCTCCGCTCGGATATTGCATCGTCAGCAAAAAATTCAGCCCTCTGTTCACAGCTTCCTTGTAGCGAAGGTCACCAGTCTGCTTATACATAACAGCGAGGAACAATATTTCATTCGTAGTGGCATTATTGTCGACGGTGCCAATATCCTTGCCGTCTTTGGTCCGCCAATCAGACTTGCTCTCTTGGCCATCCCAAGCACGTCCGTATTTATCATTCACACTATATTTGTACCAACCACCCTCCGCAGTCTGCCATGTGAGAAGGTTGTCCGCCTGTCGAATATCTTTATCTGGATCACCCGTAAAATAAGCCGCCTTTTGAAAGGGAACGCTTTTCGGATTCTCCTTTATGGGCCGGGTGATCGTAGCGTCCGGATTCATGGCTTCCTTAGTCTCAAGAACGATGGTTGTTCTTCCCTCCGCATCCTTTTCCTCTACTGTTTTTACAACTGTAAACGCTTTCGAAAAATTCGGATTCAGAGTGTACCAGTCCCCCATAGCCGCCTCAAGCTCAAGATCGGCAGGGTTAAAACTGCTCAGCTTATCACTTAAGGTAACCTTCACCTTCGTCGGCGCGATGGCTTCGGCTTTGACGATCTTCGGCGCTTCGGCAGCGAAGGCATTGGACCCGGAGTGTGCAGGATAAACTGATAACATCAGCATTCCCAGCGAACACACCGTCGTAAGTAGTACTTGCTTCTTTGCTGGCTTCGACAACATCAATAAAACCTCCTAGTAAATATTCGTGATTTGAGAACCAGATAAGGCCCACTTTCTAAGTGTACTGAATAATCGGATGCAATTCTTGCCAATAAATTGTTCATTTCACCTGATTTATTTAATATATTTGTCCAATACAGCTCTTTGCCTTTTTTGCTGATAGTAGTTCATGAGCACGCGGGATGTGACCTTAAACCAATCAAAGCCCTAGCTACAAGGAATAACTCCTTATAACTAGAGCTCCGATGCTGATCGCCACTCTAGAATGGCATGTCCTAGATCACTTACTCCTTAACCCTCACCATATACCCTATCTTCGAACGCCATCCAAATATGCATGCCAGATGTCGCTTTCGGCTTCCGTCATTCCTCCGGTTATGGTGGAAAAATCGATTGCCCGGTCGAAACATTCTTTTAACAAAGAAAATTGCTGGAAAGAGGCCGTTATTTTGCTCAATGAGGCTGAACGGGCCAACTCTTCCAGCTTCCCAACGGCAGAACAACCACTCAGTTCCAAGGACTGGAGGTTGTCAAGCTTAGCCAGTGCGGAAATATCCTCAACTGCTGAGTCTTTCATAATCACCTCTTTCAGCTTATGGCATTTCTCAACAAACTGCAAATTCCGCAGAGTAACCTCATCTAGCACCAGCTTGCGTAAGTTCACGAGCTTGCCTAATACGGCCAAGTCGTCCTCGGTTATTTGACCTAATCCGGATATCGACAGCTCCTTAACCTGTTTGAGTTCGGATATACTGCAAAGCTGCTCCGCATCAGGTCGGGAAATCTCCAGCGCTCGCAAGCTCTTGATCTGCTTCAATGGAGAAAAATCGCGGATGTGCGTATTTTGTACATCCACTACTTTCAATTTGGGAAGCGAGCTGAGAGGAGATACGTCGGTAACAGCCGTACCGGAAATAATCAACTCCTGTAAATGCTCCAGACTTTGCAGTGGGCGAAGGTCCGAAACCGGATTCTTCACAAGATACAATATTTTCAACTGCTTACAGCCTCTCAGTGCTTCGATGGAACGAATTTCATTCACACTCAGAACCAACTCGCGCACGTCCTCGCATTGTGCCAGTGGAGTAATATCCGTTAATCCTTTCCCTATAAAAAGATGCCGCTTCGCACGAAGAAAAGCATCCGGAGAACCGCTCGCATCCATGATTCTTTCTTTCCAACCGTTATCCAGGGCATCAAACCATACATTTGCGTCCTCGACACCCGCTTCTTGTCTTAACGGCTCAAGCACAGGAAGCTCCATCCTGCGAATCGCATCGAGAAAATGGACTGCCCCTTCTTTGCCATAGCTCCATGAAATGTATTCTTCATCTTCCTGATTAACGCTGTAATTGCCTTCCTTAGCAGTATCGCGGATAAAATGCAGCAATTGAGAGACACCGAGGGCTATCACGTACTTGACCTCTTCATCGCGGCCAAAGTTAATAATCTGTCCTGCTCTCCCTTTGTCTGCTGGATCCAGGTCAATGCCGATGTTATTGCCGCCCCAATCTTTACTGATCGACAGCCAATAGCGGTTAATGTACTGTTCCATAATCCAGCCTGCGGGAACGGAATAATGCTCCACTTCCATGACATCATCTTCCAGACCGCTCCAAATCCTGCATTCCGCAAGCATGTCATCCAGTGATAGAAACGGAAGTCCAAAAAACAATCCGGGCCCTCCCTCCTTTTCTCCGTTATGGATCTGGTAAAACTCCCTCAGCTCTGACGGAAGATTAAATCCTAGTGCCGCTTCCGCCTTGCGAAGCTCCTCCTCCGCAGCAGGCGGGTTTAATGATGCAGCCAGCTGGGGAAGATCTCCCTGCAGAAGCTCAATTATTTCTAGTAGTATTTGTTTCATGTAATTTCCTCCTTAGTGAGGCCGCATGGCTAACAATCAATAAAATCTCAAGAATCTTTATCGGCTTTCGTACCCGACACTTGTAAGAAGAACAACCAACGAACCAGTCGGCAAGCCTGCTTCGACGATTTGAAACAGTTCGTCATTAATGGCTCCATATGGCGAATTGTTTCCATACAAAAGAATGATCGAATTATAAGCTTGAATGGTTTCAGCGATCTTTGCCGGCAGTTGTTCGGCGAACGGCTCGTGTGGCGAATATTCCAAACGCAAATACTCGATAAAGGCCTTACGTTCGTCCTCATTGTTGAAATAATGCAGCTCTTGAAAATCTTCATCGATCCAGGAGCACCCAATGCCTGCTAGAAAGGCGGAAGGCAGTGCATCTCCGTCGTCGTCGTAATCGGTCTCGACAAAAGCTTCCAGTTCTTCCTCAGAAGAGAAGTTGGCTCCCCATATGGTTACAATATGTTTCATCTTGACTACACCTGCCTTGTTTGTTCAGTTATTGGAATACATAAACAGGCATTAAATTGCTCGGTTCTTTTCCGCATCCAACACATCCGTGTCTGACTGACCGTCCGGATCGACAGGTCAGCTGCTACCACTCGTAGAAGTTACTCTCAATGAGCTCGGCGAACGATCTTGCCACAACATCCATCTCACCCGAATCATGGTAACAGATGAGTACTTCCTCTTTGGAATTGAGCATGATGGGATCGCCGCAACCATTCATCGAAATAACATAACCGTCCTGCAGTTGCTTTCCCGCTGCACTCCCCATGAACTGTTGTCTAAACTCCATTGTCAATTCAACGACCGTTTCATTCCCAAACACATTGCCGTTGGAGAATGCGTGTACGGGCAATCCTGCATACCCTCCGCCGAATGCCTTGATGAATTGGATATAATCCGCATGGAAGGTCACATGCAAGCGAAGCTCCGCATCGGCAATTTGTTCGTCATTTGCAGGTACAGCGACGAGAGATGTATTGTCCTCTTTGCCGAAAAAATGATAAAGACGTTCCATGAGCTCATCTTTCAACATGAAGTTGTCCCCCTTACTTGCGTTTGTCCATTAATGCCAGTATGTCCGTGAACAAACGCTGCTGATCTTCGTCTTTTTCCTTCCGAGCTCTCGCCTGTAGGTTCTTCTTGCTACCCCAGATCATATATATCAGATGCTCGGCCTCATACGAGTCGAATGGTTCCATAAGCGTCAACAGTACCTGCAAATTTTGGGTGCTTTCGAATTGGGCCCGCTCCTTGACGAACTTACCTTCGTTACACCGCATTAAGCAAGCTACGACGATTGGAAGTGACGTCGAGTCGATGCCGTAATGTTGTATAAGCGCCAGCGTGAACGACTGCTGTACATTTTGATGCTCCTGATCCACAAGGCTCAAATAGGTTTGTACTAACGGGAAATGCTGCTTATCTGCCAGCCCCAAGCCGAATACAGCATAGGTGCCGGGCATGCAATTTTTCTCCCCTTCCGTGTCGTCGTACCATTCGTGTTCGGCCATAGCTGATCGCGCATAGACTTCAAGCTTAGGAAACAGCTCTCTATATTGCAGGGCGTTGGCGAAGAAACGATGTGTTTGCGATTTGGCCAACCCAGGGATGGGCAGCAACTGCTTGGACTGGGATTTCAGTTTGATCTGATAGCTTTTGGAGAAGCCTTTGTTCAGCAGGTTGCAAATAAAATCGATCGCCTTCGCATAGCTGTCCGCGCATTCATCCTTGATATGAACCGTAATCGTCGAAAATATATCATTAGCCCGGCATTCTAGCCGTTCATCCTTAAAACCAACATCGGCTGTGTCAAACGTACCGCTGCCGTCCTTCATGGCCCGCTCCGCCTTGACGCTGCCCAGTTCTTTCAGCAGCTCCAACATTTCGATACCTGTGTTTCTGCTATAATTCGGCTCATACTTAATGATCATGATAGCCGTTTGTAACGCGAGCTCCATTTGATGTGGATCGATGCCAGCTAGATTAATCCCATCCTTTTTTGCATAGGTAGGAAGTCCCCAGTTCTGTTTCGTACAGTAAAAATAGAGAGGAAGAAATTCAGTTTCGGTCCAGTTACGAAAAGCGCGAATGAACGTAGCCCTATGCTCGTCCAGCTTCGCCTTGTTTTTCTTATTCAACTCCATGACCCTGTCGTATATACGCAATATTTCCTTTACATCTAACGTAGGAAACAAACCGGGATCAACCAAATGATTGGATAGGAAGAAGCTTTCCAGTGGAACTGTCGGAAAGGCTTTGGCTTCGAGATTATACTGTATGTAGTTATTAATCCGTTCCAGCAGCACTGCTCTCTTGCTTTCATTGACATAATCCACCACTGTGACATCAAATGGACCATCGGCTGCGGTAAATTTTGCAACAATCTTAAAGCGGTAATGAAGCAAAGGGTTGCTATCATAAGACTTAATGCGGCTCAGAAGCCTTTCTTCTATCAACGGCAGCAGTTCGTTCGTAATCTTTTCCTTTGTGAGCGGCTCCGTCGGCCGTAAGCCTTTGTGTTGGCATTCCGGCGAACTAAAATCATCGTCGAATGAAAATACACGGATTTTTCCTTCGTTATAATCGAAACGGGCATAATCATGTATGCCGATCTGCAAGGAAGTGCGTCGTACAATCGTGGCGGCGTCCTTCTTTTCGATTTGATCGAACCATTCGTTCATTATTTCGAATATTTCATCGGCTATTGTCGCAACTATTGTTTGTCCCTCCATTATGGGTCACCTTCCCCGCCATTAGCAAAATCTGGTAACAGGTGTCCCGAATATTTTATTATAGGATTTCAACTTTAAAAAGCTCAGCGGCCACTTCGAACGCTCTGTAGTGTAGTCACACCTCATCGGCGCCAGAAAACATGAAAACAAGCCAAGTTATCCTAGGTTGCTGAACCCGATTTTGTTCAACTCAAGCAGCACTTCCTGAACTTTTCTCTCAGGATTCAAAGTCGCAATCCAGTCCTCCTCTATACGGGAACCTTGATAAATTTGGCTGACAACATCAAGCGGGAGCGGTTTTTCCAGGCCGAAATAACCTTCCGCCCATTCCACGTAGTTCACGGCTGACTCTTTCAAATAGCCGAATAAAAAAGCTGCTCCCCCATCCCTGTCGCTTTCGTCCACCTCATCCAAACCATCCCATTCACCGCTTCGCCATGTGGAATCGGCTTTCATTCGCCATATGCAGAAGGTTACGTCTTCTTCTTCAAGGAATTCGCTGTTGTTCTGAAGGATTGCAAGCACGTCTTCCGGCAGCTCATCATACATGCCCGGACAGATCCGCCCATCTTCCCTAGCATGCGGGCTGAGCGGAGACTCATGGTCAAAGCCTTTAACGAGAACGCCTTCTTTCATAAACAAAACATACAGATGATCCCCGGCACCGTTCTCTATCACACCCAGATCCACTCCCGGCTTCCAGGCATGCTCATAACGGTGAACCCGAAGCCAATTTTCTTCGCATAAAATCGCATCCAGCGCTGCCATGATCTTCATCCGCTCTTTTAAGCTCGCTGGTTCTGGTAGCTTTGCCGCTGCCCAACTTCTCATAGAAAATGCCCCCTCCACATTTGCATGAAAATACATGTAAAATGCCAACTTGTCCGATACTCATAGCTATTTATTAAGATAGCAGCAACATCAAAATGATGAGAAAGTAAACTATAAAGCCCTTTTTCTCCCCAATAGGAATCAAAAGGGCATTAATTATGAACCGTTTCTGCCGAGCTAGTCAGACTTTTCGATTGTTAATAATCGTGAATACCCCCGCAACGGTTAGTAAACACCCGAGTACGAATGGCGGAATAAAGTAAGCAAGGGCTTCAGTGTCCTCCCAGTGTAAACTAAAACTGTTGCACCCGTTTGGGCTCATGCCGCAGGCAAACGCGTTGAGCCAGATCCACAATGCGGCTGTGGCAAGGCATACCAGAAATCCGATCAGAGTGAGAATGAAACCGAAGGTTCTCAACCGCAGTCCCCTCCCCTCTAACAATTTCCGGAAATATCTAGCGTTTTCTTTGGCCAACTTATAGCAGTCCACGCATTTCCAATCCATTTCTTACTTCTCACATTAAATTCAATTAATACTGGTATTTATTACTATTTAATCATAATTGAGCAAGGTGCCAACGAAAATAAGCTCAATTGCCTATATAAATAGGACCGATGGTCTTCAAAAAGGTCTTGAAACTAATGGCTAGTTATTGCATACCGAATTGTTCTAAACGAATACGTCAATAAAAAAAATCTCCCGTTGTTACAGGGAGAATTTCATAATCAACGGATCCTGTCGTTCTCCTTGCCTGCTTTGGATCCTAGTCCTTTTCCGCGATACTTACTAAAAAAGCATAAATAACTTGAGAACCTTTTCGAGGTTACATCTTCTTTTGGATACAAACATTCAGTTTAATGTTTGTTATCCATTGATATATTCCATACAACACTATACAAATTACTTAATCATATTGACGTGGATATTAACACCGGATATTCTTTATAAAGAACAAAGTGTTCGTTAGTATTGGAGGGGGTATCTTGAAAGTTAACACGCGGTATGAAGAAATGGATTCGTTAAGGGGTATAGCTGCTACATCGGTTGTTTTAGCACATATCTCAATTATTCTGTTAGGGGGCAATATCTTTGAAAAATTAAATTATACGCCTCTTCATATTTTTTGGTTAGGGCACGAATCTGTAATTTTGTTTTTTATCTTAAGCGGATTCGTTTTGTCTCTGCCTTATCTTGCTAAAAAGCAGGTAAATTATAAAGATTACATAATTCGAAGAGTATGTAGAATCTTAATTCCTAGTGCAATATCAGTTCTTAATTGCATTTTATTGATGAACCTATTGTACTATAAGGAAATATCAGAGTTGAGTAAGTGGTTTAATTATATTTGGTCAAAGCCTATAACAATTCAATTGTTCATAGAACATCTTTTTTTATTGGCGGAGACGGATACGATGACGCTTAATCCTGTTCTTTGGTCACTTATTCATGAGATGAGGATTTCAATTCTATTTCCGTTAATTATGTTCACTGTTCTTAAGAGAGAATGGAAGTGGAATTTGGTTTTCATGTTCTCTATTCCTGTTCTATTCTTATTGACATATTATTTCTTACTTAAATTCTTTCATTATGATATAACTAGATTCACTGGCTACTCCTCCTATCTTATGACACCTCATTATTCTGCGTTTTTTATTCTAGGTATCATTTTAGCCAAGTATCGGAATGTAATTAGTGTTTTTTATAAAAGGTTGAATAGAGTAATTAAAGTATCATTTTTGGCGATCGGTTTCGTTGCATATATGTATGTTTGGTTAATCATGCCGAACAAATCAATGTTTCATTCATTTATTATCAATGATTGGGCAATTGCTTTTGGTGGTTCTATATTCATAATTTTTAGCCTTAATTCAAAGACAATTAAAGCGGCATTATTATTTAAGCCGGTTAATTTTGTAGGAAAGATTTCTTATAGTTTGTATTTGTACCATATGATTGTAATTCTTTCAATGACTTACATTCTTCATGAAATTTTATCATTTGAAATGATTTTAGCAATTTCTTTTGTTTTATCATTTATTGTAGCGAGCATTATGTATTATGCTGTGGAGTTTCCTTCAATAAAACTTGGGCACTTATTAATTAGATCATCATTAAAAACTAATGTTCAAACTGAAAAAGCAAAGGTGTCGTAATTTTTAACAAACATTATCGCCTGTCTAATGAAAAGTATAGTTACTTTACCGGTTTTATCATCATCAGCGTTTTCAAAAAATGATTGATGAAGCGTAGGCAAGCTATATTGATCAATTAACTTTATATGCATGTTTTTAGTAAAAATCCTGTTGAACAAAAAGGGATAAAAAAAGCGAAGATACTCAGCTTCCAATGAACGTACATATTTGAATAATCAAATGGCTCGTTTGACCTGAATGACATGACTGGAAACGGTTGTCACAATGTAACCTTTTTCATCTGCATTATTGTGAGATACTTCTTGCTCATACACAAACAGACATGCAAAACGCTGCCGAGAGCTCTCGACAGCGTTAACAAACAATAGATATGAGAATAACGACTATTTACTTTAAGATGCGTTTGGCATAAACCAGCTTGCTGGCAAACCATGTTCCTTCCATCGGCTCATAAGTGACTTTACCGCGTCCGCCGCCTTCTTGAAGGACATAATGCTTACCATTTTTCTCACCAGCATAGAGGCCTACATGAGCGCCACCACCGGCATCACTTGAATTAGCGAAGAACAACAGGTCTCCGACTTGCAGATTTTTGAATTTATTATTTTTATCTATTTTTACTGGCGTACCTAGTGATGTTGTGTAACGCTGACTTCTAGATGAGCTAGTGAATTTAATTCCCAGTGCCTTGTTATACACCCAAGAAGTGAAGTTTGAGCAATCAAAGCCAATACCTGGCTTCATCGTACCGTATTTCCAAGGAACTCCCAATTGGGTCTTACCTACGCTGATAAGCTTCTGCTGCTGAGAAGATAGCTTAGTTGAACTCGGTACTGCTGCTGATACGGTACCCAAGGAGCTAAATGCAAGGAAGGTGGCCACTACTAAGGCAATCAATTTTTTCATTGGAATATCCCCTCTCTAGGTATTAGTCGTGATAGATTCTATTATCGTGTGCATCATAAGCTTTGCTTTCTTTTCTTTACAATGAGGCTAATCCCAAAGAGCAACACAAACACTCCAGCTCCAATAAGGCCCCACTTAAGCGAACCTTGACTTACACCGGCATAAATACCACTCATAGCAATGGTATAAGGCAGGATGCCTACCGCAGTCGTCCATATAAATACCCATGTTTTTACATTCAGCAATCCGGCCGTGTAATTTACGAAATGATAAGGCACTAACGGAACAAACCGCAGAAGGAGCAATCCGTATGATTCTCGCCGATGTACGAGCTGTCTTACTTTATCCAAAAAAGGACGGGTCAGCTGACCGAAAAAC
Organism: Paenibacillus sp. UNC451MF; assembly: GCF_000686845.1. Lineage (GTDB taxonomy): Bacteria > Bacillota > Bacilli > Paenibacillales > NBRC-103111 > Paenibacillus_S. Next base: position 60,442 of record NZ_JMLS01000028.1, on the reverse strand, counting down.
GGCTTGGTGATCCACTTGGTCAAAAACATGGCACCAATTGCACCCATAAGTCCTCCGATCCAGGAGTATACGCCTCCCCAGATCGGTCCGTAAATTTCCATAAGAACGATAGAAGTGAACTCTCCAGGTACAGGCAATATGTTAACGATCGTCTGGATGAGGATTCCGAATACGATACCGATAAAGCCCATATGTCGGACGGCTCCCAGCAGACGCTGCGCTTCCCCGATACGCAGTAAATAAATGTACAGGGCTATGACTATGATGATGAGTACTAGACTGATCACGCTTATTAGTCGTGTTTGGGATGATGGCTGCGGCTGCTGCTCCACAAAATAGGTTCACCTCTTAAAACCATAATTTTCGGCTCACCAGTAAGTTTTCCTGATATTAGCATCTTCATTCCCGGGTAGTCATTAAGAATTCAAAGTGCGCTTCTCTTTTTTCTTATCTTATCCCATAGTCTGTATTCAAGCCCTTCATACCACGCCTGTTATCACATCCAGAGGATAATGAACTCCCGTGCATACCCGCGATAGTCCAATGCAGGCCGCCGCGGCCAGCTATACTATTCCTATCCGTGGTTTGTGCAGCCAGAATGTTGTAGCTTTCGCGAATGCTCCCATCGCATGATCGCTTGGAACCACCATTTACTCTTTATTCAAACAGGGTCAAACTTTAAGTCTTTGAAGCTAGTTAGTGGGAATGACAAACTAACCTTGGTTCCTTGCTGCCACACACTTGCTATGGAGATGACTCCTCCATTGTCTTCAACAAGCCGTTTGGCAATGGCCAAGCCTAAGCCTGTCCCTCCCTGTTCCCGGCTTCTAGCCTTATCAACCCGATAGAATCGATCGAAAACATGAGGTAAGTCTTCAGGAGGAATACCGATCCCCTGATCGTGAACTTCCACTATCAACGCATCAGTCTGCCTTCTGCCGCTAATGGCGATGGTTGTACCTTCCTTTGAATATTTCACTGCATTATCTAACAAAATAAGCAGTACTTGTTCCAAATGATGAGGTATCATCCTAATCATGGTGTCTTCTCCTATTGAAGAAAGGTCGACCTGAAACTGCATCTTGGGATGGAGAACAGTAAATCGTCTGACCGTCCTCTCAAGCAGGCGTTCTGGCTTCAGTAATGTGATTTCTTCAGCTAATAGCTCATTTTCAGAACGGGAAAGCGCCAGAAGTTCTTGTACAATGCCTTCCAACCGGTTCAATTCTTGAAGTGAAGCAGTTAACGATTTATCCAGTATCTGTGGATCGCTTTTCCCCCAGCGGTCCAATAGAGAAAGATGACCCTTAATGATGGAAATCGGAGTACGCAACTCATGCGAAGCATCCTCAACAAACTGTTTCTGCTGCTTGAACGACGTTTCCAACTCACTCATAAGATCGTTAAATAATGCTGCAAGCCGACTAAGTTCGTCCTTGTCTCCGTGCTGTTCGACCCGTTCGTGAAGCCCCTTTTGTTTCACATTGCGAATTGCATCAGCCAGAGACTGCACCGGTTTAAGAAACTGCTTCACCAGAAGATAGCCTCCCAGAGCACTTAACAGGACGGACCCGCAACCAGCTAGAATCATCACCCAAAAAATCATTGCTGTAAATTGATCAAACGTCTCCAAATTGTTAACGATTTCAATCGTTCCCCGAAAGTCACCGGAGATTAGCGGACTCCGCATAACCAACAGATGGTCTTCATAATGCCATAGACTCAGCAGCATTTCTCGATCAACAGTCTGAGGGGTTACATACGATTCGGGCATTTGATCTGTTATGGTTATTATTGGTATTCCGTGCTCGTCAAGAATACGGATCAATTGATTATGTTCGTTCAGTTTCTCTAGAAAATTTGCGCTGCTCTTGATTTTGGTGTCGTTTAAGGGGATTTTTTCTTGAAAATAATCCACCAGTTGAGTCATTGTTTTTTGAATCGAAGCTTTCTCCTGCTTGACCATCCATTGATTGACTGCTGCATATTGCGCAAAATTATAGGCTGTGAACAAAACGATAAGCATAAAGGAGGACCATAACACCATTTTCCACTTGATGGTCAATCCAGCAACCCATTGTCGGACCACTCTCTTCATCTCATTACATACCCGATTCCTCTAACTGTCTCGATAAAGCGCTCCTTGCCTTTAGGATCCAGTTTATTTCTCAAGTAACGAACATACACATCTACAACATTCGTCTCCACCTCGGAATCAAATCCCCACACCCGATCGAGCAGCAAGTCTCGAGACATCACGATGTTTGGATTTTGCACGAAAATAACGAGTAGATCGAATTCCCGCTTGGTCAGCTCAATCGGTTCTTCTCCTCTCATCACTTTTCTTGCATCCAGATCGATCACGATATCGCCGCAGGAAATAAGCTGATGGGATCCAGGCTCGTCCGCCATATCGACTCTTCTGAACAACGAGCGCATGCGGGCTAATAATTCCTCAATTGCAAAAGGCTTCGGAATGTAATCGTCAGCACCACTGTCCAATCCAGATACGCGGTCAACAACACTGTCTCTAGCTGTAAGCATGATAATAGGCGTTTTTTTGGCTTCACGGACTCGGCGGCACACATCTAGACCGTTCAGACCTGGCAGCATGATATCAAGCAGGATCATATCCCATTCTTGTTCAAGCGCCAGCTCTACGCCTTTCCGACCGTCATTAGCGACAGTAACGGAGAAAGATTCATGCAGAAGCTCGAGTTCAATAAACATCGCCAGGTTTTTTTCGTCTTCAATAAGCAGCACTTTTTTCATCTTCTAGTTCTTCCTTTGTTTCATCATATATCGGTGCGATCGTTTAGCTTTCATTTCACTTGTTATAAGCTCTTTTATTCCCAACTGGCCTCATCTTGAACCCCGGAGTTCTTAAAAAGAGCACAACGGCACCAATAACCAGCAATAACAAGGCTGTCGGAAGATGATGATGAGCTAAATTCAGCGAGCTATGATACTCTGAACTGGCAGATGAGATTGAGCAGTGATGAAACCTGCGATCAACAGCAAGATTTCAATCGGAGTTGGCAGTCCTATAATGCCTAAAGCGGTGGACAACAGAACATGCTGCATAGCCATAGTGCTGAATCTGAACCAGCAGGAAATCGTTCATTTTGTGCCTCCCTCCTCCGTGGGTTTAGTATAATTCAGTAAAATGAGAATTTAATGAGAAAATTTTTTGCAAAACGCGGCAGGAGATGCTAAATCCCCAAAATATAAAAAAACACCGCCTTTTGGTGGCGGTGTGATTGTTTAAATATAGAGTTTATATAGTCAACCTGTTAGTGGTTTAAGCATAGGCCATTCCGCCGCAGCTGTTAATTAATTTTTTTATTAGTCAAATCATCGACATTCTTTTTTCCTTCATCCACTATATCGCTATAAACCTTATTTCCACTTTTAGATACTTCGTCATATAAATGCTTCCCGGTATCGCGAGCATATTTCCATGCGAAATTCTGGCGTTCAGTAATCTTTTTAAAGAGCTCGCTACGTGGGAAAGCATTTAAGTTTTTAGTTTCTAAATACTTAAGGGCTGCTAGCAGATTAGAATGTTCTTTGTTCACTAAACCTTGCATCGCTTCTTGTGTTTTATTGATTGTTCCCTGTTTCTGTTCTTTTTGTATATTGGCCTCTCCTGCTCCTTTTTCTTTCCATATCGTCCACTCGCCTCGTAATTTATCATACGTTTTATTCAGATATTTTTTTAGCGCTTCGTCATTATCAACGGAAGTAAATTCTCCACCACCAGATGTAGCAACCTGCCGAAGCAGTTTTTGTCCTTCATTATCCACATCAAAACCAATAATATTCACAACTGTCTTAACTTTTGATTGATTAAGTTCTTTTGCAATCTGTACTGGATTACCTTCACATGTTTCAATTCCATCACTTACCACATATACAATCGAATCGGTTGTCTCAGGATTAATATCTTGTTTTACAGATTTCAGAGCATTCGCAATAGGTGTCCATCCTGCTGCGTTTACACCTTGAAGTGCCTCTTTTATTTGATTTGTCTGCTCGCCTTGACCATGAAAGATTTCTTCTGTACTGTTACATGATAATTGTTTATCTTTCTGATCTCCTGTTCCTTTATGTCCATATACCCGTAATGATACCTCTGCATTTTGGGGTAATTTGTCTGCAAAGCTCTGAATAGCTTCTTTTGCAGAATCCATTTTTGATTTGCCACTGATCTCTGCTTTCATGCTGCCACTGGCATCAAGTAAGATTGAAATGTGTAACTTCTTACTTGTCGGTAATGTAATCTTATCATCAGGTCGTTGATTATCCACTTTAACTTCGGTTTCAAAATTAATGAAAGTGGTCACATAAGTGCGATAGTCTTCAGCCAATAGGAGGAGGAGTTCTTCCTTATATTGATCAGCTGTCAAATTACTTGGTAATTGATCCAGTGCCTCCTGAACATTCTGTTCATTATAATTTGAACCAGCAAACCGTCCCGGAGGTTTCATTAATATTTGTTCATCTGTTAAGGAAGTCTGAGTTTCAATTTGCTTTGATTCCACTGGGCTCTGAATTTCCGGGTTGGGTTCACTTTGAACTGAATCTGTCGGGGTCTGAATTTCTAGGGTTGCTTTGCTTTGACTTGAATCTGATGTGTCCTGTTTTTTTGAGGCATTCTTTACTGGTTCATCACCACAACCAACAAGGAATATGATAAACATTACAATTAGTAAGATAGACCTTCGAATCATCAATTCACCTCCGATGTGACAAGTGCTGCAGATAAAATGAGTGACTAATCTTTTTCTTTTCTTTCTCATATCATCACCTCTCTTTAACTCCATTGGTTTTGGATCCACCATACACTTTAACGCTTCACTCTAACAAAGTGATAGAGTTTGGTTCAGTGGATGTCCACGGAGAGTAGGCAGTCCGCATTCCGGTTCGAATGGACCAGATCGAAGTCACACGGTCGCTTTCTTTGAAAGCCGGGATGGAATATTAGTATTATAGACATTCTTATAAAATGTGGCAAAAGGCGTTGGTCTCAATTCTCGATGGATTATATCGATAAAAATCAAGCAAAACCTGATTTAAGAAAAAGGCTTGAACAAAGATATACCTCTACAACCTTGTTGAAGCCTTGTGTTCTGGCATACGGTCGATAATGGGTGTTCGCATAAAGTCCGCCCCATAAAGTTGACATATAATTAATTATGTAAACTTATTCTTTTGCAGATCCCTTCATCACTTATTATTAAATGAAAAAAAATCCACAGGTATCATCCTGCGGATTAAGCGAAAGTGCGTATTTCACAAAATATTATATTTATTCTACCCTTTATTTCATTTCAATTTGGACTGCTTTATTAATCTCCTCGTCAAGCTCTCTCAACACCGTGTTCACATCCCCTGAGTCTTTCAGGAAAACATCAAACTTTTTCGTAGTAAGAGGTTCGGCGATTTCCCTATATAAGTAGATTGGGTATTTCACAGGTTTGCTTTTTACAATACCGGTCACATTTTTATTTTTCAGGGAAGGATCGTTCTGACCGAACGCTTTCTGTATGGCCTCGTTCTTAAGTGGAGAAACGCTGCCTGCTTTGGAGACGTTCATCTGGACTTCATCGGAGGTTAACACCTCGATAACCTGAAGCACTTGGTCCATGTGTTTGGTTGTCGGAACCGCTCCTACCATATAAACGGTTGAATTTCCGTATACATTCGGCACATCCTTGTAGAATGGATGCTGCACGACATCCCAGTTGAGTCCCTCTTGCTCCGCCTCTTTAAGCCGTGAGAACAAGTTGGTTTCATTCAGCATAGCAATCGTGCGGTCCTTGATGAATCCATTTACTCTGTTCTTATTCGGATCTTTGGATGGTTCGTTGCCCGGGATCGAATAAATTTGCTTCCCCAATTCGAACACGCGTTTCCAGCCTTCACTTGACGTTATCGCTTTCTCCGTTTTATGGTCCAAATATTCCAGTCCAAGAGGTTGAGCCATTCTCACGATGCTCCCCAAATCCCAACCGCGATACTGAACACCGTTATCGATCCTTGTCAGCTTCTTGGCAAGCTCCAAGGCATCCTCCATGGTCATTCCATCCTTAGGATAAGGGACGCCGAATTTATCGAAAATTTCCTTGTTATAATACAGTGCATGAAATCCCGCTTCTATCGGCAAGCCATATAATTCGCCTTTTTCGGTTGCGGCATATTGAATATCGTCCAGATAGTTTTGTGCGAATCGGCTCAAGTCCACTTTATTTTGTTGAAAAAGTGCTTTCATGTCCATGTTAAGCCCACGCTCTTTTAACCCCGGCATGTTACCGTTAAAAGAGATATAGAGGTCTGGAAGCTCACCAGCCGCAATCAACGTATCGTATGTCTTAAATGAGTTGGCAGTCACAAGTTCGAGCGTAATATGGGGGTATTTCTTGGCGACCGGCTCGATATAGAGCCGCTTAAATTCTTCGGTTATGGGCAAATGAACGGCAAACTTAAGCGTAACAGGCGTAGTATCCACGACTTTTGCCGGGGGGGCTTGTGTTTGTTCGCTCGCTATCTTTTGCGCTGCTTCATCCTCCCCGCAGCCTGCTGCAATAATCATCAAGGATAGTGCTATAAACGTTTTCCAAGTTTTCAACGTTAACCCTTCCCTTCTCTTGATCATTATTCTTACTGAATCTTGATAATTTGGTCCACGCGCAAGAAATGTAATCGCTTTCTAATATTTCGTCCATTAATTAGCTTCCTTTTCGTGCTGCATAAAAAATTTATTGAACATGCAGTGTTAGTTCAAGTACAATATACTTTATTTCGATAAAGGAGCCGATGCATCTATGGATGCTCCAGCATTGTGGGAACAGTCGCTAATTATGTTTTCACATACATATTTCGAACGCAAAGAGAAGTTTGAAATGAACGCGGATTCCTATCCCATTTGGATGCTGTTTATAGTTGAATCGGGCAAATTCCGGTTTCGGATAGGAGCGGAAAGCGGTGAAATAGGCGCTGGGGAGCTTATTTACTGTCCGCCGGGGTACATGTTTCATCGTGAAATGGTGTCGCCATTGGAACTTCATCTTATCGGCTTCGAGTTTACCGGCAAACAACAGACGGAGCTCGCGCCATTGCTGCCATCTGTCAAATCGCACCCGACGGACCGCAAACGGCTGGCTTCAAACTTCGCCTATTTACGCAAGCTACATCTCGCGGTCGATCCGCGAAGAGCCCTGCGTAAACAAATGATTCTAAATGATATATGGCAGCTCACTTGCGAGGTTTGGGAGGGTGAGCATCAGCAAGATGAGCTGGCACGACTAGCGGATTCGGAGGATACGCTTATGAACCGGGCAGCAGAATGGCTATACCAGCATGCTCATATCCCATTCGGGATGAGCGAGCTTTCCAGTTTGCTTGGACTTAGCCACGTCCAGTTTACACGTCGCTTCCGTAAATCGTTCCGCATGACCCCATCGGATTTCGTTAAATCATTACGAATCCGTAAAGCAGCTGGATTGCTGCTCGATACGGATTTGACGCTGAATCAAATCGCCACCAGCTGCGGTTATGAGAACGGCTTCTATTTAAGCCGCGTGTTTGCTCAAAACATGGGCATGAGCCCAACGAAATATCGCGAACAGAATCGGGTATAGGTTCTCTTCATATTGCCGTGCAGCGAGCGATTATACCTGACTAAAAAGAGCCGGCCGTCTTGGCAATAGGTGGTCGGCTCTTTTACTCTTTTTCCAACATTATTTCTCAGGGAGGTGTTTGATGCAATCATATAGCAAAAACTCCCACTGCTTACCGTTATGCTCAATAGTCGTTACGGAAGTATTGCTCATGTCGTTTCCGGTAGACTCGTCCTTCATCAGCTCCTTTAAGGTTTGACCCAGAAAATAACCATGAGTAACGACAAGAACCTTCTTGCCTACAAACTGCGAAGCGATATCCTCAATGAAGCTCATGCCACGGGACCTCATCGACTCATTGGTTTCTTGGCCCATATCGAGTAATCTCCAATTGGCCCCCCACCTCTCGATCCGCTCTGATTCAATCGTATCAGCAATCTTGCCTCTATCCATTTCCCTCAGACGTTCATCGAAGAAGTCGACAGGTTTACCTATCTCGTCGGAAATGATTTCGGCGGTTTCACGCGCTCGCTTTAAATCGCTGGAAATAAATACATCCCACTGCTCATCAGAGAGTCTCTTCGCAACTAGTGCTGCTTGTACTCTCCCTGTCTCATTCAGCGGATTTTGAGTGTGTCCCTGAGCTCTCTGCTCTATATTATGATCGGTAATGCCATGTCTAACGAAAGTAATCGTGGTCATCAAATTCTTCTCCCTTAGTCATTTATAGTGCAACCCACTGCCGTATCATTCGTTTCCGACAGCGACAGTGGCTGTAATGATGGAAGACACCGAGATGGTCTCCCCTTTTTTTGGATAATAGGCTTTAATCCCTCTCGTGTTTTGCGAGTCCGGATAACGGGTGTGAAGCGTAATAACCGCTTTGGGCGCAATCTGTTCGATCATGTCGGATATCGCCTCGGGATGGGCGTGCCCCCCATTGGACAAGGAATATCCGGTGATACCGAACTTCTTCAAATATTTAGCTACATCGACATGATCAAGCTTAACGCTGTAATCCGATTGAATGAAATGTGACCGTTCCTGTAAATCGCCGAGTGTTTCCAATTCAATCATATGGGCAAGGTCGGGAAATTTGAAGAAGTACACATACTCGTTCTTACTTTCAGCCATTTCTTCCAGAGAGATCGTTTCATAAGGAACCGCCATGCCATCCGTCACCGTGGCGTCGACGATTCGGATCACCGCGTTATGGGAGGGATGGCCTTCGAGAATACGCAGGCCTTCGCGATTCGCAGTATACCAAATGACAGCATGAGAAGCCTCCATGGCGACCTTGCGTCCTTTCTCTGCAGCAATAGCAATCATATTTGCCATCCTCTCCAGGTCCCGCGGTGACATCTGCAAGTACACGAGCCCGTCCGCATTGTCTACAATTTCCGAGAAGCGGGACAATAATTCATCTTCGGTCATCTGGTAGGAAGGTACGACAGACGGATCGGATGCAAGACGTGTTCCTTCGGTAATCAACAAATCAATCTGCTTGTCGCGGCACAACTCGATGAACCGGTCAATCCGTTCGGGATGCTTGCCTTGACGGCGCCAATCTCCCGTATAAGCGATTTTGTGGGTGCCGTCATCAATAATAATCCCCGCCGCTCCTGTCGCATTATGATCCATCTCGACAATTTGCATCGTAAATTCACCGAAATCGATGACGCTCAAATCGTCGCATGCTTTTATCCGAGCTTTGGTATCCAAACTATGGCCGCCTGCAACCATGCCCCGGAACAAGGAATGAGCGTCAAAGTTCATGTATACTGGGATATCTGGGTGAACATAAGGAAGTACCGCCATATGATCCGTGTGCATATGTCCGATAAACAGAGCAATCCTCTCATATTGGGGCAATTCGATGTCTCCCCAAGCACTCCGTACCTTTGCCGCATCCAGTCCTTTAATGTGCTCGGGATCGTACAGCTCAAGCATCGGCGCGGTCATTCCACCGAGCAAAAATTGACGAAGCTCGCGGCCAGGTGTCGCACCTACCGGTTCATATAACGTCAGCTGTTTAGGAAAGAGAAGACTGCTGTGCTCGACTCCGAAATCGAATAATACAGCCTGCTTCCCTTTGCCGTAAAGTACCTGCACCCCCCCAGACTTGCCTACGCCGCCCCAAAAACTCAATTGACCTTCCTGCAAAATGACCGCCTCCCCAATTTATAATAGTTTCTAATTACGCCTTCACAACATTATCATCTTCTAATGAAAGTATGGCTCCATACTCTCGTAATTTTTGCCTTATAGACTGGACATCTACATCTTCGGGAGCCCTATTTTGCTGTACAGCTAAAGCAGCACCAATACCCACACCTTCACCAACAGCCATACAAGTAGGCATAACTCGAGAAGAACCAAATACTACGGGATCCACACTTATACAACGTCCGCTTAACATTAGTCGTTTAACATCTTTAGAAATGGTTGCTCCGTACGTTATACCATAAGGACCCGTAAGTGATCTAATAAGGGTTGAATCTCCTGAACCACTATGAATATCAATAATATAGGATCCTAATGCGATAGTGTCTTCAGGAATAACTCCATTTACTGCTGCTTCCTCGCGTATCATTTGCTTGCCTAAAATTCGGCGTGTTTCACGAATACCCAAGAATGGCGCTATAGAGGATAAATAAATATGTTCAAAACCGGGTATATTTTCTTTTAACATATTAATTAGAGGTATAATTTGTAAGTTTGATTCGATTTCGCCTCTACTTAACTCTTCAATTTTTGTACCATCAAAGTTCAGTATGCGAATACAATTTAAAGCAATATACCCTTCTCTAGGCAAGTTGATATAAATAATGGTGTCTCGATCAATAGGGCACTTTCCTTCTTTTCTAAGCTTAGTAATCGTATTTTTTAATCCAACAAAAACATGATTTTCACTTGCACGCAAAAAATCAGCTGTATAGCCAGGACGAATTTTCATGGATGTTCCGTGTTTTAATTCTTCAGGATGCTCTTCTAAGAAATCCATAAATCTCTCTAAATTAAAGCCTCCTACAGTAAACATTAACGTAGGCGGTTGAGTTTCTCCATTCGCATATTGCCCCTTTTCATACTCGGCTCCCGCCATAAATGCAACATCACCATCCCCTGTCGCATCAACAAACACATCGGCGAATATTTCTATTTCCTTCCCTTTCCCTTTTAAAATAACTGATTTTAGTTCACCGTTTTCAACATTAGTTCCAATAATCTCACAATGCAATAAAGGACGTACTCCATATTGCTTAATTTTTTCAAAGATTACGATTTTCATTAAATTAGGGTCAATCACTGTAGTTGAATTATGTAACGGGCATTCTCTATGTCCGAATGAACCACCCAATTCAATCAAACGATCCACAATCTCTTGAGGTAAACCTCTTGTTACCTGACGACCTTGGGCATCCAAAAATGCTAGTAGAGGTAAGCCTATAGTCATATTTCCGCCTAAAAAGCCTTGGCGATCCACTAAAATGGTCTCAGCTCCCTCACGCGCTGCTGAAATTGCTGCACCAACTCCCCCGGCACCACCACCAAGAACAAGCACTTGCGTTTTCATTACTTGTCTTTCTGAACGCGTTTCCATATCGTACCCTCTTCCTTCTTTTTATGAACTGTAAGCTGGGCAAATAAGGATGTATACGAGACTGTTTAAAACCTGAAGCGGCCAGCCCACGATATTTTTTCTCAGATCTATTTCATTATACAAAGGAGGGGGAAGCCTGCACATGCAGTATTATTTCATATGGGATGCATTTTGTTTCATTTTTCTATGTGCTGGTGTTAGAGGGCAAGTTAGATAAACATAAAAAAACATCACCATCAATGGCGATGTTTTATATATATCAATCCTATCGTCAACCTGTTCACAAGTGTTTAACGTAAACACTTACACGCCGTTGTAATCCAACGAACGCCAAGTTACTTCTTTTCCAAAACCGCAAAGTAGTTGTTCTCATCGTCGGCAAAGTTGAACACCCGACCCGAAGGCATGTCCACCAATTCCCCGACTGTAATGTCTTTTTCCTTAAAAGTCTTGTACAGCCCGTCAAGATTGTCGGTGTAAAACATGATTGAAGGCGTACCTAAGTTAAGCTCCGGCTGCATCTGGGCAATGAGTTGCTTGTTGTGAAGAACAAAGGTTGTTTGAGCACCTTGCACCGGGGCAATTTCGATCCATCGCATCCCTTGGCCGTTGTCCTCTTCCGAAACGACACTAAACCCGACTTTTTCCGTCCAAAACCGTGATGCTTGGTCTTGATCGTTCACGTACAGCATAATTTGACCGATTTGATTGATCATGTTTTACACTCCCTAAAGTTCAGATAACAGCTATTGAACTCGCATGCGATAAGCAATATCCAACATAACGCTGCTATCTTATTTTAATCAATTATCATACCCAAAGACAAGTAAGGCCAGTGGGACAAATCCAATTCAACCTTCAAAGCCACTTCATTGGGCCTTTCTGGTTTTCGAGATTTTACTGTGTCCTAGAAATACAATTAAACACAACACCAATAGCACCAACGGCATAGTGGCGACGCCAAAACCTTGACCAGCTTTGAGATGCGTAAATACAGCTCCTCCCATAACAATAATCAACACACCGCTAAATACAGAGATTAGCTTATTCCTCCAAAACCCTAGCAGTAATCCCACTGCAGATACAACTTCTATCCCCCCCACAACATACATGAAACCAGTGCCATAGCCGTAAATTCCATTAAATGCTTCTGCCTGAGCTGGATCCCCGCTTAATTTCATAAAGCCGGTTAATAAGAACATAACTCCAACCAACCCTTGCAATATCCTAACTACCCATCTCATTTCTAAAATTCCTCCTTGTATACGCCTTATTTATAGAGTTATAATAATGCCAAGGATAGAATATCGGAAGTAGGCACTTAAATTAAACATAGTATACAAAAAGAAACCTAGCCATTTGCTTATATTATTTCAATAGGAGGACTTCGAATGCCTGATGATTGTAGAGTTGAAACTGCATTAGAGATCCTGGTGGGTAAATGGAAACCTGTTATTCTGTTTCAGCTGTTTTCAAACGGTACGATGAGATTTAGCGAACTTCAAAAAGCGATGCCGGATATAACCAAAAAAATGCTTACCTCACAATTAAGGGAATTAGAATATCATGATATCGTTCATAGAGAGATCTATCTCCAAGTCCCTCCAAAAGTTGAATATTCCATTACTGAATACGGTAAAAGGATGACCCCTGTATTGCAGGCGATGAATGATTGGGGAATGGCTCATGTGGAGCATTTGAACGAGTTATATGGGAAAGAACGATCCGTGGAATCGTTCGAAGTAAATGATGAGCTCGCAGAGAAGTAATCATATGTACGGCCTCGTTGAAGGCAAAATACCCTTCACGTTAAATCAATGAAGTTAAGCACCCTAGCAGGGTGCTTATTATATTTCTCGCTGCTGATAATATTGTGGTTTTTTGTGTGATTATTATTTATGTTATTAATATTTAATGTTATTAATTGAATATAGCCTTATGTGCCAGGCTCTTGAAAATAAATTATAAGTGAATGAATAATAATTTTAGATAAAAACTGAAGCACTGACATACTGATGTCAGTAATGGTTGCCTATAATAGCAATAAAACCAATAATAATTTTCCTAGGAGGCATTGAGTATGAGCACAAAAATAACATTACGAGGATTTGCGACCATCAGTTATTGGGCAGATGATATGGACGCGGCAAAGGCATGGTACTCGGAGCTGCTGGGCATTACGCCTTACTTCGAACGCTCGGGAATTGATGGTAAACTAGACTATGCCGAGTTTCGCCTTGGAGACTACCAGCACGAACTGGGTCTAATCGATCGCCGTTTCGCTCCTGCACGTTCAACGGCTGGCCCCGGTCATTGATCCATTCGGTAACGTGCTGGGTATTATGTACAATCCGCACTATCTGGAGATATTGAGTTCCAGGAAGGATGACCAGAGTAATGGTAATAGATAGAATAGTGCAGCCCCACACTCGTCAAGAATGGCGAGAGTGGCTACGAGACAATCACAGTACTGGAGATTATTGTTGGTTAATATCAACTAAAAATCATTCAGTAAGTTACTTAGACCTCGTTGAAGAAGCTCTGTGTTTTGGCTGGATTGATAGCACACGAAAAAAAATGGATGACACTCAAACCGCGCAGCGATTCTCACCCAGGAAAAGAAACAGTAACTGGTCTGAGCTCAATAAAGAACGAGTTCGACGATTAGATAAATTAGGCTTAATGACAGAATCAGGAAAGAAAGTATTGCCAGATATGGGCGCTGATTCGTTTATCATTCATGAAGCAATCTTGATGGAATTGCGTCAGGATGAAGCTCTTTATCACAATTTTCAAGCTTTGCCAGAACTATATGTTAGAATCAAGATCGACAATATCCAGTCAGTACAGAACGATGCCATTTTGTATCGTAAACGATTGACAAAATTTATTGAACATACCCGTATAAATAAAATATATGGGCAATGGAATGATGATGGTCGACTTTTAGTGTATTAAGTATTATTACCCCCTGTTCCCTCCCCCAAAAAAAAGAAACCGAAACTTTCGTTCTGGCTTCTTTTTAAAAAACTTTACCGGCTCCAATGAATTAAGGCTACATCATGAATCATTCCATTTTTCCGTGGAGTCGGAAATTTTTCATATTGATGAGTTATATTCATTTCATGCAATATGCCCGATAACACATCGGCACGTTCCTTCTCTATCGACCTATCGTTCTCTGTAACACGAAGCGGTCCTGCAAAAGGCCTCCCGATAGATTGAATTAGAAATACATGACGCCTTGCTGTTTCATGCATCTTCATCAAGCTTGATTTCATGTCCTTTATTCGGTAAAACGCATTTGCTCCAAACACAATGTCAGCCTCCACCTTGGGGGACTCTTCCCATTTGGTTAGAATCGCTGTAGGTAGCGAGGTCCTTACATTTATCCAGTTAGCGCAAAGCTCTTTGTACATGGCGGCTGAGGGTTCAATGAGGGCAATCTCTCCAACATGCGGAGCAAGCAACTGAGTAAAGCCACCTGTTCCAGGTCCAATTTCAAGTAAATGGTCATTCGGATTCAGATGCTCATAAATCCTATTCATGATCGGCTCCGTATATTGAGCTAAAGGATTTCGATCATCATAAGCAGCAGCGTTTTCCACCCAATACTTTTCTTCTTCGGTGTCACTCCCCACTCGAAGGTCTTCTGCTGCAGCCTGTTCCCAAGCCTGAATCCAAAACTCAGTGGGAGACTTTAAGGCAGAGTTATATTCGTGTTTCATTTCCTTTTCTCCTTTATGTTAAGATGCTTATTTAGCCGATGTATAGGCCATAAATGCCCTCGTTAATTGCTGAGTATAAGGGTGCTCCGGCTGTTCCATAATGGTTCGACTATCTCGAAGCTCCACGATTCTCCCCTGGTGCATAACAGCCATCCGACTGCAAGTGTGGCGTACAAGATCCAAATCATGAGAAATAAACAAGTAAGCCATTTGATATTGCTTTTGAATGTTTTGCAATACCTCAACAACTTGTGCCTGAACAGAAACATCCAGCATTGAAGTAGGCTCATCGAGAACAAGGAGCCTAGGCTCTAAAGTTAAGGCGCTGGCAATAACTACACGCTGAACCTGCCCTCCGCTGATCTGATGAGGAAACCTGTATAGAAGATCACGTTGAAGCCCCACCAGCTCCAGTAGTTCCAAGACCTTAGCAATACCTTCTTCTCTGCGCATCAATCGGTGCAAAGTAATCGGTTCTAACAGACTGTTGATAATCGTTTGGCGCGGATTTAACGCTGAGTCTGGATGCTGAAATAAGATCTGCATCTGCTTGCGGAGAGGTCTCATTTGCTTCATGCTGTAGTTGGATATGTCAACACCGTTAAAAACAATCGTTCCCCCTGGATCCGCTGGAATAAGCTTAAGCATTAATCTAGACAGCGTCGATTTTCCGCAGCCACTCTCACCTACTAACCCTAAGGTCTCCCCTTGCGCAATATCGAATGTAATGTTTTGTACAGCCGGGAAGCTTCGCTTATTTAGCCAGCCGTTGTAAAAGGTTTTGTTCAGGTTGGCGACTTGGATCATATAGAAAACACCTCGCTTTACTTCCCTCAGCTGCTTCAGAACCGGCTGTGCTGCCTTGATTCGTTGTAATGGAACAGGAATATAGTTCAGGTATGTTCAAGCTGCATTCGGCCTGTCTATGCTTGCATCTAGAATAAAACGAGCATCCTGTACTTTGTTCTATTAGGCTGTTGGCTGCACCTGGGATAGGTACCATTCCCCGACCTGGAATGGAATCAAGCAGTCCTTGGGTATAGGGATGCTTAGGGTTCTGGAACAGTTCATCGGCATTGCCTTGCTCTACGATCTGGCCCGCATACATCACACCTATCGTGTCACATAAGGATTCTGCTACATGCAGATCGTGAGTAATAACGAGCATCCCTGCTCCTGTTTGGTGAGCAACGTTGCGCATCATTTCCACTGTCTGATACCGAATCATGGCGTCCAAACCCTTGGTCGGCTCGTCCGCTATGATTAGGGATGGATTTCCACACATTCCAATAGCCGCTAAAACCCGCTGCTTCATTCCTCCACTAAGCTGAAAAGGGTAACTTCTCATCTTCTGCTGAGGTTCAGGCATATTCAAGCTAGTTAGAAGCTGCACCGCCTGCTCTCTAAGCTGTTTTCGAGTCTTGTCGTTTCGGTGTCTGGCTATGGCTTCTATAAGCTGATAGCCGATAGTAAGTACGGGATTCAAGGAAGTTGCCGGATTTTGCGGGATGAGAGCGATCTCTCCGCCTCTCCATTTGCGTAAGCTTTTTTGATCCAGCTGTAATAGATCCTCTCCTCTAAACAGGATAGAACCCGTTACCTGAGCGGTATTAGGCAGAAGACCAGGAATGGTTAGGCCAAGAACAGATTTGCCGCTGCCGGTTTCACCGATCAAACCGAATATTTTCCCCTGATGCAAGTCAAGGGAAACTCCGTTCACCGCATGAACAATCCCTTCTTTGGTATGAAAGGAAGCTTTCACATTTTGGATTTGAAGAAGCGGGTCCATAGCTTATCCACTCCCTTTTCAATTTTAAAGTAACGATTTTTCCTGAGAGGACCTCGCATCCAGCTTATCTCTTAGGTTATCTCCTATCCAATTGATGCATAAAGAAACGACTGCGATGCAGAGCCCAGGTGCCACCATGAGATGAGCATAACTTCGGAAATATGGCCTTGCATCATTAACCATGACTCCCCAATCTGCTGCAGGCGGCTGCAGCCCTAGTCCTAGAAAGCTGAGCGAAGCAATAGATAAGATAACTCGGCCTATACGTATCGTAAATAAAACGATTAATGGCCCGATCATATTAGGAACTATGTGACGAATGATGATGTAGGTATGTCCTGCTCCTAAGGCCCGTATGCCCTCAACAAAGGACTCCTCTCGGATCTTCATCACTTCCCCACGGACAACACGAGAAAAATCAGGCCAGGATGTAACAATAAGGGCAATAAACAAGCTTTTAATACCTGGCCCAAGAGTGCCGGCAATAGCGAGCATAAAGGCAAGTCCCGGCAAGCCTTGAAAAATGCTGACGATGCCTTGGATGATATCATCAATCCAGCCCCCCCAATATCCCCCTAAAGTACCGATGACAAGCCCCATCACCATGGTGACCAAAGTAACCGCTAATGCCAGGACAATGGAAACTCTTCCCCCATAAATAAGGCGGCTGAACACATCTCTTCCTAAGGTATCGGTCCCCAAAATATGGTTTGATGACAGAGGAGCCAATCTTTCAGACATGTTTATCTGATTGGGATCATACGGTGCAATCCAGGGCGCAAGGAAGCTGCAGAGTAATACGATAATGAGTACAAGGAAGGCTAGACCTGTAACTCCTTGCAGCATCATGACGTTACTCGTAGATATCTTAGTGGCAAGTCTCAGCTTCATTGAAGCTTTCCCCCCAATCTCATCTGCGGATGAATCACAAGATAAGACAGATCAACCAGCAAATTAAAGGACACATAGACGAAACCCGTAAATACGACGTACCCCTGGATTACGGGATAATCTCTGCGAAAAATGCCGTCCATAGCAAATCTCCCGATGCCTGGTATGGCAAAAATAACTTCTACTATGACAGAACCTCCCAAAATCGTGCCAAAATAAGAACCTATGACGGTAATGAGAGGGATCATAGCATTGCGTAGGGCGTGTATGAATAGTGTGTGGATATCTCGCAAGCCTTTAGCTTTAGCCGTTACTATATAGGCCTGATTCCACACTTCAAGCAGAGCCGCTCTGGTTAAGCGCATAAGAACAGCACTCGTTCCTGCTGCAAGCACAATGGCCGGCATAATGAGATGCTTAAATGTTCCATAACCACTCGTCGGCAGCCAATGGAGCTTCTCTGAGAATACCGTAATCAGCAGAATAGCCAGCCAGAAGCCAGGAATCGAGACCAAGGTCAGTGCCAATATTCGTGCTGCATGATCAAGCGGTTTATTTTTCTTCAGTGCCATGAGCATCCCTAAGGGGATTCCTGTTCCCACGGCAATGAGTAACGCCAATCCCGAAACACTCAACGTCACAGGCAACCGGCGCAGCAATTCTCCGCTGACGGATTCCTTAGTCATATACGAAATTCCAAGGTCTCCGTGGCTGGCTTTCCACAACCAATGCGCATATTGGACAGTCAATGGATCATTCAACCCCAGCTCTTCCCTTTTGGCGGCAACCTCTTGCTCCGTCGGCTCCTTGATTCCGTTCAAGCTTAAAGATTCTACCGCAGGATCTCCGGGCGAAGCCACACTTAAGGCAAATGCAATAAAAGAAATGCCTATAAGAACGGGGATAGCTGCAGCTAACCGTCTGAAGAAATACGTCATCTTACTGCGCCCATTTAAGCTGCGGGAGCGTGGTTCCGTAGATCGTTGCTTTATAGCCTGCTATTTTTTTGTTATAAGCAATCAAGCTCGCATCGTTAAACAAAGGAATTGTAGGCAAATCGGATGCAGCTATCATTTGAATCTCGTTATAGATGTTTTTGCGTTCGTCCATGCTTAAGGTTGTTTTAGCTTGATTCAGCAATTGATCTACCCCGTCGTTTTTGTATCCGAGGCTGTAGCTTTTATTACTGGAGCCAGAGCTGGACAAATAGTTGGTGAAGATTGTATACGGATCACCGTTCGGCAGCCCTTGAGTGGCCAAGGCCAAATCATAATCTCCTTTGGACTGTGCTTCTTTAAAGGCAGCTCCATCCAGAATCCGAATATTAACGTCCAACTGCAGTTCTTTTAGTACGGATTGGAACAGCTCCGCTTGGGCTTTATATGGATAGCGATCCAAGCCATAGGTCGGTACGATCAAATCGATTGCCTTTCTTTGATTACCTAAAACTTCTGCAGCCAATTTCTTGGCTTCATCCACCCGATACTCAGACTTGATTTCCTTGTAAAAAGGTGACGTATTATTGAGGATGTTGACGGTAGCTGTCGGGTATCCCAAGTAAAGCTCCTTAACCAATTGTTGACGGTCTATGATGAAGCTTAGCGCTTGTCGCATTTTAGGATTATCGAAAGGCGCTTTCTTCCCATTAGGATGAATATAATGAGAAATCGTTGATTTGGTCGCAGAAATCTCGAATTGCGGATCCTTCAGAAGCTCTTTGGCAAAGGTTGGCGGGATAGCACCGAGGTCCATAACCCCCATAATCTCGCCCGATTTTAATGCGGAAAGTCTTGTATCCGGATCTGGAATGACGCGAACACGAATGCGTTTGCTTGCAGCCTTCTCTCCGTAGTAACCATCGAAAGCTTCGAGAAGCGCAAATTGGTCTTTTTGATGCTCGATCAGTTTAAAAGGTCCTGTTCCTTGAGGAAGACCGTTGAAATCCCCTTTTTCATTGAAATTCTTGGGACTGTAGATAGGGCTTGAGAAATTCACCATAGAATACAGCAAGGTTGGCTGCGGATTCTCGAATACGAGCTTGAAGGATATCTCGTCGATTTTGACGACATCTTTTAATCCCGGATAAGAGCTTTTAATATCCAAAGTATAGAATGGTGAGCTCTTGGGACTCACCTGCTTGTAACGATTAAAGTTAGCAATCACTGCGACGGCATTTAATTGCTCACCGTCATGGAATTTAACATTCTCGTTCAGCTGAAAGGTCCATTCTTTACCGTCTTCCGACATCTTCCATGACTTGGCCAGTTTAGGAGCAGGCTGTCCATCTTCCGATGCTGTGATTAGAGGCTCCCAGACATAAAGAATTGTACTTGTGTAATAAGCATCCTGGGGACCAGGAGCGAGATCGCGAGGTGCAGCCAGAACGACTTCGTCCGGATGTGTGCTGCTGGAGGAAGCATTCTGATTAGCTTGAGGTTGCGGAGCAGAATTGCACCCAACCAGGACGAGTAGCATACAAAGGGAGAATAATACAAGTTGGAGCTTTACTTTTGTTCGTGAAAATGATTGATACATGACCTGGATTCCTTCTTTCCACTTAAAATAAAAAACAAAAAAGACATCTTTACCTGAACGTGAAGGAAGGTAAAGATGCCATAATGGTTAAGAAACAAGAACCGGCCGTCTTTAACACTTCCCTATCTTCCGTAGGTAAAATCAGTGTGTCAGAACAGGCAGGTCTCCTGGCTCTGGATTCATTGTCGTCAGCAGCCTTCCCGGTCAAATGTAGACCAGTGACATTATTGCTGAGACTCCTCCATTACAGTGGCGGGACCGCGTCGGCATTGCACCGAACTTCCCTATTAAGCTTTAGCAATTGCTAGAGCACCTTGTTCCCTCGAGTTATTCAATTAAGATGAACCATGACTGATCATATACTAATATTCCATTTTGGGCAAGCTTCAAGAGTTACTGAATTGGAAATCAATCACTCAATTGGGTCGCGACAGTTTTTCACAGACTCCCCTTTTTCGCTTCCTTTTTAACTGCCGCGCTTCGAAGAACTCCTCTAGTCCCATTTCCAGTAGGGGAAAAACGGTTGTTGTGAAAGTAGTAAGACATATGCTCATAGAGCGGATTACCTTGAAGTAAGTGCTCCCTTACAAGAGTTCTTACTGTTTCGGGAGTCATTTCCTTGTACCAAATACCTTCCGGATACACCATAACAACACAAGCATCCTCACAGCGGCCATTACATTTCGTTCTTGTTGTATGAAAATAATCCTCAGCCCCATGTAAAGCGATCTCTGCCCGTATGGCAAGTGTGACTTCATCCCCTTGGTTACGTAAGCAGCTTCCCCCATTACAAATCAAAACATGATGTTTCGTTTCCGATAAATCCCAAGTGGACATTTCATCCCCCCTCTAGTTCTCGCAGTTTCCTTAAACTATAGTATAGCAATGCTATTGAATTATGACATAGATTTGATATCCTTTACAGAAATCGTTCCATAATACATGTACATTCCACAATGATATTCAAGGGTTCCTGGTTGCATTGCTTCCAGAGTAACGATATTGTCTCCTTTGTTCAGAGGGATATCCATCCCCAATTCTTTGGAAATCATGTTTTTTATGCAGGTGAAGCTTGTTGATTTTTTGAAGTTAATTTTGGTAGGTACACCAGGGAGCAATTCAATATGCTCAGGCTCAAAGCCATCTGCGGTAACACGAACAGTGGCGACTTGGTACCCTGCTGATTGTTCAGCAATCAGGGGATCAACGGCATCTGATTTGCCTTGATAATAAAAAAAGACGATTGCACATAGGCAAAGTATGCTTAATCCGGCTGACATTAAGGCCAGTTTGGTTTTGCTTATTTTCATTCATTCCACCCTCTCGATAGATTCTTGTTTTATTTTACTAGTTATCTCTCTGATTTCTATCACCCAAATGGGCTATTACAGTTAACATCATGTGAAGACTTTTGGAACATCATTTGAATTTAGCAAAAAAAGAATATAAATAAGGAAAACCCAGAAAAATAAGGAAAACCAGCTGCTATGGCAGCTGGTTATTCCTATTATGCTATATGCTAACGAATCCTCAATTAATAGGAGTTCGTCACTTTTTCATGGCCGCTTGGATATCCTTCGCAGCTTGCTCTTCGGCCTTCCGGAATGCGGTATTCGCATCGCTGACCTTCTGAGCCACTTCCCTTACTGCCGTCACAGCATATTTTGACGACAGGTCATCGTAAATCGTTCTTGGTGACACCGGTGCCGGTTTAGCCGGGTAGAACGCCTTGATATTTTTGCCTTTTAACTGTGGTAAGTCTTGACCGAAAGATTCGAGCAGCTTTGTATTTTTAACGATAGGCATACCCGTGCCATCCTTAGCAAACTTCACCTGCATTTCATCTGAAGTCAAGTACGCCAATATTTCGAATGCAACATCTTTATGCTTACTATTACTGTATACACTTGCAAAAGTCGAATACATTTGTGAACCGACCCCTGGGGCTTCCTTAAATGACGGGAGTGGTACTGCATCCATATTCATATCCTTTGCAGCGTTGACCATGGTGCTATTGAAATAAGCGTACATCGCGAGGTTTTTATCTTTTGTAAACATTTCCGCTTCTTTGCCGTACTTTTCTTTCGGTAATTCAGCACCTGGAATATTGTAAAAACGCGCGTAATTTTCGGCCATTTGCCTGTACTTCTCCGTATTAATCGTCGGTTGATTCGTCTTCCCATCGACAAATGGTAGCGATAGCTGGTTTGTATTAAGCATATGGCTGATCGAGGTCAAGAAACCGTAGTATTGAACACCTCCGTCAGATCGGGAAACCTGCTTCGACAGCTCGTACAAGTCATCCCAGGTCATTCCTTCCTTGGGATACGAAACGCCAAATTTATCAAAAATATCCTTGTTATACATCAGTACTTCGGCGGTAGTAAAGATCGGGAGTGAATCAATCTTGCCGTTGCCAAACTGTTTAATAAAATCAAATGTCGTCGATTCCAGACGATTCGTATCGTAATTGGTCTTCTTGATGAGCTCTGTCAAATCGGTTGACAAATTCAAGTTCTGGAATTGTGGGTAGTAACCGATGGAAAGGAGTACAATGTCCATATCTACCCCAGCAGAGATAACCTCTTCCATCTTGGTGCCTGTTCCCCAAGGGATAAACTTCGGTGTAACAAATGGGAATTTCTCTTTTATTGCAGTACCCATCAAATCCATAAACTGCTCTTCTGTTGTCCCATTATTAGGACGATAAAAAGTAATTTCGACAGGGTCTCGTTTGGCGTTGTCTTGAACTTTAGCCGGTGTAGACTCCTTGGACCCTCCGCCACTGCCACATGCCGTTACTGTCAACAAAGATGCTGCTAGGATCGAGGAAATTATTAAGCGTTTTCTTTTTGTCATTGTATAGGCCCCCCATAACTTTATCTGGTATCATCTGTCTTTCGCTTACGGACAATTTTGTGCACTAAACATGCAACTGGACCTTACCACACTCCTTATCTTTTATCGCACATTCTTATCTTAATGGAGCGCAGATAACACATTGCTATACAAAAATATCATAATTCTATTCATATTATGGATGCGTTTACATTTTGGTTGCAGACCTCAGAGACTTTAGCGAGAGTCACTCGCATCGTAACTGATAAGATTCAATTGAAATTCCGTCATAATGTCCTTATCATAGGTTGTATTACCCATAAAGAAAAATAGCCGATGCCTTATAGGCATCAGCGGTATAATGTGGAGGAATAAGAATGAATATCCAATCATTAACCCAGTACTGCTTATCCAAAAAAGGAAGCAAGAAGGAATATCCTTTCGGCGACGATGTGTTAGTAATCAAAGTATCCTCCAAAATATTTGCTTTCATTTCAGAGAGAAATAATCAGCCGAACATTAGCTTAAAATGTGATCCGTTCATAGCAGAAAATCTAAGACAACAGCACGCATCCGTGACTCCCGGTTACCATTTAAATAAAAGTCATTGGAATACCATTATCCTCGACGGTTCAATTCCAGAGACGGAATTATGTAGTATGATAGATCATTCATACGAGCTTGTTTTTAAAGGACTAAGAAAGTCGGAGAAGGACGCAGTTCAGTCCTAAACAAGTTAAAAGTGAAAAATCCCTACCAGCATATGCTGGTAGGGATTTATTTCGGCTTTTATTAATTTTATGGCTGCATATTATAAATGCGGTACATCATTACAGCCGTCTCAGCTCTAGATGCAAATTGAAGCGGATAAAGCTGCTGACCATCCCCCTCAATGACCCCTTCCTTGACCATTGCTGCAATAGCATCTACAGCATAGGAGGCGACCTTATCCTCATCCATGAAGTGGCTTAAATCCGATCGGCCTACAGCCGTGGCGGATATTTGCTGTTCACTCATGGCTCTGGCTGTCAGAGTCATCATATCTTGTCTCGTAATATAAGCGTTGGGATCAAACCGGTTGTCTCCGGTTCCATCGGTAATCCCAAGCTCCCTGGCAATACCTACCGATTCGTAATAGTAGTCCGACTTATTCACATCGGTGAATGCCGTCTTAGGCTGTGCGGATAGTCCAAGTGCTCTCACCAGCAACACGACGAAATCGGCTCTTTTTATGCGAACTCCTGGTTCGAATGTGTGTTCCGATGTACCTTGAATGATCCCCTTGGCCGTCAAGATTTCGATTGGCTTTACAGCCCATGGATAGGAGGTTAAATCTGTGAATGTTTTGAATACCAGCGTCACTGCAAATCGGCTGCTGCTCGTCGCGTTAAAGCTGATAGTCCCGGCTTCACCGGACTTGGAAGAAGCTGCAAAGCGCGCGCTTGGAACGGAGAGCGGCTCACCGGAGACTTTTCCGACATCCAGCACGGTAATATGCTCAGACTGTTTTGCTTCTTCTTCATTAGGTGTATATCGAAGCCTCAGCTTGATCGGCGCTTCCTTATTGCTCCAGCTAATAGCAGAACCGTTCACGGTGACGATAAGCTCAATAACGAGCCTGGATTGAACGATCCCTGAACCTTGAGCTTTATCTGCATTCGAAAGGTAAATTCCGATGGAGGCATCCGCGGGGACATCGCTGCGATTCAACATCATATCCCCCCGAATTTCGGCATCGCCAAATAAAGTCTGCACTATGAACCGCGTGTTCCGTGACTCCTTAAGTACACTTGCGGGCAGCTCTACTCCAGCCCTGACTAATCCTTGTTTGGAAGAAACAGGAATAGTTACGATTCGAACACCATTTGCGTCCGGTTTCGTGCTCGCCAGAAATTGAGCAATGGCTTCGGCTCCGACCTTGACTACTGCCGAGTTGTCGGCATCATTAAATTCCGTTTTGACGGATAGAGTGTCACCATTAGAGCTGCCAGGCTCTATACTGCCTGATCCCGACCCTGAACCGGTATTAGAGCTGCCTCCTCCACCTGAACCACCGCTCCCCCGGCCCAATGTCCTCACCTGAACGCTAGGACCATCGTTTGTGCGGCTATCTTCGTCATCCGCCGCTTCCACTTTAAAAATATAGCTCGTATAAGGATAGAGGTCCGTAACCTGGTATGAGGTTACATTACCGGGTATCGTCGCAATTTCCGAGCCTCCGCTATAGATGGTGTAATTACGAATGCTTTTATCATCTGTCGCAGGCGTCCATGTCAAAGTCACACGGTCCAATCCGATCCCGCTGGCCGATATGGTGCTTCCCGCAGACCAGTTGGGAGAAGCCTTTTCCTTTGCAAATGTAAATTGCGTCGTTACGGACAAGGCGCCGCCCAGCTCGACCTTGTAGATCCCGGGTATACTCTTTAGTAATGTAAAGGTAAACCGATAATTTCCGCCTTCGTCCGACTTCATATCGGAAATATACTCCACCGAATGGGAAGGGTTCTCTACAAGCAAATTAATGGTTTGCCCTTTTGCAGACGCAATACCGGCTATGGTTACTTCCCCCGTCTGCTTGTTGACGATAATTTCAGGCTGAGCTGCGTCAGCGAATGCTTCTTGCAGATGAGATACGGCCAAAAACATGAACATGAGTATGAAGACGATTATTTTCTTCAAGAACTTTCCTCCTGTTATCTTAAGGGGAAACGGAAGCGTCAGATCCCGTAGAACTTGTCGCCCCTCCCCTCCTTCCTAGAATGAAGGTAGTGTAACCATGTTAGAGATAGGCATTGCGTTTTGAAGATCGTCCCAAGCTACAATTGATAGCTTATAATCTGCTATGGCTTGCGGCAGCTTGAATGTGGCCGTCACTTCTTGAGTTTTTCTGGCCTGTATCGATTCCAGAGTGTATGAGAAGCTGATGGTTTGATTGGAGGCATCCTGAAGCATTATGACAAACACGGCATCCTTGGCCGTATCCGAAATACTTGTCAGGTTCGCGCTAACCTGAACATCTTGCAGCGGGCTCCACGTATCAACAGGCTGCCCCTCCCATCCTTTCAATTGCACATCGCTTATATTAAACACGTTGCCTTCCCCTGACTTGTCGTAAAAGACGCGGATGGGAATGGTGCGGGTAAGTCCGCTAGTGTTGCTCACGACTATCTCCAGCTCATTAGCCCCTTCAATAAGGGTTATGGAATGCTGGAAATCCGATTCCGCATCATATTTAAGAGGAGGCTGAGTCAGCAATTCTCCGTTTCGTTTAATAATCAAGCTTGTAGCCGCACTTATATGCCCGGAAAGGGTATATTCCGGTGTGTTCACGGTCTCGGACGATGGGTTATTGAGAGAGAGCTTCGGGACTTTAAGCAGGCTAGTATTCTCAAATGCTGTCGTATTGTAGTAGTCAAAATTATTCGTACTTTTGGTTGCGTCCAAGGCTAGCCCTATAGATGCCGTCTCAGGCAGCTTCAGAGTGGTCGTACCGACATTCTCCCAATAGGAACCCCCGTCCGTAGAGATGAAGCCTTTGATTTCGTCCCCGTACTTTGTCAATTTCAACAACGCCGGAAGTTGAATGTCAGGCTTGACGGTCGAAGTCATCAGCTCGCCTTTTGCAGACCGCGTCATGAAGTGAACTCGCGTCCCATAATATTCTTCTTTCATGATGGCGATCATCACGAAGGGCGAATCTGTGTTCAGATCTTGCCTTAGCATGAGTCCGGCCTTTACATCGTTGTCATATTCGGAAGGATTCTGAAAGTTTAACGAAGAAATGAATTCTGCGTCTCCTTTCAGCTCTTCATGAACAAAAGTAAAGGCATCGGACGAATGAATGCCGTCCTCGCTTGCCCCGATTTCTCCCGATCCTTTAACAGTAATCGTAGAGCCGGAAGCACTTGCTGTTCCCGGGATCTGGACGACTCCGATATCCGTAGCTTGCCAAGGAGCTATATCACCTGTTCCATTAACATGAATAATAGTCATGCTGGATAGGGTCTGCGTGCCACTATCGTCCGTTGCTTTGGCATACAAATAATAGGTGCCCTCCCGAGCATTCTTCCAGGTGAAGGAATAGGGTGCGGATGTCGATGTACCAAGCGAATTAAGCTTCATAGCTTGCGTATCGTAGTAGAACCATTCCATTTTGTCGATAGTTCCATCGCTATCTGATGCAGCAGCTTCAATGACGATATCTTGACCTGATTGAAGCATCGCATTATGAATAGGACTTGTAATAGCCACTGTAGGGTTGTTCGAACCATTGCTTTGGATACTGTTTAAATAATTTTCCAAGTTCGTATAGCCGTTCCCGCTAACTGCATTGCCGTCAGCAGCATCAAGAGGATTGAGACCGTTCTCCCTCTCCCACTCGCTTGGAATGCCGTCATGATCCTGATCATAATCGCCTGGAAAAACCATCTCCTTCAGTGTTGGAAATCCGCCGTCTCCATCCGGGGTATTGGCAAATTTGCCAGTTCCGTTTCTTACATCATTGACAATCCGGGCGTCAAGAGAATCCCGTTTGGGCAGCACGGTCCCAGCCCCATTCAGCACTTTCTCATACACGTCTGCAGTGGAATCCGTATGAACTGATGTATCCACAACCGTATTGTCCTTCAGTTTATAAGTTATAGGAACCGGATTGGTCAGCCGCTGCACAGAACTGATTCCATAATCAGGCTGAATGCCTCCCGCCCAATTATCCGCGCTTATTTCCGGATAACCGTCCATATAGTTCCCATCCACATAATAATTTCCCGGCTGCTCGGATGAAGGGTTGAAAATTCGGTTCTTCACGTTATTGAACGTCGCAGGCCCAGGTTTATAGTAGTTGTTGACGATATTGACGCCGGTCGCATTCTCACCGCCATAACCGCTGTTGGCTCCCCAGTTATAGAAGACGTTATTACGAAGATCAAATAACAGCGGAGCATCTTTCTCCAATCGAAAATCCCGGTCCAACCGCGGATTTCTGCTGTTGTTGCTGGCAATTAAATTATGGTGGAAGGTCATATTCGTTCCGCCCCATATACCGCCGTAGCCATGAGCACCTTTATCATGTATGGACATATTCAACGCATTGCTGATTATAGACCACTGCACTGTGATACTGCTTTTATCCTTGGTTGACAATACTTCATCCGTACTCCAGCTAAACGAACAATGATCAATCATCATTTTGGGAGCGTTCGGAGAAAACGTATCATCCAGCTCTGCAAAGCCCCCGCGGAAACGGAGATATCGAATAATGATGTTAGAGCCGCCCAAGGAAACGGAATAATCTCCAATCGTGATACCATCTCCCGGTGCAGATTGGCCAGCAATTGTTAAATTGTATACGTTCGTTTTTATTTTCTCTTTCAAATGAATCGTTCCCGAGACACGGAACACGATAGTTGTTGCCTTCAAATCGCTATTGATATTGGCCACTTTGTACAAACCGTAACGAAGCGTCCCTGGAATCGGGGTTTCGTTGGACTTGTAATCTTCCAGGCTGGTCACTTCGTAGACTTGACCGCCCCGTCCCCCGGTTATATACATGGCGGCCCCTTCCGCACCGGGAAAGGCCGTGAGAGGTTCCGGCGCACCGTAAGTCATTGGAACTGCACCAGCAGCAATAAACAGGCACAGAATCATCGATATTATTATTTTCATCGCGAGCCTCCAAAAAATCGTTATACAAGCTTACGCCTAGTTATTTCAGCAAGCTGCTGCTGCCAAGTGTTTTCATGCCTCGTATGCTGTCCCATACGTAAGCTTTTACTTTGTACCCGGACCCAACAGACGGAACTTGTAATCCGGTGGATACGGTTTTGGCTTCTCCTGCCGCCAACTGGACCGACACCGTAGAGTAACTCATCATACTGCTTTTGTCGTTGTAAAGAGCAAAGATGACGATAAAAGATTGATTGCTGGACGACTGATTGACTAATTCCGTTTTGACCATGTTAGTCGAACCAGGAACCAAACCGGAAAGCTCGTTTCCCTTCGAATCCGTAAAGCTTATTCTGCCGGAGATGACTTCATATTGGACCTGCAGCTTTCTTGTCCAGATAGATCCGGAGTCCAGCTTGCCCTTTAATTCGATCTCATTGAGGCCGGGCTGCAGCTCCATGTCCTGCGCGAAGGTAGAATGGGCCTGATATGGCGCTGATTCCATGACCACCTTGCCATTCAATCGGATACTCAGATTGATGTTGCTGAAGATGGTTCCCGATACGGTGTAACTTGCTGAATCCACCACTTCTTCTAGGATATCCAGCCGGATGGAGCGCCCCTTCACAAGGATGAAATAACCGGTGCCGTTCTTCTGCCCGATTTTCCCCAAACTAACCTCTGATTGGGCCGCGTAGGTTTGCTGGTATATATCAAGTACCTCTGCTCCGCCATCCAATTCAATTACATCCCCCGTTAATTTCCAGGCGGAAAACCAAGCAAGACTCGCAGCCAATGTCTTACGATTTACGGCCACGAAGACGTCGGCGTCATCCACCAAGACGAATGAGGCTAACTCTTCCGTCGATGAATAGGCATTGGAGGCGCTTGCCGTCTGTACCCAATCTAACCCGACATACCCTTCAGGCAATTTGGTTATAACGTTCGAAGTATCGCCGAAAGGATGACTTCCTTGAATCAAATTGCTTTGTATGGACCAGCTTGCTATATTTTTGGTGTCGTTAACATAGACGGTGTCAATGACACTAGATGCTGGAGAATTCAGCCCAATTCTTGCAACAGGAGTGACGGCAACCGCCTTGGACTCACGCAGTGCGCTTTCTACTTCTGTGTCACTATTGTTGGCTAGCAACCTTGTGTTTTGAGTCACTTTGACGTAATACGTCTTCCCATTTTGTATCGAATCGGATCCGATTTTGTTAATGGATACATAGTCATTAGGCATATTCCGTTTGTTATATTTGCTAACGGCTTTCACATATTCTTCATCCTTCGCATCAGGCTTCGTGGCGACATATACGTTATTGCTCCGGGCGCTGGCAAGTGGAGGCCACTCAACATAAATCTCCTTATCCCTCGGGTATGCCCTCACATCAGTTGGAGCCAGTGCTTTAACCGCAGGAGGCTTAGAGGATACTTTGATATGGTCTACGTAAAATGCATTGACCGGATTGGGTGAACCTCCAGCTGTTACCATTTCGAGCATGGCGATATTTTGCCTGATTTTCTCGCTGGTCGTTGTACCGTCACTCCGCACTTCAACCGTCGGGGCTTTGGAGAAGCACAGGTTGCCATCCACATAGACAAGCACCTGATCATTCACAATATCGACAATGAGCGTAATATCGTACCAGCGATTCAGCTCATACGGATACATATTGTCCGGTCCTGTCTTCGAATCGAACACAAATTGCTCCTGCCCCGGGTCCGCCGTAATTCTGGCTATATAATCGCCATCGCTGCTTAACAGATTAAGCACCTTCGTTCGTTCCCGTTTTGGTCCCGGCTGCATAAAAGAGATTTCTGCTTTCACTATCCCTTCCTGCTTATCAAAAGTCCTTACAACACTCGTATAATTCCTATAAACTGCTTCATTAACTGAATTATAGTTATCATAGACATATAAGCCCTTTTCCGATTTCCCTGGCAGCTCCACCACCGTGGCATCCCCTTTAAGAACACCCGCGTTGCCTGGTTCGATCATCGGCCTATACACACTGTAACCGACCGTATCCGCCTTCGTTCCCATACTGTAACCCTCGAACGAATCGTCGATCAGGACATTCCAGTCAGCTTGGTTTTCAGCCGCTTGAATCCGTTTCTCAATGGGCAAGCTACCCACAACTACTGCTAGAAGAACCATCCAGATTGTGAACATTGTTGTAGCTCGTAGCAACCTCTTACACACAATAGCACCCCCACACATAGACGATTTAATGAAAGCCTGATTTCAGAGAGCATTTGATCACGAAACACCATTCAGTAAACGCTTCCAAACACAATCCTATGGTGCTTCAATCAATTGTCCATTGATAATTTTTCATCATGGCATTCACTAATAAATCTTAAATTCAGGTCGCAATACATTTATGGGGGGATTTGTCCTCTTTTATAGGGCAATATCGCTATGAACACACCGACATAGAAAAATCCCCTTCAAGTTCACTCTTCTTCTCCATGATAAGCCCATGGTTTTTTTTAGAGTGTCTACTTGAAGGGGATAGTACGTTCGGGATAGTACCTTCTTATCTACCCCTTGATGCCTATGATATACCTTACGGGATCGCTTGAGCTTATTAGTTGTAGCTTTGTTTCAGTTAGTATGGATGCTACTAAGGTCCCGTTTGCCGTGGAGACATTAATAAAATCTGTTCCAGGCCGAAATCCGGATGTGGACCAACCGCGTGCCGATTCATGCCTTAAATTCCCGTTCGCAACAGCGCCAGTGGCAACTAGGATCGATTTGTAATTTCGTATATCATCGTTCAGATCAATGGTTCCACTGCTTATGTTGATGACTCCTGTTAAAAACTGTTCTGTAGGATTGGTAGTTACCAGCGTTCCGGACGCATCATCCTTAATGAGACCGCTTAGTCCGGATAGACCGAAATTTCCGTTAACAACCGTATGATGATTATTAGATGCGATTAGTACAATATAGCTATATTTGCTGTTAAAATCATCATTATTGATAATGTTGGCTGAAATATTCGAACCTGTACATCCATCCAGATGAATACCGCTGTAAAGCCCACTCTTTTCCTGGGAGATTCCGCGTAAATGATTATTTTTGGCGATCAAGCGGGTTGCTGCACTAGCATAAATACCTTCCCTCTTCACATTATATACAGTATTATCCGTAAGCAGGATATCCTGTCCATTGATGACGCGGAGAGCAGTGTTCATAACATCCGAAATCACATTATTGGTTACGGTGATGTAAACGGACGGATCATTAATATCGCCTGCTTTCGTAACAACGATTCCATGAAATCCTGTTCCGCGCAATACATTGTTAGAAATGATCGTGTTCCTGCATGAATAGATGGGTATTCCGTGTCCCCCAACATTTGAAATCGTATTACCCGATATGACAGAGTTGAAAAAACTTTCAGGTCTAATGGCCACATCCGCGAGATCGACAAAGTGATTATTGACGATTCGGATATTTTCATGAAAAACTTGCTTTCCTTCACTGTTATATTTAGAGCCGTGCGCACCAACACCGCGGTGTCCGTTAGCAAAAGTGCATCCTTCAATCAAAACATTTTGGCAAGGAGTATCATCATAGGCTCCGAAACTCGGGAAAGATTCCTTGGAAGCGAAATCGATCTGGACCATTTCAAACATGCCAGATGTTGTAATGATTTGATTTTCGAACTTGCAATGAATCAATTTAACATTTTTACTGGAGTTAAACTCTATGATATGACCATTGTGTCCGTTAACAAAACGGACCCGTTCGATGTGAATCCCATCAGCATGGCCGATGGCAAATGCCATGAATCCTCTGCTTGGGTCGGATGGCAAATTCACGTTAGCGCACAAATCAATCGTTCCGCCGATAACGGTGATGTTGCCCTCTCCATTATAACCTGAAGCATAATTGGAATTGCCCAGTTGCCCATTGGAGAACAGCTTCAAGTTACTATTCGGAATGCCCATTTTCTTAAGTACGGCGTTGTCGTCCATTAGTATGGTGGTATTCTTGTAGAGTTGAAGGGGGCGGGTAATAATATACGAACCTGCTGGAACAAAGCATGTGCCGAAGCCTTTGACCCTTATTTCCTGAAGTACAGTCTCGAATGCAGTCGTATCATCATGGATGCCATCTCCTGTCGCCCCATAATAAGCCACGTTATAAAAATTATCGTTATCCGTGACACCTCCATTACCACTTCCATAAACGGATTGTGTAACTGAGGCTGATACGTCAGGTGAGCTTGAATAGATAGATTTTCCGCCTAGGGTCATGGCAACGCCGATCGCCCCAAACGCACCGATAGAGGAGAGCAACTTTCTTCGGCTGATCAGATTTTTCTTCGTTTGATCATTATCTAACATGCAGACCTTCTCCTTTAACCCAAAATATCCTACTAAGCACAACAAACCGCTTTCATCGTTACCGGAAAATTCCCGCTTCTTGAAGTCTTGTTCCTGCAGTATCATGGATAGCTTTGTCTTATTTTTTAGAAAGCTCCCCTATTTTCTGGTTGAGTTCTTCTTCCGCTTCCCTAAGCGCTGTGTTCATGTCCTTCTTACCAAGTACGAAGTCATCATAATACTTGTTCAGAATATCTCGCCCGTTGGTGTAGTAATCGCTGAATCGTGGGGCGGGAGCAGGCGTACTTTTGAAAAATGCCGGAATATTTTTCCCTTGGGCATAGGGTATATCTGCAGCGAACTGCGTCTTCATTTCCGGATTCACGAGGGGACTTGGGACAGGTCTTTTTCGGGAAGCAAGCAGTTGAACCTCATCGGAGGTAAACACCTCTATGACTTTCATTGCAGCATCTTTATTTTTACTTGTTTTGGTCGCACCGATAACTGCGAAATCGACCATACCATAAACATTCGGCATTCCGCTGTAGCTAGGGTACTGCACCATGTCCCAATTGAGTCCGTTAGTCGAAGCATCCTTCAACCGGTCAATAATGTTAATCGTTGCCAGCATAGCAATGTTCCGATCAGTCATGAAACGGACGATGCCGCCGCCATTCAGATCCGTTGTTTTTTTAGGGATATTTCCTGGTATCGAATACATGCTTTGCGCGACTTGAAATACTTTGCGCCATTGATCATTATTGATTTCCGCTTTATTCGTCTTACCGTTTAATATGACGAGTGATAATGGAAACGCTAAGCGAGTGGCATGCTCCGGATCCAGACCGTAGTATTGTATCCCGCCATCCTGCCTGGTTACTTTCCTTGCCAATTCAATCGTATCTTCCCATGTCATTCCGTCTGTGGGGTAAGGTACACCGAATTTATCGAAAATATCCTTATTGTAATATAAAGCATTCGCTTGCCTGTAATAGGGCAATCCATAAACTTCTCCCTTATCGGAATATTCTTTTAATGCATTTATATAGATCGGATCGAAACGATTCAGATCTATATTATTTTTCTTCGCGTATGGTGTAATGTCTTCAAGTAAGCCTACTTGTATCAGGTTTCCGAGATAGCCTTGAAACTCGGTGTAAAGATCAAAGTTAGCACCGCCAGCGACCAAATCTTGAATCCCTTTTCCTTTTTTTACTATATTAACCGTAATATATGGATACTTTTTCTTCAATGGCTCGTGCAGCAGCAGGTTCCATAGATCGTCGGAAAGGTCTTGACCTGCAAATAGATTTAGAGTCACGGGCTCTTCATTAACCTTCGCTGTTTCTTTCTTACCTGATTCTACTGTACCGGTATCGTTTTTGCTCTGAGCAGCTTGCTCCCCTTGGCTGCATCCAGCAATCATAGATAATGTTATAATGTTAGAAAGCAGAATGATCCCTAATTTTCGCATATCAGTGTCTCCTTCTCCACATATAATTTTACTAAATTATAGACCGATATGTACAGAATTTATGAATTAAGGTTAGTAAACATTCTTCTCTTTTGTAAATAACAAGCTAAGTGTAGTGGCCAGTCGGTCTGGATGATGTCGGCGCCAATATCCAGAATTCTCCCCCATCCATCATCTTCGCTGAGTAGTAACGCTTTATCGTCATCACTGCCTAGTGTGAGAATAGTAGAGTCATTCAAGCGAATGGCGTTCAGCCATACGAGCAAGTTCCTCTTCTTTAGCTCCTTAATGATTTCCAAGTTATAAAAATCGCTTTTTTCCGAGCTTATTATTACTTCAACCCCAACGGTGTTAATGTTTCTTTCCAGCACTTGGGCTAATTCCCGTTCGTTTTTTACAAT
The DNA here is from genome assembly GCF_000686845.1 of Paenibacillus sp. UNC451MF. Classification (GTDB taxonomy): domain Bacteria; phylum Bacillota; class Bacilli; order Paenibacillales; family NBRC-103111; genus Paenibacillus_S. Next base: position 25,555 of record NZ_JMLS01000028.1, on the reverse strand, counting down.
CGGAATGTACATGACTGGTATCTCATATTGCTCCATAAAGTCCAAATACTTTTCTGTCACCGGACTTTTCACTATGATTTGATCAAACATCGACCATTTTTTTACTAATTCGAAGACGTCATCCCAAAATTCCCACGCTCGATCCAAATTGATCAAAGTATCCCCTCGAAAGTGCTTCAGTACCTCTTCTAGCTCTTCCACCTTTTGTTTGACCTTGAATGAGTTCCCGTTTCTATAACTTAAATTCTCGATCTCTTGAGATGACAGTGTTTGAACATTATCTTTACTAAAAAACAAACGCTCCTCTTGGCCTTCATGGATGGTATACAGTTTGCCATCCGTTGATTTTGCAACATCCACCTCAATGATATCCCCACCATACTTCAAGGCGATTTCGAAAGCGGGGATTGTATTCTCAATGATGTTCCCCCCTCCGCATCCCCGGTGGACTGCAATTAATACTTCCTTAGCTAATTTTCTCTCGTACAATTTTTTAGTAATATCGTTTCTGTTCATTGATCAGCCTCCTAATATTGGTTTCTTTACTCATCATAATTTAACTACTATTTAGTAAAATAATCAATAAATAATGTGTAAAATATTTATTAAATTTCGGTAAATTTACTAATGAAAACACAAATGACCCGCTAGGGGCCGCTTCCTTAAAACGTCCATCTTGCGAGTCATCGTATAGAACTGCATGCATTTTTATGATCAGGAAATCATCTTTCTTTTTTCGTTCCACAGCTATTTCGTATGGTCAATTCAGTAGGAATCATTATTTTGTAGGGGATTTCCCTCCCCTTGTCTCTGCTCATTAACAGCTGCACTCCAGCCCGACCCATTTCCTCCGAATAAATTTTCACCGAGCTCAGCGGACAGCTTGCATATTGAGCCATCTCTGTATCATCAAAAGATACTAAGGCTACCTGATTTGGCACACTAATCCCTTGATCCTGGAGAGCTTTGAGCGCACCTACTGCCATAGGATCGCAAGCGACTATAAAGGCTTCGGGCATATTTCCGGAATCAATCGCGCTTTTCATTAATCGATATCCTTCAGACATCGTATATTCACCCAAATACACATGCTCTTCCTGGAACCGTTCCAAATCATTCATCTTTCGCTTATAAGATATAAACCGCTTGTCATCCGTTTCAATGGTGTCGTTTATGTTCAGGTATTCCCTTGAATATCCGCCAATGAAGCCAATTTTCTTATAGCTATGGTTAATTAAATGATCCAACACCGATTCCATAGCTTTTTCTAAATCCACTATTACCGAGTCATAGGCTTGTTCATTTGGCGAATAACCGACATATACAATATTTTTAGATCCTTTGTTAACATTTTCGACTGCTTTGGGATGGACTTTCCCTACTACTATGATCCCTTGGAACTGCTCATCTATTTCTTGCTGATTTAGCGTGTTAATGCTATAGATAACAGGCATTAAGCCTTGCTCCTTGCACTCCTTCTCAATCCCCTGTTTAATCGAAGTAAAATACAGATTATTCCCTTCATCCTCTATATGACATATAAGTACTGCTACCTTGTCTGTAGCCATTATCTTCTTGTTTTGTTTCGAGCGTTTTCTTTCTTTCTTCACATAATTATATTCTCTAGCAATATTTATAATGTTTCTTCTCGTTTCTTCCGTCACGATCAGCGTACGATCATCATTCAATACTCTGGAAACAGTGGCTTGAGAAACCTTTGCAATCTCAGATATTTGCTTTATAGTTACCACATGGTTACTCCTTTTATACCGATATTTAGTAAACATATTATATCAAGCTGGAAATTCGCTTTCAACTTTGTTTCTCATAGTTTACTAATCATTAAAGATCTAGAAAATAAACTTATGGACTCTCAACTATGCTTAGATATATTCAAAGCAAAAAGGAACCACCTGAGGTGATTCCAATATTTTTTAAGACTTATTTAATGCACTTTTGCTTTTATTGAATTCCAACTATTTTCCTTTGTTTGCGTCCTAGTTCGATATATCCACTTGGGCTTGTGATCATAAGCTCATCGTCACCGTTTCAATCTCGATATGATCTCTTCGGTCACTTGTTTCGTTGTTAACATGCCGCCTATATCTTTCGTCTTCACTCCAGATTGGGTCACGTCCTCCACTACCTTCAAAAGATGCTGTCCCATCTCCTGATGCCCCAGGTGGTCCAACATCATCTTCGCCGTCCATATTTGCCCAATCGGATTGGCAATGCCTTGTCCGGCTATGTCTGGTGCTGAGCCATGAACTGGCTCAAACATAGATGGATATTTGCCATTTATGTTGATATTGGCAGCCGGAGCAATTCCGATACTGCCCATGATAGCGGCTCCAATATCGGTTAAAATATCTCCGAACAAATTGCTTGCGACAACTACGTCAAACACGTGAGGCTTAGTGACAAAGAAGGCAGACAGCGCATCAATGTGAACGGATGTCGTCTGCACTTCAGGATACGCTCGACTCACATCCTTAAACACTTGGTCCCAAAACGGCATAGAGTACACAATTCCATTGGACTTGGTAGCACTGGTGACGTGCCCTCTCCGTTTTTGGGCTAATTCAAACGCATACCGGATGGCTCGTTCCGTTCCTTTTCGCGTGAACACCGCATTTTGAATCGCGATTTCATCATCACCCTTATGTATGCGCCCACCGATTTCGCTGTACTCTCCCTCGCTATTCTCTCTGACAACCAAGAGGTCAAAATCTTTCGGAGTTGAGAGTGGAGAAGCGAGCCCGCGGAAATATTTCGCTGGACGAATGTTAATGACCTGTTCAAATTCACGCCGAATTTTGATTAACAGCCCCCATAACGAAACATGATCCGGTACACGCTGAGGATCGCCTACAGCACCAAGAAATATGGCTTCAAAATTTTGTAATATCTGCATCCCATCATCCGGCATCATTTTTCCATGCTGCTCAAAATAATCACAGCTCCATGAAAAGTTTGTGTACTTGAATGAAATTCCTCCGTGTACTTCTGCAACTGCGTCCAGCACTTCCGTTGCTGAGGGCACTACTTCTTTTCCTATACCATCACCAGGAATAACTGCGATCTCATACTGCTTCATCCAATACTCAACTCCTTATTGATTAAGGTGCATTGATCATTCCTTTGTAATCGCTTACGAAATGTGCAGTTCTTAAGCGTTCTACCATTCAGCAACCGTGCCATCCGCATGACGCCAGACTGGATTTTTCCAATCGTGCCCGATTTGAGTCATTTCACGAACTTTCTCTTCATTCACTTCAATACCAAGACCCGGGCCTTGGGGAATGGTGACGAATCCTTCTTTGTAATCGAATGTCTTGGGGTCTATGAGATAGTCGAGCAAATCGCTGCCTTGATTGTAATGGATTCCGAGGCTCTGTTCTTGGATAAAAGCATTAGGTGAGCATGCATCAACTTGAAGGCACGCTGCCAAAGCAATCGGGCCGAGCGGACAGTGTGGTGCCAAAGCAATATCGTAAGCTTCAGCCATGGCTGCAATTTTACGTGTTTCTAGGATCCCTCCGGCATGCGAAACATCCGGTTGTATTATATCGACGATCCCCTGCTGCAGTAATTCCTTGAAGCCCCAGCGCGTATACATCCGCTCACCGGTAGCTATAGGTGCAGAAGTGTATTTTGCAATTTCTTTTAGCGCCTCATTATTCTCTGGAAGGACTGGTTCTTCAATAAACATCGGCCGAAAAGGATCGAGTTCCTTGACCAATATTTTAGCCATTGCCTTGTGTACCCGCCCGTGGAAATCAATGCCGATGCCGAATTGGGCTCCTCCCACTTCACGAACTGCAGCGAACCGATCTAGCACCTCTTGGACTTTGTCGAAAGAATCAATATAGTGCAGCTCTTCTGTAGCATTCATCTTTACAGCCGTAAACCCGGCCTCGATCTGTTTACGAGCAGCTTCTTTCACATCGTTCGGACGGTCGCCACCGATCCAGTTATAGACACGTATACGATCGCGACAAGCTCCTCCCAACAACTCATATACAGGAGCATTATAATATTTGCCTTTAATATCCCAAAGAGCTTGCTCGATTCCGGACATCGCACTCGTTAAAATGGGACCTCCGCGATAGAACCCTCCACGGTACATTACTTGCCAAAGATCTTCAATCCGCAGCGGATTTTGACCAATGAGATACGTGCTTAGTTCCTCTACTGCTGTTTTTACGGTATCCGCTCGCCCTTCTACGACTGGCTCTCCCCACCCGACCAAACCGTCATCCGTAGTTATTTTTAGAAAAAGCCAGCGTGGCGGAACTTTAAACAATTCCAGCGATTTGATTTTCATCACGTTTCACCTACTTTTTAGTTTATAGATATTTTTTGAAACCTTTACTTATTGATCCGTTATATCCTTCCCTTTCAAAGAACTCATGCGGTCTCTGACGCAAGTAAAAAATGGTTGGCGTCGGTCGGTACTAACATTCTATAGAGTTCGAATAATTGACCTTTATCGGTCTTTTCAGCTTCACGAATCATCGAATTCGACTCCTTTTTTAATTTAATTACACTATTGCTCTTTATATATGAACTGCTAGTCATACATAATATTCGTCCCTAAGGAGATATTTCCTTTACTTTATTTGTAACTATTCCCCCTCTTTTGAAAATCGCTTTATTCTCAGATCCTCACGTTTCTCTGATTTTGGCCCCTCCCGTCTTTGACTAGTTATGAGATGACATTCTCAAACCTCGTATTTCTTCATAATAGGAATGAAGCCCGATAGCAGAACAAGGCTGCCGTACATTTTCGCGGCAGCCTTAAATTGATGGTTATTGAGCTATTGTTTCCTGTTAGTGAATGATTAATTTTCGATGATAATACCGCTTAATTTAAGATTTACTAAATTAGCTACTGTATCTCCGACCGGGCATGTTTCTTCCAAAAACTTGACAAATTCCTCGACTTGTTCTCTGGCTGCATCTGTTTTGATATGGAAAGTATATCGGATATCAGAATATCCAGGACGAACATCCGACTTTTTAAAGAATCCATCTAAGTCGAGATCCCCCTCTACTTCAACCCAAAAATCATCTAGACGAATATTAAATTTTTTAGCATATACTCTGGCTACAATGGATTGGCAAGCACCCAATGAACCAAGTAAGGCTTCTACTGGATTCATTCCAGTATCTGTGCCTCCTAAGCTTTTGGGCTCATCAATCGTAAACTCGAAATTTCTTGAACGAACTTTGACGACTACGCCCTCTTGCAAATGTGCAGTCGCTTTGAATGTTGTAATAGCTATGATACTCACTCCTCTAGTATGTATTAATTTAACATAATAATATCATATAATTCCGATAGTGTTAATATAAATTTAAACTGCCCATTAACTGAAAGAAGGTGCTTCCTTCATCTTGTTTTGGTTCAGGTTATTCTCTACTCAAATATTTCCTCTTGAACTAACTCATAGATTGTATTCTCATGTCCATTCCCTGTCAGCACAGCTGCCGCTGCTTCAGCATCACCAAGCTGCTCCCCCATTCACGGTGAACGGAGAATAGACAGTACTTCCTCTACAGGGAAGGAGTGAACCTCACTTCCGCCTCGCCCCAATGTCGTCTCAGCCATAAATAAGGAGTTATAGATAGCTTCCTCGGTTGCGTCAGCGGCCGCGCGAAAACATTCAGACATAAGCGGTCCATCCTCACGAATGCATTTCAATGTCAAGAACCCGGTTTCTGGTGTGTGCGGAATACGGTTGCCGTTGCTGAATGCGATCACTATATCCCCGCTTCCGTGATGAGCGATGGAGCCCGTTCTCGCGAGGCCGAAGCCGGCTCTTTTTGCAATTCTTTGCAGTTGACGGGCATCGAGCGGTAGGTCCGTACTAATGACTATAATGATTGAGCCGTCGTTATTCCCCCGCTCCAGCGATTTCTGACGAAGGTAAGTCCCTACTGGCCGCCCAAGGATAGTCAGGTCTTCATCTTTCCCGTAATTCGTAAGCACCAGTACCCCAATATGGTAGTCGTTACCCTCCACCGTCACCCGTCTGGAGGAAGTGCCGATTCCCCCTTTATAACCGAAGCACACCATACCGGTACCTGCTCCTACAGCACCTTCCGCGACAGGCTGATTAGACCGTGCTTGTCGGATCGCTTCGACGGCATGCTCCGGTCGTACATGAAGTCCTCTCATATCATTCAACAGCTTGTCGTTGCATTCCCCGGTAACGACATTCAATGAGCCATCCTGGTCGCCGATCCCTTCATCCATCGCCATCATGTACTGAAGTGTGCCTTCCGTCACTGCGGGAACGCTGAACGTATTGGTCAGCATAATCGGTGACTCTAGTGTTCCAAGCTCGTTCAACTGTACAAGCCCGGTCGTTTTGCCGAAACCATTGATGATATGCGCCGCTGCTACTACTTTTTCCCGAAAAGGATTCCCAGGATGCGGCAAAATCGCTGTAACCCCTGTCCGAACGCTTGTGCCTGAGAGGTTCATATTCAGCGTGACGTGGCCAACCGCTACCCCTCGGACATCAGTTATACTATTATACTTACCAGTTGGAAGTTTCCCAACAGCGAAGCCGTAATCGCGAAAGCGCTTCTTGCTCATTCGTTATTCTCTCCATATCGTGATATTTGTACTTCCAGTGTTTCCTATCTGCTCAGGCATGCTCATTATAGTAAATGAGCGCCATTAGCAAAGTCAACTAATCTATAAATCCCATTCTTACAACTTACCTTGGTTATTGAGCACTCCGCGACCAGATTGCTTTGTTCTGTAATAAAATTAGGGTGTCTCAGACTCAATTCCTCCTCGGAAAATACATTTACCAGGAAATCTGTTATCAGACCACCGTGGGTAACAATAATCATACTATCCTCTGGATGTTCAACTGATAGTTCTAATAAGCACGTAGACAACCGATCACCTGCCTTCCTTGCTGAGTCTCCTATCGGTGGGGAAAAGTCTCTTTCCTTCGTGCACCGTTCCCACATCTCAACAAACTCCTCAAATGTTTGCTCAGGCAAGTCTCCCCAATTAGCACGTTCCCGTAACCGTATATCCTCAAAAATTGTATTCATTGTTGTTTCTGCAATAACCTGAGCTGTTTGTTGGGCCCTTCTAAGTGGACTACTGATGATTTTCTTTATCGGCATTTTACGAAAGTGGCTTGCAGTCATCTTTGCCTCCAACATGCCCTCAAGAGATAGGGCGACATCCCCTATCCCTTTTTCCTTTTTAGCATGTCTAACAAGGTAAAAATCTGTGCTCATTGCACCAACTCCTTTATTTTAAATGATACTGATATGATAAAAAATGACATAATATAATTAGATGATTATCTAATTCGATTTTATAACATTTTCCAGTTATTTGATATCCCATTTTTTACACAAAAGCCATTTGCATCCTTGATATTAATGTTCCAACATAAAAAAATAAAAGCCTGATTTCTCAGACTTCTTCATTCCAATAAATATATATAATCAACTTAACGGTAACACTCTGACCTGTGGATTATAACGATTCGCGGTATTTACCCGGAGTCGTTCCTTCGTACTTTTTAAACACACGAATAAACCCGATATCACTCGCGTAACCAACTTTGTTCGCAATTTGTGTGAAGGTCATCTTCTTATCCTTCATCAGCTTCTTAGCTTCATCAATACGGACTCTCGTTAAGTAATCATTCAGGTTCGTTCCCGTCTGTTTCTTAAAGAGCGCTGACAAATACTGCGGTGTTAATTGAAAATGCTCGGCAATCATTGTCAGGCTGAGCATTTCATCGCCGTAGTGCTGTTCTATGTATTGAGCAATCTTTTCTGAAAGCTGCCGGCTATTGCGGCTGCGGCTAACGTTCAAATAGTGGCATAGGGCGAGGAACCACTCTCGAATTTTGACCTTCATCTCCTCGACCGTCGAACAGGCGGATAGCTCTTTTAGAGGCTCGAACCCTTCGCCGTATACTTCACAGTAGTATGGGTCCATAGGGTTAATCATTTTCCATAGTGTACTAACCATGTTATTGAACAGGCTTCGTCCTAATTCAGGTGTTATCCGCCGTGAGCTGAAATGTGCATGAAACAGGTTATTGATTAACTTGTCAACATTTTCCGCATCTCCGCTTTTGGTGAAATTGATCAATTGGATCTCTGTTTCTATCGGGTAATAGTAATGCCGGTCTGCTGCTGCAATTTCCCTGTAACGAATGATCGCACTATGGCCTCTATACATTTTATAATCTAGAGCGCTTAGGGCTTCGAAGTAGGATTCGCCGACCCCTTCCATACCTTCGTGCATGTCTCCGATTGCGATCGTAATATACGTCTTGAACTTCTTCTCGATAACCTGCATGAGATGATCCGCGATAACGTCCAGCTCCTCAGATACGTCGGCCATCCCTTCCTTGTAAAAGTTCACCAACAGCGCGAGCCGGTTCTGATCCAGCTCTACCGAATACCCCCATGCTCGTTCACGAATCAAATCATTGCTGATATTGGAAATTATAAATCGAATGAGCGCCCATTGCCGTTCCGATTGATCGGTGCTGAAACGGCTGAAATCAGCAATATCAATCAAGATAACTGCAAAATATTCGGAGATCAATCGAATATCCATAAACCGTAGCGACTCATCGGTCATTCGGGAAACGTCCACATGCCCTCGTATGAAGCGTGAGAGAAAGCTTGCCTGAATGACTGGAGTCTGGCGTGACAAAATATGCCGGAGCTCCCGCTCTTCATGTATTGTCATCCGGATCGTTTCCCGGATAAATTCGTATTCGTTGGCCAACTGTGCCGTTCGTCCCGGTCTCTCCTTCTGCAGGACGCGCACAACATCCCGTAGAGGGGTATAATTTCGGTGCAGCCAGAAGCCGATTGCCGCTGCCCCTCCTGCCAAGCAGATCAGTAGAAGGGTCACCATCCAATTTTTCAGCGTATGGACCTTTTCAAGATAGACTTCCTTGGGCATGATCAGAATGTAGTTCCACCCGTTTCGCTCAGATACGGTATGCAAAAGCATTTTATCGCCATCTTGATCCTTATATTCGTATGGCGCTCCGTTCTTCACTTCACCCCGGATCTGGTTCCAGAGAAGCGACTGGTCCTCTTTCCCGACAATAAGGCGGTCCTGACGATCAAGAATGAAGACGGAGCTTTGGTAGGCGGATTCGATTTGGGTCAGCATACTGCGAACTTTATTCATATCAAGCATAATGACTAACGCTCCGCGAATCGCGCTTAGTTCGCCCATCGGCAGCGTCTGAACGAAGGTAATGGTATCCAGCTTGCCATTTGGCGTCTCATATGTATACGGAATATAATCCTGATAGTGAGGACTGTCTAATAGCCCGCTGCGCCATGTGTTGAAGCTTAAGTCGAGCGGACGATACAAACGATGGTATAACGTATCTGCCGTTGTCTTGGCTGTAGGCAACAAAACCGTATCGTTCGCCCCAAGATAGACGTAGTAGTCATAAATGAAATTGCTTGTATTTTGATAGCGCGACATGTGTTCCGACACAAACTCTACATATTTGTACGCATCCGATATTTCAGCGGTGTCCGCGTTATTTATCAACCACTGCAGGCGGGAATTTAAAGCGATTTGCTGAGACATCTGCTCTACATCCTTGAGCTTGATGTCCATTACTTGACGAAGCTGTTCCAGCATCGCAAGGTTCGCTCGATTCGCATTATCCACCATAATATTACTAGTCTTCGTGTACAGAATCGTTCCTAGAGCGAGAGGAAGCAGGAACACGGCCAAGTAAGACAATAAGAGAGTAATGAAAGCGCTACCACTAAGAATGCTATTGATTCGCACCAGAACCACCTCTTCAAATTGTCTTACTTATTTATATTCTAAAAATTCTGTCATTTTCCTGCTTTACTTCTTTATTCTTTCAGCGCCCCGATCATGACCCCCTTAACAAAATATTTTTGCAGGAAAGGATACAGTACAAGGATTGGAAGCGTAGCGACCATAATCGTTGCAAATTTGATTGTTTCACCGATCGGCATTTTATCTACACCGGAGGCATTCGTCGTCATGCTGTCCGTGCTATTCGTAATGAGTATCTCCCGCAGGATGAGCTGCAGCGGGTACAAGTTGCGATCACGCAAATAGATCATGGCATTGAACCATGCATTCCAATGACCTACGGCGTAAAACAGGACCATAACAGCCATGACCGGGATAGACAAAGGAATAATGATCCGCCACATGACAGTCCACTCGCTCGCTCCATCCATTTTCGCCGATTCTTCCAAACTGATTGGCACGGATTGAAACGAAGTCCGCATAATGATCAAATTCCATGTATTAATGGCTCCAGGGATTATCATCGCCCATACCGTATCCACTAGCCCCAGATTGCTGACAAGAAGATAAGTAGGGATAAGCCCTCCCTGAAAAAACATCGTGATGACAATCATAAACATGACCGCATTCTTAAAAAATACATTTCTCCGAGAAAGAAAGTATGCCCCGAGTGAAGTCATAATCAGATTAAGGATGGTTCCTACGATCACATAAAATAGTGTATTGCCGTAACCACTTAAAATATTTGGATTGGCAAAAACGGATTTGTAAGCGTTCAGACTGAAACCATACGGCTTCCATAACAAGCCGCGATGCTGTGCAAGCAAGCCAGGATCGCTTAAGGATGATAAGGCTACGTACAAAAATGGATACAACGTTACGAAACAAAGAACGATCATTACAGAGACGTTCAAAACGTTAAACGTTTTTTCGCCAAACGTAGGTTTGTCCATACAGCTTCTCCTCCCCTATCACCATAATTTGGTCTCGCTTACCCGCTTGCTTATATTGTTGGAAATAATTAGAAGGGAGAACGCAATCACGGCGTTAAATAAACCTACGGCTGTTGTGTAGCTGTAGCTGGCCTCTAAAATCCCTTTGCGGTATACGAAGGTAGATATGACGTCAGCCGTATCGTAGGTCAGCGGATTATACATAAGCAAAATTTTCTCGCTGCCGACAGACATCATCGATCCCATTTTCAATATAAGCAAAATAATGACCGTGGGCATAATCCCCGGAATGGTAATGTGGAGCATTTGTTTCCAGCGGCCCGCCCCATCGACTCTGGCAGCTTCATATAGTGTAGGATCGATACCCGACAGCGCAGCCAAATAGATAATGGACCCCCATCCGACTTGCTGCCAAATACCGGAGGAAACATAAATAAAACGAAACCACTCTGGCTCGGACAAATAAGACTTGGAATTGATGCCCAATGACAATAACAATTGGTTCACGACTCCGTCTCTGGCCAAAAAATCGACGAGCATCCCAACAACGACGACTATAGATATAAAATGAGGCAAATAGGTGATCGTTTGGACAATCCTCTTGAACGCCTGCCGACGCAATTCATTCAATAACAAAGCGAGGATGATCGGTGCAGGGAAGCCGAAAATAAGTTCGTAAACATTGATTAACAAGGTATTGCGAATGATTCTCCAAAAATAATAACTATCGAAAAATTGGACGAAATGATCCAATCCGACCCATGGGCTGCCCCAGATGCCGGTACCGGGACTGTAATCTTTAAATGCAATTTGCAATCCATACATCGGACCATAATCGAAGATTACATAGTAAGCAATGACCGGCAAAACCATCAAATATAAAAGCTTGTTGCGCCTTAAATCTCGGCCAATCGTTACCCATAGGCTCTGCGTGGAACGGGCCGGTTTAACCCTGTTCCTTGCGGTGGTTTTGATCGTATCCAAATGGTGTTCCCTCCTTCGAGTTGAAGTGAACAGGGAGATGAACGGATCATCTCCCTGAAATGTGGAGTCCCCTGACTATCTTTATTAATTGTTATCTTTTGTTATATCTTTCCAAAGCGGCTTGTTGAATTTTTATGGCTTCTTGGATTCCCATACTTTCAATCGTCTTGGCGTACTTATCGAAGTTATCCAGAGGCTCTGCCCCCATAATAAATTTGTTGAACATCTCGTCTTTGTACGTGTTAACATCGTTCATGATCGAAGCGAACTTGCTGCTCTCACTCGAAGTCGGTGTAACTTGAGGGAGCTTCCTTTCGTTGGTCGGCTCCGACCAAATCATAATCGATTCTTTCTGCTCAGGCAGGGCAGCATATTGCTCCATATATCGCTTGTCTTGTACGAAAGGACCGTTGAAGTTGGCGCGAACATGGCGGGCCATCGCATACGCCATCGACGTATCCTTCGGATTCATAATGTTGTCCATATAGATTGGATTTCCTTTCTCCATCTTATAGGACACACCCTCCACCCCGAAATTAAACAGCATCTTACCTTCATCACTGTAGGCATAATCGAGCCATTTAGCCGTTGCTTCAGGGTTGGCATTCGATGTAGAAATCGCTGCGGCTATCCCCCCTGAATAGTTATATGACTTCGCGCTCCATAGCTTTTTATCTCCCTTGTTGATCACTGGAAACGGAGCGGCAACAAGTTTGAAGCCTGGAATTTTATTATTTACTAGCGACGTATAATTGCCGATGCCCGAACCTGTGCTCATCACTGTAGCAAATAGCTGATTTCCCGTCACCTTAGCATCCTTTAACTTGCTGTCCGTAACGGCGAAATCCGGATCTAACAACCCTTCCTTGTACCATTGGTTCATCAGAGTCAGAAATTGCTTGTACTCCGGCTGGGTTGGCCCGAAGCTTACTTTTCCGTTGATTTGGTAAAAATCATAATTGACACCGAACGTGCCCAGAAACGGAATCGCTCCTCCCATATCGCCTTTGGCAATAAGGAGCGGAATTTCATCCGGTTTACCATTTCCGTTAAAGTCGCTATTTTTGGCTGCTGTCAGCACGGTATGCCAATCGTTAAGAGTTTCCGGCATTTTCAGGTTAAGCTTATCCAGCCAGTCTTTGCGAAGAGCAATCCCGTTGCTGACCAGCAAATAATCATCGCCGCGCAGGAACGGAAAGCCGTAAATACTGCCTTCGTCAGTTACGATTTGCTTTTTCCAATCCGGGTTGGCATCCAATATTTTCTTCAAATTCGGTGCATGATTGGCAATAATATCGTTCAGCTTAATAATTTTTCCGTCCTTGATCGCTTTCTCTGGACCTCCGGGATAACCCGTCCAACCATATTCAATGACATCCGGCAATTTGCCGCCCGTAATCATCAGATTGAATTGGTCTTTTTCTTGTCCTACCGGAGGATGCTGAAATGCAACGTTCACACCGGTTCGTTTCTGTAATTCCTGATAAACCGTCATATCCCCAAAGCTTTTTAACGTTGCTGCGACATTGCTCGCCAAGCCCACCCAATAAGTAAGCGATTGCAATTTCGGAGGTTCTCCAGCTTTCTGCTTATCTGGAGATTGCGGTTGTACCCCCGTATTTGAATTACACCCTGCGATGGAGAGGGACAGCATTGCCGTAGTCCCTACAGCTAACCATCTTTTCCGCCTGACATTGTTCATACCCCTTTTACCTCCTTTAAATGGGACTGCACGACAGCGAAATGGCCAATTCCAGCAACCAGCGAAGTCTACGCAAAAATCTTTTTCTTTTGAAGGTTAAGGACGCTGAGTATTAGGAACGCTGGTCGATTCCGCTATCCCTTTATTTTACAGAGCTTTTGCAAAATGGAAATAATTAGGTTTTATTAAGATAAACCGAGGTTAATATTCGCTGTAATCCATTTTTAAGATCGGTTATCTAAAATTAAGATATCGGATAATAGCTAGATAAATCCCCAAATCAGCAAAACATCTTCACTGAACTCTTAGTTTTGTTTATATTCCAATCCCTTAAACCCATTCCATTTCATTCTCCCAACATATGCTATCTCATACAACGAATAAACGGAGATGAGCGAATGTCTATAAAAGCGAAGTCTTACAGCACAACCCCGATTGATGTGCTAATTCCTGCGATTGAGAAGGATTTGGGGACCCTCCCCCTTGTTATTGATTCCGTGAGAAAATATGTTAAGCATCCTATAAATGAGATCATTATTGTAGCTCCGAGGAAACCAAGAATTCTTGAGCTATGTAGGAAAAAGCGGTGCAGGTTCGTTCACGAAGACACGGTCCTCCCCATAACGAAGAAAAACATCAATTATCAATCCAAAACGTGGGATCTCTCCGGCTGGCTTTACCAGCAGCTGCTGAAGCTGAGCGGTGATACTTTGTCTGCCTCTAAGCACTATTTAGTTATTGATGCCGATACGATGCTCATTCGTCCGCATGTCTTTAAGGTGGGTGGCAAGACCGTGTTTTATTGCCGCAAGTGGAGTCAGAATGAGTATTTTAAAACGTATAAAAAACTGATGGGAAAAAGCCGAAAGTCCCGCTTGTCCTTCGTTACTCACTATATGCTGTTCGAGAGGTCCAAAGTAAAACAGCTGAAACAAGTGATTGAGTCCAAGCATAACAGAAGCTGGTACTCCGCTATTATGAGAAGCATGAACAAATCTAAACGATTTGCTTTTTCTGAATTCGAAACCTATGGGAATTTCATTCATTCAACTACACCTGATAAGTTGATCTTGAAACCTGCAATGAACAGGAGCTTTAACTGGAGTCTTAATCAAATTTCCCAATCAAAGTTGACTTCACTGGCGAAGAAATATAGATCCATTTCCCTCCATAAACGCAAAGGTTATCGTAAATCGGTCAAGGTGGTTCCCAAATGAAGCCCTATTATGTTGTCTGGGAGGGACCTGTTCACAAAACAAGTGGGCTCGGACGTGCAAGCAGAGCTTATGTGCGCGCACTCGTAAAGCAAGGTGTCCCCGTCAGAGTACGTACTCCAATCCCTGGTACAAACTCAGCTTCGAGGAAGGTCCTCATTTATCACTATTTACCGAGTCACTTTCCGTGGAAGAAAAAACGTAGTTTATACAATCCAATTATTTTAAATACCGTGTGGGAAACAAGTAAGACTCCAGCCGCCTGGCTCTCCTCTATGAACAAATTTGATGCCATTTGTGTCCCCTCTCAGCATAATAAAACAGCATTGAGGCACAGCGGCGTAAAAGTCCCGATTTTCATTGTACCTCATGGGGTAGATACCAAAGCATTTCATCCGAATAATAAGAAGTTGTCTCTGCCACGTGCAGCAGGGAAGTTTACTTTTGTGTCTGTATTTGGTTTTCAACACCGCAAAAATCCAGAAGGCTTGTTAAGAGCATACTGGGAAGAATTTTCTTCTAAAGATAACGTCATTCTAGTGATTAAAACAAATGGATATGCGGCTTATGAGAATGAGAAATGGATTCAGAACAAAATATCGCAGTACAAAAAAAGACTGGGCATTAACAAGAGTACAGCTCCAGTTGTCATCATCGGCCGTCGTCTCAATGAGAACCAATTGAAAGGCTTATATACGCTTGGAAATGCCTTCGTCCTCCCTACTCGTGGCGAGGGTGTCGGCTTGCCTTTTTTAGAATCTTTAGCAAGCGGGGTACCGGTCATCGCTACAGGTTGGGGCGGACAAATGGATTTCCTGACTCACAATAACTCGTTTTTACTCCCTTACCGTTTACAGAACCCGTCGGTTAGCATGTATAGTAAGCATTCTATCTCTCGTAAGTTCAGCAGTCTGTTTGCGCAAAAGGGACAACAATGGGCAGAGCCCAATCTGTATAGCTTGAGAAAAATGATGAGGAAAGCGTATGAGAACCCTGAGCTGTGTAAACGTAAAGGACGCCAAGGCCGACAGGATATGCTTCATTTCTCGTGGCAACGGTCAGGTGTACTCATGAAGCAAGCCATTGAACATGCTGTACATTCCAACAAATAAAGATGAAGGGGGTTGCTCCCCAAGGAAGGAGCATTAGACTTGCGTATTATTCTATTGTGCGGTGGATCAGGAAAAAGGCTTTGGCCTCTATCCAATGAGGTTCGCTCTAAGGTGTTTCTAAAGCTTTTGCAATCCGGTGATGGGACCCGAGAATCGATGATACAACGAATATGCAGGCAATTGGATGAGGTGGGTCTCCTCCCCCATACATGTATTGTCACGCATCACAGCCAAGTGGAGATTACACGCAACCATGTTGGTGAACACATTCCGATTATTGAAGAACCCTTCAAAAGAGGGACTTTCACCGCAGTTGCTCTAGCTGCCACTTATCTTCACGAAAAGCTACAAGTAGACTCAAACGAAACCGTTGTTATCCTCCCGGTTGACACTTATGCGGATCCCTTGTTTTTCCAGATGCTATGCCGCTTTCCAGATGTTCTCTTGCGTTCTAAGGCAGATCTTGCTCTTCTAGGAACCCAACCTGATCATCCTTCAAATCAATTTGGCTATATTGTTCCGATTCTGCCTCAGGAAAATGAGGACTATGCTTTCGTTCGTCAGTTTGTTGAAAAACCTGATAAACAAATGGCAAGTCGGTTAATGGATCAACAAGCTTTTTGGAACTGCGGTGTATTTGCTTTCCCTCTGAAGTTCATGCTGCAGTATTTGAAGGACAAGGGGCATCCTACCCAGGTTGAGGCTTGGCTAACCAGCTATAAACAACTTGCAGAAACTAGCTTCGACCGCGAAGTCGCCGAGCATACGCAATCTGTTGTTGTCTTAGGATATGAAGGTTTATGGAACGATCTGGGTAGTTGGCCGGCGCTAATCGATCAATTTGAGGATAAAGTCATTGGATCAGGTCGAATATCGGACGATTCTGTCAATACCCATCTCGTCAACGAACTTCCCTACCCTATTGAAGTTATTTGCGTCCCCGATATCATTGTAGCGGCAAGCACTGACGGCATATTAATCGCTAAAAAAGAAAAAGCCAATCTTATCAAGGAAAGCCTTGCCCAAGTGCCTCGGATGCCGATGTACGGAGAGAAAAGCTGGGGGTCATATCGGGTCTTGGATTATTGGAAAGATGAACAAGGGAACGAAACCATGATAAAGAAAGTGCAAATGACAAAAGGAACCAATACGAGCTATCATCTACATTTTAATCGGCAAGAAGTCGTGACTATTCTATCTGGAAATGCCGAGATTCTGATGGATGATAAGCTGTACATGCTTCTGGCTGGTGATGTTTTGCAAATTCCAGCTGGTGTTAAACATGGAATCAAGGCTAGTACTAATCTAGAGTTGATGGAAGTGCTGTTAGGAAATGAACTCGATAAAGAGGATATCACTTATTTTGCTAACAACTGGTAGGAAAATCCCACATATGCCATGGCAGATTAATTTGACACAAAAGCGCCCCCCAATCACTCACGTACAGGGTGTGCTTTTGTGTTAATATCGTTTTACTTGTGCGTCACGCCACCCATTATATAATTTATTGTAAATGCTGGTAATTGAAAAAGGAGGCCCACAAAGCCTAAATGGCTTTGCAACCCCCAAACACTTTCGTTTCCAGTCTAGTTGTAAACCATTCTGTAATTCCATAAAATAACTCTAATTGATTATTATCCTGCAATCTCAGCCGATGTTAAATCCCCATTAATATTTCCATTTACAATGATAGAATGTCCCCAAAACATATCTCCATCCCAAAAGAATATCTCAAATTCGCCATCTGGATATACACTGATGCTGTCTAATTTCATCAAGTCAATAAACATTTCTTTTGTAATCTCATCTATTTCTGCCTCTTCATTATCTTGTAGCCATTCATTTGCTAACTCAACCAATTCTCCTGCAGCATAAACTCTAATTTTCATGTTCCACTTATCCTGGTCTTTGAAAAGTATATTGGCTGTTTCTAAAGCAGACATCATTATATGCTTATCTTCGTCCCAGTCAAAATACAAATTCCCTTCTTCCCCAGCCCACGAAATTTTCTTTTCAAAAGATTTGACACGCTTATCAAGTTCAAACTCACCCAATACCTCATCATGAAAAAATATGGGTTTCATCGATTCCTGCAATATGATTTCCAGATCATTATCTCTATATCCTGTTTGCATAATCTTAACAAGCATCATGGATTTTTCTGATCTACGCACTTGCAATCTTACAATGGTATTCTTTTCCATGATATGCTTTGTTTTTTGCCATTCTTCGTCATCAACTAACCATTCAAGTCGCAACTCTTCTTTTTTGACTGGCTCATTAGTAGATAAATCATTCCATGCAATCAAATTGATTGATGCATTCCACATAATGTTTCCGCCTGCTCTTCCTGCTCCAATACCTGAAGCCCCCGTGACTGCTGCTACTTCAATAATATTATCTGAAAATCTTTCTTCAAATCTACTTATTTCATTTGATATGCTCATTGTATTCCTCCATTTGCGTTCTACAGAATAAATACTCATCAGAAAAAGGCATTCCTCTATTTATCATATCGACAATTCATTAAAAGAATTAAAGTTCTCAAGTAAATACCCTTCTCTCTATGTTTTTAATCTTTCTCGCAAATACATACGGATACCTCAAACCAATCACCTTAAATATGCAAAAGCACCCCCCAGAAACTTCATCGGATAAACCAAACATAGGTTTATTCCAATTGCTTCTAAGGGGTACACTTTTATATTCTATGTTGGAGCTTGCTCCATCTATTCTATTCCTTCGTTACCAGCTTCAGTGGAGCAGGAATCGTTTTTTCTACGGTCTTGCCCTGCAAGACATCCAATGCTGCTTGAACGGACATTTGTCCGATCAATTCCGGCTGCTGCGCTACAGTTGCAGTGAGTTTGCCTGCAGTGATGGACTTCAGTGCATCTTCATTACCATCGAAGCCAATGACTGGAATGGATTTACCTGAGCTTTGAATCGCTTCGATAGCACCAAGCGCCATTTCGTCATTGTGGGCAAACACGGCTTGTACATCAGGGTTCGCCTGAAGCAGGTTTTCCATCACGTTCAGACCTTTAGTACGGTCAAAATCCGCGGTTTGCTTAGCTATTACTTTCAAGTCAGTGTCTGCAAGTTCATGGAAGCCTTTACCCCGTTCACGAGTAGCTGATGCACCAGCAACGCCCTCAAGCTCAATCACCTTCGCACCTTTTCCAAGCAGTTTTTCGATATATTCTGCCGCCATTTTGCCGCCTTTTACGTTGTCCGAAGCGACCAGCGCTTTAACATCTCCTTTATCCGAGGAACGGTCAAGTGTTATGACTGGGATACCCAGATTGTTCGCCGATTGCACAACGGTAGAGATCGCCGCTGAATCAGTAGGATTAATGAGCAATGCGTTTACGCCTTTTTGCATTAAATCGTCCACGTCGTTGCTTTGTTTCGCCGAATCGTTTTGTGCGTCAACAACAATCGTTTCGATGTTATGCTTTTTAGCTTCTGCAACCACGCCATCTTTTAATGAAACGAAAAATGGATTGTTAAGGGTTGAGATGGACAAGCCAATTTTGATATTTTTTAAATCCCCGCCTGTTTGAGGCTTAGCCCAGCTTGGCGGTTCCAGGGAACAACCTGTAGTTAAGATGAGCAACAGTACGGCCATTACAATCGTTAGCTTTTTCATATCTATTTCTCCCTTATGCGGATTTCTTCCGGTCAATGAGTACGGCGATTAGAATGACAATACCTTTCACAACCATTTGGTAGAAGGAAGATACGCCGAGCAAGTTGAGTCCATTGTTCAAGGTACCGATTATCAGAGCACCGATCAATGTACCTACGATACGACCACGGCCACCAGAAAGACTTGTACCACCAAGGACAACCGCTGCAATCGCGTCTAGTTCATAGGATGTACCAGCAGTTGGCTGTGCCGAATTCAGACGAGATGTCAGGATCGCACCTGCCAATGCGGACAGCATGCCTGCCAGAGAGTAAATCATGATTTTCACACGGGACACTTTAATACCGGAAACGATGGATGCTTTTTCGTTGCCGCCTATAGCATAAGTTTTACGTCCAAAGGAAGCTTTGTGCAAAATCACCCACAGAATAGCAAAGGTAATGATCATCGTAATCGCAGGTACCGGAATACCGAGTAAATAGCCGCGGCCGAACAACTGGAACGTTAAGCTGTCTCCCAGTCCAGTAATCGGATTACCGTTGGTGTAAACGAGTGTCAAGCCTCTAAAAATCGTCATCGTTGCCAAAGTTGCAATAAACGGCGCCATCTTCCCTTTGGTAATCATGAAGCCGTTAACCATTCCCATTACGCCACCAAGTAAGCAGCCAATAATGATGGCCAGAATTGGATCAAAGCCGGCTACCATCATATTAGCGACAAATGCACTAGATAGGGCCAATATAGAACCGACGGACAAGTCGATGCCACCTGTTAAAATAACAAAGGTCATACCAAAAGCAATCAAGGCATTAATGGAAACCTGCCGCAGCAGATTCAGAATATTAAGTGGTTCCAAAAAGCTCGGATTCAGAACCGATACAATAATGATAAGAATAACTAGGCCTAGCAACGGACCTAATTTTTGTGTAATTTGAGATAGCTGAAAGCCATTGGATGTTTTTGAGTCATTCATAGTTGTCATGTTACTGTCCCCCTGTAGCCAGCGTCATTATTTTTTCCTGCGTTGCTTCTTCTTTACTCAGTTCTCCTGTTATATGGCCTTCATGAACCACAACGATGCGGTCACTCATGCCAAGCACTTCCGGCAGTTCAGAGGAGACCATGATAATGGCAACGCCATGGCCTGTGAGTTCATTCATTAGCTGGTATATTTCGCGCTTGGCACCGACGTCGACTCCACGGGTGGGTTCATCCAAAATCAGAAGCTTGGGACCAATACCTATCCACTTAGCAATAACGACCTTCTGCTGATTACCACCTGACAGATTACCTGCTGCCGTTTCGGATGAATGGGTTTTGATTTGTAGACGTTTGATCAGAGCGTCCACAAAGGTCTTTTCTTTTTGAGATGAGATCAAGCCATTGGAAGTAAAACTGCTAAGACTAGGTAGTACCATATTGTCTCGTACGGAGAAGTCCAGAACCAGTCCTTCATCTTTTCTGTCCTCCGTGATGAAGCCGATCCCCAGTTTAACCGCGTCAACCGGTTTTCTGATTACGGCTTTCTTGCCGAATAAGTGAACATCACCGCTGTCCAGATGATCCAAACCGAATAAGGCTCTCATAATCTCCGTGCGTCCCGATCCCATAAGTCCTGAAAAACCAACGATTTCACCCTCACGAACCTGGAAGCTAACATCTTGAAATAATCCCTTTCGCGATGCATTCTTTACCTCAAGAACGACTTCACCCGGGTTCGGATTTCTCGCCGGATAGCGTTCTGTCAGCTCTCTACCTACCATTTTCCTGACGACCTCGTCAAAACTGGTATTCGGAATTTCCTTCGTATCCACGGTCCGCCCATCCCGCATGACGGTGATCCGATCGCAAATGGCGAATATTTCTTCCATCCGATGCGAAATATATACGATGGATACGCCCTCTTTTTTCAGGGACTCTATGACTTCGAACAGCTTCTGGATCTCTCTCTCCGTAAGTGCTGACGTCGGTTCGTCCATGATAATTACTTTGGTATCCGTTAGCAGCGCCTTAGCAATTTCAATCATCTGCTGCTGACCTACCGAGCATTGGCCTGCTTCTATATTCAACGGAATGTCGACAGAGAGCTTTCTGAACTGTTCCTTTGCGAGCGCCTTCATTTCGTTTCCTCTAAGAAGCCCCCAAGGGGACGAAATCTCCCGACCGATAAACAAGTTCTCCAGCACCGTCATATCAGGCCATACATTGAGCTCCTGATGGATAAAAGCGATACCTTGACGCTCTGCTTCTTTAGGATTTGCAAAATATGTTTCCTTACCGTCGATGAGGATCGTCCCTTCATCCCTAGCATGCATCCCAGTAAGAATGTTCATTAATGTGGACTTGCCCGCACCATTCTCGCCCATCAGGGCGTGAACCTCTCCTTCGTGCAGGTCAAAGTCAACACCGGACAATACTTGGTTGCTGCCAAAGGCTTTGTGGATTCCATTCATTCGAATCTGCATAAAGGCTCCTCCTTATTTACCAAAATAGACGCCTGCTTGCAAAATGATGTTTGCAAACGGTTGGGCTTCACCTGTACGAATCACGGCTTTAGCCTTTTGGGTCAGCTGCTTGAACTCTTCGTGAGGACAAAGCTTGATAGCCACCCCATCGAATTTATGTTCTATATAATCAAATGCTACTTGATTGTTCGGTTTCATCTCTTCTGCAATAACAACCTTTTCAATTTCCATGTCCAATGCAATCGCATTGACAGTTTCTTCAAAACTGGGCGAGCCATGAGTTAGCGCCAGATCAATTTTCATTACTCCCTCCGGTATAGGGAGGCCGATATCTGCTACCACAATCGTATCGGTATGGCCTAGGTCGGCCAGAACTTTGGATATGTGACTGTTCAAAATTCCTAGCTTCTTCATTTACATTTGCGCCTCCACTTCTTGACGATTCGGCATACCGCCTTGCGCCCCGAACTTCGTCACGGATAAGGAAGCAGCACGGTTGGCAAAACGTACACTATCGAAAATCGGTTTTCCTTCGGCCAATGCAACAGCAAAAGCGGCATTAAATGTATCCCCCGCACCTGTGGTATCTACCGTTTCAACCTTATAAGAAGGAACGAGAACTTCCTTTTCACCGTCAAAGTAGCGTACACCTCTGCTGCCTTCGGTAATAAACAATTTGTTCGGATATTGGCGCAACGCTTCAGAAACGGTTAAGTCTGCAAATAGAATTTTCGCTTCATGCTCATTTGGCGTTATATAAGCAGCATTCCCGATGACCTCTTTGTCTAATGGACGAGCAGGTGCGGGATTCAAGAGCAATGGAATTCCAAGTTTTTTGCAGACCTTGCTAACATGATTTACGGTTTCCACCGGAATCTCCTGTTGAATCATCGCCATATCCGCTCCTCTGAAAGCATCCATAGACCGATCGATATAATTAGGTGTTACCTCATTATTTGCAGCTTTAATGACAACAATACTATTATCGCCTTCAGCTAGTATGATATGCGCTGTTCCACTCTCCATATGTGTAACCGGTTCCACATAGTCGATATTAACACGGTTGAGTTTAAAATTATTTAAAATTTCTTCACCGAAATGATCATCCCCCACTCGCCCAATCATTGTAACATCAGCACCTAGGCGTGCTGCGGCAACCGCCTGATTAGCACCTTTACCGCCTGGGACCGTTTTGAAGCTTTCGCCGAGAACCGTTTCACCGGCTCCCGGACGCTTCGATGATGTCACAACAAGATCGATTGATGAGCTTCCTACCACAATAATTTTAGCCATGCTGCTCCACCTTTCTAGTCGTATCCCGCTCCGTGAACGTAACGGGCATCTGTATGGTTTTATGATCTATATTTTGATTTTCGATTAATTGAATGAGTAAGCTTGCCGCCGCTCTTCCCATATCGTATGCAGGCTGACGTATCGTCGTAAGTGACGGTGTCAGCAGGCTGCTGAGCAGAATATCATCAAAACCTATGATTTGCACGTCATCTGGAACCTTTTTGCCTAACCGGAGCGCTTCATGCAGAACCGCTGTCGCCACAATATCATTACTGGCGATAACCCCGTCTGTATTAGGATACTGCTCAAACAGTTCTTTAGCCCATGTGCCTGCCTCTGTAAATGAGTAAGACGAGGTTTGGACAACGTTAAATAAAATTCCCTGATCACTCAATATGTCAGCTGCGCCCTGATAACGATCCTGTGCAGGACGGACATGCTTAGGACCTTGTATAATCGTTATCTCTCGGCTGCCACGGGCAACCATCTCATGAGCTGCTATTCTTCCGCCCTCTCGTCCATCCGAGTATACAGATGGGCGGTTATCCGCCGTCCTGTCTAGAAACACAACCGGAATATTGAGCTTCCGGTATGTATCCGTATCCGGATGATTGGTCGAGGCGATAGCGCCAACCACGTTGTTCTGAACAAACGTTTGGATATATTCTTTTTCCTTCTTTATATTCTCGTCACTATTGCCTATAATAATTCGAAAATCATTCTCATGCATTTCATCTTCCACCCCACGAGCAAGCTCGGGAAAGAATGGGTTGGTGATATCTGGAAGAAGCAAGCCGATAAGCCTTGATTTTCGTTTGTATAAAGATCTTGCGACCTCATTGGGAGTATATTGCAGCTCACCGATAGCAGCTTCAACCTTCTTGCGGGTATCTTCATGTACATACCCTATCTCATTGAGCACCCGTGAAACAGTCGCTACCGAAACACCAGCATGCTTTGCCACATCTTTAATGGTTGCCATATCATCTTCTCTCCTTAATGTGGAACCGGTTACACATATAAAATAACACAATGCTTCTCATATGGCAAGTCGAATCTTATCGAAAATTGTAAATCAACAAGACGGGAGAGCGCTTCTCCGGTTCTATCTTTTATTTGAGTATTAGCGTGAAGTATAACCTGCTTCAGCATGGATGGTCGTTCCTGTTACATAAGAAGACGCAACCGAAGCCAGCCAGAGGCTTGCCTGAGCGATTTCTTGTGGTTGCAAACGGAAGATATTACGTTGTTCTTATATTTCAAGGAGCATGAAGCTCTATATAAATTGTTATTAAGCAATCATATCCATGTCGATTTTAGATATCGAATGGCTAAAGCTATTGAACAATTATTTATTACGGAGTACGAATATGTGCTCATTAATAAAACGGAGCTTAGTTCAAAGTGGCTATACATTTATAGAACCCAAGGAATCGCAGCTTGATTATCCTTGGATTTAAGAAGATTTCCGGGATTCACCAGAATATATGGCGAAGCAGATTGTAGAACTTATGGTCGTCTCTACTGAAGTGTTTTATGTAAAGGATTAATCTCGAAAAACTTAAAAACGAAAACACATTGCAGAATCTAAAGCCGGTTGCATAATTCACAACCAGCTTTAGATTCATTTGTGTCTGATGATATACTCTATCCAAATATTAATATGGAATATTAAAACCGGTCTGAATGTTGCTCAGATCAAGATGGATTTTCTCACTTAAAGCATGTTGGCTGATATAGCTAAGGAGGCTTATTAAGCAGGAGTATAAGATAGACTGGCGCTGAACGAGAGTTGTGTGACATCAGCTGCTGAGGCATTAGTCGATGCTTGCGTCCTTACACGAATACCTATACGATCACCGGCAGCAACTGTTAGTGATATCGCAATATTACTATTCGTTGCGGTACGGAAAGTACCAGCTGTAATGACCGTATTTGGAGCTCCGAATCTAACCGAACTAGTTAGAGGCGTTGTCACATAAGCAGAAGAAATATGATCAATCCCACTATTAGGAACTGACGGTGCGCGGAATACTGTAAAATCATATTGAAGACCAACAGTATTTATTGAAACCACAGAAGCAACCAATAGATCTACACTAATTTGTAAATTTTGAACGGTACCTGCAAAGGGAATGGGGAAAGCAAAACCACCTGCTTCAGGTGGACTAGTTGATTCTCCAGCACCGTCAATAACTTCAACCGTGTGATTACCAAAACCCATTAAAATTGGAGCAGCTGAAACTACTGTAGCACCACTAAGAATGATACCCGTTGAAAATGGAATTAATCCTCCACTGCCAGTTGCTCCAGTAGCCCCTGTACCTCCGGTTGCTCCAGTTCCGCCTGTTGCTCCA
>NZ_JMLS01000027.1 GCF_000686845.1 Paenibacillus sp. UNC451MF | reverse complement strand
TCACCTGTAGATCCGGTTGCTCCTGTTCCACCTGTGGCTCCCGTCGAGCCTGTTGCTCCTGTGTCACCTGTAGATCCGGTTGCTCCTGTCGAACCAGTAGAACCCGTGGAACCAGTTGCCCCCCCGGCTGGTCCTGGAGCTCCTGTCGAGCCTGTTGCACCAGTTCCCCCTGTGGCTCCAGTTGCGCCTGTGGAGCCCGTTGCACCAGTTCCTCCTGTAGCTCCTGTCGAACCTGTTGCACCAGTTCCCCCTGTTGCGCCTGTGGAGCCTGTCGAGCCCGTTGCCCCAGTTGTTCCGGTTGCTCCTGTCGCTCCAGTTGCTCCAGTTGGTCCTACATATTCTTCATAGCCATACTCTACTTCAATTTCAGTATCGTCGTAGAGTTCTATCTCCATTTCACTCACTTCATTCCAATTAAGAGCGGCGAGAAATAGATTCATTTCTGCTAATCTTTCACTCTCGCTTTGGGAAGGGCTAAATTTGATCTCGTATTTTTCTCCATCATAATATTTAGCTTCAATTTCTTTGACATCTTCGATATCTAACGAATCCATAACGGTCATGAATAT
The DNA here is from genome assembly GCF_000686845.1 of Paenibacillus sp. UNC451MF. Lineage (GTDB taxonomy): Bacteria > Bacillota > Bacilli > Paenibacillales > NBRC-103111 > Paenibacillus_S. The sequence goes on along the minus strand of NZ_JMLS01000027.1, from coordinate 106,723 downwards.
ACTTAATTTACTCAAGAAACTGCCACCTCCTTCATTTTACTAGATTTCGTATTTCTTAATCATCGTCATCCTCATCATCGTCTTCTTCTTCATCATCGTCTTCTTCATCATCGTCTTCTTCATCATTTTCCTCTACGTCTCCTACTACTACAGCCTCTTCTCTACCTGGTAGCTCTATTGAGATCTTAACATCGTCAACATACTTAAACTCTACTTTGACTATTTGATCTAAACCAACAATCTTAACTAATTTCTTTAAAAACTTCTCATAATCGTCGTTTTCATCATAGGATACTGAGATTTTTTCTCCGTTTATGAGTTTGACTTTGATTTCAATAGGCTCCATGTCGAGAAGGGTTTTAATTAACTTTTTCAATTCCTCCAAAGTATTTCACCCCTCCCTATATAAATTTGAAACATTCTAGTTTCAATATGTAGTATATGATTACTAAAAAGGGGTGGCTTGGGCGAATGAGAGAAGGCATTCATTACAAAAATAACAGAAAATGGTTAAATCCATCACAAAAGAAAACATTATAAAGAAATTCGCTACAATTCCTGACGGCGCAAAAAACAGCCTACCTCTAGGGCAGACTGTTCGTCTCAAACGGTTTAGCGATTCAACTATTTTTTCTTATTTAATTCCTGTTCAATCGCCTTATCCGCATCCTCCTGCGTCTCCCTCAGAACAGTATTAACATCCTTTGCTCCAGTTGCGAGATTAGTGACAACACCGTTGATCTTCCCTGCTACGAGTACATGATACGGATTTGGCGGAGCCATTTTAGCAGGCTTGATTTTTAAAGCACCTTGAATATTTTTCCCTTTGGTCAAAGGCAAATCAGCAAGGAAATCCTTTCTTATGGACTCATCGGCCAGTGCAGTCAAGCGGCTTGACCGGTTTAGTATATTCTGCACCTCCGGCGAAGCGAATAATTGAATAGCTGCGAAGGCTTCCTCTTTATGCTGGGATGTTTTGGAAATCACCATCATTTGGGCCCCTGGATCAATGGTAATTCCTGGCTTATCCGTGAAGGATGGGGCTCCCACTATATCGAAATTAAGCTGTGACCCTCCTTTTTGAATAAACCCTAATGTATCGGGGATCCAGTTCAAGTACATTGCCGTTTGCTGATCTTTAACAAAGCTATCCTGGTTAGGCGGCAGCTTACCATCAACGACCATGCCTGGTATTTTATAAAATTCTTGTACCCTATCCAGAACGGACTTAAACGAGTCATTATTAATAAGAGCCTTATTCGTCTTCGCATCTACCAAAGGCATGGATTTCATTCTTGCGATAAACTCCGGATTGGGAGGCAGACTACCTCTAAATTGAACCCCGCCATCGTTATACGTCATTTTTTTGACGAGCGTGATATAATCATCCCAGCTAATCCCATCCGTTGGATAAGGTACCCCCCGCTTGTCGAACAAATCCTTGTTATAAAAGAGCGCCATCTGATTTAAAGCGAAAGGAATGCCATATATCTCCCCCTTGGTGCCTAGCTCCTTTATCCAATCGATATTCGGGCTGGAAAATTTATTGAGATCCATGTTATTAGACTTAACTAACGCACTGAGGTCAGAAGGAATATCCAAGTCTTGAAGCACAGAGAATCTGGAATTTGCGCCGTATACGATGTCAGGGGTCTGTCCTGCTGCTACGAGCTTGACTATATCTTCCCTCACGATTTTTAGAGTAATATGAGGATACTTCGCTGCTAACGGCTTAATCATAATTTGATCGAATTCTTCATCGGTCATATTCAGAAAATAAGGTGTTAGCGTAAGCTCGACAGGTGTTTTTGGCTTGGCATCAGCTGTTTTCATGTCGGGAGTCGACGCCGGTGTGCTTGGGCTGCTGCAGCTTGTGAGCAATCCGATAAGTAGTGAACCAACAGTTAGGTAAGAGGATTTTTGTATAAACCGATCAACAACTATATTGGTCATTGTTATTAACCCCTTTTTGATTAGATGGTTTTTTCTCCATGCTTACTTTTTGATCTGTACCAATTTTGCATGTTCTGTTCACTACTTTGTCGCTCCCCGCTCTTCGCGGATATTATGGCCGGTAAGCACTTTGCTTTGAACACGAATCCCCCTTCTTCACAATCAGTTATGTTCCTCTATCTACACAAACTCTACAAAATTATGTAAGCACTTTCATTTATTATAACAAAGACATCTCTGCTTTGAATGTCTTTTCTTTGTTATAAAATATCGTTGTATTGCTGTTCATTTATCCATTAATATTCCAGTCCATAGTACCTTGTTTGACCAAGAGCTGATATGTAGTCTAGTTTTTTAGAATATCAGCTACAACTCTGGATTAGTTTGTCATCGCAAGCAGCCCATGTGTGTGGTACAATGTTAATAATTCCCATTAACTGTCGTTTATTTAGTTAGACTATTTGGCGTAAGGAGAGGAAGTGTATATGAAGCTGATCGAGTTCGTTAACTTTATTGGTCGCGGCCCGTTTATATTGAATTATAGGCATGAATTGATTGGCTCCGTATATGATCAATTTCATTCGCACCAGGGGATTGAGCTTTTGTTTATACATGAAGGCTCTGGCCAAATCGTGCTGGATCAAAAAATACATAACATTACGCCCAACACCCTTATCCTCTTTCAACCTTATCAGCTTCACCGGGTGCATATGAATTTATGTGCCGCCAAATATTTACGAACGGTGCTCAAATTTGATCCGGTCTTTCTTGACACTCATTTGAAACCGTTTCCTGAGCTTCGCTCCTATTTTCGTTACATCTGGAAAGACAAGCTATTACAGCAAATTTTCCATCAGGAAGACAAAACCGAGCTTACCTTCTTGTACGAAAGATTTCATACAAGGTTATCTCAAGCTTCACAGGAAACCCGTAACGAAGAATTCATCATCTTTATCGTCTCGCTGCTCAATTACTTAAGAGACACTTCGTTGAAAGCGAATACATACACCCAAATGAAATCGGTTCGATCTGATCATCACACTGAAAAAGTAATGGACTGGGTGGAAGCGCATTACAAACAGAAGTTTTCTCTTGATGAACTTGCCGCGGACCTGCATTTATCGCCCTACTATATCTCTCATCTTTTTAAAGAAACAACCGGTTTTTCCATAACCGATTATGTGATAGCACGGCGGCTTCGAGAGGCTTGTCTGATGCTTGGCACAACCGATATGCCAATAAACAGTATTTGTTACGAGATTGGTTTGGACAGCACCTCTTACTTCTCTCAATTATTTAAGAAAAATATCGGAATGTCCCCTAAAGCTTTCAGGGGGGAGGTAGAGCTTAAATTCAAGTGTAATGGGATAGAAGTTCCGCGCAACACTTACTAATTAACCCCAAAAACCGCTCGGTATCTACCGAACGGTTCTTTTCATTTAGCTTGTTGCTATTCCTCTGGAGTTAAACTATATATTTTTCACGGGCGATGCGTGTTGCTTCTACCATGTTGCGCAATGAGACAACCGTTTCCTCATAACCTCGAGTCTTAAGCCCGCAATCCGGATTAATCCAAAATAGCTTAGGATCCAGTACGCGCAATGCCCGATCAATCATACTCGTCATTTCTTCAACCTGCGGAACACGCGGGCTATGAATATCATATACGCCCAATCCGATACCTAGCTTATAGGTTTGCAGCTCGAAGCTATGAATGAGTTCTCCATGACTGCGGGACGTTTCAATGGAAATCACATCTGCGTCCATGGCTTCAATAGAATCAATCATGTCATGAAACTCGCAGTAGCACATATGAGTATGAATTTGCGTCGAATCCTGTACTGTGCAGGTGGTCATTCGAAACGCTTTGACTGCCCATGCAAGGTAGTCCTCTTGCTCCTCTTCTTTAAGTGGGAGTCCTTCTCGAACCGCTGGCTCGTCAACCTGTATCATGCCGATACCTGCTTGCTCAAGCGCCTCCACTTCTTGTCTAAGCGCATAAGCCAGTTGGTAGGCGATTTGTTCACGCGGAATATCGTCGCGAACGAACGACCAATTCATGATCGTAATAGGTCCGGTAAGCATACCTTTCACAGGTCGATCGGTCCGGGATTGAGCGTACTTAGTCTCCTCAACCGTCATCTCTCCTTCAAAAGCTACATCACCATAAATAATAGGTGGTTTGACACAACGAGACCCGTATGATTGCACCCATCCGTTTTGCGTGAATGCAAAGCCTGCGAGCTTTTCACCGAAGAACTCTACCATGTCGGTTCTTTCAAATTCTCCATGCACGAGTACATCCAGACCGATTTCTTCCTGAAGCTTGATCCATATGTCGATTTGCTCTCTTATATAATCAGCGTACCTCTCATTGTTCCAATCCCCTTTGCGCCACAGCTGACGTGCCTTACGAACCTCAGCAGACTGAGGAAAGCTGCCGATGGTTGTAGTTGGGAAGATGGGTAGCTGCCATTTTTTCTGCTGATCGATATGACGCTCGGCAAACGGTCTGCTGCGTTCGAGGCGTTCATTACTTATGGCTGCCACGGCATGCTGCACGTCGCTGCGTCTGCGCACCCCGGACTGATCGAGCGTTTGATAAATTCGATCGTTCTCCTCTAATTGAATAGAGATATTGTTCGTATTATGAAATACACCTCTGGATAAAAGTACAATCTCATCGAGCTTTTCATCAGCAAAAGCAAGTGCTGCCTTTAATTCAGGAGCAAGCTTCTTCTCATGCTCGACCGTTACGGGAACATGGAGTAAGCTGCACGAGGATTGAACGATAATCCGGTCTTGCGACACCAATTCGGCCAATTCCTCTATTAATGAAATCTTATCTCGAAGCTGCGCTTTCCAAATACCGCGTCCATCTATAATTCCTGCACCTAAAACTTTGTCCTTAGGAAAACCATGCTCGCGAATCGAGGATAAGTTTCTGGACAATCCATGTACGAAATCAAGTCCAATCCCTTTGACAGGCAAAGCGACAATATCACTGTAGTGCTCTACCGATTCAAAGTAGGTTTGCAGCAAAATATTTATTTGAGGTACAGAGGCAGTTAAGGTTTCATAAGTCGACTTAAGTCGTTGAACGTCATCTTTACTTAACTTGGTTACAAGAATCGGCTCGTCCATTTGAACCCATACAACCCCTTCAGCAGCAAGCTCCTGCAGGACCTGAACATAAAGAGGTAGCAATCGGTCAAGCCATGCATCAGTCTCGGATTGGCTGTATCCTTTAGACAGCTTGAGGAATGTTAGCGGTCCAAGGACAACAGGCTTGCCATCGATACCCAAACTCTCCTTAGCTTCCCTATAAGCTATAAGGGGTTTATTCTCTGTTAATACTGGCGATGCACCCTCAAGTTCAGGCACAATATAGTGATAATTAGTATTAAACCACTTTGTCATTTCACTTGCTGTGGAATCCTTCGTCCCGCGAGCAATACCATAGTAAACAGATAACGGAACAGGTCCTCCATTATATAGGAAACGCTTTGGAATAATTCCGAACATAGTAGCTGTATCCAACACATGATCGTAATAACTGAAATCATTGACTGGGATGAAGTCGATCCCTTTCTCTTTCTGATTACGCAAATGACTAAGACGAATTTCTTTCAATTGGCTATGAAGCTCTGTCTCATCCAGCTTGCCTGACCAGAAAGATTCCAGCGCTTTCTTCCATTCTCTATCCGCACCAATACGCGGGTAACCCAACACACTGCTTTTCACCATCTTGTAAACCCCCTGAGTATAATCTTACCAACCATCAGGTTAGTCGCTTACAAGAAAGATATCATGATTGCGTGTGTGTAGCGTAACTCCAATTAACTATATCTGGTTATAGCCTAAAGCTATAGCAAAATTCCAAAACGACCTTTGGCCCTCATTTCTTCGTCAGTACCTTATTCCGTGCCGTGTGCATTATTCATTGTTCTCTTTTAGTCGGGTCGCTTGAACTAATCCATAGGCAATTCCTGGTGTATAATGGGCTGCACCTACTAACAGCTGTGACAAAAGCGGAACATCGAACAGCCTTTGAAGAAGACGCCCCCATTGTAAAGGTCCTCTAAATTCCCGTAGTATAGATCTCGAGTAATCACGCTGCCACTTAGCCCATGTTATATCTCCTGCTAAATAGCTGTCTGCAAGCGGCGCGCATAATTGAGCTGAACGAAGCGCCATGGACATTCCGTCACCGCAGAGTGGCGGTATTGTTAATACGGCATCCCCTACTAGTGGGATCCTATCCCATGCAACGGGTTTACGAGTTAAATCTACTGGGGCAACTGCTGTTTGAGTTTCTGGTACAGGAATCGCATCAGCAAGCTTTTGATGAAGTATTGGATTTCTACGAGAACATTCATACAGTAAGCCCAAGACCGTTTTGTCACCATTCTGAAAAGCTTTCCGTTTCAGCAGTGCTGAAACATTCACTACACCGCCCCCAATGGAAGAAATACCCAAATATCCCCCTTCAAAAAAATAAAGCTCTATTACAGGTTCCATCCCTACTCCTCTAAAATGGGATTTCACCCCCATATACGAGTTATTAATGCTGCCTTTGGGATGGGGGCCAGGGAGCATCGTACGACAATTAGCGCCCCATGCAGCAATAAGAGCACGTACCTGATAGGTTCTGTGCTCGTCCCCTTGTTTCGTTTCAATCAAATATCCTTTGTTATTCGGCGATACGGAGGTTACCGTTGTTGAGGTTTGTATATGCACCCCAGAGCTTAATGCCGCACTATGGAGAGTGGAATCAAGTAAATACCGGCTTACCCCTAAAGCAATACCGGGTAGAGGAATTTCTAACACCTTACCATTGCTGAGGATCAATCGTATCCGGCTAATCACGCTAGGCTGTAAGGATTCTACATATTCACTTAGACCCAGAGATTTCAGCATACTTTGAGATTCAGGGGACAAAAATTCACCGCAAACCTTATGTCGAGGAAATTTCTTGCGGTCGATCAGTAGGGTCTCCCAGCCGCGAACGGCCAAGGCTCTTGCTAATGTGCTGCCCGCAATCCCAGCCCCAATGACAGCAGTATCTAAGTGATGCATCCCCTTCAACTCCGGTTACTTGTATTATGATTCCTAATGACGACCGCATACCGAAACAAGGGTCTCCACGAATAAAACATCTCTTCTATACCTAATGTTTTCTTGAGATATTTCCAATCATCCGAGCGAAAGCCTTTGGCCACCGACAAGGGCCCGTCATTTAAAATGTAGCGGTTTTTGGAGAAAACTCGGACCGTACACCACACTGCTGCCCATGGAATCCAGTGTCGATGAATATCATTGATGACAACGCCTAGTCGAGATGCCTTAAGCATGCTTTGAACCACCATGGGGAGCTCATTCACAGCAAAGTGATGGACAAATTGTGTTGCCGTCACAACATCTACGCAGCCTTCCGGTAATTCAAATAAATTACTTCGTTTAACTTGAATTCTCGGTTCATGTCGGAAATACAATCTTGCCTCTTCACAAGCTTCTTCCGTAATGTCGGCCAAGGTGATTTGGAGATCGATATGGTTACGCTCCGCCCATTTAAGAATGTGCCGGTTCACATCGCCCGAACCCGCTCCAATATCCAATATAGTAAACCGTTGCGGTTTGCCCGCTTCCCTCCACACTCTCTGGACTCCGAAGAGTGTAGGCGCAGCGGCTCCAAAGATTCGATTAAGCCTTCGAAGATGCGACAAAGCTTCACGAAGCTCCGGCCCTCCAATCGAAAAGTCATCCATTATTTCGTGTTCTACAGCCCGTTCCTTGAACCTGCTAAACATGGATTTCCTCTAAAATGGTTTTCTGGATTTGGACGGAAGGCATATAAGTAATTTTGATTATTTCACACGTAAGACCAGGCCCAAATGCGAGGGCTACGCCACTGGTTGGTCCGGAATTACGTCTTACCAGCTCGTGTCTCATCTCATTAAGCACAAACAATATAGTGGCGGAGGACATATTCCCATAATTGCGCAGAACGCCTCTACTATAGCTGGTTTGTTCTTCCGTCAGTTCGAACAGATCTTCCAGAGTGTCAATAATCCCCTTGCCCCCGGGATGAATCGCCCATAATAGGGGCTTTTGATCACCGCTTAACAACCGTTCTACTTGCTCTGGAACAAATCTGCCTAACAGTTTTGGAATGCTGGTTGATAAATACAGATCGAACCCGTAATTGCCTACCTCCCACAGCATCTCTTCAGAAGAATCCGGCAGGAGAACGGATAGCTCCTCCCTTAATTGGAATATCCCCCGCTGATCTGCACCCGCTGTACCTACCAGACAAGCTGAAGCTCCATCACCAAAAAAAGAAGCACTAAATAGAGCTTCACGCTGGCTCGATGGCTGAATGTGGAGTGTACACAATTCAACACATACAATTAGTATTTTGGCAGATGGATTACTCGACACAATTTGTCGCGATAGGCATATTGCCTTTAATCCAGCGGCGCATCCTAGAAAGTTAAGCGGGATCCGATTGACCGTGACTTCTAAACCCAATAGACGGATCAATGCAGCATCCATACCAGGAAGGAATTGTCCTGTACAACTAACTGTTATCAGATGAGTGATGTCAGATGCATTCACATTCCCATCGGATATGGCTTTTCGTGCTGCACTCACCCCTAACGGGATGGCCTCTCTTTTATAGGTTTCCATTCGTTCTGCAGTTGATGGAACTGGCAAATCCGCTACATGGGAGAAATAGCGGCACTCCTCCGCAGCGTCCAATAAGTTAGGTTCGCAGGTATAACGGCTTTCGACTCCGCATTGTTTAAAGATTTTTCTCGCCCATCGAGCTGAGTCTGGGAACTCGTTTAATGCTTGACTTAATCTTAGTGAAGTGTCCGTTTGATCCAGACGGTAATTCGGGACAGCTGTACCGATACCTAAAATGAAGGGGCCCGCTTCTTTCATCCTTGGTCTCATCCTCTCGCGAAATGATGTTAAGCGTAACGGCATATGAGCAAAACAACAGCCCTGGGATAAGAGCTGTTGTTGATATAAGGCAAAAAACTGTCTGTTCAAAAGTTTCACGCACTTACCAAATCTTTACCATATTTATCATCAATATAGCCCCGATGCGGATTTTTTATACAACCTCTATCAACCTGAGAACATTATGTTCCTTACCTTGTTTCACGATGAAGTGTAACTTTTTTAAGACGAGGACAATACTTTCGAAGTTCTAAACGTTCCGGGTTTGTCCTTTTGTTCTTAGATGTCGTATAATTGCGGTCTCCTGTTTCTGTGCATGCCAATGTAATTGTAACTCTCACCCTGCTCACTACCCTTCAGTTTATTAGGTTTCGTTCGCCTATAGTTCTGTTTCGCTAACATTCGGCAGCGTATCTGGAATTTGATTCCAGTCTCGATCCATCTCCTCGGCAGTTAGCAAGCATGAATCCAGACTTGCCTCGATTTGAATACGATCCATATCAATACCAATAAAGACAACTTTATTTATTCGATCCCCATATTCGTGGTGCCATTGCGCGGCAAGCTCTGGATCTTCACTCAGCATTACCCTTTGTTCTTCCTTCGGTAAAGCAGCAATCCAGTAGCCTGATGGGCCGAATCGAATGGATGGTCCTGCCTGGCTTAAGCTCTGTCCAAATTGATCGCGTGTCGCCAGCCACATGATCCCTTTTGCTCTGACAATTTCAGCAGGCCATTGCTCCATCCATTGTTTTAAACGCTCAGGATGAAAGGGTCTTACTCGCTCATACACAAAGGAGGTAATCCCATACTCTTCCGTTTCAGGTGTGTGCGCCGGTTTCTCCAGCTCTTTGATCCATCCTGCAGAATGGCTCGCTTCATCGAAATTGAACAAGCCCGTATTTAGAATGTCTGTAGGATTAACGCGTCCATGCTCAGTACGGATCAATCTAGCTCTCGGCTGCAGCTTGCGAAGAATGGTTTCCAATTCAACGAGATCGTCATCGCTCACTTTATCGCACTTGTTTAATAGAAGCACATCGCAGAACTCTATTTGATCCACCAATAGATCTACAACCTCGCGTGTGTCCTCTTCCCCTACTGCCTGACCTCTCTCCAGCAGCATTTCTCCTGAAGAGAAATCATGCCAGAACCGGTAAGCGTCCACGACCGTAACCATACAGTCGAGCAGACAAAATCGGGATAAATCGATCCCTTGTTCCTCATCAATATAGCTGAAGGTTTGAGCCACTGGCAGCGGTTCTCCGACACCTGTAGATTCAATGAGAATATAATCGAAGCGATTTTCTAATGCCAATTTTTCAACCTCTCTGAGCAGGTCCTCGCGAAGCGTGCAGCAGATGCAGCCGTTAGACATTTCCACCAGCTTTTCATTTGTTCTTGAAAGTCCCCCTCCATCCTTTACTAAGGAAGCATCGATATTTACTTCACTTAGATCGTTAACTATGACGGCTACTTTCAAGCCGTTGCGATTGTTCAGGACATGATTAAGCACGGTTGTTTTACCTGACCCCAGATAACCACTTAATACGGTTACTGGAATTTTGTTATCAATGTTCATCATTTTCATCACCTTTTATATGTAATTTTTACGATTATAACTTATAGTTAAAGGGTATAAAACCAACCTTTCAACTAATAAGCTCTCCTTCTGTCTTAACTATTTTTTGCTGCTCGTTACTTAAACGTAATTATTACGCTTTATGGATTGTAGCAAATAGTTATCCAACAGTCAAATATAATTTAAAACCCCAAATCCATCGATTTGGGGTTGGTAGCTTCATTATGTCCATTTAGAAGCACCCGGCGAGGGACAGCTCCTCTCCTTAAGCAGTGCCCTTACTTGCACAAAGCACCCGCAATGGCGGCATGTATGTGCACTCATTAGAGCTTCGCATTTGCTGCATGCAGCCAGTCTTTCGTTATATATATTTTCTGCTACACAATTTGAGGGAATGCGGCGAAGTATGGCAATCATTCGGTTTATCTGTTCTTCCGACACATCCTCGTCATCCGAACAGCTTCGACAATAGGGATTTGACATGCTGCATTAACCTATTGTCAGCAAAACCACAGACTTCGATGGCAAATTTGTGCTTAACAAGCCATCTTGCAAATGGGCTTCCCAAAAATCAGCAGTATTTACATGATTAGGTTCGGCAAACGTATTATGCGCCTGCATGTGATCCGCCGTTACGATTCGTCCTGCTACCTGTGCTGCTGAATTCACATATCCGCGCAGCTCCAATTCGACTTGTGCCTCCTGCTCATGATGAATGTTGCACAGGGTGATTCGTACAAGACCATCTGAACCTTTTGAGGCGGACACACTTACCTGTGGTAGAGAGACACCGTCCAGATCATAATATGCATTTTCCATGATATGCAGATCCAGCAACTCAGCGCCCTGGTGATCTTTGTACAGGTCAAATACATGGTAGGAAGGTGTCTTAATCATGCTGCTGCCTTCTGTTAAAATCATTGCTTGGAGCACGTTCACGGTCTGAGCAATATTAGCCATATGTACACGATCACAGTGATTGTTAAAAATATTCAAAGTGACTCCGGCAACCAGCGCATCCCGCAGCGTGTTTTGCTGGTAGAGAAACCCAGGATTGGTTCCCGGCTCAGGGTCGAACCATGTCCCCCATTCGTCTACAATGATGCCTACCCTTTTATCTGGATCGTACTTATCCATAATCGTAGCATGTTTCGTAACAAGCTCATCCATAACAAGCGCTTTACGGAGAGTCGTAAACCATTCATGAACTTCAAATTCGGTAGCGGAGCCCTTTTGCTTCCACACTCCTGGAACAGTGTAATAATGCAAGCTTAAGCCATGCATATATCGGGCAGCTTCTCGCATTAGAATTTCAGTCCAATTATAGTTAAAGTCGTTGGCTCCGCCTGCGATTTTGTAAATCTTATTCTCTCCAAAATTGCGCACATACGTTTGAAATTGTCTATAGAGATCTGCATAGTATTCCGGTCTCATGTTGCCGCCGCAGCCCCAATTTTCATTGCCCACACCAAAATACTTCAGCTTCCACGGCTTTTCTCGCCCGTTTCTTCTTCTCCAATCCGCCATAGGGGATTCTCCGTCAAACGTCATATATTCTATCCATTCCTGCATCTCCTGTACGGACCCGCTGCCAACATTTCCGCAAATGTACGGCTCGCAATCCAACAGCTCACAAAGCCTCATAAATTCATGTGTTCCGAAATGATTATTCTCCACAAGTCCGCCCCAATGAGTGTTTACCATACGCTTACGGTTTTCTTTGGGACCCACGCCATCCTTCCAATGGTATTCGTCAGCAAAGCATCCACCAGGCCAACGAAGAACCGGTATATTGATTTGCTTCAGAGCCTCAAGTACGTCATTGCGGAATCCTTCGGTATTCGGAATTGGAGAGTCTTCCCCGACCCAGATGCCTTCATAAATACAACGGCCGAGGTGCTCTGCGAAATGTCCGTAAATATGCTCGCTAATTGTACCGCGCACTAAGTCCGTATGAATAACAATTTGAGTTTTCATTGAAGAACATTCCTTTCTAATTTATAATTGAATTAATATAAATATTAATTTAATAAATATATGTATTAACCTGATAATAGTAAATCATAAGCCCAGAGGTTTGACAACCCCTTTTTAAGCTCATTTTCATTGACTTTCTTGAATTTATGTTTATATTAATTACAGGTAAAGTTCAACTGAGGATTTCTAAACGAGAAAGGAACCCCGCGTATGCTTAAGGTCACAACAGAAACCGACCATTTACCCTTGTTTGAAGCATTGGCAAGTGAAGTACGACTTCGCATTCTACAAATGCTCTCTGCCCAACCTATGAATATAAAAGATATTGCCCACCACTTGGAGCTAAGCAGCGCTATTGTAACAATGCATATTCGCAAGCTCGAAGCAGGCGGACTCATTCAGACACAATTGGTTCGCAAAGACGGCGGTACTCACAAAATGTGCTCCCTTGCCGTGGAGCGGATTCAGATAGAGCTCCCTCATACGGGAGAAATTCAGCGACAAGTATACGAGAGCACCATCCCTATTGGACATTATACGGAGTTCGATATTTACCCTACCTGTGGAATCGCTACTAAGGATAAAATTATTGGTCAATTCGATGATCCCCGTTACTTTTTGGAGCCGGAACGGATGCATGCGCATATTCTTTGGTTTGGTAAAGGATATGTTGAGTACCGAATTCCCAACTACCTTCTTCCCGGACAACAGCCTGAAGAAATCGAAATTACTATGGAGCTTGGTTCGGAAGCCCCGGGTGCAAATGATAATTGGCCTTCCGATATTCGTTTTTATTTGAATAATACGCTTCTCGGTCAATGGACAAGCCCTGGAGATTACGGGAGCAGCAGAGGAAAATATGCACCGGACTGGTGGCGGACTGGTTTGAATCAATACGGTCTCTTGAAAGTCATCAGGATTAAAGAGGAAGGAACCTTTATTGATGGTCAACTGATGTCGTCAACCGGACTAGCGAGCCTTTCACTTGATCGAAATCATTGGACATTGAGGCTTGCCGTAGAGGAAGATTCGGCTCATGTGGGTGGGTTGACTTTATATGGAGAGGGTTTTGGTAACTACAGTCGCGACCCTTTGTTCAGGGTCTACTATCGATGAAACGTCTCGCTTCTACCCATCTATGAAAAAGACTTAACGAGTCGGCTGATTCGTTTCAGATATAGCGGGCAGGACACGGACGCTCGACCCAATTATATTGTGTTGATTTCTCTGCTTTCAATGATTGATTTAGGATATCCTTCCCTAACAACCTTGATCATTGCACGTCCAAGCTGCTGCGATGTTGTGATAGCATTAGGAAACATTTTTTGTAACAATGGATTGAACGGTCGCATGAGAGTATAAAAAAATTGATAAAGCTTAGTCCTGGATTTAATGTTGTTCAGAGGCAGAATTCCTCCAGGTCGGAACATGTAAGCTGCTTTAAATGGAAGTTTGAGTAGATCGTTCTCCGTCTTCCCCTTCACCCGCGCCCACATACTGCGCCCGCTCTCCGAGCTATCAGTGCCCGCTCCTGTTACATAAATGAAGGTCATCTCAGGATTAAGTATCGATAACGTCTGAGCTACACTGAGGGTAATATCGTAGGTTACTGCCCGATACTGTTCTTCCGTCATTCCTACCGAGGAAACACCGAGACAGAAGAAGCATGCGTCGTATCCCACAAGTGACTGTTCAATATCGGATAAGTCAAGCATGTCCTGATGTACCAGCTCGTGCAGCTTATTGTTCTGCTGGTCTGTAGCTCTACGGCCGACAGTTAGCACCTTTTGCACATGGGGATCCAGCAAGCATTCGCGCAGCACGCTTTGCCCTACCATGCCCGTCGCCCCAAAAATAAGTGCCTTCATGCTTCATACCTCCATGATGAACCCATATTTTATCAAAAAAAAAGGGTTACAACCCGATTGACCATTGGTGTAACCCTTCTCAGTTTAGATGATTGCAATAATAATCCTACGAACCTGTGTGTTAAGAAGTGTGGTTAAGAATCCCTTTTATTATGAGGTCCCAATCGTCAAAATGTATTTCATGACCAGACCCGTCGAGTGTTAATATCGTTGCATTCGAAAATTCTTTCACTAGAGCTTGACCATGCTCATAAGGAAGCACTGTATCTTCTGTACCATGAATCACCAGAACAGGCATCTTGATTTCTTGCAGCCTTCCCTCATAGGAAGCGTCACCTTTTAATAAAGCATGGTTAAACATACTCAGTAGGTTGTTAGCTCGGTTTATTTCTTCTCTTACCTGCTTATAGGCTCTCTTCTCATCGAACACATGCTTCGATCCGCAGAGCAAGCTGGACCCAGCAGTTAAATAGGCCGCGACCGCATCTTCATCATTCCAGTTCAAAGAAGCTGCATTCGCGTGATAAGCAAGAATCCTCTCGTCCATGGGAGGCAAATTGCGATCATTATCCTCCGAGCCAAATATCCCCGAGGCAATCAACGTTAACGATAGCACTCTTTGCGGATGATTAATGGCCGCGATTTGTGCAATCATTCCACCTAATGACATGCCTACAAGATGCGCTTGCTCAATCTCGTAAGCATCAAGCACCCTAACTGCGTCTTCAGCCATATCTACGACTGAATAATGAGAACTTCCAGGTTCATAAGTCGTGGAACATCCAACATCTCTATTGTCATAACGGATAACAAATCTCCCCGTATCGGCTAATCGTTGACAAAACTCCTCGTCCCAATAAACCATCGAACACATGGCTCCCATAATCAACAGAACTGCAGGATTCTCGGAATTACCGAAGCTTTCGGTACATAGTTCAATTTCGTTATGATGGATAATGTTTACGCTCATGTTAAATTCCTCGCTTCATTCGAATTTTAGTTAAAATAAAAGGCACAATCAAATAAACTCATCGATTTGCATCAAAAAAAAGGTTGAGTCAGATTGGAACGATTTATTTTAACGTAAGCGAATGAATTTAATAATCACGATAAGCACACTCCTTGAAATAGATGCTAGGGTTGTTAACCCACTATAGATTATAACATGTCACGAGTACCTTCTGCATCTACACTAAGAGTTGATAGTGGTTGAATTACTTTATCTGAACAACTCAATCATTTTATTAATAAGTGCAAACTCAAGAACGACAACGATGATACACACCAGCGAGTAGGCCTGCAGCTTTACAGTGCTAAATTTATCTTTCCAATATTCTCCTCTGAAGAAGGAAATAAAATTAGGAGTAAAGGAATACCTAACGGATTCTTCAAATTCATCTGCGTCGTAAAAAAACAATTTAAAAATGAATCTGTACACCGGATAATTTATAATAAATAAAAGGATTAGGATCAAAATGCTCCAATTCATCAGGCACCTCCTTTTATTTTACTACGAGAAGTAAATTAAAAAGTTCCATATTTTACCTAAATTCATTACGAACGAATAGGAACAATTTGGGTATGGTTGAGCGCCACAATGTGCACTACCTCAGCAACATAGCGGTTGATAAGAGCCACAACTCCAGCTCTAATGACATCCTGATTAATGGTAAAGTGCCCCATATGATCACGTAAAATATACGGATACCGAGCGCAGTCCCCATCGTGCTGTTCCTCTGTATCGATAACAATCATATTTCGTTCATTCATTTGCTTCCTTACCGCGGACAGCTCTTCACGCATTCGATTGATCATGATCATTGCTGTATCTGCATAAAGCTTGCGTAAAGTCGCTGCGGATGTTTCCATCTCAATGCGATTGGTATTGACCACTGTAATGGCAATCGGAATTAATATATAATCCACCATTAATTCAAATTCTTTGTCCGAAGGTTTCATGGATATCACCTCAATCTCATTATATGAGAACTAGCGTTCCCATATCAATAAGAATTTATTCCATGAATTTATGCTGACTCCATGACAAGCATCCTTCACTCAACTTCATCGTCCTCCATGCTTCGTGCTTCCACCATCTCCAGATGTTTTCGTCCCCAGCTGCACATGCTGTCCAAGACAGAAGATACAGTCTTACCATGTTCAGACAAGCTATACTCGACCTTCGGAGGCATCTCTTGATACATGACTCGAAGGATTAGCTGGTCCTCTTCAAGCTCCCGCAATTGTTTTGCCAATGTGCCTTGAGATACATCAGGGATTAGACGTCGAAGTTCACCGAAGCGTTTGGTTCCGTCAACAAGCAGAATAAATAAAATAAGTGGCTTCCATTTGCCACCAATCATTTCGAGAGTTGTAATGACCCCTTTTAGTCTGGGCTCTTTTAAATTCATCTTTATTCTCCACCTCAACTTCTATGATACCTGCTGTTCTACACTTTTGCACGATGATTTGTACAAGCCCTATTAGCATCCATTAGTACGAAAATTCGTACCAAGTACGTTCCAAGTGCGTACTTGGCAGTTTAGGCTGCATCGCTAATAATAGTAAACGAAGACTATTCCATACTATTCAGAGGTGAATACAATGTCGATTTATACATTGAAAGATCAACGCGTCGTCATCATTGGAGGCAGCTCGGGCATTGGTCTTGCCGTTGCCAAACAAACCATTGAACAAGGCGGTCAAGTTGTAATAGCCGGTCGATCCATCGACAAACTAGAGCAGGCTCGCCAACTGCTAGGAAATGGAAGTATAGAAATGCACCCTTTAGATAATCGAAATGTGGATGAGCTCCAGACTTTTTTTGAGAAGATCGGAAGCTTTGACCATCTATTTACACCTGGCGCGTCCTATGTGAGAGGCCCTATTACATCCGATTTGGAGATTGCCTGCAGCTGTTTTGACGCCAAGTTTTGGCCTCAATATAACGCAGTGAAGTATGGAGTACCCTATATTAGCTCTAATGGTTCCATTGTTTTGATGTCTGGAGCTTTTAGCCAGCGCCCCCTTGCGGACGGGGCATCCTACGCTGCATGTAATGGCGCTATAGAAAGCCTCGGCAAAGCGCTCGCGGTTGAATTGGCACCTGTTAGAGTAAATGTCATTTCTCCAGGTACGATTCATACCTCTTTTAATTGGGAAGGAGCAGAACAAGCGGTGAGAGATAAATCCTATGAGGAGTATACTCGATTGAATCTGCTTGGACGCGTGGGTCATGCCTATGAAGCCGCGCATACTACGATCTATTTAATGACCAATGGGTTTACGACAGGTAGTACACTCTTTCCTGATGGGGGTTATATTCTAAGATGAGTACGAGATGCCATTGTAATAGCTACTGAAATAACAAACGGGCCGACAATTGCCGGCTCGTTCTTCTGGAGATGTATATTTTATCTCATTATGTAGACAGATACCAATACAAGGCTGTCTCCTCTCTGCCCTCTAATATATTTTTGTATATATAGCAATCAATTCCGCCCAGCACGAACCCACAGCTTTCATAGAACTTGCAGGCTTTCACGTTATTGTTTTGCGTTTCCAGCATGATACCCTTCATATTCCCAGACTTGGCCCAACTCTTGGCTTTATCTATAAGCTGTCGACCGATTCCATATCTTCTGAATTGTAAGTCGACCTTGATGTCCTCAATATACGCATATTGATTCCAGTTTCTCTTTATCATGATTTGACCTGCTAGTTGCTCCTCGCAAAAGGCCAAATACATAACTTGATCTGGATTATTAATATAGGATGAATAGTCGGTTTCTTCATCGTCCTTCCCCTCTATATCCATATAACTTTTCGTATACGGGGGAATTTCCTTAATTACATAGTGGAATTTATGTCCCGTAAAAGTTAGAACAAGCATGGAATCAACCGTAAAGCTGTCATCTATTGGATCTAGTCGATCCCCATGCGCAAATTCTTTTACATAAATTTCCATTTGACGCCTCCTTTTAGAGAGATTTCGCGATTGCTGCTTTCCAGTTAACTTTAACAATAACTGTCACGAGAGCAAGTATGGCAAATAAAGCACCACTCCATATTAATTGATGGATTCCCAAATGAGCGATGAACCATCCGCCCGTCGCAGTCCCTACCGTAATACCCAAATTCGTAAATGATACAAATAAGCTGTTACCGAATTCGGGAGCTTCCTTCGCTTCTGTAGTTAACCATGCTTGACTCACAATAAGCCCGCCGGAGTGCACGATTCCCCAAATGATGATAATTACTACCATCGGATTGAAATATTCTCCCAAAAAATAAACAGCAGTATAGACCCCTATATACAATAAGGGAAATATAATGACAGTCTTCCTTAGGCTTTTGTTGAGAAATCCCCCAAACACAAAATTGCCCCAAATCATAATAATACCAAAAATCATTAACATAAGACTAATCC
Source organism: Paenibacillus sp. UNC451MF (assembly GCF_000686845.1). Taxonomy (GTDB): domain Bacteria; phylum Bacillota; class Bacilli; order Paenibacillales; family NBRC-103111; genus Paenibacillus_S. Next base: position 87,945 of record NZ_JMLS01000027.1, on the reverse strand, counting down.
AGGAACCGCTCATATGAGTCACTTCAGCCAGATACTCAGCAAAGTAACTGTAGACCGAGAACATAGCCGCAAAGATTAAAGTGATGGTTGCGATATGTAACCATAGCTGCGGTTTTCTTAATATGCTCAGCTGCTTGCCGTAAGACATTTTCTCTTTTATAGGCATAGACGGAAGCCAGGCAGCAATTCCCGCAAAGGCAATACCACTGACTGCAGCTCCAAACAGAAATGCGGCCTCCAGCGAAAGTCGTTCCGCAAGGTATGAAGTTAAAGGGACGCCAAAGGCAAATCCAACCGTGATTCCTGCAAAAACTTGTGTGACCGCTTTGCCGCTTTTTTCAGGCGAGACTAATTGTGCTGCCGTAACCAGAGCTACCGAGAAAAAGATAGGGTGAAATATAGCTGGGATAATGCGAAATAAAAGCATAATATCGAACTTGGACGTGAAGGCATACACAACATTGGATACAGCAAACATCAATACTGCAGTTAGTAATATGGTTTTACGATTAATACCAGAAGCAAGTAATGTCACGAATGGGCCTGATAGCGCAACAACAAGGGCAAAAATACTGACAAGCCACCCTGCCTGCGATGCCGTAATATGATATTTTTCAGTGACCTGCGGCAAAATACCGACGATCCCCATTTCCGTTGTAATAATGCCAAACACGCCTAAAGCTAGAATCATAATTAACATCGGGTTTATCTTGTTCATCTTTTATTAAGTCTCCATTTCCATGTACTATTCATGCGGACCTTTAATGATTCATTATCTATATAATCATATATCTAAATATATAGATATGTTGAGACAAAAAAAAGAGGTGCCTCCTCTCCCCTTAAAGTTCCTTTTGAACATATTCGGCAAATTCCTGAATCGTCTTTTCATTTCTTCGATAAAACGTCCACTTTCCGATCCGTTCGGATTCCAGCAATCCGGCTTTTAGCATGGTTAGCAAATAGCTGGAGATAACTGACTGAGCAAGCTCTGCCTTTGACTGAATATCCGCCACGCATACGCCAACCTTGAAGTTGATCCCATGCTGAATGTAAGGACTTTTATCAAAAAAATCCTCGGGATGCTTTAACCAATACATAATTTGACGCCGCGTCTCGTTCGACAATGCTTTATAGATTAATGAAGGGTCCATAACGGTTATTATATCTATTTTTATAGATTTGTAAATGCGTATTTATAAATGCCCATATCTGCTTATGCTTTATTTTTGCTACCTGCTAACCGTTCTAAAATAGCGGAATACTTTGTTTAGCTTTTCTTCATGTCTGCCTTTGGGGCTTTCCATGGACCCGAATTCAAAAAACTTGACCTTCTTGATTCCTACAAATTGAAATAATGCTTTCCTCATTAAAATTTGATGTGCATTGTTCAGCCAAAGCAATGGGTAATGCGCCGGACCTTTCATGGTTGAAATACATACGACCGACTTTCCTTTCAGAAGTCCTTCGGGCAGTAAGCCTTTCTTGTCTCTGTAGGCAAAATTAGCGGCAAACATCTTATCAATGTAACCCATTAGCATAGCCGGAGGCCTTCCCCACCAGATAGGGTATACGAATACGATTTTTTCAGCCCATAGGATCTGCTCCCGGTACTTTTCAAGTGCAGGATCAGAATGCATATCCCTTCTGCGTTTATTCTTATTGAACACCAGAACAGGATCAAACTCCTCTTCATATAAATCCAAAATTTTAACCTCAGTAATATGGGGATTTTCACTGCTTCCCTGGACCACTTTTTGCAAAAAAGAATAGCTTAAGCTTTGGTGATTGGGATGAGTGTAAATGACAAGCACGTTCATAGATCCACCTCTTTTGTTATCATTTGATAACCAAATCGTAACACTTTCCATTTTTGTTGTCAATTGATAATTGTTATTTGAACATTATTTTGATATCGTATAAAGAAGAGGTGAATAAATGGATAAGCATGCTTTCTTCCAAAAATTCGTAGCATTTTCTGCCGCTGTTCATCAAACAACACACGAAATGACCAAAGACGTTAAAGCCGATGATATCACCCCCGTTCAGTACAACATTCTTGAATATATTGCGATTAGTCAGCCGGTTACACCCAGCCAAGTAAGCGATTGCCAGCATATGTCCATGCCAAATACGAGCCGTGAATTAAAAAAATTATGTGAGAAAAACTTATGTGAGAAGTTCGACGCGCCAGACGATCGCCGTAAACAATATTATCGTCTTAATCCAGAAGGAGAACATATGATGAGTGAGGCATTCAAGCTGATCGAGGCTCGTTTTCTACAGCGGCTGCGTGATGCTTCCAAAGAAGACCTAGAAGAGATTGAATATGCTTTGGATGTGCTCAGCACCAAGGTATTTTACTCGGATAAACCATGATGATAGGTTCTGATGTGTTACTTTGTCTCTACACCACAGCGAAGAAGCTCCGCTTCCTTTCGATAAGGTCGCAGAGCTTTTTTTGTAATGGAAGCCTTTAGTGTCGAACAGCCGTTTTGCGAAGCACCCTTTTGAACACAGCCTTCAAGAGCGGAGGCACGGCAATGAAGATGAACAAGGTGCGGAACAGCTGGTAGCAAATCACCACGGACAATTCAGCCCCCGCTTCTTTGGCGATAATCCCCATCTGGTCCATCCCTCCGGGAGATAGACTTAAAAAGGCCGTGACTAGAGTTACATCATGAAGTTTGGTCAGCAATAGGCTCAAGCCAATAGAGCATGAGATTAAGATGATTCCGCTTAGGATGGCGAGAACAATGATTTTGAGCTTCTTGTTTAATTGCTCTGGCTTCAGCAGCATTCCTACATATATCCCAACAAACATCTGTGAAAAGTTAATGATTAAGGTCGGAAGCGCATGTCCGTGATAGCCTGACAAATTCAACAAAATGGTTGCTATCATCGGTCCGAGCAAGTATGCCGTTGGAAGTTTGACCTTATTCCCTATTATCGCGAACAAAGTACAAACCACGGCAAATACCAGAATAGATGGGAACAAATCTTGCCATCCGCTTGAAACACCTGGTATGGTGCTCGCAAGCTGCTGATGATGCTGAACGCCAAATAGTGGACTGAACACAAGCACAGGAACGAAGAAAATAATCATCATCAGCCGGGATACTTGCAAGAAAGTAACCACCGTCAGATCGACGCCCTTAATCTCTTCGGCTAACGGTATCATCTGTGTCAGACCACCAGGAATACTTCCCATTAACACAGTTGGAAAAGGAATACCCGACACCAAGGATACGATGAGTGCAATAATGAAGCTGCAGCATAAAAGAAGTACCGTTAATAAAATCATTGTTGGCAGCTGCCGACCAATTTCGTGCAAAGTCTCCAACGTAAAGGATAGCCCAATCGTATAACCAATGATGATCATTCCTGAGCTACGTATCGCAGAAGGCCAATAAGGCTGAATGGACCTGATGGATTTGGACCCAACAAGGACAAGAAACATCGGCCCAAGCAACCATGGAATCGGCATATGAATCAGTTGAAAAAGAAGCGCCCCTAACACACCGACGATTAACGTGTAAAGGAATCTCCCCCACTTTTGTCCTGCTAGCTGTTGATATTTCAAATTCACCACTTCTTTTCCTAATACAAACATACAACCAATTAATTCTCGGCTGCTGTCAATTCATCCAGTCGTTGACGAATATTCCCTTTGTATAGCCCGCCATGGTAGCAGATGACCGCTTGAATGTCATATTGTTTATATTTATTAAGGGATTCGATAGCCTGCTCCATATTCGGTGTAACATTCGGATTAGGCCCTTGCAGCTCTCCTCCTATTACAACCATAGCATCTCCTGCAATCAAAGTTTTGCTTGGCTCGTGGTAAAGGCTGATATGTCCTGGAGTATGTCCCGGTGTGTGAATAACGACCACCCCGCCGGCTAACGCAAGCTTTTCACCATCATTCACGGTATGAGTAACAATCCCAGGAGTCGTGTTCGAGAATGCTGCTTCGAATTGTTCTCGCAGGTTTTCAGGCAATGATTGAAGCAGCGTCTGCTTTCTTTCAGGGCTCACTTTAATAAACGGAATTTTTCCATCAATATAAGGCTGGTCATCCGGATGAGCGAGGACTTCTATTGGAGCCTTACTCTCTGCGAGAAATTGCGGAAGCCCTCCTACATGATCGATATCCTGATGGGTTAAAATAATCTTGCTGGGCTCATCGACTTGAATTCCTGAATTACGAACAAGATCTAATATAATATTGCGGCAGCCTGGCATACCTGTATCTACAAGTACATACGATTCCGAATCATAAAACACAGTCGGGTGAATAACCATCGGAGTACCTGGTATAGCTAGTTCAAGCATTTCAATTCCTTCAGCAATTTTCATAGTTTCCAAAGCCTCCTAATCTATACTCAGCAAAAACCAACGAGTTCATTATATGACTCGCGAGTTTCATCTGTCAATTCTATTATTGACCATTCTTATGGTATCATGTCAAAATACGGAGGGGGTGCAAGGATTGGAAGAACTAAAAAAACAGCAAATCATTCATACAGCAATGGGTGTTTTTAAGGAAAAAGGTTATTTTGCCGCTTCAATGAAAGATATTGCGGAAGCCTGCGGCATGGCCAAAGGAAGCATTTATAAAATATTCCCTTCCAAGGAGGATTTATTCACAGCAGTATTTGTAGCGTGTCATCAAACAATGTTCGATCAAGCAAAGAAGCTGGACCAGCAAGGAGGTCTATCTTCCCCCAAAGATAAGTTGCAGCGCAAGATCGAATTCCAGCTTCAATTCATGATGGAGAACTACTATTTCACGAGTGAATTCAAAGAACTCCCCGTTAAAGATAACGAGCAATTTATTATTGCCTGGAAGAAGAAAAGAGTGGCTCTTCTCAAGATGTTACGGGATTGCTTCCATGAAGCTTATGGTGATACAATCAATGATTATATTTGGGACATTGTCGTTATTTATCGGGGGTTATTGAAAGAATATTTATCCTTTACGATTCAAAAAGCGATAGCTCTTTCTATGTCCGAGCTAGCTCTCTTCTTGGTGGAACGAATGGATACGGTTGTTAACGGATTAATTACGCAAAAGCCAACAGCCGTGTTGAAAGAGTGCAACGTATATTTCAATCAACTGAACCCCATTGATCCCGCTACACTAAAGCAAATGATTAGCGAAGTGCTAGGCTCTATTGAGACTAAAATTAATGTACTCGCGGTTGCCGCTCCAGTACACAAGGAACTGCTTGAAGTTATCGGACTGCTGCAAAAAGAATTTGAGCAAGAGGTCCCTAATCATACACTTCTTCGTGTTTATGCCTCCTATCTAGAAAACAACTCGGAGCTAAGTCCCTATATACGTCAGCTTCAATTAATGATGGAACGGTGATAACCTATTCCCACAAAAATAGGATCAAGTACTTGCCCTCTATAGGACAAAAACTTGATCCGTTTCGTTTCAACTCAAATTGGGAGTGGGCTGAATTATCAGCATTCGGGGTAAGTACACGCTTACATTTTAGATTAAAGATCAATCTTCGATTCTTAATTGAATCATATCTTCATTCAAGTTAACTAATTTGCTCTTGTTCAAGTTATAAATCGATAGCATCGCGCCCAGAGATATTAATGCTCCTATTGCAGGTATGAGTGTGATAATATCTTTTATCCGGAATATGCGTAAACGTCATCACTCCCAATAAAGTTACTGGTAGTGCACAATACAATAAATACGGACGAAACTTCCCTTTCGTGCCGGCAGGCTTCGAGTCAACATAAGCCCCCACGCAACGTCAAAAAGTGCATCAAGCACTCGAGCGACCAATAAAATCATGCCCGCAGCTGCAGCTGATATACCGTAGACATCCGTATAAAATAACATCAGGTAACCGCTTATTAAACCGAAGAATAAATCAGTACCTATGTCACCAAACATATAACCAGTTTTATCTTTAATCCCAATTTTACGAACTTGATTTGTAGGTCTTGTGTCAACTGCGGTCGAGTATTCCATATTTGTATTCATGCTAGTAACCTCTATCATGATCGTTCGGAAGAGTGGCTAGTGAGTGGTTGCTCACTAGCCTGCTGCCGTTTCTCGGTAAGGCTATTACTTATATCCGAATTGGGGAATCGAATGCCAGCGTTTACGCAGCTCGTGCGCGGCGTACTTCGGCTTTCGGTCCCTAGTAAAAATGCCTTTTTTATTCCCTTGGACACGAATGATGCCTTGGCTCGTATTAAAATCAGCAAAGTTCCATACTTGTTCACCTACGAAAGTCTTGAATTCATCAAAAACCTCATGGTTAGCACGTAAGTATTCAACCTGGAACTCTTCGGTAAACATGACCGGATCCACATCGTGCAAGCCTGCTACGGTATCTGCTCCATATTCCGTCATAATAATCGGTTTGCCCGGGCAGCGCTGACTCCAGCCATTAAACTCTTCACGGAGCTTAAGCTTAGCCATCTCCCAATCACCGCTCTGAACGTACCAGCCATAGTAACGGTTTAGAGCAAGCACATCGACAAGCTCTGCTACCTTGCAGGTTTCCGGCGTTGACATCAGATGAGTTACAATCGTAACTGGTCTTTTCTGCGGATCCAGTTGTTTGGCAAGCTCTACCAGCGGTTTAAAATATTCATAAGCTCCTTCCTCCTCTGATGCCGGTTCATTGGCAATGGACCACATAACGACGCATGGATGATTTTTGTCACGAGCAATCAATTCTTCTATAACCTGTTTATGATGCTCCGCAGTTTGTAGCTCCTCCCATGTTTTTCTCTTCGGTCCGCCTCCGAAAATTGCCATAAAGTTCAAGTGAAGTCCGACTGCAGGCGTTTCGTCTATAACAACGATTCCTTCTTTATCAGCAAGTCTCATGATTTCTTCCGAGTACGGATAGTGTGCGGTTCGGAACGAATTGGCTCCAATCCATTTCATCAACCGAAAATCCATAACATTAGCCGCTTCGTCAAACCCTCTGCCATGAATCGCAGTATCCTCGTGCTTCCCGAAGCCTTTAAAATAAAACGGCTTGTGATTAATAAGAAACTGTCCGTCTTTCACTTCCACAGTCCTAACACCGAAAGGCTGTTCATATTCGTCCATGGTTTGTTCATTTTCACTTACTTCGATTCTCATTTTGTATAAGTACGGACTTAGAGGCTCCCACAGGTTCACTCCGCTAATGGTTATAACACCTTGTGCGGCACTACTCTCAGCCACAATTGTATCCTGTTCATCAAGGATGGTCACTTTCGTCTTCGCAGCTCCATTTACCTCTACCTTATAATGAACCGATCCGGAGGTTCCGTTCACTTCCGAAACAATCGTTACATCCTTGACATAAGTATGAGGTGTTGTATAGATTTTGACCGGCCGATGAATTCCTGCATAATTGAAAAAATCGAAATTGGGTTGATTACTTACAACCTTGCCTATCCCCGGCACTTCATTCTCGCTATAATTTCCTACAGGCAGTGTCGATTCATCCACGATATTGTTCACGGCAACTGTAATTCGGTTTTTTCCTTGGTTCAAGTGCGAATTGATCACGCTTTCAAAAGGTGTAAAGCCTCCTTGATGTTCAGCCACTAACTCCCCGTTAACATACACTTTTGCCTTATGGGTAGCAGATCCGAACCTCAATACGATACGCTCAGCTAAAAGCAAGCTTGGTATTGTGAACTCTCTTTCATACCACACCCAACCTACATGACTGCGAATGTCCGCCGTCACTCCAAGATCGTTATAGGATGAAGGCACCGCCATATTCATGGTGGCTATTAGAGGAGATTCATACCATTTGTCTTGAAAGCCCTTTCCAGAATCCAGTTTAAATCCCCAAATACCGTTCAAATCTATCATGCTGCGTGACTCAGTAATAATCGGATATAACATATGATGGTCTCCTTTTATTCATTTTTTTGTCGCTGTAAGACATATTATACTTATTACAAATAGGTGAAGTTAGGATTATAATTGCATTATAGGGACTTAATTAACATTTAAAAAGGTGATCAAGATGACTTTCCAACTTCAATTAACCGTTGCCAGCCTGACCCTTTATCAATTAACTGACATCAACACAATTATATTGAATGGCAATGGCTCTCCTTTTCTTGTTCATGAACGAGATCCGTTTCCAGAATATATGCTTGAACTTCAACAAAGACATTTTCAATACTTGATGGCAGAAACAAAGCACTCCCCGGAGGAATGCTGCATGTTCACCGATGAATTAGGCCTATCTTATTTAGGCAAAATCCTGCTTTTCGAAGAACAGGACACGAAAATCATCATCGTTGGGCCATTCTTGAACCAAGTTCCAGACATGAGCCGCGTTGACCATAAATTCAAGATCGATACACAGAAGCAAATCGAATTAGAGACCTTTTACCGTACTTTAAAATTGCTAAGCTCATCCAGAATTCAAAGTATGGCGAATCTTTTGGATCAAGTAAGCACCATACGCCAAACCTCTCTTCGCGTTTTAAACTCGGAGTACAATGCAACCGTCAAAGCACACCAAGCGGATATTGAGCTTATGCTTCAACAACCGGATGATTCCTATATTGAGTTAATCGAGCTGCGTTATAAGATCGAAAAGGAAATGACGCGAGCAGTTGAGAAAGGCGATAAAGCAAATCTGCAGCGCATCCTCAAGCAGGTTAAGAATTTGTTCGATTTCTCCGAAAGGTTCCCTAATCAACCGGTCCGGGCCTTAAAGAATGTGCTCATCGTATTAAATACGCTGCTGAGGGGCGCCGCAGAACGTGGAAAAGTACAGCCGCTTTTCTTGCACCGTATTTCAGAGAAATTCTCCAAACAAATCGAGCGCTCGGACACTATTGACTCACTTATTAAGCTGATGGGCGTCATGCATGAGGAATATTGTGATTTGGTACGAAACCGGGCTATTTCCGGCTATTCCCCATCCATACAAAAAGCGGTTGAACATATTGTAAGCCACTTTAATCAATCGTTAGATGTGAACCATATTGCCGATTTATGCGGGCTTCACCCGGCACATCTTTCAAGACGGTTCAAAAAAGAAACGGGTATGACTCTTACAGAATTTCAACAAAAACAAAGGATGGAGGAAGCCAAAATTCTATTAAAATCCGAACGAGCTTCCATCGGTTGGATTTCGGGGTATGTCGGATACGAGGATTCAGGCTACTTTACACGTGTTTTCAAAAAGCTCGAGGGTATGAGTCCATCGCAGTATAGGGATCCAAAGTGAAAAAAAGCGTCCCCTGAAGGACGCTTTTTTAAAGCTCATCGATAATATCGCCAGCGATGATCGACAGCTCCGTCTGGCTCAACGGTCACGGTTCGAGCGCCTTTCATTACAAGAATGACGCCATGTCGCATCGCAAAGTCTCTCGCTAATTCAATACGATCACGCTGCACATCCTGTCCGCATCTCTTGATTCGTTACTGCATACATCGGCCTTATTCCCCTCCTGGTCGGAGGTGCAGCCTTTGATGTAAAGCCTAGTTTAAGGTCTATTCATCTTAATGCGTTTTCGAGTAACCGACGACACAATTAGCAGCATTACGGGAAGGAACAATGTAAAAATAAGGGCAAATGGCCCCCAATTTTTCGATAAATAATCATTTATAAAGATGGTATTCGGATAACACATAATGGACAGGACGATCATGCCCAAGGCTAATGGAGCAATGAGAGGCTTTTCATCTTTAATATTCAATATTTGAACTAATCCTATCAGTGAAGCGTGAAACGTTAACACGATTTTAACAAAAATCGATAAAACCCAAATGGAGATCAAAATCCCTTCTACCCTTTCAAGAAAATGGCCAATGCTAATATTTTTAGCAAGCGTATAAGCAGGAAATAGTTGATTCGTTGTCAGTGTCACTCCAAGTACCGCAATGCTTCCAAGCGTTGTAACAAGAAGAATAGCTCCGCCAATCATAATACCCGTAATAAATCCATTCAAACGACCTTTCATAATGTTAACAAACGGATAAAACATTAACATGACAACCAGCTCCTGTAAGCCAGAGAACGTAAATGCACCTTGTAGAATTGGCTTCATACCGAATTCCATCATAGGAAAGAAATGCCTAACGTTAAATTTGGGTATCAATGGAAACACAAGAAGCATGAACAAAAGAATCATCCAGGGGAAAAAAAACTCGGCTGCACGCGTATACACTACAAAGCCGGACCAAACTGCCATGACAACAACCAATGTAAACAGCATTTGTACAACCTCTAAGGGTGTTTCCTGCATAATCTGCGATGTTAGGAAATAGCCTAAATCCCCGATCATTAACGAGGCCAGTAAATAAAAAAACAACACGAAGGCCATAGCTATGATCTTACCTATCCACTTCCCAAGCACGGTTTCACAAAATTGGACTAATGTCTGATTTTCCTGACGTTTACCTAGCGCGATATATAACAGACAGAGTAATAAATTAATACCGATACCTGTGAAACAAGCGATCCAGGCATCTTGTTTCGCTTCATGGGCAAGAGCTGAGGGAGTAATAAGAATGGATGTACCAATCATAAAAAAAGTAACTAGTATCGCAAACGAACGATTGGTTATACTCCCTTGGTTCAGCATCGTCAAGTCTCCTTTCATCGAAATAGGGAATAAACCGCCTTTGGATACGGACCTAATGCCATGGCAATCCAATCGAGCGGGTTCGGTAGGTGAGCTCCGATACTTTCTGCTAAACTTAGCGCGCTAACTACGATAGTAACCAGAGTCAGCAGGACAAGTTCCTTCTTCCTTCGTTCCTTCCACAATCTAGGGTATTCCTTAAGACAAGTCCATACTAAAGTCAAGACAATCCCTATTAAAAGCCACATGAGCTGCTCCTTATTCTTTGGTAATCATGTCTATTGGTTGCAAAATGGTTCCCATCCGACGAAGGATAGTGTTCACATGGACTCGTATTTTGACCGTTTTGAATACTTGCTTCCAATCCTTGATTTCATGCCAAACCTTAGGATGCTTTTGATGAAGCGTTTCGCCAAATCCGTATATATCCGTACCGTATTTTTTTTGGATTTTTTTGATGGACGTGGAGATTAATGCTTCCATTTGGCTGTCGGATTTTCTTTTCAATTCATTGACTATAGATGCATTTGAGAGATCTATCTTACATTCGGCATCGGCTATATCTTGTTCAAGTCTAATATTCACATCGAACTCGGGCTTTCCGTTATTAATGCTTGATTTGATGACCGCTTTAGAACGGATAACCTGCATCGTCAATAAGCCTTCCCCTCCTGGGCATGCAATATGGCCTGCCGATTGATGGACAGAATCGAGTACGTAATTTAGCGCCTTCGTGTCATTTTCATCCAACCATCCGACAAACCGGTCTTCATTAAATGCAGCCATACCGGCATATTTTAATAGTGCAGGAGGATTAACATATTGCCCAACGGATGTTTTGTCACCAGGCTTAAGACTACCGCTAATTTCAATCCCAGTCATAGTCGGAGATTTGCCGTTTGCTCCCAAATCCTGAAGTAAATTATTAAGATTCATGCTACCTGTTGACGCCCAGTAATTATCCGAAGTCTCAAGCTTCGTGTACATATTGTTAGATGGTATCGGATCCATCACAGTAAGTACCTGTAATATGTCTGCTGCTTTGGCTTCTCTTGCAATGACAAAATAAAAATCGGTTCGCATTTCCATATTTCGGGATAAATAATCGAGCGGTTTACTAATCCCTGCTTTAGCCACCTCTTCACCTATCACGACCATACGCAAATGCGCAAAGTATAAATGACGAGGAACTTTAACACTTATCCGAGTCAACGCTTCGGGGATAGTAGCTCCAACTTCTTCGTAGGTAATTACTGGACTTGCGTTTGTCGCTGGACCCTTTTTTACTGCGACCTGCCCTGGGTTCACCGTTTGAACAGTAACATTGTATTTGTCACCTATTCTATCGATACCCATCCCCACAGCAATGCTCATATCGTTAAGCTCATGACGACTCCAGCAGCCGCTTAACATCAAAGTGACTAGACACAGGCACAGACTTTTCACAATAACATGTCCCACGTCTGCTCCCTCCTCACTTACGCTTTTGCCGAACGAGATCTTTAGGCCGCAGCATCTTTGGTCTTGTAATAAAGTTCGGAAACGAAAATCGGAATAACGTGTCTTTTTGATCCGTGAGATGGAACGGAGCAAGCGGTGACATGTAAGGCACACCGAAAGACGTAACACCACACATATGAAGAACGATAGCTATAATCCCAAGGAAGATTCCATACAGTCCAAACGATGCGGCAAGCATCATCAGCATAAAGCGAATAATGCGAATCGTAATTCCTAAATTAAATGCAGGCAAAACAAAATTAGAGATAGCTGTAATAGACACGACAATAACCATGGCTGCACTTACCAACCCTGCTTCTACGGCTGCTTGTCCAATGACAAGAGTCCCTACAATAGAAATGGATTGCCCTACCGTTCTTGGCATGCGGACACTCGCTTCGCGCAAGATTTCGAATGTTACTTCCATCATTATTGCTTCGATAAACGCGGGAAATGGCACGCCTTCCCTCTGACTCGCCAAATTATAAAGGAGTGTTGTTGGAAGCATCTCCTGGTGAAATGTCGTAATTGCAATATAGAACGATGGCGTTAAGAGCGCCAATCCAAACGATAAGAATCTCAAGAGACGGATAAATGAGGAGAAATCTGCTGGCTGGTAATAATCCTCGCTGGACTGAAAAAACTGGGTAAATAATGCAGGAACCAACAAGGCGAACGGCGTTCCGTCCACTAAAATCGCTACCCTTCCCTCAAGAATACCCGCCGCTATGACATCGGGCCTCTCCGAATTAAAAAGTGTCGGAAAAGGAGTATAGCGTTTATCTTTAATTTGCTCTTCTATGTAATTGCTTTCCAGTATGGCATCAATATCAATAGCCGACAGACGGTTACGTACTTCCTTCAGCACCGTCTCATTAACAATATTTTTAATATAAACTACGGTGACGTCCGTTTTCGTTACCGTTCCTACGCTCGTTGTTTCCATCCACAGATTACGGTCTTTGATTTTACGGCGCAGCATAGCGGTGTTCCAGCGTAATACTTCGGTAAAGCCTTCCCGCGGTCCACGTACGACAGACTGAACGTTAGGTTCTTCGACAGAACGTGCCGTAAGTTCCTTAGTACCAATGGCCAACCCCCTATTACATCCCTCAAGCATCAAAATGCTATGCCCAGAGAGCAGTGCCTCATAGAGCTCGTTCCATTGCACAATATCCTTAACTGTACCAGCCGTAATAACTGTTTTTTTGAAATACTCCAATAACGTTTGTGAATCATACGCTGTGGGTACATTGTTATCGCAGCTTGCAAGTAGAGATTCCATCATGGAATTCAGATTGGACAGCCCTTCCACGTATACGACAGCCCCATGAATGGTTCGATTCGAGTTAAGACTAATCTTCATGTCTCGAACAGCCACATCGTCACTATTCCCAAGCTCCTGCTTTAGCTGCCTTAAGTTGTCCTCCAGCCATGGGCTGATCTCCCCCGTTATCTCCTCCTTCTCTGCCATGATGCCCTCCTGCAATAAAAATCGAATATTCTTATAGGTAGTTTCTTTCTTAAATCCATATTTATGCATAATTGGAATGAAAATAATTAAAGGACACCTTTGAGGGTGTCCCAGATTATCGTTATATTTTCAATTGGCGATACATTAATTCTTTTACTTCAAAAATATCAGTCAATTGGACAATCGGTAAGCCAGATAGCTTTTCATACGTTGTCTTTACGAAATCCCCACCAAAATCATGGATTAACATGACCATAAAAGCTTTATCAATAAAGTCCGTATAATCCATACCTTGGATAAACTCATGAATAAGTTCCTTATCATAATTGAACAAATCAAATAATATCGGCGGATATTCATACTCAGCAGGTGCGATAGTGCTATCGGCGAAGTCGATGATATACATCTCACCGTGACTATCTATGATAATATTATCGGCTGTAAGATCGCCATGAACATAAACGTAATCTGCCCACTCATACTGATTGATTAATTCTGCGACTTGCAGCCTGACTTTATCTGGAAACCGATTCCATCTAGGATTCTGAATAGCTCTTTCTTTAATGAGAGCTTCATCTGCTTTTTCGACTGGCTTAAGATTCATCTTCTGTAAATGGCGTTTAAGCTTACGAATGAACTTCTGTTTTTGCTCCCAAGTGGCTTCTTTAAGCACAGCTCCAGCAGCCTGACCTTCAATGTGCTCCATGATTAAATATTTGAATTCATACTTGTCTTGTATCCTTGATGAGGCAATGAGCTGAGGGGCACGAATTCCTGATTGGATCGCCCTTTGCATCGAACGGAGCTCAGCGTTATAATCATCATCTGGATTGGCACCTGACTCTTTAGGCGCAAAAATTTTAATAACATAATTCCCCGCTTTGAAGACTGCATTGGTTCCAGGCGTTAAGCGGGAAGTATCTTCATATCCAGTAAGCTTCTCCTTCTTGAATATGGCTTCGATTAGCGGTTGAAAATCCTCTAAGGACTGATATACGGTACCCCAGGATTTCCAATCATAAATATCTTTTTGAAATAAATGCATCCTTCTTCTCCTTTGGTTTATAAAATATCCCAAAAAACAAAAACAGTTGGCTTCGGGAAAACCGTAACCAACCGTTCTTCCTTCTTTCTATATCTTACCACTATTACTTACTAGAATCCGGATAAACACGGGGCTTTGGCAGGCACATAAATATACTTAGCATCTCCTCGGTTTAACTGGACTCGATTAACTGTAGCAAATACCCAATCTGAAGGGTCAGTGTTCGCTGGCACTGGAGCAATGGCATTCGTTAAACCGTGTACGACCACCTCCGTTGTCCCAAATTCTATAAATTGAACTATATTTATATAATATGATGACATAAACCCTCTATTAATCTAAAAATTTTGATGATAATATAACAATATTGATATCAACATGAAAAGGGGGTTTTTATATGAGAAACGTCTATTGGAATATGCTGACCGAAATCGATTTAAATCTGCCCCTTTATGTTGCGTCGACCGGTCAATGGGTAAGCCAACCAGAACTTATTCGCAAGGATGGCTACAAAAGATTCCAGTGGTTGCAGTGTATTCATGGACAAGGGGTTTTGGAGATTTGTGGTAAAACGATAACCGTGTCAAAAGGACAAGGTATGCTGCTATTTCCAGAGGTTCCCCATGCATATTGGCCGGTAATTGAACCATGGACATTACAATGGGTTGATTTTGATGGAAAATGGGTCAACGAAATATTGCGATCCTTTAACTTTTATGAGTCCACTGTGCTATACATGCTGCATCTTGAACCCTTTCTAGCCCGATTTAATGAAATGAACACCATTGTGAGCATGAAAAAAAACAAGGCGAGCTTCGACAGTTCACATCATCTCTATGGCCTCTTCTTAGATTTGTTTCAATACACTTCCAGCTCTGAGAATCGTTCCAATCATGAGCAATTTGAACAGCTGAAACCTGCACTCCAGTATATCGAGCAGCACTTTACGAACCCGATTTCTTTACAGGATCTTGCAGATCAATTATCGGTGACAACGCATTATACCTGTGTATTGTTTCAACAAACCTTAGGTACGAGACCCGTTGAATATATAAATCGCTATCGAATCAGGAAGGCGAAAGAACTTTTGCTGCAGGAGGAATTTTTAGAGGTGAAGACTATTTCTGAGAAGGTCGGATTCGGCAACCCGAGTTATTTTATTAATACTTTTAAAAAGAATGAGGGGCTTACGCCTAGGGATTTCAGGAGGCTTCATCAGTTAAAGTGATGCTGCAGGGATTGTACTGTACCGCAAGGTTTGTCTTAGGTATAAAAAAGAGGTCGGAGGCATCAATTGCCCCCGACCTCTTCATGTACGTTTATTTGTTATAAACTTCCATCTCGTTGATCGTAGGTTCACTGCTTGCCGATGAGATATATATACGTAAATACCTGGATGTAATGGGAGTGAAATTTATAGTTTTGCTGGCACCTATTGAAGTTCCGACAGTTCCGGTGATATCAGTATAGTTGGTACCATCACTGGAAGACTGTAGCTTGTAAGATGTAACTCTCTGATAAGTGGTTTCTTTAATCAGTGCTTGATTGAAAGTCGTAGGTGTACCGAAATCTACACTTATCCATTGATTATTCAGACTATCTCTGGAGGCAGACCATCTTGTTGCATCATTCACGTCAAACGCTAATGCTGCCGCATAAGATGCGCTCCATGTCGTGGAGGCGTTAAATGTCTTGCCAATGACAAGATTCGTCGCAGCCCCCGTATTATAAACTTCAATCTCATCAACCGTCGGTACGGCACTGGCCGTACTGACATACAGCCGCAAATATCTGCTGTTTACACTAGAGAAATCGATGGTTTTATTAGCTCCTATTGTCGTCCCCGTTGTGCCAGCAATATCCGTAAAGTTAGTCCCATCGTCCGAAGATTGCAGCTTATAGGAAGTCACTCTTTGGAACGAAATTTCTTTAACCACCGCCTGATTGTAAGTTGTAGATGAGCCAAAATCAACGGTAATCCATTGATCATTCAATGAACCGCTTGATGCGGACCAGCGGGTTCCCGTATTTCCGTCAAACGCTTTATCGGCACTGTATGATGAGCTCCAGGTAGTCGATGCAGAATAGGTTTTACCTGAAGCAAGATTGGTTGTAGGACTCGCTGCCTGAGTCGTTGCACTTGCTGAATTGCTTGCTCCCGATACGTTTCCAGCCGAATCCTTCGCTTTTACGGTGTAGCTGTAAGCGGTAGAAGGACTAAGTCCCTTATCCATGTAAGAAGTCGTTACAGAGGAGCCTACTTTACTAGTTCCACGATAAATTTCATACTCCGTTACGCTTACGTTATCCGTAGCTGCTGACCAGTTTAGATTAATTTGACTGCTTGATGCTGCTGCTGCGGTCAAGTTCGTCGGTGCCGTTGGAGCTTGCGTATCACTATGGTTATAACGATAGTTCTTCGCCCACATAAATCTGGAGAACGTATCCATACTCGTCGTCGTTTTATTGGGCAGATCCGCATTGGCCAGTGCATAATACATATCCGGACGGAGAGCTGTCAAGAATAAGTTTCCACTCCGTGCGTACGTCGTTGGAGCACCGTGTCCTGTTCCATCGGTGCCGTCTACACGACCCGAGAAGGAATTAGGACCCTTCATCATAACATCAGCGTACATATTGGCAAAAGGCTTCATCATCGCGGCAGTGATTCCATAGCGCCCACTCAAATAAGCTCGATAAAATCCAGCTACGTCCAGACTCGCATGATTGGAGTCTTCTCCACCAAGCAGAGTCGGGTTATATCCCCAGTTATATGCCGTATTACCGGCTGAATCCACGTAGGTTTGCTTGGCGGAATCATCATTAAAGAACCAGTTCAGGCTCGTTTGAACGATATTGTCGTACATGGCTACAAGTGTAGGATTATCGCCCAATATCTCATGTGCAGCCGCAAGATTTTGGAATCCGTAAGTAATCATCATCTGTTGGTTCCATGGAAATACGCCGCCGCTCAAATAGGGGGATTGCGTAGAGAAGTAGAGCTTAATTCCTTTGGATAAATCGAGTAATGACGGGAACAGGAATTGATTCGTTACATATTCCGCCTCAGTTACGAAGGTTTGAGCGCGCTGTTTATA
The DNA here is from genome assembly GCF_000686845.1 of Paenibacillus sp. UNC451MF. Lineage (GTDB taxonomy): Bacteria > Bacillota > Bacilli > Paenibacillales > NBRC-103111 > Paenibacillus_S. The sequence continues at coordinate 70,235 of NZ_JMLS01000027.1, read as the reverse complement.
CGTTGCCCCATGGGAATAAGCTCTCCGTTAGGTACTGTTGTATTCCAGATCGACGGGGTTTGGAGAATCAGCTTGGCGCAGTATGCAAGATGGCCTACGGAATCGCCATTCGCCGAATCTGCGGACGCTGGATCTGTCGTGTTACCTGGCCATACAGGAGCTATCGTATTGGTCCAGGCAGTACGCTGGCCGTTAGGGGCTGCAAGGATATCATTACGTTGGGATAGGAGAACGTCGCAGAAATAGATCATTCGGTCGAGGATTGCCGTATCCTGTGTGAGCTCATACATGAGCCCCATAGCCTTAATGGCTTCGCCGCTTTTTCCTTGAGCATATTCGCTCTGCATTGAACCAGTATTAGGCCACACAACAGGCTGAAGCGTTTGAATGTACGTTTTGAAGGAATTAATTTCATTCTGTGTGATTGGACCGTCAAAGCTATCTATAACCATTGGCCCTGCCGCATGAATTGGAGGGGCTGGAAGTATTCCGAAGGATGCAATAACGAAGCCAATTCCTAAAAGAAATGCTTTCTTCGCTGCAGCAGGACGTTGATTAAATACTTGGAGACGCTTGCCTGAAATCAGAGCTCCAAGCAAGAAAAGAACAATAACGTTACCAGCCCCCCTGCCTCAAGTTCATCTTATTATCAAAAACCCGCTTCTTCAATCAAATAATATTGATAATAATATAACAATATTGATATTTTCCCTATCCTGAAGTTTGCATGTCTCAAATGTAATTGAGAAACAAACACCATTAGCAAAAGCAAAAAAGGGGGCTGTCAGATCGACAACTCCCTTTCAGCTATGAGTTTCGCACGATCTCAACTCGATACGCTCGCGCTTTGTTTCTTATAATACGCACTCTTTTTCCCTATCCGTTTCGCTGCTACAATACTGCTCAATATCAGCACTAACGCTCCGAACAAATACGGCAAGTTCATATGGAAATCAAATAATATCCCCGCAAGTCCCGGGCCGAATATATTGCCAAGGCTCATATAAGCATTATTCAAACCAGCTACAAACCCCTGCTCATCTCCCGCTTCTTTGGACAGCAGCGTATTAATCGTAGGACGTAAAATATTATTGAAAGTAAAGAAAAGCATCGTCAAGATCATAACATAAATGAAATTACCGGATAATAACAAGCAAACTAACGATACAGCGCATAGGAGCATCATCAAGCTGATGACCTTCTTCTCCCCTAACCATCGTGTCAGCTTACCAGTCAATACGAGCTGGTTAAATGTTGCAATTAAAGAACACACGGTGAGCAGTATAGCAATATCACGAGTTGTGAATCCATAGCTCTGCACTACAAACAGTGGGAAGATCGCTTCAAATTGCATAAGTCCAAAAGTAAGGGCGAATACCATAAGAAGCAGGACAAAGTAAGGAGATTTAATCGATAGTGCAAGCTGACGGAGCACATTCTCCTTTTTCACTTTGGATTCTCTTTGTTTCATCTGCTGCTCGACTGTTAGAGATTCCGGCAAAAACTTCAAGCTGCACAGCATCGCCAAAAGTCCGATGCCAACGGATGCATAAAAAGGTGTTCTTAGACCGAATTCTGCAAGCAAGCCACCTGCACCTGGTCCGATAATAAAGCCAGAAGTCATCGAAGTGCCAAGTAGGGACATCGCTTTACCTCGCTGTTCATTCGTCGTTATATCCGCTACATAAGCCATAATAGACGGAACCAAGGCGGCTGAGCCTATTCCACCAATCAAACGAGATACGAAGAGTAAAGATAGGTCGCTGGCAACGGCTGCGATAAGATTGGATAAAGCAAATAAGAAAAGCCCGACGATTATCATTGGTTTACGACCATATTTATCAGATAAATTACCCGCAATCGGTGAAAAGATGAACTGTGTCAGTCCAAAGCAGGATACCAAATATCCGGCTGCTTGTCCCCCTGCTCCAAATTCCCGTAGCAGCTCCGGTAAGATGGGAATAACAAGACCTGTGCTAAGCATTGCAAGAAACATATTTAATAACAGTAATGGAAACGATGATTTAGAAAGCATTCAGATTCTCCTCTTTATGATAGAACAACATATGAGCTTGAATTCAACAATTGGGCTCATAGACGCTATTAGTCAGCAAGAAGTATTCTATCATGCAATCAGCAATAAGAAAAATATTAAAAAAATAAGTTACACAAAGGTTTATTGAATAGCAGTGTCGTAAAACTACAAAAAGGACTCAATCATGGAGTCCTTCATTTATCTTGGATAGTCGTAAAGTAAAAACAGTGGCCTCTCGAGATGTTTCATACAGTTCTATGGTTCCATTCATCTTTTCCATGAGCAGTCTCGCTATAGATAGACCTAAACCCGTTCCTCGCTCTCCGCTTCGCGATTCATCTACTCTCACGAACGGATTGAAGATCGTACGTCTCAAATGTTCGGGTATCCCTATTCCAGTATCGGCAATATCAATAAGAATATGATCTTCCCGCTCCTTCAATTCTACTCTTAGCCTTGTACCTGGAGGATTATATTTCAGCGTATTTGCTAATAGATTCAGGATCACGCGGTTCAATGCCTCAGCTTCAAACCAAGCGTAAAGACTGCGCTCCGGAATTTCCGTTATAAACACGAATTTTTTCTACGATATTTGGAATAAACTCCTTGACCGTTTAAATAATTAACGGATCTTGTGTTACTGGAACTGCCCCAACTGATGAAGAATACTAACGGCTTTCCTCTGATCGGTTACCTCGAAATTCACTCTTACCTATCTGAACACAACCTAAATCGAATCTTAAGATTACCTTAAGCTAAAGATTGGCAATAAAAAAATCCCCCACTTCTAATGGAGGATTTTCAAATTCATATCGTTGTCTATTAAAATGCTTCATCAACAATTTCTTGACTGACCAGCGCTATTCCCCGATAGGAATAACATAATACGGGTACACCTCGTTGGATTGCAATGTCGTTCGACTCACATTCTTCCCGAAAAGAAAGTATTTCGTCAGCTGAATAATTCATGATGCTAGTCCCGTTTCCTATTGAGATACATAGGAGGTACAACCCCAAATGACTAGATTCACACTCCATAACGAAATGGTCAGAATGGCTTCTTCCATCGTCTGCGAAAATACGAATACGAGCTTGATTCTTGATTAAATCGTGAGCTTGCAATAGTTGTTGTGCTTCCGCCGACACTAATGCCCCTGCCATAATGCTTGCTATACCATCTATGGCTAGCCGTTCAGCGTCCTCATAGCTATTGAATTTATTCATAATTCTATAATCTCCTACTTTGAAAATATAACGACTACCTTATATCATACTTCATCGCTTATTTTCAATCAATCGAACCCACGCCGATAGCTCATTTCCGATTTGTTGGGAATGACTTCTTAATCCCCCGTCGCAATCGGATTGTCCTTATAACTAATCCAATCGGACCAGCTGCCCGGATACAACCGAACGTTTTTGAATCCAGCCTCTTTCAAAGCTAACACATTCGGTGTTGCTGAAATACCCGAACCGCAATAGACGATAAGTTCTTCATCCTTCGACAGCTTGTCGAATTGCTTCTCCAGATCCTGCAAAGATTTCCATGTGCCTTTCGCTTCAAGGCCATCCTTCCAGAAATAGTTCAAAGCACTTGGGATATGTCCGGCTACGGGGTCAAATGGTGCATCTAATCCCAAATATTGATTCCTATCGCGGGAATCGATCAGCTTGGCGTCCTTCTTTCCGTTCACAACAGCCTTGACTGTTGAGACATCCACAACCCAATCCTCATGTACTGCTGGAATAAATTCGCGTGCAGCAGGCTGAGGCTTATCGACTGATACCGGAAGACCGGCCTCAGTCCAAGCTTGGTAACCACCATCTAATACACGTGTATCCTCGACCCCGATGTATCGGAGCAACCACCACAGCCGGGAAGCTGCAGGTCCATTCACGTCCTCATAAACAATCACAGTGGTGGTTCGATCGATTCCAAGCTCTCCAAAACGCTTCGCAAGCCGTTCGGCTGACGGTAGCGGACTTCGTCCCCCATGCTCACCAGCAGGATCGCTCAACTCGGCTTTAAAGTCAACAAACACGGCGCCAGGAAGATGTCCTGCATCATAAGCCTGTCTTCCATATAACGCTTCTTTAGGGTTAAAGCGTACATCGGCTATAACAATATTTCCTTCTTTAATGCGAGACTGTAACCATTCTATTCCTATGATGGATGAGTTTGACATGAGATACGTACTCCCTTCAATTTGAGCTTAAATTACAAATTCCAGATCCTCTTGCGTTTTCACTTGATGTATCGCTGCATAGATATCATTTTGGACCTTAAGCAGCTGTATATCATCACGTTTACGTGGCCTCGGATAGGGAACGTCAAAGATTTTTTGAATTTTGCCTGGTCTTGGAGACAGAAGAACAACCCGATCACCCAAGAACACAGCTTCAGAAACATCATGGGTCACGAAGCAGACCGTTTTTTTCTCACTCTCCCAGATATTCAGCAGATCGTCCTGGAGCTGCAGCCGGGTTAAATGATCAACAGCGCCGAACGGCTCATCCATCAGCAGTACTTCTGGGCTATTCGCTAGAGCACGGGCCAACCCAGCCCTTTGCTTCATTCCGCCGGACAGCTGATGAGGATACTTATTTTCAAATCCTTGTAATCCTACCATGTTCAAATATTTTTGAACTGCATCTTTTCTTTCCGATTTGGATACTTTACGGAGCTCCAAACCGATGCCAACATTCTGCGAAATGGTTCGCCAAGGATATAAAGAAGGGTCCTGGAAAACGACTCCGCGCTCGATCCCCGGTCCTTGCAGCTTCTTCCCATCGAGCAGTACTTCCCCTGACGAAGGCAGCTGTAAGCCAGCCAATATTTCAAGCAAAGTACTTTTACCGCAGCCACTTGGACCAAGAATACTCAGAAATTCCCCGTCTTTTATTGTAAGATTTATATCCGATAAAGTTTGGGTAGGACTCGAGCCACCGTACATTTTAGACACCGCTTGAAGCGAAAACCCGGCCATAATCACACCTCGCTTTCTTCTTATTTCTTAGGGATGAACCGCAGATCCATGATTTTATCTACATCATAAATTTTGTCCTGCAGACCGAGGTCCAATTGAACCTGCTGCGTATCCTGAAGCGCCTTTTTATCTACGTCAGGATTGTTTTCCCACAATACTTTTTCACGCTCGAACGCTTTATCTACTGCGGCAGGATCTATCTTGATTTTGGATAAGAAATAAGTCTTGTACTCGTCAGGATGGCTTTTTGCATATTCTTGAGACTTGAAATAGGCTCTTAGCAACTTCTCGATTAATTCAGGCTTCTTTGCAATGACATCATTGCTGGAAGCCAGGACACCGGTATGGAATGTAGGTAGGTAATCCCAGCCATTGGCTAATATTTTTCCTTTTCCATTCACTTCAACCAAGGATGCAAAAGGCTCGTGGATGATCGTTGCATCAACTTGGCCTGAAGTAAGGCTTGCATAGGCCGCTTCATTCGCACCGTTAGCCAAATACGTAACATCCGTCTTGCTTAATCCATGCTTCTTAAGAATGACTTGGGTATAGACATCTAACCCGCTGCCGAAAGCGGCTGCGCCGACTTTTTTCCCTTTTAGCTCCTCGATGCTGTTAATGCCCGGACCAGCTACTAAATAGAATGGCCCTTTCGTACGGAACATAGAGGAAACGATTTTGATAGGTGCCCCCTTGCCTGCTGCAATGATCGCCGTTGTTGTCGCCACATCAGCAATATCAACGTCTTTGCTAGTCAAGCTTTCCACCGGATTTTGCGTTGTTACGAACTCTACATCCAGTCCTTCTTCCTTGAAAAATCCTTTTTCAGCACCAAAATTGACGGCCAACCCGCTAACGCCGTTGAATGCCGCATAGCGGACTTTCTGAAGCTTCTGTTCTCCTGAGGATGGAGCTGATGATGTTGTTTTTGATTCCTGTCCGCTTTTGGAGTTATTAGAGCAAGCAGCAAGCACCATTACCATTGCTAACGTTAAAACCCATACTCCCCGCCATGATTTTCTTCTCATTTTTTATCTCTCCCCTTATATCAATACAATCGGTTTTAGTAAGATTTCCACTTCAAAACTACTTTTTTCTCCAGCAAATCAATGAATGCAATAATTAGAACAGATACGATCGTAACCACAGTGATGATGGCAAACGCTTTGGCTGTATCGTAGGTGGAGGTTGCTTGCACAAGCAAGTTGCCGAGTCCGTCCTTAGATGCGATCATCTCACCGAACAACGCTCCCACCAAGCCTGTTGCAGCTGACACTCTTAATGATACGAAGATGGTCGAGGCTGCGGATGGAAGGATGACCTTCGTTATCGTCTGAAATTTTGTAGCTTCGAACACACGCGCCACCTTCAGATGGTTATCTGCAGTCTGCTTAATGCCGGTTATCGTATTGAACGCAATCGTAAAGAAGCAGAATAGAAACACGATAGCGACTTTATGCGACAATCCAATGCCAAGCCATAACATGAGTAATGGAATAATGGTAACCTTCGGCACTGCTAACAGAGCGGAAAGGAACGGTCGAAAGAACGATTCCGCCCTTGGGACTAACACGAGGAACAAGCCTGTTCCAATACCGGCCACAGCCGAAAGCACATATCCTGCCAGAAATTCACCAAGCGTTACGAACAAATGGTGAAAGATAGTGCCGTTCGTAAATAATCCTACTATTTCGTCGATAACCTGCGTCGGTTTGGATAAATACAAGGGGCCGACGATTTCCGCCCTTACGATGTACTCGATAAGACCAAGTCCAAGCAGTAAAAATAAGATCTGAGCGATAATGATCCGCCAGTTTTGCCAAGTGGATTTGCTGCTGCCCATACTCTCCCCCTCATTTCTGCTGTTGCGTCAGTGGCTTAGCCTTCCAGCACAACATCCTTCTTAGCAAAACGGTTCTCCGGTCGTTTCAAGCCGAAGTGTTCACGGAATGTGCTTCCTTCATATTCTGTACGGAACAAGCCGCGTCTTTGCAGTTCTGGAACGACGAGATCGATGAACAAATCCAAGCCTCCCGGCATGTAAGGCGAGCATAAATTGAACCCGTCAGCAGCTTCGCTGACGAACCAGCGTTCGATCTCATCGGCAATTTCCTCCGGACTTCCTACGATAAGCAAATGTCCTCTGACCACCGCAGCAAAGTAGTAAAACAGCTCGCGAACGGTAATATCTTCATGACCGGCAGCATTTTGCGCCAATCTGACCAGCTGCTCAGCTCCATTATCATTTAGTGTAGATATAGACAAATCTGGCAGCGTCCCGTCCAGCGGGTAACCGGTTAAGTCAATACCAATTCGGTTGGACAAAGCTTTTAGATCAAAATCAGTTACAATGAGCGAGCTAAGCTCACGATATTTGGCATGAGCTTCTTCCTTAGTCCTTCCAACCAAAGGTACTAGTCCCGGCATAATAGAAAGCTCATCTTTGGAACGCCCGTACTTAGCTAGCTTGTTCTTTACACTTGAATAGAACTTTCGTGCCTCGTCAATCAAGATTTGTCCTGTAAAGATGACATTGGAGAACTGCGCACCCAACTCTTGGCTTCGTTCTGAAGTACCGGCAGATAGGAGCGGAATTTGTCCTTGTGGCGGTCTGGCAACATTCAATGGTCCTGCAACGGAGAAATGATCGCCTTTGTGGTGAAGGGCATGGACTTTGCTTTCATCGACATAAACTCCGGTTTCTTTGTTTCTTACAAATGCATCGTCTTCCCATGTATCCCATAAATCCTTCACTAGCTGAACGAATTCATCTGCATAATCATATCGTTTCGTGTTGTCCCAATGCTTCTCCCGACTAAAATTCAATGCTGCCCTGACATCAGCTCCCGTTACTACGTTCCACGCGACACGACCACCGCTCAGGTGATCCAGCGACGCGGTTTGCCGAGCAATATGATAGGGCTCAGCATAAGTCGTATTCGCCGTTACGATCAAACCGATTTTCTCCGTTACTGCAGTCAAATGAGCAATCATGGTAAAAGGCTCCATCCGAACCATCTGAGACGGAAATTGATACTGCATATCAGCACTGGATGCTAACGCATCGCCAAGGAAGAAAAAGTCAAACTTAGCTTCCTCGAGTCGTTGAGCGACCCGCTGTAGAAATTTCGGGTCAAATGCTCCGTCCGTAACAGCTTCAGGCAAACGCCAGCCAGCCGGATGGTAGCCTGTTGAGAATAAAAATAAACCTAGATGCAGCTTGCGATTAGTTTGTTGAGTCATTTGGTGACATCCCCTTATCGAATTAATTTTAGGTTGCGGGAAATTTCATCGATTCTATCCAATTCTTCCTGAGTTAATCTCTGATCGGCAAAACGGATGGCATCTGTTATATGTTCCGGTTTTGAGGCGCCAAGGATGGCAGATGAAATAAATGAATGGCTTAATATCCATGCCAAAGCGAATTGTGCAAGCGTCCAGCCCCTAGCCGCAGCCATGGGCTGTATTTTCTCAATCAACTCGTAAGTTGGATTGGTCTTAAGTAGAAGCTCCAATCTCTTTTCGCCTGCGGCTAATCTTGAACCGGCTTCGGGCTCTTCGCCTTTACGGTACTTGCCGGTCAATATCCCGCGTCCCAGCGGGCTATAAGCAATAACACCTACATTATCCGTTTGAACATATGGAATAAGCTCCTGTTCGATATCTCGTGTAATCAGGCTATATTCAGGCTGTACGCTTTCGAATCGGTTCAGCTTGTGCAGAGCGCTGATGCCGTGGGCCTTAGCCAGCTGCCACGCTGCAAAATTGGAGCAGCCGAGATATCGTATTTTCCCTTGCTTAACCAATTCATCCAACGCACCAAGTGTCTCTTCAAACGGAGTTTCAGGATCGAATCCATGTACCTGGTACAAGTCAATATGATCTGTCTTTAGCCTGCGCAAGCTGTTATCTATCGCTCTGTGGATGTGGTATCGGCTAAGACCCGAATCGTTGACGCCTTTGCCTACAGGCGCTTTTACTTTAGTAGCCAAAAGGATATCGTTACGTCTTCCTTTTAAAATATTGCCTAGAATCGCTTCGGACTCCCCCAATAAGTTCGTATCACCTACATCCATGCCTCTTCCATAAACATCTGCCGTGTCTATGACGTTAATTCCCACATCTAGAGCCTGATCCAGGACAGCAGTGGAGGCTTTCTCATCGATCCAACGCCCAAATGCCATGGTACCTAAACTAATCTGTGAAACTTTTAAACCGGTTCTTCCTAATTTCCTATACTGCATCGATTCACAACTCCCAGATCCATAATAAAAGACAGCCAGAAAGACACACTGAACTTGCTAGTGTCTCTCCGGCTGTCCGGTAGATACAATATATATTATTCCAATAGTTTAAGTTGGATTAAAGTCATGGATATCTCTCTGACTTGCTAACTTTAGAACATTACTCCTTTAAGAGCGCTGCTGTGAGCAGAAGCCCTTTGTTTACAGCCACTTGGTAAGCCGTTTCACCATCAGCATTTTTCACCTCAGGATCGACTCCCTGCTCCAAAAAAAGCTTGATCAGTGAATCACGTCCAAAATAAGCTGCGACGTGTAGAACGGTGTAACCTAATCGTAAGCTGCCTTCACACTTAGCATGAACATCCGCGCCATAACGTATGAGCTTTTGAATAATATGCTCGTAATTACCCATGATAGCCGCATGAATCGCCATATTGTTCAAGCTGCCATCTTTACTTCTAGAGTTCACGTCTGCCCCTAGGTCCAGCAGAAGCTTCACCGTCTCCTCATTGCCAAAATGCGCTGCCATGGAGAGCGGATTGAACCCGTCCGGTCCATACGCCGAGATCAACTCAGGAGATTGATCCAGCAGCGTCTTCACTCTCATCGTGTTGCCGATGGCCGCAGCCTCGAAAATATTAAGCTCCGCACCGTGACCGATCAACAGCTCCTTAATATCGTTAGCGCGTAAATAGGTAGCGATTAGAACGGCTGTCTCTCCCTTGCTGTTGCTTACGTTGACGAGGGACGAGTCTCTACGGATGAGCTCCGTTACTTTCTCGAGGTTGTTGTGTGTAATAGCTTCAAGCATCTCGTTTCTAAGCTGATATACATGATCCGCAAGAACTTGAGCTTTTTTCAGCAAGTCCTCCGAGGCTTGAATGCCTTTGGTGACAAGATGCGAGACAGCTCTTGAACGATTGGTTTCCAATCCGGACTCTACGAGTAGATCCACAGCTTTGAGCGACTGGTCATCTAATCGGATGGAAATCACAACGCTATTTTTTTTCTTAGGCATGTACAGCTCCCGTTACACTTGTAATTATTATTACAAAAATACAATATCACATAAAGCTTAAAATTACTATCCTTTTTTTCTGATTGATTTACTCGGAATTAAAAATAGCTTAAAATAGCTCATTTTAAACAAAAAAGATCATCTCTTATATAAAGAAATGATCTCTATCCTTGTATTAGAATCAAGGCACTCCGTCCACATTCTAAACCTTTAGAAATTATACTTTAGCTCGTTCGTAACATAAGTAACCCACTGCTGCTGGGGAGCCACAATTTCAGGCAAACTATCCATCGGTGCCCAAAACAATTGAAATAAATGATGATCTGCTTCCTGTTCCCATTTGTCTTTAGTAGAGATTGACCGTAAGTGGTAAAATTGCCTTCTCACCGTCGAGGCTAAATGCTTTCGTTCAACCCAACCTGTAATCTGATATGTAATATAGTTTGGATAAGGATATTGGTCCTCTTCCGTATAAGACACTTGAACGAAATCTCCCTGCTCACGAATATACGCCAAATTAATACCTCTTCTAATTTCTGCCCATTGTGCGCTGCTCAAATCAGGTCTAGAGTATACCTTGGCATTATGATATGTGAAATACTTGTCGCTTGGAAGTGAAGTCGCCTGCTCTCCAATGTAAGTACATGAAGCGAACTCCCTTAATCCTGTTTCTTCAAAAGCTTCGCGCTGTGCGGCCTCCCTAAAGTCCTCATTTAATTCCACGGTACCAGCTGGCAGTTGAATTCCTGCATTCGGATGCTGAAAGAGCAGTAATTCGGTTCCGCTATCACACTCTCTGGTTATAAAGCAGGTGACTTTGCCTAAAACATTCTTATTTCGCTCCATTCCGTACCTCCATTCACTTTTAGCCTATACCTATAATTAACAAAAAGACTTGCACAAGCAAGCCTTAATTTCGATATTTTTTTATTTTAATTGATTTATCATCTTACCGATCTCTTCATCTGTCTCCCGAATAACGGAATTGATGTCTTTCCCTTTCGTAATATCTGCGGAATGATTTAAAATGATTTTTGCAGCCGAATCATCATATGGCGTTAGCACTCTCCAACCTGGCTTAAGCTTATAGGCGGCCTGCACATTTTTTCCTTTCAAATGCTCAATTCCACTACCGAATGTTTTCTGCACTTCCGGACTTACTAACGCCGACATCAACCCGTTCTTATTTTGTTCCATCTGTGCTTCATCCGATAAAATAGACTCCAGCAAGCGGAATGCTTCTTCTCTATGCTTGCTCTGCGGCGGAATGACCACCACGCGAGCTCCGGCTACCCCGAACGTACCTGGCTTCTCTTTATATTGCGGGTAAGTCACCATATCCCAGTTAAGCGGTTGACCTTGCTCGGCGGATGTTTGAAAGTCCTTTAGCATATTTGTGGTTGCTACCATAGCAACGGTCCGGTCTTTCACAAATGCATTTTTATCAAACTTTTTTGGATCCGATGGCAAATTGCCAGGGATCGACATGATACGCTGAAACAACTCGTATCCTGGCTTCCAATTCTGCAATACTCCGTTAGTGGAGTTCGAGTCCGCATATTGAACGCCCAGCGATGAGGCCAGTCGGGTGATGTTCTCGGGATCCAGTCCGCGATAGTTCACCCCGTCTACGGTCTGCGTTACTTTCTTCGCTAATTCCAGAACTTCATCCCAAGTCATGCCGTCCTTCGGATACGCCACCCCGAACCGATCAAAAATATCTTTGTTATAATACAAAGCATTAAAGTTAATAAAATAAGGCAGCGCGACAATCTCGCCAATTTCGCTATACTGCTTTACGCTATCCATAATCTCTGGATGAATACGACTCAAATCAAACGAATGCTGCTTGATCAAAGGATTCAAGTCGCTGAGAAGGCCCATCTCTTTCAGAGGAAATAGATTGAGAACCGAGACAACGATCAGATCCGGTATATCACCGGTTGAAACCAAATTCTCGAGCTTGACGCCATTTACCAGCTTAGCAGATATGTTCGGATGCTTCTTCTGCACCGGCTTGACGAACACATCATCGAAATCGATTGCCGTTTCGGCAAAACCGGAGAAGACTTTGAGCTCGACAGGCTCAGATGCATTTATGTTCGGATTCGAAGTTTTCTCCGCTGCTGGATTTTTGGATGAGCACCCCGATGCAGCAGCCGTTAATGCGCCAATAAGGCATAGGGTCCCGATCACTTTATGGATACTTTTCGGCAAGTGTAATCCATCCTTTATTTTATAATACTATTCTCATAGTTTAAGTTGGTTTTGTGACATGTGTAGATCTGAACTCCGTAGGGGACATTCCATAATAATTAAAGAACGATCGCGAAAACGAATACAGATCAGGATAACCCGTAGAACGCGCAATTTCCGTAATGTTCAACGTCGTGTTCAACAATAGCTCGCTTGCTCTTTCCATGCGCAGCTGGATCAAATATTTTCTTGGGCTGACTCCAAGCATTCGGAGAAATTCATTGTAATAATGCGAACGATGCACACCTGCTACCTGGACCGCATCCATTACGGTAATCCCTTCCATATAGTGCGTATTCATATATTCCATACTCCTCTTCAGCCATTCATCCTGAAGCGCTTGCTTCGACTTCATACCGGAATGATCCTTCGTTAATAAGTCCATAATGCTGTATAAGTTGATTTGTGCTTGCAAATCTGTGTTCTTTTCTTGCTTGGCTAGAAGGTGAAATAGCTTTTTAATCCATTCAAGCAGCTCAGGTGACAAGCGTTCACGAAGATATGGACTCTCTTGCGTGAAGCCTATTCGCTGCAAAATAGATAAAGCCTGCGTCCCGCTAAAGGCTAGCCAATACATTCTAAGGGGCGCTTCAGGACTGTAATTATGAATACTGTAACTGTACTTAATTTGGGGATGTAGACAAAATATATCATTTGCCTGTAATGGAGTGGTTTCAGTCCCATGGGATAAAAATACTGAGCCGCTCAATATAAAATGGAGAGAGTAGCAATCTATCACTTTGGGTCCAACAAAATAATTGGATTTGGCTTTGTTGTGGCCCATACGAAGAGGCCATATTCCACCCAGCTTTTCAAACTCCGAAGGTGTGTAGTTATAATTTTCCCTGTACTCATGTGCATACTCTTTCATGGTCTTCACCTCTTGAAGCATCGACAGGTTCAACACGCTTGAACATAAAAAAGAGACGAAGCTTAGTCCTTTTCATCATCATGAAAAGAAAAGCCGCGTCTCCGGGGTTCCGGTCGAACACTATGATCCTATTTGATAAAAGGGTAGCACCGTTTGTCGCAGGTGTCAATCAATTTGCAGAGCTCATTAACCCGTTGCTCTCGAGCAGCTCTAATTGTGCTTGCTGAAATTGATGAGCCCGTTGATTCTCGTCTTCCGGAGAGCAGACGCCACGAAGCTCAGCCTCCAGATCGGATGCAATATCCGGGTAATTCGTATAAACATTATGGAGTTCATCAGGATCTGCTTGCAAGTTAAACAGTTGATGCGGAGCCTCCATGTAATAGATGAGTTTCCAATCACCCTTACGGATCATATACGCGCCTGAACGGGTGCCATGACCATGATACTCAGCAAATACCGCACGGTTTGGATCAGAGGAGGCTATTTGCTGAAGAGGCTGGCCAGCCCATTCGGCAGGACGCTTCGCTCCGGTTGCCTGGAAGATAGACGCCTGCACATCATGCAGATCCACCGGCGTATCCACGACAGCTCCAGCTTTAAAATCAGGACCTGCTGCGAAAACAGGGATTCTAACGGAATCTTCATACAAGGAGCATTTCCACCATTGACCGAATTTACCCAGCATCTCCCCATGGTCGGAAGTATACACGAAATTCGTCGTTTCGGCTTGCCCACTCTGCTCTAGCGCATCTAATAATCTTCCGATTTGCCTATCGATAAAAGTTACATTTCCAAGATAACCCCTGCGGAGACCACGAATTTGTGCTTCCGTAAACAGATCCGTTTCGAAATGGTCGCGTAAATCCCGGGCATATGGATGGTTAGCACTCTCCTGCTCGCTTCCATAACGCGGAAGGTCCTCTCCTTGAGGATACAAATTCCAGAACTCCTCTGTATTCCATTGCGGGAAATGGGGATTCAATAAATTGATCGTTAAGCTCCATGGCTGTTCCAAGCCCGGTGCCGTTTGTTCAAGCCATTGCAGAGCTGCGTTCATTACCTTTAAATCACCGTCAAAGGCATCCTCTTTGACCCCAAAGCCAAAGGCTCTTTCTGCAGCATTAGTGCGGATAGCCAATGGTATTCTACGGAAATTGATGTCCCCTGGAGACTTCCCTTTTTTTGCCAAATGAATTTCTGAAAAGTCCAACTGCTCCGGTTGTGCATACACATGCGTCTTTCCAATATGTACGGAATGAACGCCTTGTTCCTTAAGCACCTTGCCATAAGACGGAAAGTGGTTAGGAAGATTAACATGACAATTGCTGTACGCCTGAACTTCATGTACCCGACGACCAGAGACGAAGGCAGAACGGCTTGGTGTGCATAACGGCGAAGGGCAATATGCGTTGCGGTAAACAGTGCCCTGCTGCGCAAGTCTTTCCAGATTAGGTGTCTGAACAAACGGATGGCCGAATACAGAGGAGTACAACGGATTATGTTCATCAGACATAAGTACAATGAAATTGCTCATTAAGATCTCCTCCTTATAAATGAACCTCTTGCTGCCATACGCGACGCTGCCCGCTTTTTATGCTTTGAGCAGGAATGATTTCAGCCGGTTGCTCTCCTGCTTCCTTCATCCTCCGATGCAGTCGCTCCCTCAGCACTTCAGTCACCTCACGATGGGATTCAAATCCGATCAAGTTCGTTAACTCATACGGATCGCTTTCCAGGTCATAAAGGAACTCTTCAACATATTGATCCGATCCAGCCTTATTTCTACCTGAATCCTGAGATGACACGGAATATTTCCATCTCTGCGTTCGGATAGCCCGACCTACTTGTGCCTCGCTAATTTGAATAAATACCTCCTCCGGCCAATCCTTGGTCTCCCTGTGGAGAAGCGGTAATATCGATTGTCCCTGCATCTCATCGGGTACAGGAATCCCGGCTGCATCTAGAAGGGTCGGAGGGAGATCGATCAGGCTCACAAGCTCTCGGAGCTGTCCTCTGCTATCGAATCCAGGCCCAGTGAAAGCTGTCGGTACACGTATCGAGCTTTCATGGCAGGAGCGTTTATATTCGCTATTTCGTGTTTTAAAATGGCAAGCATGATCGGCAGTAAACAGGATGATGGTATCGTCGCTTAACCCTAAGCTCTTCACGGTATCGAGAAGTCTTCCGAAAGCCTCGTCAAGCCGTTTGACCATTCCATAGTAGCCTCCAAGATGCTGAGCGCTTGTGCCTCCGAGTGCTGCCAAGTCCGGTGGAGTCCATCTTCCTGTAAAAGGCTCTCGGTAGCCTTCTGGTGCTGGATAGTCGTCCACATGGTTCTGATGATGAGGCTCCAAATAGGATATGAATAGAAAGAACGGATCGGCTTGATGATCGTCGATATAACGGATAGCAGCGTCCGTCAGTGCGTCTACACGATACCCCGGCAGTTTGACACGCTCGTTATCATTATTAAAGAGAACCGCATTATACGGTTGGGATGAGTGCTCCAGTGCATTTGCGGCCAGCCAATATTCATAACCTCCGCGCTTCGATTCCGGAACCGGGTTCTCATCGGCCAAATGCCATTTCCCTATATATCCTGTCTTGTATCCAGCTTCGCGGAAATAATGTCCCAATGTCTTCGAATCTGGCGGTAACGGAATGGAATTCCGAAAGCAGCCGGTCGTCGTTGGGTACAATCCGGTCTGAAGGCATGCTCTTGCTGGGCCGCATACCGGCTGGCATGTAAAGGAATTGTACACATGTGTACCTCTTGTCGCTACACGGTCAAAATGAGGAGTAAGACCGAGCGGATTACCATGGACACCTGTCGTGTCCCAACGCTGCTGGTCAGTAAAAAATACGATCACGTTTGGTTGTGATGAGCGAATTGCCATGAATGAATTCCTCCTATCAGCTCTAATAAAATCGCTTTCATTCCCATTTCCCATTCATTATACCGTTCTTCCGGATGGGCAGCCAAGTAGAAAATCGTCTTTTGAAAAGCTCCTACCTTAAGGACGCAGCTGTGAATAATCTTCTGGTTTATAATCCTTGCTCGTATCCCAATTAGGGAACTGAAAATCAGTAAGCTCGACTTTAACACCACTCCCCTTCACTTTAATCACCGCATCCTCAAGTCCTTTGTTCATTTTATCGTTATAGCTCTTAAGGAGAGCAGGAAGATCCTTCTGTGCCCCAGTCAGAACGGATTGCAAAATATCACCGTAGCTTGGTTTAATCTTCGGCTGCTGCAATGATCCCAGCTCAACAATAACCTTCGCTGTTTGAGGGTTGCGAACCGCATAATCAGGTCTTTCCTTCAATAAATTTTGATGAAGATCAATAAAAGTATTGAACTCAGGATACGGGTAAAGCGATTTGTTGTTGTTAATGCTCTCAATGGGAGTCAAAGCCACACCGCTTTTCAAATACTTCTCATAGAACGGCGGTGCTGCAAAAGCAGTCTCTATGAAAGCTCCAGCTTCTTTGGCATGTTTGGTCTGTGACGAAATCAGATAGCCCGAAGGGTTCGCTCTCACGTAAAAATAGCTTGGCTTCTCCCCATTCGGTGTGGGTACCTGGGCAAGTCCGAACTTCGCTTCAGGTGTGTCCCGTTTAACGATCCACATCCGTGCCCGTCCGTCTATCAGGAACGCCGCTTTGGCTTGACCGAACAAGACGCTTGCTTCCGTAGCTTTCATTGTATATGAAGCTGGCAGAATACTGCCGTCCTCCTTCAGCTTTTGAAGAAATTCGAATGAGTCTAGGGTTGCTTTGGCATCATACGCATATTTGCCAGTCTTGTAATTAAAGCCCCCTGCTTCTCCAGGAGATATTCCTGCAGCTAAGGCGTCGACAATTTTGGATATGCCGGAAGCAGTCCCGGTTTCTCCTCCTCCGAAAACGATGCCGTACGAGTCCCCTTTACCTTTGGAGGTAACCGTCTTCGCCATTTCCCTGAGCTCATCCCAAGTCTTAGGCGGCTTTTCAGGATCGAGCCCTGCTTTTTGAAGCACCTCTTTGTTATAATACAGAATCGAACCGAGTGTCGGTCCTGTTAACGGCCAGCTGTACGTTTTACCATCGATCACGTTGACTCCCTCTACGAAAGAAGCCGGATTAAACTGCTTCCTCCATGCATCCGATACTAAGCCGTCGAAAGCCTTGGCCCAACCGTTGGCCACGATGGTACGAATATCGCTATTCTGGGGTGTTTCGAAAATATCCGGCAAGTCATTCGACGTAACTGCAGCCTGGATCGCTGTGTTATACTCCGCCCAAGGCATGTAGCGAGCTTCTACACGCACCTTGCCTTTGTTTTGCTCGTTATACTCCTTAATCATCCGTTGGCCAGGGCTCTCCTCCCCTTTCAGAAAATCGCTGCCTCCCCAAACGGATATGACGGTCTCTTCCCCGGAGCCCGATGAGTTGGACTCCGCTGAAGGCGCTCCTCCGCTTGAGCAGCCCGCTATCAGCAATAATGCCGCAGCGGTAATCCCGACTATTTGTATCTTTGTTTGTTTCATGATGAGTTCTTCCCTTCTACAGTTCAACATTAAATTTTTATTGTAAATGCAGCTAGCCTTTGACTGCTCCAGCGACGCCTTCAATGAAAAATCGCTGAAGTAAAATAAATACAATCAGAATAGGGATAAGCGAGATACTCGCTGCTGCCGCCATCCCCGTCCAATCCATCGTATTTTCGCCGACGAACTGAAACATACCTACCCCAAGCGTGCGCAGCTTCGGCTTCCCGAGCGTAAAAATAAGGGGCATTAGAAATGCGTTCCACGTCCACATAAACTGCATAATGGCAGTCGTTGCAAGAATTGGCTTCGATAGCGGAAGCATAATTTGTAGGAAGGTCCGGACAAACCCGCTTCCATCCATCTCAGCTGATTCCTCAAGCTCCTTCGGCAAACTGCGGAAGTGGGCAACGAAGAGCAGAATGAACAGCACGTGTGCACCTCCGACCTCAGCCAGAATAATCCCCCACAAAGAGTTGTTCAGCCCGAGTGAGTTAATCAGTGTGTATACGGGTATGATTGTATAGCCCTTAGGCATAAACATCGTCGCCGTAATTGCAGATACGAAGATCAACCGCCCCCGAAAGCGGAACCTTCCGACCGCATACCCTGTTAGCGAACAGACAACTATCACGATAAGCACCACTGAAACCGTGATGATGACTGTATTCCAGAAGTAGACGGAGAAATGGGCAGTCTCCCACGCCCGTTTGTAATTAGTGAACTGAAACGATTGGGGCAGCAGCTTGATGCCGGCAGCGATGTACTCATTGTTCGTCTTGAACGATGCCATGATCATCCAGACAAACGGATAAATCCAAATGATTCCGAGCCCCATCAGGAAAAGATGAATGAGCCCTTTCCCACCAAGTCGTACTATATTAGTCATATTCATCTCACCCCCCTTACAAACTCGCTTTATTACGACCACCCGTTAGTTTCACGAGCAATCCAAGAAGCAGCGATATCACCATAACGACAATGCCGTACAGAACTCCTGCTGCAGATGCAAATCCTACACGTGCTTCACCTTTTCCCGAAAAGGCATAGCGATATATGTATACATCGACCATATCGGTCTTAAACGCAGGTCCGCCATCGGTCATAGATTTTACCAAATCGAATACGTGAAGAGCATTTACTGCAGACATCAGCACAATGACACTTCCAACCGGCAGCAGGAGTGGCACCGTGATATAGCGCAGCAGTTGAATGGCCGACGCTCCATCGATTCGGGCCGCTTCGAACAGCTCTTTGGGCAGCGATTGAATCCCAGCCAGCCAATAGATCAATTTCATTCCGAAACTTTTCCAAATACCTACCAACACAACAATCATAAAAGCAGTGTCGATCGATCCAAGCCAGTCTATTGGTGCCGAGAGCAGTCCTAGCCGGATAAGCACTTCATTAACAAGTCCTTTGTAGGCTCCGAAAATAAATCGCATCACCAGGCCAACAACCGCAGTCGTCGTGACCACTGGAAGAAAATAAATAGTCCGGTACACAACCTTCCCTTTCAGCCATTGGACATTGAGTAGCAATGCCAGCAGAAGTGCCAACGGTACCTGCAGCACGACAATCCATGCCATAAACAGAAGGCTGTTGCGAAATGCATTCCAGAAGATTGGGTCTAACAACGTCTCGATGAAGTTATCCAAGCCTACGTAATCCTTCAGCGGTCCGTAGCCATTCCAATTAAAAAAAGCATAAATATAGCTCATTCCAATCGGATATACCGTGAACAGCGTGAACAATATAACTTGTGGCGCAATGAACAGCAGGCACCATAGCTCCTTACGGGTGCGGTAATGAAGTCGTGGACGTACCGGCTCTGAAGCAATTTTACTATTCGAGTAGGTATTCATAGGGTTACTTGCTCCATTCTCTCATCTTCGATTCTGATATTTTAAATACTTTAATTCGCATGTTTTTAATCGGATTTAATTTAATATTTATAATATACGAAAGATGACCAAAGAGTAATATCATTATGTTGTGTCATGTTTATCATTTTGTCTTGTCAATCAAAAACGTTCTCATTCCATACGAAAAAACCGCCGGCTAAAATGCCGACAGCTTCAAGTGTATCTCTCCAACTTATTTATTTAACCGCTGCTTCCTAATAATGATCTCTGCGATAACAAGAAGGGATAGGATCGAGCCATATACACCTAAGGTGTAGCTTGTTTCGTATACCAAACCGATCCATCGATGCATGGTCGTTGTTATCAGATGAATAAACAGATTGGTAAAACAAAACGCATAGCTTCTTATCATCCATTTACGATGCTTGATTACCCGCTTCTTCTTGATTTGTACAATAGCCGCTATGGTGAATACCAGCCATATCAGATTCAAAAAATTGAATGCGATGCTATTGATCTTGCCGCCAGTCGCATAAGGAGCCATATAGCCGGATGTGATATCGACAAGCATAATAGCGGCAAGATACACATAGCCGTTGATTCGGTGAAACCTTCGGTATTGTGTCAGCAATCTCTGCGAGAAATTAAGGGCGCCCGATATCATAGCCAGACATGCAAATCCTACATGAACATACATGATATTAAGCCATATGGGGAGCTGTACCTGCTTTTTGAGACCTGCTTTATGTTGTAGAAAATCAGCTGCCTGCGGATCGTAGATAAAGTTCATATAGGTCACATAAATGAGATAGATGATGGTGATTAGTGCCATTATTCCATATAGACGTCTGCTACTGAACATGTCATGAAAACCTCTCTTTTGTTGGTTGCTTCCAAAAAGCTCTTCATCGTACTTGTCCGTATTGTAACAGAACGACTGTGCATTTTGCGCTACCAATCATGGCTGTTTCATGTCCAATCCCAACCTTATCCCTGAGTGAATATCCTTACAATCGCTATACTAGCTGCCATTTGCTTCTTCCAGTATTCTTTTAATGCTATCTTTCAATGATGTGACAGGTCTTCCCATGAGTCTTTCCAAGTCTGTTGAAGTGGAGGAGGTATCAATCTTGCTAAGAAAACCGAAGATCCAGTTCTTAATCTGGTTATCCTGCCGGAGTGCAACGGGCTTCCCACTGAGAATGGACAATACTTCAACCAGTTCATCGAATGTCCACGAATGTGAAGCCGTTAACTCATACGTCTTACCTTCATGACCTGATTCTCTAAGAATCGCAGCGATACCCAGAGCAAGATCCTCACGAGTTACCGTATTAAACTTCCAATCGCCGGGGGGAACATTCAGTTCACCTGTGGTTATGGCTGTATCTAAACCGATAGCACCGACAAAATCAATATACAAAGCATTGCGCAGAAAAGTATAGGGTATTCCAGATGCAACAATAGCTCTCTCCGTACTTAAATGCAATTGAGTTAATGAAATGGAGCCTTGCTCTGGGAATGCAAAGCTTGTGTATAAAATATGTTGAACTTTTGCTAGTTTCGCGGATTCGATGATCCGCTGGTGTTGGTCCAAACGAACCGTATCATCATGATGGGAACTGGATATAAATAACAGTTTATCCGCTCCAGCAAAGGCTTGAGGTAGCGATTCCGGTTGATCATAATCACAGAACCGAACTTCAATGCCCTGTTTTTCAAAATGGATTGCTTTCTCGGGATGTCTAACGCATGCAACGATTTGATCTGCCGATGATTGGCTCAGCAGGTGTTCTATAATTAGACTTCCTAATTTACCATTCGCTCCAGTGATGACTATGGACATTCGGTATCTTCCTTTCTATTGTTTCTTTTTAGTTAAGTTAAGCCGCAACATTATTGTTCCTGCCGCCTTGTGACACAATCACCCAAACACTACCACGTATATCTTTCTGGAAAAGATTGAAATTCCCTTCGATATTCACTAACTTATTTTTTAATCTATTCGGATTGGGTGTCAGGGCTGATTACCTCGAGACCACTTACCCCTTTTTATGCCAAGCTCCTTTAAAATAGTCCATAAATGCAATTCATAAATAGCCTGATCAAAGCAAATGATGAGATCGAATGAGGTCATTTCTTGATGTCTTTTTAACGCTTGAATATACTTGCCTTTAGATGTGGGGATAAATGGTATAAATCCATACAAAATGATGGCTGCTTCAGCTATGGCCGCCCGCATTTCCATCTCGTTTTCAATGGTTTGATTAAGCTGGTAATCATGTATGTTTTGGTAAGCAGTACTCAATAGTGGTTTTAGTTGGTTTAGTTCAGTACCGTATCCATTTCGGATCTTATTGAAATCGATCATCCCCTTTTGCCTTTTATCCAAAATATAACATATTCTTGTTGACTCACAAGATGGAAACAATGACTATATTAATAAAATACCGCTGACCTGAGCCCAATTAAATATTAAGATAAAGACAAAAGACCCAGCCCGAATCGGACTGAATCCTCGTCAACATGATTCCTATTATTTTTGCTTGATTTGTGGCATCAACTTGGTAATTTCCTCATCAGCCTCGCGAAGAGCGCTGTTCACGTCTTTTTTGCCAGCTACGACATCCGCAACTTTTGCGTTGAAAATTTTTCGGACATCAGCATGACCCGAGTACATCGAGCTTGGCATGTATGGGGCAATTTGACCTTTAAAAATAGCTTGCACATTTTTCCCTTTGAGAAACTCCATGTCAGCACCGAAGGAATCTTTAACTGCTTTACTTGCCAATACAGGATAATATCCGTATTTCTTGGCCATTGTTGTTTGTACTTCTTCCGAAGTAAGCACAGAGAGGACTTTCATAGCATCATCTTGATTTTTGCTGACCTTGTTCACACCTATATACATCGTATCGCCCAAGCCTTTGAGGCCATCATAGCCTTTATAGCTCGGCAGCTGCACCATATCCCAGTTCAATCCGTTCTTAGTCGCTTCCTGCATAGAAGGCATCATGTTAGAAATGACCATCGCCGTATTTTTATCCTTTACAAAGGTATTTACTACATCGGCAAAGGCTCCGCCTTTAGGTTCGTTCCCGGGAATTGATAAAAGATTCGCATATAAAGTCAGTAATTGCTTCCATTGATCGTTATTGATAGTAGGCGTATCCGTCTTAGCATCCAAGAGATCGATCGGCAACCCGCCTTTCATCGCAAAAATACTTTGAGGATGCAAGCCTTTATATTGGAAACCTGCATCTGACCTTGTCACTTGTTTGGCGACATTGATAATATCTTCCCAATACATGCCGTCTTTCGGATAAGGAATGGCAAATTTATCAAAGATATCTTTGTTGTAATATAAAGCCGTAGGACTGCTATAGAAAGGAAAAGCTACCATCTGATTGTCTACCTTGCTTCTCTCGGTAAGAGAAGCATCGAATTTACTTAAATCGATATTTTCCTTCTTAATAAGCGTACTCATATCCTGTGTTAATCCCAGATTCGTATAGGGTCGAATATCATTGGATATCGTGAAAATGTCAGGAAACTCGCCGGATGCTACAAGCTCTTCAGGATTAGTTCCTTTTCCTCTTGTCACTTGTTCTAATGTAATATGTGGGTATTTCTTCTTAACTGGTTCTACGTATAGCTGCTGCCACTGATCGTCTGCTACCGCAACCCACTGATATATTTTGATGGTTACGGGTTTGGCTTCTGCCTTGGGAGCAGCTGTGCTTGTACTTTCTTGAGCAGGCTTTCCTCCTGAACATCCAGCCAGCAACCCCACCGCCGCCAACGAGCATACAATAATAGATAATTTCTTTTTCATATTTCCATTCCCCCTTCGTTTCATAAAAAAGTAATACCACAGCGATTTTGCAGTATGCATAATCCTGCTCTTACACTAATTATTTGAAAGCGTTTTATATGTTAATTTGATTATACCAAAGCCGGCTTATGGATTCTGTATTCATATTGCTCTCAATTATGGAAATATTGCTATCTTTAAAACCCGAAAATGCTTATCATTTCAAGTTTTATCCATTATTTATAAGTTGTTTCCGATGATTCATACTAAGACACTAGCAATATTCCTATAATTTTGAGCAAGCAATCGAGAGTTTCATACCAGGCTATTCTATATAATAAGGAGGAATACAATCCTTACAATGGAGGGAAATGATTTGCAAACCTACGCTATTTCTCCTGAAGTGGCCAAGCATAAGGCTGCTGACGTCTACGCATTCATGATTTCAGGTAAATCCAGTGATACCCGTATGAATATTAACTTATGGGATTGGATTCCAGGAGTTGGAGTTATTTCGATTTTACGTTATTTCGAGAAATCCGGCCGTGAGGAGCTATACCATTATTTAGTGGATTGGGTGGTTCGTAATCATGGCAAATCACTTGTCCATCGGACGATCAACTCAACGGCCCCATTCACAATATTGCCAGCGTTGTATGGCTTTCAGCAAAACGATAGTTATTTAAAGGATGTTCTCTTAACAGCCGAATGGCTCATGCAGGAAGCTCCTCGTACAAGAGAAGGAGCACTGGAGCATACGGTTACCGAAAATGCTGTGTTTCCAGAGCAAGTGTGGGCTGACACCGTCTACATGTCCGTACTGTTCTTGGCACAAGCCGCCAACATGCTCAACTCCAAGGAGTATGCGGAAGAAGCGCTGCGCCAATTGGAGGTTCACCTGCGTTTACTTCAGGACGGTGAAACAGGAGTGCTTTACCATGGTTGGAACTGTGGAGAAGGCAATCACATGTCAGCGGCCCGCTGGACACGAGCCAACGCTTGGATTGCTCTCGGCTTCCCTTGCATTATGCAAAGCTTGTCCAAGCTCATAGAAGTCCCGATTGAGCTTCGAGAGCTATATGTTCGACTAATGACAAGCCTAATCTCCTTTCAAAATGAAAATGGACTGTGGCATACGGTAATGGATCGTCCGGACTTCTATGAAGAAACTTCCGGAAGCGCTGGTATTGCTGTGGGTATCATTCGAGCTATCGAGTGCGGGCTTCTTGATGAGAAGCATCGTGAAGCTGCGCATCGTACGGCTTTTGCATTGATAAGCAAAATCGACAAAGAAGGTCGGGTAACAGGCGTATCCGGCGGTACTCCAGTGAAGGAGACCGTCGAGGACTATAATCTAATTCCATTCAAGGACACATTATACGGCCAAGGATTAGCACTGATGCTGTTAGCTGAATATTTGTAACGTTATGTTCTACTAAGTATATTTTTAACAAGAAGAAGGCCTAATCGCTCATTGCGACTAGACCTTCTTTTTATTACTTGGCTCGTTCGACATTCCAGCCGATAGAGTCAACGCGTATTCTAAGGGTTCTTCTGGAATGCTTAAGCTTCACTTCGGTAGCCTCTGCACCCTCATCAATTTGTATAGAGAAAGCGATCTCAGATGCTGCTTCGGTTGCGCTATGAGGAACAAGAACTGTAACGAAGCGTAGGAGCTTGTTTGGAGTTACCGTTTGCTTAGCAAAAGTCGTGAATGGTTTCATTCCCCCGTTCATCGGAGTATTGGATACATCATAGCTGCGCCCCTCTGACTGCCCATAATACACTAGCAGCGAGGTTGAATCCGTCACTTCGATCCCGTCAGACTTGTACCATGTCTTCGCTTCTCCCTGAGAATCGAACCAATTTGTTCCCTTTTCTCTCAACGTGTATAGATTCCACAAAGGACCTGCTGAGTATCCGGCTGCAGAAGCTCCAGGCAGCAGCTCATCAACCAATACAAGGACACCTTCTTCTGTTAACACCATCTTTCTTGTCAGCCTACTATCGAATGTATAGTATTCTTCCAAACGGATTTCCCCGTAACTATCCTTCAGATGTGCCTCTGCTTTGGCCCCTGATAAAAGAGGTACTGAATTTGTGTCCGCTGGATAAAAATCAACATGGAGTTCAACACCATCGACTGGTTTCACCCACGCTCTAAATATGAAATCCACTTCCAACTTTTCGGGAGCGATATAAGTCCAATCGTATTTGATTGTCGTATAATCTTTCAGATTAAAGGACGTCTTGTATCCCTTGTTGTTATAAAAAACATTCGCACCCGGCTTCACATTAACATTTAGCGAATGGCCACCATGGGCAGCATTCGTACCTAGTGAGAAAGGCTTATCATTACGTTCCCATTGTGACAGTGAATCGAAATCGTCAATCACCTTCACACCGGCTGGCCCTTCTAATCGCAAATGATCTATAACGAATGTAGCACTCTTCTTAGCTGCCAGCCGCAGAGTGATCTTATCCAGAGTAAAGCTCTCTTGGTCCTGCAGAGATCCAGTCATAAGCGCACGAACGGGGATGGATTCATGCTGCCACTCCCCAGGTCCAGGAGTATCCATAGGATTAGGAAAGGGCTCATCTGACGGAAGTAACGCAACCACGTTGGCATCGGTTGCAGATCGGTTGTGTCTTGTCAACCCGTGGAATAACGGCACGTTCCCTGCCTCGTAATACATCAGCGCTCCAATACGGTTTGTGTGAGCATGGTAGCCTCTTCCATACAGCTCGCTCATCACATAAGGAGTTCCTGGAATGCGATTCGTTCCCAGAATAAGCTTATCCGCAGCTCCAGGGTTTCTTGGTTCATTCCGCTTCGTGACTTTACTTCCACCTTCAACACGGTTCACCTTGCTGTTCAGTGGTACAGTCAGAATTCCAGCCATCTGATATAGATTGTCTACCGACCACAGATTGTCATCGAAGGAACCGGGAACATATTGGAGAGGATAATTTTTCGTGTGGAATGCGAATATCTTCCAAGCAGCATCCACGAACGTTGGATCACCATAAATTCGAGCGGCAGCTTCAAATACGTAAACCCACGTTTGCCACTCATTACCGAAGTAATCATCGCCATATTCGGGCATGGCTCCTGATGGTGACACCTGATCGCGATAACGCTCGAACATGCTTCGAACTTCGCCGTCTTTAAGCTGCTCTGTTCGTCCTGTAAGCTCCGCCAATCGAATGACCGCGCTCAAGCCGATAGAATTGTAATGACCGGCATTCTCATCCAAGTCCTTGTTGGCATACCAATATTTCCATAATTCATCTATGTTAGCTTTCCATTTCAATGCATCGGGATGATTCGGAAATAACCGCAGCGCCTCGGCAGCACCTACGGCCCGTGACAGCCCTTGATTGTTATCTACCATTTGCCGGGCATTTCCATATGGCAAATAGGCTTGAAGTAAAGCTTCGTCCCCACTTGCAAGCTTACCCATCGATTTAAGATGCTCATAAACAAGCAGCAACGGTTCCACTACAAAAAAAGGATTGTCATGCTTTTTATACAGTTCTGGGTTACGCTGCCATTCATCCATCAGCACGCGGAATGTTCTCTCCGCTTGTTCCACATATTTAGCATCATCAGTAAGCTTATGCATTTCTACTGCCATTACAGCAAAAAAGGCAAGCCTGCGCGGATCGTTTAATCTTTTCTTCATGGCATTATAATCGATTTGTTGAGTTAATTCCTCGTACGTCTTTGTTAAATACGACTTATAGTCCGGCGAACTCATGAGCGTGGACTCCCCTTTCCATTGATAAATCATAGCGATGAAGATCGCAACAGCAGCTAGCACCATGACAGCGGCCAGCATCCATTGTTTTTTACTCAAGGTCATGCTATCCCCCACTCGTCTTCCTGCAATAATTCTATTATAGCAAGAAAGGCGCATCCGACTCTTTCGCTGCATTGCGGACAATTATGAATATATTGCGCTATTGCCTCAGACCGAGTAACCTGTAGATATACATCGCAGCTTTTGGAAAGGGGCTGGAGTAATTGCCTAGCGGAACGGATGAGAGACTCCGGATATACGAAGTGGAGGAAAGGTTGCAGGTTCGGCCTTTTTTTATTAAGCACCGTGCCACTGATAAGCATTTTTATATGGATTTTCATGCCCATCCTGGATACGAAATTTATTTCTTTCAACAAGGCTCCGGCAATTTCCTTATCGAGGATCGCATCTTTCCTCTTGTCGGAGGCGATATATTGCTGATTTCTGAGTATGAATCACACAAAAGCGCCCCCAGCATGGGTGTAGATTGCTCACGAAGTGTTGTTAACTTCTTGCCGGAGCTGCTGCTGCCACAAGCCAAAGCCATTTTCTTGGAATTGTTTGTACCTGGTCAGGATATGACCCATCGACATCTTCGAGTATCTGGAGATACACTTTCAAGAATGAACGACCTCCTGACCCGGATGGAGAATGAAGTCCGCAAACAGCCTGAACTATTCGAGGTTAGCTGCTCCATCTGCTTGAATGAGCTTCTCTTGGAAATCTACCGTCTGGTCCATTCGCAGCATTCTGAAGGGACTTCTCCTATTTCCCGCAGCTCTGTTAATCCTAGAGTGGAGCAGGTTATTCGGTACTTATCGGAAAGATACAGTGAACCTATAACTCTGAAGCAATTGGCTGATATGATCTTTGTAAGCCCTTACTATTTATGTCACTTGTTCAAAGAAACAACCGGCATCACGATCTCTGAATATTTGATCTATACTCGCATCCGCCAATCCAAGCGGGAGCTTGCACTCACTGAATACTCCATTGCCGAGATCGCAAGTCGCGTCGGTTTCAACACGCTTGCCCATTTTGGTCAGACGTTCAAGATGATGGAGGGAATGACTCCAAGGGACTATCGTAAGAAACTGAATAGCGGGAATGTAAAATAGAGCCAGGAGGACCAGGATCCATCACGGATTATGCTCCTCCTGGCTTTTATAATCCATTCATTAAAGTACAGTCCCTGTCGGCACGATGGTAACCGCTTGGCCTTTGGCAAGAGAAAGAGTGAGCTTACGACAAGTTGTATCCTTTCCTTTTTCCAATAGAACCAACCCATTTAATCCAATAGCATACATATCCACTTGTTCAACCTCCTGCCAGCTTTCCGGAAGTATCCAGGTGTGACTTTCATACCCGTTCCTGCTGAATGCGATAATCTCCTTATATTTATTCTCATTCCAAAGTGCCGGAATGAACACATCATGTCCGCTGCGCAGCAGTAATTCCCCTTGGCGAATGATTGGCAGACCATTATCTATGAAGCTGGTAACGTCTTCCGTGAATGTAACCACTCCATCCATGTCCGACAATCGTTGAAGACGGTTTAAATAATACCAGCTCAACGTTTTGCGGCAAAATTCGTCGAGAAAGCCTTCCAACTGTTCCGGATCCGTCTTAATCGTTTTCTGTCCCAGCATAGAGACGCCGAACCGTGCGTCGCCCCCCTCGCCACCTATGCAGAGTGCAGCAGGGACCTTCATAGGGTCAAGCTGGCCAAAATGCCATGCCATGGGCTGGAGTCCTAATAGAGGATCGATTCTGTACTTCTTGTCAAATTCCGATGTGACGTCAATCCCTTGATCCCGCCAATAGCGGAAAATTTTCTTCTGCGACTCTGTCTCCTCTTCCACACTAATGTTGTGATAAGGACTAATCGTCTCATGCTCAAGTCTTGGGATAAGCTGGTGAAACGCATCTATATGGATTGTGCCTGCCTTCTGCAGCGGAAGCATATGAATAAGCTGATTAATACGGATATGAGTTAAGCCGGAGTTCCACTCTCGAGTGAAGCTGATTGGATGGCCCCACATATATTTTTTCAAGCTTCCATCCTCGTTGCGTGCTATCAGGTCTTTCTCGACATACGTATCCCACATTGGGCTACTAGGGTTAATGTCCAGCATATTAATATGCAAGCTGACCGTAGTGTTATAGTTAAATGCCTCGTGCATTAGCCATTTGAGACTATCCAGAGCAGATGCGTCGTCCTCTCTTTTCAGCTTCGGATTGACTATATCCCATGCGGGATACCCAGTATCATGCCCCCCATACTGCCAGCCTGACAGGTAGACGATCTTGGGAATACCACGCGTAAGCTTGTCTATTTTCTTAATTGTCTCCAAGCTTTGTTCAAAGGTGCTGAATACCGTACCGTCATTAGAGCACACGCTAATTTTCATTGTTAGCGTCTGATGATACGGATGAATAAAAGGCCTCTCGGGCTCTGGAATGACCTGGAAGCTCACGCTATCGGTCAACGTTCTTCCATTCGGCAGGGTAACACTTACTGAAACGATAGCGCTTCCAGTTGTTCGGGTACCTGCTCTTACATATGCACCTACACCCATTTGGGTCACTTGAGCCAGAACATCGTTATCGCTACAAGTATATGAGGTTTTGACCCCTAAGAAGTTCGCTTCACTTCCGTCGCTCATCGTCCCGCTCAAAAATAACCAGGCCGGTTCATCCAATCTTAAGGTCGTCTTATCCGCTTTAATTTGAATAGTCACTAATTCTAGAATGTTATCGCCCATTTTAATAATGCTCCTTAACCATGTGGAATATAAAATGACTAATGAGGAAGAGTTTCTCTAAATAATTCTGCGTGCGTGCAAGCATTCCTGCGAAATGACTGCAAAAATAAAGAAGCCTGATCACTCAAGCTTCTAATTAGGTTCCACTTTAGCTATTTCACATCAAAATAAGTAACAAGCTCATCCAACAGTAAATTAGCTGCTTCATAACCGCCAGCAGAGTTCCAAATCGCTTCATCGACCTGTTTAATCTTGTTGTTCTTGGACACGTTCAAATTTTTGAACAAGGGCTCGTTCATCCATTCTTGTACTACCTTGCTTGCATCGCTTTTGCCTGCCGTCTCAGTAACAAAATAGAACATTACGTCCCCATCCATATCCGGAAGCTTCTCTTTGGTCATAACCTCGATATTGCCATTCTTATCCTGTGAAGCTGGACGGGAGAAGCCCAATTGGTTTAACAGCACACCTGAGAAGGTCTCTTTCTGATAAATACGCACTTGAGAGGCAGAAAAACGAACGACAGATATTTTGGTAGCCGCTTTGTTCCCGAGCTTAGCCTTCACTTCATTTACGCGCTTATCAAAAGCAGCCAGAGACTTACTGCCTTCATCTTTTTTATTGACGGCTTCCATATACAGCTTGAAATTTGCTTTCCAATCTCCGCCCAAATCTTCCGAGAACACGGTCGGTGCAATTTTTTTCAGCTGCTCGTATACTTTTTCCTGCCTAACTTTATTCCCGATTATAAGATCTGGTTTGAGAGTTGCGATCATTTCGATATTCGGCTGCATCTCGTCACCAACGACCGTAACATCCTTCATTTCGTCTTTAATATGGTTATACCATGGATCTCCAATCCAGGATTTCACAGCCCCTATAGGCTTAACCCCCAGAGCAAGTAAAGCCTCGGTTCCTTCATTCGTAAGAATAACAACGCGCTTGGGTGTACCTGTTAATGTGACTTCACCCATAGCATGCTTAATGACTCTAGGCGCATCGACTTCAGGCGATGGAGATACTTGAGGAGTTGATGCCACCGGTTTGCCGCTCGTTTCGATCCCTCCATTGCTGGATTGTGCCGGCCCATTCGCACAAGCGCTTAACAATAATGTAATGCAAAATAATAAGGTTGCCAGCATGGATGTCGTGGACTTTCTAAACATAGGTAAGTCGCCCTCTCTTTTATACTGATAATGATTCTCATATCCATCACCAATATAACGTCGAAGCTTGCCCTCAACAATAGGATATCCCGACACACGGGATGGATTATTTGGACTTGTCCCCCTCATTCGCTCATTTTCTTTGAATACAGTTGGAGAAATCCCTTCATACTTTTTGAACATCCGGCTGAAATAGTAGCTGTCCGAATAGCCGACACTTTCAGCAATTTCCTTGAGAGTAAAATCTGAAGTCAGCAGCCGCTGCTTCGCTTTATTCATGCGCAATTGTATTAAATAATCGATTGGGCTGGTATTCATCCGCTCTTTGAACACTCGTAACAGCTGCCGGGAATTACATCCCAGCAGTTCAACTAAGGCTTCTAAAGTAATCGGCTCTTTATAGTTTTCCTGCATGTAGCGAATGGCTTGACCAACCAGATCCGGCTTGAGAATAGGAACCTCCTGATATTCCAGCTGTCGTAGAACCTCGTAAACAAACTGATAAAACAACGCCTTCACTTGCAATTTGCCCAATGAGTCGGACTGCTGCCAGACCTGGTTCATTCTTTCCACCTTATCATATAGATCCATAGGAAATTGCGGAGTGAAACCGTATTGTATTTGAAAAGGATTTTGTTCCCCCATTAGCTTCTGAAGCTCTTGACGGCATGGCAATGCAAGTACAGCTTTGTATAATATTGTGTAGTACTCCAGTTGTTCTTCTGCAGCGATATCGAAACATAGCCCTTTGCCGCAATGTAGAATGTGAAATCGATTCACCTGGCCTTCTTTACCATCCAATCGGACCTGAGCTTGTCCCTTTACCACAAATAGAAAAGCACTGGCAGGCAATCTATAGGAGCGGATTTCCTCTCCTTGATTCATCGTCGTGTGACGAATATCCATCATCCTAATGAACACGTGGTTCCACAGCATAATTTGATCGCTGAGCTTCATCTATACTTCCTTCCCTTCTCAACCCCACATAAGCTAAACCTTTACTTCTCATACAGATTATAATTGATAATAATTCTCAATATCAACAATAAAAAAGATTGCACCCCAGCAATTAAGCTTTTGATAGATGCAATCCAGCCAAATAAATTTTTTTAGTTAAAGACCTCCATTAATGCTGACTCAAAAATACCTCAAAGCTGCTTATCATTGGATTCAAACGGGATTCGGTAATCCGAAGTCGTATCTGTCTTGCGGTAACAGCATTTAGTCGGCATATTTTTTTATACCCCACAACGGTACCGGTATACAGAAGCTTCCATACCTCTCCCTCTTTGTATTCAAGCTGAAAGCGCTCTATGCGCTGCCCAAGAGGGATAAACTCTTTAAGAACAATCCGATCAAAGACTGTTTCGCTCCCAAGATCAAACTCTATATCGAATGGTGCCAAACCTTCAGATGGGGACCAGTATGTATCAGAGCGTCCATCCAGTACATATGCAGCATCGTCACTTGGTAACGCGGTTGCTGCAGCATGCGCAGCCAAATTGTTTGAATAAGTGCTGCGGAGTCGACGCCCCAATTCAAGCATATTCTTTACATCCTTCTCATGAATACGTCCTCTTTTATCTGGCGGAAGGTTTAGAAGGAACGCCGCATTGCCACCAACTGTTTTTTCGTATAATTCCACCAGCTGTTCAACTGTTCTCACTTTATCATCCTCAACGGAATCATAGAACCAGTTAGGTCGAATGGACGTGTTAACCTCAGCAGGATACCAGATCACATCGTCGACTTGGGCAAGCACGTCCCTGCTTCCGATATCCTCTTCTCTTGAATTGATTCGTTTGGCGAAATCAGCGTCATCGACTTTTTGTGATTTTTCTTTAATTTTCTCATTATCCTTCATCGTTGCAGGAACAACACTCCATTCAGATATGCGTGTATGGCCGGCTTCATTGCCGCACCAACGTACGTCAGGACCGCATACTGAGATGACCGCATTGGGCTGCAATTCTCTTATAAGAGAGTAGTAAGCATCCCAGTCATATAATTGTACCTTCCCGTTCTTACCCTCTCCGCAAGCACCATCGAACCACACGCAGAAGATCTCGCCATAGTTCGTCAAGAGCTCTCTCAACTGATTCATAAAGTAAGTGTTATAAGCCGGCGAATCCCCATAGCTAGGCTCATGACGATCCCACGGAGATAAATAAACGCCGAACTTCAACCCATGGGCGCGGCAAGCTTCAGCAACCTCCCGAACCATATCTCCTCGACCATGGCTCCAAGGGCTGGACACTACCGAATGATTCGTATACTCGCTCGGCCAGAGGCAGAAACCATCATGGTGCTTGCAGGTTAGAATAATTCCTTTCATTCCTGCCGATTGACACACCTCTACCCACTGAAAAGCATCAAATTCCGACGGATGAAACCATTGCGGATCTTCGTCTCCTAGCCCCCACTGCTTACCGGTAAAGGTGTTCATGCCAAAATGAATGAAAGCATAAAACTCTAACTGCTGCCAAGCAAGCTGTCTCGCTGACGGGGTTACTTTTGCCGCTTCTTCTATTTTAACCGCCATATATCAATCGCTCCTCAGAGTTAATGAATAGTATCCTTTCATTAATATACGACACAGACTTTAAAGCTACTAGCCATTTTATTACAACATGTATAAGGCTGGTAGGGATAATTATATTTACGCTCAAGCCTATCAGGACATTCATCCATGCAGGACAGAGGGTACAAACGTACTATATCAAGTACATTGAATCTCCTTCAGTTACAGATGTAATAAAATACCTTCAGCTCTATTGAAAGGAGAGTGGTCTGCTTGAAAATTGATCTCGGTTGCGGCTCGAACAAGCATGTAGGCTTTTGGGGAATCGATCGCAGACCTTTGAGCGGCGTGGATTTGATATGTGACATAAACAATCCTATTCCACTACCCGACGATTCGGTAGAATTCGTGATGGCAAGCCGTTCGCTTCCTTATGTTCATAATTTTGTTGAGGTTATGACAGAGATATACAGGCTGTGCATTCACAAAGCGGTCGTATGTATTTTAGCTCCCTATGCTCACTACTTTGCCCATATGTCCAACCCGCTTTTTAATCACAAATTTGATGAATATACCCCACGGTATTTGACTCCTTTCTTCTTCCAGCCATCACAAGGTGCTCGATGTCCAGAACTGCTGTACAAACCGGAAATACCTCCTCCATATGACTTCCGGCTGCTGCGCATGGAGTTGTTTTACCAAGCACCCTTCGTCCCACCACTGTATGAATTAGAAGAACTTGAAGTATTAAAAACACTTCAAGCCAATGTGGCTCAAGAAATCATGTACCATCTCATCGTTATCAAAAGGCCAATATCGACGGGTGAGCTGGAGCTTTTGAGCCGTCGTCACTATTTGGAGCCCTCCCACGCGGCAATCCTTCGGCAATATGAAATCCCAAAATAATTTTCGAGGACAAACAAGAATTTAAATTACATTCATAGGCTTTTAAAGATGAGAAAAGGTTTCAGCTAAGCTGTACCGGGATCATTACAAATCTTTTACTGTAAGGGGGTGACATCAATTCCTCTTATTGTTCGTGCTACGTTCAATGCAACCGGAGCCATTACGTTCACCGGTAACACATTAGGGTTAAGCCGATCTGATGTTTCAGGAGTGCCAGGTACCCAAGACAGTATTGGCGCGTTCATTACGACGAACACATCCGCCACATTTGGAACTTACCCTAGCGGTACGACAGGTACGTATCAGAGCAATAATTCTTCAGCCATTCTCGTGCTTCCTACCGGGAGCACCGTGTTATATGCGGAGCTGATTTGGGGCGGAACTTATATCAATGGCAATGTAAATCTTACTTCAGCTATCAACAATCCCGTCACTCTGACTACGCCGGCGGGAAGCTTCAGCATTACACCGGATTCAGCGACAAGCAATCAGGTAGATCTAGGCAACGGAGCGTCCGCCTACGTTCGCTCCGCTAACGTAACAACTCTCATATCACAAGGAGGTGCCGGCACCTATACAACGGGAGGCGTCGTAGGCACTATTGTAATTACCGGCGACTCGACTGCCAATCATGCAGGCTGGACGCTCGGCGTCATTTATCAGAACGGGACTCTTCCCTTCCGAAATATGTCCATTCGAGCGGGTGCTGTTCTCGTTCAAGCCACATCTGGTCCTGTATTAACTACATTAACCGGTTTTGCCACGCCACTTTCTGGTTCTCTCGGAGGAAGGGCTTTATTCAGCGCTCAGGAAGGAGATGCAAACCGAACAGGGGATCAGGCATTATTCGGACCTACCTCTGCTTCTTTGGTCGCCTTATCGGGACCTAATAACTTCGCCGCCAACTTCTTTGCTTCACAGATAAATAACGACTCCGGTCAACTGGACACGACAGGTACATTCGGCAATCGCAATCAGACGAATGGCGCTCCTGGAACGAATATTGTAGGGGGACGACAAGGCTGGGATATTACCAATGTGGATGTCTCCGCCAGACTCGTTAACAATCAATCATCCGCTGTTCTAAGCTTGACTACCTCCGGTGATGCTTATGTAGTCAATGGAAATGCCATTCAAGTTGATATCAATGCTCCCAAAATCAATCTCGTCAAAAGTGCCAATGTGTCTGGCGTTATAGTTGGAGATACCATTACCTATACGGTCGTTGTAAACAATACTGGTACTGCCAATGCATCCAGCGTCGTTTTGTCTGATGTACTACCGACGGGATCGACTTTCGTAACCGGCAGCGTCACAGTTGCTGGAGTTGCCCAGCCTACCTATGATATTACAGCTGGTGCTCCATTAGGCACTGTGAACTTAAACAGTTCCATTACCGTCACCTATCGTACTAGAGTAACCTCACTGCCCAGTCCTCAGCAGCTTGTTAACACGGCCAATGCATCCTTCTCCTTTCAAAGCGTTGCCGGCGGTCCTACCATTACTGGAGTCGTTCCTTCTAACTCTTTACCTATCACAGTTTATTCTCCAATCCTTTCGATAACAAAGAGTGGAAGCACAGCTAATGCTACAGTTGGCAGTATAGTGACCTACACATTACAAATTGCTAATACCGGAAATAGCGGTGCTGTAACGACGATAACCGATAACATCCCATCGGGTAGTTCCTTTGTTACCGGCAGCTTTAGAGTCAATGGAGTTGTTGTCAGCGGTGCCAATCCTGTAACAGGAGTAGCTATTGGAACCATTGCAGCAGGGGTATCGTCGACAGTCACGTTCCAGGTGCTAGTCAATTCTTTACCTTCTCCACCCCAGCTTGTAGATCAGGCAATCGCAGCTTACACCTACAACCCACCCGATGGCCGAACTGTTTCGGGGACAGCATCATCGAACACTTTAACTATCCCGGTAAGACTGCCTAGTGTGGGTGTAGTCAAGAGTGTCAGCATACCGGATGCTACAGTTGGAGACACGTTTACCTATACATCGGTCATCTCCAATAACGGTCTCGAGTTAGTCAATAATGTCGTGTTAACGGACGTAATCCCCTCAGGCACAACCTTGGTAGCTGGGAGCGTAACCGTTGGTGGTGTCTCCAAACCGACAGCAAACCCGGGAAGCGGAATAGCCGTGGGCAGCATTGCTGCTGGTAGTTCCTCAACGGTCACATTTCAAGTCACGATTGCATCCCTGCCCAATCCTGCACAGCTAAACAACCAAGCTTCCGTATCGTATACTTCGGGGACTTTTTCTGGAATATCATTATCCAACAGTACGACAACCCCTGTCTACGTGCCGATCATAGGAATGAACAAGAGTGCGAACACCTCAAACGCAACAGTCGGGGATACGATTACTTATACGGTTGTTGTCAACAATACTGGGAATATAGCAGCACAAGTTACGGTTACGGATAATATTCCAACAGGCACATCGTTCATTACTAACAGCGTGACGGTTAATGGCACGGCTAGA
Organism: Paenibacillus sp. UNC451MF; assembly: GCF_000686845.1. Classification (GTDB taxonomy): domain Bacteria; phylum Bacillota; class Bacilli; order Paenibacillales; family NBRC-103111; genus Paenibacillus_S. The sequence goes on along the minus strand of NZ_JMLS01000027.1, from coordinate 32,956 downwards.
CCAGGATTTTCTCCTGTTACAGGCATTGCTTTGGGAACTGTAACTCCGGGAACAAGTTTCACGATTACATTCCAGGTTCTTCTTAACTCGGTGCCTTCACCACCGACTATTGTCAATCAGGCTGCAAGCAACTATACATATCAATTACCAAGCGGTAGAAGTCTGTCTGGTTCCAGTACTTCCAATACAGTCAGCATCCCTGCTTCTTCACCTAATGTTACCGTCGCCAAATCCGTAAATTTTACCAGTGCGACTATAAATGACGTATTAACATATACCATCGTCATAACAAACAGCGGAATCTCAGCTGTAAATAATGTCGTAGTCTCGGATCCGATACCATCCGGAGCTGTCTTTGTAGCAGGTAGTGTAACGATCAATGGAATTGCAGCAGCCGGTGCGAATCCTTCCGGGGGTATCTCTATCGGTACGATTAATGCCGGTGCTTCTGTCACTGTAACATTTAAAATCCAGGTCATAGCTCTGGTGAATCCTGCTCAACTTAGCAACAGAGCCAATGTAGGCTTCACCTCAGGCGCCTTTTCGGGAACCTCCCAATCCAGCACCGTTGTCACTCCCGTATATGTACCTATTATCTCTTTGACCAAAAGCGCAAGTACGTCAAACGCAACGGTTGGAGATACATTCAATTACTGGATTCAAGTAAGCAATACAGGCAATATTGCCGCAAATGTCAATGTGACCGACAATATTCCGGACGGAGCAGTATTCGTCGAGAATAGCGTAATCGTTGATAATACGCCGGTCCCGGGAGTTAGTCCGGTTACTGGTATTCTTGTGAGTTCCATTGCACCGGGAGCTACTACAAGCATAAGCTTCGTCGTTACTGTCAATACAATGCCCGCATCACAACAGCTAGTTAATAAAGCTTCTTCAACCTATTCTTATGTCTTGCCGGATTCCAGACAAATTACCGGATCCGCTGTTTCAAATACGATAACCATTCCCGTGTCCTCCCCCAACGTTAGCGTCACGAAGGCTGCCAGCGTCTCTAATGTTGTGACAGGCGACACGCTTACCTTTACCTCAGTTGTAACAAACAATGGAATAACTAATGTTAATAATGTCATTCTCAGTGATGCTATTCCTGTAAATACGAGCTTTATAACCGGAAGCGTAATTGTGAACGGCTCATCTAGGCCAACCGCAAATCCGTCGACCGGCATTCCAATCGGTACCCTGGCACCAGGCGCTGCGGCTACCGTAACATTCGAGGTGAAGATTACAATGCCGATTCCTTCACAGATTAACAATCAGTCGACGGTTAGCTTTACATCCGGTACGTTCTCTGGGTCCTCTTCGTCCAATGTCACAAATACTCCCGTCACTCAACCGCAAATTACCCTTACGAAGAGTGCCAATACTAGCAATGCCACAATTGGCGATACGGTTATTTATACCGTAAATGTCAATAACTCCGGGAACCTTCCGGCAGTCGTTACTTTAACCGATTCAATACCGGCAGGAACGACCTTTAGTCCGAACAGTGTCATAGTCGGCGGTGTTCCTCAGCCAGGCAGCTCACCTGTTACCGGTATACTTGTCGGTTCAGTAGCTCCAGGAGCTAATGTTATCATAACATTTGCCGTTGTTGTTACTTCCTTGCCTACACCCCAACAGCTTAGCAACCAAGCTTTTAGCACTTATACGTACACGACACCTGACGGCCGAGATTTGAACGGTTCAGCCGTGTCAAACATAGTCACTTTACAGGTATCCGCTACGAACGTAACAGTAATCAAAAGCACTCCAACAACGGCAGCCGCGTTTGGAGATACGGTCACCTATACCGTTACAATCAATAATGGCGGTATTGTATTGGTCAATAACGTCCTGCTAAACGATATGACACCTGCGGGCGCCAGCTTCGTTCCGGGCAGCGTAACCATTAACGGCACACCAGCACCCTCAGCTGATCCTAATTCAGGGATAGGCTTAGGTGGAATAGCTCCTTCTTCAACAGTAACGGTTGCATTCAGCGTTGTAGTAAATTCCATTCCAAGTACAGGAGCGTTAAATAACCAAGCCGCAGTTACATTTACATCCGGCGCCTTTTCCGGTATTACTTTCTCGAATACAGTCCTAACCCCCGTCTATCAAGCGATCATCGATGTTGTGAAAAGTGCAAGTACAACCAACGCTACGGTCGGCGATACCGTCACTTATACCTTTGCAGTCAATAACACTGGAAATTATCCAGCGCAAATTACATTAACGGATGCAATCCCTGCTGGTACAACCTTTGTGCCTAACAGCGTAATAGTGAATGGTTCCTCGCTTGCCGGAGCAGATCCGATAACCGGTATCAATGCAGGGAGTGTTGCTGGCGGATCGACCACATCTGTTATGTTCTCAGTTATCATCGAAAGCTTACCCAATCCGCAGCAGCTTGTGAACCAAGGAAATGCGGCTTATTCCTTCACGCTGCCGAACGGTGTCGTTCATACGGGTTCGTCTGCATCCAATACGTTAACAATTCCTGTCTCCTCTCCGAACATAAGTGTTGTCAAGAGCACACTAACAACGGCAACTTACGTTGGAGATATCATTACCTATACAACTATAATGACCAATACAGGCATTGAGACAGTTAGCAATGTTAATTTCACCGACCCGCTTCCTGCTGGAACCGCACTGGTAACCGGTTCTGTCACGGTTGACGGCGTTAGCCGCCCTACCGCAAATCCTGCTACAGGAATCACTATCGGTTCGATTGCTCCGGGAGCCTTTGTAACAGTTGCCTTTAATGTCTCAGTAGCCTTTTTGCCAACGCCTGCCCAATTAAATAATCAATCTTCCGTGAGCTTTACTTCCGGAGTATTCTCTGCTGTGACTTTCTCCAACACGGTGACAACTCCGGTTTATCAACCATCCTTTACTGCAACCAAAAGCTCTAGCACCACTAATGCGACCGTAGGAGATACCGTTGTTTATTCAATTCTATTGAACAATACAGGCAACTATGGCGCATCGGTTACTTTGACCGATACCATCCCTGTTGGAACAACTCTCGTCCCTAATAGTGTCTTATTGAACGGCTCACCGATTCCAGGTGCCGATCCTTCGGCAGGAATCCCATTGGGAGTTATAGATACCACAGCTACAGTGACCTTCTCTGTCATCATTACATCATTGCCTCCAAGCCAGCAATTAACGAACCAAGCATCAGGAAGCTATTCATTCACCCTTCCTGACGGAAGATCATCGGGCGGAACGTTCCTCTCCAATACAACCGTTGTTTCGGTCTCAGCGCCGAATGTGAGTGTAGTTAAAAGCTCGCTTCAGACGGATGCCGTTGTCGGTGACACGGTCATCTACAGCATTGTCACCACAAACAGCGGTATTGAAAATGTTAATAACGTGATTCTTACCGATAATATACCTGTAGGTTCAAGCTTCGTACCGGGAAGTGTTACAGTAAACGGAAGTTCTCGTCCAGCAGCAAGCCCGACTTCAGGGATATCTCTGAATACCATTGCGCCTGGAGCATCAGTTACCGTAACATTCAGTGTCACTGTCAATTCGCTTCCTAATCCTGATCAATTAAGCAACCAAGCCTCTGTCAGCTTTACATCTGGTGCATTCTCAGGTACGACCTTCTCCAATACGCTGATTATCCCTATATACCAGCCAATAATTGCTGTTACGAAAAGTGCCAACACGACTAATGCTACCGTGGGAGATACGATTGTATATACGCTTAATGTGACCAATACAGGCAATCTAGGGGCGAATGTTACTATTACGGACATTATTCCGACTGGAACAGCTCTTGTTCCAAACAGTGTACTCATCAATGGAGTACCACAGCCAGGGGTAGATCCAAGTACCGGTATACCATTAGGTGTCGTTCCTGCAGGAGCAACCGTTAATGTCACGGTAACCCTGGAGGTCACCGTCGAATCCCTTCCATCTCCGCAGCAATTAGTGAATCAGGCAACCGCCAATTACTCCTATTCACCGCCAGATGGTAGAGTTTTAACAGGATCTGTCAATTCCAACGTTCTGGTCATTCCGGTATCAGCACCTAATGTCAATGTGGCTAAGAGCACAAACGCCATTGATGCTGTTGTGGGAGACATTATTACCTACACCGTTGTCGTAACCAACAGCGGCATAGAACCGGTGAATAATGTCGTCATGATTGACCCTGTACCAGTAGGAACTATATTTGTTAACGGAAGCGTTATTGTAGATAATGTTTCCAGGCCAACTGCAAATCCGAACAGCGGCATCCCGATCGGCGCTATTGCTAACGGAGCTTCCTCGACCATTACATTCCAAGTACAGGTAACGACGATATGACGCCCGATGCTATACCGAACCCTCTATTGCAAAATCAATCGTTGGTTCGTTTTCGAAGCGGACAGCTAGAACAAGTAGCCTATTCCAACACCGTTGTAACCCCTTTACTAGGTCCGATTCTTACATTAATGAAATCTTCTGCCGAAACGGAAGCCTCTCTAGGCCAAACTATAGCCTTTCGTATTGATATTAAGAATAAAGGAAACAGAGATGCGCAAGTTACTCTGTACGATACACCGCCTGTGGGTACTTCATTCATATCAAATAGCGTCATCTGCAATGGCGTTCCACTTCCAGGTATAGATCCTGTCACTGGCATCCCTGTCGGAACGGTAAAGATCAACGGGGCCGCTGAAGTTGTTTTTCAAGTTATCGTCGTTTCGATTCCGAACGATTTTCAGCTCAGCAATCAAGCTGAGGCGCGGTATACTTTTGTTACGGAAGACGAGCGAATCGTTGCTGGAGCAGCAACATCTAACACGATTACGATACCTGTCAAAGCTTTTCAAATATCGGCAAGCCTTCTTGCCAGCACCGAGTATACCTTCATTGGGGATAATGTCACCTACGGGGTTACTATTGTAAATGAGGGTTATGAAACGATACATGATCTGCTTATTCGGATGCCCCTTCCTCCAGGTACGCAATTCGTACCAGGCAGTGTTGTTATTGACGGTATTTTTACACCTTCTTATGACCCGGTACAAGGTATTCCAGTAGAAACACTGTTGTCCGGGGCATCCGTATATGTTACTTTTCGGCTGCAAGTAATAGAGCTGCCTCCTACCGCCCAATTGACCAGTCATGCGTTTATTACCTATAGGGTTAGGGAACATTCGTATTCTTTGGAAACCAATTCGGTTACGATCCAAGTTATAGATCCAAGCTTATCCATTGTGAATTCTGTTAATTACGTACGTGCTACAGTTAGCGATACGCTGAAGTATCAAATCATAGTAACCAATAACGGAACCTACGCCGTTAACGCCAGCCTTGCTCTTGCAATTCCTGCTTACACATTGTTCGTGTGGGACAGCATTTACGTGAACGGTGCGCAGTTGAAAGGCGCAGTACCTTCGGAACCGATTCGTCTAGGGCTGATAACAGCTGGGTCTCAAGCCGTGGTTACGTTTGAAGTCAATATTCCATCCATAGACACCCCAAACATACCACCCCTTACGAATCAGACAAAAGTATTTTATACGTATCGGCTGCCGGATGGACGCGTTGTGCAAAACGCAGCTGCTTCCAATACTGTTGCAACAGAGCTTGTGGTTCCCATCATACAGCTTCATGCCGAAGTAGAACCACAAATTGTTGAGGTTGGAGATACAGCTGATTGCAAAGTACTTGCAGCTAATGTAGGAAATTGGCCAGCGGATATTTTCTTTACACAATATATCCCTAAAGGAACAACGTACAAGGAGGGAAGTCTGCGAATCATTGGAAGTTCATTACATCCTGAAATAAATAATGGGGTTGTCTCTCTTGGACCATTACAGCCTAATAATACCTTTATTGTGTTTTATTCGATTAGAGTGGATGAAGACGACCGACTTCATCAGCTGAAGCTTTATATTGTTGCACGCTACGAATATGATTTGGATGGAAGAGCATATTCAGGTGAAGTTCGATCCAATGTAGTTACCATCATCGTTGAAGATAGGGATGAATAGCAACAACCTCCAATTCCACCTGGTGTGGTATTGGAGGCTGTTTGTTTTTTCAGTTGCTGAGTGGTTACCATGTCCTGCAGCTTAAGGAAATCAGAAGAGATATTCCCTTCTAGGGGACCCCGCCTCCTCCCAGCTTGCCATCTTCTGAGGAACAGACAGCTTTAGTTTTCAATTTTAATCGGTTTCACTTTTCCTAGCAAAAACAAGTAATTCAAAATTCCAATGACGATCAGTGCTGCTGAAAACAGTAGAGCTGGAACAAAGGAGCCGTAGGTCGCAACGAAAAATCCGGTAATGATCGGACCTACTACTCCGCCCATATTAGATACTGTATTCTGCATACCTGCCACGACAGATGTCATATTCTTCGGAGCCACATCACTAGGCAGTGCCCAAACTTGTGACGCGGCCACCGTCGTGCCCGACTTGGCAATACATAGAAGCACTACGGCCAGTACTGCCGAGTGGGCAAATGCTGCGAACCCTATACACGATGCCATTAGAAGCCCGATGACAAGGAACAGTTTGCGCGTTGCTGTAAGCGATAATAGCCCTTTGGCATAGATGCGGTCAGATAGCCAACCGGCAATGACCTCGACAACCATTGCACATAACAGCGGCAGGGAAGCCATGAAGCCCATCTCAATCAGGCTCATGCCTCTTTCCTTAACCAAATAAGTCGGAAGCCATGTAATAAAGAAGTAAGAGTTGTAGTTGATCATGAAGAAGCCGATACACATCGCCCAAATGTTACGGTACTTAAGCAGCTGATACCATTTCATCGGCTGTTCGGTATCCAACCCTTCTCGTTTGGATTGTCCTTCACGAATGTACTTCAGCTCTGCTTCATTGACTCCTTTATGCTCCTCTGGCGTTTCCTTGAAGTATAAAATCCAGACAATCGCCCATATAATACCGAGCAGACCTATAATTAAAAAAGTCATTTTCCAATCGAACTTGGCAATTAGCCAAACAATCAGCGGCATCGCGATGGCTCCACCGAATTTGGATCCGCTGTCAAATATCCCGGCTACCGTCGCCCGCTCCTTGTCCGGGAACCATTTGGAGGAAATGCCTGCATTGCTCGGATAAGCGGCAGCTTCTCCGACGCCGAGGGCGACGCGGAAGCCAAGAATGGACTTGAATCCGGTCGCAAGGCCGGTTACTGCTGTAGAAAGCGACCACCAGGCAACGGCAAAGCCGAGTGTTTTCTTCTGTCCAATACGGTCTGCTACCCACCCGGAAGGAACTTGCAGCAGTGCATAGGACCAGAAGAAGCCGGATAATACAACGCCCATTTGAGCTGCATTCAGTCCAAATTCTTTAGTAATATACGGCGCTGCCGCCGAGAGTACTGTTCTATCTATATAATTGATAGCAATTGCTGCCCACATAAGAATGGCGACGATCCAGCGCACATTGGTTTTCTTAGTCAGAGTTTGCAAGATATATCTCTCCGTCTCTCAATGATGTAGTTGAAAATGATTCATTCAATGAATTCATGGCAACTTATTGAAATCGCTTTATTATTACAAGCCGTTCATGATGTGATCTGGTCTTTGCTCATTTATAAGGACTTTCACGATATTGTGCACGCAAGTCATGCCGAGAGTGTTTACCGCACCACTCGTATAACCGGCAATATGAGGTAAAGAAATAAAATTAGGAAGTGCGAATAACGGATGCTCCTTCAACGGCTCTTGCTCGAATACATCCAATGCTGCTCCTGCAATCGTTCCCTTCGTCAACGCTTCATACAGAGCATTCTCTTCGACGATACCACCTCTGGCAGCATTGATCAAATAAGCGCTTTCTTTCATGAGCTTCAATTGATCAGCACCAATAAAATGCTTTGTTTCTTCTGTCAGGGCGATATGTAGCGTTACGAAGTCGCTGCGGCTTAGCAGCTCGTCCAACGATACGAAGGAAACTCCATGCTGTTCTGCGAATGTATGGTCCGGGTATGGATCATAAGCTAATATTTCCATATCGAAGCCGCCCGCTCTTCTAGCGACCTCCTTACCGATGCTGCCTAGTCCGATAATACCAACGGTCTTATTATAAACATCAGAGCCGAAGATCCGAGGCCACTCTCCCTTCTTCGTCAGTTCATTCGCCAGCGGAATTTGTCTCGCTAGCGATAACATTAGAGCAAAGGCAAAGTCAGCCACCGCATGCTTATTCGCATTCGGAACATTAGTAATCCATACCTTATGATCCTTCGCAGCCTTCAGATCAATATTGTCCACACCGACGCCGTGTTTGCAAACTAGTTTCAAACGGGGCGCATTTACAAGAACCTTCTCTGATATTTCGTTAAAAGCAACAATAGCGGCATCTGCATCTTGAATACTGGCAATAAACGCCTCTTCCGTAATGTCGGCAGGTAGATTCACTAATTGGATGCCGTGCTTCTCCAAATACTCAATAGGCTCCTTGGAGTATTTGGCGAAGGACGGCGATGTCGATACAACTTTCATAGTGGTAGCTCTCCTTCATGTTGTCTGTAGTCTTGCTTAGTTAACGCGATTTTTCAGCTTTCGGCGCCAAATCCGCTCCGGATTGAATAGCTGCGAGCATGCTGCGTTCATCGGCAATATTTTTCCCTGCAATATCAAATGCTGTTCCGTGATCAACCGAAGTGCGTACGATACCACCCTTCAAGCCGACCGTAATATTGACGCCCTCTTCGAGTCCGAGCACCTTAATCGGAACATGACCTTGATCATGATAGCAAGCAACAACGATATCAAAATCTTTGCGAACAGCTCGGAAAAACAACGTATCCGCTGGGTAAGGACCTGTAACATGAATGCCTTCAGCCGCTGCTTTCTCTATGCCCGGAATCAGCTTCTCCTCTTCCTCACCGTTGCCAAAGAGTCCGTTCTCTCCCGCATGCGGGTTAATACCGCAAACTGCAATACGCGGATTATTGTATCCTGCACGGCTCAGCGTCTCATGCGCCAGCTTGATGACCTTATATGTACGCTCTGGGTTAATCGTCTCGATTGCTTTGATCAAGCCTACATGTGTAGTCAAATGAATGACCTTAAGCTTAGGTGAGGAAAGCATCATGGAGTAGTCCTCGGTACCGGTCAAATCGGCTAAAATCTCGGTATGTCCCGGATACAAATGTCCGCCTTTTTGCAGCGCTTCCTTGTTCAATGGTGCAGTGCATATGGCCTGTATCTCCTGCTCTTTGGCCAAATCGACTGCTTTCTTTAAATATTGGAATGCCGCGTCACCTGCTTGTGGTGACATGACACCGAATGGCAAATCTGCTGGCAGCAGATTCATATCAAGGCAGTCGACCGTGCCGTGTACATATCTCCCATGACAAACCTGCTCTATACGGTTGAGCTGTACCGCCGCGCCTGTAACTTGAATGGCACGCTGCAAAATTCCATAATCACCGATGACCACCGGACGGCAAATGTCATAGACGGATGCGTGTCCAAGCGCTTTCACAATAACCTCAGGACCGATGCCTGCCGCATCTCCCATCGTAATTCCAATATTAGGCTTCATAGTTCTCCTCCTTGCAGCTTACGCGCTGCTTTGATCATAGCCGACGGTGAGCCGAAATTTCCTGCTTTGGTTACTGCGTAGATGTCTTTGCCTGGCTTGCGGACAATTCCAAGAGGAATGCCCGGCTCTACTTCATCCAACAGATGAAATTCGTCCACCTTCAGCTGCTGAAATACTTGGCGTGCGGTATCTCCACCTGTCAGGAACAAATTACGCAGATCAAATTGTTCTGTAAGCATAACAGCCCACTCGCCAAGAACCTGAGAAATTCGATTGCTGATTTCCACGAGGCTGAAGCCTAGCTCCTGCCCCAGCTGCTGTGTTTGTGACACTTCATTAGATGAATACAGCACTATATGGCGACCCGCTTTCACTGCTGATTTCGCCTCCAGAAGTACGCGACTCCACTCCATTTGTTTGGGAGCTCCCTTCTGGATAATTTCCTGCGAGCGAATCTCAATGCCAGCCATATCCGGTTCAATAAGCAGCTTCTGCAGCTGCTTGCGGCCGATAGCGCTTACGCTTCCCACAACAAGCAGGACGGGCGTTCCATGCGCTGGTATTGTTACCCGCTTCGATTCCGAGTCGAAGCCATAGGCGAGCGGCAGTACATTCATTAATCCCGCTGAGCCTACCCAAATGATAGACTTTCCGGTTTGTTTCATTTGCCGGACAAGCCGTTCCAGATCGGAAGGTTCAGTGGAATCCGCAGCCACATAAATAATGCCTTGTGCTTGCATCGCAGCCAGCTTGCTAGCCATAACTTCAGAAGTTTCCAAAAGATCGTCGCGAGACAAAAGCCCGACTTCTCTACCCGCTTGCTCTTGGATGAGCCGCGTGATGAGTGAGTCACGGACCGGAGTCTTGGGGTCTCTCGCCACTTCTGTTTCATGAAGCGGCTTGCCGTCCAAGTACATAATCCCTTTCTCGACGATTCTCCCGTTCTGGGGGAAGCCGGGGGCAATGATGACAAAGTCCGGGCGGAATACATCATATACTGCGTTGATCTCTTGCCCGATGTTTCCTCTCATAGTAGAATCGATCTTCTTATAAATGATATCGAACGGCTCTGACTGAAGTGATTCACACGCTTCCTTCACTCTGCGGTATGCTTCTTCCGCTGTCACAGATCGGCTATCCGTATCGATGATGACGGCATCCTTGCTTCGCAAGCCATCTGCTTGCGGCTCCAGAATGACCGAGACGTCAAAGCCATAGCGGATCAGCTGACCTCCGCAATCACTCGCGCCTGTCAAATCATCCGAAATAACGGATATTCTCATGCACATCCCCCCTTTGTCCATTGAAAAGCTGCTGCAAACTGCAATTTAGGTAAGCAATTTGCGATAAATCATTTCCATATCCTGCAGACTGACTGCCTTCGGATTATTATTCAGCAGCCGAGTCACTTTGGAAGCCGAAATGGCCAGTTCCGGTACGTCCTGCTGCTGAACTCCAAAGCTGCTCAAGTCTTGAGGAATTTCGAGAATTTTCGTCCATTCGACGATACGCTCGACGACTTTGACAGCTGCCTGAGCAGAAGTCATTCCCTGTACCTGAATTCCCATCGGTTCGGCAACCTGATATAGACGGTCTTCAATCGCGTCCATATTGAATTCCATGACATGTGGTAGCAGCATGGAATTGGCAACACCATGAGCAATTTTGAATTTGCCCCCAAGCGGATAAGCCAAGGCATGTACAGCTGCGGTGCCTGCACCTGTCAAAGCCATCCCTCCGTACATAGAGCCGAACAGCATTTTCTCTCTTGCTTCTACGGATGAGCCGTTCTGATATGCTTCCACGATGCTGGCAGAGATCAGACGAATCGATTCCAATGCGAACATATCGCTGATCGGATTGGCTTTATTGGAGATAAAGGATTCCAAAGAATGTGTGAATGCATCCATCCCCGTAGCCGCTGTAATCGGCTTGGGCAGTCCGAGTGTCAGCATCGGATCGATGAAGACAACCTTTGGAAGCATATGCTTGCTGACTATGCCCACCTTCAGCTCTTCATCCGGCAAGGTGACGATGGCATTCGGAGTGACCTCCGCGCCCGTACCGGAAGTGGTTGGGATGAGAATAGTCGGAATGCCCGGCTTCTTGACCAAATCCGTTCCAAGCAGTTCACGAATGGAGTTATCGTTCGTTGTTAACACGGATAGGATTTTAGTCGTGTCAAGCACACTTCCCCCGCCAAGCCCGATCAAGGCATCGTAAGACTCTCCTGCCATGTTTGCAAATACTTGCTCAATATTTTCAACTGTCGGTTCAGGCAAGATGCTCGTATTCACATCCGCCTTCACGCCATTGGCTGCTAGTTGGCTGACCAGTGCATCGACGAAGCCCAGTGATTTAATCGAAGGCTGCGTAATAATAAGCACCGACTTCACATCAACTCCGGTCAAGTGTAAATGCTCTCCCACGGTTTGCAGTGAATTTCGTCCTGCGACAATATGATCTGCGGTTTGAAATTGGTATAAAGCTTGCATAGATTCAACCCCTTGAATTTTGTATAGATGAGTCCATTCAATTTTGGAGATAAGAATTAACCATATCCTGCACCTTGTTCAATGCTTCTCCTGATACGACAGACACAGGCGATTTGGGAGGTCCAACCGGAATCCCATACAGCTCCACCGCTTTTTTAAGCACCGATGGAAGAGTCCCTAAAGCAAACGTATCGCGAAGCATTTGCAGCTTATCTTGCGCTATCTGTGCTTCTTCGATGTTGCCGTTCTTCCAGTGGTTGTAGATAGAAACAACCGTTTCAGGAAGCATGTTGGCTGTTGCTGCAACCGCACCCACACCGCCTGCAAGTAGAGTTTTTAGAATCAATGAGTCCGTACCAGCAAAAACCGTAAACGCTTCACCTTTCGTTGCACGAATATAATTCTCAATGTTGGCAAAGTTACCGCTGCTGTCTTTAATACCGATGATATTAGGAATCTTAGCCAGTACTGCTGCTGTATCTGGCTCCAAATTGACTCCAGTTCTTGAAGGAATGTTGTACAAAACGATGGGCAGGCTCGTTGATTCAGCAATCTTCGTGTAATGAACAATGAGTTCTTCTTGTGAAGGCGCTATGAAAAACGGTGTAATAATCGAAAGTGCATCCGCTCCCAATTGCTCTACCTGTCTGGAAAGCTCGATTACTTCTTCCGTCGTTCCTCCACCTGTTCCTACAATGACAGGTACCCTCCCGTTGACTTCCTTTATAACGATCCGAGCCACGGTCAACTTCTCGTCCCTAGATAGCAAATGGAATTCACCATTCGTTCCAAGAATAAAAATTCCATGAACCCCGGATTCTACAAGCCGATTGGTTAGCTGACGCAAAACAGGTTCGTTCACCTTTTGCTCTTCAGTCAATGGTGTTAGCATAGCAGGAATAATTCCTTTTAATTCCACAAAAAAACCTCCTTCTACTTCTCGCTCAATTGTGTTTCATTATTTAACACCATTAATTATCATACGATCTCACTCCATGAATTATAGACAATATAGTTCGAATTATCAACACTAATATTTAATTTCTCTACATTTTTTAACTATTGCTGCATATTGAAACAAATTACGTTGCGTTTTGCAACAAAAAAACCTATAACCAACTGTCGGATTTCAAATCCGGGCTGATCATAGGGTCTCTTTATTGATTATCCTTTTCCTACAAATGATTATGTTGAATCTTTCAAAATTCTCCATAGCGTCGAGCGGTTGATGCCTAGTCTTTTGGCAGCACGGGACTGATTCATGTTCTCCTCTTGAAGCACCAGCTGAATAATATCTTTTTGGATACTTTGTAAAGGCTGATCAAGATTAAGTGTTCTAGTACCACCTGCCGCGCTATGCTCGGATTTTTGTTTTTCCAGACTTGAGAGCATCTCTTCTTCGATATATTCGCCTTCCGCTGATTTCACCAGCTCTTTGACCGTATCACGCAGCTCGATCAAATTCCCTTTCCATGGGAATTCATAGAGTGCTGCTTGTGCTTTCGGACGGATACCGACGATCTGTTTGCCGTACTTCTCATTATTTTCGGAAATGAAAATACGGATAAGCTCATCCAGCTCTTGTAGATTGCTGCGAAGCGGCTTCATTTCAATGATCGCCCCTGTCATCAGTGCGAACAGCTCAGGCTCCAATAATCCTTCCTCCCTTAGCTGATCAGGGGATTTGTCAAAGGAGAAGATCAAAAACGCCGCGCTTTTGATGACTAGCTCCGCAACTCTTCTTTGATATTTGGGCGAAAACCGCTCCACTCCACGCAAATATACCATACCGCCCTGCTGCGTCTCTTCCAGCAGATGCTTCAGATGCAAGAAAGCCTCTTCGGTGCCGCGTGTTACAACCACCTCGAGTAGCTCCTCTTCTTCCGGACGAAGCTGCTGCCACAGAGAACCCGCAAGAATCCGTTTACCCGTTCCCTGCTCTCCATATACAGTAACAGGTTCATGCTTACTAAGAATCCCCACCGCAGATGTCAAAGCTATCTGGAAATCAGCCCGCGCCCGAATAAGATGTGGGAACGTGCCGATAAATGGCTCCAGACGCTGAACCTGAATGTCATTCTCGCTGTCCGTCACCGGTCGCAAATACAAATTGTAAAGCGATGGTTCGAGCTCCGCTAATCCGGGAACAGCCATCAATTTATGACGGAACGTCGAATCATACAATTCAAATGAAGAGGTTGGTTCTCCCTTTACACTCGATTTGCGCAGCAAGTCCATGAGTTGAGGAAACCGCTGTCGCAACACTAAACCTGCATCTTGATCGGATCGCACGCCCAGAATTTCCTGGAAAACTGCATTCGCATAACGCAGTCCGCCATCCACCTGTATGCTGGCCATCCCACATTCGGTCCCTTGAGCGAGTGTGCTTAACATCAGCCAATCGGACTTATACCGCCCGATAGCTTGGCACATATTTCTTGCATTCTCAAACGCCTCCAGTACAGACTCTTTACCGGATGTAATAAGGATCCCCTGAAGTCCCTGCTCCTTCGCCAGCCGTACTGTATTCGAACCACCGACAATAACGAGGGCTCCTTTCTTTCTCGCCTTTTCCAGTGCTTCGTTCACTTCGTCCTGTTCATGGATGATTGTATACGGAATATACACATCAAGCAGACGCGATACAGCGACAACCGCTTCAATAATGTTTGGGAAGCCTATCATTTCAATGGGTGTCTTGTATTCTTTAAGCAGTGTAATAAGCCGCAAAATATCAAATCCGGAAATCTTGATCTCTACAACAGGCAGCGAGCAATGGTCCCGGATGAGCTTGGCCGTTCCTCCACGGCTTATAACAACATCGTAGCCTTCCTCTTCATATTGACGGACAGGCAATGGCTCTGATATATCACCTTGAACAATAGTTATGTCAAAATCATCCAACTGATCGATAAGACTGGAGGTCAGCTCCACCAATCCCCGGTAAGGTGCAATCACCAATGCCTTCATTTTTTTCATAAAATACTCCCTTTTATCTAGCAACTGCCAAAACTATCATAAGAATATAGAAAGTTCAACAGTACCTCGAAAGGTAGACCGTCCTTCCACGATATACATTCATTATGATTTATTTTCGGTCATATTATAGATAAATATACTGATCCCTACCTATAGTGTCAATTTAGGTAGCGTTTTGCAACGTTCTTGCATGTTCTAGAGGGAGTTATCTAGTTCATACGGATTGGAGGAATGTGTAGAATGTTCATTTCATTGCTTTAATCGATAACCATTGAGGAATGGCTGCCGTGGGGTTTATTTCCCAATTGCACAATGCATCAAGCTCTTCCTTTGACCTTATGTCTTCTTCACCGCTCGACTCATCAATCCAAAATGTACCATCTTCCGCATACATCTCTTCAAATGGCATTAAGATTATTTATCCATACATGAACACCATTCGAAGTGTAAACAAAATCATATTTACCACTGTCTATTTTGTCTAGCTTCATCGTATCGTCACAGATAAATTCAATATCCCATCCATGTTTATGTGCTATGTTCGCTGAGTTTTCCAGCTGCCTTTCTGAGATGTCGCAGGATGTTACTTTTGCCCCCATCAAATGAAAAGCAAAAACAGCATGGTTATCTCCACTGGAAGGAACACAAATTCGTTTGCCGTGTAAGTCTGGAAATGCTTCTTGGATCATCAAATACGTGGTAGGATGAAATGCGGATTCAGGACGGGTAATTATTTTTGCAATTGCTTCTTCTGTTCGATACATTTGATACCATGTCTCAGACCATTGGTTCCAACTGTTTTTGATATATTAGTATGATTATCCATGATTCATTGCCTCCTTCAATTTACGTCTAGTCCTGAACCAAGTACTCCTCTACTCTAGATTCAAGTATGTCAATTAGTTCATCGTCCATGAATTTATAATCATCAGGTATGTGTAAGCATATCACTCGTTTGCTCTTCAACTCCGTTCTGAATTTTTCCTCAAGCCTTTTTAAATGTTTTTTCTCCATCACAAAAATCATGTCCGCCCACCCTATATGACCGTGGGTTACACGAACTCTGGCGTTCTCTTCCGTACCAGCCGATCTAACTTCATGGCCATTTCGTCAGTTAAATATTTTTTCAGCTGTCAAGCATCTCCATTTGTTCCGACTGCAAATAAACAATAATTGAATATTAATCACTTCCTGTACTACATATTGTCGCTTTCATTATTTTCATTGAACTATTATTTAGTCGGAAAAGATAACAATTGATTACGCACCCGGTCATAATCACTGCGTCGGTTAGCTTTCGCATAAAATCTCATTGCATCCAATCCGCCAAAATAATGACATCCCAAGAGCCTTTCTTCCAAGCTTTCTAAAGGGAACCCCAACTGCTCATAAGTTTCCAGAAAACGATCTCGAAGTCCACTGTTATTGAGCGGACTGATCCAGCCTGCTAAATCTTTTACAAAATCGCCATACATGAAATTGCCATCAATAAGTCCTACTATCTTGCCATCATTTACGATAATATTGCTTTCATGACAGTCATTATGGAGGATATAACGATAAGGAGCATTATACTCAATATAGTGCAGCATCCTGTCATAGCATTCTTCAAATACATCCCTTTCAAGGAAGCTCGTTTCAAATAATTCCGTCCAGCCTTCCCAGAAACCTTGCTGTTCGGGTAGGTAAAAAGAACGCGCGAAGTGTTCCCACGTAGTAAATTCTCCATCACCTGTTAAGGTCAGCCATCCATAACCTTTTGACGAGCTTACGTCTACTCGATGCATGCGAGACAAAATAGGTATTAATTCTTGCTTAAGGTGATTTTTCTCCTCTTTGTCGAGCTCGGATAATGTCGTTCCATCCAATCTTTCTGCAATCTGGTAATTCATTTCACCATACTCTCCGGCATCTATGTTGAAAGCTAACGGTGCTCCCCCTCTTACGAATTGGTTCAATATATATTGTTTGCTTTGCACATCATGTAAGGTATCCCCTTGTTTGTGACCAACCCGCAACACATATCCCTTACCATCGCAATTGAAAGAAAACACCCGATTGATGTTTCCACCCTTGTACTCAGTAACTTCCTCTATGGCGCCATTCATACTAAGCTTAATTAGCTTAACCGCTTCTTGAATACTCATTTCAGGTTTAAAATGATTCATTTATGCTCTCACCCTTTAACTATTTGTTGAGACTTCAGCAAATGAACGTGGGCCTTACGTATGACTATACCACACCAAGAAATGTTAAAAAATGGATACTTTGTCTATAATCAAAGGTTCCTCAGGCGACAGTATGACGTTTTCAAAATCAGAGTGAAGATAATTAAACAAAAATATTAGTTATGGGTCACAAAAGTTTTTTATTGACACTTATTTACTATAAGTGGTATTATTTTCTTCCGTCTCTCTAAAAAGAATGGAGGTTTCAAGCTTGATAACTCTAAACGGAATCAGTAAATCGTTCCTGGTGGCACAACGCACATCAGGTTTAAGCCATGCGATCAAAGCATTATTCCACCGAGAATACACTGTTGTGGAAGCGCTTCAGGACATCTCATTTTCCATCAGACAAGGAGAAATAGTCGGGTACATCGGTCCCAATGGAGCTGGAAAATCTACCACGATCAAAATCATGAGCGGTATACTCGTGCCAGACCGAGGAACCTGTTCCATCAAAGGCTACACCCCTTGGCTAGATCGCGTGCCTTACGTCAAAAACATCGGTGTAGTATTTGGACAGCGCTCCCAACTGTGGTGGGATGTACCTGTCATAGATTCTTTCGAGCTGCTCCGTGATATTTACAAAGTCCCCTATTCAGAGTACAAAAAAACACTTACTCTCCTTATCGAGTCACTCGACTTGACAGGAATGATTAACACTCCCGTTCGCCAGTTGAGCCTAGGGCAGCGGATGCGATGTGAGATTGCGGCTTCCTTGCTTCACAATCCCAGTATCCTGTTCCTGGATGAACCGACGATTGGTCTCGATGCCGTATCAAAAATCGCCGTTCGTCATTTTATCAAGACCATCAACAAAGAAAAAGATGTTACAGTCATTCTTACTACTCACGATATGAATGATATCGAAGCACTTGCAGATCGAATTTTATTGATCGGTAAAGGCACCCTTCTCTACGACGGAAGCATTCAGGGATTGCGGGGACGATTCGGCACGAGAAGGACGATAACGGCAGAATACCGTGAGAACAGCAGCCCTCTTCAAATACCGGGTGCGACTTTAATGTCTTGGACACCAGACCGTGCCATTCTTAGCGTGGATACAGAGCAGATTATGATTTCGGAAGCTCTAACCCGATTATCTTCTCAGGTAGAACTGCTGGATGTAACGATAGACACGCAGCCTATTGAAGACATCATAGTGCAGATGTATAAGGAGTACCAGCTATGATGAAAGGGTACATATCGGTTTTTAAGCTGCGAATTAATACCGGTCTGCAATACCGTGCAGCAGCGCTTGCAGGCATAGGCACACAATTCTTCTTCGGTTTTATGTTCATTATGATCTTTGAGGCGTTCTACGCCCACGCTACACAGGAGCCTCCAATGACACTATCACAAGTCGTTACCTATACGTGGCTCAAGCAGGCATTCCTTGCACTTGTTGTTTTATGGCTAAGGGACAATGAATTGTTTCAGCTCATTACTAGCGGCAACATTGCCTATGAACTATGCAGGCCAAGCGGCATCTACGGTCTATGGTATGCCAAGCTGCTAGCTCAGCGATTATCGAGTGCCCTTCTGCGCTGCTTCCCCATCCTGATAATTGTATTTTTTCTGCCAGAACCCTACGGACTACTGCTCCCCCCGGATTTTGCTTCATTTCTGCTTTTTATCGCCGTACTCCTGGTTGGCTTGTTCATGGTCGTTGCTCTCTCTATGCTCATCTATATATCAGTATTCGTAACCATGTCGCCGGTCGGCTCCTTATTATTTTTCAGTGTTTTCGGTGAGTTTTTTGCTGGCTTGATTATCCCCGTCCCACTGATGCCTGGCTGGATGCAGCAGATCGTATACGTACTGCCGTTTCACTGGACTGCTGACTTTCCATTTCGTGTCTTCACCGGAAGTATATCCATGTCTGAAGCTGTTCAAGGTTTAATCATTCAACTGATTTGGTTAGCTGCACTAATCACAGTTGGAAAATTTGCTATGGATAGGGCACTGCGGCGCATTGTAGTGCAAGGAGGGTAACAAATACAATGAAACTTTATTTTAAATACATGCTTCTTCTATTCAAATCGCAGATGCAGTATCGTGCATCGTTTCTGCTTCTTATCGTCGGACAATGTTTAACTCCATTCACGACATTTGCAGGCTTGTATTTCATGTTTGATCGCTTCGGTATGGTTAAGGGTTGGAGTTTTTACGAGGTCGCATTATGCTTCGCAGTCACCAATATTGCATTTTCGATTACCGAGTGTTTTGCGCGCGGCTTTGACACCTTCTCAAGTCTTGTAGTAAGCGGCGACTTCGATAGATTGCTTGTTCGTCCCCGAAGTACTGTCATCCAAGTGTTCGGCTCCAAATTTGAATTCGCCCGTATCGGTCGACTATTTCTTTGCGCAATCGTCCTCGCTTGGTCTTGTATGCATATTTCAGTGGACTGGTCCATTCTCAAAATGGTAACTCTGGTGTTAATGATTATTAGCGGAGCTGTCATTTTCACTGGAATCTTTATTTTAACTGCTGCTATTAGTTTTTGGACCGTTCAAGGGCTTGAGATTGCCAATATTTTTACAGACGGAGGGCGTGAGATGAACCAATACCCATTAAATATTTATCACATATGGGTACGACGGTTGTTCACTTTCATCATACCTTTCGGATGCGTCAATTATTTGCCCTTAAATTACATCCTGGAACGGGATGGCATTAACAATTCGCTTTATGCCTTTCTACCCTTGACCGGCTTCTTGTTTCTAATTCCTTGTTTATTAGTCTGGCATATTGGAGTTCGGCATTACCGATCGACAGGTTCTTAATAGCGAGAATCAAGTAGAGAAGCCAAACATTCAATTTCTTCTTATAGGGGAAGTTTTATGTTTGGTTTTTTTGTTATTCGCCAAGTTTGTATAATTCGGAGGGAAAGGGTCGGCCGATTACAATGAAAAAAGGCCCGTGAAAACTTGCCTTAAGTCTCGAAGTGTTCTTCTTTAAGCTCAATGATTTCTACATATGGAACTAATTCTTTTAGTTTCCTTGCTAAAGATCTCACGCCAAAAAGCTCTGTAAACGTATGACTCCCCACTATCAAATTCATCCCAATATATTTTGCATACAGAATGGTATAAAGCGTCCTCTCACCCGTTATATAAGCATCACAACCAGATTCATGAGCATCCCGAATGGATAAGGTTGAATTCCCTGCGCCTGTAACGATCCCAACCCGATGAATATCTTTACTGGAATGTTTCCAAGCCCGCACGTCCTCATTGAGTTCATATTTCATACGTTCATGCAGCTCCTCGAAAGCAATCGGAACTTTATATTCTCCAATACCTGGAATACTTCGATCTTCATGATGTACTGAGGGCTGAATGAGATTATCGATGCCAATTGCGTTGAACAATGAAGAGCATGTACCAAAATCCGCGTAATCCAATGGCAAATGAATAAAGAAGTGATGGATACAATGCTTTTTCAATTGAACATGACATTCTTCTTGCATACCGTAGATAAAATGCCAGGCATCGTGATGTGTTAGAATACGATCTATATTTAGATCAGCTGCTTGCCTAACTATCTCGGGCGTTATATTGGTGGCATAGCCAACTCGATGTATGGATTTAGGCCCATATTCATAAAATGCATATTCCTCACCCTTATCAAACCTTGTCAGAAGATCACCGAAAATCGTTTCCATCGACTTCATGAATTGTTCTACATCCATGTTAAACCTCCTAATAATGATTTCAAAAAAAACGATGCAGCAAAAATCTTGACGCTGTCGTGTTCCGTATATAAAAAAAGTCCATTGCTATTTAACAATGAACATAACTTTGGTCCCATCCGGGTATTTCTCGACCTGATTGCTCACCCAACTGCCTGCACCACGATTGTCTGATGGGGAGATATATCTAATATCCGCACCTTCCCCGCCCTCGTCGCACATTGCCATCGGCCATTCATCACGATCATAGCCTTTTTTTGTAGGGACATCATGAAGTGATTTCTTACGGTTGTCTTCAGCACCTTTACGATCTATAGTGCATATGGCAGATTCCCCTGAAGCAATAGCATCTTTAATGTGCTGTGCCGTTTCAGGAAAGCGATCCGCTGGAAAAATCAATTGGACGTTAGCTGTGACACTAGTCTCAGTATCATCAAAATGTTTCTCATAAAATACAGATCCGATGAAGACGGATATTCCGAGTGCAATGGTGTATAACAACTTATGCTTCTTCAATACGCTGCCTGCCCTTCGATAGTGTATCTATATTTTATAGGCTCAATCTATACATGTAAAGACTTCCAAATGGGTCAAGAACATCGGTTCATCTTTACAAACTCAACTGCTTCTCTATTTCTGACACCCACTCACCACCTGGATCTGCAATAATTGTATGCCATCCGAGCTTCTCAGCTTCTACCATATTTTTCTCCTGATCGTCGACATAGATAACGGATGCATTAGGGTCTTCAATCTTGCTTTGTACGAGACGATATATGGTCGGGTCCGGTTTACAGCAGCCTGCTTCACTGGATATTGTAATGCTTTTAAGGTTATTGGCGATTGGGTTTAATACTGGAGCTAGCCATTCCGTACGATGGTTACTGAGAATGTGGATATCAGCTTGTACGCTCCATTGGATAATAAGGTCAAATGCAGGTAAGGAAACCAAATGTTTATCGATCAGTCTCTTCGTATGTAATTTATCCATTTGAGGAGTCCGTTCAGAGAGCCAACTCCAGAATTCGTCCAAACTAGCTTCTCCTGTCCAGAGCCGCAATCGCATTTCTTTTTTAAATAAAGCTTTTAATTCTTCAAAAGATATAGCAGAATCTCCAATAATCTCTTTCCAAAATAAAGGTGAAAAGTTCGTAACGATGACGCCGGCTGCATCTAAAACGAGTTGAGGCTTATTCATCATCAGCTCTCCTTTGTTTTCATCGGATTCATTATTGTTAAAAGTGGCCACTGAATTCTCAGCAGCCCTCATGTATACCACAACCATCCATTAATTCGTGAATGCCATTGGAAATTGTTGGATAACACCTTTCATCATAACATCTGCCATCCCTAGTGCCTGCGATTCAATTTGATCACCTAGAGCTACATTTTGCTGGTAATTTCCAGCAAATCGTGTGGCGACCTCGTCGCTTAGCAGCCTAAGATGTTCATACATCATGCTTCTCCATTCTTCTTTAGACCAATAGGGATTAATGCTGCTTAAGAAGTTGGCGATGTCATCTGCATTAGCGAACCAACGTTTTCGAGCATCAGATGCAGCCAAGGCATTCCCAGCACGTAAATATTTTACCAATTCCGCGGCGATAGCTAGATGATCCGTTAACAAATCAGCAAATCGCTTGGCAATGTCCTCACCGTATAACGGCTTTAACACTTCTGCAAAATCAGCTGGATTCCGTAGAAGCCTTGCTGTCGTTTCCTTTTCATCCGGAAGCCCGTCTATAATGGAGTTTACCGTCAATCGGGTCCAGTACACGTGCTGTTCCCATAATGCTCTTAATTTGCGGTTCAATTCCACCATCGATGGAGTCTAGGCCAACTGAGGTTCCTGTCTGAATCCATAATAGTAATAAATAGGAGGGTAACCATACATTTGCTTTCTAGCGCTCCTTTTTCCCGAATCCTTTTCCCTATATCATATAGGCGGAACGCTTATGGTGTGCATTTACCATTTAAGAATCGTAATTTTTTCTTATTAACAACTATTTATCAGTAAATCCAGAATCCCTTCAGGATACAACGACTTCTGCTTTAATTGTTCAAAAAACCGCCAAGTAAGCTTGATAACTTGTCGCTTCATTGCCTCATTGCGAAGTTCATCTAGCCAGGTAATTCATGATCATATTCACATTATCATTAATATTGCTCTTATGCGTTTGAATAGTGATCTCAGGTTTTGTCGGAGGCTCGTATACGTCCGAAATGCCTGTAAATAAAGCGATCTCGCCTTTGCTGGCTTTGGCATACAGTCCCTTCACATCCCGGCGGATGCACTCTTCTAACGGACAATTCACATACACCTCGATGAACTGTTCAAGTTCCGATCGAGCATACTCCCTCATCTCAAGATAGGGAGAGATCATAGAAACGATGGTTATGACCCCATTACGATTCAAAAGCTTACTAATGTAAACGGCTCGACGAATATTTTCCATTCGGTCTTCCCTGCTGAATCCAAGCTCACGACCGACTTCGCGACGAAGCTCGTCTCCATCCAAGCATTCAACCAATACTCCTTTTTCTTTGAGAGCATTCGCCAAAGCAATAGCTGTAGTTGTTTTTCCAGAGCTAGGAAGCCCTGTTAACCATATAGTTTGACCTCTATGCTCCATAGTACGCTTCTTTCTCTTTACTTTGTTCTAGCTATCCTTTCCAACAGCCTTTCCCCATAAATTCGGTCAAGCTGCAGTTCCGGCATATGAATATAGCCGATATAGCAGTCACACTGCTTCATCCGGCATGGCCGTATTTCAGCAATCCCTTCCAGCCCATCCCTGTACAGATTGCCTATAACTTGACGATCCTTATAGCATCGCTTAACACGGCCGTCGCCTTGAACATAGAACACGCCTTGCCCAGCTGAGCAAGGCTTGCCCATACTATCGTAATCTACTGCATTAATAGTAAAATGCGGATCTATCTGGGTCAAAAAAAGAATATCTGCTTCCGAATAGTATTCCAGTTTATCCTTATAAGCGTTAACCCACATATAAACGTCTTCTGGAAGCGCCTGTCTTAATGAGTAAATGGAATCGAATGCACTTTTCACTCCTACCGAGCCTACACTGAATGGTATTTTCTGCGAATACAGCCTCTCACACTGAGTTACATATCTGGATTCGTCCGTCTGTCCAGGATGATAAGTCGCCCAGAATGCAGTCTTAGCTGCATGCAATTCCGAGGTCCAATCCAGTTTAGCGGAGAGGTTTGTTTGAATAGCTACTTTGTCCACATGCTTCATATGGGACAACTCAATCATTGCATCGCAATACCACCTGTGGGTGAGGCCTTCGCCATACGGATTAAAAAATACGGATATACGATGTTCTTTGGCTTCCTGACTACGGATCCATTGCACAAACTTCTCTATCTGCTGCCGGTCTCTGGCCAATGTCTCAGGACTATCCGTGTTCTTGCTAAAAGGGCAATACGGACAATCATAATTACAGGAGGATAAGCTGCCTCTGAAATAAATGGTCGCCCTCATAACAGCACGTAGCTTTCCATACGAGACCGTATATCAGCTGAGATTAACCAATCTCCGATAGCATCGGAGTACATAAGACCTTCATGGGTTAAGCACAGGAGATCTGGCTCTATACAAGCAAGTCCGGTAAGAACCAACAGCTGTAGCTCAGGATAATCGTCCAGCGTCTGTGTTCCGAAACGCTCCACATAACTGCTAAGGGCAAGCCCTTCAGTATGCAGCAGGGCTTTCAGAATAAACCGTCGTTTTTTCTCGTCATCACTCAGGATTATTCCGTAATCTGCAGTCGAATAATTCTCGGCAGCCACATAATCGGCAATGATGCTTGCGGTTGCTGAACGGCCAACGCTATATCTCGATGAGTAATGAACGTTCCTCGTGTATGAACGTGCGCCGCAGCCTAAACCAATCATTCCTTCCTCCTGGCAGCCATACGGAAAAAGTGGTTTGTTTGAACTGGCTTCCTCCCTTGCAAATCTGCGCATGGAGTACTGGGTGTATCCTTGAGCAAGCAATCGATCACGTGCTGCAGTATATAAAAGGATACGCCGGTCTTCACCACTTTGCCGAATCTGTTCAGGCTTCACAATCGTGTGCTCTCGGGTATATAACGGATAAATGAAGATTTCACCCGGTTCAAAGGATAAAGCGCGATCCAGTGAGTAAAGCCAAGAATCAACCGTTTGACCAGGGAGTCCATAGATCAAATCCAAATTAAGTATCGGAAACTGATACTGCTTAAGCTGCTCAAGAGCTCTTTCTACCTCCAAAGGCTTTTGGGGCCGGTAAATTGCTTCCGCCTCCGCCTCGATAAAGCTTTGAATCCCCATGCTGACACGATCCACCTGGTGTGACTTTAATATGTCTAGACGATCGATTGTCACCGTTTCGGGAGAAGTTTCTACTGAAATGGAAGTTCGCGATGGGTCCATTCCAACCTTTTCTTTCGCAATACGAAACAACCGATCAAGCTGAAACGGCTCCAGTAATGTGGGTGTACCCCCTCCTATGGCGAACCTTGCGATAGGTTTATTCTGGATAAAAGGAGCCCATTGCTCAGCTTGCCGCTCCAATGCATCCACATACTGTGCGTGGACATCCGCACTTTTGTCAGGCAGCGTAAATAGATTACAAAAACCGCATCGTGCTCCGCAGAACGGGATATGCATATATAAGAAGAATGATTCCGCGGGTTCTTTACTCCACAGCTCGGATAATGGCAATTTTGTCTCAAATTCTCTGTAGGAGGTTTTATGCGGATAAGAGTATAGATACGACTTGTAGGGCTCAGAAGCAATGGTTTCCTTCCATCTGCGAAGAGCCTCGGGATGTTCAATTATGTACGAATAGTTAGTGTCAACCGTATGGCTCAATGTCATCTGCTCCTCTCGCTTCTATAAAATAAATTCTCGATACGGCACATTCCAGACCACCTCATGAGCAAGCCGGTGACCTTCGTAACCATCCTCGCCATAAGCTGTACCGTGATCAGAGAAAACCATACAAAAGACGGGCCGCTCCCTTTCTCTCAACGTTTGGAACAATCGTCCAAGCTCTCCATCGACATATCTGAGCGCTGCACGCTGCGTCTCTACAGAGTCTTTTCTCGCCCCAGGAACAAAATAATGATTGGGTCCATGAATAGCAGACACATTCATAAACAGAAACAGACGCTCTGTTGCTTCTAATTTTTGAAGAAGCTTGATAGCGTGATTCACCTGATACTCCGTGGAACGCGGATTCGTAACACCGAATGTCATTCTCCAATAGCTCTCTTGAAAATATCCTGGAAGTATTTTCGCAAGCGGAACCTTTTTAGTAAAGAAAATAACCCCACCGATACATATAGTACGGTATCCTTCTTCCTGAAGTCCCGAGACCATATCCGGCGTATCGAATAACCACGTATAAGGGTGCGTCTTTAAGCCTGTATTCTTCGAATGAAACAAACGAACATGCTCCGATTTATTCGTCGTAGCGGGGGTAGGCAGAAATCCTCCAAAGAAAGCATGATGCGCTGCATATGTAAAGCTGCCTGGAGTATGGCGCCGCTCCCAGTGTCCTCCACCGCATAGATTCGGACAATTCTCTTCCTCTAGCACAGCCGCATCGTACCGTAGCGTATCCAGTGTAATCATCAAAATATCATGACTGCCTACTATTTCATTCATGTTGATCATCATGGTGATCCCCCTTCTATTATGCCAGTCGAGGGAGAGCTGCAATTCTTTTCATTTCCCACTCGTACGGATCGTGCCCTTCAAATTGATTACGATACAACAGATCTCCAAACGGATTAACATCCAGCACATATGGGCGGTACGCTCCGCTGCTTAGCAGCACATCGATACCCGCTACGGTAGATCCGGGAAATGCTGACACCGTTTGTTCGGCACAACACCTCACTGCTGCTTGGATGTCATAAGATAGGCCTATCTCATCTAGGCTCATACGATCACTACGCAAATGCAGGTTCGTAATCGGCGTCCTGCTTACTCTGGCAATGCTGTGGCAAGCCTCCCCCGCAACAACCAGCTGCCGGATATCAAAGGTCCTATCCCCGTAAGCCGCTTTGGGAATCCATTGCTCAATATGCGCGCCATGGCTTAATAGCCAATTGACGATTTGACGTATGCTATCTCGGTCTTTGTATTGCTGAAGCTTTTTCAGATTATAAAACACTGGAGGTCTGGACAAGTTGTTTTCCACACTCATTGTGGTCACTGCGGATTCTGCTCCGGTAACCGGATTCACTTGATAAGCAATCACTCCGCAAGCGCCGGAACCTGTCGCCAGCTTTATGAAAATTCGATGTGTCCGATTGCTCTCCATCATTTCACGAAGTACTTCGTAATTCGGTACAGCTTCAGGAGACGCTAATCTCCTTGGGACTGGCAAGCCAGCCTCCGACAATACTTGGTAGGTATAACGTTTATCGAACATAGCAGCAATGTCCTCAGGAGCGTTCATCCAACCTGGCTTGCTCCACAGCTGCTTTGCCTCCCTATCCAATCGAGACAGGAGCCGACAATAACCGCGAAACCATTGGGATGGATGATAGAGCCTTCCATTGCTTTCCTTCAAATCCCTTGCGAACCTAACGGAAATAGGCTGAAACAGTCTATTGTCATATCGCAGCCAGCGATCATCCTCGTCCCTGATTGCTATGTCTGGAGCACCGCAAGCAATTAGCTCACGCTCAACTTCGAAATGCTCTCCCGGAGCATCTAGCCTTAATAGAGGTGGCTCATCCATCGCAAGCCCATGCGACTCGACTATCGATAACAAAGACGACTTACCTTTCAACAAATCGATGTAATTCAGTTGTATGGCCGGTGACAAGTCCAGCTTGGCCCGCGCAGCTTGAATACCGGCTGTCCTCCGATTCCCAGAGTTGCCGATCAAAATCATCTGATCCATTCTTACTCCGTCAAGGAAGGATAGCGATAATCCTCATCATCATCGGTTTCCTGCTGATCGCTTGTATCTACATTGAGGCCGGATTTGCTCCAACGGTTCATCATTTCATCGGACATGTAGTGATAGTTTAGATCCAGAAACTTCAGGTTCTTGATCTTATCGCTTTGGATCAATGCTTCTGCGCCTTTGTCCGTCAACGTTCCCATCGAGAGATCCAGTGTATGTAATTGATCAAGAATTGGAGCATTCGCGAGGGCGATCGCAATTTCATCTTGAATTTCGCTATCTTTAAGTCCTAAATAGGTGAGTTCGGGGAATTTCCCTGGTTCGATCAATGAAAGAACGTCCTCCAGGCTTCCATCAAACCCGTATTCATCCACACCTAAATAGAGCTCTAGCTTTTTCAAACGACTAAAGCTTCCTTCACTAATGCTTGCTATGACCTCTTTGCCTAAACCACCACAAATAATGGTCAACTCTTCCAACTTTTCATGTTTAGCTGGATCAAGAACAAGGCCCGTGCTTCCTTTAATTGTAAATGATGTAAGTTCAGGATACGCGGATAACAACGGGGCAAGGTTCGATTGATTGATCCACGACACCTCACACTCTTCATACGACATATCACCGATGAACAGTTTTCGCAGCTGCGGAAAACGGTCTTTCAATCTAACTAACGCCTCAACCGCTTCGCTTGAATCATTCTCATAAGCGCCTCCCCAGTCACCGATAATGAGGCTCTCAAGCTGTAAGCTTT
The DNA here is from genome assembly GCF_000686845.1 of Paenibacillus sp. UNC451MF. GTDB lineage: Bacteria > Bacillota > Bacilli > Paenibacillales > NBRC-103111 > Paenibacillus_S. Next base: position 4,348 of record NZ_JMLS01000027.1, on the reverse strand, counting down.
CTTCCTTGCTCGCTAGTTGTTCTATTAAATCAACGATTTTGACTCCATCCTCATATTGATCGTAATCTACGGATAGTTTGATTTCAGACATTGTGTTCCCTCCTATTAATTGAAGTACTAGACTTTACTTCATTATAAAAGCTGCTGACAGGACTTTCAAATTGTTTCCAATTGATCGGGAGTGGTACCCTTTCCAATCCTATACTCATTGACAACCTCACATACGAATAAATAGTCAACTACATTCGTGTTCGATCCACTTCCCCCATCATCTGGCATCCATTTCGCATACATCAGTAGCATTTGGTTCTTGTTCAGAAGAATGTTATACGCTAAGATCAAAGTTGAACATCAGTTACGAAGGAGTGTAAGAACATGAATAACGACTTTCAATCTGATGACAAAGAATCACCTTGCCATTATCGGCGTGCATTGGAGGTAGTCTCCAGCAAATGGACCGTGCTCGTTTTTTACGAACTCGAAAGCGGCAAGAAGCGTTACAGCGACTTGAAAAAGCAAATCGAAGGCGTAACGCAAAAAATGCTTACCCAAACGTTACGTCAGCTTGAACGAGACGGCTTAGTCAACCGCCAGGTCCATCCCACGGTCCCGCCTACTGTTGAATATTCGTTAACCCCATTGGGTGAAACATTAATTGAACCCATGCGATCGCTTCATAGATGGACCGATACACATTATGATTCCGTTCTTGAGGCTAGAAAAGCATTTGATCATCAAAAATTATAACGGCACAGCTTGGCCTATTTTCTTATAGTACAAATGCAGAATGGATATTCCGGATATTCTTGGTAAGCATTTTTTCTTTCGATGGCATAAGCCGTATTGGCTATGTAGGCTTCTAACTTCCATATTGAAAAAAAGACTACCTTACTTAATTAAGTAGGCAGTCGTCTTCCAATGCTGTCATATTTTGCTGTTTGTGTCTACTTTACGAGTTTAATCGATTGATCCTCTGCCGATACGAGTATAAATTGATCTTGATTAACAAAAACTCGCGATACCTGGTCAGCAATAGCAAGTTGTACTTTGCCGGATGCATCCAGTACTTTAACACCGTAATCCCCACCCGGAGTAAGCTTACAGATCAATTGCTCGTTCATTCTTTGCACGCTGTCAATGGACTCATTCAACAACAGCTTATCTTCTTGTGTTTTCCCAGATTTATATAGATGAATTTGGCCAACTGCATTAGTACTAGTATAGTACACTTCTCCGCCTATTTCGTCGTACCAATTTCCAACTTGGTTATGGGACAGCTTTTGCTCGCCGGTTCCATCCAGATTAGAAACATACAAGGATTGATCCTCATCCTTCACATAATAAAGCTTATTATTAACAAGCTTAAAATGGCTTACTTCTGTGTCGATGATCTTATCCGTTTCATTGGTTTTCAAATTTACTCTATAAATCCTATTGAGGTTCTCCTTGCCAACCGGATAGGTGGATGCCAAAACATATGCATTGTCACCAATTATGGTTGTAGAGCGGTCGGATGAGTAGCCGGCGCCAATATGCCATCCATAAATAAGATTCGGGTCCCCTACGTTTATGCCACTCGCCGCGTCAGCCCCACTGGCTATCCACGATAAATTATTTCCTCCTGGGGGGACAAATTGTCGGATCGTCAAGGTTCCTGTCGGACTATTTTTAAAATCAAGGTATCCCCGATGCTCCTGGGTTGCCTTTCCGTCACTGTTGACTTTGCAGTATTCATCTGATCCCATGATGGCTCCACCTGAGTGATAAGAAAACCACAATTCACCGTCTCTTATATCGAACTTCAAATTTTTATTGAGGCCATAGGAAGTATCTAACTCATAGGAGTAAACCAATTCTTTATGGGATGTATCCTGAACAGGTGCTCTGAACACTTCATTCTTAGTCCCGGTTGTCTCTACAAAGTAATAATAGTCCTTAAATAGAGCAACATCATTGTCTCCAGCGAAAGCCGGCAATGCTGCCGATATCAACTGAGCATTATCGGACTGAATGGATAGGCCTTTTGAAGATTCCCACTCATATTGCCACCCGAACTCATCATGGGCAAATCTCCAGGTTAACGGGAAATATATAACATCATTATAGCTTAAGAGCGGGTATTGTTCCTGCGCATTGTTTACTGTTTTATTATTTATCGTAATCTCAAGGTTCGGTATGGTAGCCTTGAAGCTTTTCGCATTTTTGCTGCTCGTTTTATAAGGCATATAAGAGGAAGCTACATGATCTTTACCAATGCTGAGACCCTCGTCCGGTGACCAGTTCGTTTGCAAGCCCAACAGCCTAGCGTCATAATATGTCATTGGAAAATACGTTATATCCTTATACACTAGAAGCGGATATTGTCGGTATTGGTTCTCAACATCATTACCGTTCAGCTTAACCTCAAATTCGGGCAAGGTAACCTTAACACTTTGTTCTGCCGCGAAGCTTTGCCAAGGTGTTAGCCCCGTGCTAAGACAAACTACTAAGAGACCAACCCATAATGGCTTCTTCCCTTTCATTACATTGACCACTCCTCTCCCTGCTTCACTATCTTGTTAGACGTTCATTATCCTCCTTTGTTTCACATTGGATCAAAATTTACACTAGCCCCTCAGCAACCACTAGAACGTACGTTCTGTTTTCAAAAAAAAGAAAAGGACAGCTGTTGCTATCCCGCATCCATTGTATCTAAGATCCATCATAATATAGATGTTCAAGTGTAACCACACGCGACAATCCTAAAGACTCCGCTACTTTTATCGATGACAAATTAGAATCGAGCACTTGATATCTTGGAAGAAGCTCCTTCTCTAATAACCGATTGACTGCTGTCGCAACTACTTTCTTTGCATAGCCCTTTCCCCGGTGTTCTTCAGGGGTATACACGGCGCCGATTTCCCAAACCTTAGCGTAATTATAAAATGTTAAGCAGGTGCTCACAGGTTCGCCAGCTTTATAAAGCGTATAGGATCTGGCTCCAAGCTCAAACATTTGATTCAATTGTTGCGGATCGTACCCATTATTAGACCAAAGTGGGAGTAAACTATTATTGAGTTCAGTCTCTTCAATTATTTCATTGATTTCAGTTATAGGTATCGACTCAAAGCACGAATACGTATAAAAGGAACGCATTCTCTTTAACTGAAATCCTGACTTAATAAGCTTCTTGTAATCCTCCCTTTGGACTTTGAACACCATCGGTATTCGATCCGGCAATTCATCAAGGAGCTCACGAATGGCAGATAGATCGGAGCCGCTGACAAAAGCAATCATTTTTGACTCAGCGCGGTAGATTGAGAATAGTTGCTCGTTAGATGGAAATATAGAACAGCCATATTCCCGCGGCATATGCCATTGCTGGAACCGCATACTTACTGAGCTTATTCATCACCTTCCGTGTTACCGTTTCAATGAAATTGAATTTTTCCTTAATCAATCCGTATGCGATATATAAAACAAGCATGGGAAGTACAAAAATAAAGCAATAAACTATTAAATTCAGCATCATAACCGAGAATGGTACATGCTGTTCCGTTAAATGACTAATGAACACAATATACGGGATCGAAGTCGGCGCATCACCCAATGTTGATGTAATAGACAAACCTAATAGCATCATCGGATGAACGCTTTTAATATTGGAAATTCCTGAGCTGCTCTCCGCTTCCTTATGTCGAAAGGAACGGACAATCCGAACAGTGTACAATACTCCTACTCCGATAAGCAGTCCCCCTAGAATCATGCCAGTGATGGAACAAGCAAGAGGATATGCTTGCAATAACGAGAATAGCCATTTCTTCGCAAAGCGGTCAATTCCATAGTAAAATACTAATCCCGTTAAAAGATAGGTCATGAAGGCACCGCCAATAAAGAATACAGCATGCCAAGTTTTTTTGACCATAGGAAGTATGAAAATTAAGATAGAAATAGCAGCCGGATTTAAACTATCAAGCAGTGCCATACCGAGCATATACATGCTGCTCCCCCCTTAAGATTCCTTTTTACGAAGCCATTACCCGCAACGGAATCCTTTGAAGCGAAACTGCGACTTACAATGAAGGTACTTTGGATTAAATTCATTTCCAAAATAAAAAACCCGCCAAGTGGTCATACCCCTGTCAAGTAGACAGATGAAAAAAGCTAAGCTGCCAACGCGCATCGATATTCAATCGGTGCGCGTTGTTTTAATTTGGCTTGAAAACGGTGGTAGTTGTAATCGTAAATATATTCTTCCACCGCTTGCTGAATTTCCGCTCCTGAATTACACTGTTTGAGGTACAACTTCTCTGTTTTGAGATGCGAAAAAAAAGATTCGATGCATGCGTTATCCAGGCAGGTTGCTTTG